>NZ_CP036278.1:0-1321758 GCF_007748035.1 Aeoliella mucimassa
TTGGTCAACGGAGTGTCGACGCTTCCTGTGCCACGTCGGATGCCTCGCGCGCGCCTCACCGCCCGCGACGAAAGTAGCTCTGCGCTCAGCATGCAAGGCTTCGTGGCCGGCGAAGAAAACCGCCTGTTGGTGGCCGTTCTGCAAGCCTGGTGTGCGGTGCTCGAGCACGATTCGGCGCGCACCCGCCGCGAAACGTGGTCGCGGCTCACTAGCCCGCTGGTGCTGGTAGGCTCGACCGGCTGCGGCAAAACTCATTTGGCGGCCGGACTGGCCGACTTGGCGGGCGACGAGCAAGCCTGCTTCGCGGTGGCCAACGACCTGCGTCGCGACTTTGCCGACGCCATCGAAGCCAACCAGGCCCGCGCCTGGCACGATCGCCTGGTTGCGGTGCCGCTGTTGATAATCGACGACCTCGATCATTTGCCGATTCGTGGCAGTTTTCAGCAGGAATTGCTGCATTTACTACAAGATCGCGAAGCGCTCGGCCAGAAGCTCATTGTGACTTCGTCGCGCCCCATTGCCCACCTCGATCAATGGTTGCCCGACCTGGCGAACTGGTTTGCCAGCGGTTTGACGATCGAAATCTCGCCGCTCGGCACGCAAACCCGCCGCGAGCTGTTCGAGCAACTGGCCGCGACCAACCTGTGGCAACTCACCGATTCGGCCCTCGACCTGCTGGTGGAGCAAACCCCGCCAGAACCGCGCGAGCTGTTCCGTCTGGCGGCCGATATGCTTCGCCAGTTTGGCCCCGGCGCCCGCTTCGAGGCCGACACGCTGGCCCACTTCCTGAACAAACGCAAAGAGTCGCACGCCCCGTCGCTCCGCGATATCGTCCGCCTGGTGGCCCGGTATCACGAGATCCCGCTGAAGCAGCTCACCAGTGCTTCGCGCCGCGCGGCGGTCGTGTCGGCCCGCGCCACTGCGATTTACCTAGCCCGTACACTCACCTCCAGTAGTTATGAGCAAATTGGGCAAATACTTGGTGGGCGCGACCACACGACGATCATGCACAACTTCCGAAAAGTCGAGAAATCCCTGCCAAACGAAGCAGCACTTCGCGCGGCGATCGACGACCTGACCCGACTACTGAGAAAATAGACCAATACGTGGATAACCTGTCGATTCGCGGACACCATCGGTGTAGGCAACATTGATGTTGCTCCCGCGCGGCCGACAACACCAAAAAACGGTCGACATTAGGCGACCATGAATCGACCAGCTGCGAACCACTAATCGACGCGTTTTCCACTGTTAAGATATCAACCTAAATCGAATACTCATAAGCACTTACGAATCGCCGTCGGACCCTTATCGACACATTTGTGCGGCTTATAAATAACAACAACAGAATTTAAAATTTAATATTGGACGACGAAGGGATCCTCATGAAGATTGTTGCCAATCGAGAGAAGCTGCTTCACGCATTTCAGACCGTCGCCCCGGTAGCTCCTACTCGTAGCCCCAAGGCAATCCTGCAAAACATCAAGCTCGATGTGGCGGCCGACGCCTGCACGCTGATGGCAACCGACCTCGAAGTAGGGATTCGTTTTGCTGTCGAAGGCATTGAAGTCGAGCAGCCAGGTACCGTGCTGCTGCGGACCGATAAGCTGGTATCCATCCTCCGCGAGTCGAGCG
Organism: Aeoliella mucimassa; assembly: GCF_007748035.1. NCBI lineage: Bacteria > Pseudomonadati > Planctomycetota > Planctomycetia > Pirellulales > Lacipirellulaceae > Aeoliella > Aeoliella mucimassa. Next base: position 1,636 of record NZ_CP036278.1, read on the forward strand.
ACGAGACGATCGAGATCGAAGCCGATGGCAAGCACACCACGGTGAAAGGCTCGCGCAGTAAGTTCAACCTGCCAGTGGCGAATCCCAGCGAGTACCCGCCGGTGCCGAGCTTCGACGAATCGTCGTGCTACGAAGTTCCCGCGCGGCTGCTCAAGGAACTGATTCGCCGCACGCTGTTCGCGACCGACAACGAGAGCAGTCGCTACGCGTTGGGCGGCATCAAGCTCGAAAGCGATGGCGAAACGCTCATCGCCATTGGTACCGATGGTCGCCGACTGTCGAAGATGGAAGGCCCGATCAACAAAGTGGGCGACCCCATGGAGTTCGGCGAAGCGACCATCGTGCCGGCTGGTTCGATGCGATTGATCGAGCGAACCGTCAACGACGATGATGCCGAAGTGCAAATCGCGGTGCGACAGAACGAAGTGCTGGTGAAGACCCCACGGGCGACCATCTACACGCGGTTACTCGAAGGGCGTTTTCCTGGCTGGCGCGATGTGTTCCCGACTCGCAGCGAGTCGGCCAAGATCGAACTCTCGGTCGGCCCGTTCGGCGCGGCAGTTCGTCAGGCTGCCATTGTCACGAGCGACGAAAGCCGCGGTGTTGATTTCTCCTTTGGCAACGGCACTTTGGTGCTGGCCGGTAAGACAGCCGACATCGGCCAGTCGCACGTGGAACTCCCCATCAGCTACGACGGCGACGACATCACGATTGCCCTCGATCCACGCTATATGCTCGACTTCCTCAAAGTGCTCGACGCCGAGAAGACGTTTACGCTCGATCTCGAAAATGGCGATGCCGCAGCGGTCTGCAGCACCGACGATGGCTACGGCTACGTGGTGATGCCGCTCGCCCGCGATCGGTAAGAGCTTCGGTAGTCGTTGGCCAGGTTGCCGACCATGGATGCTTGAGTCACAGAAACCCCAAACGCGAAATGCAAGACGAAACCACGGAAAAACTCGACTACCTGATGCGTCGCGCCGACTGGCAACGCAAGCGGTTTTATGCGCGCGAGCCGCAAGCACTCGGCAAGGTGCTCGCGCAAGTGGTGATTCAAAACCGCTACGCTTGCAACGATGCAAACGTAGCGCTGGTGGAAGCATGGGAGCGGGTGGTCGGCAACCAGTTTGCCAAGCGAAGTCGACCGACCGGAATCAAACGAGGCAAGTTCGAAGTAACCGTTGCCCACTCGGCGATAGCCCAGGAACTGAGCTTCGATCAGATCCGCATTGTCAAACAACTGCAACAAGCGATACCCGAAGCCAAGATCACCGGCTTGCGATTCCGTGTGGGGCCGATCGGCTAGCCCCGCCCGAAGCATCTGGCCGAACGAGCGATTGACCACGGCCGTTTGACTTCGCATGTCAAATCAAACAACAAAAAACACACCATTACTTATACCTGCGAAAGCGACAGATGGCAGACGAAAACGAAGCGTACGGATTGACTCCCGAAGAAGAGGCTCAGCCGGACGGGGCGATTAAGCGTAGCCTGGCCAACAGCGAATACAACGCAGAAGACCTGGAACACTTAAGCGACCTGGAGCACGTTCGCGAACGCCCCAGTATGTACATCGGCGATACCACCGCGCGTGGTTTGCATCACCTGGTGTACGAAGTGGTCGATAACTCCATCGACGAAGCGATGGCCGGCTACGCCAATGAAGTGCAGGTAATCATCAACGGCGATGGATCGGTAACCGTTGAAGACGACGGCCGTGGCATCCCAGTGGAGCGCCATGCTCAGCTCTCCGAGTTGATGGATCGCGAAGTCTCCACGCTCGAAGGCGTGATGACCGTGCTGAAGTTCGGTGGTAAGTTCTCCAAAGGTGCTTATCAGACCTCCGGTGGTTTGCACGGCGTCGGTGTGACCGTGGTGAACTTTCTGAGCGAATGGTCGGAAGTCGATGTCTCGCGCGACGGGCACGTGCATCATCAGGAGTACGAACGAGGGGTGCCGAAGGGCCCGGTTCGCCGAGTGGGAGCTACCAAGAAACGAGGCACACGCACCACGTTTAAACCCGATCCGCAGATTTTTCAAACGACCAAGTACAACTACTCGACGTTGCTCAAGCGGTTGCAGGAACTGGCCTTCCTGAACCAAGGCGTGCGCATCACGATTACCGACGCCCGCACCGGCGAAACGGAGTCGTTCCAGTACGAAGATGGTATCCGCCAGTTCGTGGAGCATCTGAACCGGGCAAGCGAAGCGGTGCATCCCGATGTGCTCTATGTTTCGGGCGAATTGGAAGGGGTGACGGTCGAGATTGCACTGCAATACTCCAGCGAATTCACCGAAAACGTCCACTCGTACGTCAACAACATCAACACCACCGAAGGTGGTACTCACATGTCGGGCTTCCGCTCGGCACTCACGCGTTGCTTGAACAACTACGGTAAAAACGCTGGTATGTTCAAGGATCTGGTTCCCTCGGGCGACGACGTACGCGAAGGTCTTACCGCGGTGATTAGCTGCCGGGTGCCACATCCGCAGTTCGAAGGCCAAACCAAAACCAAACTCGGCAACGGCGAAGTCGAAGGCATCGTCAACTCGATCTTCGGCGAGTTCCTTTCCAAGTATTTTGAGGAGAATCCCAAAACAGCAAAGACGATTGTTAATAAAGCAATCACCGCGGTCGAAGCCCGCGAAGCGGCCCGCAAAGCCAAGGCGTTGCTCCGCGAGCGCAAGGGTGCCCTCTCTGGCGGTGGTTTGCCGGGCAAGCTTCGCGACTGTTCGAGCAAGGATGTCGATAAGTGCGAACTGTTCCTTGTGGAAGGTGATTCGGCCGGTGGATCGGCCGAAGGTGGTCGCATGCGGGAGTACCAGGCGATTCTTCCCTTGCGGGGTAAGATTATCAACGCGTACAAAAGCCGCGAAGATAAAGTGCTGGCGAGCGAAGAAATTCGCAACATGATTTCCGCGGTCGGCATCGGCATCGGGGCCGAGCAAGACGTGACCAAACGTCGTTACGGCCGGGTTGTGATCATGACCGACGCCGACGTCGACGGTTCGCACATTCGCACGCTGCTGCTGACGTTCTTCTATCGCCAGATGTACGACCTGGTTGCCCGCGGCCACGTGTACGTCGCCCAGCCGCCACTGTTCCGGGTGCGGAAGGGGAAGAAGACCACGTACGTGCAGACCGAAGAAGAAATGAAAACCCAACTGCTCGACCTCGGTCTCGGCGATTCGGTGTTCGATCCCGGCGATGGTCGCATGATCGATGGTGAGAACATGAGCAAGCTGGTCCGCACGCTGGCCGCGCTGGAAGATGCCATCCTCGCCCTCGAACGGCGAGGCATCGGCCTGAAGCTGCACGCAGTACGGCAAGATCCCGTGAGCGGCAAGCTGCCAGTGTTCCACGTGCTGCTCGGTTCGGCCGAACATTGGTTCAAGGATCGCGACGAGCTCGACGAGTTCGTCAAGCAGCAGGAAGAATCGACCGAAGGCGAGCTCGTGATCGACTCCGGCACAGCGGGACTGCAAATCGACAACAACGAAAACGGGGAGGCCAGCGAATCGCCCGAAGTGCCAGTGACGCGACTGCGAATCATCGAACTGCACGAGGTGCGAACCATCAACACGTTGCTGGGCGATCTGCGAGAGATGGGTTTCGAGATCGATGCGTTGATTCCTCAGGAGCGGACCGGCGAAGAAGGTTCGCGTTACACGCTCCGTCGGGGCGACAACGAAACCGGCCTGGAAGACCTCCGCGGCCTGCCAGGAGCCATTCGCTCGGCGGGTGAAAAAGGGTTGCAGATCACCCGCTTTAAGGGGCTGGGCGAAATGAACGCCGAGGAACTTCGCGAAACCACGCTCGACCCCGGTAACCGCACGCTGATGCAGGTTCGCATGGAAGATGCCGGGGCGGCCGACGATTTGTTCCGCGTGTTGATGGGCGACCAGGTGGAGCCCCGCCGGGAGTTCATCCAGAAGCACGCGCTCGACGTCAGGAATCTTGACGTCTAACTGCTGTCGCAAAACAAGCACAACAGGAACCGAAGGGACGCCGCCCGTGCCCCTTCGGTATCCCCCATTTTGCTTATTTTGCCAACATGCTTTCGCTCCGGCCGATCCTGTGGCATACTGTGGACCCTCGGTGCGCCTGCGGCGACGTGCACCTTCGTCCCACCTTTGCTTGGCTCCCACGTTCTCATGGTCCGCTCGCGACTCGTCAAAACGACGGCCCTGCTGCTTGCCATGTTGCACACCATGGTGGGAGCAGCCGGTGAGTCGCTGCACCATTGGCAGTTGTCGCTACTGGCCACGAGTCACGCGGCCGCTCACGCTGCGGACCTCCACTCGACGACCCATCGTCATGTCGAGCAGTATGGCCATGTGCATGGTCCCGACTTTCACTGGCATCTGCACACTCACGAGGTCGAAGAGACTTCGCAGGAGCACGCACCAGACGTCGCTGGCCCGGCAGCCCGGGCGACGCTCACCCCGCACGAGCCCCACGCCTGCCCTGCGTTATCGCTGATCGCCAGCTTAAAGCACTCGGCCGCTTTGCCGGCGCTGGTGCAACCGACGAATCTCAACGGTCAGTTTCTCCGGGTCGTTGTTTGGCGACCTCGCGCATTGGACGCCATCTCCGCCTGTTTACCGCGGGGACCTCCCTCAAACTCCCTGGCGTAACGAACTTTCATCTCGAAAGACTCATGCATCGGCATGAGTGTTAGCCACGGCACCCAATTGGTGCTCGGGGAAAGGATGCATGCTATGCGCAAGCCATCTGGCTTCACGCTCGTGGAGTTGTTGGTTGTGATTGCGATCATTGGTGTCTTGGTAGCACTGCTGTTGCCGGCGATTCAGTCGGCCCGCGGTAGTGCCCGGCGCACCCAATGCGCAAACAACATGCGGCAGTTAGGGTTGGCCATTCATCAGTACGCCGAGACGCACGACGGTCGGTTTCCGCTGATGGCTTACCACAATGCCGATCAAAGCAACTCGGCCGAGGAAGCCAAGTCTTGGATCGCGACCTTGGCGCCTTATACGGAAAACGTCGATGAATTGCGGTTATGCTCCGAGGATGTGTCTCGCCTGGAGAAACTCGAAGACACCGCGACCAGTTACGCCATGAATGGCTACCTGCGCGAACCAAAGCAGGTCGATACTACCGGTCTACCGCCGGTGCTAGCGCAAGCGGTTCGCCAGTCGAACGAGGGGCTGATGAGCAGTCTCTACGATCTGCGACAGACGCACGACACGTTGTTGATGGTCGAAGGAGTCGCCGCGCGGCTCAGTATGCACTACGACCACGTGCATTCGTATGCCTGGTTCACGGAGGTGAATCTCGCGAATCGTGGGGCCCCTCACTTTGCCATTCTCTCGGAAGTCGAGAAGGAGATCGCGCTCGACCGCCATGGAGGAAAGGTCGCCAATTACCTGTACGCCGATGGGCATGTGCAGGTGATTTCGCAACAACAAATTGCTGAGTGGTGTGCCGAAGGCACCAACTTCGCCTTGCCTCGCTAGTCGCTAGGCCCTGCTGCGCGAAGTTCACCACTCCTGTCACCGAACGCTGTATTGCGTGTGCTGCAAATTTGCAGCGGCACGACACACGGGACGTTCGTCTTCCAATGATACTACCTAATGAATGAGAATCTAATGAATCTATCTATATTACGAGTGGCGTTGGTTTGTCTGGTCGGCGGTGCAATAGCGAGCTTCGCCAACGAGTCACTTGCCCACGGCGGCGGAGGCGACATCGCTTTGTTCCAGACCGATGGCCAAGTCGACGTTGGTTTTGCCGTGCTCGACGATAACGACGAAGAACAAGAGTACTTCGACCCCACCGTTAGCGTGTTTCAAGCGGTACTGATTCCGCATACCCCCAGCAGCGGTCTGCTCGGCGTGCCTTACACGTTTGCGACGCAGGAACCAGGTTTCGACGCGAATGAAGGTTCGCTGCCGGCGCTGGCAAACATGTACGCGAATGTCTCCGATGTTTGGTACTGGGATGGTTCCGGCGAGCTTGATTTCCAGCCCGCGAGCACTGTGCAGGTGACCGGCGGGTACGCTCCGATGCCGCAGGACACCGACATCGATGGCGGCCACCACTCGCACCCCTGGTTTGGCGTGGTCGGCGATAGCGACGTGCCCAACGGCATCTATCTGGCGAAAGCGACCGTGAGCATCGACACACTCGAAGAGTCCGATCCTTACTATCTGGTGACTCTCAAGGACGACACGCTTTACACCGGCAATGCCGAATCGGATGCCAATAACGGTGTCGCGGTTGGTGAGCTGGTGCGAGAATACCTCGATGGAACGCTCGCCGAAGCCCCCGTGTACCAAGGCACCGACTACACGTTCTACGCCGACGCGGTGAGCTTCGCTCGCACGCTCCCCGTGCCCGAGCCGACCAGCGGGCTGCTGCTCACAGCGGCTGGACTCGCGGTGGCGATCGGTTCGCGGATGCGTCGTGCCTAACCAACCTTCCTTCACCTCGGAATCGCACGCTCGTCGGGTGGTTCCGAGGTGCTTTCTCTTTGAGGAACGAACCATGCGATGCATGATTACCACCATCGCGGTGCTAGCTATCGCCGGATTGATTGGTGCGAGTGATTGCCAGGCCCACAACGGAGGGGTTTTGCTGCAACTGCGGAATGGTCAAATCGATGTCGGGGCCGACTCGGAACAAACGGGGATGCCGCCGAACTTCGAGACCAACGTATTCACCAGTCTGCTCAACAGCGTGACTTACGCCCAGGATTTGCCGTCGTATCTGTCGTTGTCGAATCCACCGGAGGGAACCGAGGCGTTGCCGAAAGGAACCGACATCTATTGGGACTTCCTGCCAATGACCATCAACGGGGCGACTTCGAACCTGTGGTACTGGGATGGCCAAGGTACCTCGATCGACAGCGTTCAGTTCGAGCAAGTCCCGCAGGCAGGCGTGACGATGAGCTTGTACAACATCGACGACTCGCAGTCGGCCACCGTAACTGGCACTGCCGAGTTGGTGCCTGGTGCCTTGCTCGGCACGACCTCGACCACCGACGATCGCTTGCGACTGCACTATCACAACTATTACCTGCTCGACGATGGCGACGGGGTGCTGCCGACCACGGTGCCGGAGGGGGCGTACCTGATCGCCATGCGGCTGCGAATGGCGGGAGCCACCCCGTCGGATCCGTTCTTCGTGCTTGCCAGCACCTTTCCACTCGCGAGTAACTCGTTGGAATCGGTCGAGGCTGCCTACGCCTGGGTCGATGCGAATCAGCACGAGCTGATTTTGCCAGGCGACTACAATTACGACGGGCAGGTGGATCTCGACGACTACGCGGTCTGGAAAGAACAGTTCGGCAGCGACCTTACCAACTTTGCCGGCGGCAACCTGGCCGATGGTAACAGCGATGGTCAGGTCGACCTGGCCGACTATACGGTATGGCGCGACCATTTGATGGATCCCGCAGTTGCCCCCACCATGGCCGCAGTGCCCGAGCCATCCACCAAACCCCTACTGCTGATGTGTCTATTGATAGCCGGCGTGCTTTCTGGCAAACGAGCAAGGCATCCGGCAAAACCGGTGGGTATACTCAAAGATTGAAGCCCTGTTATTACTGGGAGTCCCTTTCCCTGCTTGGAGTCACCGCGCGTTGCGTCTGCCCATTCGTTATCAGTTCATGGTGCCGTTGATCGTGGTGGCCCTCGCCAGTTTGGCCGCCATCTCGGCCTACTATGCACGTCGGGCGACGATCGACACCCGCACTCGCGTCGAGGAGCAACTGCAAGGCGTGGCCGCGGTGCTGGCAGGCAGTGGCTTCCCCCTGACCGACGCGGTGCTGCACGACATGAGCCATTTGGCCGGAGCCGAGTTTGTACTCGTGAACTCCCGCGGGCTGCCAGTGGCTTCGAGCCATGAAGAGGAAGTGGGCAATGTCGACTCGCTCAGCGGCAAGCCAGTTGCCAAGCATGCCGAAGAGGTTTCGCTCGGAGAAGTGGTCGAACTCAATGGCGTGTTCTACTACCTGGCGAGTTTGCAGATGGCCGACCGTCGGGGTGGCGATTCCACTCAGGTGCTCCACATGCTGTTTCCACAGGGCGACTTCAATACTGCCTGGCGGGCGGTGTTTCTGCCGCCGCTGTTGGTCGGTATGGCCACCGTGCTGGCGGTGGTACTCACCACGCAGTTCATTGCGGCCCGCATCAATCGCGTGCTCGGCCAACTCGGTACCGAGGTCGAGCGACTAGCCGATGGGGATTTCTCGCCAGTGGAAGTGCCGGAGGTCAAAGACGAAACTCAGGACCTGGCCATTGCCGTGAATCGCACCGCCCAGCGGCTGGTCGACTACGAAGCCGAAACCCGTCGCACCGAGCAAATGCGAACGCTTGGGATCTTGGGTTCGGGCCTCGCCCACGAGATGCGTAACGCGGCAACCGGTTGTCGCATGGCAGTGGAACTACACCGCGAGGTTTGCCAGAGCGAAGGGGACGACGACAGCCTGCAGATGGCCATGCAGCAACTCCAACTCATGGAGCGTCAATTACAGAAGTATTTACGACTCGGCAAGCGGTCGGATCGCGAACAAAAGTCGCTCGTAGATCTCCGCGAGTTGGTTGGCGACCTGATTGGGTTGGTTCGCTCGTCGGCCAAGCACGCTGGGATCGATCTCGTTTGGCAGCCACCCGCCGACCCCACGCAGGCGATGGCCGACCCCGAACAGCTCAGCCAGGCGGTGATGAATCTGGTGCTCAACGCGATGGATGCCGCTCGGCAACGTTCCGCTACCACTGGAACCAATGGTTACGTTCGGGTTGAACTTACTAGGGATTCTGCGTGTCCCCATGTAAAACTAGTAGTCTCTGATTCGGGCGACGGGCCACCCGATCGGTTGTCCGAATCGCTATTTGAGCCTTTTGTCTCCGATAAGCCGGAAGGAGTCGGTCTCGGGCTAGCGGTTACCCGCGATATCGCAGAGAATTGCGGAGGGAGTCTTACATGGCATCGCGTTGACAATGAGACTCAATTCGTGATGAGCATCCCCCTAAGTAATGAAGCGGCCGACCATGCCTAGTATCCTGATAGTCGACGACGAACAAAGCATTTGCTGGGGAATCGCTAAGCTCGCCCGCCAGATCGGCTGCGAAGTCGGTACTGCTGCGTCGGCCGAAGAAGGGCTGAAACTGGCTGCCGAGTCGCCTTACGACTTGGTGGTGCTCGACGTCCGCCTGCCCGGGATGGACGGACTGACCGCCTTCGAGCAATTTCGCAAAACGCTCGGGCAGGTCCCGATCATCATCATCACCGCGTTCGGCGACATCGATACCGCGGTTCGGGCGGTTCGGAGCGGGGCGTTTGAGTATCTGGTGAAGCCTTTCGACCTGGCGTCGATTCGCTCGGCCATCCAGCGGGCGCTCGAGTACACCCCGCCAGCCGAGGTCCCTGCGGCCGAAGCAGTGCCATCGAGCCCCGATAAGCTCATCGGGCAAACTCCCATCATGCAGGAACTGTTCAAGCAGATCGCACTGGTCGCGGCAACCGATACCAGTGTGGTACTGCAAGGCGAGAGCGGTGTCGGCAAGGAAGTCGTCGCGCGGGCTATCCATCGCCATAGCATTGCTTCCGACCAACCCTTTGTCGCTGTGAACATTGCTGCGCTAAGCCCATCGTTGGCCGAATCGGAACTGTTCGGGCACACCGCCGGGGCGTTTACCGGAGCCAGCCGCGCCCGCGATGGTCTGTTGGTACAAGCCAACGGCGGCACGCTGTTCCTCGACGAAGTGGCCGACATTCCGTTGCCACTGCAGGTCAAATTGTTACGAGCGGTCGAAGAGGGCGAAGTGTTGCCGGTGGGTGCCGATCAACCAGTGCAAACCCGGTTCCGCATCATCGGTGCGTCGCATCAGTCGCTCAAACAGTGCGTGCAATCGGGAACGTTTCGTCACGACTTGTATTTCCGGTTAGCCGCGTTCGAAATCACCATTCCACCACTTCGCGAGCGGGCGAACGATATTCCGCTCCTCGCGCAGCACTTTGCAGCACGCCGACCTCATGCCCCGCAGACCTTCAGCGACCCTGCCATCGTGGAGCTCCGTCGCCGACCTTGGCATGGCAATGTTCGCGAACTGCGGAATGCGGTGGAGCACGCCCAGGTGGTATGCCGGTCGGGGGTGATCACGCCTGAGCATCTCCCCACCCCGCACCCTGCTCTGGGCGACGACACGGTGACCACAGCAGATGTGCAAACCCAGTTGGCCGAGTTGTTGTTCCGCCGGGCTGAGGAACTGCTGAACGACCCCGAAGCCACCGGCAACGTGCACAGCCTGCTACTCAGCGAAGTCGAACGCCCGCTCTTGCTGCGAGCGATGAACCATTACGCCAACGAATACGCCCCCGCCGCCCGGGCGCTCGGGCTGCATCGCACCACGCTCAAAAAGAAGCTGGACGATTACGAAGTAAGCGAGTCGTAAGCACTACTTGTCCATCACCAGTAGCAATTCGCCGAGACGATCCATCGATTCGGTCGCGCCCGACTCCATGCCCGAACCCATGTGACCATCGCGAGATTCGACCGAGTCGTACTTGATGTGGTTCACCAACAGGGTCTGGCCATCGGTTTCGGTGAGCGTGATCGTTTCGATCGAGGGATGATCGCGAATGAAGTCGACATCGTAGATGAACGTATTCGCGTAACGATTCGGCGAGTCGATCTCCAAGTACTCACCGCAAAAGGGATGCTCGGTGCCGTCGGGCGCGCGTTGCACGATCCGCCATTGCCCCCCGACGCGGAAGTCAACCTCGCACGTGGTGCACTCGAACTCTCGGCAGCCCCACCATCGCTGTAGATGTTCCGCTGAAGTGAGCGCCTGGAACACCAATTCTCGAGGGGCATCGAACCGTCGGGTCAGCTCCACTTCGGTATCCGATAACACCTTCAAACTCAGTGCATAGGGATCGGTACCAGTGAGCAACTGCAGGTGATCGTCCATGCAATCGAAGCTCGATCCCCATCCCTCGGTAACTCCCATCTTCGCATGCTGCTCGCGACTTTCGACCGAGTCGTGCTCGATCAACATCGTGAGTCGTGTTTGCTCGCCGAGATCGTCGAACAGAAACGAGGTGATGATGCCAGTTGGCAAGTCGGCTCCACCGGCGTCGAAGCCCTCGTCGAACTCATCGGTCATCACCAGTTTCTCGCCCCGCTCGAGTTCGAGCACCTGACCTTTCACCGGATACTGGGCGCCATCGGGGCCAGTCATCACGTACTTGCAGGTTCCGCCGACGCGAAAATCGTACTCGGTCACCGTGGTGTCGAATCCACGCGGGCCCCACCATTGGGTAATATGCTCGGGCCGGGTGAACGCACTCCAGACCAGCGGCCGAAGAGCGTCGAACACTCGCGTAATCACAATGGTGCGCGTCGCCCGCGGTTCGGTAAATGCCGCCCAGCGAGCGAGCGATTGCTGACCACCCTCGAGCGCGCCGTACTGCTCGATCACACGCTGCACTTCTTCAGGCGAGGGGAACGTGTTGCGGAGGGTGACTTTGGTTTGCGATTCGCTCAGCTTCTCAAGCGTGATCTGCGAAGTGAACGACACCCCGCCCGATTCTTCATCACCGCCCGCATGCTTGTAAGCCAGTCGCTCGGGAGCAACCACTTCGGTGAAGACACTCTTGTTCGGATAGTCGGTGCCATCCGGCCCGTGCATCATGTGCTTCCAAGTGCCACCCACGCGAAGCTCGTACCGCTCGGTGGTGGTCGTGAACCCCTCGGGACCCCACCACTCGCCGATGTGTTTGGGATCGGTCAGCACCGACCACACCAGCTCCCGCGGCGCATCGAACGTGCGGGTGATGATCATCTCGCATCCCGAAACCTGTGCATCGCTTTGCGTATCAGCAGCCACGGTTGAACTCCTGTGAGTATCGTTATTGTTGGTTCGTCGATCCACTTGTTGAGAAGCTACGACTACTTCTTCTTGCGTGGCGGTTGTTTTGCTTTTTGCAGTTCCTGCAAGTAGTCGTCCAGGCGGTCGAAGCGGTCCTCCCACATCTGCCGATACTGGGCGATCCAGTCCGATGCGACCTTCAGCGGCGCGGGATCGAGCTTGCACGGCCGCCGTTGGGCGTCGCGGGTACGCTCGATCAAACCCGCCCGCTCCAGCACCTTCAGGTGCTTCGAAATCGCTGGCAAACTGAGTTCGAACGGCTCGGCCAGCTCGTTTACCGTCGCTTCTCCGCTCGCTAAATGCAGCAGAATCTCGCGCCGGGTGGGATCGGCCAGAGCAGAAAACGTTGAGCTAAGGGAATCAGTGACCACGTTATTTACCGTTGGGTTAATTAACTAATCGGTAAAGTAACGTCCCGACTCCATTTCGTCAACCATTTATTCCCACTACGATCGCACCCCTCACTGCGGGTACACTAGAGCGATCGACCGGACTATTGCTTTTCCAAATCGGAACAGGGGGCTGTCACGATGGGCTTATTCAGTTTCTTAGGGCGGAAATCCAAGGCACCGCCGTCGGCCGACGATGGTCTTTCGCCCGACTACGCGTTTGCTCACTACGCACTGCGAATGTTCGCGCTCGCGCAGCCGCTTGAGTTTCTCGCCATCGTCATGTCGCCTGACAGCAAGTTGTTCTTTGAAGATGTGCTCGACAACGTTGCCGAGAACTGTGGTCGCAAGACGTCGTTCGACGCCGACGCGATTCGCGTGCAGCCGGTCCGAATCGGTGACTACTCCTGTGCGGTAGTCGAATTGCCCGACCCGCACGAGATAGCCCACGCCCACATGGTGGCGTTGGTCGCGTTGATCGACACGCCCGACATCCGCGAAGGCGAGCCGGTCGACGCCCGGTACTTTACGCTCGAAAAGGGTTTTCAACTCGATAACACTCCGCGGACAGTTCTTTGTGAATGGGATACGAGCAGCCACTCCAACTACGGCGACGGCCCCCGGCCGAACGTCGAGGAGTTCGTGCAAGCCATCGGTCAGTTGCTGAAGATCTAACTCTCCCAGTTTCAACCGCTAGATCGACGAAGGGTCGGCCCCCAGCAAGCCGACTTTGATGTTGTTGTTGCGGAGGATCGTGGTCGCTTTGCCGTTGACGATCAGCAGAATCAGCAGACCCAAGAGCGGTACCAGGCAAAGGAATCCCAGAATGATCCCCAGCACGGTTCCATAGGTTTTGACCGCCAGCAAAAAGGTGAACACCGCCCCCGCAATGGCGGCCGCAAATGCGACTAAACCCACGATGAGTACCACTTCTGCTGGAACAGCAAACTGAGCGAAAACAGCACAGAAGTATAACAGTATGCAGACCAAGATACCCTTCTGATACTGGGCAACTTTACGGAGGTCGTCGCGGTCACCGCTCAGCAATCCGGTGACTTGTTGTTCTTGAGGTGACTCGAAGGGATTACTGGACATTGGTGTGTACCGCAGATGAGAGTAAGGATGATAAGCAGGTCACAAATACCCACTCTCGGTTGAGGGTGGGGTGAACTACTGAATATCCTACCACGGAGCGATCACGCCACAAACAACAAAACGCCTGCCAGCAAGCGGTTTTGTCGCGCCGTGTTACTTCACCATGTTTGCGACGGCCGCGTCGAACTCTTTCAGATTGGCCGCGTCGAGATCCACCCAATTGGCGACCACTTTGTAGTCTTTGTAGATCATGACCGTGTTGTTGACTTCGGGATCAATCTGGTACGCAGCCAAATCTTTCAGACCAGTTTGGGCGTCGGGATAGCAGAGCGCGGTCCGCTTCAAGCCTTGCTCGGTCGCAAGCGTTTCCAACCGACCCGGCGAGGCATCCAGCACCGCGACAAACCCCTTCAGTTCGGCCGACTGATGCTTGGCCAGCAGCTTCTCAACATCGGCAACCAGCTTCTCGGTGGTCGCCCCATCTTTGGCAAACACCACGATGGCTGGCCGCGCCAAGTAAGTGCAGAGCGGGCAGGTACGCGTTCCCTTATCAGGTCCCGAAACATGCATCGGAGTCCACGGCTCGACCGACTGACCAACTGCCAGGCCCGACTTGGGAGCCTCGCCCGTTTCGGCGGGAGTCGCTTTCTCTTCGCTTGGTGCTTCCTTCACTTTGTCGGTTGCCTGACCGACGACCACATGCACGTCGACCAGCTTGGCAACGCCGTCAAGGTGATCCGACATGCCGAACGCGGTGCGATCGAGCTTGAACTCGCTATCGAGCACTATGCCCTCTTCCGAGTAACGCACCTTCGCGGGAAAAGTGATCTCGCTATCAGTGCCATGCATGTTCATCACGCCGGTCACGTCCACCATGCCTGGCTTGTCGGCCGGCTCAATCTTGGTGCTCTTGAACGACGCGGTCGGGTACTCTTCGACATGAAAGAAGTCGGCCGCTTGCAGATGCTGCGTGAGCTTATCGAACTCGGTCCAGATCGAACCAATCTCGAACTCCACGCTGATGGTCTTCAGCGCATCGCCTTCCACTACCAGCACCCCTTGGAACTTCTTGAAGCCCCCCAGGCGTGGTTTCGGATCGTTGCCGGTGTGGATCCCAACAAAGTCGACGCGGGTGTTCGCCGGGCCGATCTTGGCCGTGGTTCCTTCGACCGCGACTGGTACGATCTTCGTTTCCTCCGCGGGCTCCTGATCGGCAAACGCCAATCCGCCGAGTTCCACCACACCGGCTGCGACCACAAACGCAACACAGCAAACCAGTGCAGCAAGGGTAAGCTTGGAGCTAGAAACGCGCATCATCAACCTCTTGAAGGAATCGCAGGGTGGGCAAAGCGGCGGGCGTCGGTGGTAGTCGCTACAAATCGCGCTACCGGTAGGGTCACGCATTGTAGCGAAACTCCCGCGCCGGGACCAGAAAAAAAGGACCCTTGCGTCCTTTTCGACCCGCTTTCCCCAGGGAGCCCATTCGCCCCCGCATGCGCGAACCCCCATGCTCCTCACCATCCTCCGCGGGATAGTTTCCCAGCACCGACTCGATAGATTCCCAAGACCGACGATAGTTTCCCACTGCTGGGCAAATAGATTCCCAATTTACCCACCGATGGGAAAATTGAATCTTCGCCCACTCTATAAAACCAGTGGTTTTCGCTCCCGAATAGATTCCCATTTCCCAAAACGCATCGAGTGGGAATCTATTTTCCCGCTGGGAATCAATCGCAAGTCGTTTGTTAGCAATGAGTTGCATCAACATCTCTGCGATAGTTGCCCAAAATAGATTCCCACCCATGGGAAACTATTTTGAGATGGGAGTTAGGGGTTGGGAGTTGGAAGTTAGAAAGGATAGTAGCGACTGTCTTAAAGTTCAAGTCTCTTTGGAGCATTTCCAGTCCGTTTTTGTTTTGATCATGGCATTGAGTATCAGCAGTAGTTTTCGCATGCAGGCGGTGAGAGCGGTCATCTTGGCTTTGCCTCGCTGCAGAAGTTGCTGGTAGTGTTCGCGGATAATCGGGTTGTGCTGGGTGGCCACAAGAGTGGCCATGTAGAGTCCCTGACGCACCGCCGCTCGACCGCCGCCAATCATACGCTTGCCACGCAAGGTTCCGCTGTCGCGGTTGATCGGTGCCAGCCCTGCCAAGCGTGCCACTTCGCGACGATTGAGAGTGCCCAACTCCGGCATATCGGCGAGCAAGGCCGCCGCCGTCGTCGTTCCTACGCCAGGCACCGTGACTAGCAGCGACGAGCGTTCTTGAAACTGAGGATCGGCTTTGATGAGCTGTTGAATCTGTTGGTCGAGCTGCTCCAGTTGTCGTTGGTAGAAGTCGATCGCTTCTTCGATCGACTGACGCACCTGCTCATCTCGCTGCGTGCCTCGCCGATTCTTTTCCCGTGTCAGAGCATCACTCACCTGCTGACGACGAGTTCGGAGGGAGCGGAGTTTTTGCTCGTTTTCCGAGGGTTTTTGGGTTTCTTTGGGCTGCATCAACACGGCATAGCGGGCGATCACCAGCGCGTCGAGGCGATCGGTCTTGGCGAGCTGACCTTGCGCGCGGGCGAAGTCGCGAATCTGACGTGGATTGACGACACTCACCGCAATCCCTTGCTCGCGAAGGAAGTCGACTAGCATGCGTTCACAACCTCCCGTGGCTTCCAGGCAGGCGTGGGTCACCTGATGCTGCACTAACAACTGCCGAAGTTGCTGGCATCCTTCTTGACCGGCAGACCAATGATGCATCTGCGGTTGCCCCGCAACGACGATGTCCCAGTGGTATTTGGAAACATCGATCCCAATCCAAGTACTTTGCAAATGGTTTTCCATCGATTACCCTTCCTTGCATATGCGAGCTTGTTAAAACAGCTCTGGCGACTGTTCGGGCTAATGCGACAGGCGGCCGGCCGGCGATCCAGCTACGAGATCGGTCTCGTGAGGACCGAGGGTGGGACGATCTACCGGCGGCCGCCGTCTTCTACTTCGTTCGCTACGCTCACTCCGCAGAAGACGGCGAAATCGTTGATAGCACCACCTCTGCAAGATACAAGGGTGGGTCCAGGAGCTTCCAGCGACGCAGCCCCACCACCCGCGTTACCCACACGCGCAGCAGTGAACGCCCACGCAACCGAACATTCGCCTGCGCGTCGATACTGACATTCATTGGAATTCAAAAACTGCTAAACCATTTCACCCTCCAACAACGGACCACGGACAACAAGCAACGGACCAAAGACACCTGTCCATTAGAACACCATAGGTGGCCAATTCCCAGCGAAAACTGGAAAGAATCTAAGCATCAAATTCACCCTCCGCTGGCCCAATTTCAGGAACACGGGTCGGGCTATCAGGCCCGGGGAGGTGGGAAGCGGAGTACGCGTCTTACTGTTTCAAATTCGGCAACTGGGTAGCACCCAATCAGATAATGAAGTAGTGATAAGGATCCAAGCAGACTCAGGACCGGGGAGGGTAGCACCAGAACGCGGCGCTTCGATTGAAACAAACCGTTCCCTGGGACTAGCGTCCAGGCCACGCGCTATCGCCGCTGCGCGGCTGGGATGAGCGGATCACGGCCAAAGACACGCCCCCATTTCCTGAAAGGGAAACGTCTCTCAGCGAAGGGAGGGCGTGACCAACAGTCTCACCGTAGCTTCAACGTTTCACAAAATGTGAACGCGGGTGTTTAGCAAGAGCCTTTAGTATAGTCACCACCATGACTGTCGGTTCGAAGGGACAGTCATATGGTTAGCGCCTCACGCATTCGCTTGCTCACGCAGAATTGTGATGGACTCGCACTGGAGGCATTTGTAGGCGCACTTGACCGCCCGCTTCTTATTTAGCAAATGCGAATGGAAAATGGTCTCCCCAGTTGGTCCCGGAAGTAGCGGATTGAATTCAGGTGGGTCTTTTCTCCAGAACAATCCACCAGCCAACACATGGTCGAGCCAGGTATAGCCCTCTTCCATTTCAGTTTGGCACTGTGGGCATCGCACGGCATTCACTCCAGTTACTAGCACGTATCAAACAGGCAATCTACCAAGTCCCTAACTCACCTGCCAGCTCGATCCATTGCCCCGCGTAGCCCCGCCTCCTCCCTCACGCGAAGCGGCGGTAGCATGCTACGAGCAACGCTGCCATCGACACGAGTGCGACCGAGGTGGGTTCGGGGATCGAATTAGTCGACCAGAGGGCGACGCCGTGGCGTCCGTCGGCCAGGCTGAAGCGATAGGCGATTTGCCCTGCGTTGTTAAAGCCATCTTCCTCGTAGCCAGAATTGCTGATGTTCTGTTGCAGCCCGAGGTCTGTGATGATGCTTCCCAGCAGCGGCGTGCCGGTGCGGACGACCTCTTGCAGTCCATCGACTTCGTTGAAGTAGTAGATCGCAGCATCTTCGTTGCCGGAGGCCGTGTCGTTGAGGTCGGCCAGAAAAGCCACTTCCCCAGCATCGTTAAACATTGGCCGGATGCTCATGTTTGGAGCAGAACTAGAGATCGGCAGGAATCTCGGCAGGTCGATGGTGCCATCGCCGCTAGGGGCAAGTTGGCCTTCGCGAACGATTTCGACCAGGCCGCTCGTGTCGTAGCGATACAGTCCCACGTTCTCGCGGTCGAGTTCGGCATTCGGATCGTCGGTCAGCAGTGCGTAGAATGCGAGATCGCCTTCGTCGTTCAGGGAAGGTCGGCCGAATCCAGCGAACGTGTCGCCGCCAGGAACGGTTTCGCCTTCGCGAACTACGGCCGTAGCGCCATTGGGGGTGTCGACCACGAACAGACCGAGGCCGTTGCCTGCAGGAGTCGATGCGTCGGCGACACTTCCGTAGAAGGCGACGCGACCGTGGGCATTCATCGACGGGTTGTATAACTCAAGCAGAAGGGAACCATCGACATTCGGCGAGGTGGTGGGATCTCCGCTTCGAAACAGCAGTTCCCGACCAACGCCGGGTGTATCGCGAAAGATGGCAGGTCGTTCGGGCAGTCCCGCTCGGGCGATGCGAGGAGTATAGAGTGTTTGCCCTGCATCATTTAGCGCGGGATAGAAAGCACCGCCAACCACCCCTTCCCCATCGGGCGCCGGCTGCCCTACTGTGGCGAGTGTAGCTAAGCCAGTCGTTGAATCGAAGAGCACCGCTGATTCAGGGCCTGAACCGTCGACAAGTCGCAAAGACAGGCCCAAGCGTCCATTAGCATCGAGGTCGTTGATGCGGATAAAATCGACTCTATCTCCACCGGGGGCCGAATCGCCTTCGTGTACCACGATCGTTGGCGCGGTGTAGCCGTTGTTAAGTACCGCGCTGGTGCTGTTGGCCAGCGGCGAGTTGTCCGTAGCGACGTCTCGCTGCTCGTAGGCGACCACGCCGGAATCGTTGATGGCTCGGACGACAAAGGAGCTTGCCAGCGAATCAGGCGTGATGCCGGGATCGCCGGTTTTCACGAGTTCTTGCAGGGGATTGATGCCATCGCCAACGTAGACACCGCCTGCGAGCACGGGGCTGAAATAGCCTCCGACTCGAAAGCCGCTAAACGCCGCCTGGCCAGCTTCGTTGAGTACCGGACTGGAGAACGTGGGGGTCGGATCGCCGTTGGCGGGGCCTTCGCCGTTGTCGACAGCGATCACGATCGTTGCACAGCAGGCAACACGGCTGTCGGCCATGAGGAAACCGAGTACCAAAGCGCATGAAACAACAGGTGCCAGGCCGCGAACAAGCATTAGTCAATCTACCTATACTGTGGGAACGACTTCGAAAGATCAGCTTGAAGTCATCCAGCCAACGACGGACAAAAAATATCACATTTAAGTGGCTAGAGAGGCGGCAGCACTCCCCCGATTGTGCCACACCCAGATTAGCTATACGTGCTCGGAGGTCAAGATAATTCCTAGCGAAACGATGTATTTTTTGCAGAGAGAGGGGCAAGAAACACCAGCACGCATTCGTGTTCGAAAAGAGCTTGTGACTGGAAATCGCAAGCTTTGCCGGCGTGGAAGTGTTCCCGTATGATGTCGTCCATCGATAGAGGCTTCCACCCACTCCTACATCCCCCAACCTTGGCGGTCCGACGGTGAAAATCGAACGAGTAAATCGACGTCCTTTTCGGCTGGTCCCTTCCGATCAAGGACCTCATCGCTTCGGCGGTGTTTCCACGGTGAACGGCTCGACGCCCAGTGGTTCGACGGTTCCGCTGCAGTTAGTGCTGGAACTGGATCTGACGGACAAGAAGTTGCCGGTCGAGGCCGACGCGCCGCTTGCCCGGCTGCCGCTTTTCTACCCATTCAAGTACGGGTGCGGAGGCCCCGAGGTGCAGTACGCAGTACTTAGCGACAACGAAATTCAGATTCTTTACATGTCGGATCCTGAGCCTGACGAACCGGACGAGCAGTACGTGCAGGTCGACCAGCTTCCAAGCGTTGCCTTAGCACTCGAACCACTGAGTTACGAGCAAGCCCGGATTATGACCTTCATGGAATACAACGGGTACTTCCAGGCGGAAGGGGATGACAAGCAACTGAGGAACGACTTGCACGATCCGTTCTATCTTCCCTTCGGTGGTCAACGGGGGTCCATCCCGAATGCAGGCGACGTGATTTGCCGGAACCCCGAGTGCGAGTTCCACGATCGTAGCGTTCATTTCCAGTGCCTGACCATGGTGCCGCCGATCCCGGTCGCCGGCGATACCTCGTTCTGGTACGAGTACGAGGGAGACGTCGCCTTTTGCTTTGGGCTGTGCTACTACTGCGGAACGGTGATCGTGTTCAATGTGTGCACTTAGCGTGGGTGTTCTGATCGCTCCCATAGAATAACACCGAGGAAGCACCTGGTAGTTTCGTAGCGCCCTGCGATGTTATTCGGTCTGTTACCGAAGGGGAGTTCCGCGTTAGTTGCGAGCTTGCCCGAAGATTCCCCCCATTCTAAGAGCTAGAAAAGTCGGCAAAAACCTTTGATTTTGGCCCTGAAATTGTGGACAAGCAGGGACCGTTTGCGGTTAGAATGCTGATCCCCCTGGAGAAGAGGCGGGTTCCGGGCGTGTGGTAATGGCAATCGTTGTTGGCATCGATCACTAGAAAGGGCTTGCCTGTGGTGTTCCAAGTTCGCTTCTCTAAGTCGCGTCAAAGCGCGTTCACTCTCGTTGAGTTGCTGGTGGTGATTGCCATCATCGGTATGCTCGTCGCTTTGTTGATTCCGGCCGTGCAGTCGGCTCGCGAGGCGGCTCGGCTGATGCAGTGCAAGAGTCATTTGCGATCGATCGGCCTGGCGTCGATCATGCATCACGACGCCCTGCAAGCGTTTCCGCCAGCGCGGTTGCGAGCACGTAATGACTTCGGCGAGAACGCCTGTGAGAATACTCAAGCGTCGTGGTTGGTGCGTATTCTTCCCTACCTGGAAGAGGGCAACGCGGCCAACGACTGGCAGCTCTACAGCGAGTTTGAAGCGAACGCGTCGGACCTGCGCGAGTACTCGCCCGAGGTGTTTGTGTGCCCCACCCGGCGACGCTTAACCGAGGCGGTCATCCCGAGCGAAACGATCGAGCAGGAACTTTTCTACCCTTGTGGATGTAGCTACACCGAGCAAGTGAAGCTCACCAGCGGCGCGGTCGGCGACTATGGTGCGAACCATGGCGACTTCACCGGCGGCTCCTACAACAATGCGAAAGCTTACTGGCGCGGGGGCAACGGCACCGGCGTGATCATCTCGAGCCGCCCGCGGTGCGGGGCCACTGGGCCGGTCGACTGGATGGACAAGATACGGATGAAAGACATCGTCGACGGCACCAGCAACACCGCGCTTGCCGGCGAGATGCACGTTCCGGAAACACGCTTGAGTCAGTATCCCGAGAACGGTCCCATGTACAACGGCAAAGACCTTACCGCCTTCGCCCGCATTGGGGGAGAAGGGGTACCGCTCGCCCGTGGGCCTAGCGACGTTTCGGTGCCGATCATCGGTTTCGGTAGCTGGCATCCCGGCGTCTGTCCGTTCGTGCTGGCCGACGGCTCGGTCGATGCGATCGACAACTACGTCGACACGCAGGTGCTGCAGTCGTTGTGTCGCCGGAACGACGATTACGAGTTGGAAACCACTACCAGGCCGACCGGAGGCGTTCGCTAGTCGACCGTGGAGGACATGATTCGTAGAAGTCACTCGAAGGATGAGTCGCTGGTGGAGAGAAACCTCCGACCCGTAGGCCATCGTAATCCCAAGCTGCCAGCGCGGTGGATGCTGCTTGCGGCGTTGCTGACAGGCTGCCTGCAGGGATGCGACAGCGGCCGCCCGGCGGTCTATCCCGTGACAGGCAGTGTGTCGTACAGCAATGGCATGCCGCTGCGGACCGGTTATGTGGAGTTCCTACCCACGGCCGGCGGCCCCTCGGCGCGGGCCGCTATCGAGCGCGATGGAACTTTCGCCCTGAGCACCTATGGGTCCGACGATGGAGCGATCGCCGGCGACTACATTGTGCTCGTCACGCAATCGACCCCACCGATGAACGCCGAAGTCGCCCGCAAACTTGGTCCCGAGCACGAGGACCACTCAGCATCGATTCAAGTGGTGTCGTTGAAATACGCCAGCCGCACGACCAGCGACTTGAAGTGCACGGTCGCCAAGCAGTCGGAGAACCACTTCGAACTCACGGTTGAGAGTGAATAGGAGAGTGGAGGGCGGCGGAAGTGCCGCCTAGCTAGAAGCCCTCGGTATCGAGAGAACCATTGTCTGGCGACTTTCGCAATTCTCTCAGGCGTTCGATTTTCTTCTCTTGATCCGCGGGTGAGCGGTATGGAGTTGCTTTCGACCTTGAGAGGTCGAGATTGCGCTGTAGTGACTAAAATGCTTCAAAGGAGATGTGAGGGAAAGCTTGTTCTAGTTCGACCAAATCTTCGAACGTAATCTCCACGTCTTCCAGAGTGACTGTTCTGGTCTCAATTCCCTCTAGTAAGGCGTGATTTCTTCTTTCAAAAAGGCATTGCCGCATAGGGTAAGGTCATTGACTTTGACCTTTACGCGGTCGGCCTTCTTAGAGATAGGAATCGCTGACCTGGAAGCAATGTCTTTACTCGTGTCAAAATATTCCGACCAGATTGTGAGTGAATCTAAGTAAACGAACTCTTGGGTCAAAGCCAAATCGTCCATGACCGCGGATGCTTCCTGTGGATCTGAGCTCCAGCTTCGCAAGGATAAGTCGACGTCGGCGTGGGTGACGTGGAGCAACTGGGGAGTCAAATGCTGATTCCCTAGCAGCCGGCTTAACCAGACCGGTCCAAAATAACTGCGGGAAGCATGTACTATGAGTCTATGTTCTTCCATCAAATCCAGGGTGTCTTGTTCCCGCTCTTGCAAGCGACTGTGAAAATGGTACCAGCCTAAGAGGAGGCTAATGCAGGTGATGCCGACCAAGAGTTCCACGAGTCGAATTCGCAGTAGTCCCCCTCGCCAGCGAATCCATCGCTCGGTCGCCACGAGCGTTGTAACCAGTACCACGGCAAAGATCATCAGATCAAGATACAGTAGCCAGTAATCAGCCCGCCAAGTATCGGTCTCCAACGGCCAATTGTCGAAATTGCTCCACGTGACCGGTTCGTACACTGGAACACCAAAGGTCTTGTCCTCCTCCCCCTCGACTTCAAATAGAGGCTCCGAGAAGACTCGGTCGGTTGTGGTGCCGATTTCATCCGCGGGATGCCCTTCGATACCACGCACAAAGCAGGGCCAAGGGTAGCCATGGATGTAAACACTGACATGCCCCCATTTAATACCATAGGGCAGATCTTCACCTGCTAACTCACATTGAACGTTGTGGGCTTGTCGATGGCTCCAGGTGTCTTCAGCACCGAAGTAACTCTCCTCCCCCGGCACCACAATGAGCACCATCGCCAGCGTCACCATGGCGGTTACACACCAAGTAAACGGGTGCAACCTTCGGCAGCGAGCGAGGATTCGGCGGAGGGGGTTCATACTTGGAAGTGGCTATTGGACTTGAATCAACGGATTATCTTCAATTTCGTTGATTGGATCAGAGCTGAAGGATGGCGATGGCGAGTCGTTTGGATCTCGACGTTCTGTACTACCGGTAGTACAGACCTGGATGTTGGGATGCCGATCCATCAGTTGCTGAACTTCGGCAGAGGTTAAGCGGTGGTTGGTGAGAAATAACTTCTCAACGGCGACTACATTTAATAACGCTTCTAAGTCCGCGTGTTTGAAATGTGTGCCATCGATGGCCAACTTTTGCACTTTGAGCAATGGCTCTGCAGGGAGCACCGCTTTTGAAAAATCGGGCAGTTTCTTTTTCGCAGTATTCTCGGCGTCGAGCGACAGGGTAAGTTCTTCAAGGTAGTCGAGCTTAGCCAACTGTTTAAAATCGCTTTGCCAAAGCTCTTCCGCTTGACCATGCGTTGTATGCCCCAAGTACCGACATTCGGTGACGTGACGTAGGAAGTCAGGTAGCAATGGCTCGTAGCCAACGAGTTTCTGCAGCCAGAGTGGGGCCATGAGTTCACGATTAAGCTCGCCCACCGAAGCGTAAAGCTCATTCGTCAAACCTTCTTCAAATTGGGCTAAGCGGGCGTGATACTGTTGCCATCCCAGCGCAACACTGCAAAGTAATAGGACTCCCAAGAGTTCGACGAGACGAAACTTCAGCAATCCCCCTCGCCAGCGAATCCATTGCTCCGTACCAACTAGAGTAACCAGTGTTACTCCTAGGAGTATGGATGAATCGAGTACCAGATTTACCCGGTACCATTGCTGGCTATCGCTCCGGAGAGGCCAATGATCGAAATTGGACCAAGTGATGCAGCGATGAGTCACTGGTGGTATTAGATCTGTTTCTGGATAGAACCAAATCCAAGGCGTTGAAGGAAGCGGTCGTGAGACGTAGTACGGAGTATAATCGTCACCTCCGAATTTGAACTCAGGGACTACGTCTGGCTGCGAGAAGTCGATTAAGAAGGCACGACTACGTTCCAAGTAGGGCCACGGCCAGCCATGCTGGTAGCTAGTGGTGTAAACATCAGTCGTGCTGCGTGACAGATCTGGGTATCGTTCCCAAACCGTCTGTTCGGCCTTAAAGCGTAGCGCCACTCTTTCGGGCTTCTCGATAGATCGAATGGAAAAATAGGACGCGTTGATGTCCTCCCCCGGCACCACAATGAGCACCATCGCCAGCGTCACCGCGGCGGTTACACACCAAGTAAACGGGTGCAACCTTCGGCAGCGAGCGAGGATTCGGCGGAGGGGGTACATGGCGGGCAAGTGAACAGGGCACGTGTCGGTTGGTCCCGGCGGGGCAGCAATCGATATTCTATGGTTGATTACCGGCGGAGTGCCGTATTTATTCACCGACCGCCACCCGCTCCCCTCCTACTTGCGAGAATCTGCACAGGTCGGCTATAATCCAAGGTTCACGTATTATTCAGTAGTTCCACTAGGCCTTGTTGAACAATTAGTCACAAACCTCCGTAAAAACTAACGTGGAATGGAACCACGTACCTTTTTTACGGAGATCGAACATGGCTACGAAAGAAAAACGAACCTACAAAGTCACGAACTGGAAGGAGTATAACAAGTCGCTCATCGAGCGTGGAAACATCACTATTTGGTTTAGCGACGAGGCGTTGGAGAACTGGGAACATCCTAACGACCAGACAAAAGTCGGTCGCCCTTTTGTCTTCAGCGATACGGCGATCGAGTGCTTGCTGACGATTCGCGAACTGCTGAAACTTCCCTATCGGCAGACTGAGGGATTCGGCCGCTCGCTGGTGGCGATGTTGGGCGTCGAGGCAGCGATTCCCAATTATTCTTCGCTCGCCAAGCGAGCCAGCAAGCTGAATGTTTCGCTCGATATCGCTAACAAGAGGGGCGACATCGATATCGTGGTGGATAGCACCGGCATGAAAGTGTTTGGCGAGGGCGAATGGAAGATGCGGACGCATGGCAAGTCGAAGCGGCGGACATGGCGGAAGCTGCATTTGTCGGTGAATCCTGACACCCGCGAGATTGTGGCGGAGATTTTGACCGAGAACAGTTGCCACGATGCCGATGCGGTTCCCGAAATGCTGGAGCAGGTGGAGCAGCCCGTAAAAAAGTTTCACGGCGACGGTAGTTACGACAAGTGGAAGGTTTATGAAGGGCTGGAATCCGAAGGCATTGAGCCGGTGATTCCGCCGCAGCACAACGCCAAGATCAAACAACATGGCAACTCTGCGGAGGAGCCTTTGCCCCGGGACGAGGCAATTCGTCAGATTCGACGCAAGGGGCGTAGGAGTTGGAAAGAGGAAGTGGGCTATCATCGTAGAAGCTTGGCGGAAACGACCATGTACCGAGTGAAACAAAGCTTTGGGAGCCATCTCAAAAACCGAGTATTCGAAAACCAACAAACGGAAGCCCGCTTGCGCTGTAAAATCATCAATCAATTCACCCAACTCGGGCTTCCACAGTTCGAGTGGAGTTAGTCAACAAGGCCCTGTAAAATCATCAATCAATTCACCCAACTCGGGCTTCCACAGTTCGAGTGGAGTTAGTCAACAAGGCCGTTCCACTATATAAGTTCCTCTTTAACTCGGGAGTTTTCGCTTGGGTACGAAGAAATCGGGCAAGGGTCGTCGCAAACAGGGCAGCAAGAAGCGCCGGATGCGTGCCAAGATCCGCCATCGTAAGAAGTAATCTCTTAAGCACAGGGCTTTAGCTCTCGTGTGTGGGACTGTGGCAACTCTCCGGTCCCCGACATTTCTTTCCAGGCTCGCACCATTTAACAAGGTGCGAAACTCCGTAGGCTACTGCGCGGTCGCCAAACCATGGCGGCCGCTGTTGTAGAGTTTTCTGCTAGCGTTGTCGTTCTGACGACACTTCTTTGCTTGCCCTGTTTTTGCTGGATCGTCGTAAACGGTTATCTCAGAACAGTTTGCGACCGACTCACTGGTTCCGGCACGCTGCTTGCCTTTCTCTAGTCTTCGTTGGCTCCTTGTTCGGGAGCCTAGGCCCGAATCGATCGATCCGCCGGAGTGCGGGCGGGTTGGTTCGGCCGGACGGAACGACCCTTCGAGCGCGCCCGCCGCGCCAGCTATGGAAGTGCTAGCTATGCGATCTCTGATTGTTGCCTGTGTGTTGGTGGTTCTCGCGGTGCCATCCTCATTTGCCCAAGCCGGTAAGCTTTCCCGCGCCCGCACTGCGGTTCGTGGACCTCAGACGTCGAGCAACGACGACGACCAGCAAACCGCACCCCCCGCCAGCAGCAATGCGAGCAGCAAATCGTCCGGCGGAAAGCTATCGCAGGCCCGCAACGAAGTTCGCCGGCCGAGTGCTCCCCAGCCCGCCCCCGCCCCGGCACCGCCAGCGGCCGATCCCCCACCCCACCACTCCGGCGGCGGTAGCTATCATCGTCCCCCTACCCGGAGCCACGGCGGCAGCCATTTTGGCTTTTTCATGTCGAGCCAGCCCTGCCCGACTCCTCCGGTGCGATGGAGCCACCCGGTGCACGCCTGCCCTCCGGTGTATACGTGCCGGCCGGCGGTCACCTGCACGCCCGCCCCGGTCTACGTGGTTTCCGAGCCAGCAGTGGTACTCGAAACTCCGGCCGAACCAGTGGAGTACGAGGAACGCATCGTGCCGGAGATCACGGAGCATTACCAATGGATGTTCACCCGCTATCCTTACGAACTGCCGGGTGCTGGATTCATGGCCAACACCACCGCCGACATTGGTTCGAACTGGTTTGGCCGCGCACAGATGGAAATGGGGAGCGATTTTGATGGGCTCGATCGCATCGGTTTCGGGCTGTTGGTCGAACACTCGAGCGGCTTGGGAATCGACTTCGATTGGGATAGCTACAGCGAAGACCTACCAGGGGGCGGGCACGACGAGTTGCACCTCGGCGAGTTCGACTTGCTCTATCGCGTGGCCGAGTCGGAGCGGTCGCTCGTGCGTCTGGGGTTGGGCACCGTGTGGCTCGGCGATTCGTACGATACCGACTATGGCATCAATTTCACGCTGAAGGCCGACTTCGCGCCGGTCGATCCGATCGTGCTCTCCGGCGAGCTGGACCTCGGCACCATCGGCGATGCGGAGCACCTGCATGCGGCTGGTACCGTGGGAGCGATGATCGGGCGGTGCGAACTGTACGGCGGCTACGACTACCAGCGGATCGGCGACGTGGAACTCGCTGGCCCGCTGCTTGGATTGCGAGTGTGGTTTTAGCCGGTTGGTTTAGATTTCGATCGCTGGTAGAAGCGAAAAACTGCACAAAGCTTGCTTGCTGAGCGTTGACTTACCATACTGAATCGTCCGCAGTTGAGCGATTCTTTTCCACCCCATAGGTCTGCGATGCTCGTTCGCTTTGTTGCCCCCGTGATGCTGGCGATGTTCCTGGTGCAGTCGGTGTCGTCCTCGGCGGCCACGATCGACGACTTCGCCACCTGGACCCTGGTGCAAGATCCACCTCATGCTGGCATGGCCGCATCGCTCGATAGTGGATCGCAGCTAACGCTCACGGCCATCGACGCGGTGCCCGATGCCGTCGACATTGGTTACCAGTCGATCAACGGGGCCAATGTTGCCAGCTCGACTTCGGGCTTCTACTTCTCACCTGCGGCCGACTTTACGATCGCGGTCGACTACGCGATCTCGAGCCAATCGTCGCAAGGGCTTGGTGGTATCGGCTTCGGCATTGGCGAAGATCAATCGGGTGCCAACTCAGCTGGCGTGGCCGTCGGCGTGCTCGATGGCATCGGCCTCGGCGTAGGGGGTGCTGCCCGCACGAACGACGTGAGCGATACCACGCTCGACGTACTTGGTGCTCCACTAGTGGGTCGACTGTTTGTCGACTACACCGCATCGACCGGCGACATTGCCTACGGCTACTCCGACACGCCGGGCGCGAGCAGCTTCTCGGTACTCGGCACCTTTGCCGCTCGCCAGCAAGAATGGAACGATCAGCCGCTATTGGCTTCGTTCTTTCTGCGGAGTCAGGATGGCTCGCCGGTGTCAGGGCCGCTGGAGAGCGGAACCCTGACTGCGGTATTCAGCAACTTCGAAGTGCTGGCCGGCAACGCGACTTCGGTGCCAGAACCTGCTAGCATGGTGCTACTCGCGACCGCGATGGGGTGTGCCCTGGGGGTGCTCCGCCGGCGGTAGCGGGCCTTTTCGACGGCCGAGCGTTGGCTAATGATTCGTGGGTCGCTGGCGACGACCTGATTTTCTAGGCACCTCATGCATTGCAGATAGGCAGGTACGATTATCGGTACCCACCGAACAATCGGCCGCCTAACGGTTAGCGTGCTGAAAGATTAGGCACTCGCTGCATCCTGAACATTGACCAACCGACGTAACTCGTTTAACCTAAACGAGTTGGCCCATGTGGCTCAGGTGGTAATCCTTTATTCAATCCGTAACGCACAGCGATGTCCGACAAACCTTGGGGTGGTGCTTTCGAGCAGCCAACCGACCAATTACTGGAGCAATTCAGCGAGAGTGTTAGCTTCGACCGAAGGCTCTATGCCCAAGATGTGCGCGGTTCGGTGGCACATGCTCGCATGCTGGCCGCGGTCGGCGTGCTGACTGATGACGAGCGCGATCAGATTGTGGACGGCTTGGTCCAGATTCGTGACGAAATCGCCAACAACTCCTTTGAGTTTAAAACATCGCTCGAAGATGTCCACATGAATATCGAGCGAGCGCTGGTGGAGCGGATCGGCGACGTCGGTCGCAAGCTGCACACCGGCCGCAGCCGCAACGATCAGGTATCCACCGACTTTCGCTTGTGGATTCGCGATCAGATCGACACGCTCGATCAACTCGCTGCCAACCTGCAACGAGCGTTCGTGCATCGGTGCGACTTGGACCCCGGCGTGATTCTGCCGGGCTATACGCATTTGCAACGGGCGCAACCAGTGCTCGCGTCGCACTACTGGCTCGCCTGGTGCGAGAAACTGGCTCGCGACCGCCAGCGACTGGCCGACTGCCGTAGCCGCGTGAATCAACTGCCGCTCGGTACCGCAGCCTTGGCTGGCACTACTATTCCAATCGACCGCCAGATGGTGGCCGACGAACTCGGCTTCGAAGGCGTGGTCGCGAATAGTCTCGACTCGTCGAGCGATCGCGACTTCGCGTTGGAGTTTGCTTACGTGCTCACGCAAATCTCGCTGCATCTGTCGAGCTGGGCGGAGGAGTGGATTCTGTGGTGCACCACCGAGTTCAACTTCCTGAAGCTGCCCGACGCGTTCTGTACCGGCTCGTCGATCATGCCGCAGAAGAAGAACCCCGACGGGCTCGAGCTAATTCGCGGCAAGACCGCCCGCGTGGTGGGCAATCTGCAAGCGCTGATCACGCTCACCAAGGGCCTGCCGATGGCCTATAATCGCGACTTGCAGGAAGACAAAGAGCGGGTGTTCGACTCGGCCGACACCGTGGCCGCCTGCCTGGAACTGGCCGCCCCGATGGTAGCCGGCGCGGAGCTCAAACGCGAGTCGATTGCCGCTGGCATCGACCGCGGTTACCTCGACGCGACCACACTGATGGAATACCTGATTTCGGTTGGCGTGCCGCAGCGCACTGCCCACGAGATCATTGGTAAGCTCGTCGGCACGGCGATGAAACAAGATTGCCGCCTGGCCGATTTGCCAGCGGCCGAGTTCGAAGCGGCTCATCCTTCGCTCGACAACAAGGTGTACGACGTGTTGGGAGTCGAGCGGGCGGTAGCAGCGTTCCAGAGTCTTGGTTCCACGAATCCGGAACTCGTGGCCAAGCAAGTTGAGGTGTGGAAAAACAAGCTGAACAACTAAGGCGAATTCATCATGCGCACGATTGCTTTTCTTCCCCTTTATCGAGCCAATCACTTCCGCTGTTACGCAGCGATTGCTTGCGGTATTGGTTTGTTGGCAATGCTGCCTTTAGGGGCTCGCATAGCCCAGGCCCAGCAGGCCGCTGACGAAGAGGCCGGGGTCGTCGAGCAACCACTCGAGCCGGGCGACGAAGGATACGTGCCAGCCACGCCGGCACCGTCGGCGTTGGTGAATCCAGCAGTGCGGGCGGTGCTGAATGGCTCGCGACAAACCGCGGCCGACTACCTGAAGTCGACTCACTTGCTGCTCGACCTTGGTCAACCAGCGCTGGCTGCTGGTGAGTTTCATCGCTTGTTGCAGCTCAATCCCAACGATGCGACGAAGGTCGAACTGGTGAATCAGTTTGGCCCCGCGATCATCCAACAACTAGCCCGCTCGCCCGAACTGGGACCAAAGGCCCGACCCTTCGCCGAGTCGCTGCTGGCCGCCAGTCAGCAAGCGGCCCAATCGGTCGAACGCATCAAAGCGATGATCGACCAACTCGGTAGCGACGACAAAGTGGCTCGCAGCCGCGCTGTGGCTGCCTTGGCCGGCGCTGGCGAAGTCGCTGTGGTGCCGCTCATCGAGTTGCTCGGCGGAACCGATGCCAGCGATACCGCCCGAGTTGGTGCCCGGGCGTCGCTCATGCGTTTAGCTCCTTACGCGGAACGCCCACTGATGGCGACGCTCGATTCCGCCGACTCCAAGTTGGTGGACGAGGCCGCGACGTTGCTCGCCGCGATTGGCTCGGGCGATGCGGCTCCACTGCTTGCCGCGCCTGCGCTGACAGGTGGTGCGGCGGCGCAGGCGTATCAGCAACTCACCGGGCAAGCTCCTTCGGCCGAGTCGGCCGCCGGATTGCTGGAGCGAACCATGAAAGTGATCGAAGGGGGCTCGCCGGTGTTCGAGCCCGACTTCGAGGGGAAGGTGAAGTACTGGGTGTGGGACTCCAAGGGAACTCCCGGGCCGAAGGCTTTGAGCCTGTCGACCGCCGAGTCCGACACTCTTTATATGGACAAGCTTGCTACGGCACTGGCAACGGTTCGTCCTGAGTTGCCGAGCGCCGAGTCGCAAGCGATTCGTCTGCAATTCGAAGCGATCGACGTGCTGGGCCGGCATGGCTTTGCCATGGCTTACCCGATGGAGCAGTTGACGCAACTGCCAGCCGACTCGCTCAATCAACTCCTGACCGATGCCCTGAAGCACAACCAATCGGCCGCCGCGCGGATGGCCCTGCAGGTGATTGCCGATCGTGGCGACGCTGGTATGCTGGCGACCAGCAACGGGCAGCCCTCGCCTACGGCCAAGGCCTTGGTCCACCCGCATCCTTCGGTGCGTGCCGCGGCGGTCGAGGCCATTGCGGCTATCGATCCGGCGACTCCATTCCCTGGTTCCAGCAAGCTATGCCCGGCCATCGTGAAACTCGCCAGCTCGCGCGGTCAGCGTCTGGCACTGGGTGCCTCGCCACGGATTGGTACCGCCGCTACTTGGGCCGGCGGACTCACGTCGATCGGCCTGGCCAGCGAGGTAGCCAATAGCGGCAAGCAGCTGTTCGAGAAAGCCGATCTGCTGGCCGATGTTGAATTGATTGTGATCGACATGAACCTCAACCATCCGTCGGTTCGCGACGTGGTGTACCAACTGCGAATCAACCCGTCGACCGCCTTGGTACCGATTGCCTTGATCGCCCGCGAGTCGCAGCTCAGCTCCGCCCGACTGATTGCTACCGAGCATAAAGCGGTGGGGGCGTTCCTGCGTCCGCACGACGATCAAACCATGGAGATGCTGGTTCGCACCATGCTCGCGCAGCTGCCACCCGATTGGCCTACCGCCGAGCAACGGTTCGAGCAACGCGTGGCCGCCATCAAGGCGATGAATCACCTGATGGACAACGACCGCACGTTCTATCGACTGCGGTCGGCCAGTAGCGAGATTACCCAAAGCGTCTACCCGGAGACCGACGATGCCTGGCAGTTGCTGTCGCGACTCGGCACTCACGACAGCCAAGTCGCACTGCTGGCGTACGCCAGTACCACGACCGAGCAAATCGAGTCGCGCCAAGCGGCGGCCAAAGCGTTTGCCGATAGCGTAGGTCGCTTCGGCTTGCGAATCACGGCCGAAGAAATCGTGCACCAGTACGATCTCTACAACGCCAGTGCCCGCGACACCAAAGCGTCGCAACAGGTGCTGGGCGACCTACTCGACACCATCGAACAAGGTCGCACCAACGAGAGCGAACAAGAGTAACTGTGGCTGTCATTCAAGCAAATACCATGTCCCTGAGCACCGGCAAACCCGACGCGATGGCTCCACTGCCCAGCATCATCGGCAGCGGCGAAGCCATGCGCGAGGTGTATCGCATCACCCGTCAGGTGGCTCGGTCGAAGGCTTCGGTGCTGCTGCTCGGCGAGACCGGCACCGGTAAGGAACTGGTCGCCAAGGCGGTGCACGACCTCTCTGATCGACGCAATCGCCCGTTCGTTCGGGTGAACTGCGGCGCGCTGGCCGAGAACCTGCTCGAGAGCGAACTCTTTGGCCATATGAAGGGGGCGTTTACCGGCGCGGTGTCCGACCGTGCAGGTCGGTTCCAAAGTGCAGATACCGGCACCATCTTCCTCGACGAAATCAACAGCACTACGCCGCTTCTGCAGGTGAAGCTGCTCCGCGTGTTGCAGGAGCGGGAGTTCGAACGCGTCGGCGGCGACACGACGATTCGGGTCGACACTCGCATCGTCTCGGCCAGTAACCGGAACCTGCTCGAGATGTCGGCCAAGGGGCATTTTCGTGAGGACTTGTACTATCGTCTGAACGTGGTGCCGATTCATTTGCCGCCGCTCCGCGATCGGGTCGAGGACATTCCCGAGCTGGTCGGTCACTTCCTGAACATCTACAACGAAGGCAACGACCGCTACGTCACCCACATCCACCCGGCCGCCATGCGGGCGCTGCAGGAGTATCACTGGCCGGGCAACGTGCGCGAGCTGCAAAACGTAGTGGAGCACGCAGTGGTGATGGCCACCGGCGACGAACTCACGCCCGACGTCCTGCCAGGCGTAGTGCTCGGCGAGCCAGAACCATCGATCGCCTCGGGCTCCATGGCGGCCAACGGCATGGTGCCGATGGACTTCGAAACCCTGGCCAAGAGCCTGGTGGTCGAAGGCCTGTCGCAAGCCGACGAAAACTCCGAAGACCTGCACAGCCGCATCGTCGATCGCGTCGAACGCGAAGTCATCGCCCAGGTGCTCAACCAATGCCAAGGCGTGCAAATCAAAGCCGCCAGCCGATTAGGCATCAACCGCAACACACTGCACAAGAAAATCAAAGACTACGGTCTTGGGGATTAGCGTGGTGGTGGACTCGAAACAGTGGCCTCGACTGCATACGAAGTGCTCTTGCTTCTTAAAGCGAACGCCTTGCATCCGCCATATTACTCCTCTACGACAAGTGGTTTACTCGTAATCAACCCGATGCCTCGACCTTGGTTGCCTACCGCGTTGTAGAACAGGTAGAAGGTCTCGTTCGCGGGGTTCCAAACGAGAGAGACCTTATGGGCATACTGCTTGTCCAATCCCGACGGGTTGGCCCCCGCCTTGTAGAGCGGTTCGGGATCGACGGTCCAATGCAGCAGGTCACGAGAGTAGGCCGCCATGATGTGGGCACCATCTTTACCCACCCCAAAGAACAAGTTCACCCAGTGGTTGCCGTCTCGGAACACCTTCGGATCCGAGGAGAACTCCTGGTTGTAGCTACCCTGGGGGCCAACCGGGATCACAGGGTTGTGGGAGTAGCGTTTCCACACTAGCAGGTCCTCCGAGAACGCCAGCCCCGTCTGCTCGATCTTGCCATTGGCCGCGTTGTAGAAGTCGTAGTAGCGCCCGTCGTGCTCCAGTAGCCAGGGTTGATAGATGCACGACTTCTCCCATTCGCCGCAGTCCTGCTGAAAGACAGATAAGATCGGCTCGTCCTGTTCCCTGGCCCAGTGGATGCCATCGTTGCTGGTAGCGACCCCCTCGTACCCTGGGCGGAGCTCGTAGCCTCCCTGGCGCGGGTAGGCCCCGTAGAGGGACCAGAACTTGCCATCCTTTTTCTTGAGGGTTCGCGCGGCTTTAATGTCGTAGGATTCGTAGAGATAGGCCCCCAGCACGACCCCGCCGTGGTCGAACTCATCTTTCGGGCCGTAGCCCATCGCGAGACGATGGTTGGTCCAGTGCACCAGGTCGTCGCTCTCGGCGACAAACGACTGATAGCCCTTGCCGTCGAATCCGATGTAAGTCATGTACCATTTCTTCTCGCCCGGCAGCTGAAACACGGTGGGAACGTCTGTCATTTTGACGTCTTCGTGACCCACGATCGGCGGTTGGGATGGAATCACATGGTCAGGATAATGGTGCCAGCCACGCAACGGAGCCGACCACCGCTCGACCGTCTCCTGATCGATCGCCGTGGAGTCGAGAGGCGTAGAAGTCTCCGCGCAGTGCGACGTTACCGCCACCGACCAGAAGGCGATGGACAACACGATGAGACTTACGATTCGATAAGGGGATAACTCTAACACCATTCCATGCTCTCTAACTGAAAACGGTCGCCAGCACTCTACCTTACCACCTATATCCGGTGTGCTAGTACGTCATATTACATTGCCATCCGTCGCTGCCGAAACCGAGTTACTCCATTTTGGTTAGCCTGGCTAGGGTTGGCACAAACGCGACACTCGCGAATAGATTCCCAATTTACCCACCGATGGGAAAATTGAATCTCCGCCCACGCTACAAAACCAGCGGTTTTCGACCTCGAATAGATTCCCATTTCCCAAAACGCATCGAGTGGGAATCTATTCTCACGGCGTCTGGCGGTCGCAAGTCGTTTGTTAGCAATGAGTTGCATCAACACCTCCGCCGAAAGTGCCCAAAATAGATTCCCATGGGTGGGAAAGTATTTTTGGGAGGAGTTAGGAAACAGGATTCGGGGGACAGGGGAGTTTGGGATTTATGATTTCTGAGTTGCGGATGTGATCTTGAAGGAGCTTCCAGCGACTGAAAGATCTAGCCTACCGCTTACAGCCTAAAGCCCACAGCTTTACCCACACGCGCAGCAGCGAACGCCCACGCAAGCAACCCTTCGCCTGCGCGTCGCTAGTATTCTGGCATTCGGAAAAGCATCACATCGCAATCACCTTCCATCACTAAAAAGCCAACAGCCAACAGCCGATAGCTGAAAGCCGACAGCCAAATACACCTGTCCATTAGAACACCACAGGTGGCCAATTTCCAGCGAAAAATGCGAGATCGGAGAATCCGTTTCGCCCGCTAATTCGGAGCTGAGAGTGCTAGCTGTCTCCGCTCCTCCCCGTAGGAATCCAGCCGAGAGTCGCACGACAAACCTACTACGGTAACGCTAACTTATGCCAATCCGTATCGGATTGCTCCGCTTGTACATCAATGCCGCCAGCCGCCTAGGCATCCATTGCAGGCTAGTACAATAATCCCACCGACCACGATTCTGAAGTGGTTTGTCGCTTCGCGTTGGATGCTGAATCAGCGAGCTATCACACAGTTCGCTGAAGCAACCAGCGAGTTCGGTTCTGATAACAGATTATATCGGAAGTAAGCAAGGATTGAAAAATCGGTGGGGGTGCCTAGAATTGAGCCCGATTTCTCACGAACCAGAATCGACGAGGGTCTTGTGAACGCTCATGTGTTACCGCCCTCGCTTTGATCGTGCTTTGGCACTGTTTCTGACCAAACTATCATCGCAGTTTGGCGTCTTTGTTCCCCCGCTAATTTGGCACCTGCTCTTCTCGCAACTCGCCTGCTCGCGGCCCGCGGAGTCGAAGCTGCACGTGGTTCGCTCGCCCGCCGGGAATGGTCCAGTTAGAGGGTGGGGATGGTGGGACGGTTACGGTGTGTCGGGTCGCCGATCACAACCAGGCCGACGATCGTGCGATTGTTTCGAGGCAATTCAACTGGTTTATTGTCAGTACAACGTACGTCTTGCGGTGTATACAGAAAGCAGAACCGGGCAACTGCAGAATTCCAATGCTTGTCGATTTTCGAAGTTTCAACAACCTTCGATCTGCTCTGCTCAATTCATGAGCCGTAGTTGCGTACCAGTTACACTGTTCAAGTGAGGTTGTCCGCTTGCAACCCATGCAAGTAACTGTGACACGGCCTTCTTCGATCACAATCTTCTTTCTTAGCAGAGCAAACACCGCAAAGTGAACAAGAGCATAGATTGATAAGAAGACCAAAAAGAACATACCTATGGGCAATAATCTGGGACCGAATACCGCTAGAACGTTGATCCCAAAAACAAACCGGAGTACCGCTGAGAACATAAGGAATCCTAAGACAAGGACATATAGGTCCAGCAGGTACACACTCAAGAACACGAAGAGCGAGCGAGGCTCCCGCACGGTTAGCGTCTGGCAAGACTGTTCTTCAGCTTTCATGGGTGGACGAGCGAAGACAATATCGACACTGCTTGATAGTTTGAAGGGGTGTGACGACCAATGGAACAGGATTATACGCTAAGCGGTCGTCAGCCCTGCCCAGGCGGAGCTAATCCTTCCAGAAATCCTTGAACCGGGCCGCTGATAGCTGGGTGTAGCGGACCGTGTGCTGGATGTTCTTGTGGCCGAGATACTGCTGGATGGCTCGCGTGTCGTGGCCGTCGTTGGCGAGCTTGTATCCCGTGGAATGCCGGAGCATATGCGGGTGAATCGGGAACGCGAACTTAGCAACTTCTCCTGCTCGCGTGACGATTTTCCGCACGGCTGAATCGGTTAGCGGACCCTGCCGCTCAGTGGTGAAGAGATATGGCGAGTCCGGATAGTCACGCTTGAGCCTGCGAAGTGCCCTCCATCCGGTGAAGCTACCATGTCCTTTGCCAAGACAATGTTCGGCGTTCCTAGAGCCGAGCCACCCGGTACAGCAACGTCCGGTGTGTCGATTTCTGTCCATCCTGGGATGGATGCAGCAAGTCCAACGCTGCCATCTTCAAAGCTGGGATTACTGAGTTTATCCGCTACCGCTTCAACACTTGCGAGAGTAAATACTAGTGACGCGAAAATGCATGCACGCATATCTCGAATCCAATTGCGATGCCAAAGGTGCCAAACCGAACGTAATCGCCAGTTATCAGACGATTATTCCAAGAACAAAGCGATTGCTTCGACACCGTTCGTCAGTCTATGTCTACCATTGGTGCAATGCAATTAGTTTTCGTGTCGCTTCGACGAATTTGTGAAACTAATGCGAAGACCCTATGTGCGCGAATTCGCATGTGGTGTGTTTTACTGGAAGGGAATGCAAAGCAGACAAGCTCTCTCTCCCAAGTGCCTAAGGGGGACCATTCTGGTGTTGTGGAGCTGTTTAGCGACGTTCAGTGGTGACTCTCGTCATCGCTTCCCATTCGGAAAAGACCTGGGTGAGTCTGTCTCAAACAGGTGGCGGCTTCGAGAAAGGGGCTAGTCGTTCTCTCGGGGATCCAACGACAGCCATTCAACTACTTGACCCTCGACTTCGCTTGTAGTCCGCGACCTGTTTTCGTCAGCATCCCACTACATCCTCGCTCCTTCTCCCGCTGCATGCTGCATTCCTGCTCGACAAGCCTATATAATGCGATGGCGTTATTCTCCGATTGTCTCCCTTGGAAATGGCTTGCCGATGTTTTCTCTCCCTTTGCTTCGCCCATGGCGAGTGGTTCCGCTGGTCGCGGCGGTTTGTGTGTTGCTCGTGGTTGTTTCTGTTCCTGCGGCGGCGGATCCTCCCGCAGCGGGTGTCGACGCGTCGTTGCGGGTGATGGCTTGGAACATCTGGCATGGCGGGCGGGAGGATGGCGACGCTCGGGGGCCGCAACAGGTGGTCGAAGCGATTCGCGCCAGCGGGGCCGATGTGGTTGCGCTGCAGGAGACCTACGGATCGGGCGAGCAAATTGCCAAGGGGCTCGGCTTTCACTTCCAGCCGCGGGGCACCAACGTGTCGATCCTCAGCCGCTACCCGGTGGTGGAAGACCTGTCGGTTGGACGGGAGTTCAACTGCGTGGGGGCGTTGGTCGAGTTGCCCAATGGTTCACGGGTGGCCTTCTTCTCCATCTGGCTGCCATTCGATGGCGACATCTGGCTGCCTGGCAATCGCGAGCAGGCCGACCTCGACAAATGGCTCGCGGTCTGCCAGCCTTCGGCCGACGTGCTGGCCGAGTTGGTGCCGCTTATCGAACAGCGACTCGCCGACGACAAGTACCAAGACGTAACCGTGATGCTGGCGGGCGATTTCAACTCGATGTCGCACCTCGATTACTCGGCCGTGAACCAGGATACCTACGAGCGAACCGTCGAGTGGCCGACCAGCCGAGTGATGACCGACGCGCGGTTCCGCGATTCGTTCCGCGAGGCCAATCCGGTCGTGAATCGCCATCTCGACGCGACTTGGACCCCGCGTTTTCCTGAGCAGCAGCAAGATCGCATCGACTTTGTGTACTATCGCAGCAACGGCTGGCGGTGCCAGCAGTCGCAGGTGCTCAACCAACTCTCCGGCGGATGGCCTTCGGACCACGCGGCGGTGCTCTCGACGTTTGTTCCGCAACCGATGGCTAACCGCCCGCTACGCATTGCGTCGTACAACATTCGCCACGGGGCGGGCATCGACCTGAAGCTCGATCTCAAACGGACCGCCGACGCGATTCGCAAGTTCGACGCCGACGTGGTTGCCTTGCAGGAGGTCGACATGGCGGTGGAGCGGAGCGGCAAGCTCAACGAACTTCGCGAACTGGGAAGCCGCCTGCAGATGCACACCGCGTTCCTGTCGTTCATGGACTACCAAGGGGGCCGGTACGGGCTCGGCCTGCTGTCGCGGCTGCCGATCGTGCGGGTGCATCGCATCGAACTCCCCTCGGGCACCGAGCCCCGCGCAGCGCTCGCGGTGGAAGTGATGACCGACGACAACCGCGTGGTCACGGTGGTCGATACGCATCTCGACTGGGTGGCCGACGACACCAAGCGATGGAGCCAGGCGGGCTTGCTGCGCGACGCGTGCCAGCAACTCGACACGCCGGTGGTGCTGCTCGGCGACTTCAACGATCGGCCCGGCAGCCGAACCATCGAGATGCTTAGCGAGGAGTTTCGTCGCGCGGCGAAGCCAGACGATAACCGCTTTACGTTTCCGGCTGACGGACCGAATCGCGAGATCGACTTCCTGTTCGTCGATCGCAAGCACGAGTGGGAGCTTTCGGAATCGACCGTGGTCGACGAACCAATGGCCTCGGATCATCGCCCGATTGTTACTGAGTTGAAGCTGCCATGATCGATCTGACGAACCATCGCATCGTGTTGGCTGGCGGTAGCGGCTTCTTGGGAACCTCGATGGCCGCGGCGTTTGTCGCCGCGAGGGCGGAGGTGACCGTGCTCGCGCGATCGCGACCGAAAGTGATCGACGGTTGGCAGGTCGCCGAGTGGGATGGTCGCACCCTTGGCGACTGGCAACAAACGCTCGCCGGAGCGACCGCGGTGGTGAACCTGGCGGGGCGATCGGTCGACTGCATCAAGACCCCGGATCATCAGGACGAGATCTTGCGCTCGCGAGTCGAGTCGACGCGGGTGCTCGGCAAGGCATTGCGAGTGGTCGAGAGTCCTCCGCTGGTGTGGGTGCAGATGAGTACCGCGCACATCTATGGCGATCCACCGACCGCGGTGTGCGACGAGACCGCCGCCGAAGGTATGGGGCTCGCCCCCACGGTCGCCAGGGCGTGGGAGTCGACCTTCGCAGCGGCCAAATTGCCAGACCAGCGCGGCGTGGTGCTACGCACTAGCTTTGTCGTGGGGCGAAACCGCGGCGCCGGTAACGGAGCACTCGGCAAGCTGAGCCTGGCCGCCCGCATGGGACTGGGGGGCAGGGTAGGGCGGGGAACGCAAGGGATGTCGTGGATCCACGAGGCCGATCTCAATCGCTTGTTCGCCCAGGCGATCGTCGACGAAACGATGTCGGGCGTGTACAACGCCACCGCGCCGCACCCGGTGAGTCAGGTAGAGTTCATGCGCGTGCTCCGCAAGACGATGGGCGTGCCGATCGGCTTGCCTGCTTTTGAATGGATGGTGCGACTCGGGGCACCGCTCGTACTGCGGACCGATCCCGAACTGGCACTCTATGGACGCTACGTGGTTCCCGCGCGACTGATCGCGCATGGCTTTGAGTTCGAGTACCCCGAACTCGCCCCCGCGCTCGCGGAAGTTTATCGGTAAGCCAGCTTCGCTGCGTGGGTCAGCGAGAAGTCACTCGCGCGAATGCTCTAGCAAAAGTGAGCACCTAAAAAAGGCGGCAGAGGACCAAGGGGTAGTCAGGATTCCCTCGGCCCTCTGCCTGCCGGTTTGGGGGGATGTCAGTAAGAACCCCCAACCTTGTCTGATAGCTCGATGAGCTCGTATGAATATCGTACTACTAAAGTGTAGATGCTGAAATGTTGAGCGCGCTAATAATTGTATTTCTTCTCATAGTAATCACTTGATACGAGCGTGGCTAGATTGTCGCGCTAATCGACAGCAAAGTCGCAGGGCGCGACAGGGGTGCACGCGGATTGCTGCATGCAGCGTAGTTCCGCATGCCGGGCATCAACTCCTAGTGTACGAACACGTTAGGAGGAATTTGCTCTTCAGAGTGCCTTCATGGAATCTTAAAGAACTGAGGTGTTTCTTCCGGTATGCTGCGCCTATCCGCTACGGACAGCGGAACGAGACACCTTGCGGAACCTCCTTCGACACCGGTGCAAACGCCCGAGTTTCACCGACTACGACTTTGTCGTGATGGCTACAGGGGTATTCGTGATCAGGCGAGCGGAACGGTTGCGGGTAATGTAGTTCCAGGCCCATTGAAAGAGCACGAGTAAGCGATTTTCGAACGTCACCAACTGCATCAGGTGCACGAACAGCCAGACGAGCCAAGCGAAGTAACCGGCAAATTCCAACTTACCCATTTGCACGATGGCCATCGACCGACCGACCGTGGCCATGGAGCCCCAATCGCGGTAAACAAAGCCCTTTTTTAGGCTTTTGCCTGACGATCGACGAGCGATGAGCTTCGCGGCGTACTTGCCTTGTTGGATCGCTACCGGTGCTAGCCCAGGTAGCGGTTGACCGTCGGCGTCGAGGCAGCGGGCCATGTCGCCGATCACGAACACATTGTCGTGTCCGGTGATATCGAGCTTCTCGTTCACCGCGATGCGTCCCTGGCGGTCGACTTCCTGCCCGCTAGCGTCGGCCAGCATCTTGGCCAATGGCGAAGCGGCAACGCCGGCCGCCCAGAGCACGGTTTCGGTGCCGACCGTCTCGTGCTGGTCGTCTTTCGTCAGCACCACATGCGACGGGGCGATTTCGGTGACGATTTTGCCGCTGCAGAGGGTGACCCCCAGCTTCTCCAGCGATTTGGTTGCTTCGTCCGACAGATGCTCGCTGTACATGCCGAGCACCCGGGGGCCAGCGTCGACCAGCATGATGGTGGCCTCCTCGGACTTGATGGAGCGGAATTCGTGCCGCAGCGTATGGCGGGAGAGTTCGGAGAGCGCGCCGGCCAGTTCCACACCGGTCGGTCCACCGCCGACGATCACAAACGTGAGCAGGCGGTGCCGCTCTTCGGGATCGTCGGTGCGTTCGGCCCGCTCGAAGGCCGACAGAATGCGCGCCCGCATGTCGGTTGCGTTCTCGATGGACTTCAGCCCAGGGGCGAGCGACGACCACTCGGGGTGGCCAAAGTAGCTGTGCGACGAACCGGCCGCAACGATCAGCGAATCGTACGCCAGCTCTCCTTCGTTGAGCTTCACGGTTCGTGACTCTAGGTCAAACCCCACGACTTCGGCCTGCAACACGCGGGTATTGGCATGTCGTTCGAGGATGCTCCGCAGCGGGGCCGCGATGTTAGCGGGCGACAACCCGCCAGTGGCCACTTGATAGAGTAGCGGCTGAAACAGATGGTGGTTTGAGCGGTCGACGAGGGTTACCTCGACATCAGCTCGCTTTAGCGACTGCGCTGCTTGCAGCCCCCCAAACCCACCTCCGATGATGACAACGCGATGCTTTGCCGACTGTGTGCGATCCATGGAGATTCTCGAAGCGTCCCCGCCTGATTGATTTGCCTTGACCTATTCTTATTCTTATCTCGTTTATCAACATCATAGAGATTGATTTCCCGAACGCACAGTTCGTTTATCGGGAGACAGCGATAAAAGAGTAGCCAACAAGCGAGTGCTGCAAGCAGTTGCAGATCGTTAGCGGTCGAGTCGTGGCTTAGTAGATCACATTCCACTCGGTTACGTCGAGTGACAGCTGCTTGCGGTCCAAGTGAATCACCGATTCAATCTCGTCGCGCACCGCAAAGAACGCGTCGATAACTCGGGCGTCCCACTGTTGTCCGCGGGCGGAATGGAAGATCTTGTTGAGCTTCTCGGCCGGCATGCCGGCACGATAAGGTCGGTCGCTGCTCATCGCATCGAACGAGTCGGCCACGGCCACGATGCGGGCGAGCCAGGGAATCTCCTCGCCAACCAACCCCCCGGGGTAACCGCTACCGTCCCAGGCTTCGTGATGGTGCAGCACCACTGGCAGCACGTGCTGTAACTGTCGTACCCCTTTGAGAATGTTGTAGCCCAAAGTGGGGTGCTGCTTGATATGCTCGAACTCTTCGAGGGTTAGCTCGCCAGGTTTGCGAAGAATGTGGTCGTCGACACCGATCTTGCCGATGTCGTGTAACAAGCCCGCCAGGTAAATCGAGTTGAGTTGTTCTTTCGAGCACTTCAACTGGCGGGCGATTAGCACCGAAATGCGGGCGACCCGTTCGCTGTGGCCGCAGGTGTAGGGGTCCTTGGCATCGATCGCCGAGCTAAACGCCCGCACGACGCTTTCGAAGAAGGTGGACTGATCGTTGTAGAGCCGTACATTGCCTGAGTGCATGCCGACCATCGAAGCAACCGACGATAGCAGGCTGGTTTCGAGCGTACCGAACTGATTGCTCTGGCGTCGGGCCGAAGGAGAGTGGTTGATGGCCACCAGCCAGCCGATCACGCTGTTGCCGGTGCGAATAGGAACGCTAATTACCTCGCGAACCGTCGAGTAGTACCAGGTGGGACTCGAAGTTTCGTCCTGATCGAGCACTACCATCGACTGTTTCGCGTCGGGGCCTAAGCGATCGAGGAACTGGTCGAGTTCGTCGATCGGCAGCGGGCACTCGCCGGTGTAGATCCATTGTCGCGGAAGCTGGTGGATACCCGTCGGACTGGCCTCGAACATGCAAGCGAGTAAGCACTCCGCCGGCAGCACCTCGCTCAACCATTCGACCGCGAGTTCCAGCAGTTGATGATCGTCCATCGACAGCGACAGTCGCTCGTTGATGCGATGCAGCAGATTCAGCTCTTCGAAGGTCTGCAACAAATGTTGCGACACACTCGTAAGCTGGGTGCGTAGTTTCTTGTTTTCGGCTTCGGCTGAGACTCGGCGGCAGACCGAGTCGCTAAGCTGGGTCACCGCGTGCGGCGGCCAGATCGGCTGGGTAAGAGCCCAGTGCTGCAGGGTTTCGAGTTCCACACGCACCGCTTTCGCAGCGGCCGCCAGGTGCTCAGCGTCAGCGACCGCTTGGGTGAGGAACGTCGCCACCGCGACTTCGCTGCAGGGTAAATCGTCGTCGGGTAGCAGCGGAACGGCTAGAACCAACAGGGGAGCACAGTCTTCGACTACTGCGGGGCGGCCTCGGCGAGCGATTTCCTCGAG
Source organism: Aeoliella mucimassa (assembly GCF_007748035.1). Classification (NCBI taxonomy): domain Bacteria; kingdom Pseudomonadati; phylum Planctomycetota; class Planctomycetia; order Pirellulales; family Lacipirellulaceae; genus Aeoliella; species Aeoliella mucimassa. The sequence continues at coordinate 45,563 of NZ_CP036278.1, forward strand.
CACCGGCAAAGCGACATCTAGATCGATCGGCAACCAGGCGGCCGGTACATGGTTCAGTTCGCCGGTGCCGAGGTCGACCACGGCGAAGGGAACCCCAAACGACTTGCGTAGCTGCTCGAATCGCTCACGAAGTGTTGTGTCGCTTAGCGCAGGCACCACCGATGGCGGAGCCATCGTGTCCGTGATCGAACTGGACTGAGCGGAAGACACGTTAATTCAACAAGTATCCATATCACAAGAAGGTCACTTTTGTACGCGCGCAGAGCGCTCGCTAGAATACGATATTTGTCGGCTCTAGGCCTGCCGGCGGGCCGCTGCGGCGCGACACCCAGCGCAAAATCGCGTTCGATCGCGACAGTGATTCCGGTGGTAGCGATTGGGGCTGCCGCACGAAAGCCGCACGAAGCGAATCGAGTCACCAAGCTGGGGGGCTCACGGTCGAAGGCCGCCCATGGTGCGACGCAGCCGCCCGATTAGTCTTCGCCCTCACCGCGGTCGCGGCGACGGTCGCGATACCGACGACTCGCCCGGCGGAGAAAGGCCTGATCGTCTTGCGAGAGTTGATCGAACCCGTCGGAGTGCAAGCGGGCGAGGATGTCGTCGACGCGGGCGTCTTCGTAGTCTTCCTGGGCTTTCCGTTTGCGCTCGTAGCGTTCGCGAAGCTGGTCGTAGTGCTGCTCGACCAGCACCATATGGCTGGGATCGTCGCGGAGCCATTCGTCGGCTTCAATCTCGTTTTCGAGGGTCAGCCAATCTTCTTCGAGTTCCTGATGCTCGTCTTTTTCGAGCAGGTGCCAGTCGCGCTGCGAGGCCACCAGCAAGTACAACGCTGCCGCCAGGGGAACCGACCACACGTACGGCGCAGTTTGCAGGATGGCTGCCAGGTACAGCCCAGCGAACAGGAATCCCAGCGACGCGGCTTGCGCCAAGCGACTGGTGGTAATGTGGGCGGTCCGGCGACCAACCATCGGCCACAGCAGGCTCCGCAGGATGATCGCCGCGTCGAACGGGTAAGCGGGCAGCAAGTTCACCAGGAACAGCATCCAGTTCATCCAAAGCACCATCTTTACGATGGTCAGCCCTGGCGGGACCGCTGCGCTGAACTCGCCGAAACCGGTAATCGGATTGAGTAGCGGGAGTGTCTCGGTGGGTCCCTGAAAGGCCAGCGGACACATGGCAGCCAGTACCAGCAGCATGTGCGTGGCCGGCGCGGCCAAGGCAGTGAGCACCTGGGGTTCCGGCTCGTCGGCCAGATCTGCCTCGTACGATCCCCCCGCGGGACCAAGCACCAGCGAGGTAACGTCGCCACCCATGCGATAAGCGACGAGAAAGTGGGCCAGTTGGTGCAGCACGACGCTGGCCAACCACACGGCAATGATCAAACCACCCAGCAAGCGGTTCACGCTGGTGTAGGCGACTAAAACGACTAACGTAAGTAGCAACGTAAGATGGACCTCAATGGCGGTATTGCCAAAGCGGCCCATGACGATAGTCCAGCGAAAACCGTTTTCCCTACTCATGCGTTTCGGGTCCCAGCACGATTGCCCACATTACAGCATAGCGACGTGCGAAAGTCTCGCCATCTTCACTTATCATGGTACCACTGCTCCCTCGGGCTGGCAAACAAACCGTGAGCTACCGGGCGAGCTTGGCGGCTTTTTCTTGAGCAGCGGTGGTCGCTCCCTTATGATCGAGGCCGACTCTTAGTATCCGGCACCCGATTCGTGGAGGCCCCGATGACTCGTCGCTATCGATATTCTCTTGTTTCTCGCCCGTTATTCCTCGCTCTGGCGATGCTGGCACTCGTTGTGGTGGGACTCACCGCAGCAGCTCCTCCGGTGCTAGCGGACGACACCCCAGCCGTGTCGGCCCCGCGGCCGAACGTGGTGCTCGTAATTACCGACGATCAGGGTTATGGCCCCCTCGGCCGGCATGGCAACCCGTGGATCCGCACCCCGAATCTCGACGACCTGTACGACCACAGCACGCGGTTCACCCGGTACCTGGTCTGCCCCACGTGCGCCCCCACCCGCTCGGCCTTGATGACCGGTCGGCACCCGATGCGCAACGGAGTGACCCATACCATCCTGGAACGGGAGCGGATGACGCTCGACGCGACCACGCTGCCCCAATTGCTCGGCGAGGCCAACTACACCAGTGCGATCTTTGGCAAATGGCACCTGGGCGACGAAGATGCTTACCAGCCGCAGAACCGTGGTTTCGACGAGGCCTTTATCCATGGCGGCGGAGGCATCGGCCAGGCGTACGACTGTAGCTGTGCCGATGCGCCGGGCAACAAATATTTCGATCCGGTGATTCGTCACAACGGCGAGTTCGTGCAGACGCATGGCTTTTGCACCGACGTGTTCTTTACGGCCGCGCTCGACTGGATCGATCGCGTTCGCGACGACGAGCAACCCTTCTTTGCCTACATTGCCACCAACGCCCCGCATGCTCCTTACTACGCGCCGGAGCGCGAGAAGCAGCGGTTCCTCGACCTCGGTTTCGGCGACAATCAGGCCGGCTTCTACGGCATGGTCGAGAACATCGATACCAACGTCGGCCGATTGATGCACGCGCTCGACGAATGGAAACTGCTGGATAACACCGTGGTGATCTTCATGTCCGACAACGGTATGGCCCACGGCGGTGTCGCCGGCGCGGGCAAACCGCTGGGCACAGCCGAGGATGGCACACCGATGATGCCGAACAACGATGGCATGCGGGGGCTCAAGGGCAACGTCGACGAAGGAGGGGTGCGGGTGCCGTTGTTCGTGCGGTGGGATGGTCGCTACTCGGCGGGTCGCGACATCGACCAGGTCACCGCCCACATCGACATATTACCGACCCTCGTCGAACTCGCCGGCGGCGAAGTTCCCCGTGAGCAAGTGGAGGGACGGAGCCTGGTGCCGCTGCTGGAAGACGCGTCGGCCGACTGGCCCGATCGCTACCTCTACACGCACTTGGGCCGCTGGAAGACCGGCGACGAACCGAACGAGTATCAATGGAACACCTTCGCGGTCCGCAACGAGCGGTTCCGCTTCGTGAACAACACCCGACTGCACGACATGCTCGCCGATCCTGGTCAGAAGACGAACGTCATCGAGCAGTACCCCGAGGTAGCAGCCGAAATGCGAACCGCCTACGACCAGTGGTGGCAAACCACCCGGCCGATGATGGTGAACGAAACCGCCGAGATGTCGCCGGTCCGCCCGTTCCACGACGCGTTTCGCGAGCAAGAGCAAACCACCGGCATCCCCGACTGGCAGCCGCAAAGTGACTCGCCACTGGTGAATCCGTAGCTCGCAGCGGTTACGCGTCGGACGAATCCTGCTCGGCTGGCCGCCGAGGTTTGGAGGCCAGCCCCACGATCACCATCACCAAGCCGCCTAAGCCGAGCGGAACGGCCGGGATCGAGTAGAGCAGTGCGTGCGAGATGGCATTGGCAAGCTCCTCTGGATCGACCGCACTGCCCGATTTGCCGATCGTGGTAAAAGCAACTTGCATGCTGAACACCGTGGCCACCACGCAGAGCGCGGCGATTGCCATCAACCCCACGCCAGCGATGACATACGGCCGGAGATACCAGGCAATCACCGGCCTCTGGTCGTCGTGAACTCTGTTCTTAGTACTGGGCGACTCGTAGGGATTGGCCATAACCGTGATCAGGCAAGTGTAAACCGTCGGGCGGGGGGGAACCCTCCTCAGGCTAACCACTACGCCGGCGCAAGCCAAGGCGTTTGTGCCAAATCGGGTGCTCCCCTATTTACCCCTCCCTCGCGGAACTATGTTTGGCGCCGTACTCCGCCCGCGCTACAATCGGGCGTAGCGAATCGCTTCGAGTTAATTTCTCCCAGGGGAGTGGTCATGGTTGCTAAATGGGTGCACTGGTTTGTCGTGGGTTGGGTGCTGTCGTTGTCGGCTGCTGTCGGCATCGCGGGCGAGGCGAAGCGCATCACGGGGCTGGTGCACGACACTCATGAGCAACCGGTGGCCGAAGCCTTGGTGGTGCTAGTGCAGCGACACGGCCTTGGCGATGATCGCTGGGTGGTGACCACCGAGACCGACACGGAGGGTAAGTACACGCTGGAGCTTCCCAGCGAGTGGCTCGTGCCGGGTGCCTATTACTTCGATGGCACCATCTGGGCGTACGCCGATGGGCACGCGGTGAGTACCACCCGCGGAATGCGGCAATGGCGAGCTGACAGCAAAGACCCAGAAACCATCGTACTGCCCGACAAGCAGCCGCTGAGTTTCACCGTGGTCGATTCGCAGGGTGCACCGGTGGTTGGGGCTAAGATCGAGCCTCACCATTGGCATACGGGCAACATCGTTCCCGATGAGATCGCCCAGCGAGTCGCAGCTACCACCAACGCTGCCGGTCAGGCAACCATGCAGGGAATTGCCCGCGAGTCATTGCGCAACGTGAATGTGCTAGCAGATAGCCATCAGCGATTCAGGCTGGTCGATCGGTCCGCTCATGAGTTCACGATCGCCCTCGCGAACACCGGCACGCTGAAGGGCCGCCTGGTGTGCGACGATCCAGCGATCGTGGCGAATCGCAGGATCATCGCGGAAGCATCCGAGCAACTTTTTGGGCCTCCGGTTGGGTTTGCCGAGTCGACTACCGACGAGCAAGGCCGGTTCGAGATCAAACACTTGGCCGAGGGAGAGTATCGTACGTACATCGACACGCCCGAGCAGGCCGCGTTTTGTCCGCGGATAGAACCGATTGTGGTCGCAGCCGACCAGGTGGTGGAAGTCGATATCGAGTACGACAAGACTACCCTCGTTCGCGGGCAAGTGGTCGCTCGTGGCAGCGATAAGCCGGTGGTCGGTGCTTTTGTGTCGGTCCGTCATGGCACCATTAGCAACCGAGAGAGCGTTCTGACCGACGAGCAAGGGCGTTTCGAAGTCCATGTGCTGCCTGGCACTGTGGCCCAGACGCTCGTGGTGATGCCCGATGAATTCAAAGAGTGGATCAGGGTGCGGGCCCCGCTACGGAACGTCGAAGTACCGCAGTCCGAGGAGCCCTTCGATTTGCCACCGCTCGAGATTGCCAAAAGCAAAACCTTAGAGCTGCAGGTGGTCGACAAAAAGGGAGCACCCAAAGCGGAGATTTATGTACGGGTGATGGCCGAGGGAGCTTATCTGGCGGCTGGTCAGACCGACCAGCAGGGCAAGGCGACGCTGCATGTGAACGAAGACGCCCAGCCCGATGAGTTTCGCCTGTCGATCCTGGGGCAATCGGAGCAGTCGGGCAAGGTGACTTCGGAGTCGCCGCTGGTGCTGGAGTATCGCGATCCGAACGACCTAGTCAACGTGAAGGTCACCAGTAAACCAACTCCGCCAGAACTACTTGAGCCAGAGGTTCCGCAGCATCAAGAGGAGATCGGCACGTTGATTGTCGCCAAGGAAGTGCTGATCTTTAACGATCGCATGACCAGCTGGGCCGACCTGTCCGAAGAACTGGAACGCCGCGCCGGCACCAAGGGGGGCGACCTGTCCATGGTGCAGTACAACATCACGCGAGCAGCGTACGAAGATCCCGTGCGTCGGCAAGAAGCGCAGAACTGGGCGCAGATGCTAACCGACACCACCGGCGTGAACGTGCAGATGTATCGCATACTCTTCAACGCTCCCGCTGATCGGTACGATGTGATGAAGCTCACCGATCAATGGCCCCCAGGAGCCGAGCATCCCGTCAACGGGCGGGTGGTCGATGCCGATGGCAACCCGGTGGCCGACGCCCAAGTGGTGCTGCTGGTACCCCCGGCCACAGGTTCGCGGCAAAGGACAAACAACGTGACACTCCGCGACGGGCAGGTAGCATCCACCGACGCTTACGTGGTGAAGTACTCCGACAGCGACGGTCGCTTTGAGTTTGAGTTTCCGACCCCTCGCACCAATGTGATTGTCTGCGCCAAACAAGGTTTTGCCATGGTCGCAGCCAGCAGTACCAACGCCGACATCACACTTGCACCCTGGTCGCGACTCACGGTGCATTTGCCACAGGATCGCAAGCTGGGCAACCAGACGATCATGCTCTACGTCGATGTCGCCAATTCTCCAGGTACCAGCACGTTTATCAGAATGTCCCAGGGCTCTTCGGAAAGCATCGCGCAGGACTTCACGTTTGCCGCGGTTCCTTCGGGCCATAAGGTCCGCGTATCCCGCCTCCTGTGGAAGGAGTCGGAAGAAGGCTACATGACCGGCAACAGCTATGGCGAGTCGTATCGGCTCGAAACCAAGCCGGGCATGACGCATCACCTAGAGTACGCCAAAGCCAGCATCGAAGATGGCGAACCGGTCGACTAGCGGAGCCTCGGCAAGCGGCCGCCGGGTTACTCTTGTTCAACGTGCTCTGTCAGGCCGAAATCGTTGAGCATGACGTACAGCGCGGGTATCACGAACAGCACCAGCATGGTCGATGTGAGCATGCCGAACACGATGCTGATCGCCAGCGGAATGAGCACAATGGCTTGCAAGCTGGTTTCGAACGTCAGCGGAATAAGCCCTGCCATGGTGGTGAGCGACGTGATGAGGATCGCTCGAAAGCGGTCGCGACTCGCCTGCCCCGCGGCCACCTCGGCGGGGATGCCTTCGGCCCGTGACTGCTTGAGGAACAGCATCAGCAGGATCGAATCGTTCACCACCACGCCCGCGAGCGATACGTAACCAAGCAGGCTAGGGAGCGTGAGGGGGTAGCCGAGCAGTACATGGCCGAGAATCACCCCGAGCAGTGCCAGCGGAATGGCAACCATCACGATCAACGGTTCGATGTAGCTGCGGAACTGGAACGATAGCAAGATGAAGATGCCGATCGAGCCAATGATCATGCCTCGCAGGATCGACGACGCGGTTTTGCTGGCTTCGGCCGCCTCGCCTTCGAGATCGAATCGCACGTGCGGGTACTTGGCAATCAGCTCCGGCAGGTAGTCGCTCTTCAGCTCGGCCAGCACCGCAGCGGTGTTGGCCTTGCGACTATCGACGTCGCCCCGCAGCGTTGCCGCGCGAAGATGGTCGATGCGGGCGATGCGGGCCCAGCCGCGGGTCTCGAGCACCGAAGCCACGGTGGCCAGCGGAACCTGCGTACCATCGGGCAATGTAAAGCGGAAGTCGAGCAGGTCGGAGAGCGAACTCTGACTCGCCTCGTCGAATCGGGCGGTCACTTCGTACGATTCACCAGCTACTTGAATCTCGTCGACCTCTTCGCCTTGGAAAGCCGCCCGCAGTTGCGAAGCCATCCGTTGCGAATCGAGGTCGATGCCGAGCACGCCAGGGCGGAAGCGAATCTGGAACTCACGCTTACCAGCTCGCAAATCGGAAGTCAGATTGTCGACCCCATCGAATCGTTCGAGCCAGCTCTGGATGTCGGTCACGGCATGGCTTAGCTGATCGAGGTCGTGCCCGAGCGCACGGATTTCGATGTTCCGCCCAATCGGACCGACACCAGGATCCGAGATGTTCACGGCCACCGCCCCAGGGATCGGCCCCGCTGCTTGCCGCCAGTATTCAAAGAAGTCTTCCAGGCGAACATTTCGCTTCTCGGCGGTGAGCAGGTCGGCGTACACGGTCACCACGTGCGGGCCGGCTTCGAACGCGTCGGTATTCTGGCTATAGCGGGCGTACACGGTATGCACCAGCGGTTGCTGCCCTGGTTGCTCGGGCGTGAGCTGCTGATCGACCTGCCGCAGGCCGGCGACAAGCTGGGCGACCACCCGCTCGGTTTCGTCTAGCGAGGTGCCCTCGGGCATCAGCACTCGCGCGGTGGCGACGTCGCCATCGAGTTCGGGGATTGCCTGGAACTTCAAAAGACCACCTGCCGGAATCGACAAGGCAACAAGGAACGCTGCGGCGACGGTTCCGGTCCATAAATATCGCCAGCGAATCGCCCAGTCGACACAGCGGCCGAGGATGTGTTCGCGCACCCAGTCGAACCCGCGATCGATCGCCACGCGTACGCGGTTGCGACTTTCGCAAGCGGCGAGCGAATGCCCTAAGTGACTCGGCAGAATCATGAACGCTTCGATCAGGCTCACTGTGAGCACAAGCGCCAGGATGATCGGAGTGACGTGCAGCACTCGCCCGATGTTGCCCGAGAGAAACGCGAGCGGTCCCAAGATGCAGACCGTGGTAAGGAACGAACTCAGCACCCCGAGGGCGACCTCCTGCACGCCATCCACGGCGGCCTGCAGCGGTTTCTTGCCCTTCGCGCGGTGCGAGGCGATGTTCTCGGCAATCACGATGCCATCGTCCATGAGGATGCCAGTGCCGATCAGCAAGGCAACCATCGACATCATGTTGATGGTAAGGTCGAGCTTGGGAATCAGGAAGAACGCCCCCAGGAACGAAACCGGCAAGCTGGCGACTACCCAGAACGATAAGCGGAAGTTAAAGAACAACCACATCGTGGCCATCACCAGCAGCATGCCTTGAATGCCATTCTCGACCAGCAGTTTCAATCGCCCTGCGACCAGCGTCGATTGATCCTGCGTAACAATCAGCCGCACCGCGGGGCGCTCTTGTTGCTCGGTGATGAGGAACTCTTTCACCGCCGCGGCGACGTTCAGCGTATCTTCGCTATCGGTCTTCTTGATCTTGAGCACCGCCGCACGCACGGGACCTTGCTCGAGATCCAACTCCACCGGGCGGTCGCTGAGCACGTGTTCGTGGTCGGTATCAGCGGCCAGGTAGAGCAGCGTCTTGTCTTCGTCGAGTTCAAATGCATCGACCACATGCCCGAGATCGCGAATGCGAACCTCGGCCCCCGTGTCGGCACCAAGCACCACCAGGTCGCCGAGTTCATCGGGCGTTTGCCGCTCCTCGGCGAGACGCACCAGCACTTCCCCTTCGTTGGCTTCGAGCACGCCGGCCGGCACGTCGAGACTCTGCCGACGGATGGCCGCGGCCACGTCGGCCGGCGACAGATCGTGCTGGATGAGTGCCTCGCTCGAGAGTTCGACGCGGAGTTGATGATCGGAGAAGCCTTCGATCTCTACCAGGCTGATGCCTGCCGTTTCCTGCAAGCGGTCTTTGAGTTGTTCGGCGTAGCGCTTCAAATCGCCGGGGCTCATCCGCCCTGCAGCGATCACGGTCAGCACGTCCTCAGTAGTGTGCAGTTCCTCGACCACCGGCTCTTCGGCCTCGGCGGGAAAGTCGTCGATCGCTCCAATCGCAGTATCGATCTCGTCCTTGAACGCTTGCCACACTCCTCCTTCCACCATCTCGACTGTCACGGTACCGACGTTCTCGCGGGCGTCGCAGCGTACTTCCTCGACGAATCGCACGCCGTCGATCGCGTCTTCAATGCGCTGGCAGATGGAGTCTTCCACGTCGGTCGCGGTCGCCCCGGGATACGCCACGCGGATCTCCACCTCGCGAGGCTGGAAATCAGGGAACGTCTCGCGGCGAATTCCCCCGATGCTCATGATGCCGAGCACCATGATGCCACCCATCAACAGGTTGGCCGCCGTCGGATGTCGGGCGAAGAAGGCGATCATAGCGCCGGAACCTCGCTCGTAGACGACGCTTCGCTCGGCGGAGTTGCACTAGCGTCGACCGGTACCGAGTTCACGAGCGAACCTTCTACCGCGATGTCGTGATTGCCAACCACCACCTGCTCGCCAGCGGTCAGGTTGCCGCGGATGCACACCATGTCGTCGTGAAAGAACAGTCGCTCTACTGGGCGATGCTCGAGCCGATGCTCGGCGGTAACCACTACCACTTCGCCGTTTCGCAGGGCCTCGCGAGGAACCATCAGTTGGTTTGGCCACGACCGCCCCATGAGTTCCACCTCGCAGAACATGTCGTTCCACAGCGGGGTCTTCGGCTCACTCTCGGCGATCTGGCGATGGTCGACCTGCACGATTACCCCCACCGCTCGGGTGCGGCGTTCGATGTCTTCGCGTAGTCGAACCACGCGGGCGGGCCACTCGCGCGACCATTGACCGCTCCGTACTCGCACGGTCGCTTGCAGCCCGCGAACGATCTGATCGAGCGACTGAGCGCTGTTGACCGTCGTTGCGGATGGGTTCGCCGACCCTTCGTGGAGCGCGAGCGCGGCGAGCACCGAGAGATCATCGAGCGGAATCCGCGCTTCGACCTCGGTCGCACCGACTCCGTGCACTTCGAACAGTTGCTCGTTGGCCGCGACGTACTGGCCCGGTTCGATGTCGACCTCCGCCAACCGGCAATCAAACGGAGCGGTAATCGTGGTGCGTTCGAGATCCAGCTCCGCTGCGCGGCGGCGTTTTTCGACCAGTTGCAAGTTGGCTTCGAGCCGCTTGGTTTGCGGATCGGCCAGCGCCAGTGCGTTTTGCAGTTGCTGCACGGCCGATTCCTGCATCAGCACGGTCCGTTCGGCGTTGTCGGTGTCCGACTCCGACACAGCACCGGTCTTCGTGAGACCGAGATACCTCTGCAAGTCGCGGCGTGCCACTTCCAGCGACCGCTCTTCGACTTTCAGCGACTCTTCATTGTTCGTTTTGGTCCGTTCCACTTCGGCCATCTGGGCGTGAATCGCTTCGGCTTCGGCGCTGAGTTGTTCAAGGGCAATCTCGTAATCGACCGGGTCGATCCGCAGCAGCACGTCGCCCGCTTTCACGAAGTTGCCCGACTTCAGATGGGGATTGGTCTCGACGATCGCCCCCTTCACCCGCGCGATCGCGGTCCAGGTGCGGGCAGGGCGGGCCAGGCCGTAGCCGACGACGCGGGGCTCGATGTCGTGCTGCACCACGTCGGCCACCATCACCGTGGTTGCCAGTTCGCTCGGCGGCAATTGCTCGGGCGCGGAACGCTGATTGATGGCCAGCGCCAGCACGGCAAAGCCGAGGGCAACCGGCAAAAAAAAGATTGCTCGGCCGGCGAGTCGCGAGAGGTTAAGGCGGCGAAGTTTCATGATGATGCTCTTCCCATGCTGGGCGTGTGGCTCAATGCACTCCGTAGGCGGCCATAAACATGTCGACCAAGGCTTCGGCCCGCTTCTGGTGGTACTTGGCGGTGCGTTTGGGGAGCGATGCCATCTGCCCCCGCACCAGCTCGATGCCAACCAGCAGGCCAAACAGGTGCTCGGCCGCCACCTCGGGGGTGTCGACGTTCAGCCGCCCCAGTTCACTCTGGCGGCGAATGTAGCGAGTGATCGCGCGAAAGAACTTGTCGGGCCCCGCCTTATACAACGTTTGGGCCAGTTGCGGCAGCCGCGCGGCCTCGGCGATCACAAGTCGATCCCAACGCCGCTGTTGCACCGCCAACGCCCGTTTTTGGAATCGCATGGTGATTTCCATCAGGTCGACGCGAGGGTCTTCCGACAGTACTTCGAGCACGCCGATGGTTTGCTCGACGATCAAACTGCGTCGTGCGACCACCGCGTCGAACAAGCCCTCTTTCGAACCAAAGCGGCTGTAAATGGTCGGTTTCCCCACGCCAGCTTTCTCGGCAATCATCTCGAGACTGGTCGCCGAGTAGCCATGTTCGAGCATCAGGTCGCGAGCAGCATCGAGAATCGCCTCGCCTTTGGCGGTCGACTTCGGGCGTCCCCGGCGGGTTTTGCTGGTAGTGCTGGGCATCGAGAGTCCTGTCTCGGGTAAGTCGGTGAACCATCTCTATTTAATATTACTTTACGGTTCGGTAAAGAAAATAGCACTCCGGGAGGTTTTCGGGTTTCCCCAACGCAGGTGTGGGTTTCCTGGGCCGCGCCGCTCCGTTGCTGGTAACGAGTGCAAGCGTTCGAGTGCAACCTCCGCTGACGAGGAGGGGGGAGCAGCTCCACAGGTTCGGGCAAGAAGAGCATCTTGCTAGCAAGCAAAACGGCTCCGCAAATGGCGAACGCCTATCTGGCAGCGGCCGTGGAACGGATAATCGCTCGGGCAACGCGCCGGGGGGCACGTCACATTTGGTCGATAGTGTGATCTCTAGTTCGGCGTGTAGAAGTTTCACACCTACGCTTCGAAGAACTGGGATTGAAGTCGCTGAGGTTGGGCACACCGCTGTTAGTTGAGGGGTAGCCGACGAACAAGAACTAAGTAGGGGGCCATTGCTTATTCGCGCCCGAGCGCCTCGCCCCAGATTTTGATCGTGGCGTTGATCGGGCCTGCGTTGACGGTTAACGCGATCGGCACCATACTGTTGCCCTGGTACTCCGGCTCGGCGCTGTACTCGACTTCTTCGCCCTGTTCGATCAGGGGCATGATCTGATTAAGATCGATGCCTTGTTTAATCTGCGCGACCCCGATGGGCACGTAGAGTGTATTGCTTGCGGACGCTCGCCCGCCGAACTCGAGCGGAAGGAGGTACAGCGGCTCAAGCGTGCCCTGTTTCACTAGGGCTAGGGCCTTCTTTTTGGAGTCGACGACCGAGAAATCCGGTCCGTCTGCACCAGTGGGGATATCGGGAGCCGGCGCTTTCTTGAAGAAACCAAACATTTTCTTCTCGGATGAAATAGGTGGAAGCTCTCAATAACGACGACAGCAAGTCGCAGAACGTGCTGGTGCCAGAGCAGGAAAACTTGCTATTTGAAAGAAACTTCTTCAGTAAGCAGAGACCTATTCTAGGGGTTGCCGAGTGCTTTCTCAAGCAAGGTCGTTTGCGACTGCACTGGAATATTTCCACCGCGATTTGGCAGCCAACCAACTCACGTCGGTTGTCACAACCTCGATCAATTCAATGATCTCCGACCCCCCTCGGCCCCATTGTCCCACCCAGTTTCGGCATAAAGCAAGCCTGCAAGTCGTTCTTGACCCCCAAAGCGGACTGGGTGTTTTCAACGGGTTTTGTTCGAATCTCCGAACAATGCCTTGCTTTCCATTCTTTGGCTTCTGGTGAACCTTTTCGTTTCTCGCTTGTCTATGGGGCGTTCCTAGGATCCCAATGCAGGAAGATTAGCGATGCAAATTCGTCCATACGAGCGACGCGACTTGGAGGGGGTGCTTTCTTCGTGGGAGAACGCTGCCCGGCTTGCCCATCCGTTCCTGGAAGAGGACTTCCTGGTGCAAGAACGCAAGAATCTGCCTGAGGTCTATTTGCCAAACGCAGATACGTGGGTCGCAGACATCGACGGGGAAGTGGTCGGCTTTATCGCCCTGATTGGCAACCAGATTGGAGGACTCTTCTTGCAGCCCTCCTACCATAATCGAGGTATTGGCCGAGCACTCGTTGATAAAGCCGTCGAGCTGCATGGCTCGCTCGAGGTCGAAGTCTTCTCCGAAAACGTGGTTGGACGCCGATTCTACGCTAGCTATGGCTTTACAGAGACAGAAGAGAAAACTCACGAGCCGACTGGCCAAAAAGTGCTCTGCCTGCAACGTGCTGTCTGACCAGGATTCTCGAGCTAGATCGGATTCTCGTGTAAGCGTCACAATTGTGGGCAGTTTGCTTAAGCTGCGTACTTTTGCCAGTAGTCTTCCCAGCAGCCGCGTTGGCTGAGGTAGAGGGCGCGGAGGTGGCACACGGCGTTTGAGCCGTGCTGGCTCCAGCGCATGCCGCTTTGCTTCAAGCGCCCCGCCACGACGGTTTTGCACGCGCTCTCGACCGGGCCGCTGCCGATCTGCCAGCCGTGGGCCACGTAGCGGGGGTAGTTCATCTTGTGCTGGTGGTTTTGGAAGTATCGCAGGCAGGTCGTATAAGCTTCGCGTTGAGCGGAAGACCAGTTGGTCTTCTCCAGCGACTGCAACATCCACACGATGCTCAAGCCTCCTTGGTGCTTCAGCCGGTGACACCACGATGCCAACTGAGCAGTGCGATGCTCCTCGTCGTCCGGATAGAGCGACTGGCTTAATTCCACCAGGTACTCACTCGCGTGCCAGAAGTCGAGGATCCGCTCCGCACGCGGGAAGTGCACTCGCAAGAACTCTTCTAAACCAGCACCGCCATCCGAGATCGCGATCTGCTGCTCTGCCTCGTCCCACCCAACCGCGGCGGCTTGGCGACGCAGTTGCCGCCCAAGTTCCGGGAGTTCATAAAACCCCGATAAATACCGCACCGAATGCGGGTCGGGCGAGCGAGCATCCTGCTCGCTGTTTATGTTGTAAATCATGCCGACGTACGCCATGCGGCCCTCGGCCTGCGCGCCACGAGGGCCTTGCTGTCGCACGCCTGTGGCGTCGAGACTCACGTACGCGCACGTCTTGCCATGCGCGTCGCGTTGCCAGGCGAACGGCTCTGTGTTGCCAAACGTCTCGCCTGCGGCGAGTAACGTTTGGAGACGCTCGCCAGCGTCTTCGGTGACTCGCTCGACGGTCGACTCGCTGACCTTCAGTCCACACAGTTTACGAAGTGTCACTTCGCTCGACTGAGCGAAGCTCGTTTGCACGCCGGTGATGCTCACCACTTGGGCCGCGGCCGGACTAAACTTTCGCTTGCCGAGTCCCAACGTTTTGTCCCGCGGAAACAATCCGTGACGGCACCGGCGGCAGTGGTAGTAGTGACGCCTCACTTGCAGTGGGCCGAGCAGGCTATCGACCCACCGCGAGCGAACGTTCACGCAGCGGGCGTCGCCATTGCAGGTCGGGCAGACGCAGCTAGCTTTCTCGTACCCGTCCCTTTTTTTGTCGCTCGTTGGCGACTGTTTCCAAGGCCTTGGCTCCGAGTGCATGCACTCGGTCGCGGAGGTCGAACTCCGTTTGCCCAAACAGATTCGAGTCGTCCTTGTCGTGCAACAACTTGGCCATGCGACGAATGTCATCGTCGCAAGCCTCCTTTAGAAGCTCGTAAGTCCGCTGCTCCTCTTCGTTTAGCTCGATTGGCTCACGCGGCGAATAGGCCATGATCATCTCCTGGCGTGTGGCAAAATAGGAAGAGTCACCCGGCACAATATATTAGAACCGATTTCATGCCTACTTTCGAGACGCTTACACCGGATTCTCCGATCTAGCATTTTTCGCTGGAAATTGGCCACCTGTGGTGTTCTAATGAATAGGTTGTTTGTTGTCCGTTGTTCGTAGTCCGTTGTTGGAGGGCGGAATGATGTAACCGAGTGAATATGAAATTCACTGAAACCATCGACCACGCAAGCGCGCTGTAGGAGCGGTCTCTGACCGCGATAGCCCTTGTGTTGGGTTCGCTGCTGCGCGGTTAGTAAAGCGATAGGCTTTAGGCTGTAAGCGGTAGGCTAGATCTTTCAGTCGCTGGAAGCTCCCTCAAGATGACATCCGCTTACCACTATTCCGCATTCCGAAATCCCCAATCCGAAATCACCTAACTCCCAACTCAAAATAGTTTCCCACCGATGGGAATCTATTTTGGGCAACTATCGTGGAGGTGTTGATGCAACTTGTTGTTGTCAAACGACTTGCGATTGATTCCCACCGCGAAAATAGATTCCCATCGGATGCGTTTTGGGAAATGGGAATCTATTCGAGGTCGAAAACCACTGGTTCTGTAGAGTGTGTGTGGATTCAATTTTCCCAACGGTGGGTAAATTGGGAACCTATTGCTGTGTCGTGGGAATCTATTTGGGAGCGGTGGGAATCTATCCATCGCGGTGGGAATCGATTGGCTCGAGGGTGGGAATCTATCTCGATTGGTGTCGGGAGATTGCCCCCCCATCGTGGGTGGAGGCCCTCAGGCGGACTCGCTCGATTTGCTGGCATTCTGCTGCGGCTTGCCTCACAATGTCTGCGGACTTCACGCGACTGATTCTGCCGAAATGGTACCTGCCGAAACTGGAAGAGGAGCTCGATATGCGTTTGCGGTTACTTGCTTGCGGGATGTTGCTCGCTGGGTTGGTCGTTGGCTCGGTCGCCCCGCTCGATTGCCCGGCCGCTGAGCCGGTGCAACGTGGCGGCGGGCTGCATGGTTACATCAGCTACTCCGCGTCGCAGCCGGAAGATCGGGCCGAGTACGGCTACGGCATGGGCTTCTACTCGGCCGCGTGGACGTTGGTCGACGAACCGCTGGCCCACTTTCAAATCGGCCTGGCGAGCGGGTGGATTCTGCCCGATAACCGTGACAACAAAGACCAGCCGCTCGCGCCCGAGGGCACCCTCGCGCGCAAGTGGAAGGAGCGAGGCCCCACCTGGTCGTCGGTGTTTCAAACCGTCGAGGGAGGTCTCGGCTACTGGCGCGGCAATCGCTTTCGCTACGGGCCGCCCAAGTTCAGCATGAATGCGACGCCGCAGTGCTACGACTACGAAGTCGGCTCGCCTGGCTGGTCGTTCTTCTACGACACCGAGGCCCTGCCCGACAATCGGCTCGGCATCGCCCAGCTCAGCAATCGGCTGCTGATTCCCCCGGATGCGTTGCCGTTCGAAGGGGAGCCGGCTGGCCAGTTCTTCGGCTACACCTACATGGCGTTGCCGATGACCGATCGGGTGCCGTTGATCGATGGCCGCGCGCCGATCGGCGATCACGCCTGGACTTGCTTCATCGCGACCGAGAACTTCAAAGGCCCAATCGCTTACTACATACCCGAAACGTGGAGCAAGATCGGCGACCTGTTCGACGAGCCGTTCCTCTTCGGGCGGGGGCTCGACTCGCGGGTTGGCATGATGGGGGGCGGAGCGATGGAAATCAACACGGTGCCGCAGCTCACTGCTACCGACGACAACGGAGTGCGATACTCGAAGATACCCAAGCTGCAGTTTCCCATCGACGAGTCGGGCCGCGCGGTGCTGGTGCAAGACGTGACCTATTACTCGCGCGACGCGCTCTACCAACCGCTGCTCGACTGGCGCAAGGGTGGCCCCGCGATCACTGGCGAGTTCGACTCGCAGGCCGCCTTCGTGGCGAAGCTAAGCACTCGCACGCCGGGCTTCGATCAGCAGGGGCAACCGATGCGCGGGGTGGCCGACACGTTCGATACGCAGGTGTTCGACGACAACACGTGGGGGCTCGTGTGGAAGCCTGAGGGCGACGCCCCCGCGGGGCATTTCCGCAGTACTATCGCCATACCGACGAGGCGAGCGTGGCCGTGGCCGTCGACGACGTTCCGGCCGAAACCGGATTGCACGCGGCCGAGTTCCAGCACGCCGAGCCCGGGGAGCCATTCACCTCGCGCGACACGCCGGCCTGGACCACGCCCGGCGCAGCGAGCGAACCACAGCAGGTGAAGCTCGGCGACGGTTCGCTGGTGACCTACGCGTGGTACCGGTTTGTCGACCAACCAAGCTTCCAGCAGTACCAGTGGAGCGAAGCGAAAAAGGCCGAGCTGCAAGAGTTCGTCGAGCAAATCCACCGCACTTGGCCGATCGACCGCAACTACATGGCACCCCCCACCAGCGGCGAACTAGTCGCTCTCGACCCGGCGCTAATCGTCACTCCCCCCGCAGGCATGGAAGTCGGCTACGTGCCGATCGTGCTACGCCAGGAGCGTGCGGAGTGAGTGACATCCAGCAAACGATTGATGCGGAGGGTTACTCGGTAACGGGTCGACCGGCGAAGTGCGTTGTGACCCATCGCCATGCTACTGAGTAGCCGAGGACGCCTACGATGAACACGATGTCTTGCACGGAGCTATGCGGCTCGAAGGAACGACTCAACAACGACAAGCCTAGCGAGAGTGGGAGCATGACGGCGTAGCACGCGACAGGATGCAGAGGCATTTGGTCGGCGAGTACTCTGCTGCAAATCCAGGCAAACGGTGCCAGACAAACCCACAACCAAACGGAGTACGCAAGCTCGATGTTGGGAGTGAGCGACTGCTGCAACCACCCGGCCACGGCCATTCCACCAACGATGGAGATAAATACAATCGCAAAACCAACGACACCGAGCAGCCCGTGAGATCGCATGAGTCGCTTTCGGCAGGTTCCAAGTCAGAAGGAGCCTATTTTGATTGTGTGCAGGATTCGCTGAAACAATCTTCGCAAACAAGTAGTATTCCCTACTGCATTAACTGTTTGGCTTTCTTCACTAGTAAGTCCGATCGTTCGGCAATAAAACGTTTGAAGTCATCGTGGAATATATCAGTGGGACAGACGGCGTGTTCCAATATTTCCGAAACCTGTTCTTGGTTGTCAGGCATTAGCAGCATGTATTCACTCGGAGGCTTAGCACTGATGGTATTGTTAGATGCTCGAGGCAAGAAACAGAAGTTTGCGAGAGAATTTCCAAGCTGCATGTCGGCACCTTGAGCTTCAAGCAAGGCCCGCGGATATACGTGGTGAAATTCTTTCTTGTTGCAGTCGCGGAGTACACTGCCCAATGCAATAGAGCCCCCACCGATAAAGTCGAGCGGTGATGCCGATGCCAACATTAAGATATGAGTTCTTGTGTTCGTTGTGCGAAGGCTGAATGCACTTTTGGTGAAGAACGAAGCATCTAGTTCATGTTCGAACTCGCCGAGCTTATGTAGATCGCCGTCTCGCATTCTCTTGATTTCAACAACATCCTGATTTAATTGTTCGAGTCGTTTACTGTATCGCCGAGTAAAAAAGGTTCGCCATAACCATCGTACTAATGTGCTCTGTTGATCTGAATTTGGATGAGTGCTTTGGTCGCGTGTAGTCGCAAAAAAGACGGACAGTGGGATGATGACTGTTGGGAACGGCAATACCTTAGTTGAATAGGCATGAAAATTGGTGCGTAGAAAATCGATCGCACCTAGTATTCCAGAGCGAATCTCATTAAATCGCGAGCGAACTTCCCCGCCACTTAGGTTAATGATTGTTTTAGGAGAGGCATCACCAGAGATTATTGCTGCACAGCACCTCAACAAAAGGTCAGTATCTTCCCCAACATCATGGAATCCGTAGGGAGCTAGGTCGGTTGCCAGATCGTTGAACTGCTCCTGCAAATCGAAATCATCACTCCACGACCAAGCAGACAAGAGTTGGAGTGTGTCAAGTTCAACGCCAAGGCGGTTAATCCGCTCGAAAACAATTGCAACAGCTGCGCGGTCGTCAGTTGAAAAGGTCTGTACTGGAATTTTCGCAGTAGTGAACGTTCGATAGAGCTTGTCAACCTTATCTGCTATAGAGTCATCCATCGTCTTGAGGAATTGTCGGTAGGCAGGCGGATCGAACAAGATACCAAGTGGAAAGTGGCGAGCAGGTTCTACTTCTGAATCGGTTAAATATGCAAACTGAGAGTCTTGAGCATCGGAAGGAGCACCTAGGTCATAATAGATTCGGGTCCACGTGTCGTCTTCCCCTGCAGAAGGGGATAGCGCATTCTGAAAGACCCCGAATATAGAAGTCGCGCGTTGCTGTCCATCCAGAATATAGTCAATCGGATAATCAGGGTCGTTTTCAGGAAGTTCGAACGGACCGAGTTGACGCTCAGTTTGAAGGGCAGTTTTTGTACGCCAGAATAACAATGAGCCGAATGGATACCCCTTGTAGATGCTGTCCATTAAGTGCGCTACGCGATCTGCGTCCCAAACAAATCCCCGTTGAAAGGACGGGATGCGTAAGTGGCCACTTACGATTTGAGTGATAAGGTCATTGATGAAAAGTGGATCTGCCATAATGACGATTGATGATCAAGATTTGAGTTCTGCTTCGCTACACACTTAGTTATGCCATACAGCAATATGACGAAAGTACGTGTATAAGAAATTCGTGTTTGCTTAACTGCTTGTGCAAACCCTACGCTTGCAAGAGCTTATCATTGCCCGTCAACAGCAGCAAGCAGTGCTTAATAGCATCCAATACTCTAGAAGAAAGCAACTAGTGGGTGTGGCATAATCCCCAGTAGGAGTCTTTGTAAGCTACTTTTAGAAGGGATGTCTAGTTGCATTGCAGTGCATAGTTGCTTGCACCTTCCTGTCCGGAATCACAGCTCAATTGTCAACCACACACCTACTTACTACGGAGCTGTGTTTGCAGGTCTTCCCAGGGGAGGGTTACCTGGTGGATCCGGCTGCGGAGGCTCACCTCGGGGGGGTGATGGTGCCGGGTGCGGCGCACTTTGGTCACTTCCTCTTCGATCGCGGCGACCCAGTCGGGGATGTCGAGCCCCGAGCCGGAGGGTTCGGTCACCAGGTTGGCGATTTCGGTTTCGAGGGCGGCAAACGCTCCGGTATCTTGCTCGTTGTCGATTGCTTTGATCGCCGGGGCGACGAGCACTCGCA
This sequence comes from Aeoliella mucimassa, assembly GCF_007748035.1. Classification (NCBI taxonomy): domain Bacteria; kingdom Pseudomonadati; phylum Planctomycetota; class Planctomycetia; order Pirellulales; family Lacipirellulaceae; genus Aeoliella; species Aeoliella mucimassa. The sequence continues at coordinate 65,571 of NZ_CP036278.1, forward strand.
GGCGATCGACCGTGAGCGAACGAATGAACCGCTCGCCCAGGCGTTCGGCCACGGTGGGGAGTCGCATGCCGTACTTGTCGCACAGCGCGGCGAACGCTTGCAGGTAGTGGTCCGCCCGATCGGCCGTTTGAGCGGCGATGTCGAGCCGCCACATTTCGGCCGCCGAGTCGCGGCCCTGGCGAATCAAAATCTCATGGGCCAGGAACACTGGCTTCATGTTCCACGCACTGCGGTCGTAGCTGGCTCGCAGTCGCAGGAAGTCGACAAACGAGTAGAACATCTCGCCATGGTCGCTCTGCGTGGTGGTTGCGTTGTAGTCGCGGTACTCGCGGAAGTTCTCGACCACCGTGTCGATGGCGATGGTCAGCAACTCGATCGCCTGATCGCGCTGAATGCGGGTGCCGAGTTCGTCGACCAGCAGCGAGTGGTCGTCGTCGGGCTCGAGCTGTTGATTCGACAGCCAGGTGTTCACCCCTTGGTGCAGGATGGATCGCAGGTTGCCCAGGCTGAGGAAGCGTTGGGTAAACAGGTCGCGACCATAACGATGCACGAAGTCGACAAACTGCGCCCAGTCTTCGCGACTGCCGAGTTTCTCGACCACGCTCAATCGCACGGTTTTGCTGTGTCGCAGCCAGCGACCAAGTTGCGACTCGGTGAGATCCTGCAGCGCTTCGACCAGCATCAAGTCGTTCGGCGACGAGTTGCCATCCCACTGTTCGGCCGAAGCCACCACGCACTCCACCAGCGCCTGATACCCTTGCTCGAACAGGGTGTCGTACTCGGTAATCGCTCCGGGGCCGACGGGGTGCTCGGTTTCCATCCGCTGGGCGATGTCGAGCAGTTCGCAGGTTTCACGCACCAGTCCGAGCCTTGGCAGCCAGCCCAAAAGGGCGCGGATCAACCCATGCAATGCGCGGGCTTTCACGATGCGCGAAGGGCTGCCCCCTTTGCTCAGCGGGACGTACAGCAGCTCTTGAGCAACCAGCGACTTGGCAAAGTGTTCCCAGTGTTGACGCACGCCGGCCGCGTCGCCCGAGAGTATGGATCGCAGGATTTCGATCGTGCGGGCGATGGCCGACGAGGGGGCCACCTCGCTGGCGTGCGACACTCCCGCTGCTGCGCGAAGCAATCGCCCTGCGTCCGACATTTCGACGCACGTGGTAATGATTTGTTCGATCAGCGATTCGAGGATCATCCGCCGGCGGTCGTACTCGACCATCGACTCGTGCGACATCGTCGGCGGCGGCACCCGGTGTTGATGCACTTCCTCCAGCAGGTCGACGAGCTGCCCGTACTTCACGACCGCTTCGCGTTGCCAGACATCGAACTGCTCACGACGTTCCGGTGCCGAGGCGTCCCAGCCGATCGCAGTATGTTTCCACAGCTTGGCAACCGTGGTGAGCAATGCCAAGCGTTCGCGCAGGCGGTTTGCTTCGTCCTCGAGTTCGTAGTCGCTTGCGTCGGCATCGGGATCGAAGATCGCCGAGTCGAGCCCGTCGTCGGTGCTGTCGCGGTAGGTCACCTCGTCGTACGCGGCCTGGAACAGGTTGTCGACGTCGTCGTCTTCCAGCTCGCTCTCATCGCCGTACTCTTCGCCCTCTTCGTAGGCTTCTTCGTCATCATCGAAGATCGAATCGTCGGGGCCAGCAAATCGATTGAACGACTTGCCGAGTTCGAACTCCGGCACGTGCCAGTACTCTTCGGCGCTCGCTTCGAGCTGCCCGAAGAACCGTGCGAGGAACGGCCATTGGTCGTCGCCCGACTCCTGGCAGCGGGCCGACAGCATCTGCATCCACCGCAGCGCGAGCGGGTGCAGCGAGGCGTCGCCATCCTCGAGCGGCGTGTAGTCCACCTGGCTGAGCCATTGCATCATCAGGGCCATCGACGCGACGAGGTCGCCTTTGTCGAGCAGGGCCTCGATCACCAGTTGGAATGCTTTGGAAGTATCGAAGGTTTCGACGAACATGCCCCAGAAGCCAACATCGCCCGCTGCGGCGCCAGCTTTGTGCCAGGTGTTGAGCGCCCCGGCCACCAGGTTGGTGCTGACTTCGATTTCCTTAGCGTCGAGCGACTTCACGCCGCCGACTTGGGTGGAGCCAAACGTATCCCACCAGTCGGCCAGCTTGGTGAGTTGCTTGCTGAACTTCTCTTCGAGATCGGCCCGGTCGATCGCGGCCGCTTCGGCCCATGCCCGCGAGCAGAGGTCGAGCGTTTGTTCCACCAGTTGAATCAGATCGTCGACGCGGTAGTCGCGCACGGTGTCTTCGATGGAGGGGAACAAGCTGAAGTTCGCGCCGAAGCCGAGAATGCTCCAGGGATCGACCAGCGCGCCGCATTCGATGCCGCGGTTCAGCAGGTCGGTGGTCTCATCCAGGTAAGTTACCACCTGCTCGAGTCGTCGTCGGTCGATCGCGTGATGACCAGCCGTGAGTCGGCAGTAAATCTGGCACAGCATGCGAGCGGAGGCCACTCGAACCGACTGGGCCTGCTCGAGCGCGGCATCGGGGTAGCCCATGCGAGCGTACACCTGCGCCAGGTGCACGCGTTGTTGCTGCACCGCCCGGCGGCGGGCCAGTTCGTGATTCAGGTGCTGGCGAGCCCCGCCAAACGGCTGCCGGGTGCGCTCGGCTTCGTTCCGCAGCCAGTCGCCATGCGGACCTTTGGTTTGGGCGAGCAGTTGTTCGTAGAACCGATCGCGATAATCGGCAATGTGCGGCAACAGCGTGCCGAGTGTCACGTCGGAGCCATGGCAGCCAGGCCCGTTGCCGCTGGTGCCCGAGGCCATCAGGATGGTGCCCGCCAGTACCGCGGCCGCTTCGAACATCAGCTGATCGGGATCGCGATCGAGCGCTTCGGCTCCCCGGACGCGGGTGAGCAGCGAGCTAACCATCAACGGTTGCAGGATGAACCGACGATAGTAGCCCTTGTTGTCGATGCGATTGGGATCCCACTGGCCGAAGTGGTAGTTCGGGCGCTTGTTGACGGGATGGTCGAAGTCGTACGCCCGCGGATCGAGCGCGAGTTCCTCCAGGTGCTCCAGCTGGAACCAGGCGTCGCTCAGCAAGTCGGGCGGGGTGTTGCGGAGAATCTCGAGCGTCTGCTGCACCACTTCTTCGAACGGGCCGGCCGAGACACCGGCTCCTTCCACGTACAGCGGAATCGGGCAGATCCACTCATGGCGGTACGGTTCGATCTTCTGCGTCTCGAGCACCGGCACCGGGCGGTAGCCAATGTAGTTGTCGAGGCTGTCGCGGGCGGCGGCTACCACGTCGTCGATTTCGGTCTCGACCTCCAGCGTGGTGAAGCGAAGCACGGTCTCGAACACGCGGGCCAGCAGCAGCGGCCGCCAGAGTTCCGCGTCGGTGCGGTGCCGTAGCAAGTCGCGATGGAACTGCCGGTAATCGTCGAGAAACTGGTGGGCGAGCACCTGTAGTACTTGCCGCACCTGGGAGATATCGCCGAACGCTCCCCCTTCGGCATGCAGGCCCTCGGCCCGGTTGGCGATGGCCGCCAGTAGCTCGGGCACGGTCTCGTTGCTCGCTCCGGTGTGTTGTTCGACCGCCCGGAACACCTCGTTCAGGTTGGCGAAGAACTTCGGATCGTGCGTTCCCGACGAAAAGTTCAGGTAGCCGACTACTTCTTGTAGTTTGGCCAGGCAGGCGTCGTCGGGCTGGAACGGGGCAGACGTCATACGGGCCAGGGCAGGGGGGATGCGGAACGTGGAAAGCTGGGGAAACCACGGGCGAATCGATCGGGCGAGCTGGGGTGGCCGTCAACGGATCGGGCCCCGCGGCTGTCAGCGATAAAATTCGCGACTCTCCGAAATATTAAGGGATCGGGGGGCTTGGAATCTAGCGCCAGACCCGGTCCGGAATGCCGAAATCCCGTGAACTACCGGTTTTCAGCCGCGAAAACGTGCAACCTCGCTTGCTGCTAGTTACAATGAAGGGACCCGGAACACTGCCGCAGCTCCATGCATTCGCGTGGAATGTCCGTCGCTGCGTAAGCCTCGTTTAGCTAAGCCTACCTGTCATCATGCGCACCTTACCTCTCCGTACGCTCCCGTTGTTGCTAGTCGCCCTCACGTTCGGGGCACTACTTTTGCCGCAATTTGCCGTTGCTCAGTCGGGTTTGGTCTCCACGCTCAAGGCCGAACGGCTAGGGCTCGAGCGGGGGTGGTTCTCGCAGGCACAAATCGATCGCCAGCGGCATCACGTCGTGAATGCGGTGCTCGAAGGCGATTTGCTGCTCGTGCTATCGGACTCCGGTGTGCTGCATGCCATGAATGCCGAAACTGGCAAAACTGCCTGGATTGCCCAGTTCGGCAATCCTAATTATCCCAGCCTCGGTCCGGCCGCGAATAAAGACTCGGTCGCCATGATTAATGGTAGCACGCTTTACGTGCTCGATCGCTCGAATGGGCTACAGAAGATGATGAAGAAGCTCAGCGGCGGAGCCGGCGGCGGTCCTGCCCTGACCGATGATTACGTGATTGTTCCCATGTTCTCCGGGCGGGTCGAAGCCTACTCGCTGGGCGAGCCGCTCGATTTCCCGTGGTACTACTCGTCGACCGGCCGGGTGTTCGACTCGCCCGTCGCCACTCCCGATAGCGTGGTATGGCCCACCGATCGAGGATTCCTGTACGTAGCCAACCGGGGCGACGAGGCAGGTATTCGCTATCGCTTCGAATCGGCCGGCCGCATCATGGGGCATCCCGCCTCGGTCGATGGCACCCTCTACTTCACCTCGACCAACGGTTACCTGTACGCGATCAACGAACAGAATGGCCAACAAATCTGGCGCTACTCGGTTGGTAGCCCGATCTCCAAGCCACCGTTGGTCGTCGACGGCATGGCCTACGTGGCCACCGACGAGCCTTCGCTGCACGCGGTCGATATCCAAACCGGCACGCTTCGCTGGCTTACCCCCGGCGTGTCGCGCGTCGCTGGCGTCGGCAAGACCAACGTCTACGGCATGAATCGATTCGGCCAACTGCTGGTGGTCGACTCCCGTAGCGGAGTGCCGCTTGGGCAACTCGAAACTTGCCTGTCGACGATGACCGTTAGCAACAGCACGACCGATCGCATTTATCTGGTGAACTCCACCGGCCTGGTGCAGTGCATGCACGAAGTCGGCAGCGACGAGCCTTACCTGCACGACAACTCGCCAAAGCCGGAAGCGGACGCCGACGAAGCAGCCGATGCGAGCGCCGACGAAGAGCCGATGGACGAAGCGGCCGATGAGCCAGCCGACGACGCGAATCCGTTCGGTGCCGCCAACAGCAATCCCTTCGGCGACACCAGCAACCCGTTCGGCGATACCGACGACGACAACGCCGACGATCCAGAGAACCCATTCCCGTTCTAGTCTCTGCGGCAAGGGTAGGACCGATTGGATAGTATCAATAAAGAGTGTGGTATCAGAGATCAGCTCACACCAACACACTTACAAAATTACTGCCATTGAAAGATGCTTTGTCAGTAGTTGCTTTTGTACTTCTCTTGGAAATTCGGTAATCGCTTACCCTCATAAAAGCAATCTTTATGTCGGTCACTTCTAAGAGGACTTTTTCTTCCTTAAATACCACAGCTAAGTGTAGTCCAGTGTGTGGGTAGTGGCAGTCTACGGCGAAACGGTTGCGGCAGGTTTTAATTTCGAGCCCATCTGGAACGCGAACGGGTCTTGCGCGATTGCCTTTTAGAGCAGCACCGTAGTTTTTGCTCCCTCTCGTGAATTTCGGTAGACCTTCATAGCTACGAGATCTTAAGAATAAGTCTGGGTAATCACTTTTGCCATTCGATTCTAAGCAGCCTTCCTCAAAATGCTCGATCAAAAACTGTTCAACTACTTTGCTCACGATATCTCCGCCAACTTGATCGAGAAGTACTTTCTCGCGATCTAGTTCGCGATCTATGATATCAATCAAGCCAAGAGGAATGGAGTCATTTGCGGTAGAGCGTATCTTTGTCCAGGTGTCTCTCACCAACGTTGGCGAATTTAATACTTCTTCAACGTACTGTTTAAGAAGCGGGCCAACTCCAACTAACCAAGGTACGGTAGTGTTGACCGTTTTAATGCAGCGCGAATACCAATCAAAATCGACAGGTGGATAATTGTCTAATTCAGCCTTTGCATTTTCGACCTGCGCAAGCACTGTGGCTAGTGGAGTCATCACGGTGCACTCCACCAGTCAAAAAAGGCGGCTGGAGAAACCCCTAGGGCATCGGCAAGCTTGCATATGTTTTCTATACTGACGTTTCGTTCACCACGTTCAATGCATCCGACATAACTCCGGTCCAAAGCGGCCTCGTCAGCCAAATACTCTTGAGACCAACCGCGTTCGGACCGAATACGTCGCATTTGCTCGCCAAATAAAACCTTTACATCCTTGTCTACCATCCTGTAAATTTGAGTTCATGCGGACAATATGTCCACGGACTATGCGCACCAATCTGATAGAGACGTTAAATGTCACTTACAGTCAAATCTAAATCGGATATCAAGCAACCAATTAGATTCGAAAAAGCATTTTGTGAGTTTTTCGCTGGGATTGGATTGGTACGAGAGGGACTGAAGAGATTGGGCTGGCATTGTGTCTATGCCAATGACAATGATCCAAAGAAACAGGAACTATACCAAGCTAAGTTCACTGACTGCCACTTTCATTTGGAGGACGTGAGGGATACCGACAAAGTGTTAGGGAAACTCGGAAATCCTCCAGTGCTTGCGACAGCATCTTTTCCTTGCATTGATCTCTCGTTGGCTGGGTGGGGTAGGGGGCTAAGTGGAGATCATTCTTCAACTTTCTTTGGATTCACAGCAGCGCTAGCTGCAATGAAGAGGCGATGCCCAAAAATACTTCTGATCGAAAACGTCAATGGTCTCTTGACTTCTCACGGAGGCAAAGATTTTCAGGCAGTAGCTACAACACTTGCGAGTCTAGGTTATTATCTCGATTCGTTCGTTTTGGATGCAAAGCACTTCGTGCCGCAGAGTCGCCAGCGAGTGTTTGTGATTGGAGTACATAGAAGCGTAGTAAACAAAGCACCTGTCGTGCTCTCAAATGGTTCGGCTTTCGACCCGTGGAGGGAGGCTCTAGAGCAAACGGCTAGTATCAGACCTAAGCGGCTAATACAGCTTCTGGAGTCAACAGAATTGAATACCGGGTGGATTGCCAGTCCGATCTCGGCTCCCAGTGCCAATGTTACAAATCTAAAAGAGTTTATTGACTTAGATGAGAATCAAGAGTGGTGGGACAAGCCACAGGTGCTTAAACATTACGAGTCGATGAGCGATTCTCATAAAGCCCAAGTGGATTTGTTGATGCTCGACAAGAAGGCAGTCCATGTTGGCACTATCTACCGAAGGAAACGGAACGGAACTACTCGTGCAGAGGTTCGGTTTGACGGCATCGCAGGATGCCTTCGTGTGCCTCGTGGCGGAAGTGCAAGGCAAATAGTAATCGTAATTGATCGAGGGAAGCTTCGAATACGATGGATGTCACCTCGCGAGTATGCCCGATTGCAAGGAGTGCCTGATTTTCCACTGGTTGGCCGGCCTAATCAGCAAATGGCTGGATTTGGGGATGCTGTTTGTGTACCTGTCATCGAGTGGATCGATAAGTACGTTTTGTCACCTGTCTATGATGCTATTGCTTAGAGTCTACTTCTGATTGCCTGCAGATCTCCTTGCGGTACCAGCTTTCTTTTCTAACTATGAATCTCAGGGAAAGGCTAGAGACTCTGTAAGCGGCTAGCAATTTCACTTATGTCTATAGGGCGTGGGGTACTGTCTGTTGCGCTCTCTCGGTATGCACAAATCTGTGTCGTTCCTTCATTCCATATCGCGGGCTAAACAATTTTTCTTCTCTGGATGCTCCACTTTTCGCTAGGAATTGGCCACCTGTGGTGTTCTAATGGACAGGTGGCTGAGGCTGTCGGCTTTCAGCTCTCGGCTGTTGGCTTTTTAGTGATTGGAGGTGATTGCGATGTGATGCTTGTCTTAATGTCTGACTTCTAGCGACGCGCAGGCGATTGGTTGCTTGCGTGGGCGTTCGCTGCTGCGCGGTTGGTAAATCGCTGGTGGGGCTGCGTCGCTGGAAGCTCATGGACCCACCCTACTACCTTCAAGATGATATCCCGCGTCCCGCACTCAGAACCCCCAACTTCCAACCCCCAACTCCCAACCAAAATAGTTTCCCATGGGTGGGAATCTATTTTGGGCAACTATCGCGGAGGTGTCGATGCAACTTGCTACTGACAAACGACTTGCGATGGATTCCCAGTGCGAAAATAGATTCCCACTCGATGCGTTTTGGGAAATGGGAATCTATTCAGGCGCGAAAACCGCTGGTTTTGTAGAGTACGCGCAGATTCAATTTTCCCATCGGTGGGTAAATTGGGAATCTATTCGTCAGCGTCCGACTAGGCAGGCTGCGAGGCGTGTGTCATGCAAGCGTTTGCGCACTTGGCAGGACGGTTTTCAGCCGTGTGGAAATCGGCTAGGCTTTCAACTTGGGGGTGGGCCGTGCGCACTCGTACGAGCAAGCGGTCTCTCCTCGCGTAGCACAGCAGCTTGGCGTGAAGTTCTGGTGGTCGTACGATTAGGCGGCGTCGAACTTACCGCTCGCGACGTGGATCGTAAACACTCAAGTGCGGCTTAGGGGCGGTGCCCTAGGCCAGTAATCGACGTTCGTGAGGATTCTACTTTTCGCTGCGCATTGCTCCACGGTACGCGACACCGTCCATGTTTTACCTTCTGATGAAAGGAACGTTCGTATGACGCCGCAAGAAGTCCTGGCCATGTGCCGGGAGAATGATGTGAAATCGATCGATTTTCGCTTCATGGACTTTCCGGGGCTCTGGCAACACTTCAGCATTCCGGCCAGCAAGCTGGATGAGGATGTGTTTGAAGATGGCCTTGGTTTCGATGGTTCGAGCATTCGTGGCTGGCAAGCCATTAACGAGTCGGACATGCTGCTGATGCCGCAGCCCGACACGGCGTTTATCGACCCGTTCTGCCAGTTGAAGACCCTGGTGCTGATCTGCAACGTGCAGGATCCCATCACCCGCGAAGACTACACTCGCGATCCGCGAAACGTCGCTCGCAAAGCAGTGAACTACCTGAAGAGCACGGGTGTCGCCGATACGTGCTACATCGGCCCCGAAGCCGAGTTCTTCATTTTCGACGACGTTCGTTTCGACCAAACTCCGCAAGCGGGCTACTTCTATCTCGATAGCGTGGAAGCGGCTTGGAACCGTGGTCGTGATTATCGCGCCGAAGGCATGGGCCCGAACTTGGGTTACAAGCTGCGTCATAAGGAAGGTTACTTCCCTTGCCCACCTGCGGATCAGTTGAACGACATTCGCGCTGAGATGATGCAGTTGATGATCGACTGCGGTCTCGATGTCGAGTGCCAGCATCACGAAGTCGCGACCGCTGGTCAGGCCGAAATCGACCTGAAGTACAACGACCTCGTCACGATGGGCGACCATCAGTGCTTGTACAAGTACATCATCAAAAACGTGGCCGCCAAACACGGCAAGACCGTGACCTTCATGCCGAAGCCGCTGTTTAGCGACAACGGTTCGGGCATGCACACCCACATTTCGTTCTGGAAGGGTGGCGAGCCATTGTTCGCAGGTAGCGGCTATGCTGGATTGTCGGACGCAGCAATGTATGCCATCGGTGGTATTCTGAAGCACGCTCCTGCACTGCTGGCTTTCACCAACCCCACGACCAACAGCTACAAGCGTTTGGTACCGGGTTACGAAGCTCCGGTGAACTTGGCGTACTCGCAGCGTAACCGTAGTGCATCGTGCCGTATCCCGATGTACAGCCCGAGCCCGAAGGCCAAGCGAATTGAGTTCCGCTGCCCCGACCCGAGTTCGAATCCTTACCTGGCGTTCAGCGCGCTGATGATGGCCGCGCTCGACGGTATCCAGAACAAGATCGATCCGGGCGAGCCTTTGGACAAGGACATCTACGATCTGTCGCCGGAAGAACTGGCCGAAGTGCCGAAGACTCCTGGTTCGCTGGAAGAAGCGCTGCAAGCGTTGTCGGGCGATCACGAGTTCCTGCTCCGCGGCGACGTGTTCACCGAAGACGTCATCAGCACGTGGATCAACTACAAGATGGAGAACGAAGTTAAGGCCTTGGCCTTGCGTCCGCATCCATATGAGTTCTGCATGTACTACGACATCTAAGCCGGAGTCGACGCAGAAAACTTGAAGCAACTCGCAGCCCCGGTCAGTCTTGCTGACCGGGGCTGCTGATGTGTTGGCGGGCGAACTCATAATTCGCATCGCCAGGAGCCCGCTTGTACATTGGAGCACAGCAGTATTCGAATCACCTGTTTTGCGAGGGTTTCGCATGAAAATCGATCGGTTTCGTAGCCATCCACTCCAGCGGATGTTCGGCATCGCGCTGGCTGTCTGGATCTGCGGGCAGCAAGGTGCCTGGTGCCAGGCGGGGATTCCCTCGCCGCGGGCGATGTACGGCAGCGACCTGCCCTGGCTCGAAGACGACGATGGTTCTCAATTGCCGAAGCCTTACCCGGTGGAGCAAGTCGAGGCGATTGCCGACAACCTGCTGCTGTTTCAAAACCGCGACGGCGGCTGGCCGAAGAACCTGCACATGGGCGTCCCGCTGAGCGACGCGGATCGCGAGTGGATTGCCGACGCGCAGCATCGGTTGCCGAGCACCATCGACAACAACGCGACCCATTCGCAAATCGCGTATCTCGCGTCGGCTTATGCGATCACGCATCGCGACGAGTACCGCCGGGCGGCCGAGCGGGGGCTCGAGTACCTGCTGGAAGCCCAGTACTCCAATGGTGGTTGGCCTCAGTTTTATCCCAATCCCCGCGGCTACAAGGTTCACATCACCTACAACGACAACGCGATGGTCGGGGTGATGAACGTGCTGCAGGCGGTCGCCGAACAGCAACCGCAGTATGACTTCGTCGAGCCGGAGTTGCGCCAGCGAGCCGAGCGGGCCTACGCCCGAGGAATCGATTGCATCGTCCGCACGCAGGTGGTGATCGATGGTCGCAAGACCGTGTGGTGTCAGCAGCACGACTACCAAACGCTCGAACCGGTCGACGCGCGATCGTTCGAAAAGGCAAGCCTCGTGAGCGGCGAGAGCGCCGAGATCGTGCTGCTACTGATGCGGGTGCGGGAGCCGAACGAGCAGGTGGTCGAAGCGGTGGAAGCAGCCATCACATGGTTTGCCGAGACGCAGCTTGATGGCATTCGCATCGATCGAGTGACGATTCGCTCGCCCGACAATGGTGCTAGCTTTCGCGATCAGGTGGTGGTCGCCGACCGAGAAGCTCCCCCGATCTGGGCACGATTCTACGAACTCGAAACGAATCGGCCCTTGTTTTGCGGGAGAGATGGCAAGGTGAAGTACTCGCTTGCCGAAATCGAGGTCGAACGACGCGCAGGCTACGCCTGGTACGTGTCGTCGCCCAGAAAGTTGAACAGAGCGTACGCGAATTGGAAAGCTCGGGTAACCGAGCAGTGAGTTCGTAATGACGACGCGCGCCATCACTTGATGGGCGCTTTTTGAAAGGTTGGAATTGCGGTCGAAAAGAAAACAAAAACGCAAGTGGTTACCTAGCCAGTACTTGTGGATTACTGGCCCTGGTCGGCACGCGGTATGTAGGTAGGGTACTAATAGAAGTGCATGAGCGGGTTCCTCTCACTCGCTAGCGCACGATTTCGATTCCCCCCTACAGTGCGGACGCCTCGGAAATCAGGGCCGCGAAGGAGAGTGTGTTATGGCGAAGCGTGTATTGATGATGTTGTTGTTTGTGGGTGCGTTGGGTGCTGCGAGCCTGATGATGCCCAACACAGCCGAAGCCCGTGGTCATCGTTATGGACCACCAGTACGGCATTACCACAATCATGGGCGCGTGCAGCACCGCGGTTATTATGCTCCGCGAGCCGCCTACTACGCGCCGCGTTACTACGCACCACGTTACTATGCCCCCCGCGTGTACGCACCCCGTTACAACTACGGCGGTGGCGGTGTCTATCTGAACGGCGCCCGCGGCGGTCTTTACATCGGTTGGTAACCTAGGTGATGTAGACGCAGTAGAAAGTTTCAAAGCATTCGCCAGCCGTGTTGTTCGCAGCACGGTTGGCGTCTTTTCATGAACCAGCAAAGCTAGAAGTCGTATCGTTGATCTGACCAGAATCTTGTGGATTTTGGCCGGCGAAGACGCGAGAATCGAGGGAGTATTTCACTCGCCCGAACCCACTCGCCTGTTGCCGCGATTCCACGCACGATATGACGTTTCGAGTTACCACGCTGTTCTATCTTATCGCCCTCGTATCGCTGTCGATCGTTGCTTTCGGTACGTTCGGCATCGTCGTCGCAGGGGTTCTCATCTGGTCCGCCCTGGCGATGCAGGACGAATGGGTCGGCTATCTGATTTTTGGGTTGATCTTTGTAGGCTGTTCGGGCTACTCGATTGTGCTCGATCACCACAGCCAGTTCGTCGCGCAATGGCTTTCCAACGATCCACTACTCGTAGGCAATACGTTCAAGCAAGCGTACGGGCTGGTGCTTCTCACGCTGCTCATCGTTGCGGTCGTTCTGCGACCGGTCCGGCGACGCATCTGGCCGCTGTTCGGCCCGCCCGCTCCCAAACACCAGTCGCCCGCTAGTAGAATAAAGGCCTCGTCTGAGAGCGAACCAGAACCGTAAGCCAAGCCGCTGAGGGGATTCGCTCGCTACCAACTGCTATCGCTCGTCTTCAAACCATCGACGCATGATTTTTCGACTCGCCACGCTACTGTACCTGTTCGCCCTGGTCGCTGCTTCGTGTGCGGTGATAGGAGCGTGGGGGATCGCGGTCGTTGCGGGGGTGCTGCTACTGTGGAGGGCCTATCTTTCCCATGAGTGGGATACTCGCTTCGGAGCCATCGTCTTGGCGGTCGGTCTGCTACTATTCGGTCTCGCTCAAATACCCATCGATACCCCCCGCGAAGCGGCCCGCACAATGGGGTGTCGCAACAGACTTCGTAATACCTCGTTTGCAATTGAGAATGGCCTTGTTGACTAACTCCACTCGAACTGTGGAAGCCCGAGTTGGGTGAATTGATTGATGATTTTACAGCGCAAGCGGGCTTCCGTTTGTTGGTTTTCGAATACTCGGTTTTTGAGATGGCTCCCAAAGCTTTGTTTCACTCGGTACATGGTCGTTTCCGCCAAGCTTCTACGATGATAGCCCACTTCCTCTTTCCAACTCCTACGCCCCTTGCGTCGAATCTGACGAATTGCCTCGTCCCGGGGCAAAGGCTCCTCCGCAGAGTTGCCATGTTGTTTGATCTTGGCGTTGTGCTGCGGCGGAATCACCGGCTCAATGCCTTCGGATTCCAGCCCTTCATAAACCTTCCACTTGTCGTAACTACCGTCGCCGTGAAACTTTTTTACGGGCTGCTCCACCTGCTCCAGCATTTCGGGAACCGCATCGGCATCGTGGCAACTGTTCTCGGTCAAAATCTCCGCCACAATCTCGCGGGTGTCAGGATTCACCGACAAATGCAGCTTCCGCCATGTCCGCCGCTTCGACTTGCCATGCGTCCGCATCTTCCATTCGCCCTCGCCAAACACTTTCATGCCGGTGCTATCCACCACGATATCGATGTCGCCCCTCTTGTTAGCGATATCGAGCGAAACATTCAGCTTGCTGGCTCGCTTGGCGAGCGAAGAATAATTGGGAATCGCTGCCTCGACGCCCAACATCGCCACCAGCGAGCGGCCGAATCCCTCAGTCTGCCGATAGGGAAGTTTCAGCAGTTCGCGAATCGTCAGCAAGCACTCGATCGCCGTATCGCTGAAGACAAAAGGGCGACCGACTTTTGTCTGGTCGTTAGGATGTTCCCAGTTCTCCAACGCCTCGTCGCTAAACCAAATAGTGATGTTTCCACGCTCGATGAGCGACTTGTTATACTCCTTCCAGTTCGTGACTTTGTAGGTTCGTTTTTCTTTCGTAGCCATGTTCGATCTCCGTAAAAAAGGTACGTGGTTCCATTCCACGTTAGTTTTTACGGAGGTTTGTGACTAATTGTTCAACAAGGCCATTGAGAATTACGAAGATACCTACGGTCATCTTCCCCCTGCAGTGGCAACTCTTGGCACGTCGGGCGATACCCAAAGCTGGCGGTTGGTAATAATGCCGTTCATTGAGAGCAACAGCATTCCCAGCATCTACAACAGGAACGAACCCTGGAATGGTCCGACGAATCGTACGCTACCGAGCATTGAGTGGTACGAGTGTCCCTCGCACCGAGAGACCAGCGACACCAGCTACCTAGCGGTGGTTGCCCCTGAGTGCGTGTGGACCGATCCGCCTCGCAAGTTGGAAGAGATCACCGACGACCACTCGCAGACCATTCTGCTTATCGATGTCGGCCATAGCGACATCGACTGGAAAGAGCCTCGCGACCTGACGTTCGATGAAGCGGTGGAGTTACTCACTGCTCCGGTCGACCCCGACGAGTTTACCGGGCACGTCGAGCAGGCGAGCTTCCTGCATCAGGAACATTACTTCCGTCACGTCGCCATGCTGGATGGCAGCGTGCTACGACTTCGAGCGCCACTCGACCGCGAAACCGCCATCGCCCTGCTCACCGCCAACGGCGGGGAGACAATCGACCCCGCCGCGCTCGAAAGTCTCGGCCAGCCCGAACTCCGCTACGATCGCCTCTATGGCCTGCTGCTGTTGATCGCGATCGCCGTGCTGCCGGTCGTGCCAGCAGTGCGCAAACGGGTGTTGCCGAGAGTGATTAGCGAGGAGACAAGCGACGCATGAGCTTTAATATCTCCTCCTTGATGTACCTGTTCGCCCTGGTCGCCGCTTCGCTCGCGGTGCTGGGGGTGTGGGGGCTGTTATTTGCAGGCTCGATCCTCTACTTGTATCTCGGCAGTCTCAGTATTGGGTTAAATCGCACAGATATTCGCCTTGGTTGGTCACCAATTGTGGCCGCTCTCGGAATCATCGTACTCCTTTGTCGGTTGCTAGTTCCCACTGTTTCTGACCCCCGTGTATATACTCAGCAACGCCAAAGCCTCAATTCCATTAAGCAAATCGAACTTGCGCTACTGAACTATGAATCGGTTCATGGTCACTTCCCACCAGCTGTAGTGCGAAACGAGCAGGGAGAGCCGCTCTATAGCTGGCGTGTTGAGCTGCTTCCCTACCTCGATCAACAAACGCTCTACAGTCAACTTCATTTAGATGAGCCATGGAATAGCCCTCATAATGCCAAAGTGTTCAGCAACACAGATATGTCTCTGTTTCAAAGCGCAAGGGTTCACAACAATAAGTTACAACCTCATGAAACAAACTATGTAGCCGTGGTGGGGGAAGGCACCGCCTGGCCGATGGAAGGCACGATCTCTTTGAGTGAGGTGGTAACAAATAAAGAATGTTCTCCTGTTAATGTGATCGAAGTAGGTAACCTCGGCATCCATTGGGCGGAGCCCCGTGACGTGACCTTGGAGCAGGCCATTGATCTGCTAACGGGAAACGTGACGAACCAGGTAGAGTTCGAAAGGAAAGTACAAGGGTACTTCGTGACGACGAAGTATGCTATCAGTAATCGTGTGGTGAGTAATGTGGATGGACGTACGAAAGTGCTCTATCCGATGGCAAACCGCGACGACGCTCGAGCTCTTCTCACGATCGCAGGGGGCGAAGACTCTAAAGCGGAATACGAGGTGCTTCAGAGCCAGAGTGCATTCCACACTCTTGGTAAAGTCATTCATTGGGATCACATCGTCGGCGTGGTGTTGCTAGTGGTCATCGTTCTACTGCCACTCGTGCCATCGGTGCGCAAACGGGTGTTGCCAAGAGTGACCCGCGAGGAGAAAAGCAACGCATGACCTTTCGACTCGCTACGCTACTGTACCTGTTCGCCCTGGTCGCGGCTGCGCTCGCGGTGATGGGGGTGTTTGGTTTGGTGGTCGCTGGGGTGTTCACTGCGGTGTGGCTTCGGCGTAATTGGGCGCTTGGGGGTGGGCTGCTGGTGATGATGGTCTTGGCGGTCGCCTTTGTGGAGTGGTATCTGCTGCCGACGATCGGTAGTGCGCGGAAGTCGTCGCGCAGGGGCGCCTGCTTTTACAATTGCAGTCAAATCACGCTGGCCATCGACACCTACGTTGCGAAGCACCAGCAGTATCCTCCGCCTTACTCGACCGATGACTCAGGGCGACCGCTCCATAGTTGGCGCGTGTTACTACTCCCTTACCTGGGCGGCGACGCAGCGACTCTGTACGCGAAGCTTCACCTCGACGAACCTTGGAACAGCCCGCACAATTTGCAGTTCGCCGAGGAGATGCCACACGTGTATCGATGCCGCGGCTGTCAGGAGTGTTCGCAGCTAGCCTATAGCGAGCTTGCTGCGAGTGGTCCGAACTGCAGCAACTACTACGCTGTGACAGGCCCTGGCACGCTCTGGCAAACCGACACTCCGGTGACCCTCGACGCGGTGACCGATGATCCCGCGACGACGATCCTGCTGATCGAAGCGAGCGACATCCAGTCGAATTGGATGGAGCCAGTCGACGTGCCCGTCGAACAACTCACCGCGCGACTGACTGGCACCCAGCGCTCGGGGCATCTGAGCACCATGACCAAGTTGTTTACGATTACCGAGTCGGCCTATGGACCGATCATTGCGTTCGCCGATGGATCAAAAGAAATGCGTGGATTCTACAATTTGAACGATGCTCGGGCGCTGGCGACTTATGCGGGCGGGGAGCCGGCGAGCGAGCTCGATCGGGTGAGCTACTTTCCGTTCGTCGTTGCTTCGCATACCAACTGGACCCGGCTATACGGGCTGGGCATATTTGTGCTCGTCGCGATCGTACCGCTGGTGCCATCGCTACGCAGGCAGTTGTTTCCTGGCAGTGCGGAACCTCCTGGCAGCGACGTTTAAACCGCTGTGGCGATCAGCGTGATGTTCTGCCCGCCGAAGCCGAAGCTGTTCGACAGTGTCGTCTTGATCGGCAGTTCCCGCGGGGCGTTCGGCACGTAGTCGAGGTCGCAGTTGGGGTCGGGCGTTTGGTAGTTGATGGTCGGCGGTGCAATGCCGTGTCGCATGGCCATCAGGCAGATGATCAGCTCTGTCGCCCCAGCGGCGGCAATCAGGTGACCGGTCATGCTCTTAGTGCTCGACACGGGAATCTTGTACGCCAGGTCGCCAAACGATTGCTTGATCGCCAGCGTTTCGACCTTGTCGTTCACCGTTGTGCTGGTGCCATGGGCATTGATGTAATGGATGGCGTCGGGGTTCAGCCCGGCGTCGGCCAATGCCATGTTGATGCACGCAATTGCCCCGCGACCTTCGGGGTGGGTATCGGTGATGCGGAACGCGTCGGCGGTGGTTCCGTAGCCGGAGATCTCGCCGTAGATGTTTGCGCCGCGAGCCTTCGCGTGTTCGTACTCCTCGAGTACCACCATCGAGGCCCCTTCGCCGAGCACGAAACCATCGCGCTCGAGATCAAACGGACGGCTGGCCGCTTCGGGGTCGTCGTTCCGCTCGCTCAGCGCGGTAAGCAGGTTGAACCCGGTAACGCCGAACGGGTGGATCATGCTGTGAGCCCCGCCCGAAAGCATCGCATCGGCATCGCCGCGACGAATCATCTCGGTGGCTTCGCCGATCGCTTGGCTGCTGGCAGCACAAGCAGTCAGGCAGTTGATGTTAGGACCTTGGGCATCGAACATCGCAGCCAGGTAACCAACCGGCATGTTCGGTTCCTGCTCGAGTTCGAGCTGCGGATCGAGCTGGTCGAGACCCTGGCGAACGAACGTGCCGAGGTTGAACTCGCCGCTCGAGAGCGACGCGACCATCATGCGACTAAAGGCTTCGAAGTCTTGTTGTCCTTCGCCGGCACCGAGGTACACGCCGAGACGCTGCGGATCGACCGTGCCGACCACGCCCGAATCGCCCATCGCTTGCTGGGCAGCACCGGCGGCAAACTGGGTGTGACGCCCGCGCCCCGCCCATTCGGCCGTGTCGAGTCCATCCTTGGCGACCGACCAATCACGCACTTCCGCAGCGATCTTCGTGGGGAAGTTCGCCGCGTCGAACAACGTGGTTCGACCAACGCCGCTCTTGCACTCCATGAGATTCGCCCACAGCTCGTTGGGCTTGGTGCCAAGCGGGGTAACACAACCGATGCCGGTAACGACAACACGACGTTTCATGGCAGAGAGTCCTCTATTAGCAGGCCAAGTCGGAGGGTAGCCCGTAGTCGGCAGCCCGCATGCGGGTGCCATCCTTGCGGGTACCGACCTCGAAGATGCCGACGATGTGTAACCACTCGGCCAGATCGGACGGGTCGAACAACCGCTTGGGCAATTTGGGATCGACGTTTTCGACGTCGCGTGTCTGGAGCCGGGCGAAGAAGATCTCGCCTTCGGCGCGAAGCTCGTCGCCGCAGTGCCCGGTAACGGTAACCGATGCGCCGACATCGCGAATGTTGTCGATGTCGGCCCGGTAGGTAAGCGAGTCGCCGCCACGGGTGATTCCGTGGAACGCGAGCTTCGAGAACTTGGCGAGAACCACCAACTCCTTGAAGTAATACAACTCGCTAACCAGCAGTCCACCGGTTTGTGCCATGCCTTCGGCCATCAACGAGTGGGGCATCGTGGGATACGCGCCCCAGTGGTCGTGCATGAAGTCGTCGGAGAGCGCAACGCCCTTATGGCCGACAGCATGCGACGAACCCACGAACTCGGTGAAGCGATCGACCCAGAACCAGCGCAATGGACGGCCTCCCGTTAGTTAAGGCATGCGACTCACAAAACTCCGGCAACTTAAGCCGAGAGCTTGTGCTCGACGAACGCACACATGTCGGCCACGGTGAGCTGCTTACCCAGGTTTTGGACCTGAGGATTGGTCTCGAACCGCGACAGGTCGGCAAACGGCATCCGCTCTTTCAGCTTGGCCAAACCTTCGGCATTCACTTTTCCGTCTTCAACGTAGTCGGTGTTGCTCAGGATGTCTTCGGGGAACAGCTCGCCACGTTCGATCTTGATGTCGAAGCTCTTCTCAAGACGGAATACGATGTCGAGGAAGTCGATCGACTCGGCATCGAGATCGCCCGTTAGCGTCGCTTCAGGGGTCACTTCGTCGTCATCGACACCCAGTGCGTCTACCAGTGCTTCTTGGACCTTGGCGAAGATTTCTTCTTGCGAGGGCATGGCCTCAAACTCCTCTAGGGTGAACTCAATACTCGTGGCGAATTGCGAACTGCTGGCGACCATCTGTCGTCGGCCGAACGTTCCTCGCCCCTATACTCAGACTACCCGCACGTTCGCGGGCAGCATCTCTGGTTTGGCAATCGCGCGGGCGACCTTCGACAGGTAGCCGCGGACTTTTTGGTCGGTGGATTCTTGCAAGGGATCGGTGTCGGCCAGGCTGTAACGCTCGAGTACAATCCGCCCGCTTAGGGTCGCTGCCTCGTCTACCAGTCCTTCGACTTTGAAGGTTGCAAACCGCTCGTCCTTCTTTAATTGTCGGACGGTAACACGGAGCTTCTGTCCCGGTTGGACAAAGTTGGCGTATTTAATGTTCTTGGCTTCGCGGAGCACGATGACCGTATCGGCCAGATCGTCGGTTAAACGCATCAGCCACGCGGCAGCCTGGGTGGCGGCCTCGAGCATGAAAACGCCCGGCAATACAGGGAATTCGGGAAAGTGGTCCTGCAGGTATTCTTCGCTGTAGCTCACATTCTTCACCGCCACGAGCTCTTCGTCGGGCGTGAAAGATTCAATGGAGTCGAGCAACCAGAATCGCATGTTTTCGAACCTGTGAAGGCAAAAGGGGCTTCGGCGCAGTTCCGATCAATCGACATCTACAAGCGTCTGACGCCAGCCTCGCAGCACGCCCTTCGCAAAAACTTGCGAAAGACGATAGCCTTGGAAGGCTAGGTAAACCAAACTACGGATTATACAGATGGGGCAATCTAGTAACAACGGCTCTCTGCCCGCCAGGTAGCCCATTTGGGCAAACCTTGCGGTTCACCCGATGTACAGGATTTAAGCGAAGTGGGCAACGGGAATTCTCCCCCGCCAGGCGGTCCTCGGCTGGGCCGACAGAACGAGGATCGAAGGAGGGCGGAAACCCGCTCGGCCGCTGGCCCCCACCCCAGCTTGCCAATCCGACGAGTTCCTCCAGCACCCCCGCACCTCGCAACGGGATAGTTTCCCAGTGCCGGGCGAATAGATTCCCAATTTACCCACCGATGGGAAAATTGAATCCGCACGCACTCTACAAAACCAGGTGTTTTCGCACCCGAATAGATTCCCATTTCCCAAAACGCATCGAGTGGGAATCTATTTTCGCAGTGCCTGGCGGTCGCAAGTCGTTTGTTAGCAATGAGTTGCATCGACACCTCCGCGGAAAGTGTCCAAAATAGATTCCCATGGGTGGGAAAGTATTTTTGGTTGGACGTTGGGGGTTGGAAGTTGGGAGTTAGAAAGGGTAGTAGGGTGGGTCCAGGAGCTTCCAGCGACGCAGCCCCACCAGAGTTTTGAAGTTCGCGCAGCAGCACCCCGCACGCCGGCAACCATTCGCCAGCGGGTCGCTAGTCGTTCGTTCTCAATCGAAGTATCACATCGCAAGCACCTCCAATCACTGGGAAGCCAACAGCCGAAAGCTGATAGCCGACAGCCTAAAAGCACCTATCCATTAGAACACCATAGGTGGCCAATTCCCAGCAAAAACCCGAGAGAATCCAGTCTCTGTCGGCCGAAAGTAGTGCCGCTCCTCGCGTGCTTCGGCGCGTGGTTGCGGCTTGCCAATTCCGATGGCCTGGCATGCGGTGCCGCGCTATCCGGCAAGTGCAAGAAGCCCTGAGCTTGCCGGCCTGCTGAAATTATCCAGCTTTCCACCCGTTTCGTCTGGCAACCGCCGCTCGCCCCCGCTGCCGTGGTCGCTTACCATGGAGCATCCGCGGGCGGGGCCATCGGAGCCTCGCAGGGCACTTTCACGATTCGAGACCTTAGCCCCCCACACGAGGGGCCGTTACGTCATGCTGCACCAGGGCACTGTTGTTGCCGTCGACATCGGTAACAGTCGCATCAAACTGGGCCTGTTCCACCTCCAGCCATCCGCTGACACGGGGCTGCCGCAGCCTGCTGCCACGGTGACGCTCGCGCCCGATTCGCCGGGCGAGGCCTGCAACGTCGAGCCGCTTGGCGAATGGCTGGCCGAGACGATCTCGCCTGGCACGCCGCTGGTGGTGGCGAGCGTGAGCCGGCCCGGCACCCAGGCGCTCAAAGACTACCTGGCGGCCCACCACGATGGGGCCTGGAATCAGCTCCGCGTGCTGACGAACGCCGATCTGCCGATCGAGAATCTCACCGACGAGCCCGACCGGGTAGGCATCGACCGCCTGGCCGCTGCGGTGGGGGCGAGCACCGTGCGACGAGCCGAGTCGCCGGCCATCGTCATCGACTTTGGCACCGCGATCACGGTCGACCTGGTGTCGGCCGAAGGAGCCTTCGCAGGGGGAGCCATCCTGCCTGGTATCGGAACCGCTGCGGTGGCTTTGCACGCCCGCACCGATGCGTTGCCGGCCGTGCGTCCGCCGATCGAGGGCAAGTCGCCCGCATCGGTTGGCAAGAACACGTCCGACGCGATCCGCTCGGGGCTCTACTGGGGCGCGGTCGGGGCGGTGCGGGAGCTGATCGCCCGCCATCGCGACGGACTAGTGAAACCACCCCAAGTGCTCGTGACCGGCAGCACCTCGCCCGACATGGCCCGCCTGCTCGGCGGCCCCGACTACACAGTGCGCTACATGCCGCACCTGGTACTGGCCGGCGTCGCCAGTACGTGGTGGAAGCTGGAAGAGTAAGTCGCTCGTTCAGAAACCAGCGGACAGAAGGGGGGCGTTGGAATCGTACAAGGGACGAACTCAACGCTTGCTGCTCCATCGCCATAACCGCCATGCTGTGATCGCAACCAATAGCAGCACGACTTGCAGTGGCAGCACGACAAACGCTTCGGGCCCCCAGTGCCAACCATAGCGAGGGTCGTAGATCGCAGTGCCGAGTGGCCAGCCGATGTTCCAGACGTGAACCTCGGGATCGCTGCCGGTGTAACGAAACAGCGGTGGTCCATGGTGGGGGATGAAGTCGACCGCCAGGCAGATCGCCACGTAGCTGAATACGGCAAGTGTCGTTAACTTATGGCGCATGGTTCGATGCGGAGAGAAGACGCGGGGAGAAGCGATAGTGCAGTCTAACGATGCCATGCTATCCGTCGAGTATTTCTAGAGTGCCGGTGCAAAAGCCAGGCTGATCATCACAACGAGCGGGAAGAAAGGCGGCCACGATTGCCAGGACTCCTAGGTTTGCCCAAATGCTCATGGCCAGGAACGTTATCTTTCCCATCGCTACCTCGGAGCTTTTACTCAGAACGTGGTTCTTGCGAGTTTAGCGCCAAGCACCCCAAGGTGCCGCACACCATGAGTACCGCTCCCAGCACGTAATAAGGAACCAGTAGCCCCGCCGAACTAAGCTTATAGTTCTGAGCACGGTTTACGGCTTCGACGAGTTGAGGATCTTGCAACTCGCTGGGAGTGAGTATCGCGTCGACACTCACTGCGGCCAGCGCACGTGTCCAGAGCGGTCCCACCAACACAACGCACAGGCCGAGCAGGATGACTGCAATAAAGTAGCCCCGGGCGCGTTGAATCGAAGGAGAGGATGGCATCGAAGTCGCCAAGGCGAAAGGCACTGGTCCAGCACTACGGTGCGGCTGGTGTACCTATAGCATAACACGGGCGCGTGTGCTTGGCACGCTGCGACTTGTCAATAGTGCGTTCTACTAGAAAACCGCGAAACTACTACCACAGCAGGCGTGTGGGGAGCATCGCGGTCGCGGCCATCGCCAGGGCGATGGTGGCTGGTTCGGGCACCGAGTCGATGGTGGCCGGAGTGCGACGGCCAGTACGGGAGGGTTGGCGGCGAAAGCACGCTTTCCAGGCGAGGTAGTCGCCGGAGTCGATCACTCCGTTGCGATTGCCATCGGCGGCGGTACCAGGGGCCACGCTAGCGCCTAGCAAGTCGCGCCATACGGTGTAGTCGGCCAGATTCACCTGGCCATCGCCATTGTAGTCGCCTGCGACGCGAACCATGGTTTCGACACTCGTGGTGTAAACCACGAGCCCCTCATGTTGCACGCCGTCGGGCGTTTGATAGGCGAAGCTCAGGTCGAGGGCCCCTGAGGGATTCCAGGCGGTTCCCAGGTCGATCGTCGCATCGCTTGCCAGACTTAGACTTTCGGTAGGATTCAACTCGCTCAGGAACTTGGTCGAAGGACTCGCTTCGTGCCAGCCTTCGCACTGTTGATCGGCCAGGCTCGTCCACGAGGTCGACAGCGCCGCCTCGGGAGAGGAGAGGGTGTAGCCGATGAACTCAAGCGGAGTCGCCGACTGATTATGCAGCACCGCCCGGCCCGATTGCACATCGACCAGCAGGGTGAGCGCGTTGTCGGCGCCGAGGCCATGCAGGATGGCTGGAGTGACGAAACGCTGGTAGCCGTTGGAGTCGGGGTGAGTGCCATCGGAGACGCGAGCGGCGAACTCCTCCGGCTGGTTTTTCTGCAGCGTCAACCACACCACATGGTTGTCGATCAGCAGCAGTTCTCGCTCGGCGGCCACTTCGCGGTACATCTGGTAGTAGTCGGGCAGCTGCGGGCGCTTGGTGCCCGATTGGTTTCCGTTAGCAGCGTCCCACGAGGGGTTCATGGTTTGCAGGATCACTTGGGCGTCGGGGTTCTGCTGCTCGATGCGGGTGATCATCTGCTCGAGATTGGCCCGCGCCTGATCGACGGTGATTCCCTGATCGATGTTGCCCTCCGGATAGACCGCGAAGGCGTCGTTCATGCCGAATTCGATGAACACTGCATCGGGCTGCTTGCTGAGCACGCGGTCGTCGAGGTTTGCGACGCCCGAGGCCGAGGCTTTGCCACTCATCGCGGCGTTGACCCAGGTGATCTGGTCGGGATACCTCGCATTGAGTCGCGTCGAGAGTTGATGCACCCACGCCCCGCCGGCAGTGAGGCTGGTGCCATACACCACGATGGTTTGTGGCTGCTCGGCGTCGAGTTGCTGGATGAGGGCCGACTTCACCGGCAAGCCCGCCGGCGGCGAGCTCTGCGCGCCCGCCTGTGGGGGCACCAGGAAAATGCTCAGCGTCAGCAAGCCGATCGCACGGCCAGCGCAACTGGCCAGCCGTGCGACATCGCGAAGACTTAACATGCTACATCACCTTCGTGCGGCGGACGATTCCCAGACCAACGAGCGTCGCGAGTGCAACCACCAGCGACGCGGGTTCGGGCACGGGTTGGTTGGCCGTCGAAGCGAAGGCCGCCGAGCCCGCTAGCGAGGCCCCGAAGTTGGCCTTCCACTGATCGTAGTCGCCGCTGTCGATTACCCCGTTGCTATTGCCATCGGCCCCGGTGCCCACGGCAACGCTCGCCCCCAGCGAGTCGCGCCACACGGTGTAGTCGCCCAGGTTCACATGGCCGTCGCCGTTGTAGTCGCCAACCAGTACGGTCGGCACGTCGGCCAGCGCGCCGAAGTCGACGGTGCCAGTCTGCAGCGACCCGCCTGGCAGTTGGTAGCGGAAGGTGAGGTTGTCGAGAATGCCAGCCGTGGTGTCCCACACATTGCCGAGACTCACCGTATCGCCAACACTCACCAGCAGTGGATCGGCGGTGTTGAGTTCCGACAGGTCGGTGGTCGTCGGGTTCGAAACATACCAGTCGGACAGTCCCGAACCACTGAAACTCGGCAGCAGCGTGCCGTTGTCGGAGTGAATCGTGTAGCTGATGAGCTCCATCGACTGCGCCGACTGATTCTGAATGGTTGCGGCTCCTGTCTCCGGATCGATCACCAGCACCAGGTCGTTGATCCGCCCTACTGAGTCGATCACTGCCGAAACGTACTCGCCGGTGGCAAGCTGGTAGTGGAACGAAACGTTCGCCGTGTTCACCCGATCGGTGCCGAGCGGAACCGCGGTGTCGGGCGTGAGCGGGGTGCCGAACAGGTGCTCGTCGCCCGAGGCGAGTTGCAACACTCCTTCGGGATTGAGTTCCGAGAGATACTGCGCGGTGGGGTTGGCTTCGTGCCAGCCGGTCTTGGTGTTGTCGTCGGTCAACGAATGCCAGCGAGCGTTTGAGCTGTCGAGCGGCGTACTGCTCGAGCTCAGCGTGTAGTTGATCAGCGAGATATCGGTGGAGTGTCCCGCGGGATTATAAAGCCGAGCGGCGCCTGAGAATCGATCGACCTCGAGCACCAGGCGTTGTTCGACCGAGAGCGTCACCGCGTCGTTGTCGGTTGCGACTCCGAAGGCCTGTCCCAGGTTGCTCAAGAGGGCGGGGTCGGCCACCACGTTTTGGAACGCCCCGGTTACCGCCGCGCCGGACATGAGGGTCCAGGTGTCGCCGGTGTTCGCGGTGAATCCGCTGGAGGGGGTGGCCTCGATGCGAAGGGTACCGCCCAACGCAATGGACTCGGAGACCTGCACCGGGTTGCTGAACGAGCCGGCGCTGCCGAGCTGCGCAACCAAGGTGGACGACGAGTTCTGCGAGTACTGCTGCAAGCTGATAGTGCCGATGTTGTCGCGAACCACCAGGGTGCCGCTGCCGGAGACACCGTTGGCCAAGCGTCCGTCGCCTTGACCGCCGAGGGCTTCTTGAACCGTGAGGTTTGCGTTGTTGCGAAGGACGAGGGTGCCGGTCGATCCGCCATCCTCGCCCAACCGAATCGCGGCCGGCGAGATCGGCGTTCCGGCAGAGCCGTCGATCACGGAGATGCCGCCGTTGGAGATCGACGCGTACTCGCCCACTCCGCCGAAGGTGCGGTCGGGCTGATAGTTCTCGTCGCTGGACGACTGCCAGTTGTCTCCCTCGCCGGATCCGCTGTCGCCAGCGGTCCAGGAGGCTTCGGACCCGACCGGCCCAATCCAGTCGGTCCGGGTTTGACTCCACGCGACGTGAGGAATGGCAACCAGCGCGAGAATCGCTAGGCTCGCTGCTTGTTGCGTTGCCTTGCCAATCATAAGAGGCTCCACATTGAATTCTTGAGTGTACTTCGTTCGACTACCGGGGAAGGGGACTGGCTTACTGGTTCGCGCGACGTTGCCGTGCGAATAGCAGAGCCCCCAAGGTGCCGAGGACCACTAGCGCCGAACTGGCGGGCTCGGGCACCGCGACCGGCGCCCAGTTGATGGCCGATACGCTTCCGCCGGCCGACAGGTAGTCGGTCCGCCACATGTAGAAGTCGAGGTGATTCACCACCCCGTCGAGGTTGGCGTCGCCTTGCGCGAAGGTGGTGCCAGTCAGGTAGTTGTCGCGGAGGATGAAGAAATCTTCGATCGTGGTTCCATCCATCATGTTGAAGTCGGTCCCTTCCATCGGCACGTCGCCGTTGGTGAGCAGCGTCGGTGGTAGCGGGGTGCCCTCGGTGCCGGTGTCGGAGACGAACACGGCTGTCTTGAAAGGGTTCTGGGTCGCGGAAGAGGCCAGAATGAAGGTGGCGATGTCGTTGGTGTCGGACTGCAGGAACGAAGTCAGGCTGCCTCCGGTGAAGGTCACCAGATCTCCCGCATCCGACTCGGCGGCAAACGTATACGTATCGAGCAAAGTGACGAGTTCGTCGTTCACTCCGTTGCCGGTCATGTCGGTAGCGGGGCGGGGATCGGTCACGCTGCCAGCCCCGGTGAGGTAGGGGAAGTTGGCGAACGTCACCGCGGCTTCGTCGAAGTTCTCGTCGGTCGCCAGATCGGCCACCCCGTACAGGTACAGGATGTCGCCGGCGTCAAACGTGTTGGCGACCTGGTCGGTGCTGGCACCGCGAGGGAGTTCGAGTTGCACGCCGCCGGCGGTGATGGGTTGAGAGAGCGACGAGAGGTCGAACTTCAGCAGCCCGATGCGGTCGTTGCCGCTGGCTTCGCCATCGCCCCCTTGGTTCTTGATCCGCAGGAAGCCGTCGTTCTCGGTGTTGTTGTTACGTCGGACGACAACGTCGCCTCCGATGCCTGCGAGGTTGGTAATGGTCTCCGCCTGACCCATCGGCGCGAATGCCATGGCGACGAGAAACGCGGTGAGTGGTGCCTTGTTGATCACGGCCAAGTTCTCCTTAGCAAAAACAAAAAGGTGCATGGGCACGATGTTTCGAGGGGTTACAGTTCGGCGCTACGAAATCCGACGACGGAGCACGCCAGCCGCGCACACGCCTGTGATCGAGAGCAGTACGAGCGTGGAGGGTTCGGGAACCGAGACGTCGTTGTTGGTCAGCAGCGTGGGGGGAAGCGGAGTGCCTTCGGTGCCGGTGTCGGAAACGAACACCGCGGTCTTCAGGGCGTTCTGCGTTTGCGAGGCGGCCAGTACGAAGGTGGCCACTCCGTTGGTGTCGGCTTGCAGGAAGCTCGTAAGCAGGTTGCCTGAGAAGATCACCAGATCCCCCGCATCCGATTGCTCGGCAAACGTGTAGGTGGCCAGCAGCGGTACCAGGTCGTCGTTTACCCCGTTGCCAGTCAGGTCGGTCGCTGGTCGAGGGTTGGTCACGCTGCCAGCGCCGGTCAGGTAGGGGAAGTTGGCGAAGGTCACCGCCGCTTCGTCGAAGTCTTCGTCGGTCGCCAGATCGGGCACGCCGTACAGGTACAGGGTGTCGCCGGCGTCGAATGTATTGGAGGCTTGCGAGGTGCTTTCGCCGCGGGGAAGTTCCAGCTGAACGTTGGCCGCCGAGACCGATTCGGTGAGGCCCGAGAGGTCGAACTTCAGCAGTCCGATGCGGTCGTTGCTGCTGGCTTCGCCGTCGCCTCCTTGTTTTTTGATCCGCAGGAATCCATCGTTTTCGGTGTTGTTATTGCGTCGCACGACGACGTCGCCGCCGGTGCCGTCGAGGTTAGTGATGATCTCCGCCGTCGACGTGGTAGCGAACAGGCCGAGGGAAAGTACCGACAAAACTAGCTGCTTCAACATGGTGTCACTCCGAGGAAAGATAAGAAATAAGGTCACATTCACGAGCGGCGAACGAAGGAAAGGGATGAGTTGATGTGAGGCAATAAACGGTTAGTGGTTGGAAACCGCTGCAACCTCACCGCAAGGTTGGGCGTTGGTTGCTGGCCGGCCGAGCAGCTGGTCGCGGTATCGCACCATGGCAACTAGCGGCGCCAGCACGAGCGGGTAAGCGAATGCGGCCGGCTCGGCGACCGTCAGGTTGTCGAGCACCGACAAATCGCCCCCTTGGGCAACGAACGCGGTGCGCCACATGAAAAAGTCCTTATGATCCACCAGCCCATCGGAGTTGGCGTCGCCCTTGGTGCCTAGCGAGACCTCTTTCAGGTAGTTTGCGCGGATCAGTAGGAAGTCGTTGATATCGACCATGCCGTTGCTGTCGACATCGGCCGACACCACGCCGGAGAGCTTTACGATTTCAAGCGTATTGAGGAAGCCTCGCATCTCGCCGACGGTGATTCCCTCGACGACGAGCACCAGATCCTCTCCCTCGGCAACGTTGATGGTGTGGGCCAGAAAGTTGTCCGCATACAACCACTGCTCCGAGGTCTCGTTGGTGATAAGCTCGGGCGTAACACTGCCATAGTTGGTGGTGGACGATTGATGGTCGACAGTGGCCTTGTTGAACAATTAGTCACAAACCTCCGTAAAAACTAACGTGGAATGGAACCACGTACCTTTTTTACGGAGATCGAACATGGCTACGAAAGAAAAACGAACCTACAAAGTCACGAACTGGAAGGAGTATAACAAGTCGCTCATCGAGCGTGGAAACATCACTATTTGGTTTAGCGACGAGGCGTTGGAGAACTGGGAACATCCTAACGACCAGACAAAAGTCGGTCGCCCTTTTGTCTTCAGCGATACGGCGATCGAGTGCTTGCTGACGATTCGCGAACTGCTGAAACTTCCCTATCGGCAGACTGAGGGATTCGGCCGCTCGCTGGTGGCGATGTTGGGCGTCGAGGCAGCGATTCCCAATTATTCTTCGCTCGCCAAGCGAGCCAGCAAGCTGAATGTTTCGCTCGATATCGCTAACAAGAGGGGCGACATCGATATCGTGGTGGATAGCACCGGCATGAAAGTGTTTGGCGAGGGCGAATGGAAGATGCGGACGCATGGCAAGTCGAAGCGGCGGACATGGCGGAAGCTGCATTTGTCGGTGAATCCTGACACCCGCGAGATTGTGGCGGAGATTTTGACCGAGAACAGTTGCCACGATGCCGATGCGGTTCCCGAAATGCTGGAGCAGGTGGAGCAGCCCGTAAAAAAGTTTCACGGCGACGGTAGTTACGACAAGTGGAAGGTTTATGAAGGGCTGGAATCCGAAGGCATTGAGCCGGTGATTCCGCCGCAGCACAACGCCAAGATCAAACAACATGGCAACTCTGCGGAGGAGCCTTTGCCCCGGGACGAGGCAATTCGTCAGATTCGACGCAAGGGGCGTAGGAGTTGGAAAGAGGAAGTGGGCTATCATCGTAGAAGCTTGGCGGAAACGACCATGTACCGAGTGAAACAAAGCTTTGGGAGCCATCTCAAAAACCGAGTATTCGAAAACCAACAAACGGAAGCCCGCTTGCGCTGTAAAATCATCAATCAATTCACCCAACTCGGGCTTCCACAGTTCGAGTGGAGTTAGTCAACAAGGCCGTCGACAGTCGTGAAGTAAACGTGATAGCGTTCTTCGTTGCTGGTGTTGGTGTTCTTGGTCGACAGGAACACGTCGAAGGTGCCTTGGCCCAGGCCACCGATACGAACGCCGAGGTCGACTTGGCTATCTTTGCCGTCGCTGACGAACAGTGCGCTGCCAGCGTTGCCGCTGTAGATGTCGGTGTTGTAGTCCGAACCGGACGAAAGCGTGCTATAGCCCGATGCGTTCCAGTCGATCGTTTGCACCGCGGGCGAGCTTTTGCCCAGGTCGATCGAGAGCGACGTTGTCTGGCCGGTGGAATCGACGATGCCATTCGGCGTGTCGCCAGTGATTACGTTCCACGCGACGCCCGGTGTGCCCCCTAGCAGGTGCCCGGGGCTGTTGTGGTCGTCGAGCACCGTGTCGCCAAAGTTCAGCAGGATGCCGGGATCGCTCGAGACGTAGCCTTCGCCGAGTACCTGCCGACCACGAACCAGGCGTGATCGCAGCAGCGAGTAGGGCAAATCCTGCGCGGCGATCGAACGCTCGGAGATCAGCGAAGCGGCCGCGCCGGCCGACTGTCCCAGCGTCATGAATACCGGCTCCATGCGAAGCGAACCATACGCGATATGGCTGGCACTCACCGCAACCGGCACCAGCAGGTTGGTCGCCTCGTCGGCGCGAGGAACCATGGCATCGTAACTGATGGGGTAGGGGCCATTCGCAGGGGCGACTTGCAGGTCGCCCTCGTTGCGTACGTAGCCGTTTTCGTCGACGTAACGCTGGGCGTTGTGCGAGTCCATGTTGTAGCCCCCCATGCCGATGGAGTTGGTTTGCTCGAAACCCGCTTCTTGATTCACATGACGCTCGGTAATCACAAAATCGCTGACCATCCGCCGGGCTTCGCGAACGTAGATTTCGCGCGGCCAGTTTCCGTTGTCGGTAAACTCGTCGAGCGCCAGGCCCCAGTCGTCCCAAGCGTCGCGGATCGCAGCAGGCACACGCGGGTGGTTCTGTAAGGTCCAGACATAACCGAGCTGGAAGTCGCGATGCGCGTTATCCATTTGCTCGCGCGTGGCGTAGTCGGCTTCGGCGTAGTTGACCCCGGTTTCGAGGTTGTAGTTGCCGCCGATGAAGTCGGTGGAGATTCCGCTATCGTTGTTCGAATCGGTCTTGTTGTTCGGCATCGGCGAGAGCTTGAAGAACCGGCTCGTCTGTCCCACTTCGATCGCCCGGAACAGTAGCTCGTAGTCGGCTTCGTTGTAGTTGTCGGGCTGCGAGATGGGGGCGCGATTTGCGGGGTTGTTGGTGAGCACCATGCGATAGTTGTACGCTTGCAGTCGCTGGTCGCCGGTGCCATCGGGGCCGCCAGCGGTGGCATTCACGCCAGGCAGCAGGCCGCTGCTGGGATCGCCTTGGACCAAGTACGGATCGATGCCGGAGGGAAGCTGGTTCTTGACGGTTTTGACCGTCTGCACCCCGTTGAGCGATTCGCCATATTGCGAATTGGCCTCGCGACCGACCGTGTAGCTCACACCAGCGGCAGCCATCAGGTCGCCTTCGTAGGTGGCGTCGATGAATGCCTTACCGACAAAAGTGCCACCTTGGACCGTGCGAATGGATGTGACATTCTGCCCATACATTGCCACTCCATTGGCACGGTCAAGATGGCCTGTCACGACAGGAATATTGTGTTCCGCAATCAAGTCGTCGAAAATCTGTTCCGCAACTTTCGGCTCAAAGGTGAACATCATTTCCCGGTTGGCATCGGGATCGAGCGAAGAGCGATTCGTGTAGTTATGGCGAGTCTCGAGCGTCCATGCTTCGTCTTGCAGGTAGTGCTCGTACACGCGATGGTAGAACTCGCGACTCAGGCCGCCGATCGAATCGCGACTGCCGATATCGGTCCAGCCAAGTCCGTTGGAGGTCAAACCGCCGAGATGCTCCTCGGGCGAGACGATCACGACCGACTTGCCCATGCGAGCCGCTTCGACTGCCGCTGTGACCGCAGCCGAGGTGCCGCCGTAGACGACGACGTCGTACTGCTCGGCCTCGACTGGCCCGCCGGTAGCAAAGGAGAGAAGCAGCGCGCCGCAGAACGCCGCGGCGGCGAAGGAGAATCGTGATTTAGCAAAGTGGTGTGGCATGAAGCTGGCTAACGTCGCAATGAGTCGTCGGAGGTCAATCGGTGAGGCGGAACACATACGGTTCGGTACGATCGGACTCGACTTCGATGACGAGTCCGCTGGTCTTGAAGTCGGTGTAACGTCGAGGGATCAGCAGTTTGCCGAGTCCCACTTCCGCGGCATTTGGATCCGCAGGGGGCTGTCGAGATGAGATGCGCACTTTGTTCTCACCGATGCGGGCTCCTTGAGCCTCGCCGATGGTTTCGAGTTCGAAGGTTCCATCGGGCTCGATCCGCCCGCGCGCCGGAGGGCCATCGCTCGGCTGGAACATCACGACGCCGGTCGTCACGGGTTGGTCGTTGTAGAACACTTGCCCCTTCACGGGTGCGTACTGATCGGTCTGACCACATCCAGCGGTCACGAGCAGCACGCCAAGCAGCGTCGTTAACAGTGATAATTGGGAGTGGTTCAACGCTTCTCTCCCAGCGACAGAATCTCCTCGCCATCGATGGTGCACCCAGCGATAAAGGCATCGAGATCGATGTCGTCGATAACGAACTGCACGCTGCCATCAAGCAGTGCGAAGTTGGTGCCTCCCACGTGCAAACTGGTAAATGGCAAGTGATTAAACGGGGTTTCGTCCGCCTCGCGATCCACCGGCGTATTCGGTGCGTACGCGGCGACTTTGAACTGGTAACTCACTTTGTCGTCAGGGCTTGAGAGCGCGGGAATGGCCATCCACGGTCGCAAGTTGCCAGGGAGTTCGGAGTAGAGTCCCGGTAGCCGATCGACATGCACGAACTCGCCAAATAATAAGGTGTTGCTGGTACCATCGACCACTTCGCGGAGTTTGCGTTTGTGCTCACCCCAGCGGAACACACCGTTGAGCGGCAAATCGCCAAACCGCGGAGAAGCATCGCGCTCTTGCCGCGAAACGACAAAAGCCCCGCCGGTGCCTTGATAGGTGCTCAAAGCTCCCTCGGTGTTTGGGCTGCCTGGCCTGCGGAGGATCGGCTCTTCGGGATAGTTCGGGCAGATGAGCGCCGGCACGATCTCCATCCGCATCGGATCGCTATACGACCGGTAGGTGACCCGTTCGAGATCGATCTGATCGAAAATCGCCTGCTGTTCGAGGTAAGGAAGCAAGTAGGTAAACGTGCCATGCTTGCCCTGCCCAGGCGAACCTGGTGGCAACTCGCCCGAGTGGCTCGAGATGTAGCCTTGCACGGCGAGGCCAAGCTGTTTCAGCTTGTTGGTGCATTGGGCGCGGCGTGCCGACTCGCGCGCGGCTTGCACCGCTGGCAGAAGCAAAGCGACCAGGATGCCGATGATGGCAATCACCACCAACAGCTCCACTAACGTGAATGCGCGTTGTCGTTTATCCATAGTGACAAGAAAGTTGTTCGTTTGGCTAGGCGTGGAAAAGAAAACCCACAGCAGCAGGCAGCGCAAGCTAAGCCGATTCGAAGAGAAACTAGAGACATCGGTAACAAGGCCGCCTGACCGTGCTATGAGAACTCTGCCAACACCTGGTGTGGGGTGGCGAAAAAAATCGGAATCTTGCAAACTTGACCTCGTCGGGCGGAGCGGCTTCGGTTTCTCGAGACGCGGCGATCGTTTTTTCGCGAATTTGCAATTTTCGTCGCCACCAACTGGCCGTTATCGGCAGAATGTTTCTTGAGTCCCCTATTGCTGGTACTTTTCTGTAAGGACTCTCAGGCGGTAATCACGACCCGGCGTCCCGGGCCTAGGGCAGATGAATCACGAGCACTATTCAGCAGACTCTGATCCACGCGACGAACCGGTCGACGCGTTCATACGATTGCTGACCGATCATCAGGTCGATTTGCAGGCGTTTATCATGTCGTCGCTGGGGAACCATCCCGATACACTCGACGTGCTCCAGGCGACCAACATCGCGCTGTGGAAGAAGGCCTCGGTGTTCGACCCGACCGCGCCGTTTTTGCCGTGGGCTATCGGAGTCGCCCGATTCGAGGTGCTTGCGTTCATGCGAAAGAAACGCCGCGACCGGCACACGTTCTCTCCCGAAGTGGTCGAGTTGCTGATGGACGTTGCCGCTCACCGCACGAGCGAGACGAGTTGCCGCAGCCGAGCCTTGATGGAATGCATCAAAGAACTGCCGGAGCGGAATCGCGAGTTCCTGCAGATTCGCTACGCCCAGCAGCAGTCGGTGCGTCAGGTCGCAAGCAAGACCGGTCGAACCGTCGAAGCGGTCAAAAGCCTTTACTTGCGGATCCGTCGAGCCTTGGAACATTGCATCGATCGGCGACTGGCCCTGGAAGAACGTCTATAGAGTTCCGACAACAAACACAGAATACACCTATCGTGGATCACCAACCCAACAACTCGATGCCAGATCATCAAGAGCTCGAAATGCTGCTTGCCATGGTTGTGTTGGGAGAAGCAACCGAGGAGCAACTCGCGCAGCTCAATCAACTACTCCTTGCCGATGCTGCTGCCCGCGAGTTCACTTGCGACTACTTGGCAGGAGAAGCGGTGCTGCAGCGGCATTTTCAGTTGGTCGACCGCGTCGCCCTGTTACACGGTACCGCCCACGAAACGCATGTCGCGACCAAGCAAGAGTCAGGAACGACCGGACGGACTGAGCTTCGCGCACCCCACGCGCGAAGCCAGTCCTTCGGTCACCATCGTCTTTGGTGGGTGGCTGGCCTCGCTGCTTGCTTGCTAATAGGAATCGCGATTGCGAATCGCGATCAGCTAGCTTCGCTGTGGATCCAGCAGAACGCCGCTACGGCAAATGCCAACCTGCCGGAGCGCGTCGGTACGCTCTTAGCCGGCGCGACGCCGCGCGAGAGTCTCGTCGAGGCCTTGCAGCAGGGCAGACCGATTCGGGTGGGCGACACCATCGATACCAACCAGGAGATTACCTACCTGCATTTCGACTGTGGGGCCGAGGTGCTGCTCGTCGGACCGACGCAGCTCAGCGTGGTTTCTCCCATGCGTGCAAAGTTGCTGCAGGGAACGCTCACGGCTCGGGTGTCGGAGTCGGCCCACGGTTTTCGAGTCGATACGCCCAACTCCAAGGTCACCGATCTGGGGACCGAGTTCGGGGTGTCGGTCGCCGAGTCGGGAGTGACCGACACGGTTGTCTTCTCCGGCAAGGTTGCGATGGAGTACCGTGAGATTCCAACCGAACACGAGGTAAAGAGCGAAATCGCCTTGCGCCGTCCTTCGCAGAGTCATCTGTTGACCGAAGGCATCGCGCTGCGTGTGACCGAGGATGGACTGGCCGAACGCATTGTGTCGGTCACGCGATCCGATTACCCACTGCCAGGTGCGGCGCTCGCGCTCAAGCCCGACGCGGCGCCGGTGATTCGCGACGTGTGGGACAATCTCTCCACACGCGATACTTCCAAGGCCTACCAGATTGTGCATGGTGGGTTCGTGGAAGACGCCCCCGCGTTCGTTGATCGCAAGTACCAATGGAATGGTATCTCGGAAACTTACGGCCTGCCGAAGATGCTCCGCGGTGGCGACTACATCATGCCGTTCTGTGACGATAAGTACCAGGATCGTATTGAAGTTACAGTCGACCTGGTTCAGCCCGCCCGCTTGTTTGTCTTGATGGACAATCGCCTGAGCGTGCCCGAATGGTTAAGTAGCCGCTTCACCGACACTGGGTACGATGTCGGCATCGACGAAGACGACTTTTCCGTCGAACGCTCCTGGCAGAAGCTCGACAAAGGTCCTGGAGTGAGTCTCGAGCGTTCGTGCTCGGTCTGGTACATCGATGTTCCCGAGCCTCAGCCGGTGGTGCTGGGAGCGCTCGATCCCCCCATCCACTGGCGTGTGATGTACGGCATCGTGGCCGTGCCATTGGAAACAGCCATGGCCATCGCTCCCGAACCAGCCATGCACCATCAGCCAAAAATTGGATCGGGCCTGATTCATCCGGGAGTACTGCCGGAGCCGGTGGCCGATTGTGAAATTGAGCGGGCGCTGAAGGTCGAGCAGCTAACGCTCGGAAAACCCTCGGACGACGACTTTGCTGCTGCCAAGCGGGGACTCGTTTTCCGTGCGGAGACCTTAGGGGGGCAATTCATGCCGCACCCCGATACCCTGATGTTGGAAAACAATGTGGCACCCGCACTCAACGACGGGTTAACCGCTCGCAACTACGACGATCTGGAACGCAACTTCTGGTACAACGGGCAAGGGCGGTTTTCGCTCGACCTGCAGCGTCCCACGAAGCTGCAATCGATTCATACATACTCAACGCACTGGCTCGATCGGAGTTTTCAGAACTTCACTGTCTGGGGAGCACGATCGGAAGCAATGCCAGCGGTCGATTTCGAAACCGCAACCGACGCCGAAGGGTGGGAACTCGTGGGAATTGTGAACACGGATGTGCTCGATCCTGGTGGTATTCATGCCAGCATACTGACTGCTGGCGAGTCGGGTATGGGGCCCTATCGGCACTTGCTGTGGATTATCGAGTCCACCGATCGATCCACCTTCTTCAGTGAGATCGATGTCTACGAGCATCAAGAGTAGCCGCTTGCACTACGTCAGAAAGTAGCGATCCACGCCTGGGGCGACTTGGCCGAGAAGGGTAGCTTCTGCAGCACTTTGCCATACTCGTTGATCTGCATCGCTGCAGTGGTAGTCGCGATCCAAATATCGCCGGAAGGGGTGATCGAGATGTTTTTGACGCTCAACGCGCTAACCGGTTGGAGGTCGCCATCGAGCGACACACGTCGCAGCCCTGTGTTGTAACCGCTGAAGTAAGCTTCGCCTGATGTTGGGTCGCACTCGACCACAAACAGGTCGTCGCTTTCCAGGTTGATCTCGCGCAGGATTGTTCCATCGGCCTTTCTGCACCAGAGGGAACTTTTGCCTTTGCCGTCGTAGGTGTGCTTGCGTTCGGCGATCCAGACGTTTCCGTTGTTAGGGTCGATCGAGACGGAAGCATAGCACCATCCGTTCATCGATTCACGGAACAACACCTCGCCATCCTTGGCGAGCTTGATCACTTCGGGGCCGACCAGCCAGAAGGCGTCGGTCGTTGGATCGTAGGCCATGTCGAGTGCGGCAAAGGGATATGCTGCTAGCTGCTTGCCATCGAGATCAATCACAACGGTCTCGATATTACCTGACGAGAAGGTCGAGCCACCACACCAGAGATGACCGGTCGCTTGGTCAATCGCCAGGCAACCCGCGTTCACTCCGTCGAGGTGCCAGAGCTTGGTCCCAGCGAGATCGAAAGCCGAAACGCGGCCCGCGACGTTCTCACGAATATAGATCCGCCCGCGCTGTCGATCCACGACAACACCATGCACCCCGCCGACTGTCTCTGCGTTGTTCAAATCCGTCTGCGACCAGAGCTCGTCGCCATGGCGGTTGAAGGTCCGCAGATAATCGTGGTGTGGTTGGTCCTTCATAAACGTTGGATCGGTGTTGTCCAAAATAGCAATCTCGATGCCGCTGTTGGTCGCAGTTGTGCTTTCGACATTTGCTGACGTTTCCAGAGCACCAGTGGGGTGGTTGTCGAGTGACGAAGTGGCTTTCTCTTCCGGTGAGGGCTCTTGCGAGAAGGGAATCGACTCAAGCACTTTGCCTTGTTCGTCGATTCGCTGGATCGCGTCCGTCGTGGTCACCCACAGGTTGCCAACCGGGCTGAACTCGATGCTCTTGGCGTTCAGCTGGCTAATCTGTTGCGGATCGCCTTCGAGCGAGACGCGTCTCAAACCTGTGAGATAGCCACTGAAAAAAGCGTCGCCCGATTTTGGTTCGCACTCGACCACAAAGAGGTGATCGGCTCCAAGGCTGAGTTCGCGACGAACGGTTCCGTCGGGACCACGGCACCATAGATGGCTCCGGCTATCCGCTTCTTGCGAATGGCGACGTTCCGCGATCCAGGCGTTGCCAGTGTTCGGATCGACCGACACCGAAGCACATATCCAACCATTCACCGGCTCGCGGAACAACACGGTGCCTTCGCGAGTGAGTTTGACCACTTCGAATCCAACCAGCCAGAATGCATCGGTATGCGGGTCGTAGGCCATGTCGATGGCTCGGTGGGGGAATCCTGGCAGTTCAAAACCATCCATGTTGAACACCACGGTTTCTCCGGAGCTAAGGGAGTTCCCTCCGCTGCACCAGATGTCGCCAGTTTTCCCGTCAACCGCCAGACATTCGGCATTAATGCCATCGATTTGCCAGATCTTGGTGCCTGCCAGATTGAAAGCGGTAATACGTTTGCTCACCGGCTCACAAACGTAGACTCGCCCACGCTGACGGTCGATGGCGACTCCATGCACTCCGCCGACGCTAACGATGCTGTTCAAGCCTGTGTGCGACCACAGCAGATCGCCATCGGTGTCGAATACTCGGAGCGTGTCGTGATGCGGCTTGTCGGGATCGAACGTTGGATCGGCGTCGTCGAGTATCGCAATGTCGATGTCGTTCGGGTTCACATCGGACTCAGGTTCTTCCACCTCGAACCGCGTAACGGGGAATCGGAAAGGAGAAGGAACAAGCGAATCAACCGTTTCGTCAAGCGATTCCTGTTCGACGACGGGAGGCTCGGCGCGGGTGATTCCAACGGTGCCGAGTAACAGAACGACTAGCAACGCAGACACCGAAATAGTGCCGGCTTGCCAGAAGCCGATCGCCCGACGCGCGAGATTGTGCTGCACCGCTTCGATGCGGATCCGTACCTGAGAACGCCGAGCCATAGCGAGCGCCGACGCCGCTTGGCGACTCGCCGCGCGAACCGCCACCGCGGCCAGCAATCTTCCATAAAGCGTCGCATTGCCGAGGCATCGAGCGGCGATCGTATCGCACAGCTCGTCGCACGCATCGGTGTGGGCCAGCCGAATCTTCCAGGCGAGCGGGTGGAACCAAAGTACCGCCTGCAATAGCGCGAGCAGGTGATTCCACCGTAGATCGTGCCGTTTGCAATGCCCCAGTTCGTGGGCCAAACTTGCTTGGCGTTCATCGCGTGCTGCCAAATTGCACTGGCTGCTCGGCAAGAGAATGCAGGGAGTCCAAAGCCCAATCGTGCAGGGCATGTCGATGTTTGCCGAGTGTCGAATGTTCAGCGTAGCAGAGTAGTCGATTCGCGAGGCGATGGCCCGCGCTTCGCGTGCGATGTCGCGCGGCAAGGGAGACGCACCGCGGTACAAACTAGCAAGCCAGCTGAAGCTGATGGCTACGAATCCAAGTAGCCAGACGACCAGCAGTGATTGGGATAGGTTGATTGTCATGCGTGTCGCACCGACTGGTTCGGCGGTGGAAACGTAGTGCGGATGCTGTTCGATTCGTAGTTGGGAAGCAGCGGTCCCTACCGATTCCGGTACAGCGATAGCCGTGGGGGCTTCGGCAACTGCAGCGTCGGAACGCGATACCACTAAGGGACCGTGCATGTTGTCTACCGAGTGGTTCGGAGTCTCCGCGAGTCGACTTGTGCTGGTCGAAACCGCAGGTAGCAGCGGAAGATTCCAATGGTAGGATTGCAGGCTCGCCAACGCGACGAGAAACAATCCGACCGTGGTGGTCCGCCATAGCAGTACCCGTAGTTGTGGGTTTGCCCGCTTTAGCGCGTGATGAAGCAGCCAGGCGATGGAGAGTACGATCGAGATTCGCACCAGCGGCTGGAGTAACTGCTGTAGTTCGCTTTCGCTGGATGCCAAAAGCGATGGGAGTGTCAGTAACATAGTTTGCCTCTTATCCGTCGTTGTTGGGCCCGTCGGCCAGGCGTTTGAGTTCGAGCAATTCCGCTTCGCTGAGCTTCTCGCTACGAATGAGATTGAGCAGCAGCTGTTTCGCGGAACCTTCGCAGTACACGTCGGCAATTTCGCGGATGGTCGAGCGAAACGCCTTTTTTCGGCCAGTCACGGCTTTGTAGAAGTACGCCTTGCCCACCTTGCGCCGGGTGACATGCCCTTTTTCGAGCAAGATCGCCAGGTACGAGCGGAGGGCCGGGTTCTTAATCGGCTCGGGAAAGTGTTGTTGAACTTCGCCAGGCTTCAGTTCGCCATGCTCCCAGAGTATTTGCATGACAGCGAGTTCGCCTGGAGTGAATCGCGACATGGGATGCTCCTTTCGATGTGCAGACAATACTGCACATCGCAGGGGGAGTCAATCCTTTTTCTCAAGATCGTTCGCGTTTTCTCTCGAGGTGTGGTGTGCATGGTTGCAACGAGCAACAAGAGCCAACGTCGCGGTCGCTAGTTGTCGTCGTCGTTCGATTGCTTGTTGCCATCGGCGATGAGAGCCACTCCTGCGACTGCTAGCGGAAGTGGGATGAGCACAAACGTGAAGCTCTGCTGGAGGACTTGTTGCGAGTCGACTGCACCTGAGGGAATCATGTGAAAGAAGTAGATCGTCCACACACTCAGTCCGAGCAGTAGTGCCCCAATCGTCCTTGGCCAGTATCGACAGAGAATTGCTGCCAGGATGAATGGGCCTGGCACTAGCAGCCCTTCGCCCAGCAACGCCTGAGGTTCACCACTGTGGCTGAGCACGACGAACGCCAGCCACAAGATGCCGAAGGCCAGCAGCACGCGCGACACCGCCTTGCGAGTGTCCCAGAAGCTAAGGCAGTAACTCGCGTAGTACACGACGAGCATCACCACTACCACGGTCGATGCGGGAATGGCCTCGCTGCCGAGGCTCAAGCGATTCCAGTTGTCGGCAATCACCACGGCCATCAACAGAATGCCGCTCACCAGGTACGCCCTCAGGGCCGACTTGGCGACCGCTTGTTTTTGGAACTCGTCGAGATCATCGAGCAGCCCCAGCTGACGAAGTACCCCAGGCCCAAACGCCCCGGCGGCCATCAGAGCCATGAATCCCATGTGCACGGTCACTCCCAGCAACAGTCCGGCGACCACCAGCACGAGTGCGATGAATCCAGTGATCGAATGCTGCGATCCGATGAACGGCCGCTTCAAGCCGACGCGATGAGCGTTCATGTTTGCTCTCCTTCTTCGGGGTCCAGCTCAAACAACGCCTCGACGGGCACGCCAAACACGCGGGCGAGCCGCAACGCCAACTCGATCGAGGGTTTATATCGGCCTCGTTCGACAGAGATGATCGTTTGCCGCGTGACTCCCACGCGATCCGCGAGTTCTTGCTGGGTCATGCCTTTACTTTCAAGGCGATGATGTTTTAAGTGAATCTTCATGGGGTCTGGCGTCTTAGGATCCTTGGCCTGCCACGATTGGAATGTAAAGCGAGCTTTACATAATGTCAAGCACGCTTTACATGTGTTTCGATGGGGGAATGTCTTGCAAGCCAGTGGATTCACCTGATAGATGCTCGTCGCAAAACTGGCGACGTGACTGGACACCTGATAGTAGAACACAGGCGAGAAGAGTCGTTAGGCTAAGTAGGTGACAGTACCGCCAGATGGCTACGGTGATGTGACAGTCGAATCGCTATGACATTCCGCGAAACTCAAAGGCTGCACCTTCGCATCGGGGAACTCCTTCAGCAGTTCCGCGTAGATCGGCACCTCGCGCAGGAGTTTATTGAGTTTCTTTTGTTGTCGAAGCGAGACGATCTTAGCACTCGCATTCCCAGAGACTCGCAGCGGGAGTTCGATGGAAGTCTCGCGCCCGTGTTCTTCCCGAGGCCGGGAGCGAAATGCTGAAAAGAGGAGCCCAATCCACCCGATAACAAGAATGAACAGAATGTCGGTAGCGGAGGTGTCGTTATCGCCGCCGCGTACCCAGGAGCGTTCGCACTGCACATGAAAATAGACCGTGCAATTCGCTGGGCGGTGGGAGTAGGGGCAAATTTCTCCGTTCGGTAGCTCGCCGCTTTGGATCATCGCTCGGATGCGCTCGACCGTGTTCAGCGGAATCGCACTCTGCCCGGCCGACTTCCTGAGCACCGAAAGCGTCGGCACGTCGACTGTATCGCCACGCCGGCAGGGGAGCGTCGAACCGGCTTGGGTAGCGGAAACCTCAAGCTGGGCTCCACACTCGCAAGTTACCGAGTATCTCATGGCCGGCGACGACTCCAGTGGCTACAAATGACCGCACGACGCGCGATCTGCGGGATTCTCGAGGGGCGGATATCTTGCAGCAATCGCTCAATATCGGGTGCTTGCACGCGGTAATCCAGTTTGTGCATGCAGTATCTCTATTTAGTGATGATTCATGGTTGGATCCCCGCTCGCAGTGCGATTCTGCGTAGTCAAGCATCGACGAAATTGGCGTTCAGCAGTGAACGTGCTTTCATGTATTTGCGTGGAGGTTATCAATCGTCGTTAGGCGCATCGCGGCTTTGCTGCTAGTACGTCTTTCCTGAAATCCATTCCGCTGCTATATGCTGCGGAATGAAAAAGCACATTGTTTGCCTGGACCACCAGGCCCGTGGAGGTTTGGAGCAGCTAGCACGCTCAGGCGCCCGCGCGGCGCAAGTGGTGCGTCGCTGCCAGATATTATTGAAATCGGACTCGGGATGCACCGACGAAGAGATCGCCGAGCATGTGGGCTGCACGACGCGCAACGTCCGAGCCGTCCGAAAGCGGTTCTGCGAAGAGGGCGTCCAGCGGGCGGTGTACGATGCGCCTCGCTCGGGCCGCCCCCCAGAGTTCACCAAGCGGCAGCAGCAACAGGTAATCGCCCTGGCGTGCAGCGAGCCGCCCGAGGGACGGGCTCGCTGGACGCTGGAATTGTTGTGCGAGCACGCGGTGAAGGAAGGCTTCGTCGATTCGCTCAGCGTGACGGAGGTCTCGCTGTGGCTCAAGGAACACGACCTGAAGCCGTGGCGAAAAAAACTTGGTGCGTGCCCAAGCTGAACGACGAGTTCTGTGAGCGGATGGAGGACGTCCTCGAGCAGTACGAGAAGCCGCTCGACCCGAACGAGCCGGTCGTCTGCCTCGACGAGCAGCCCTATCAGAGGGTCGACGACGCGCGGCCGCCCGAGCCCGCGGCACCCGGCAAGATCGCGAAGCAGGACTACGAGTACCGCCGCTGCGGAACCTGCAGCGTGTTCGTGGCGGTCGAGCCGAAGGCGGGCAAGCGATTCGTTCAGGCCAAGCGTCACCGCAAGCGAGCCGACTTCGCCCGGTTCGTCCGCGACCTCTTGAAGCGCTATCCCGACGCAGAGCGGGTTCATCTGGTGATGGACAACCTCAACACGCACAACGAGAAGTCGTTGATCGAAACCTTTGGCGAGGAGGCGGCTCGGCCAATGCTGGAGCGGATTGTGTGGCATTTTACCCCCAAGCATGCCAGTTGGCTCAACATGGCCGAGATCGAAATCTCGGCCATACAGCGACAATGCCTGGGACGTCGGTTGGCTTCGCTCGACAAGGTTCAAAGCGAACTCTCCCACTGTTCACGCGACCGCAATCGGAAGAAAATCAAAATCAATTGGACCTTCCATCGAAAAGACGCCAAACGCGTCTTCCCTGAACTCTATAGGAAATGACTTCCGGGACGACGTACTAGAATCGTACCTGTTCACTGTCGAATGATTCGGTACGCCAGCAGATTGTGGTCTGGCGCCTAGATAAAAGGAGGCTCGTCATCCGCGAAAAACCATTAGCAGCACCACGTAAACAGGAATTCGGTGACAATCCAGTAGAAACTCGGTTGTCCGAAAATTACAAAAACGAGTACGTCAAGGGGTTCGTCGAAAAGTGGGACGAATTGATCGACTGGGAAAGTCGAGCCAAGACCGAAGGTGATTTCTTTATCGAGCAGCTTCGCGAACGCGGAGCCAAAAAAGTGCTTGATGTTGCGACCGGAACGGGGTTTCACTCCGTGCGTTTGCTCGAAGCAGGCTTCGAGGTCGTAAGTGCCGACGGTAGCCCTGAAATGCTTGCCAAAGCGTTTGACAACGGCAAGCAGTACGGTCACATTCTCCGCACCGTGCAAGCCGATTGGCGTTGGCTCAATCGCGACGTGCATGGCACGTACGATGCCATCATCTGCCTTGGCAACTCGTTCACGCACCTTTTCAACGAGCGCGACCGCCGCAAAGCGTTGGCCGAATACTATGCCATGCTCGAGCACGATGGCGTGCTGATCATCGATCAACGCAATTACGATGGCATTCTCGACGATGGGTTTAATAGCAAGCACACCTATTACTACTGCGGCGATCAGGTGTCGGCCGAGCCAGAGCATGTAGACGATGGGCTCGCCCGCTTCCGCTACAGTTTCCCCGACGAGTCGGTGTACCACCTCAACATGTTCCCGCTCCGGCGGAAGTACCTGCGTCGACTGATGCATGAAGTTGGTTTCCAGAAGATCGACACCTACGGTGATTTTCAGGAGACGTACCGGGAAGACGATCCCGACTTCTTTATTCACGTTGCCGAGAAAATCTATCGCGTTGACGACAAAGTGGAAGAAGATGCCGAGGTGGTAAGCAAATGAGTAGCTCACAAAATCAGGCCGTAACGGTCGCTCGCGACTATTACAACAGTGACGATGCCGATGCGTTTTACGCGTTGGTCTGGGGCGGCGAAGACATTCACATCGGGCTCTATGAATCGGAAAACGATTCCATTTCCGATGCAAGTCACCGCACGGTGCGGAGCATGGCCGAGCGACTCGGGCCGCTTACAGAGGAAACCTGTTTTCTCGATATCGGTTCTGGGTTCGGTGGTGCGGTGCGCCATATGGCCCGTGAATATGGCTGTCGCGCGACGGCCCTGAATCTCAGTGAAGTCGAGAACCAGCGGAATCGAAAGGTCAACGAAAAGCAAGGACTTGCGGATCGCATCGAGGTGGTCGATGGCAATTTTGAGGAACTGCCATTCGAGGATGCAGCGTTCGACGTGGTCTGGTCGCAAGATGCGTTCTTGCATAGCAATCGCCGTGATCGTGTGATTGCCGAGGCCGCCCGCGTGCTTAAGCCAGGTGGACAGCTCGTGTTTACCGACCCGATGCAAGCCGACGATTGCCCCGCAGGGTCGCTGCAACCGATTCTTGATCGATTGCATC
Source organism: Aeoliella mucimassa (assembly GCF_007748035.1). NCBI lineage: Bacteria > Pseudomonadati > Planctomycetota > Planctomycetia > Pirellulales > Lacipirellulaceae > Aeoliella > Aeoliella mucimassa. The sequence goes on from NZ_CP036278.1 coordinate 110,332, forward strand.
TGACCTCGCTGGCATCTCCGTCGTTCTATCGTAGCGCGGCCAAAGAAGCAGGGCTTACGGAAGTTGGTTTCGAAGATCTTACGCACCAACTGGTAAATCATTACGCGAGCGTGCTGGCGACAACCGAAGCGAACGAGTCGCAACTCACCGAGCAAATCAGTGCCGATTATCTCGAGCGCATGAAGGCTGGCCTAAGACACTGGGTCGAAGGTGGCCGCGCGGGATTGCTTGCCTGGGGGGTGTTCCATTTCCGCCGTTGACACTCAGCCCGACGAGCCCGTGAATCAATCCGACGCCCGTGTGGCAACTGTCAGTTACCGCTTAGGGCGGGTTGATTTCGATGCTCACCCGGTGGTGTTCCCAACCGCTGCTGCGTTGCTGCTGATTTTCGTTGCAGCAGTGGCCGCTTGGCCAGGGCGCGCGCTATTGTTGTTCGACCGCTTGCAGAGCGGAATCGCGAGCAATTTTGCCTGGCTCTACATTGCCTCGATGACCGGTTTTCTGGTGTTTGCGGTCTACCTCTGTTTCAGTCGACATGGAAATATCAGACTAGGGCCCGACGATTCGCGTCCTGAGTTTCCCCGCGCAACCTGGTTCGCCATGTTGTTTAGCGCTGGGATGGGAATCGGCATGCTCTTCTTCGGCGTCGCCGAGCCGATGTGGCACTACCTGGCTCCGCCCGCGGGCGAAGCTGGTACGTTGGATGCCGCTCGCGAGGCGATGGGGATCACGCTGTTCCATTGGTGCTTGCACCCGTGGGCGCTCTACGCATTGGTGGCTTTGGCGCTAGCCTACTTTGGCTATCGCAAGAACTTGCCGCTCAGCTTTCGTTCGGCTTTCTACCCATTGATCGGAGATCGCATACACGGCCCCATCGGCAATTTCATCGACGTGCTCGCGGTGCTTGCCACTTTGTTCGGACTGGCGACTTCGCTGGGGTTGGGAGCCAAGCAAGTGAATGCAGGGCTGAACTACGTGTTCGGCTTGCCTCAAGGCGTGGGAGTTCAGATTGTGCTGATTGCCGTGATCACTACCATGGCGGTCGCGTCGCTGGTGTCGGGATTGGATGTCGGAATTCGTCGTTTGAGCGAGTTCAACATGGTGATCGCCGGCGGGCTGCTGATATTCTTGTTCGTCGCGGGCCCCACGATCTTTCTGCTCGATAGTCTCGTTGCCAACGTAGGTACCTATTTTCAACAGTTGCCGCGCAATTCGTTTCGCACCGGGGGGTACGACAACCAGTCGAACACCGCCTGGCTCAGCGCGTGGACGGTATTCTATTGGGGATGGTGGATCTCCTGGTCGCCATTCGTCGGCATGTTTATCGCCCGTATCTCCAAAGGCCGTACCATACGCGAGTTCATCCTCGGTGTATTGCTGGTTCCCTCGGCGGTTGCGGCCATCTGGATGACAGGTTTCGGCGGTGCAGCGCTGCATCAGGAGATTTACGATCGCGTCAGCAATACTCCCACCGTAGCTGAGAAGTACGAGCCGAACGAATACGTCGTGCAAACACTTGATGATGCAACGGGCCTTCCCCTCACTGCCGACGAGCAATGGCTGGTTGGTCCGAACGCCCGAAATATTGCCACGCCGATCGGGGTGCTTTTGCATGCGACCGACGAAGGGTTCGAGACCAAAAGTGGCATCCCCGTCGAGTACGACCGCGGCGTGTTGGTGCAAGCGGACGATGGGGTTCCGATTCGACCGACCGACGAGGATCGGCTGGTCGGTGCGTATGCGTCGGAGACCAAAGAGCTAACGCTTGGCGGCTACCTGACGGAGCCAGTACTCTCGGACGATGCTACGAAGCGCCGCGATACCACTGCGACTGCCTTGTTTGTGATGTTGGACGCCTATCCTTTCTCGGCAGTTACTGCGCTGTTGGGGACGTTGAGCGTGATCTTGTTCTTCGTTACCTCGTCCGACTCCGCGTCGATGGTTGCCGACATCATCGCCTCGGGCGGCAAGGAAGACCCTGCCTTGGGAACGCGTTTGTTCTGGGGGATTCTCGAAGGAGTGCTGGCCGCGGTGTTGCTCGTGGCCGGCGGGCTTAAGGCCTTGCAGACCGGTTCGATCGTGATTGGCCTACCATTCTGCGTACTGATCATCATCATGTGTTTCGGGCTACTCAAGTCGTTGCAAGCGGAGCCTTCGGCTGCTCGTTGATGAATCGCGGTTGCTATTCCTTTCCGCTTCACACCAAAAACATCGCCAACAGCGGTACGATCAGTCCCGCGGCGACGAGCCATTTGCCGCGGCCGGCCAGGCCGTTGCGGCCGCGGACGACGATCATCCCCGTCACTGCGATCAGCACCAGGCAGATCGCGAAGACATCGGAAAACACCTTCCACCATTTCGCCGGGTTCAGGTGTAACCGGTTCAGGTAGTACAACACCGGGCGGCGGCCGATCGTTTCGTGGTGGGTCGATCCATTCGCGAGATTCACCACCATGTCGCCATTAGTCAGGTAGATTTTCATCCGCTGCGACGAGATGAAATCGTGGCTGCGATAGTTCCCCTCTTCGCCAACCTCGGCCAGGCAACGACGCACTTGCTGTGTGGTCACTTGCGTCGCTTCGTTCGGCAGTTCGAGCGTAAGGTCGCGACTCGCAACGACGAAGTTCGGGTTCCAGTCGCCCGCGTGATTCATTGCTAAGCCCGACACCGCGTACAGCACGACGACGCCGGTAAAGAAGTAGCCCAGGTCGCGATGCAGGAACAACGCCCACGCACGCCATTTGACTTTCATCGGAGGGTTCCTTTACTCGCTGGCAGGGGATTCGGTCGACTCGGATTGCAACTTGCGGGCGATGGTCACGATCCACTCATTCAGGTTTTTATCGGGCAGGATGGCATCGCCGGCGTAGGCCACGCGCTCGGGCGCGGACGACTCGGCCACCGCGCCGCCGATGATGCGTCCTTGGAACCCTTCGTCGCGGGCGACCAGCACCGGGATCACAATCACTCGTTCGCGGCGTGTGAGCAGGTCGTCGATCGCTTGCTTCGTGGGATCGCCCGAGTAGTGAGCGATGTGCCCACACCAGGTGTGGACCACTTCGGCCGCGCCGGTGGTCTGCTGCACCACTTCGTCGGTGTGGGCGAAGAAGGCTTCCCACTCTTCGTTAAACGGTTCGCTACCGTAGGCGACGAGCACCACACCTTCTTCGGCCGGCGACTTGCTGAGCTCAGCGAACCGCCGTGGCAGGTTCTTTTCGAGCAACTGCGAGAAGTCGAGCAGCGGGGCGAGGGTGACGGTTGCTTGTGGGGTGTAGCGTTCGATCCCTTCGGACTCGAGCGTGAGCAGCGACTTCGCGTCTTCCTTCAAGCCGACGATGGTGGGGATGTCGTCGAACGAATGCGAGCTGACCGTCAGCAGGATGGGGATGAGGATCACGCGGGTGTAACCTTCGGCGTCGAACTCTTTCAGTCGGGTGGCGATCGAGGGCTCGGTGTACTCCATGAAGGCCGACTTCACTCCGTCGATGCCCTCGGTCGCCACGAGTTCGGTTTGTACTTCGTCGCCCAGCTGCGTGAGCATCGTTCTCCATTGCTCCGAGTGCGATCCATGACTCACGAGCAGAATACCGGTTTTCGCCGGCCCGGCCGGGTGGGGGTCGGCTACCGGGAGCGAGGACTCGGAGGGGGTCGTCTGTTGGCATCCAGCCGCCAGAAACAGGGCGATCAGGCCAAGGGTGCTCAGGAGTGAGAGCCTTGGCCGACGATAGCGGTTCATCTTAAGTGCCTACTGCATAAGGAGTTACCCGTCGCAGTGAAGTTCCGCACTGCGGCGGTCGCGAAAAAAGAAAGTTTGAGCAGCGTTTATTCTATTGATACTGAGACTAAGTCGCAAGACAGGGTTGGCACCTGCAGTAGGCGGGCAGGTGCGGGGGAGTGGGGTACGCGGGGAATTCGGCAGCTCGAGAGTGACTAGTCGCCAGGCACCACCAGCGGCACCTGGTCGCCGGCGGAGAGTTCCAGCGGCTTGTCGAGCGTTACCACGTTCCCGTCGAGGTACGCCTGACCGGTGACCGATACGGTCATCGTTCCGCTGGCGAGGGTCGGCAACGGGGCGTTGGTTTCGGCGAGCCAGTTGAGCAGCATGTCGCCGAGGCGTTGCACCTGTTCGGGGCGCGACTTGGCCAGGTTGTGTTGCTCGCCGATATCGCTCTTTAGGTTGTAAAGTTCGTACGTTTGATCTTCGTAGCTGTAGATCAGCTTCCAATCGCCAGCCCGCACGACCGACTGCGGGTGTTGGTCGCGGCCGCCGCCGATCAGGTAGGCGGGCAGGTGCCAGTAGAGGGCCTCACGAGCGAGTTCATGGGATGGATCGGCCAGCATCGCCGACAGGTCGGCTCCATCGAGTTGCGTGTTGTTCGGCAGGTCGACGCCGGCCAGTTTCGAGAACGTGGGGTAGAAGTCGATGCCGTAAACGGGAGTCGAGTTCACGATGCCCGGCGCTACGAGTTTGGGGTTCGCACTCCAAGCAACCAGCGGTACGCGAATGCCACCTTCGTCGAGTTCGCCCTTCTCTCCTTTCAACGGACCATTGTTCGATTGCTGAAGCTTGCCGCCATTGTCGGAGTAGAACAGTAGCAGCGTGTTGTCGGCTAGCTTTTGGCCTGGATTCCGCGGGTCGTCGGTTGTCTTCAAGTAGGCGACAAGGCGGGCGACGTTTTGATCGAGCCCTTCGATGAGCGCGGCAAACGAAGCGTTGCTGTCGTGCTCGCCGGGAGTCTTGCTCAGATACTTCTTCAGCAGGTCGGGGCGGGCTTGTTTGTTGCCGATTGGCGTGTGCACCGCGTAGGGATGGAACTGCACGACAAACGGCTTCGCGGTTTGTTGCTTCATGAAGTCGATGGCCGCGTCGGTCATGGCATCCGATACGTGCTTGTTGCTACCCACGAGCGCATCGACCAGCGCGGTGTCGATTGCGGTGGAGTAAGGCTTAATGTTTTGGTCGACATACGCCTGCGTGTAAGGTGTCGCGTACTTGTCGAGTTCGGGTTCGATATGCGGGCCAAACTGCCCGGCGCTGGATTGATACGTGGTCGGCGCGCCGAACGGTCCGCCGCCGAAGTTCTTCTCGAAGCCATGATCGCGCGTGATCGCAGCGGGCTCGGTCGCAACATGGAACTTGCCGAAGTGAGCGGTCGCGTAGCCCGCGTTGTCGCGCAGGTGCTCCGCGTAGGTATACGTGCTGGCGGGGATGGCGTCGTCGCCATCGACCCCTTGAGGTGGGCCGACGAGCAGGGCCGACTTGCCGCCGCGGTTGGTGCTACCGACCTGATACACCCGGTTGGTCGGTCGCTGGGCCCACTGCCCGCTGAGGATCGCCGCTCGGGTGGGGGCGCAGTTGGTGCCGTTGGTGTAGGCGTTGGTGAAGGCCATGCCTTCGTGGGCCAGGCGGTCGAGCGCTGGCGTTTCGTAGAAGTCGCTCGGCTGCCCCATGGTGGTGAGCGGGTTGCTAGTGTCGGCCCAGCCGAGGTCGTCGGCCATGATCAGCACGATGTTCGGTTGAGCAGCAGAGCAGGGGGCCGCCATCCAATTGCTGAGGGTAGCTAGTAGAGATAGCCAAAATAGGTAGGTCGATCGCATGGTGGGTTGACCTCGACGAGGGGAGATTTTTGGGCGAGTACCGCCTTGGCGGGACAAAATCATGGTGGATTTGCGTTGTGCTTCTGTTCTAATAACAGGCCTCACGGCCGATTTGTTACCGCGAGCTTACCCTGGTTTGTTGCCTGGCCGCAAAGTTTTCGTGGTCGGCCCAGCTCGACTCGTGCAAACCTGCCAGAGGTGCGAATGATTTACTTGCCGTAAGTCCTTTTGTGATAATAGGTTGCGGCGATGGTTGAGGGGGTTGGGTGGTTAGCCAGCGGATTCGGTCAGCCGTAGTGTCGATTTTGCCTATCTTTTGCCGGCCCCGCGGGCTGGTTCGAGGCGTGTCGGCAATTGACCCCAAGGCCCCCCTGCGATAGTTTACAAGGCTCGCCTGCACGATCGGCCCGTGGAGGGGAGTCCTATACCATGACTGGCCGAATTTCGACCTAACGCCGGACGCCCAGCTTGGCAATCGATGGCCCCCGCCGTGGAGGGGTATCTTTCGCCCGAAGGGACTTAGCCGGTGTGCCCTTTGGAGAATCACTACGTGGCAACTCTTGTTACCGAATTGGTGGAAGCTGGCGTTCATTACGGTCACCGTGCGAGCCGTTGGAACCCCAAGATGCGGCCGTACATCTACGCCCGCAAGAATCTGATCCACATCATCGATGTTCGCGAAACGATTCGCGGCCTGCTGCGAGCCAAGAAGTACCTGGGCCAGGTGGCCTCGCGTAACGGCTTGATCTTGTTCGTCGGCACCAAGCGTCAGGCGGCTGAGTCGGTAGAGCGCGAAGCCCTGCGTTGTGGCATGCCATTCGTGAACGACCGTTGGTTGGGTGGCACGCTCACCAACTTCCGCACCATTCGCAATCGCATGACCCGCTTGGAAGAGCTGGAAACGCTGCGTGAAAGCGAAGTGTACAACAGCTACTCGAAGAAGATGCAATCGTCGCTCAACCGCGAGTACCGCAAGATGTACCGCAACCTGAACGGCATGCGTAAGATGAGCCGCCTGCCGGAGTGCATGGTGGTGATCGACCCCAAGAAAGAAAAGAACGCAGTCCGCGAAGCTCAAGCACTCGGCATCGCAACCGTGGCTTTGATCGATACCGACTGCGACCCCGATAAGGTCGACTTGCCGATCCCCGGCAACGACGACAGCATGCGTTCGATCGAGCTGATCACCCGCATCCTGGGCGACGCCATCATGGCGGGCAAGGCCCAAGCGGCGATCGACTCGCAGCAACAGCGCGAAGGTAGCGACGCCCCCTCGGCCGAGCAAGAAGCCGAAGCCAAGGCCGCAGCCGACGCTTAAACCCTGTTGCTTATTCCCACACAATACGATTTCGCAACTGGCGAACAAACAGATAGTTTTTAGGAGGCAAAGATGGCTGATATTACTGCCGCCATGGTGAAGGAGCTGCGGGATCAAACCCAGCTTCCGATGATGAAATGCAAGAAGGCTTTGCAGGATTCGGGCGGCGATATCGAAGCTGCGAAAGAAGCCCTGCGTAAGGAAGGCGAAGCCTTCATCGACGGTCGTGGTGATCGCTCGACCGAAGAAGGCCGCCTGGCGATTTACGTCGACACCGAGAAAGGTCCTGGAGCCATCATTGAGCTGCAGGTCGAATCGGCTCCCGTTGCTGGCAACGAGGAAGTCGTGGCCTTGGCCAACGACCTGGCAAAGCAATTGGCAACTGGTCCTGGTGCCGCGACTCCCGACGAACTGTGGGAGCAGGAATGCCCGAGCCAACCTGGCAAGAAGCTCAAGGAAGTTCGCGACGAGATCGTCAACAAGATTCGCGAAGTGTTCCGCATGCCTCGCATCGCGCGGATCGATGCTCCTTGTGGTGGCTACGTGCATCACGATGGCAAGAGCGCGGTGCTGCTCGAAGTCGAAGGTGGCGACGCTGCCTTGGCCAAGGATATCAGCATGCACGTCGCGGCGATGAAGCCTCAAGCGGCGACCAAGGAAGAGCTGGATCCCACAGTCGTGGAAGCAGAGCGTAAGATCCAAATCGATCGTGCCCGCAGCGAAGGCAAGCCCGAGAACATCATCGAAAAGATGATTGAGGGTCGGATGCGTAACTTCTACGCGGAGATCGTGTTGGAAGAGCAGCCGTTTGTGAAGGACGACAAGCAATCGGTGGGAGCCGTTGCGAAAGCGGCCGGCATGAAGATCAAGGGCTTTACGCTCTGGAAACTTGGTGAAACAACCGCCAACGAGGCGGAGCCGGCAGCCGCCAGCTAACACCGCAACTAACAAGCCCCGGTCGGATAACGGCCGGGGCTTTTTCATAGGATTACTACTACGTAGCGAGCTGAACCGAGAATGTCGGACCCCAAATACCACCGCATCATCCTGAAACTCTCCGGCGAGAGCTTCACCCGCCCCGGCGATCGTGGCATCGATATGAACGAGGTGGTGCACATCGCCCGCCAGACGATCAAGGCCAAAGAGCAAGGCGTACAAATCGCCATCGTCATCGGCGGCGGCAACATCCTGCGTGGTGCCCAGTTCATTGCCGGCAACCATAACATTCAGGAAGCCACCGCTCACTACATGGGCATGCTGGCCACGGTGATCAACGGTCTGGCGTTGCAGGACGCGGTCGAGTCGCTGGGCTGCGAAACCCGGTTGATGTCGGCCATCAAGATGGACGGCGTGGCCGAGCCGTTTATCCGCCGCCGTGCGAAGCGACACCTCGAGAAGGGACGCATCGTGATTCTGGCCGCTGGCACCGGAGCCCCCTTCGTGACCACCGACACGGCCGCGGCTCAGAAGGCATTGGAGCTGGATGCCGATATCCTGATGAAGGCGACCCGCGTCGATGGCGTGTACACGGCCGATCCCGAGAAGGACCCCACCGCCGAGTTGTACGAGCACCTTTCGTACTCCGAGGTAATGGAGAAGAACCTGCGGGTGATGGATCCCACGGCCATTGCTCACTGCATGGAGCACAAGCTGCCGATCCTGGTTTTCAACTATCGCACCGATGGCAACATCGAGCGAGCCGTTCGCGGCGAAGTGATCGGCACCCGCGTCGAGGTATAAACACCAAGCTTCCCGGAAGCGACTATTCACACTCCCGCCACAAAGGACCGCACCGCACAGATGGTTTGGTAGAATTCGTTCTCCCACTGCAATGGCCGGCCTTTCCAAGTTCAAAGGAGCACTAGACATGAACGTTGACGAAATCACGATGGATGCCGAAGAGCGGATGGAAAAAGCCGTGACCAAGATGCGGAGCGACCTGAACGGCATTCGCACCGGTCGGGCGACCCCAGGTCTGGTCGACTCGTTGCGCATCGAAGCGTATGGCTCGCCGACCCCGCTCAAGCAGATCGCCAGCGTGAGTGCTCCCGAACCACAGCAGTTGGTCATCCGCCCGTTCGATCCTTCGGTGATCAAGGACATCGAGAAGGGCATCATCGCCAGCGACCTGGGCCTTGCTCCGCAGAGCGACGGCAAAGTGGTGCGGCTGAACATTCCTCCGCTGTCGGGCGACGTGCGCAAGAAGATGGTCGCTCGCACCAAGGAGCTGGCCGAAGAGGCGAAGATCTCGATCCGCAACGTTCGCCGCGACGCGAACAAGGCCCTCGACCAGGCGGCCAAGGATAAAGAGATTGGCGAAGACATTCGCGACTCGGTAAAGGACGAAGTGCAGGAACTTACCAAGAAGTACGAAGGCGAAGTCGACGCCGCGGCCAAGGCCAAAGAAGCCGAGGTGATGGAAGAGTAGCGGAAACGCGGCTCGCCGGAGGGCTTCCCCTGGCAAGGCGACACTTCCCAGCAACCTGCTTCCCCATTGCGTTGCTGGCGATGGCTCGAGGTTTTTCTATTATTGCACCACTGGTCTTTTAAGACTGGTCGGGTTCGCGCAAGCGCAGTAGAGTGAACGACTGGTGAAGCAGCGCTTCGCTTCGTCGTCCACTCATCTGCGCTTGCTTCGTAAGCGAGCCACTCGACTCTGGTAGGGGGAGACCAGCCATGCGGTTTTTTGCTGTGTTGGGGATTGTGTTCGTGGTTTTGTTGGTCGCGGGCGGGATTGGCTTCGCCATCTGGTGGTACTGGAACGCGGAGGAGCCCACCTCCACAGCAGTATGCAGTTTTATCGTGCAAGGGCATCCGCCGAAGACCGTATTCGATCTCAACTACGCGGGCATTTCCGGCGATCGTCAAGTCGATGACTATCGCGCGACGATGGGAGCAAGTCTCGACAGTTTCAAAGTTGTTCAGGCAGCGCTCAGCAATCCTGAGCTGAAGGATTGCTCGCTGCTGCTTAGCGCGGAATCTCCCAGCGACTGGTTGCAGGAGCATCTCGAAGTGGAGTTTGCTGAGAATAGTGAGTTGATGACCGTCAAGTTGCATGGCCCGGTTGGTCAAGAAGACCAACTGGTGGTGATTCTGAATGCCATAGCTGACGCGTTTGCAAATGAAGTGATCCACAAGAATCGTTACGAACGATCTGAATATCAGCAGTCTTTGGTGGGGGCCGCCAATGAGCTGCGCGAGGATCTTGAGCAGAAGCTCGTCCGACTGGAGGAGCTCAAGGCGAAAGGGGCCGACGACATCGACACCAAAATATCGGTTCGGATGCGGCAGCGAGAGATCGAGTTGGACATGGAGTTTCTTGATGAGCTGGAGAGAGAAACGAAAGCTCTGGAGATTTACGACCTTGGTGGGGCGGTCGTAGAACTCTACGAATCCGCGTATATCGATTCGGACGACGAGGAACTGAGCTTCACGGAGCGCTCGGAGGATTAGCATGCTAGCACTCCTGGGAATCTGTCTTGCTGTACTCTGGCGGTCTTGGTAATTTCCGCCACCCACAAACACTGTGCGCGCGATCCGCGAGGGCGAAGGAAAGCTCTCGCCGCGACGCATCCGCCCGCCATCCCACTGGTTTACGGAGAACCATCATGGCCCGCCCGACCCGTAACGATTCCGTTGATCCCTCTGCCAGCCGCACGCGCCGCTGGCCTTGGATGCTTGCCAGCACGGTGCTCGTGCTCGGCGTTGCCCTGGCGACTCGGTACTTTGGTACCACCGCCGAGGCCGAAGCCGCCGCGCCGGCTCGCACGAGCTCGCAAGTGAAGCAAGCCAGCGCCCAGGAGCCTGCGTACCAGCCACCCGAGCACGACGTGATGGCCATCGTCAACGGCGAGGACATCAATCGCCGTGACCTGGAACGGGCGTGTGCCGAGCGATATGGCGAAGACGTTCTGGAGAGCATGGTCAACAAGAAGCTCATCCAGCACCATTGCAAGAAGCGTGGCATCACCATTACCCAGCAGGAAGTGGAAGACGAAGTGGAGCGCATGGCCAAGCGATTCAAGCTGAGCCGCGAGCACTGGTTGGAACTGCTGGCGAACGAGCGTGGTATCACCGAGCAGGAATACAAACGCGACATTCTCTGGCCGACCATTGCGTTGCGTAAGCTGGTGGCTACCGAACTGACCGTGAGCGACACCGAGCTTCGTCAAGAATATGAAAAGCAGTACGGAGCGAGCGTTCGTGCCCGCATTATCGTGGTTGGCAATCAGGCTCGCGCTCAGCAGTTGCATCAGCAGCTTACCGCGAACCCCGACGACTTCGCCCGCTTGGCGATGAGCGACTCGATCGACGTGAACAGCGCCAGCATCGGCGGCTTGATCCAACCGATTCGCCAGCACATCGGCGACCCCGGCATCGAGCGGGCCGCGTTCTCGCTGCAGCCTGGTCAGATCTCGAACATCATTCCTGTTGGTAATCAATTTGCCATCCTTAAGTGCGAAGGCATCAATCCTCCGCGTGGTGTTGATTTCGCAGCCGTTCGTCCCGAGCTGGAAGAACTGATCCGCGATGGTAAGCTTCGTGAAGAAGCGGCTAATCGGTTTGCTGAGTACCAGAAGGTGGCTACTGTGCAAAACGTGCTCAACGATCCGCAGCTCAGCAAGCAAATGCCCGACGTCGTGGCCTTGGTCAACGGCGACAAGATCACCGTTAGCGAACTTGGCAAAGAAGCCATGACTCGTCACGGGCAGGACGTGCTGTCGGTGGAAATCGGCCACAAGTTGCTCGAGCAAGCTTTGAAGGCTGCCGGCAAGACTGTCACGCAGCAAGACCTCAACGCCGAGATCGCTCACGCAGCCAAACTGGCCGGCGTGGTCGACGATCAAGGCAATGCCGACGTGCAGGAGTGGGTGAAAACTACCACTGAGGAACAAGGGGTTACTTACAAGAATTACCTCCGCGATTCGGTTTGGCCCTCGGCAGCTCTCAAGAAGCTGACTTCTGGGCAGGTTCAGGTGACCGAGGATGATCTTCGCAAGGGCTACGAAGCCAACTACGGCGAGCGGGTTCGCTGCCGGGCCGTGGTGCTGGCCGACATGCGTCGGGCTCAGGAAGTCTGGGAGAAAGCCCGGGCGAATCCCACGCTCGATTACTTTGGTGAGCTTGCCGAGCAGTACTCCATCGAGCCTACCAGCAAAGCACTGCGTGGCGAGGTACCGCCGATTCGTTTGCACGGCGGTCAGCCTCAGTTGGAGCAGGTCGCGTTCGACATGAAGCCGGGCGATCCTCCTCGCATCCTTCAGCTCGGCGACAAGTACGTCGTGCTCAAGTTCGAAGAACGTACCAAGCCGCAGAATATCGAGTTCGCTGCTGTTCGCGACATCCTGATGCAGGATATCTTCGAAAAGAAGCTTCGCCTGGCGATGGCCAAGCGATACGACGAAATCTACTCGTCGGCTCGTATCGATAACTACCTGGCTGGCACCACGCAGGCGCCGAATCCAACCAAGCAGCAAGCGGCTGCGGCCAGTGCTGCACTTCGCCGCGATACCGCGGTTCGGCCCACGGCTGGTCAGCGATAGTGAGTTTTCAGTATTCAGCGATCAGCGGTCGGCCAGTCTGGTGCGACCGCTGAGAGCTGACTGCTGAAGTCTTCGGTTGCAGAGCTAGTTTGAGTTGTAAATACCAGAGACGGCCTGTAAGCCGGGTTTTGTCGTCGCACGTGGCGACCGATGGTCATTCCTCTAGGATGCGAGTTGCCTCGCACCTCAAGCAGCCTACCCGAGAGTCGTAACGAGTCGAGCCGACTCTGCTCTCTGCTTGGCCTTGCGCCGGGTGGGGTTTACCCTGCCAGACGAGTCACCTCGTCCGCGGTGCGCTCTTACCGCACCATTTCACCCTTACCGAAAAGCCATCGTAAGACGGCATTCTCGGCGGTATCTTTTCTGTGGCACTTTCCCTAGCCTCACGGCCGGTGGACGTTATCCACCACCCTGCTCTACGTCGCCCGGACTTTCCTCTCGCCCACCGAAGTGAGCCAGCGACCATCCAGCCGTCTCTGGTGATGTCTATTCTACTTTTCAGTCGCCAGGGCGATAGTTGGTTGAGGGAAACCACGCGGGGACTCGCCGGTTTTATGCCCCCAAAACCGGGAAATCGATTCGTGGGGGCTTTATTCTCGGCCAGCGAGGGCCCTAGGTTGGCGTTTTTCGCTTGTTTTTCAGGGTCATCGATCAAACTCCAGTCGTTGGTCGGCATTCGTTTTGCCCCCGGGGGTGGGGGCACAATCCTAAGTCCCCGCGACCGAGCCAAGCTTCGCTGCCTGTAGGTGGCGACCACGGGGGTATCTGTTTATGTGTATACTACCCGAGTTGGTGGCCAATTTCTACAAGAATCGTTGCTGGTTTGTTAGGAAAACGAAGATTCAGTCGTATTCGGTATAGTCGATCTCCGGTTCCTTCAGCCAATCTTCGTCATCGTCTTCTTCAGCACTGAGCCGAATGTTGGCCACTTTGGGGTCGAGGTAGTAGATGCCATACTTCGACTGGAGGATATGGAGAATCGCGTTTACTTCTGTCCAGCGACTTCCAAATTCGGTGCGCCACTCGGCTTGAAATCGTCGCTGGTCTTGAGGGTCCACCAGGTAGGGTGGCGGAGCGTCGAGCGTGGCCTTGCCAAAGTCGAGAAGATACGGTGCCTGCACAAAAGTAATCTCTATCACCCATAACTGGTCGTCGAAGTCTTCGAGCACAGGGACATTCAGTCCGCAGATTTCGTTCACTCCGTGAGACTGTAGTCGTTGGTAGCACCGCAATTCGTTGAAGAAGTTCTCCTCGCGGTAGAAGGCTTTAATGGCCGATGGAATGGATGTTTTCCACACATGACCGTCTGTTCCATGGCCCGGACTGTCTTGACGTAAAACCTGTCGCCCCTTACGTTTAGCGTAGTCGTAGCCATTCTTAAATAGCCTCTGATTGTCGGGAAGCATGGCAGCTCAAGCCAAGGGACATTCTGCGAAAGTCGGCATCACCCTGATTCAGGGCGGTCGGCGCATTCCTGTTGCCCAAGTGGGGAATAGTGGTTTGTTGGTGCGTGAGCTCGATGCCCCAGTGCCAGCAGGCGAGGCGGTTCTGCTCGTCAAAATCGATCAGCAACAAAAGCGACATCGCATTCTGTTGCCCGAGGGAATTACCGAGGCTAATCGCTTCGTCAAATTCTTCTAGCGTCAGCTCCCAAGCAAAGTTGACGATACTCGGTATCGACCATCATAACCGAAGCAGTCGTGGTTCGGGGTATGTAGGGAGTTTCACCGACACGCACCCCTTACCAGGCGACGTCGATCGCTTCGCAGAGAAACTTCATGTAGCCCTTGGCCGCTCGGTAGTGGTCGGTCGCGATGCGAGCCAGGTTCTTGTCGAACAACAGGTCGTAGTCGAGGTTCGCGACGGCGATGTGGTCCTTTCGCTTCAGGTCGTCCACGTACTTGTGGTCGGTGCCGAAGCCCCGCGGGGGACGCTTCAGGCTGTCGCCCGACAGTTCGAACCGCTGGCGGAAGGCTTTGCCATCGCGGGCACGCTTCCAGTCGCTGGGGTACTCGTCGATCGTCTCGCGAATCGCCCGCAGGGTCGTGTTATCGGGATGCCAGATACCGGCGGCCAGGAAGACCTGGTCGGTGTCGATGTGGAAGTAGTAGCCAGGGCAGTGGACGTCCTTGCCGGTCTCGTGACGGAACTGGATGCCGACGTTGGTCTTGTAGGGCGACTTGTCGTTGGAGAAGCGGGTGTCGCGATGGATTCGCATGAGCGAGCCTCCCACCTTCTTGGGCACCGCGGTCAGATGGGGCGAGATCTTCTTGAGCGGCTGCTCCATGGCCTCGATGAATTGCAGGGCGGGCTGACGCAATTCGGTTTCGTAGCGTTCGCGATTGGCATCGAACCACTGCTTGGTGTTGTGCCGCGACAGCTCTTCGAGAAAGTGCAGCAGGCCAAGCGGGAAGCCGGTAAACGGGGCGTGAGACATGGAGTCGCTCAGTTGTGGTGGGTTGTGGTAACCCGAGAATAGAAATATTGTTCCGACTGGTGGTTGTAACTGAGTTTCGAGCATCAAGCAATTGGCACACTTGTTGCATATTAGTAAATCATCTTCGACACCCCATCAGTCGAGCGACCAGGCGGTCGCGGGGCTGGAACAGAGAAGAGCTGGGGTCGGATTCGAAGAGGCAAACGCAGCGAATTGTTGGAAAACTTCGGTATCTCTAGCACTTAGCGAACTCGCTCCCTCCCCCACTAGAGCGTTCGCGACCATCGAAGTGACCAACATTTTTGGGCGGGTCGAAGCGACCGGAACACTCCGCTTCGGCCCGCCTGTTGCGTTTTGAGTGTATCGAAATTGCACACCTGTTTAATTGTGATACATTCAGCGACACGATTTCCCGCACCACGCAATAGACTCGTCCCCTGGTAGCGAACTGTTTTTCTGGGTTTGTCCCACCGGTTTTCTGCAGGCGTCCCGCTGTGGGGCGCGATGGTTCCCCTCGCTTTTTTGACAAATCATTTGTCACCAAACTTTGGCAGCTTCCTGCTAGTTACGATAGAGTATCTACAGGTCCTTAATACTCGCGTCGCTTCGGCAACTCTTCAGGTCCTCGCATGCATAGCTATTCCACTTCGCTTGTCGCTCGCCGCTCGTGCTACGGGTTCCTCGTTGCGGTGCTGCTGGCTTCGCCAACGTTGGCTGCCGCGCCGTCGAGTGACTTTGGCGTATCGCAGGTGGCCGAGATCAATCGAGCGATCGCCGAAGGCTGGCAGGCCGCGGGGCTCAAGCCTTCGCCGGCCGCGACGGAAGCCGAGTGGTGTCGTCGGGTGTATCTCGATCTGATTGGTCGCATTCCGACCGTCGACGAGTTGCGCGGCTACCTGAGTGATCGCAGCGAGAACAAACAGCAGTTGCTGGTCGATCGGTTGCTCGGCAGCGAGTACCGCGAAGAGTTCGCCCGTAACTGGACCACGCTCTGGACCAACACGCTGATCGGCCGCACCGGCGGTGTCGATCGCGGTTCGCTGGCCAATCGCAGCGGCATGCAGCAGTACCTACGGCGGTCGTTTCAGAAGAACAAGTCGTACGATCAGATGGTCAGCGAACTGGTCACCGCGACCGGTAGCTGCCTGCCAGGCGACAGCGACTACAACGGGGCGGCCAACTTCCTGGCCGACAAGCTCGGCGAGAATGGTATTCAAGCCACGTCGAAAACGGCTGAGATCTTCCTCGGCATGGCGGTCGGCTGCACGCAGTGTCACAACCACCCATTCAACGAGTACAAGCAAAACCAGTTCTGGGAACTCAACGCGTTCTTCCGTCAAACCCGCGTGCGACGCATGCAGATGGAAGGCGAAGACAACAATCGCCGCTACGGTCAGGTGGTCGATACCGACTTCGCTGGCGAAGGGGGCGACCCCAGCAAGGCCGAGCTGTACTACGAACTGCGAAACGGCAAGCTCAAGGTCGCTTACCCGGTGTTTGTCGATGGCTCGTCGCTGGCCGACAAGTACTCCGACAAAGGCGAAGACTTTGGCGACAGCGGTTACCTGGAAGTCGTGAATCGTCGGCAGGAGCTGGCCGGGCTGATACTGAACTCCGACGAGTTTCCCCGAGCGGCCGTGAATCGCATGTGGAGCCACTTCCTCGGTTACGGGTTCACCAAGCCGATCTACGACATGGGCCCGCACAATCCGCCGACCCATCCCGAGCTGCTCGATTACCTGGCCAAGGAGTTCCGCGAGTCGAGCTTTGACCTCAAGCAGCTGATGCGGTGGATCGTGCTTTCGGAGCCGTATCAATTGTCGAGCCGCATGACTCGCGACAACCAGAGCGACGACCCGAACCTCGGCGCGCGGCCCAAGTTCAGCCACTTCTATCTGCGACAAATGCAGGCCGAGCAGCTGTACGAGTCGCTGCTCACGGCGACGTCGGCCGCCGATTCGATTGCCTACGACCAGCGCGAAGAGATGAAACAACGCTGGCTGCGTCAGTTCAATACCGCGTTCGGTACCGACGATAATGCCGAGGCGACCACGTTCAACGGTTCGATTCCTCAGGCGCTGATGATGATGAACGGCGACCTGGTGAAGAAAGCCACCGAGTGCGAGCCCGGCAGCTTCCTGCATAAGATCGCCACGAGCGACGATTTGAACAACGCCCAACGCGTCGACCACTTGTTCCTGGCGGCCCTGGCCCGCGAGCCCGCCCGCGAAGAACTGGTGATCTGCAACAAGCTGCTGGTGGCCCGCGAAGGGCAGGCCCCCGAAGCGCTGCGCGACGTGTGGTGGGCGCTACTGAACAGCAACGAGTTTATTTTGATTCACTAGCCTGGCTTTACCCGGCAACGAAGGAGCAAGGCAACTTTCTCCTCTCGTCCCTCTCCCACGTGCGGGGAGAGGTTAGGAGAGGGGGCCAACAACCGTCGCGAAAGTTGTGTTGCTCCGCAGTGGCCATCGAGATCGAGATTCCTAACCCTTTTCCTAGAAGCGGCTGTTGCTGACTACCCGTCAGCAACGACTCCGACGACTCTGGAGCCTTGTTTATGATTCCTTTCCACACGCCGACCGGAATGACTCGCCGTCACTTCATGACTCACCTGGCAGGGGCCAGCGCGCTGGCATTGCCGGCGTTGTCGCTCACCCGTTCGGTGTACGCGGCGGCCGACACCATGCGGCGGAATCATAAGAGCGCGATCCTGCTCTGGATGGGGGGTGGACCGCCGACGATCGACATCTGGGACCTGAAGCCGGGCGCGCCGACGGGTGGTCCCTCGCGGCCGATCGCCACCAAAGGCAATGCGCTGATCAACGATCGCATGCCGCTGTTGGCCGAGCACATGGACAAGCTGTCGGTCATCCGCTCGATGAGCACCCGCGAAGCGGACCACGAGCGAGGACGCTACTACATGCACACCGGCTACGTGCCGAATCCCAACGTGCAGCACCCGAGCTACGGTTCGGTCGTGGCCCACGAGATGGAGAGCCAATTGTCGGACATGGAAATCCCGCTGTTCGTCTCCGTCGGCGGCGGCAGCGAAGGCCCAGGCTTCCTCGGCATGGCCTACGCGCCGTTCCAGGTCGACTCGAATGGCCGCGTCCGCAATCTGAACATGGGCATCGAAGAGCAGCGTCTGGCCCAGCGGTTTGCGTTGCTCGAAACCATCGAAGGACGCTTTATCAATCAGCGTCGCGGGATGGCGGCGATCGACCACGCGAAGGTGCTTGGCAAAACCAACTCGTTGCTTACCAGCGAGCAGATGAAAGCGTTCGACGTCGGTAAAGAGTCGGACGAAACCAAAGAGTTGTATGGCGATAGCGGGTTTGGCCGCGGGTGCATGCTCGCCCGGCGGTTGGTGGAGCATGGGGTGCCGTTTGTCGAGGTGAACCTCGGCGGCTGGGACCTGCACCAAAACTGCTTTACCACGCTCGACAACAAGCTGCCTGAAATGGATAAAGGCATGAGCGGCTTGATGCAGGACCTGTCGCAACGCGGGCTGCTGGAAGACACCGTGGTGATCTGGATGGGCGAGTTCGGCCGCACGCCGCGCATCAATGCCACGGCCGGTCGCGATCACTACGCCAGGGCGTGGAGCGCCGTTGTCGGGGGCGGCCCCATCAACGGCGGGCTAACGGTCGGCGAAACCAGCGCCGACGGCAGCCGAGTCGAAAGCCAACCCTTCAGCAGCGAAGACCTGATGGCAACCGTGTGCCACGCCCTCGGCATCTCGCTGCAAACGACGTTCACCTCGAACAACGGCCGCCCGATGAAAATCGCCAACGGCGGCTCGGTGATTACGGAGTTGTTTGGTTAATCGCGCATCGAATCCCCCAATCGTTTAGCCCCGAGCCGCAGGCGACGGCTAGCGAGATGGAAGCACGCACCACCACTGTTTTTGGTTGTGGCTGAACCGCTGGTTGCGTATTCTGAAAGACCGTGTCACTGGTTGCGGTCGTTGGTCTGATCGACCGCCGAACCATCCTCGGCTTTATGGTGAGCGATGTGGCGTATGTGTTTCGATGCTTGGGGGAGCAGGGGCGATGATTCATGGCTACCATGTGGTCCTTGCCACTTACGGATTCTGGCTCCCCAACGATCCACGCGGGTCCTGGTCGAACATGGTGTGGAACTGGGAGCTCATTCGCTTTGGGAAGCCTTCAAGAGGTCAGCCTGCGAGAGCGAGCCAAGAGCTATCGCAAGATCAACGTGAGCAGCGGGCCGCATGGCTCTGAAGTACGAGCCAGTCAATCTGGATGGCCGCCAAGCCTAAGCTGTGGGTGCTGGGTTTGCCAAGCAGGCCGAGCGAAGCAAGTACTCGATCTGGGCTTGCGCCATTCTCCCCGAGCATACGCATCTTGTGTTAGCACGCCATCGATACCAAGTGGAACAGATGGTCAACCTGCTGAAAGGGGCAGCGAGCCGCGAGTTGTGTAACCGAGGACTGCATCCTTATCAAAACTATGTACAGTCAGGTGGTAGACCGCCTCGCATGTGGGGAGAACATGCGTGGAAGACTTACCTGGATTCTGAAGAGTCGGTTGAGAACGCCATTCGATACGTGGAAGAGAACCCCTTGAAAGAAGGCAAGCCACTGCAAGGGTGGTCGTTTGTTACTCCATTCGCTGGAATCGACAAAGGTGGCTGGCAAACCTACCATTAAGCTCCAATCGTTTGGGCCGGAGCCGATGGCGACGGCCCACGAGAGAGTAGCACGCAGAGCCATCGCCTTCGGCTTCGGGCTAAACGAAGATGCGTGTTGTAAGTCATCCAAAGGGTAAATATCGTTTTCATGGCTACTACCAAATACCTCGCCCTGCTCCGCGGTATCAACGTTGGTGGGAAGAACGTGATCGCTAAGGACGACCTGCGGCGGTGCTTCGAGGACCTCGGGTGCGAGACCGTCAGCACGTACATCCAGAGTGGGAACATCCTGTTTCGCTCGTCGACCAGCAGTGTTCGCCAGTTGACCGACGACGTGCAGGCCGCGCTCAGCGAGCGGTTTGCCTACGACGCCCAAGCGGTGGTGCTGCCCTATCGCAAGTACCAAGCGGCCGTTGCCGCCGCGCCCGACGGGTGGGGCGATGATCCCGCGCAAAAGCACAACGCGCTGTTCACCATGCGAGGGACGACTCCCCAGAAGGTGGTCGCCGCGCTGGCCGACCCGAAGCCCGGCATCGAAACCATCACCCTCGCACCCGGCGTGATCTTCTGGTCGGTCGTGAAGGCCGCGCAAACTAAAGCCACCTACGCCCGCATCACCGGCACCAAGCCGTACCAGCAGGTGACCATCCGCAACAGCAACACGACGCGCAAACTATTGGAGTTGCTCGACGCGATGTAGTTACGGATTGCCCGCTAGTACTCGTTCCCCACGCCCTTATCGCTGATCTCGGCGCCGACGGTTTGTTCGGCCACTTGGCGGACCTGGCGGCTGGTGATTTCTTCTTGCAGCTTGGCCAGGGCGTCTTCGACGGTCATCGCGCCGAGGTCGCCGTCGATGCGGTCGCGCACGGTCACGGTGCCGTTGTCGCGGTCTTTTTCGCCGACCACGAACATGTAAGGCACCAACTCCAGCTGGGCTTCGCGGATCTTCGCGCCGAGCTTCGCCCCACGGTAGTCGCCAGAGGCCCGCAGCCCCGCGGCGGTCAGCTGCTTTTCGACCTGGCGGCCGTACTCTTCGCTCTTGTCGCTCACGGTCAGCACGCGGACCTGCTCGGGGGCGAGCCACAGCGGAAACGCCCCGGCGAAGTGTTCGATCAACACGCCAATGAACCGCTCCATGCTGCCGAGCGGCGCGCGGTGAATCATCACCGGGCGGTGCTGGGTGTTGTCGGCTCCGGTGTATTCCAGGGCGAACCGTTGCTCGCTCGGCAGGTTGTAGTCGAGCTGCACGGTGCCGAGCTGCCATTCGCGGCCGATGCAGTCGGTCACCACGAAGTCGATCTTCGGCCCGTAGAACGCCGCCTCGCCGGCTTCCGGCACGCAGCCAGGCAGGTTCATTTCGCGGGCGACCTGCTCGATGGCCTTCTCGGCGCGGTCCCACTGCTCGGGGCTGCCGACGTACTTGGTGCTATCGGGATCGCGGAAGCCGAGCCGCGCGCGGTAGTTCTCCATGCCGAGCGACTTGAGCACCTTCAGGGTGAACTCGATGCAGCCGCGTACTTCGTCGGCCACCTGATCTTCGGTGCAGAAGATGTGGGCATCGTCCTGGGTAAAGCCCCGCACGCGGGTCATGCCCGACAGCTCGCCCGACTGTTCGTAGCGATACACGGTGCCAAACTCGGCCAGGCGGACCGGCAGGTCGCGGTAGCTCCGTGGCTTCGACTTGTAGATCATGATGTGGTGCGGGCAGTTCATCGGCTTCAGCAAGTACCGCTCGTGCTGATGCGCCCAGGTGTTGAGCGCGGCGAGTCGCTCCTCGGCCGGGGAGTCGGCATCGATCTCGGCGTCGAAGCCCATCAGCCGCGCGGCGTCGAGCAGCTTGGCCTCTCCTTCACGATCGAGGTTGCCCTCTTTCAATTGATCCATCCAGTACTCGACGAGCCCACCCGCGTCGTGTTCGCAGAGCGGCGCGAACTGCGACTCTTTGTAATACGGAAAGTGGCCGCTGGTTTCGTACAGCTCTACCCGACCGACATGCGGGGTGTAAACGGCTTCGTATCCGCGGTTCCGTAGCTCGGTGCGCAGGAACTCTTCGAGCAGCCCGCGGACGGTCGCCCCCTTCGGCAGCCAGAGGATCAAGCCCGAGCCAACGGTGGAATCGATGTGGAACAGCTCATGCTGCTTGCCGAGCACGCGATGGTCGCGCTTGCGGGCTTCTTCCAGCCGATGCAGGTGATCCTGTAGTTCTTGCTTGTCGAAGAACACGGTGCCGTACAGACGCTGCAGTTGTTCGCGATTCGCGTCGCCTTTCCAGTAGGCGCCGGCGATCGAGAGCAGCTTGAAGGCTTTGCCGATGTGGCCAGTGCTGGGGATGTGCACCCCGCGGCAGAGGTCAATGAACTCACCCTGGCGGTAGAACGACACGTGCGACTCTTCGCCGAGACCGGTTTTAATGTGCTCGACCTTGAACTTCTGATCGAGCTCGCTGCAGAGCTGCAGGGCTTCGTCGCGAGGCTGTTCGAGCCGCTCGAACTTCTGGTTCTCTTTGACGATCTTCTTCATCTCGGCTTCGATCTTGGGGAAGTCCTCTTCCTTGATCGGCTGCGGGGCAGAGATGTCGTAGTAGAAGCCAGTCGCGGTGGTCGGGCCGAAGGCGAGCTGCACGCCGTCGAATAGCCGCATCACGGCCTGGGCCATCACGTGGGCGGTGGAATGCCGCAGGATGCCGAGGGCTTCGGGATCGCGCTTGGTGAGAATCCGCAGGTTCACCTCCCCCGATTCGGGGAGCTGGTAGCGGAGGTCGGCTGGTCGGCCGTCGACTTCTGCGGCGATCGCGCTCTTGGCTAGGCCGGTACCGATGTCGGCCGCGACATCGTAACAAGTGACCGGAGAATCGAACTTCTTCTGGGACCCATCGGGTAACACTACGGTAAGCATCGTGCGTGTACAGCCAGTTTTCGGGGTGAGACGAGTTTATTGGTGGCGGTGAACCGGGCCGGAAATTGATCAGTATAAAGGGGCAGCCGGATAGTGACTATCCAAGCTAGATGGTCGACAGCGACCGCTAGCACCTGCGGCTCAAGGCAATAATGGCGAATTTTGGATGAAATTCCTTGCAGGAACGACTCAGATGCTTTTCAATGGAATTAGCAAGGCGGTAACTGACGGTTTGGCAGGATTGCGACAAACTGGACAACCATTGGTGTGCGTCCGCCCTGCACTATCATTGACGACTGCAACGGTGAAGGATTGGTTCATGGGTCGGCATCTTCTCTTCTGCGGCTTTGCCATTATCGCTCTTTCCTGCTCGGTAGCTTCAGCTGCCGTGGTGGATGATCGTGATTTAGATGATCTCACCGACACGAGTGCTGTTGCCTTGGGCCAGCCTGAGGACGATCTGGTTGACTCGTACCTGTTGTCAGACGCTTCCACCAAGCGAGTGACCGAACCCCTAAGTGTGCAAGACACGACCGTCGACACCATGACCATCGCCGAACCCGGCACCCTGGGGCTAGTGGCCCTGGCTGGGCTCATGGGTGGAGCAGTCGCGATGCGACGCCGTCTGGGCTAGTTCCCCAGTGGGGGTATTAGCTGCGACCGGTTCTCAATAATTAGCACCTATCTGCTAGAAAATCCCTATCTAAGGGGTTTTCTTTCCCCTAGCTCGAGAGTAGTGTGGGGACAATCTCTTGAATCGATACTCCGTGGGTGGTGCACTGCTGCCTGCGGATAAACCGCATAACTGCGGTGTCTTTCCCCGAATACCGCAGTTTCTGCGAGGCTTTCGTGTCCCCCCTACGCGAGAGCCTCGCCCCTTTTTATGCGGAAATTCAAGCCACTGGTGCGCTAGCTGTGGATGCCCGTGGGACGACGGAAGTGCTACCCACCGCACATCTCTAAGCTATAGAATACTTGAGTATCGTAAATCGACTCCGATTTGCTTGGAATCTTTCACCCACGACTGGAGTATTCGAAATGAAGACACGCTTCATGCTATTTGCCGCCGCCCTGATCATGTCGCTTCCTACCGCTGGCCGGGTGCTGGCTCACTGCCAAGTGCCTTGCGGCATCTATGGCGACGAACGCCGCTTTGAGGAAATGCTGGAAGATACCCAGACCATCGCCAAGGCGATTACTCAAATCAAAGAACTCTCGGGCACCCACGACGCGAATGGCCACAATCAGTTGGCTCGTTGGGTAAGCACCAAGGAAGCCCACGCCAGCAACATCCAAGAGATTATTGGTCAGTACTTCCTGGCCCAGCGCATCAAGTCTGACAAGGAGAACTACGTCGATCAGCTCAAAGCGGCTCACGGCGTGATTGTAGCGGCCATGAAGTGCAAGCAGTCGGCCGAGCCCGCCACGGCCAAGGCCCTGGAGGAAGCGATTCACGACCTGTACCGCGCTTACGAAGGTAAGGAACCGGTACTAGGCGAAGCCGAGCACGCGGCTACCCACGCGGTGACAACTGCCGTGGAAGCCGCTCACGAAGCCCATGCCGAACACAGCCACGAGGCTGGGCACGATCACGAACACGCTGCTCACTAAATCAAGTAGCAAGCAGCGTGTTCGTTGAGCGTTTGCTTAGCGATTTCCGAACAAGCCAGCGGGCAGGTGCGGCGGTGTGTCGCCCAGTTCGCTGGCTTTTTTGCGTTGTTGGAATCCAGCGTTGCGGTTATGGCTGGTGCCGTTGGTGGTCGGAATCACCGAGGCTTGAGCCGGCTGGCTGGCCTGCGAGCGGCTGTCGGTCGCTGCGGCTGGTACTACCATCGAAGCGGTGGCTACTTCGTAGCGAGGCCGTGCGACTGCTGGCTGCGGTGCAGCCGGACGTGCAGATTGCATGCTAAACGGCAATTGCGGCGGTGCGTCGCGATTGGTCTTCGTGAGCGTGGTGCTGGCCGGCGGCAGAATCATGCCCGAGTCGAACAGTCCGCTGGGAGCCGCAGGTGGTTGGCCAAAAGGCAGTCCGCTACCAGGATTTTCGGCCGGAGCGGCTGGCTGACCCGGCAAGGCTGGTCCATCATCGCCAGGACCGCCGAATGGCAGCGAGTCTTCCATGAACGCGGGACGCGGTGGTTGCAGCGGATTCGGCTCAGCCGCAGGAGCTGGACGATTTGGCCGAGCCGGGCGAGCATCGGTATCAAACTCTTCGTTGGTCGGCAGATCCATACCTTCGTCGGTGGCGGCCGGCTCGTCAGGCGTCGGCTCCAAGGCCTCGACCTTAGGTGGAGCCATCTTGTCTTCCGCTTCGGGTGCCGGATGTTTGTTGGGCCCAATAATGCCGGAACCCACCGGAGCTTCTTCGCCGGGTTGCGACTGTCCGGTCGTGGTGCCAGGCCAAGGCCGCCATTTCGTCTTGGTGTAACCCCAAGTCGGACGTTCTGGAGTGCAAACTCCTTCAGGCGAGCAAGGGGGTGGCGTAGGCTGACCGATGGGGGCGGCCAGCAAGCTGGCTGTAGCAACCCAAGGGACCAAAGCGGCACCAATTCTACGAAGACAGCGGGTAGTCATCGATCGAGTTCCTTCGCTTACATCGGGGCGTCTGGCGGATGCAGTGGCTCGCCAGGTTGGTATTCGAATCAGGCCACCCCGCACGACCCTGCGGGCGGGGTGGCTCTAGTTTTAACACAGTTTCGCGTCGTTAGTTCAGTGAGCCTAAGCCGTACCGGGTAATTCGGTTGAGCGTGGCAGTACCGAGCGAGACGAAGCCGAACACACGTTCCATGGGCTGCGTGAATCGCGACAGCACCCCGTCGAACTTACGCATTCTGTCCTCGGCGATGAACAAGCGGTCGCCAGGCAGCAGTTGGTAGTTGGTTTCGGTCACCGCCCCTTGGGTGATGCCTTCGTAGTCGACTTCGAGAATCTGCTCGCAATCCATGCCAGGTTGGGCAGGGCGGGCGATGTAGATTCGCGTGCTCGAAAGCTGGCTCAAACCGCCGATCGAGGCAATCGCGTCGAGCACCGTGTCGTTGCCCGTGATGGGGGCCGTCACGATGTTGTCGCCGAACCCAGCACCCTGAGTGATGATGTAGTATTTCTTGCTGTTGTAGCTGAAGATGTCGACCACCACTTCGGGGTCCACCAGGTACTCCGACAGCTTCTCTTCAATGCGAGCCTTGGCCTCTTCCACGGTGAGGCCGGTTACGTATACCGAACCGTAGGTGCCGAGATTCACGCGGCCGTCCATACCGACGAGGTGCTCGCCGACAATCTGCTGAGCCCCGGCCGATACGCCGAGCGACACCGACACTTCCACGCCGGGGTAGAGCTGCGACAGGTGGCGGCGAATCGATTCCTGAGCGTCGTCGATCGTCTGATTGGCGACTTCCACGCGGCCGTAGCTGGGGCCGAGGTCGATCTTGCCCTCGGGGTCCACAAAGTAGGCGTTGCCGATGGGATCGCGCTGATCGTCCGCACCAATGGCACGCACTAGCAGACCATCGAACGGTTCGATGACGTGGGGCGGCTTGGGCACGATTTTCACCGCGTTAATCAGTAGAATATCGGGTGGTTCGATCACGTAAGGTGGCAAAGTCACCATGTCCTTCTCGCGGCCAGCCGGATTCACCGGGGGGCCTTGGACCGGGTTCATGGGGAACGGTTCGCGTGGTGCCATAAAAGCGGTACACCCGGTGGTCGCAAGAACCAGAAGCCCGAGGGCGGCCATCAATGGGCGGCGATAGGAAAAGTGGATGTTCGTCATGGCCCCGTTTGCCTGTGGAAAAGGTGATTCTGCGTGAGGAGCGTGTTTTCGCGCCTGCAACAGTTCATGCGCAGGTGGGTCAATTCGACCGGCATAGTCGTCACATTCGTAATAATCGGTAGAGTCGCTCGCCAACTTTGCCTGCGATTCGGAAATCGCCACGATTCGAACGAAAGTTGTTTTTGCTAGCAGCCGGTGTGGTGGCAAAGAATTGCGGCAGATTCCCGCGAACCATCCGCTTGTGGGCTGCGTAACCAACAACCGGGCCACGGTACAGCCGCGATAATTGGCACGGCTGGCAAGCGGCAAAGATTAATAAAGCACGCTGTGCCGCTGCCTGCAGGCTCGTAGATCCCCGTTTCGTCGACCGGAAACACTTACTTTTCCACTGGATTGTGGCCTCTTCTCCCCGGAACGAGCACCATGCGACACCCGCTGTTCGACCGTTTTCCGCTGTTTGACAGAATTTTGCACCCCGCTTATCTTCAATTTCAACGCGACCGTTCCCAGGATCTACCCTTAGGGTGGGTAGATCGAGTCTGTCGATGGATCTGGGGAGTGTTGCCTTCTCAGCGAGCAGGCTCGGGATTCGCCCCTTGGCGGTTCCCAGCGGGCTTGGTCCCGTTGACCCTGGTAGCCTTACCAGTGGTAGAGTCCAGGAAGACGGAACTTGCCTCGCGGACACCCAATTGGGGTCGAATCGAACGATGGGAGATATCGTTCGGCGAGGCCCACCAACGGCCGGCTACCCGGCGGGATGGTCCTGTTACGAGAGGCCCAGAATCGCCGCGGAGTTCGACCCAGAAACAACATTAGCCAATTTACACCCTTGTTTACGCAGCAAGGGTGAAATCATTGCGATACCCGTCATCCAGTCCCCAACGTTCAGACTCTCTCTTTTACCACTATGAGCAGCACCTCGGTTCCTCAAGGCGTCAGTTTCATCGGCAATTCGTCGGAGTTGCAGCCCCAATCTCCTGCCGATCAGCGTTGGAGTTTGGTCGCTCTGTTGACCGGCATGGCTTTGTTGATTGGGATCTATTGGAATAGCTTCACGATTGTCAAAGACTTCTGGCTCGACGACACCTACTCGCACGGGTGGATAATCCCGCTGCTAGCGATTTTTCTGATGTGGTGCCAGCGTAAGCCGTTGGGGGGGGCGATTGATCGCGACCAGGAAAACAAAAACATGATGATCGTGGGGGTGCCGCTGGCGGTATCCCTGACCGTTTACATGCTGGGGTTCCACGCCATTGGCTGGGTGCTGTATGCCGTTTCGTTGCTCATTTGCCTGGGGGTCGTCTTCCGGTTCCACGAGTTCGAGGTATTCGGGCCAATGGACCGCTGGATCGGCGCAGGGCTGGTGATGGTCTCCCTGGCCATACGGCTCTTCGGGACCTACCGAGATAATCTGCCGATCGACCGGTATACCTTCCTGCCAGCGATGGTCGGGGTGTTCTTGATGGTCGGGGGCATGCCGCTGATTCGGCGGATGTGGGCCTCGATCCTGTTTCTCTTCTTTATGATGCCGATTCCTTCGATCGTAGAAGGAAAGCTGCTGTGGAGTTTGCAGCGTGTCGCTGCGATGGCCAGCACGACGATTCTGCAGGTGCTCGGCGTTATCGCCCACCGCACTGGTTCGCAGATTCACGTCGATGGGCTCGAGCAGACGCTGGAAGTAGTCGGTGCGTGTGCTGGCATGCGAATGGTCACCATCTTTTCGGCCATGGTCATTGCACTGGTGCTGATTATCGAACGTCCCTGGTGGGAGAAGCTGATCCTGCTGATCAGCGCGCTGCCGATTGCCATTATTACCAATGTGATCCGCATTACTGCTACCGCCTTGCTTTACCTGGCGGTGGAGCACTCGGCGGAGAAGGAATTCTGGCATCAAGTCATTCACGACTGGGCCGGGCTTGCCATGATCGGCGTGGCCTTCGGCATCATGTGGTTTGAATACAAGGTCCTTTCGTGGTTGTTTGTCGAGGAGTCGGGCGACGCCTTGCACTCGATGAATGTCCCCGGCGGTGTTCCCACGGCCAGGTCCTAACTGCCCCGCGGGGTGTTGAATAAATGCCACAGGAGGTGGAAGTTTGGCAACATCTGCAGGCCATTGCTGGTTCCTGACCAATGATTGAAAGCCCTAATTCTCGGCGTTTAGAGAAGTTTCGAGAGTTTGGCTTCAAACTTGCTTTGTAACCAACACCAACGCAGTCTCCGTTCTGCAAGCTTCGTACACACCTAGTCTCGGCAGCCATTACCCCTGAGGAGAGATTATCGCAATGGCTAATCACGACCCAAACGCTTCCTCGATGGATGGCGGGAACTCACCGATGGTTCCTGCACCGATGAACAAGAACGATGTTCAACAATCGCTGATGATTCAGCAACCGTATGCCAGCCCCAACTTTGTCCGCACTCCATCGGTAGTCACCGGGGGGATGGACGCCTCGGGGTTTGTTAACGCCTTGCGCCGGCGTTGGATGCTGGCCACCTTCATGGGCCTGCTGCTAGCAGGTGGTGTCGGTGCAGCACTGTTCTTCCTGTTCCCCGAGTCCGACACCGCTGTCGCTCGCTTTATTGTGCGAGCCGACACCATGACCATTATCGAAGGCCCCAAAAACATTAGTGGGGCGAGAGACTTCGATATCTTTCGGGCGACTCAAGTTGCCCAAATGAAGAGCTTTAACGTGATTAACACGGCTCTTAGTAATCCCAGCATCACAAACAGCAAATTGCTTAACGAAGCGGATAATGCGGCGATGTGGCTGGCCGACAACATCGATGTACGCTTTGAAGGCGACAGCGAATTGATGCGGATCTCGCTGACCCAAAGCACTGGTAGCGATGGCGACGAAATGAGAGAAGAGCTACGCAATATCGTGAATGCGATGTGCGACGCCTACAAAGAGCAAGTGGTGACCAAGAATCGCTACGAACGTAGCGAAATCCGTGAAACCCTGATTGGTACCTTCAAGGAACTGAACGAAGATATTCGTGATAAGTGGGAAGAGTATCGCACGATTGCGAACGACTTGGGTATTGCAGCCGACGGTCAGTACGATCCTTCGGTGCGGATGCTTTTTGAGCAGCTCACCGCCAAGTTGAAAGAGCGACGCGACCTGGAGGAGCAGATTCGAGGGATTCAACTCGAATACGCTCGCTGGAAGTCGTTTAAAGACAATCCTGATCTC
Source organism: Aeoliella mucimassa (assembly GCF_007748035.1). Lineage (NCBI taxonomy): Bacteria > Pseudomonadati > Planctomycetota > Planctomycetia > Pirellulales > Lacipirellulaceae > Aeoliella > Aeoliella mucimassa. Next base: position 139,745 of record NZ_CP036278.1, read on the forward strand.
AAAGAGCAGAACATCATTGCCCAGGTTTCCGCGGATGAAAACATCCTGATGATGGAACAGGAACTGTTGTACCTGCAGATGCAAAAGCGGGACGCCGAGAAGCGTTCGCGAGGTCGGATGAACTCCGAAGTGCAGCGTGTCCAAACTCAGATCGATCAGCAGAACCAATTGATTCAACGGGAACGTGCTCAATTGCGTCAGCAAATCGAACAACAAATGGCCAACGCTCCCGATATCGAGTTGGCTCTCTACACTCAAGAGTTTAATCGCCAGCTTCAAGTACTCGGTGGACGCCTGCAGCAGCTCAAGGATGGCTACGATGTACCTTCGAAAGATGGTGAAGTGATTCGCGAGTTGGGTATCTCCGAGATTGTCACCGAACTCGAAGCCAAGGCCCAAGGCTCCACCGAATTGGTGGTTCGCGAAGCCGAAATCAAGCAGCTTGAACAAGTGGCCGAAGACCTTGGCCGCCGTATTCAAGCTTGGGAAATCGAAGAGAAAGCCGAAGAGCGAATTGAGCTGTACGAAAGTGCCTACATTTTGCCAGGCATCAATAAGCTGCAGCACTATGCGATCACTGGTATCGGTAGCCTGGCCACCTTGGTGGTCGCCTGCCTGGGCATTGCTTACCTTGAGTTCCTTGGTCGTCGCCTGAATGGCCCGAAGCAAGTGGACGAAGGTCTTGGCATCCGCGTGGTCGGTACCCTGCCAAAGCTCAAGGCACGTCATCAGGCTCAGATCACCGAATCGATCGACAGTGTGCGTACCGCACTCATGCACGAATCGAGCTCCAAGCAGCGGCAAGTGGTGATGATCACCAGCCCGCGAGCGATGGAAGGTCGTACGACGGTCGCCAGCCAACTGGCTGGTAGCTTGGCTCGTGCCGGTCGTCGCACCTTGCTGATCGACGGCGACCTGCGTCGTCCTGCGTTGCACTCGCTGTTCAACGTGCCGCTCGAAGATGGTTTGTGCGAAGTACTGCGTGCCGAGGCCGATGTGTCGGACGTGGTGCGAGCCACTTCGGCCGAAGGCCTGTGGCTGATGACCGCTGGTTACTGCGACGCCGAAGCGGTGCACGCCATGGCCACCGACCAGATTCAACCGATCTTCGACAAGCTTCGTTCCGAATACGACTTTGTGATCATCGACGGTGCCCCGGTGCTCGGTTTGTCCGACTCGCTGATGATGGGCCAACACTGCGACGGTGCTCTGCTGAGCGTGTTGCGGGACCACACCACGGTGCCCGACATCTATCAGTCGAGCGAACTGCTCCGCAGCGTCGGCGTCCGCCTGATCGGCTCGGTCGTCAACGGTGTCTCGGCCAAGTCGGACCGACGTGTCAGCCACCTGCAAGTGGCCGCTCCGAAGTCGAATCGCAAGCAGATCAAGAGCAAGCCGGCCGAAGCTTCGGTCGCCAGCGAGCCCTCGGCTGCCAGCGACGATAATGACTTCGATTTTAGCGACCTGTCCGACGACTAACGAAAACGGTGTGTACTCGACTCGATCGGCTCGCCGGGTATTGCGGCGAGCCGGTCGGTGTCACCCAACGGAAACTCTCCTCAGCGGGGTTTCGATTCGGCGGCTTTTTGAGCCCCGAAGCGAAACCCCGCTTTTTTTATGGCCTGCCGAGGCCGGGGACAGCCAAAGCCTCGCAATTCATAGATTCTGCGAAGTGGCTGGCCCGTTTTGGGGCTCGTGGGGTAGAATGCAGCTCTGACCACCTTTATCGCACATTTATCCTATTTTCAGATGGTCTGCTGCCATGGATCCTTACTCCCTCTGCCCTTGTGGGAGTGGCAAGAAGCTCAAATTCTGCTGCTCCGACCTGATCGGCGAGATCGAAAAAATACACCGGATGATCGAGGGCGATCAGCCCCGTGCGGCCTTGCGCCATGTGGAGCAAACGCTGCAAAAGTCGCCAGGCCGAGCGTCGCTGCTCGACCTCCAGGCGATGCTCCAGCTTTCACTCGGCGAACTCGAATCGGCCGAGAAAACCGTTGCCGAGTTCCTGAAAGCCGATCCCGATAGCCCCTCGGCCCACGCCCACCACGCGATGGTGCTTGCCGAACGCGAAGACGCTAGCGGAGCCATCGCGGCCCTGCAGTCGGCGCTCGAGCGGGTAGAAGTGAACTTGCCACAGCGGGTGCTCGAAGCCATTGGCAGCGTCGGCCATGCAGTGCTCTCGGCCGGCGACATCGTCGCTGCCAGGGCGCACCTTTGGCTGTACGAGGCCGTTTCCGGCGAAGCCGGCGACCATCGTGCCCTCGAACTCCTGGTGCGGATGAACCAAGTGGCTGGCCTTCCGCTGCTGCTTCGCGATCGTTTGGCGCTCAAGAGCCTGCCCGAAGGCCATCCGGCCGCGGCCGAGATGCGGGTGGTACAACAGTTGGCCGCCGCGGGCAAATGGCGCATCGCCGAAGCCCAGCTCGACGAGATCCTACCCGACCATCTGGACGAGCCGCTGTTCTTCTACAATCGCGCGCTGCTCTCCGGCTATCTTGGCGACCCTAAGAACTTCGTGGCCGGCCTGCGTTTGTACGCTCGCCAGCAAATTGCGCTGGACGACGCCGTGGAGGCCGAGGCCATCGCCCAGTTGGTCGATACCGAACTGGAAGACAAGCTTAACAGCGCGGTTCGCGTGGTGTTCGAACTCAAGAACGAAGACACCTTTGTCGAGCGGATGAGCGACCATGCCCAGGTGTTGCCGTTGCCGCTGTCGCGCGAAGAGCTGGAATCGTTCGAAGGTCCCAAGCCGCGTACGTACTGGATGCTGCTTGATCGCCCCGAGCCCCAGGAAGTGGCCGACCTCACTCGCGAGGATGTGCCTCAGGTATTAGGTTTCATCTCGCATTACGGTCGCCAGACCGATCGGGCGGAACGCGTGGAGTTTGTGACCGACCGCGACGAGCGGTTCGCTAACATTCTCGATACCCTGCGCCAGGCAGCCGGCGATACGCTCGGCGAACAACTCGACGAGCAGGATCTCGGCCCCGCCCCCGGGCAGGGCGATCCCGCGTTGAGCTGGCGCTGGCACTTGCCGCAAACCGTGCCGGCGGAGAAGCGTCGCGAGCTGTTGCAGGCCGAGCATCGTGTCGCGTTGCTCGAGCGGTGGCCCGACTCGCCTCGGGCGGCACTCGGCGACAAAACCCCGCGCGAAGCATCTAGCAACGAAGAAATGAAGCTGCCACTGCTGGCGGCGATTTTGCTGCTGGAACTTGGTGTGGCGAACGCTTTGCAAACCGATATGTTCGTCGAGTTGCGGGACAAACTCGGTTTGCCCCAGCCCGAGAGCATCGCAGCCGACTCGGTGGATGCTGGGAGTGTTTCGATCGCTCGTATCCGCCGTATCGATCTGTCGGGCTTCAGCAACGACGACTTGATGTTGCTGTTCAAGCGTTGTGCGTTGGTGAACGCGACCCCGACGATCAACGCGATCATTCGCGAGGCGCTCACCCGCGACGATTTCGACCAGTACGTTCCCAAGGATCGGTTGTTCGAGCAATTGTTCTCGTCCGAGCCTGATAGCAACGCTGCCTTGGCGGTGCTCGACGACGCACGTCGCTGGTCTGCGGGGCAAGGGCAGTCGTGCGGTGCGTGGGACCTGCTGGAGTTGCAGCTCTACATTCAGGAAGGCAATTCCGAGGGAGCGAACCGCGTGCTGACGCATCTTCGCGATGAGCACATGGACGAACCTGATATTGCCAATCAGGTTTATCAGCTGCTGTACATGATTGGTGCCATTCCCGAGAACATGGGAGCTGGTGGGCCGCATTCGATTCCCTCCTCGGCGGTAGCCGACGCTGCTCCTGCTGCGGAATCGAGCTCGGCCATCTGGACCCCAGGCGGCGAGTCCGGTTCGACCGGCAAGTCGAAGCTGTGGACTCCCGACTGACGCTTAGGCGGTATGTTGGCCACGATCTGAAAAGGGACTCATGACAGACGATACGCTGTTCATGCAACGTGCCATCGACCTGGCCCGTCAGGGCGAAGGGCACGTGGAACCAAACCCGATGGTCGGCGCCGTGGTGGTTCGTCACGGCCAGGTCGTCGGCGAAGGGTACCATCAAAAGTTTGGCGGTCCGCACGCCGAGGTGCACGCGCTCGCAGCCGCTGGCGAATCCGCCCGCGGGGCAACACTGTATGTCACGCTCGAGCCTTGCTGTCATACCGGCAAAACACCTCCTTGCACCCAGGCGGTACTGGCGGCTGGCATCGCGCGAGTGGTCGTCGCGGTGGGCGATCCGTTTCCCCAAGTCGACGGTGGCGGCATCGCACAACTGCGAGCTGCCGGCATCGAGTGCGAAGTCGGAGTGTTGGAGCGCGAGGCTCGATACTTGCTTGCTCCCTATCTCAAGTTGGTTACCACCGGCAAACCTTGGGTGATTGCCAAATGGGCGATGACCCTCGATGGTAAAATGGCGACTCACACGGGGTCGAGTCAATGGATCAGCGGCGAATCCTCTCGCGCTGTGGTGCATAAGATCCGCGGCCGCATGGATGCCATCGTCGTCGGGTCCGGTACCGTACATGCCGACGACCCGTTGCTCACCGCCCGACCTGCTGGCCCTCGGGTACCGGTGCGGGTGGTGCTCGGCGACCTGACCACCGACACGAAGCTCGCCCAAACCATGGATGAAGCCCCGTTGATGGTGGTCCGCCAGCGCGACACCGAGGCCGACGAGTACCAATGGCTGCTCGACGGGGGAGGGGAGCTGTGGATCTCGGGCACCGACGATCGACTGACCCGCATCAACTTGCTGCTCGACGAACTCGGCAGCCGGCGGATGACCAACGTGTTGGTTGAAGGAGGGGGCAAAGTGCTCGGTGCGCTGTTCGACGCCCATGCGGTGGACGAGGTGCACGTGTTCATCGCGCCGAAGATCGTCGGCGGCGAGGGAGCCCCTACTCCGGTAGCTGGACTGGGACTGTCGGACATGGCCGCTGCCTGGCAGCTAGTCGACACACGCATCGAAACGCTCGGCACCGACATGTACTTATCGGGGCGGCTCCCGAAGTCGTAAGCGGCCAACCGCCCGAGCTTCACGATAAATTAATACTTGTGTAAGCCATCGCACCGTCGGCAAAGCCCAGTAGCGGATACTATAATCGGACCCGATGGTCGGCAGGCGGAGTAAGCTGCCGCCGACCCTCACGCCCACCCCGTGTTGCATGCCCAGGAGTTTTCCGATGAAGTCGCTGTTTGCGTTAATCGCTGTTACTACGTTGCTGGCCACTGGGTGTGGCGAGTCGACCACGATCGATCCGTCGAGTACCGCTACTGCGGCTCCCGTGGAAGCAGTCGTGCTTTGCAAAGATTGTGGTCAGGTAAAAGGTAGCGAAGCCTGCTGTGCCGAAGGTGCCGAGATGTGCGACTGTGGCTTCCATCACGGCTCGCCTGCTTGCTGCAAATTAGAAAAATCCGGCGAAGACATCACGCTGTGCACCAAGTGTGGCCAGGCCGAGGGTTCCGAGAAGTGTTGTGCCGAAGGGGCCGACCTCTGCCCACTGTGCGGCCTGCAAGTTGGGTCGCCTGGTTGTGTGGTCGAAGAGTCGAAACTGGTCAAAATCGAAGACGAATCGTACCCCGAGGACGAATAGTCGCAGCTGCGGCAAACTAAAAACCACAAACCTCGGTCGCATTTGCGGCCGAGGTTTTTTATGCGCCAGCGATTTCGCGACTGCATGGCAACGTGCGGATCGCGGTGTTAAGCTGGAAGGCTTATGGTCGAAGCGTTCTTTTCGCGTAATCCTTATCGAGGCAGATTCACCATGAAAACTCTCCTCCGTTGTTTGACCTTGTTGCTGATGTTCGCCCTGTCGGGGGGACAGGCTTTGGCCGAAGATGCCGAGCAGCCGAATATCATCTTCATTCTGGCCGACGACCTGGGATACGGCGACCTCGGTTGCTACGGGCAGAAGAACTTTGCGACTCCGCGGATCGATCAGCTGGCGAACGAAGGTTTGCGATTCACTCAGCATTACGCTGGCTGCACGGTTTGTTTTCCCTCGCGGTCGGTGCTGCTGACCGGTCAGCATATGGGGCACGTGTTGTGTCGGGCGAACGGCGACTACCAGTTCCCCGAAGATCCGCAAGAGATCACCATCGCGTCTCGGCTGAAGCAGGCAGGCTACCACACAGCGATGATCGGCAAGAGCGGACTGTCGTGTCGGTCGGACGATCCTAGCCTGCCGAATCGCAAGGGCTTCGACCACTTCTTTGGCTACCTGTCGCACGGGGCCGCCCACCGCTACTACCCCGAGCACCTCTATCGCAACGGTGAGCAAGTCGACTACCCGGGCAATCACGGGAAAGAGGGAGACACCTATTCGGGCGACCTGTTCCTGGCCGACGCGCTGCGCTACCTCGACGAGCGAGCGGAAGCCGGCGGGCCGTTCTTCCTGCACTTGTCGCTGCAGCAGCCGCACGCGGATTTGCAAGTCACGCAGAAGTACCGAGAGCAGTTCATTGGGCAGTTCGACGAGCAGCCCGCCAAGGGTGGCGGTTACCGCGACGAAGCCCATCCGAAGTCGACCTTCGCCGGCATGGTAACCTACCTTGATACTACCGTGGGGCAGGTGATCGACAAGCTCCACCAGACGGGCATGGCCGAGAACACGCTGGTGATTTTCTCGAGCGACAACGGAGCGATGAGCGAGGGAGGGTGGAGTGCCGAGTACTTTACGTCGAGCGGCCCGTTGCGCGGCGGCAAACGCGACATGTACGAAGGGGGACTTCGCGTGCCGACCATCGCGTACTGGCCTGGCACCATTACCGCTGGCACCGAGAGCGACCACCAGAGCGCGTTCTACGATTTCGCCGCGACCGCGTGCGAACTAGCCGGCATCGCCCCGCCGGCGAACACCGACGGCATCTCCTACGTTCCCACGCTCACCGGCGCCGGCTCGCAACCAACGCACGAGTATCTGTACTGGGAGTTCTACGAGCAGGGGGGCAAGCAAGCGGTTCGCTACGGCGACTGGAAGGGAGTGCGGCTGAACGTGAACAAGAACCGCAACGCTCCCATCGAACTCTACAACCTGGCCGACGACCTCGGCGAGCAGCACGACATCGCTGCCAATCACCCAGAAGTAGTCAAGAAAATCGCAGCCATCATGGATGAGGCCCATGAGCCCTCGCCGCTGATCGACTTTGGCCAAGTAAGGAAGAAGCCGAAGAAGTAGCGGATGGTTGGTTTGATGAGCTACTTTGCGAACTGCACTCGCTCGTACAGATCCTGCAGCGGTACTTCGGCTTCGATCGTACTCAGCGGAATGACTGCGTCGATCCCTTCGTAGAGTTCAATTTCAAATCCTTCGGATGTGCGACGGTGGACCGTTACGCACGGGGATTCGGTCTCGAGCACCAGATATACGTCGAGCGTAGGAATGGTTTGGTAGGCGGATCGCTTCTCCCCGTCATCAGTGCGGCGAGTCGATTCCGAGATCACTTCGGCGATCAGGACGGGACGATCTTGAAACGTTTCTTCGGGATCGTTCGGGTCGCAAACTACCATGCCATCGGGGTAATAAAACCGCGGGTAAGCGGCTTGCTCGATTCGCACTTTCGTATCGGAGTTGAACGGCTCGCATGGCTTACCGCGAAGCTGCGCATGGAGCACGCCAAGTAGGTTTGCAGCAACTCGATTGTGCACGTTAGTCGCGCCGGCCATGGCGTAGGCATAGCCGCCCAGATACTCGTGCTTCACATCGCTCACGAGTTCCTCAGCTAGGTATTCGTCGACCGAGATTGGTACATGCTTGGTAATAGACATGCAGCCTCAGGCAATTGCGGTGGCTATTTTCCAGCGGTGAGTTCGACCTTCAGGTCGTAGTTGCCGGAGTCGGGGGCTTTCGCGCTCCACACGATCAGGCGTGTGTCGCGTTTGGAGTCGCCGTACATGCCTTCGGGGGGCTCGCAAGGCGATACGCTCCATTCGCCGGGCGTGTCGCTGATGGCTGTTAGCTGGAGCGTCTTGCCCGACTGGGTCAGCTGTATTCGATGGCCGTCGATCGCGACATCGGCCTTGGTCACCATGGTCCAGTCGATGCTGGCTTGTGGTTTCACCCCTTGCAGGTGGTCGACCACGGTCACCTGGCGGTTCTTAGCATCGAACGTAAAGTCGCGGGTGGCCTTCTCTACTTTCGCCAGCGCTAGTACAGGAGCCATGTCGACGCTTACCGATCCGGTCGACTGCTCCAGCGGTTTGTAGTCGGTAAAAGTCGATTGCCCGGTGACTTTGTAGGGCTGGTTATCGACCGTAATCGTGTTGTGACCGAAGTTGGTGTAAGGGAAGATGTTCCAGCGATCGCCCGATTGTTTGTGATCGAACAGGTGGATACCGCGTTGTTCGTAGTCGTTGTAGTTCACCGCTCCGAGGTCGATCGCCCAGCGAATGCCGTCGGCTTCGAGCACGAACGAGCCCGAGTCCATATGGCCGTGGTTGATATTCGGACGGCCTGCCTTGGCGGCCAGGTACAACGCGTTGGGATCGGTCCACGAGGTGCGGAACATAGCCAGCGGCTGTTCGCCGCGCCCACACCAGCTTAGGTCGAGCGGCTTCGATGCTTGACTCTCCGGCGAACGCCATAGCACCGCGAACGGCAGCATGCGATCGCGGCGATTCGCGCCCGACAGTCGGGCGACTGCGTTCACGTTGTCGGGCGTGTTGGTTCGCGAAGCAAACCAGTAGAGCGCGGCCGGTGTGCCGACCTTGTCGCCGCCGTCGGCGTAGTTGTAAGCCAACCCGGTGGGGCCGGTCGCGTGGGCGACAAACTGACTGCTCGCCAGCAAGGCCGGCGTGGTAAGTCCCATGTCGGTACCGAGGGCTGTTTCGAGCGAGTCGATCAGCATCACCTGGTACGAGGTGCCATACACCCAGTAGCCGGGGCCTTCGGGATAGACGCCGTCGGGCTCATAGCAGCCAACAGCCCGCGGATTGTTCTTCTTCACCTCTTCGAGTACCAGGCGGGCGAGTTCCGGCTCGTCTTCGGCCAACGCGAGCGCGGCAATGGTCATGCCGCCGTAGCAGACGGAGTTCCAATTGTGGTTGCAGGTTTTCCACCAGTAATTGTTCTTGATGAGTCGCAACGCATGCTCACGCAACCCTGCGTGAATCTTCTGTCGCGAGTCATCAGGTAGGTACTCGTACAACCAGTCGTAACCAAGCCCCACGGCCGCGGCCATTTCGGCCACGTCGAGGTAGTGATTCGGGTTCCAGTCGCTAAACTGGCAAACGTTGAGCATCTCGGCTTCTGCCCGAGCGGCATAACGCTCGTCGCCGGTGGAGTGATACGCAACCGCCAGCGTGGTGATGCGAAGCAAAGCCTCGCGCGAGACGCTCAGCAATCGTTTGCCAGTCATCTTGCGTTCGAGTAGTGGGGCTTTCAGGTAGCTGTCGGCCGATTTCTCAATCTCTTTGAGAATCGAATCGAGTTCGGCATCCGTTTCCCGCTCGGTCGAAAGCTTCGCGAAGTCATCGCTCGTGGCCATGATTCGGGGGTGATCGGGTTTCAGCGATTGCAGGAGTGACTGTTGCGCGAAACTCGGTAAAGTGCAGAGCATCAGCAGGATGAACAGCGGCAGTACGCGACGTAAAATAGTCATCGAAACCTCCGAGATAGGCGAAAAGTGCACGCGGTAAGTATAGCAGGTTACATAACCGGGATGGTAAGCGCGAAGCGCATCTTGTGGGTATCGCTTGTTTAGGCGAGGGTGGAGAGGGTCTCGGAGCGAGATCCATCGATCCACCGCGCGAGCTTTCCGCATTCGTTCCGAAACCTTGCTTGACCCGTGCACCTCGCGCGGCAAGATAGCAATAGTCGAGATTGATGAAATGCACCCAACGTGCGCCATGTTAGTGATTTGCCCTGGGAGTGACTTGAAGTGACAAAGCCATCGAAACCGTGGATTGTAGTATTCGCCGCGATCACGTTGGGAGCGTTCGCCTCGCTGGCGATTGATACCGAAGCACAAGACAAGCCAGCGACTTCGCAAGGTGACTCAACCGTATCGGACAGCGAATCACCAGCGACGGGACTCAAGGAAGTGGTGGAACTAGGGCGCGACATTGTGATGAATACCAACACCCATCCGCTCACAAAAGAGTTTGTGGGCAACGATCTCAAGTGCACCTCGTGCCATCTCGAAGGAGGCACCGATCCGAAGGCGGGCACGTTTATCGGTTTGGCCACCGCCTACCCCGCTTGGTCGCCCCGGGAACAGCGGGTAATCACGCTGGAAGATCGCATTCTCAATTGTTTCATGCGGAGCATGAATGGCACTCGGTTGCCAGTCGGTAGCAAAGCCTCGGTAGCGATGGCCACTTACATCACATCGCTGTCGGAGGGGATGCCGATGAAGATGAACCAGAGCAAACCACTTGGGCCGAACCACGTACCGATGCTCGAGTACGATTTCGCGAAGGCCAACATCGAACGCGGCATGCAGCTGTATGCCGACGAGTGTGCTTACTGCCATGGCGACCAGGGCGAGGGGACCGACGATGGCCCGCCGGTGTGGGGCGACCGATCCTACAACAACGGGGCGGGGCTGTCGCGGGTGCCGAAGATGGCTAGCTGGTTGAAAGTTGCGATGCCGCTCGGCGATCCTTACCTGACCGAAGAGCAGTGCGCCGATATCGCCGCCTACGTGAACTCGAAACCACGGCCGGAGTTCAAGATGAAAGACCACTTGCCGCCGGCCGAGAAGATGGGGGAATACAACGGAGTGGTCGAAGAGTAGACCTCCCAGAACTGGTGGTAATGCACGGTTGGTGTGGTCCGCGACTCCGAGTTATGATGGCGGGTGCGATAGTCCCTCGTCCGCGGTTCACTCTCGGTTCATGGGTGCGATGTCCGACGTTGTCAAAATCAAAACCTGTTGCCCGCATTGTGGTTCGGTCTTCAAGGTAGCCGCCAGGCATGTCGGCAAGGTGGCCAAGTGCCCTGCCGCGCGGTGTGGCAACCAATTTCGGGTGGTTGAGATGGACGCCGCCCCCGCCCGGACGCTCGATACTCCCTTCAACCGATCCTACGATGGCCATTTCGCGGAGGACGATGCCGACCGGTTGAAGCTGCCTGAAGGCCAGGACGAGTCGCATGGGTTTACACTGTCGAATACCATGGCTTCGCACCCTGGCAACATCAAAGTGAACTACTTGCGGTGGGTGCTGCACCAACCGAAGTGGCCATGCTTGTTTACGTTGGGCGAAGTCGCTTGCCTGGGACTGCTAGCTTGGGCATCCTGGTGGTGGTGGATTCTGCTGCTACCAATCGCATTGCTCATGACGCTCGTCAACGTGTTCTATTGGTGGCGCTTGAGCAATCACTTTCAGTTTGGATGCGCGAACGTCGGCCAGGTGGTGTCGCTTGAACCCACGTTGCTGGCGGTCGACACAGACTTGTCGCATGGCGAAGGTGACTATCCCGTAATTAAGATCATCGAGATCTCCATCGATCGCTCTGGCGGTAAGCCTTTGGAAATCGGCATGCATGTGCCGACCGTATCGTTGTATGCTCCCCCGCCAGAACCCGACGCGCCGCACTGGGCGAACTTTTTTCCCCTTCCAGCCGACTACGTTTGTGGCAAGCCGGAACAAATCGAACAACTGCTCGCCCGTTTGGATCGCGACGACTACGAGAACCTCGACAAGTGGCTCAAGTCGGTTCCGCAACCCTACAAGCCGGGACTCTATCTCATGTGGAGCGAGCCCGACAAAGCGATCGGGCGGTTGCCGGAGTGGAAGATCTACGACTAGCAGCAAGCAACGTTCAGGCTGCAAAACAAGGGGAATGACAATTCTTGCGAATCGGCCAAAAAGGGTCGCGGTCCAGTTTGTCGCGCGCTTACAATGGGGCACCGCTTCTATCCCTCTCTGTGGTTAACATGCTGGAGGTTCGCGATGAGTGTCACACGGACGAACGTAAGTCGTCGCCGATTCATGCAGGCTAGTGCCGTAGGAACCTCGGCTCTGTTGTTGCCGCAAGTGCATGTATCGGGGCAAGAAGCGAAGCCCGAACAGCAAAAGCTCAACATCGGCATCATTGGCACCGGAGGGCGTGGGCAGGCCAACCTGGGTGGTGTGCAGCACGAAAATATCTACGCCCTCTGCGATACGAATGGCAACGTGATCGATCAGGCGCGGAGCAATTATCCTAAAGCCAAAGTCACTAGCGACTGGCGAGAACTGGTGGAAGATCCCCAGATCGACGCGGTCGTCATCAGCACGGCCGACCATCATCACGCGCTCGCTTCAATCGCAGCGATGCGGGCCGGCAAGCATGTGTACTGCGAAAAGCCGCTTGCTCACACAGTTCGCGAAGCCCGGTTGATGCAGCAGGTCTATGCGGAGCAGCGGGGTAAGATTGCCACGCAAATGGGCACCCAAATTCATGCGACCGACAACTATCGTCGAGTCGTGGAGCTCGTGCAGGCGGGGGCCATCGGGCCGATTCGCGAAGCCCATGTCTGGTGCGGGCGGACCATCAATCCCGTGGATCCGGTCGAGTTGCCGGAGCAGTCGATTCCAGCGAACTTCGATTGGGAAACCTGGCTCGGCCCCGCGGCCATGCGTCCCTACAACGGCGGCTACTGGCAAGGGGGCAACCTGAACTGGAACCGTCGGTGGGAGTTCGGCAACGGGGTGCTCGGCGACATGGGGAGTCATCTGATTGACCTGCCGTACTGGGCGTTGGAGCTAACCCATCCTGAGTCGGTAGAGTCCGAAGGCCCCGCGATCGATGAGTTTGCCTGCCCACCATGGCAAGTCGTCACCTGGCAGCACCCTGCCCGATCGGGCAACGAGTACGTATCGGGGCCGCTGAAGGTGGTTTGGTACCACGGCAACGAAGGCATGCAGCGCCGTTCCGACCTACTGCAGCCGCAGCTCGGCGACGACACCAACCTGGCCGACTGGCACATCGGCGTGACGTTCGTCGGCGACAAAGGGTTGCTCACCGCCGACTACGGCCGGCATCTATTGAGCCCCAGCGGCGAGTTCGCCGATTACACTCCGCCGGCTCCGTCGATTGAAAAGTCGGCCGGGCATTACCACGAGTGGACCAACGCCTGCAAGTCGGGCGGCGAGTCGCTGTGTAACTTCGAGTACTCGGGCCGACTGATCGAACACAACTTGCTCGGCAACGTGGCTCACCGCGCCGGCAAGAAACTCACCTGGGACGCCGAGTCAGCAACCATTACCAACGTGCCGGAAGCGATGCAGTTTGTCGATAAAGAGTATCGCGACGGATGGAAAGTATAACGCGTGTTTCAAGCCAATCGGAGAATACAACAATCATGATACGTTCCTGCACCTGGAGCTTACGCACCGCACTCGTTTGTCTGGCACTAGCCCTCCCCATTACCGCTGCACGCGCCCAAGAAGCTCCAGCCACCACCGACGCTCCCAAGGCGTTCATCGATGGCACCGGCGAGGGATGGCGTCCGCTCACGAAGGACGACTTCGTGAACGTGAACTGCCATGACGATACTTGGACCTGGAACGACGAAGGGGTGCACTGCACCGGGAGTCCGACCGGGGTGATGCGCACCACGAAGAAGTTCACCAATTTCGAACTAGTGTGCGAATGGAATCACCGCAAGAACGCTGGTAACAGCGGCATCTTTGTGTGGACCACGCCCGAGTCGATTGAGCGACTCGCCGAAGCTGGCAAGCCAGGTTTGCCGCAAGGGATCGAAGTCCAGGTGCTCGACTTAGGCTACGCGGAACAGTACGAGAAGTCGTACAACAAGCCGGCCGACTGGTTTACCAGCCATGGCGACGTGTTCCCGGTTGGTGTCAAAATGAAGCCCTTTCCTCCCGTCGCCCCGGACGGAGTTCGCAGTTTCCCCAGCAAGGAACTCACCAAAGGTGTTGGTGAGTGGAACCACTACTACGTCCGCGCGATCAATGGCGAAGTGCGGCTGTGGGTCAACGGCGAAGAAGTCTCTGGCGGCACCAGCTGCGAACCTAGCACCGGATACCTTTGTCTAGAATCCGAAGGTTCCCCAATCGATTTCCGTAACTTGCGGATCCGCGAATTGCCGTAACTCTCGCCAGTGCGATTCGTTGCGTATTAGGCACCGGGAACTTGAGTTCGGGTGGTGCTCGGGAGTATAGTCACACGTCTGGCCGACTCATGTCTTCGGAGCAAGGTCGCTTCGAACGCGCTCGGCATCGGTTGTATCGAGGTAGGTGGATGGCAGCAGTTGATTTTGCTTCGCTCGTTGCGGCGATACTCGAAGATTACGCACTTCCCATCACGGGCTTTCATGGCGTTGCCCATTGGGCGCGGGTGTTCGAAAACGGCATGCGGCTCGCCGACGAGACCGACGCGCGACGCGAAGTAGTGCAGTTGTTTGCGGTGTTTCACGATTCGCGGCGGATCACCGAGCACTTTGATCCTGGTCACGGACAGCGTGGGGCCGAGCTGGCCAAGGCGATGCGAGGACAGTGGTTTGAGCTTCCCGACGAGGACTTCGAGCTGCTGTATCTGGCGTGCGCCGGACATACCGATCAACGGACGCACCCCGATGTCACCGTGCAAACTTGCTGGGACGCCGACCGGTTGGATCTGGGCCGCACCGGTATCATTCCGCATGCCGATTACCTTGGTACCGAAGTGGCTCGCCGTCGTGATACGATGCACTGGGCCGACGGTCGGGCGAGTTTCCATCTGGTGCCCGACTGGATTTCGCAGGACTGGAAAGTCGACCTCGCGACATTCAGCTAACCACGATCGCTTGCGGATTGCGATCCAAGGGAAGCAGGATTACCACTCGAGGCCAAATCGCATCCCGGTAGTGGTGTAAGCGACTTGATCGAAGAAGTTGGTATCCCATAGTTGCTTCTCGACCTGAAACTGAAACACAAAGTCGGATGCAGCCAAGTGGCGTCGATAGCGTATGCCAAGGTTGGCTTCGCTGATCGAAAGCGTACCATCGGCCCGCGAGTAGTTCACGCTGTTATCCAGTTCGGCAGTGCCAGCGAGCATACTGATGCGCCCGCCGCCGAACACCCCCCACTCGCTGCAATAAGTGGTACGCAGGGGATGGTACCCCTCGGCAAATGCGGTAAGTCCTCCGCCGCCGATGGTGTCTTCGCTGTCGTCGGCAAACGTGAACCCGAGTCCGGCTCCCCGCCCACCGACCCCGAGCATTAGTTCGAGCGTGTCGACTTGCAGCCGCTTGTAGATTTCGAAATCGATGATCGCCGCGCCGGTCTCCAGGTCCATCGGCGCTCCAGAACCTCCGGCGATGGCCTGCGGCTCCATGCCGGTCATCCACGCCTGCACGCGGAAGCCAAGCCCCTCGCTGTTTTCAAAGCCAATGTAAGGCCGGACCGATACCGAGGTGCGATCTTCGTCGAGGGCGAACGCGCTGCTCGTGAACGACATGGTGGTGATACCAATGTCGGTGCCACCAAACCAGTGCGCCCGATAGTTAGTACTGCAGGCGACCAGCGAGGGGGTGAGTTGTGGTCCGATGGCGGTCTCCTGGTACACCACCGCCGGATCGTACGAGCCAGGGGTCATGCTGCCAGGGGGAATGTAAACCATCTGGGGTTCGTCGCTCGCAGCAGGGGGGGCAAAACTGCTAGGGTTGGCAGCGGGGGCGATATCGAGCGAGTCGTAAGCCGGGTTGCTAGCAATGCTATCCCCCGCGGCCGCGCACGTGACCAACACCATTAACAGTAATACAACCCGCATGATGACGTTTCCAAGCTATGAACCACTCGAATGATGATCTACAAAGTGGTTATTAGCATTTCCCGTAACCGGTAGCCAGAGAACTTCCTCCTCAGAGTTCGAGTCGCTAGCTGACTGCGCAGTGCAAAGCGGGATTGCAGACCATGGTTACTCGGCCCACGAGAACTCGTACTTGCCCGATTCCACGTAGATTGTCGTCGAATCGTCGGCCGTTTCCACTTCCAAATAGTCTTCGATGTTGTTTAGCGGTTTTTTCCCTTCGGTAATTTCTCCAGTGGTTGGTAGATAGATTTCGGCCATCGTGTTCGCAGGCACTTCGATCGATAGTGTCCGCTTGCCATCAGCACGACGCCAGGCAGAGCGAATCGTTCCCGTCGGGGCGTCGTAGCTAGCTTCGACCCAATCGAGCTGCGGCACGAAGGCCGGGCGGAGCGTGAACTCGGCGAAGCCAGCTTGCTCGCCGGGCGTGATGCCGGCCAGGCTCCGCAGCGGCCAGGCACCAACGTATAGATACGAGCTATGCAGGGCCGAGTGTCGACGGCCGACCGGATCTTCCCAGCACTCCCAGATGGTGGTTGCCCCCTCGTCGAGCATATGTCCCCAACTCGGATAGTCGGTCTTCGAGGTCATCATCGCGATCAGATCGTCGCGGCCGTTTTCCATGAGCAGCTTGAACAGCATCGCCCCGCCGGTGATGCCAGCGTGGATGTGCCCTTCGCGAACTTCCACGATCTCGCGTTCCAGTCGCTTCCAAACGAGCGGGCGTTCGGACTCTGGCGGAAGATCCACCACCAAGGCCAAGGCCATCGGTGCTTGCATGCCGCGCGAGTAGCTATGGTCGTCGGCATCGTAGTACTTCGCGTGCACCGCCCGACGCACCTCGTCCGCCCGCGCGCGGTACTTTGCTGCCGCTTGCTCGTGCCCTAGCTGGTCGGCAATCGAAGCGGCGGTTTGCAGGTTGTAAATCCAGTAGCAACTATTGAAGAACAGCCGTTCGTCGAGTTCCTCGATCCCCTGAGACCCAGGCCAAAGCCAGTCGGCCAGGAACGACCACTGCGGCGCGGTGCCGTTGCGATCCACGTGATACTCCAGCAGCATGTCGTTCTCACTATGGGCGTCGAGAAACGCGAGCCATCGCTCGATCACCGGCCAGCTCTGCTCGAGGATCCGAAGGTCGCCATACTGCTGGTACACTTCCCAAGGCAGCGTCACGCAGAATCCGCTCCAGCCCGGCCCGCCACCGCCCCAGAACGTCGGCGCGGTGTGCGGTAGAAAGCCGTCGTCGTCCTGCGTGTCGTGCCAGTCTTGGTTCCACTTGGTGTAAAACGCCCCGACGTTGTAGTTCATCAGCGTGGTGTTGATGGTCGCGTGACCGTCGCCGCCGTACCCCATTCGCTCGCGCTGTGGGCAGTCGACCAGGTAGCCACCCAGGGCGAGGTTCTCCAAGGTCCAATTCGTGGTGTCGTAAATCTGGTTGAGCAGCGGATCGGAGCAGCGGAACTGACCACTCCGGGCGAAATCGGTTCGTACCAACTCGCCTCGAATGTCTTCGAGCTGCGGGGCCGAGGTCACTCCGCGGAGTGTGATCCAGCGACCGCTGTGGTAGTTGAATCGGCTGCGAAACGTCGCGTGGCCCTGCGCGTCGACGATCACTTCGCTACGCAGGTTGTGCGTCAGCGCTTCGGCAGGATACTCCGACGAGAGGATTTCGATGATGCTGCCGGGCGTTCCGGTGAGATCTAGCTGCAACGTGCCGGCGAAGTTCACTCCCATGTCGGCCCGGTACTCGTTATCGGCGACCTGCTGGATTTCGATCGCTTGGATCGTCTTAACCGCACGGTTGCGCTCGACCATCTCGGCCGACACCATGAGCTGCGGCTCGTAAACCGTGGCCGCTGACCAATCGTGATCGTCGTAGTCCACGCGATTCCACTCTGGTATATGGAGAGTAGGCGATTGATGCTCGCCGCCGAAGTTGCGGAACATCCAGCTGCCAAGCAAGCGATTGCCGCTCGGATGGATCTTCCACGACGCGTCGGTCGTGATGGCGACCGTCGACTCATCTTGGCAATGCACGGTGCCTTGGGCCGCGACGATAGGCAGCGATGGTTTGTCGTCGGACTGGTAAAGCGGATAGGCCGCCCACGAAGTGCCGAGCCAGAGCCCGATGACGTTGTCGCCCTCCACAAGCAGCGAGGCGATGTCGTACGTGACGTACCGCGCCCGCTTGCGATGGTTCGACACCGCAGGCTCGAGCAGCGAGTCGTCGACCTTCTGCCCGTTGACGTACAGCTCGTGATAACCGACCGACGCTACATGCAGCTCCGCCCGTTCGGCAGGGCTGGTGAGCGTAACGTGCTTGCGCAGCCATGGATCCCACGAGTGGCCATCGGATTCGCCGGCAACCGCGCCAATCCACTTCGCGCTCCACTCGTCGGCCTGTGGGCCCATGCTCCAGCGGGCGGGCTCGCTCCAGTCGGAGAGTTTGCCCTCGCGATCCGTGACGCGTACTTTCCAATAGCAAACCGTATCGCTAGCGAGCGGCTCGCCTTCGTACTCCACCAATTGCGTTTGCGGGCTGCAGACCTTGCCCGAGTTCCAGAGGTCCGCGGTTTCGGGAGTCAACAACTCAGGCGACGTGGCGACCAACAGCTGATAAGTGGTTTGCTTCAGCCCTCGCTGGTCGGCATCGATCGCCTGCACCTGCCAGCTCAACCGAGGATGCAGCACATCGATCCCCAGCGGATCGGTCAGGTACTCGCACCGCAAGTTGGCCACCTGCAGCGTGCCATCAGCAGCGGTTGCTGTTGGAAGGGAGCAACAGGAAACGAAAAGCAGAACCAGGCAAATCCAACGTCGAGCGATCACCATCCACCTCCGCAGGGTTGAGAGTCCAAGATGTTCTCAGTGTAAGGCGGGGGGATGCGCGATGCCAGCAGGTGAATGTCAGCGTGGGAAAAGGCTCTAACTGTGTGCTGGTATCTCCTTAGTAACTGTTCTCGTTAGTGGTTCGAGGATAGGCACGATTGTCGGAGAGTCTCCGTCAGGGCCATCGTACCCTGTTGGTCTACCAATGAAAGCAGCTTGTGCAGCTTGTACTAGAATCGCGTCCCTAATTTGCGTGTCGGTACTGCCTTCGACAAAAGCACGAAATGTTTTCAGGGCATCCGCTCGATGCTGATTTACCGTTTGATTGTGTCTTTCAGCTTTGTATTGTTTAGCACACCAAAACACACCATACGAGAGAGTTGATAAAACAAACAGCTTAGCAACAACGAACTGAATAGCTTCGGGAACAGTAGTTGGGGTGTAGTAGAAGGAAATCACTAACAAGCCGGAAGAGGCTAGCAGAGTCATTGCCAACACAGCTACCGTTGCTATAAACCATTTGCCAGCGTTCTCTTTGTGTGATGCACATGCTTGTTCAAAAATGACAGCGCTAGTAGAAACTCCAGCTTCTGCTGCTTGCTCTTTTACGGCTTCCAGTGCCTGTGCAGCTTCATGCTTAACTTTATTTAAGCTCTTTTGCATATCTTCCGATTGCGACTTCATTGTCGCGTGAAACCCTTTAGCTTCTCGCTCGATTTTCGTGAAGTCAGTTGCTTGCGTAGCGGTAAATGCCAACGGCAGTAGCAAATTCTCGGCGACACTATCATAAGCAGTGTCAATTTCCTGAATGATCTGATTGCATGCATCCAGGGGCTTGTCTTGGTTTAGATCGAATGTTTGTACCTTGTCGACTAGTGATTGAAGTGTTTTGCACGCATTTCGAATGCGATCGGCCTGCTGGGAAGTGAGTCTCTTAAGGTCTCGGCCGGCCAATTCTTTACAGATATGTAACATTTCATCAAAGGCTGGTACTGACTCTGCAAAATTAATGCTTTTCGATAAGTCTTCAGTTCTTGCCAACCTGTTTGCGTCTATTTCAGCAAGTTCCTTCAGCGAGCTTTCGGCATCTAATATCTTTTCTTCTCTCGTTGCTGGTTCAGCCATTACATCGCCCTCAGTAGTCGGTATTGACCTTAAGAACATAAAAACCTCGGCAGCGCTTTCGCACTGCCGAGGTTACTTATCATAAACCACTCACCCCTATCGCAAACTAACGGGGAGCAAGCGAGTGGGTTGTCGCTTCGGTGGGGTGGGCATTGTTATCCGAGGTTCGTCATCAGTTGCCTGATCCCTGACCCCCGAGTCCTCACCCCTACCGATTAATACATCTCGTCCATGCCGGGACCGCCTGCTGCCTTGCCCTTCTTGGGAGCATCGGCAATCAAGGCGTCGGAGGTCAGCAGCAGGGTAGCCACGCTAGCGGCGTTCTGCAGGGCGGTGCGGGTGACCTTCACAGGATCGATCACACCAGCCTTGACCATGTCGACGTATTCGTCGGTCGCAGCGTTGTAGCCGTTGTTGCCACTTTCGCTGGCGACCTTTTCGCAAACGACGCCGCCATCTTTGCCAGCGTTGTTGGCAATCGAGGTCAGCGGAGCACGGGCGGCACGCAGCACGATGTTGTAACCGACCTCTTGGTCGTGCGACAAATCGGCTGGCTTCACCTTCGCAGCACAACGAACCAGAGCAACACCACCGCCGGGAAGAATGCCTTCTTCCACAGCAGCACGAGTGGCGTGCAGGGCGTCTTCGACGCGAGCCTTCTTTTCCTTCATCTCGCTTTCGGTCGCAGCGCCAACATTAACCTTGGCAACGCCGCCCGAGAGCTTGGCCAAACGCTCTTCCAGCTTCTCGCGATCGTAGTCGCTGCTGGTGTTTTCGATCTCGCGACGGATCTGGTCGATGCGACCCTTGATGTCGCCGCTCTTGCCAGCACCTTCGATGATCGTGGTGTTGTCCTTGTCGACCATCACCTTCTTCGCACGACCGAGTTCGGCCAGGCCGATCGAGTCGAGCTTGATGCCGAGGTCTTCGAAGATCGCCTGACCACCGGTCAGCACAGCGATGTCTTCGAGCATGGCCTTACGGCGATCGCCGAAGCCAGGAGCCTTTACAGCAACCACGTTGAAGGTGCCGCGGAGCTTGTTGATCACCAAGGTCGCGAGGGCTTCGCCATCGACGTCTTCGGCAATAATCAACAATGGCTTGCCACTGTTCACCACGGCTTCGAGCACAGGGACCAAGTCCTTGATGTTCGAAATCTTCTTCTCGTGAACCAGCACGTAGCAGTCTTCCAGCTCCGCGTGCATCGATTGCGGATCGGTCACGAAGTAAGGCGACAGGTAGCCGCGGTCGAACTGCATGCCCTCGACCCACTCGACTTCGGTAGCCAGCGACTTGCCTTCGTCGACGGTAATCACGCCGTCCTTGCCGACCTTTTCCATAGCCTTCGACAGCATCTCACCGATTTCGGTGTCGCCGTTCGAAGCCACGGTACCGACCTGAGCCATCTCTTCGGTGCTCTTGACCTTGATGCTCATCTTCTTGAGCTGCTCGGTCACGTCGTCCACGGCCTTCTCGATACCCTGCTTCATTTGCACAGGGTTCACACCAGCGACTACCGCCTTGAGACCTTCGTTGAAGATCGCTTCGGCCAGCACGGTCGCAGTGGTGGTGCCGTCGCCGGCGACGTCGGAAGTCTTGCTGGCGACTTCCTTCACCATCTGGGCACCCATGTTTTCGTAGGTGTCTTCCAGTTCAATTTCCTTGGCAACGCTCACGCCGTCTTTGGTAACGGTCGGCGAGCCAAAGCTCTTCTGCAGAATGACGTTGCGACCTTTCGGGCCGAGTGTCACCTTCACGGCACGAGCGAGCTTCTGCACGCCTCGCCGCATGGCATCACGGGCTTCTTGGTCAAAGGCAATCATCTTTGCCATGATTGGGCTCCGGTTATTAGTTGGGGTTGAATTGGATGGTCCGCCGAATAGCGGAAGTTGATTTAGTACTGAGCGACCGCAGTCGCCCAAACAGGGATCCTGATCCCTTCGCGAATTACTCGATGACAGCCAGGATGTCGCCTTCGCTCATCAGCAGGTACTCTTCGTCGTCGATCTCGATCGCTTCGGGAGCGTAGCTGGTGAACAGCACGCGATCGCCAACCTTGACCTGCAGTTCGCCACGGCTGCCGTCGTCGAGCAGCTTGCCGGTGCCGATGGCCACGATCGTTCCACGGCTCGGCTTGTCCTTGGCCGAATCGGGCAGCACGATACCGCCAGCGGTGACGTCTTCCGACTCATCGCGGCTCACGACCACCTTGTCGCCCAGTGGTTGCAGCTTGACTTTGCCCTTCTTCTTGGATGCAGTTGCAGCCATATGAGTTTGCTCCTGTAAGTAAACGGTAAAAATGTAAGTTGCCAAGGCATCGACGGCCTTGGGCGGTTTGTATCGTTGGTCCCGTTGCCGGCTTGGCTAAGTGAGTGCCAGCCGAGGCAATCGGGCTCCGCAGCAAGGCTGGCCATGGAGGGTCTGGGAGGCTCGAAGCCAACCGCCTGCCACCCTGGCGCGCACCCGCTGCGTTCGGGGGACAGAATGCAACCTGCGCGCCAATTGTCCGTTTTCACGTAAGTGGTTGTTAAATAGCGACTTAGCAACCGAGGCGAGTTCCACCAGACTGCCAGAGTGACTGGGCCAAGCTCCCCAGCCCTCAAACCGAAGCTTGCCGAGGTGTCATTTTGGCAGGAGGGCAGCGGAGCAGTCTCCCCCACGCCGAAATACGAATAGTTTCCCATCGCTCACGAATAGATTCCCAATTTACCCACCGATGGGAAAATTGATTCGGCACGCACTCTGCAAAACCAGCGGTTTTCGGCCACGAATAGATTCCCATTCCCCAAAACGCATCCGATGGGAATCTATTTTCCCACTGGGAAAGAATCGCAAGTCGTTTATGAGCAATGAGTTGCATCAACACCTCCGCGATAGTTGCCCAAAATAGATTCCCACCCATGGGAAACTATTTTGGTTGGAAGTTGGGAGTTCTGCATGCGGAATGTCATTCTGAGGGAGCTTCCAGCGACTGAAGAATCTCGGCTTGCCACTTCGAGCGTGTTACCAACGCGCGCAGCAGCCAACGCCCACGCAACCGAACATTCGCCTGCGCGTCGCTTAGCTTTCGAGTTCAAAACAAGCATCACATCTCATTCACCTCCAATCACTGAAGAGCCAACAGCCGAAAGCTGATAGCCGACAGCCACACGCCTGTCCATTAGAACACCGGTGGTGGCCACTTTCCAGTGAAAAATGGCCATTTGAGAAGCCGTTTCGCTTGTCGGGGCCAGAGAAGGAGAGGCCGCCGAACGCTCGTGCGGAGGTCCCACTACGGCAACGCCTGCAGCTTGGCGTCGGCAGCCGCCCAATCGGCTCGGCCGCCCAACGTTTTGGCCGGAAATCGGCATTTATGCCGGGTTCCCCCCGGCTCGCGAAGCGATTGTTAGATAGAGTAGTAGGAGGCTTGGTAGGAGAACTTTGGCGCAGCACGTGACTCAGCGAAGTGGATAGCAATGGATCAATCGGGCAACGGACGCGCACGCGTGATGGTCGTCACTCCGACCGATCCGCGATGCAAGACAAACGGCGGCAACCAGCGAACCGCCCATCTGTGCGACGCCTTCTCTCGCCATGCGGACGTGTTGGTGCTGTCGCTCACGAGCGACCAGGTCCGCACACCCGAGCTCGACCCCGAGGGCTACCTGCTGGGACCGATTCACCTGTCGAAGCGATATGCCGAGCGAATGCCAGTGCGGGTGCTCAGGCGAGCGTGCGAAGTCGGGCTGCAGTTCTCGAAGGACCGGTCGCAACGCGCGGCCGTGGCGAAAGCAGTCGAACAGCACCAGCCCGATCTGTTGCTGTATCGCTATCTGAATCAAGCGGTCGTGTCGCATCCTCCGGGGCTCGACATGCCATGCATCATCGACATCGACGATCGCATGAGCGACAAGTACCAGCAGATGGCAAACACCGCTGGCAATGCCTTGATGCGCGGATCGCTCCGACGCACCTCTCGCTACCTGCGGGCGCGGGAAGATGCTGCCTTGAAGATCTCCGACTGCGAACTGTTTGCCGATGCCAAGTCGCCGGAATCCGCGACTCGCTTTTACTTTCCGAACATTCCTATTTTCAACCCCGCGGAACCATCGCCGCTGCCCGAGAAGTTTGCTTTGGGGTTCATCGGCAACCTGCTGTATCGACCCAACATCGATGGCGTGCGGTGGTTTCTCGACGAGGTCTGGCCGCAAGTGCTCCAAG
The DNA here is from genome assembly GCF_007748035.1 of Aeoliella mucimassa. Lineage (NCBI taxonomy): Bacteria > Pseudomonadati > Planctomycetota > Planctomycetia > Pirellulales > Lacipirellulaceae > Aeoliella > Aeoliella mucimassa. The sequence goes on from NZ_CP036278.1 coordinate 163,643, forward strand.
CGGTGCCCGACTGCCAGATACTATTGGCCGGCAGCGGGGCCGATCAGTTTAGCGGCCGCCCGGGCGTGGTGTCGCTCGGCTTTATCGACTCGGTCGCGTCGCTCTACGATCAGGCGTCGGTTATCCTGGTGCCGATCCGTTACGGCGGAGGCAGCAACATCAAGCTGCCCGAAGCCATGGCGCATGGCCGACCTTGCGTTGCGACTAGCCGCGCGGTCGACGCGTTTGGCACCGACGTCGAGGGCTGCGAAGGCTTGCTCTCCTGCAGCGACGCTCAGCAAATGGCCGCAGCCGTGATCCGTCTGGCCAGCGATCGCGAGCAGCTTCAGCAGGCCGCCGCGGCCGCCAAGCAGGTGGCCGACGCGAAGTTCTCGACCGAACGCCTGGCCCAGGTCGCCGGCAAGGCGCTCGGCATCGCCTGGCCGACCGCAACCGCGGCTCCTGCGACGGTCGAGTAAGTGCTCGGCGGTCGTCGCCCAAGCGTCCGTCCGCGGGGTTGGGCTGCGACGATCGTAGCGGATGTATCCCTGATGCTTGGCAAGGGAACCACGGGGTCGCGAGAGAAAACCGTTTTGTCACCGGTTCGTCGCACCCAAACGAGGATTGTTGGATAAAGTAGAGGGAAGTTCAGGCAGCGAACGACGAAGCAGGCGACCTAGCGAAGTGGAATCAATGCATCAATCGGATCACAGACCTACGCGCATTCTGGTCGTCACTCCGACCGATCCGCGGCTCACAGGCAACGGGGGGAACCAGCGCACCGCCCACCTGTGCGAGGCGTTTGCACGCCACGGCGAGGTGAGCACGCTGGTGTTCTCGTCCGACGAAGCAGGTTTGCCCCAGAGCGAAGGCGAACGATTCCTGGTCGGCCCCGCCCACTTCTCGCAACGCTACTCCCATCGCGTGTCGCATCCCCGCTTGAAGTGGGCGTGTGCGGTTGGACTGCAATACAATCGAGACAAAACGCAGCGGGCGGCCGTGTTGCAGGCGGTAAACGATTACCAGCCCGATCTGATTGTGTATCGCTATCTCACCCAAGCCGCGGTGGCCCACCCGGCCAGCCTGAAGTTGCCGTTCATCATCGATATCGACGATCGCATGAGCGACAAGTACCAGCAGTTGGCGAAGACCAAGACCAACCCTCTCAAGCGGCAAGCGATCCAGTTACTCGCCCGCTTCTTGCGAGTCCGCGAAGAGGCGGTACTCAAGCGTTCGAGCTGCGAGGTGTTCGCCGATGCCAAGTCGCCGGAGTCCGCAACCCGTTTGTACTTTCCGAACATCCCATGGTTCCGGCCGACAGAGCCATCGCCATTGCCCGAGCAGTTTACCTTGGGGTTCATTGGCAATTTGCTATACCGCCCGAACTCCGATGGGCTGCGGTGGTTCTTGAGCGAGGTCTGGCCGCAGGTGCTCCAAGCGGTGCCCGATTGCCGGTTTGTGCTGGCCGGACTGGCGGCCGACAAGTTTGCCGACCACCCCGGCGTCGAGTCGCTCGGCTTTATCGATTCGGTCTCGTCGCTTTACGATCAAGCGTCGCTGATTCTGGTGCCGATCCGTTACGGCGGTGGCAGCAACATCAAACTGCCCGAAGCCATGGCGCATGGCCGACCTTGCGTGGCCACCAGCCGCGCGGTCGGAGCGTTTGGCAGCGACGTCGAAGGCTGCGAAGGTTTGTTGCCCTGTAGCGACGCCCAGCAGATGGCCGAGGCCATCATTCGTTTGGCCAGCGATCGCGAACAACTTCAGCGGGCCGCTGCGGCCGCTAAGCAGGTGGCCGACGCGAAGTTCTCGCCCGACCGCCTGGCCCAGGTCGCCGACAAAGCGCTCCGCATCGCCTTGCCGAATCCCGCGCAGCAAACCACCACTTCGTAGCGCAAAACTGAACTTGCCCGAATCCATTCACAGAGGAATCCACGTGCCCGAACAAATTCGCACCTTCTGTTGGGACGATCAGAACGCCCCCAATCGACTGGCGTACTACAAGAAGCTGGCTTCGAAGAAGAACGCGTTCCTCGTCGGCAACGCGGGCGACTTGCTGTCGGGTTCTATCATTCAGCACGCGTACAAGCTGCCGCATGTGAATGTAAAGAAAGAGGGCCACCGTCTACTGCTGGTTGGCTCGGTGTTTCACTTCGTGAAGCCTGGCGACATCGCTTGTGGTATCGGAGTGCGCGAAGGCCAGCCGGTGCAGACCGATTGTCGCATCATGGGATTGCGGGGGCCGCTGAGTTACGAAACGCTGAAGTCGGCTGGGTACGACATGAGCGAATGCAAATTCCTGTACGATCCCGGGTTGATGATCCGCGAGTTGGCTCCGGCCACCAAGCCGGTCCGGCCGCGGGGGCAGATCTTCATTCCCCATTATCGCGAGCGGTTCAACTACCTGCTCAACACCCAGCTGATGCGCAAGCGGGTGTCGGTGGTCAGCATCGACGCCACGCCCGAAGCAATCGCCCATCGCATTCGTCGCGCGGAGCTGGTGTATACCTCGTCGCTGCACGGGGTGGTGTTCGCCCACTCGCTGGGAGTGCCGTGCGTGTTCGTGCGACCCCAGACCGGCGAGCCGATGTTCAAGTACCAGGATTATTACGCGTCGATCGGAGTGCCCTACCCAACGCCGGCCGACAACATCGCCGCAGCCCTCAGCCAACCAAAGCCCGACTCGCCGACCGAAATCTCCTACCGCGACGGCGACATCCAACTCCCCAGCAAAGAAGTGCTCCAAGAGTCAGGGGCGCTGGAGGTGGGGTAGGGGGGGAGGTGCTATGAGGTGCCGAAACTTCTCCACCCCCTAACAATCAATAGCCTGCGAAAGGTGCCATCACAACCCGGTTTACGAGCCCGGGCTGTGATGGCATTGGTGATGGCAGTCTTATCGCGTTACGACTTCACACGACGTCGGTAAACGACGACTCCGGTGGATAGCCCCAGAATGGTCCAAACCACCATCGTGGCAGGTTCCGGAACCACGGCCTCGTTGTAGTAGAATCCAGTAGCAAAGCTACTGCGATTGTAGCCGCTGTGCGATGAGCTTTGTGGAACCCCCGAAGGCCCGTTGAGTGGTTGCCACCCTGAGCCGATATTCGCTTCGATACTCCATGAGAGTGAGAAGTCCGAACCGGACGAGTTGTCCACAACGGCTCCCAGATCGCCGAACCCAGTATCCAATCCAATGCTTGCCAAATCGGTTATCCAAGGATTGGCACCCAGCCCCGACACGGTCATCACCAGACGAGTCGTTGCGGCGGTGGGTACATTCGTGACATCGTTGTACCAGGTGGTGTTAGCGGTCCACGTCGCGGTTTGACCACTAGCACTACTGAAGGTGAAGGGGGCAACACTGCCATCTAGACCGGCTCCATTGTCCCCGTAATCAAGCTGATTGAGGCCAAAATAGAGATCACTAAACGAATTCGTATCGAAATTTGAGTAATTCCAAACGGCAGTACCCTCGGTACCGCTAATGCCATTGCCACTCCAATTGTTTCCCCCAGGGGCCGGATAAGTCGGTCCCTGAATCGCGGCATTGGCCATGCTTGCGGTAGCAACTAGTAAGGCTACCAAACTTAGTTTCATAGTAGTATGCATCGTTTCATTCCTTTACGAATGGTCTAAGTTCATTGGTTAATGAACGTGACAAAAATACCAACCCAATCAGGTGAGGGTGAGTTCTCACCCGTTACTCCGCATCCGCACGAACTGAGGCGGTCGCTGCAGAGACAAGGGAGGCGGTAAAGGAATATTCAACCATGTCTGCAGGCGTAGCCAACAAACCAGGGCATCGTCTTGAACCGGTGTGTTGGAACTGTGGGCGACTAAGTCGCTGTTGCTCAAGGATGGCGGAGCACTTCCACCCAAGTTGCTAGAGTCGGGCGCCAAGCAAAGGATGAGTTGCTGCAGAAGTGCTATTTGCTCGTAGGGGGATGTCGGTGGCGGTGAATCGGAGTTCTTCACTGCAGCTACCGACGACTGCTTGAAAGACGACAATATCTGCTCTTCCGAAACTCCATTCATTTCAGGGACTACGAGACTCGCATGCGACTGGCTATCTATCGCGAAGATGGCGATGCATGAGAGCAGCGCAGTCACATACCTTGCGGCCATCGATTCCCCCAATCGAAGTAGATACGAACGCTTTGTTGAAGGAGCACCTTACCAAACGAGTCGCTACGGTCAACAACTTTGCAAAGTTTCTTTTCCGTTTTTCTCGAATAGCGCGGTGAGTATAAGCACTGTCGATTCTAGCCGTTGATTTGGTTATGGAAGATGCTTGTGAAACCGTTGCATACCGTAGAAGAGGTCAATCGGTTTGTGGTGTATCAAGTAAACGCAATGCCATCCCATCGACAGAGGTTTCGACGTAGCATCGTATGTGCATAGTGAATGTTAGTGCATGTCGTAGGTGCGCGATGAACGATTCATCGTGTGCAAATAAATGAAGCCAATCTCATTGCACTTGAGACATGCCTTGGAATCGTGCTACAAGCCATTTGGTGGTTTATGTCCCTTTGCTCGTTAATGGCTTCGCTATGAAGATCTTCACTTTGCTAGCATGGTTTAGCATGTTCCTGGCATCCAGTATCGCCACCGCTGAAACCTTGGTGAGTATGGGATTCCAAGAGTACCAGCCAGGGGAGTGGGAAATCACATCTGACCTGTTCATGTATGGCCCGGGGCAGAACACACTAGGTCTCGCAGGAGCTACTTTTGAAGTGACTTCGCTCAATGGCTATGTGCCTGAACTGGAGATGCCTTACCTGAGTGGAACGAACGAAGTTGGTTTGCCCATCGGTTTCCTGGATTCCGTCATCGAACCAATTGCAGGATCAGAGCAAGGGTATCAAGTCAGTGTGAACCAAGCTTCTTACGAAGGTACCACCGAAGTGTTTGGAATTGGACTAGGAGAGATTGATATCGACGGCCCTGGCTTGGCGCATTTCCGGCGTGGGCGTCGGGCGCATCTAGGACTTTTATCCACTGTGCCGGGGCTAGACGAGAATGACTTCACGAATGTCTCCGTCGAACTTTTCCCGGAGGATTATGAGAATCTGGCGAGTACCCCACTCATCCGATTGGATGCGGATGAAGACATCCTACTTCGTAGGTTAGATGTGGCTGTGATGCCACTGGCAAACTCCAGCACTTCTATTCTATGTGGACCTTCGAGGGAAAGAGACCCTCAGTCGATTACTATTCCCGCTTTCACAAATGTACTTGAGGATGGAGTGGTTCTAAGTAGTACCGAAGATACTCCCATCACGGTATTGGCACTCGAGTGGGCCGGCCGCAATCACTTCGTAGCTGAAGATGTGGTTGGAAAGACCTTCACGAGGACCAGTCCATTGATGATTGATTTGGAATATGTCAGCGATTCAAGATGGAAGCTTCCTGGAAGCGGTGCCATGGATTTTTTGAAGGTTAAAACCACCGACGGGACAGTTCGGTTCTTCGTTTTGGCAGCACCAGTTCCTGAAGCATCGTCTGCATTTCTTTTGGGGACTGGCTGTAGCGCTGCTTTCTTCGTGGGGATATTCCGCGCGAGGGGCGACTCCTAGCTCCCTCCGCGGCTGCACTTACCCGCAGCTTTCCCCCCTCTCCCCCCAGTTTCTCCATTATTTTCTCAAATTCTCGCCCTTTCGCTGTTACCAAACACTTGCGTGTCCTATACGACCGGTGGCATTATGCTATCCTTACAGCGTGGTGCGGCCGCACGGTTACGGTAATTTTGGGTTGGCACCACGAGATCAAGTTAAGGTTTTTTGAGTAATGGCTGAAGGTACAATCAAGCGTTTGACAGACAAGGGCTTCGGATTCATCGACACTGGAAGTGGCAAGGACATGTTCTTCCACTCCTCGAACGTCGAAGGAACCAGCTACGACGAACTTCGTGAAGGACAACAAGTCTCCTTCGTCGAAGGTATGGGCCCCAAGGGTCCTCGTGCCGAGCAGGTACGGCCTGTCTGATCGTTTGTCGATCAATGAGCAAGTAACGCGAAAAGTCGACGAGCAATCGTCGGCTTTTTTCGTGCGCCTTTGGCAAATCGTCGGGCTCCTGCGGCGATTGAGGTTCTGCTGGAAAACGGCCACCACATGTGTTCAAAAGAGAAGCGACTAAGATAGGCGCTTGTTCTTTGACAATCGATTCGCGCCTTCTCGAAAGCTTGCCCACCTCACCCGCCTGGCGAGTCATCGGTCCTCCAGGCGGCACGAAAATCGGTTCCCATCGATGGGAACATTGAAAACGCTGAGCAGAGAGAAGTAGGTAGCTTGCGGGCCAGGGGGCTCGCCTTGTTAGCCGACATGCCGACGCACTGCATGCAACCTGTGTATTGCCGCAGGTCGTAGCTCGCCATGGAACTCAGCGCGAGCGCGTTGTCGAATCGCGCTCGACCGGACGTCGCGTCGCCCTGGCAGGGGACGCGTGAATCGCTGTGATAGCAGTGGTTTTTTCGGCGATGCGAATTTAAATTGGCGATCCGTTGTCGATCGTGCTAGAATCAGGCCCGACAACAAAGCACTTGCCTATCGGGCCCCCGCTGACGCCCGAGCCAACGATTCGATCCCACCTAGTTGAGTAAGTGAGGCAAACTGCTCTTATCCCACCGGCCCCCTCGCGAGGGGTCGCTGGCACCCTCCCACCCCCCTCCCTCCCAACACGGCGGATTCTCTTATGTATCGCATGGTTCTTGCGCGACTAAGTATTTGCACGGTTTGTATGTTGCTGGTCGATAGCGCGCTGGCTCAAGAGCTTCTGGCCACGAACGATTCGTTGCCGCCTGCAGTCACTGCAGCGAACACCGGCGCGGCCCAGGATGCCGAGAACGTACAACTGCAGTTTCGCTTCGCCGAGGCTCCCTGGCCGACCGTGTTGGAGTGGATTGCCGATAAGGCGAACCTGTCGCTCGACATGGCCGACGAGCCAACCGGCACGTTCAACTACATCGACGATAAGCAATGCACAGTGACCGAAGCGATCGACGTGATGAACGGCTACTTGCTGCCTCGAGGATTCGTGCTGCTGCGTCGCGATCAGTTCCTGGTGGTCATGAAGACCGACAACCCGATGCTGCCGAATCTGATTCCCACGGTGCCTGCTTCGCAGCTCAAGCGATATGGCAATAACGAGCTGCTGCGAATCGTGGTGCACGTGGAAGGCTACACGCCGGAAGAGGTGGCGAATCAGGTGACCACGATCTTGGGTCCCAAGGGGGTGGCCTCGCCGCTCGATTCGTCGGGCGCGTTGGTGCTGCAAGGGTTTGGGCGCAGCTTGCGCGAGGCGGTCGACTTGCTCGACCAGACACAGGCGCCGCCGTCGGACAACGAGTTGATCTTCAAGTCGTTCACGTTGCGGAATATTCCTGCATCGGACGCGGAGCGGCAGATTCAAAACCTGTTTGGGCTCGGTGGCAATCCGTATCAAGCAGCCATGCAGCGACGAGCCGAGTGGTCGCGACGCGAGCGTGGGCGTGAAGGCGAGGAAGGCCAGCAGCGGCCCGATTCGCCGACGCCGTTGGTCGAGAATATTGCGATGAACATGAAGGTGTCGTCGCTCCGGCAAACGAACAGCCTGCTGGTGACCGCCACGCCGGCAGCGATAACTCTGATAGAAGACATCCTCGCGACGATCGACGTAGAACCAGCAGGCAGCAAAGGGGGTGGCCCCGGGAGCAACATTCCTGAACTGCGGGTGTATACCGTGGACAATGCCGATGAAGACGACGTGGCCGAAACCGTGAACGCGGTGATCCCCGGTGTGGTGATCAACGAGGATCGTCGCAACAACTCGATTCACGTGCTGGCCACCCCGGCCGAGCACGATCAGGTCGACGAGCTGATCAGCACCATCAACTCCGGTGGCATCGGCAGTGGTGTCGAGGTGATTCCCCTCACGCAGAACGACCCGACCTTCATGAGCGAGTATTTGTCGTCGTTGTTCAAAAACGAAAACCGCGACAACCGCCCGGTGATCACGCCCGGCTTCCAGAACCAATCGCTTATCGTCCGCGGTTCGTCGCGACAGTTGGGCGAGATTCGCAAGGCGCTCGCTTCGTTTAACGAAACTGGCGTCGACGACAGTCAGCTGGGCGACGGCAATCGGGTGCGACGGTTGCCGCTTGGGGCGAGTCGCGACGCGGAACGCATCGCGCGGACCGTGAAGGACCTGCTGGAAGACAATCGCCAGTTCGATAACAAGATTCGCGTGGTGGTTCCGTCGGACAGTTCCGATTCGCCAGCCGCTACGCCGGCGAATAACGGAGTGCGTCGGGTGCCGATCGAAGACCAGGAAGATCAGGAAAATCAGGCCAGTCGTGCACCGGCGGCGAACTTGATGCTCGCTGCTTACGAGCAGCCGGCTCCCGCGGCCGAAGAAGCAACCAGTGAGCAAACCGAGGTGCCGCAGGCTACCAGCGAGCAAACGCCGCAAAAAGTGGAAGCGGTAGAGCAAGCAACCGCTGATGCGAATCAAGTTGCCGCGAAGCCTGGCACTCCTGCCCGGTTGCCGCGGGTGACGATTGAAGTGCAAGGGAGCGACCTATTGATGTACTCGGACGATGCGGTCGCGCTCGACAAGGTGGAGCAAACCGTTCGCGATCTGGTGCGGCAGATGCCATCGCGGACGGAGTGGACCGTGTTCTTCCTACGGGCAGCGCCGGCCGACACCACCGCGCGAACGCTAGTCGACTTGCTGCGAAGCGACTCGACGACCGAGGTGGTCATTGGTTCCGCGGTCGACGTGAGCTATAGCAGCTTGGCCGACGAAACCATGCGCATCGTTCCCGACGTGCGAACCAATGCGTTGTTCATCAGCGGTACCGACGAGCAGCTCAAGCGAACGGAGCAGTTCCTGGAGTTCCTTGATACGAGCGAACTGCCGGGATCGCTTCGCGACCGGATTCCTCGTTCGATCGCGGTGGAATATGCGGACGTGAACGAAGTGGCTCAGATTATTCGCGAGCTGTACAAAGACTATTTGGTCGATCCCATGGCGGCTGCCGCTCGCGGAAGTCGCGACAGCCGCGAGGCGCAAGCTCGCATGGCTCGGGTGATGAACCAGTCGCAGAACTCAGGTCTTCGGCCGTCGGGGATTCAGCTCACGATTTCCGTAGACGAGGCTTCGAACACGCTGTTGATCTCGTGCAACGATACGTTGTTCACGCAGATTAGCCAGTTGGTCAAGCAGCGCGATCAGGCGGCTTATGAATCGCAGCCGGTGACGCAGATGATGCGGATCAGCCCTTCGTCGGCCGAGCAGGTGCGCTCGGTGCTCAGTGGCATGGAATCGGAAACCGTCGAGATTCAGATTTCGAACGAGCAGGATCGCCGCCGTTCGCGTTACAGTCGCGACCGCCGCCGATAGAGGGGAAGCAACTGCTTGCTAGGAAGTCAGCAAGCGGAGCGGGTCGCTCTCCTCGCGACTCGCCCACGCAGTGAGCGTAGGTTGTTGCGCTTGCAGCCATGCGGCGAGTCGCTCGACCGCAAAGCGTTCGCTGGCGTAGTGCCCGGTGAGCACCACGGCTACGCCGGCGGTGCGTGCTGCCAGCAGCGTGTGGAAAGTGGCCTCGCCGGTCACCAGGGCGTCGGCCCCGGAGTCGATCGCCGCATCGAGCAGCGAACCGCCGCTGCCGCAGGCCACGGCTACGCGGGCGATCGGCAGTTGGTCGTCGCCGACCACACGCACGTGATCGATCGACAGCAGTTGTCGGGTGTTCGCAGCGAGTCGCGCGAGCGTGGTTGGTTCGAGCACCGCCCCGCACCGTCCGGCGCCGAGCGGCGAGTCGGCGTTCGCCGGGTCGGCAGGAATCAGTGGATGGATCTCCGCCAGGTTCAAACCGGTCGCGAGTTGGTAGTTGATACCCTCGCCCGCCGAGTCGAACGCGGTGTGCGGGCTGTAGACCGAGATGCCGCTGCGGATGAGGTTCCAGAGCACCCGCCCTTCGCCGGTCGTGGTGGTGAGCCGCTTGAGCGGGCGGAACGGCAGCGGATGGTGCGTCACAATCAGCTCTACCTGGTTGTCGATGGCCTCGTGAGCGACATCCTCGGTGAGGGTCAGGCAGGTCATCACCCGCTCTACCGGGTGAGCGGGGTCGCCGACCACCAGGCCGACGTTGTCCCAGTCCTCGGCCAAACCAACAGGCGCAAACGACTCGAGCAGGGCAGTAAGATCACGAACGGTCAAGCTAGCTTCGGCAGGCATGTTTATCGTATGATTGGTGGATCAAGCGGAAACCCAGCGGGGGAACTCCTTGGTATGATAAGCGGCAACGCGAACTTGCGAAACAACCCATCGATTTCGAGCCCTCTGCAAGCACGGAGAACGAGTGCCATGCGACTTGTAAATACAACGTTACTGCTGTTGGGATTGCTGACGCTGATGCCGGCGGCCGGAGCGCAGGATTTCGAGCTCGAGACCGATGGCGATCGGCTTGCCGAGGCGATCGATTCAGGCAGCGTCGCGGCGGTGCGGCGGTTGCTCGACAGCGGAGTGTCGGCCAACACGTTGGTGTACGACTCGCCGCCGTTGCAGTGGGCGATCTGGGACGAGAAGTACTACGTGGTCAAACTGCTGATCGATCGCGGTGCCGACGTGAACCTGCCGGACGAGGATGGTTACACCTCGCTGATGTGTGCTTGTGATATGTCGAGTAAGCGGATCGTCGATTTGCTGCTGGACAAAGGGGCCGACATCAACGCCGTGGAGTTGCTGTACGGTATGAGCGCACTGCAGTCGGCCTGCTCGGCCGGAGACGAAGCGATCGTCGATCTGCTGCTCGAACGCGGTGCCGACATCAATCACATCGACAAGTACAGCGGTAATTGTCTGGAGGAAGCGGCCTACTACGGTCACAAAGCGGTGGTCGAGAAGCTAAAAGCGAAAGGACTCAAGTCGGACTACCCGTTGCACATTGCTTGCGGGATTGGCGATGTGGAAGAGGTAAAGAAGCAACTCGCTGCTGGCAAAAAGGCCGACCAGCCGAACGAAGGGTGGAAGAATACTCCGCTGCACTTTGCTTCGGGGGGTGGTCACTTGGAGATCATCAAGTTGTTGGTCGAGAACGGTGCCAACGTCAATGCGAAGAATGTGCTGGGTACCACCCTATTACACGAAGCGGCTTCGGCCGACCATCTGGAGCTGGTAAAGTGGTTGGTCGCGCAGGGAGCTGATATCAACGCAAAGGACGAAGAGGGCAGCACTCCGCTCGATTGGTCGTCGGGCGAGTCGGCGACCTACCTCGAAGAAATCGGCGCCGAGTATGGCGAGTACGATGACTTCGAGCCCGAGGGCGATGTGAGCATCTAGTCGACCAAGCGAGGCATTTGCTTTAGTCGCCGAACAGGTTGCCAAGTCCACCGATCACGGAGCCTTCGCCGCGCGACGAGCCACCTGCGACCGGAGCGTGCTGCAGCACGCGATTGGCCAGTCGCGAGAAGGGCAGGCTTTGCAACAGTACGGTGCCGGTGCCGCTCAGCGTGGCGAGGAACATCCCTTCGCCGCCGAAGAACATACTCTTCAAGCTGCCCGCCCGCTGGATGTCGTAGTTGATGCCTTCGGTGAACGCGACGATGCAACCAGTGTCGACGCGAAGTGTCTCGCCGTTGAGCCGCTTCTTGATGATCGCCCCGCTGGCGTGGATAAACGCGTGACCGTCCCCCTCCAGGCGTTGCAGGATGAAGCCTTCGCCGCCGAAGAATCCAGCCCCGAGCCGACGCTGAAACGCAATGCCGATGCGGGTGCCAAACGCCGCGCAGAGGAACGCGTCTTTCTGGCAGGTGAGCACGCCGCCGATTTTGGCCATGTCGAGCGGAACAATCTTGCCCGGAAACGGGGCAGCAAAAGCAACCCGGCGTTTGCCATCGCCCTGGTTGGTGAAGTGGGTCATGAAGATCGACTCGCCGGTGAGGGTTCGCTTGCCCGCGTCCACCAGTTTGCCAAAGAATCCCTGGTTGGTCTTTGATCCGTCGCCCATGTGGGCTTCGAACACAATGCCATCTTCCACGTAGTTCATCGCGCCGGCTTCGGCAACAACGGTCTCGCCCGGGTCGAGTTCGACTTCCACGTATTGCATGTCGTCGCCAAAGATTTGGTAATCCACTTCATGGCAGCGAGGTGCGTCCATCGTCGAGCTCCCGGGGGTATAAGGTTAGTAGTGACCTGTTGGTCCAGCATAAGCGATTCGCCAAATCTGCAACAATATTGGATACATCGTCCCCAGAAGCCGAGAAATCAACGATGAATGCCGAGGACCTCAAGCAAATTGCTACCGAAGGGTACTGTTTGCTGCCGGATGTGGTGGATGCTCTGCAAGTGCAGCGGCTGGTATCGGCGGTCGGGCGGGGGGAAACCACGCGTGCAGGTTCGCGCAACGCGCGGCGTTTACTGGAGAGCTGTCCGACTGTCGCCGAGTTGGCCGATAGCCGTGCGATTCGAGAGGTCGTTGAGCCGGTGCTCGGGGCTGCTGCGTTCGTTGTGCGAGGGCTACTGTTCGACAAAGTCGAGGGGGCCAACTGGCAGGTTGCCTGGCATCAGGACTTGATGATTCCGGTCCGCCAGCAAATCGAAACGCCCGGCTTCTCGGCTTGGAGCTCCAAGCAAGGCGTGGTGCACGTTTGCCCGCCGGCCGAGGTGCTGGCCGGCATGCTGACCGTGCGAGTGCATCTCGACGATTGCCCGCAGGAGAATGGCCCGCTGATGGTGCTGCCCGGTACGCATCAGCGAGGCATCCTCTCTACGGAACAATCGCAGCAATTGGTCGCTGAAAGCGAACCTGAAGTGTGCCTTGCACGAGCTGGCGATGTGCTGGTGATGCGGCCGCTGCTCTTGCATGCTTCGCGACCAGCCAGCTCGGCGACTCATCGCCGCGTCGTGCACTTGGAGTACGCCACCCAGCCGCTGCCTGGGCTGCTGCAGTGGTGGCAATCCACGGCTACTTGAGACTCGGCACCACCTCGTACCCGTTGCGCGAAGCAAAGGCTTGCAGCGTTGCCAGCTCGATGTCTTCGCTCACAAAGTGCACCGAGCCATCGGCGAATAGCACGTTCGCTCCGCCGGGATGGTCGGAGAGAATGTCTTCCTCGGCCCACGCGAGATCGGGATCGGAGTTCACCGGGTGCTCGATGCTCGAGACTCCTTTGCCGTTGGCCCACATGCCGACGTCTTCACCGCGCCCGCTACACTCGGCAACCACCATGGTGTTCGACAGCCCGTCGATGATGTCCTTCGCACGAACCTTCGGCGGTTCGAGCAACCGGTTGCCGAACTTGATGTCTTTGAACGAGAGCAGCACTCCCCGGTTGGGGCCGTACTTCAGATTGCCATCAGCCGGGTTCAAGGCGTTCTTGTGAGGTCCTTTGATGCCGAGGTAGTCGGTGCAGGCCATGCCGTCGTCTTTGCCGATGTCGAGTCGGTCGCCATCGCTGTCGAGGTCGATCACGCGGTCGTCGAAGTCGCGACTCACGTGCGCCCGCGACTGACTGGGGCAAAGGTAGGCCGAAACCAGCAGCGTGACAGGTCCGGGAGCGTCGGCGGTTCCTTTGTTCTCGACCGCGTCGAGATCCTTATCGAGTTTCAATAAGTCGTAGATGGCCGACTCTTCCATGTAGTCGAGCAGAAACACCGACCAGGCAAACTCGTCGCCGAACATCACGTACCGACGCTGCCCGGGCGGGAATTGCTTAGTGGTCGACTCGTAGTTGAGCATGGCCAACCCGATTTGCTTCATGTTGTTGACGCACTGCGTTCGGCGGGCCGCCTCGCGGGCGGACTGCACGGCCGGCAACAACAGGGCAACCAGAATGCCGATGATGGCAATCACCACGAGTAGCTCAACGAGCGTAAAGGCTTTTGGCGAATGCGATGGTTGCATCGCACGACGCGTTGGGATCATCTTGATACCTTGAGTGACCATGGATTAGGTAGATTCGCTTTTTCAGGAACGACAAAAAACTATCGGCGAGCCCGCCAAAGCACAGTGGTTGCCAGCAGGCCGAGCAGCAGCGACGAGGGCTCGGGGACCTGACTCGCACCAACAGCACTTGTCATGCTGCTCAGACCCGCTGGAGTGGTGAAACCGGTGCCGAAACGCTCTTTCCAATACATGTAGTCGGCGGCGTCGACGACGTTGTCGCCGTTGCCATCAGCAGCCAGGTTAGTGGTGGAACCAAGGTTGTCGCGCCACACGGTGTAGTCGGCCAGGTCGACGACTCCGTCCTGGTTGTAGTCGCCATCGACGCTGCCGGTGAACCAGCTACGCAGCGCGGTGAAGTCTTGCGTATCGCCGAGGTCGTTCCAGAGATTGGGTTGGCCAAACGTGCTGGTTTCGCCATCTTCGTAGGCGCCGAAGTTCAGTGTGGAGTAGTCGCTCGTGGGATCGACTTGCAAGCGGGCGACCTCGCGGCTGCTGATGCCTCCCCCGCCCCAAAGCAGGTTCTCGGCGACTTCTTCGCCGAGCGGGCCAATCACCGGAGTCGCGTTGTTATCGAGGATCGTGACTTGCCAGGCGTCGTTTGTGACGGAGAAATCGCCCGACTCGAACTCTTCGCCAACATCGGGAACGAAGTCGCCATTGTCGATGTTCGAAAGCGAAGTGGTAATCAGGGGAGTGTCGTTATTGGCTTCGTCCTCGGTGCTAACATGAATCCACCAGTCGCCGAGCACCGGGTTGAAACTAGTGTCGGTGTCGAGGTCGATCTTGTAGTCGCCTCCGTTCTCGGCGGTGATACCATCGGTGAAATTGCGGTCGTTCTCGATGTAGTCGGTGTCGACCCAGATGGTGTCTTCTTCGCTGATGGTGATGATGGTGCCAGCGCGAAGGTCGCTCCACAGTAAGTCGTCGGCGAACTGGATGAAGCCGCCGCGGCGACCACCGGTTCCGGCCTGCGAGTTCTCGATGGTATACGCCTCGGACCACTCGAGGCTCCACCCGCGAATGTCGACGTGGTCCATGGTGACCACGAGCTCGATCCAGTCGTCGCCGTTGCCTTGGATCCGCCCGTCAGGCGTGCCCTCAGCGACTCCCTCTGGCGAGTTTGCCGGTACTTGCAGCTCGGCGAACGTGGCGAAGTACTTGTCTTCCTTCTCATTTCGAGAGGAAACCGAGGTGCCGCCGTAGTTGTCGGTGTCGAGATACTTCGATCCGCCGACCGCGTTGTATTCGTTAATGATCAGGGGAACCGACTGGGCCGAGGCAAACCCCGGCAGTACGAACATGGAAACCAGCAGGCACGAGTGGAACGTCTTTGAGTTCATCATCTTCAGCAGCACAGGAGTAGGAGTTTTGTGGTGGATCGCAACGGCGGCCGACCTTCGCTTGTCGTGCGGGAAGGCCGGCCGCTGCGATGCATTCAGTACGCGCGATAGTGCGCGGTGTTTACGAAACGCGGCGACAGATGGCCATCATGCCCGCGAGGGCGAGACCCGCCAGTACGCAGGCGGCAGGTTCCGGCACCGCGGCATCCACGATGCCAGGCGAGCCGAAATCGCCCGAAGTATCCGCGAACGAGCCGTACACGCCAGCGGCAGCCAGTTCGAACTCGCCGTCGGAGCCCGGAACCCAAACGGCCGATTGGTTTTCGTAGGTGTCGGAGCCATCGGTGTTACCAGCGGCCCAGTCGCCTGCGTGGGTTTCGTTAGGAGTGGTCAGGCCATAGGCAAGCTCGATAATCAGGTTGTCGCTGGAGTCGAACAGCACGATGGCATCCCCTTTACCGAGACCTGCACCCCCTTGGTAGCCAACTTGCACGCCAGGTAGTCCGCCCCAGAACGAACGGAACAGCTCGATCTCGCCGGCTGGATCGTAAGCGGGACTCAGCGGATCGTTTTCATCAAGCTGAAAGAACACGACCGACTCGCCAGGAGCGATGGTCGAGATGCCCATCAGCGGGGCGGCTTCGGCGATGTCGGCGCTTTCGTCGTCGAATTGCCAGCCAGTGATATCGGCTGGCGTATCGCCGAGGTTGGTGAGTTCGAAGTAGTCTTCGGGATTAGTTTGAGATTTCGAGCGAAGCTCGGTGATGATCACCTCGGCTTGCACGACGCGGGAACTAACCACCGCCAGTGCGGCAACCGCAACCGCCAAGCAGAGTTGTTGCAACTTCATGAGAACGCTTCCTTCCGTTGAATCACACGTTAGCACAGGGGGACCGCCCGCCTGTCGTGTTGACTACTTGGAAAGAGCGCGGAGGTTCCCTGCCAGGGAAACCGAAGTTTATCCGGAGAACCTTGTCGCTTTATGCACGTTTGATTAAAAGACCGTTAAGAAGCCAAGAAGAATGCGCAAAGACTAGGTGCCGCTTGCACATTCATGTTCTCGCATGGCGGCCGTGATGCTTGCGATTCACCAACAATGGGCCCCAATGCCAGTGTTGGAAACGCCCTAGGTGGCCAGTGCGTCTTTTCCCAGGCGGTGGCAAAAATCGCCGAACGTTTCGTTGGTCTGGCGGTCGTCGCGGAACTGGCGGAACACTGGCAGCAGCGTGCTTACCACTTCGTCCTCCGGCACCAGGTCTTTGAACACCCAGTTCAGCCGATCGCCTTGGCGGCGGCCGCCGAGGAAGATGGTGTACTTGCCCTTGGTCTTGCCGACCAAACCGATATCGGCGTTGTACGGGCGTGAGCAGCCGTTGGGGCACCCGGTCATGCGGGTGGTGAATACCTCGTCGCCGAGTCCCAGCGAGGTGAGTTCGCGTTCCATCTCGTCCATGATGGTCGGCAGCATCCGCTCGCTCTCGGTGACCGCCAGCCCGCACATCGGCAGGGCAGGGCAGGCCATGCTCCACCGGCGCGTGGTCGAGATGTCGTCGGTCAGCACGACACCATGGTGCACGAGGATGCCTTCGAGTCGCTCGCGATCGTCGTCCGACAAGTCGCAGAAGATCAGGTTCTGGTGCGGTGTGATCCGCATCGGCGGGGCCATCGTTTTGCAGATCTCGGTCAACGCGGTCATCAGGTTCACATCGCCGGCGTCTTTGATGCGGCCGTTCTCGATGAACAAGCCATAGAACCAGCGACCATCCCCTTGCTCGTTCCAACCGAGCGCGTCGTTGTAGTCGATCACTTCCATCGGGCGTGGTGCCTGCAGGTCGTGGCCTAGGTACTCTTCCACTTTCTTGGTGAACTTCTCGAGTCCCCAGTTGCGAACCAGGTACTTCAGGCGAGCGGTCTTGCGATCGCTGCGGTTGCCGAAGTCGCGCTGCACCTTCAAGACTGCCTTGGCTACGTCGATGGCTGGCGTGTTGGTATCGGACACCGGGATGAATGCCATCGGCATCGCGATTGCCGCGTAGGTCTTCGACGCGCTGGGAGTGACCCCAAACCCGCCGCCGACCAGCACATTGTAGCCGACGATGTCGAAGTCTTCGCACACGGCTAGGAAGCCGACGTCCTGCGAGTAGACATCGGCCGAGTTATCGCCAGGCAAGGCGACGCCGAGCTTGAACTTGCGCGGCAGGTAAGTCTTGCCGTAGAGCGGTTCGGTATCCTTGGTCTTGGTTTCGCTGGCGGGAGCGACGTTGGTTTTCTCGCCGGTCTCGCTATCGGTGAGCCAGATTTCGTGATAGGCGGTGGTATTCGGCTTCAGTTCGGCGGCCAGGTCTTCGGCTAGTTCCTGAAGCTTGTCGTACACCGGGTCGTTCTTGTACGGCGCGGGGTTGCACATCAGGTTGCGTCGCACGTCGCCGCAGGCGGCCAGCGTGGTGAGCTGCACTTCGTTGATGCGACGGATGGCTGCCTTGAGGTTGCTCTTCAGCACGCCATGCAATTGAATGCCCTGGCGCGTGGTCAGGCGGAGGGTGCCATCGCCAAGGGTTTGGCCAAGCTTCAGGTGTTCGAGAAATTGATCACTGGTGATACGCCCACCTGGGATGGCGGTACGCACCATGAAGCTAAAGTACTTGCCGCCTGGCACACCAGCCTTCTTGGCTTCGGCGCGGCGATCACGATCGTCCTGCTGGTAGCTGCCGTGGTGTTTGAGCAGCATGCCATTGTCGCTGGAGAATCCGGCCGAGTCGTCGGCCAGTTCTTCGGCAATGGTTCCACGGAGGAAGTTGCTATTCAGCTTGACACCCTCGGCACCGCTTAGCTTGGGTTCGTCATCCGACGAGTCTTTCGACTTGGCAGCTTTCAGTTGATCGAGGGGGCTCGGCTTGGTGGACTTGGGCTTCGACTTATCGGACATAGGGAGCAGAGTAAAAAGGAGGGCTAAATGGCAGGGTGGGGAGTGGTCGCCTAGTGTTGGGCGCAAACATCGAGGATATTTAGATAGTTCGTGATGTTTATTCCTGCAATCATAGCTCTCATCCAATCGAAGTGAAACGGCAGACGGGCTTTGAACACCCTCATTTCGCACGCCAAATCCCGACTCAACTACTCATGAATACAACCAATCCATCGGCTCCTCCACGACGAACTCTCGCGGTTTGGTTGGCTTCCGGCCTGGGAGTAGGGCTCGTGATGCCTGCGCCAGGCACGTTCGGCGCCTTATGGGGACTTCCGCTGCTCTGGATTTATGGAATGTTGCCAGGCGATTTGTGGTGGTGGACAGTCGCGATCGCCATGCTAGCGGTGGGGGTGCCAGTCTGCGGCCGCGCGGCCCGCGATCTGCAACGCAAAGACCCAGGCCCGGTGGTGTGGGACGAGTTCGCCACGGTTCCCTTGGTGTTCGCGTTTGTAGCGCCCAGCTCGCCTTGGCTGGTGCTGCTGGGATTTGCCCTGCACCGGGTGTTCGATATTTCGAAGCCCTGGCCATGTCGACAGTTGGAGTCCCAGCCTGGCGGCTGGGGCATCATGCTCGACGACGTGGTCGCGGCCTTCTATGCCGCCGCGGTGTTGTGGGCCATTCGCCATTTGGGCGGCTGAGCTTCGCACGCAAGCGCAACAAGAAAGCCCCGACGACTTCAGGGAGTGAAAGTCGCCGGGGCTGGAGGTCAGTGTGGTTGGGGGGCAACCACACTTGATGGGGGTCGGGTCGCAAGTCGCTCACCCACAGGGGCAAGCGGCTTCGTACACGCTACACGTCGGTGCAGCAGGTACTAGTATTTCCATTCCACGCCGGTTTGCAGACCGTGCAGAATCATCGAGTCGTTGGTATCGATGGTCCGAGCAACGTAGTCGGAGTCGGACCACACCGAGGGAAGCTGCTCGTTGGCCAGGGCCACGCCGGTGATGGCGATCACCCGGTAAGCCGTCGTGATCCGGCAGTTGCAGCCCACCTGGTAGCCAAGGCCAGCGCGAAGTTCGCCGAGGAACGACACGTCGGTCTTCTTCGCCAGTACGTTGACTGCGTTGCCAGAGCCATCCCAAGTAACCATGCCACCGCCACCGCCGTACACGGTTTGGTACACACTGGCGTTGTTGCCGTAGATACCCATGCTGGTATCGCAGAAGGCACTCCACTTGCAACCGATGAGCCAGTTCATGTTGCTACCAATCTGGAAGCCAACCAGCTCGTTATCGGTGCTGATGTCGTGGAAGATGTTGTTGTCGTCGTTCAAGGGGAACCCGGTGTAGGCGGTCGGTTCGCCGGCGTTCGGGGTGCCGGTGCCATCGACGCCAACAAACATGGCCGCGTATTGCAGGTCCTCGTCGAGCTTCATGTATCGCACGCCGCACAGACCGTTCACGGTGAACCGCGGAGGAGCACACGCGTTGCAAGCATCGCCGCCGCCGGCAATCGGGAACCGCAGGAAGTTCAGTTCCAGGTTCTGGGCGCTGAAGTAGCTGCGAGCACGGAAACCAAGCACGCGAATGTCGTTCGTTTCATCGACCGGCATGCTGTAATCCCAGTAGTCGTTCAGCGGACGGTCCGCGTAGGTACCACCAGCCGAACCATCGCGGTCGTAGTTCAGACCGTTGTAGTTGATCGCGCTATACATGCGATCGCCGTCGGTCCAAGCATCGGTGATCGTGGCCGACGAAGAATCTTCGGCCAGACCCCAGTAAACCACTTCCCAGGCGTAAGGACGCAGGCCCAGGCCAGGTCCACAAGGCGAGCCAAAGGTGCTGCCGAAGCGAATCTCGGCACCCCACTGCCAATCGGGTTCGATGTTCTCGGTCGACAGGACCGTGTCCATCGAGCTGGGGTAGTAAGGAGTCGAGGGAGCGGGCTCGTCGACTACCGTGGCGAAGCGGGTGTAGCTCGGGTTATCGCGGCTCATGAACAGGCTGTAGGCGCCGAAGAACCACTGGCGGCCACAGTTGTTAAACAGTCGACCACCCAAAGCCGAGCTGCTACCGCCGCCGAAGGTGCCGTAGTCGCAAGCAGCACCGGTAGTGCAGTCGCCAGTTTCGCAGCCATAGCCCGAAGTGGGAGCTTGCACGTAGCCTTCCCAACCGGTTGCCGAGTCACCAGCAGGGTACTGACTCGCTTCGGTAGCTGGATCGCCCTCGGTGTATTCCTGAACCGGCGCGGTCTGCGGAAGACTCTCGGGGGCGGGCACGTGCTCGGGCGCAGCCGGCGTGGTGTCGTCGGCCATGGCGTAACGAGCCGCTGGGGCTGGCGCCTGATAGTTGGGCAACTGATACTGCGCGGTGCGATAGCTTGGCTGCGCCGTGGGGTACCCGGTTGGCTGCACTTGAATCGGCGGTACCGTGATCTGCGGCTGCACGGTTTGTGCGGTCGCTGGGTACTGCGCGTAAGCAGCTGCGGGTTGTTGTGTTTGATAGTAAGGGCCACTTTGGGCGAGGGATTGCGAAGTACCGGCAATCCCAAGTACTAACGCAGCCGCAATTCGCGTAGCTGCTGAACTTGAACGTGTCATCCGAGCGACCTCCTAAACTCCATTTTGTGGGTGCATGGCCCGGGGGTAGGCCCTTGGCAATCTCGAATTGCCAATTGCACTGCGCGGTTCCAACCTCTCCCAGAGGATGAGGCGACTCCCTGGCGAACCTGCAACGTCCACCTTCCGCCTAGTCCGCGCAACGCTTCCTACCCCCAACAATCGTCCCTCAATTGGCTACAGTCGCGATAATCGTTGCCTGCGGACGCTTTTTGCCCGAGGGTGGGGCGTGCAATCGCTACTGCGGGCAAGGCCTCTGCAGTGCCCGTATCCCCCCTGGCCCGCAAAGCTTGCCACTGGCGTGCGGCGACAAACGCCTGCGGTGGGTAGCCGGTTCGATAGCGGGCAACGCCATTCGCGGCAGTTTTCGCTGGAAATTGGCCACTTGTGGTGTTCTAATGGACAGGTGTGTGTGGCTGTCGGCTATCAGCTTTCGGCTGTTGGCTATTAAGTGATTGGAGGTGAATGAGTGTGATGCTTGTTTTGAACTCGAACGACTAGCGACGCGCAGGCGCGGGGTGCTGGCGTGAGCGTTGGCTGCTGCGCGCGTTGGTAACACGCTCGAAGTGGCAAGCCGAGATTCTTCAGTCGCCGGAAGCTCCCTCAGAATGACATCCCCTGCCCCCTGACCCCCGAATCCTGAATCCTCGCCAGAATAGTTTCCCACCCATGGGAATCTATTTTGGGCAACTATCGCGGAGGTGTTGATGCAACTCATTGCTCATAAACGACTTGCGATTCCTTCCCCGTGGGAAAATAGATTCCCATCGGATGCGTTTTGGGAAATGGGAATCTATTCGGGTACGAAAACCGCTGGTTTTGTAGCGTGGGCGAAGATTCAATTTTCCCATCGGTGGGTAAATTGGGAATCTATTTGCAAGCGGTGGGAATCTATCCAGTTCTCCTAAGGGGAATCGTGCTTGCGCCCGACTATTTTGCTGGTTTCAGGCCAACACGAACCAAATTGCTATAATTTGACGCGGCCGGCGAATAACCCCCAGACATTCATCGAGGGTAGAGAACTATGGAAACGATTGATCCACTCGTATGGGCAGGCTTGCTCGTGTTAGTCGGGTTGGCCCTGGTCGTGCTCGAGATTCTCATTCCTTCGGGCGGAATCATCGGCCTGCTGTCGTTGGGCTCGATGCTAGCAGGCATTGTCATGGCGTTTCGCGCTGGCGGTCCTACGGCCGGATTCAGCGTGCTGTCGTTCGTGGTGTTGATGACTCCCGTGTCGATGGGCATCGCGTTTTACGTGCTACCGCGCACTCCGATTGGTCGCATTTTGCTAGGTGAAGCTCCTAAGAGCACAGAAGTTGCCCCCGAAGACCCTCGGCGTCAGCTGATCGGCCGTATCGGAGTCGCCCGCAGTAAGATGCTGCCGAGCGGCACCGTGGAGATCGACGGCCAGATGATCGACGCGGTCGCCAAGGGGCAAGCCATCGAACCAGGCGAAAAGGTACAAATCGTCGAGGTGCGAGCCAACCGGGTGATGGTCCGCACGGCCCCTAAGGATATGCACCCTGGCACTTCGCGACCCGATGATCTGCTGAACCGCAGTATCGAAGAACTTGGCATCGAAAGCCTGGAGGATCCACTAGCATAGCTTGAGCGAATACCGCAAAAAGGCTTACACTGCACTTTCGAACCACAGCGTTCCCACATTCCAGCATCGTATTCAGAAGTAGGTCTCCGAAATGGGTGGTCCTTTACTGACAATCATTGGCGTCGCGATCGTTGTCGCGGGGCTAGTGCTCATCACCATTTTCGCCCGCTATTTTCGGCTGTGGATTCAGTCGTTCATGACGGGAGCGGGAATTTCGCTCTTCGACCTGATTCGCATGACCTTCCGTAAGGTGAATCCCGCGGTGATCGTCCGCAGCAAGATCATGGCCGTGCAGGCCGGCCTCACCGACGAAGAGGGGGTGACCACCCAAGCACTCGAAGCCCACTACATGGCCGGCGGCAATGTGCCGCTGGTGATTCGATCGATGATCGCTGCCCGCAAGGCCAAGATCATCGACCTCGATATCAAACGGGCGACCGCCATCGACCTGGCTGGCCGGAATATTCTGGAAGCGGTGCAGACCAGTGTTTACCCGCGTGTGATCGATTGCCCCAGCAAAGACAGCAAAAAACCGTCGCTCGACGCCGTGGCCAAAAACGGCATTCAGCTCAAGGTAAAGGCTCGCGTGACCGTGCGGGCGAACCTCGACCAGCTGATCGGCGGTGCTACCGAAGAGACGATTGTCGCCCGCGTGGGCGAAGGCATTGTGAGCGCGATTGGCTCGGCCGACACGCATGCCGACGTGCTGGAGAACCCCGATCGGATCTCCAAAGCGGTGCTGGCTCGCCGGCTCGACTCGCAAACTGCGTTCGAAATCGTTTCGATCGACATCGCGGATATCGATGTTGGCGACAACATCGGTGCCCGGCTCGAAGCCGATAAGGCCGAAGCCGACACCCGAGTGGCCCAGGCGAATGCGGAAAAACGCCGCGCGGCCGCGGTTGCCACCGAGCAAGAAAACATGGCCACGATCGAGCAAAACCGGGCCACGCTCGTGCAGGCTCAGGCCGAGGTACCCAAGGCCATGGCCGAGGCCTTCCAGTCGGGCCGGCTGGGAATTCTCGACTATTACAAGCTGGAAAACGTAAAAGCCGATACCGACATGCGAGACGCCATCGCCAAGGCGGGGCGAAAGTAACCTGTTCCGCCCTCCAGAAGCTGGACGCCTTTGGCTAGTTTCGCGAGTTTTTCCTTTCATCGACGTCTGATTCCATCATGCCATTCCTGTTCCAACCTGTGCTGGCAGACCTCGCCTTGTTGATCAAGGTGATATTCCTGCTGGTGATCATGGCTTCGGGCATCGTGCGTTGGATTCGCGAGGCGAAACAGCCGCCGGCCCCGCCGCAGCGACCGGGACGCCGGCCGGCGCGGGACCCGCTGGACGATCCGATGGAACACGACGAGCGACCTCGTCGACAGCCGCAGCAGGAAGAAATTCGCTCGGAAGTCGAGGAGTTTCTCCGCCGCATCGGCAAAGGAGAGCCGGAGCCAGGTCGCCGTGCCCAGCCGGTCGAAGCTCGGCAGACCCCGCCCGCTGCGGGTAGCCGACGTCCTCGGCAGATCGAGATGATCGACGAAACAGGTTTTGGCGTGGATGACCGGCCTCGCCAGACGCATCGTCGTACGCCGCCGCAACAAGCTCAGCCGAAGCCACTTTTTCCGCCGGTGCCGTCGACGCCGCCGCGCCAGGGTATCGAACGGGGCGAATCGGTGGCCGAACATGTCGCGGTTCACCTGAACGAGGACCAATTCCGCGAGCGGGCCACCCACCTCGGGGAAGACGTCGCCCAATCCGACGAGCGGCTCGAAGCCCATTTACACCAGACTTTTGACCACGGGCTGGGCAGCCTGGCGGCTCGTCGCAAGGTTCGGGAGCAGGAAGATGCGGCAAAACGAACTGCCGAAGAAGCTCCCAATTTGGCCGAAACACTGCTTGGAATGCTCTCATCGCCTGCAGGCGTGCAGCAAGCGGTGATCCTGAACGAGGTGCTCCGCCGCCCCGACGACCGCTTCTAGGCGTCGCTGCGGAGCTCTGATTGGGTACAACGCGGAGCGATCCCCGCATCCGCTATGGCCCGCACAATCCGGCGGTAAAACCTGATCGTCTTGAATTTGCTTAAACCGCCTAAATTGACATTGGTTTTAGCCACTGACTATACTGCGAGAAGCCCCATAACAACTGGCTTGTCGCTTGGCTCCATGAGTCGAGTACGAGTCGCAGAGTTACAGGCACGGTAACCGCCCGGAACACTCCCCTTTTCGTGCATCGCAAGCAGGTCAGGCCTCAATCGTTGGAGGTCGCAAGGGAATCCCTCGTCCCACTTGATGCGAATAATGGGGAAGAGAGTAAGCAGAGCATGGTTAATTTTGTCGGCAAAATGTTCGTCGTCCTCGTGGCGATCCTGAGCGTCATGTTTCTTGGCGTAGCGATCGCTGTGTTTTCGACTCACAAGAACTGGAAGGCCACGATCGATGAGCAGCAGGCCCAGATTCAGGAGCTGCAAGCTCAGCAGGAAGCGTTTTCGACACAGTACAAACTGAACGATGCGAACCTGCAGATCGAACTCGCCGCGGCGGAGAATCAAATCGTCAAACTCGAACGCGAACGCGTGCAACTGATGCTGCGTAATGAACAGATGCAGCAACAACTCGACGACTTGACCCAACGCCGTCGCGACCTGACCACCGACATCGCGAGCACACAACGTAAGAACGATGAACTGGCGCAACAGAACGCCCAGTTGCAACAAGACATCGCCACTACCCAACAAGCAACGGGTGTGGCATTCGACGAAGCAGTTCGAGCCACGAGCGAACTGCATGATGCCAAGCTGAAGCTCGAAACCGAGCTGGAGCGTAACGCTCAACTGGTAGAGCAAGCCGGAGGAATTGAGTAACGATGAACTTAATTGGAAAGATTTTCGTGCTGGTCATCGTGCTCATGAGCCTGTTGTTCATGACACTGGCGATGGCAGTCTATTCGACCCACAAGAACTGGAAGACAGCTTACAACCAGCTGGACGCCAAGTACAAGCAATTGGACTCGGAGTACAAGCAGGCTAATAGTGCTGCACAACTTACCGAAGCACAGTTGCGAGGTCAGTTGGATGCTTCGCAGTCGGATGTCGGTCGTTTGCAAAGCGAACGGCAGTCGTTGATTGCTCGTAACGAAGACATTCAAACCGAAATCAACAACCTGAAGCAAGAGAGTCGCGACGCGACCGCTGCGGTGGCTTCGACCCAGGCGAATGCCGAACGGTTGTCGGGCGAAAACAGCGTGCTGCGTGACAACGTGATCGCTGCGAACGAAGCAGCCGATGAGTCGTTCAAGAAGACGCAAGAAGCCACGGGCAAGTTGCACGACGCGAAGCTCGAGTTGGCTAACAACATCGAATCGGTCAGCGAGCTGACTGCCGAAGTCGCCCGCATGCGGGTGCTGATGACCCGCGAAGGTCTGAACCCCGACATGCCGCTTGATAACACAGTGCCTCGCGTAGGTGGCTTTGTCAGCAGTATTCGCCGTCGGGCTGGGGACGAAATGATCGAAATCACGATTGGTTCCGACGATGGCATTCGTCCCGAACACACCGTGGAAATCTTTCGCATGACCAACGACCCGAACCAGTCGAAGTACCTTGGTCGGGCCCAGGTGCTCAGTACCGATGGCGATCGGGCTTACGCTCGCATTCTGCCTAACTTGAAGAAGGGCCGCATAGAGGAGGGCGATCGTGTCGCAACCCGACTTAACTAATGGACCTGTTCGAACGACGTCTTCCGGCCAAAAGTCGAAAGCCACCGTTTACACCGCGTTGCTCGGTATCGCAGCCATGTGTCTGGCAATCGGATGCATCATGCTGATGATCGAGATCGGTCGCTACGCTTCCGACGCCGGTGTGACCAGCGGCTGGTTTGGCGTGATCAAATAGTCGCAGGTATTCGAGAACACTCCGCGAAGCGGACTCCCAAATAACTCTACGAGGTCGACCCGTGTCGCAACCCGATCTAGAACCAACTCGCAGCATGGTGGTGCAAAAGCCAAAGAGCAACGTCTACACGGTGCTGCTCGGCATCGCCGCCCTGGCGCTGGCGGTTGGATGCGTGGCCATGCTGCTTGAAATCGTAAACTACTCCGGCAGCTTCGGCTTCTCGAGCCTGTACGATGCGATTCGTGGCCCTTCGAACTAACAAGCTTGCCGGCGACAAGCTCTCAGAGTATCGCTAAGCGAAAAACCAAGACCCCACGAGTCTGGCTCGTCGGGGTCTTATTAATGAGTTGTTCGCTATCGATGGCTAAAGTCGCTGTGGGGGCTACTCGCCAGCCACCGCACCATCGTCGCCAGGTTGGCGAGCGCCGAGTTCCTGGTCCAACGCCAAGAGCGACGCGGGGTCGTCTTTGACCATTTCAAACTTATGCACAATGTCGCGGGCCGACTTCTCTTCTTCGACCTGCTCCTTGATGAACCATTCGAGCTCCACCAGCGCTGCAAAGGCCTTTTCCTGGAAGGCTAGCTCGTAGAGCTGTTCGATCTGTTCGGTGACCGACTGTTCCTGAGCGTAAGCAGTGCTGAACACGCCCGGCACCGAATCGAAATCGATCGTCGGCTGGGCGATTGGGCTTAGTTTGACCCGAGCGCCGCGAGCGATAAGGAACTCGTACAGCCGCATCGCGTGGGTGTACTCTTCCTGGCTTTGCACCCGCATCCACTGGGCGCAACCAGTGAACTGCTTGTGCTCGCAATAAGCACTCATCGACAGATAGCTGTAAGAAGCGAACAGCTCGTTGTTGATTTGATCGTTGATCGCGTCTGTCATGACAGACGATAGACTTGGCATGGTAAATCCCTTCGTGCAGGTACCCTTTGTTCAGGGAGGTGTCGATCCGAGGGATACAATCCTAAACAAGTAGGGCAGGGGAGCAACCGTGGGGAGGGTGATTTTCCCGGTGCTACCACTGCCCGCTTGCGGTAGGGATTGTCTACCGCCAGTGGGCCCGACTGGAGTCGAACCAGCACGCCCTTGCGGGCACATGCCCCTCAAGCATGCGCGTCTGCCTATTCCGCCACGGGCCCATAGATTTGGCTTAAACAGCCAAGCTTAAAGTGTAACCAAGTGGCCGCCGAGGTCAACCGTCGGAGGCCTTGTAGATTACTCGGCTGTTTGGGGGTTTTGGATGCGGAAATCCTCCTGCTGCAGCCGGTATTCTTTGGTATCCATCAGCGTAATGCTCAGGAACAGACCCACAAACACCAGGGCGGTCATCAGTACCATGCCGTTGATCGGCTTGTCGTGGGCCAGTTGCATGAAAATCAGGCCTACCAGCAGGGCTTTGGCCGTGGCGATCAGCAGCGTGAGCCCCACTTCGTACTGGCCGAAGTCGACCATCGTTTGCGTGGCCTGGAACACCGTGAGGATGGTCAACGCGACCAGCGCCAGGAAGGTGCCTAGCAGGACAGGAAGCGGAGTAATGTAGTGGTGATGATTATCAGACATGGTTTTATCGGCTAGCGGTCTGCAAGCGGGTGGAAAGGCGAAGCAGAACGCTCCTTATTGAATCAAGTACAACAGGGGGAACAGGTAAATCCAAATCAGGTCGACCAAGTGCCAGTACAAACCGGTGTATTCTACCGGGCCGTAGTACTCGGAGTCGAAATGCCCGCGTCCTGCGCGGCTAATGATCCAAACAAACACGCCGATGCCCGCCAGGATGTGGATGGCGTGCACGCCGGTCATGGCGTAGTAGATGCTGAAGAAGACGCCGGGGAACTTGGAGCCTTCACCGCCGTATGCCAGTGGGTCGCCAGCAGGGGCCTCGGCATCGGCCGGGGCGGCTGCTTCATCCGTAGCAGGGGCTTCCGCGGTCGTTTCGGTGTGAGCGACTTCTCCTTCGGCCGCGTGTTCTTCGGCGTGCTCCTCGCCTTCGGCATGCTCACCAGCAGTAGCGTGATGCGATGCTTGTTCTTCGTGCAGCGTGTAGGCGTTACCAGCCAGGCAGCCGACGCCGGCGCCGAACAGGGTGGCCCCCAGGGCAAACAACGCCCATTTGCCACCAGCGGCCTTGATCACCATGCTCACCACGACGAACGCAACCGCGATGCCGAGCAGCCAGAGGCCGATCGACTGCAGCGTTGCATGCGTTTCGGTAAGGTCGGGATGCGAACCATCGACGTAGGAAAAATTGCCCCGCCAGAACAATCCTTCTTTGAACTTCAGCCCATACTCTACCGACTTCACGCCCATGAACGCACCAGCGCAGAACAGCGTGAAGATCAAGTTGGTGAGCAAGCCCTTCCTATCGTTCATTTGGGCGCAACGCACCGCCCAGGCGACCGACAAGCTACTTGCCAGCAGCACCAGGGTGTTCGCGGCCCCCAGGTAGGGATTCAGGAACTGAGCGGCTTTCTCGAACACCTCAGGGTGGTTCGAGCGGTACACAGCGTACGCGCAGAACATGGCACTGAAGAACAGAACTTCGGTAGCCAGGAACAACCACATACCGAGCTTGCCGGCCTGGAACTGCTGCTCACTGGTTTCGAAGTGGTGTGCCTGAAACCGATGATGAGAATGGTCGTCAGCGTGGGCGGTGGACATGTGCGAGTAAACGTTGAGTGATCAAAAACGGATAGGAGAGACGAACTTACGACAGGCCTTAGGCAACTGGTTCGTGTTGCGGATCGGGCGTGGGAACCGCGACCGGTTTCGGTCGGTAGCCCCCTTCGTTGGCATCGTATTCCAGGTAATCGTAGACGTAAGGATCGTCGACCGTGGGAGTTTCGTCGAAATTGTGATGAATCGGCGGCGACGCACAAGTCCACTCGAGCGTTGCACCGCCCCAGGGGTTCTTGGGAGCCTTGCGACCCCAGATCAACGCGGCAATCAGCACGCCAGCGGCCAGGAACAAACCGGCTCCCAGCACCATGGCACCGCCGGTCGAAACCCGGTGCAGGTGAGTAAAGCTGCCGAGCAGTTCGTCGCTCACTGCAAAGCCTTCGCGTCCTTCGTACGAAGCATACCGGCGAGGCATACCGAGCGAGCCAAGGATGAACTGCGGGAAGAACGTCAGGTTAAAACCAACGAACACGAGCAGTGCCGAGATGCGGCCCCAGGTTTCGTCGTACATGCGGCCGAACATCTTGGGCCACCAGTGGAACAGAGCACCCACGAACGCGATTAGCGAACCGCCGGCCATCACGTAATGGAAGTGAGCGACCACAAAGTAGGTGTCGTGCAGCGTAACGTCGGTCGCGACCGAACCAAGGTGCAAACCGGTCAGACCACCAATGGTGAACAAGAACAGGAACGCCAGCATGTAGCACATGCCGGTGGTCAGGTAGATGTTGCCCTTGTACATCGTTGCCAGCCAGTTGAACACCTTGATGCCCGAAGGAATGGCCACGCTAAAGGTCAAACCACTGAAGATTACCGTGGTGAGCGTCGATTGGCTGGAGACAAACATATGGTGTCCCCACACCAGGAAGCCGAGGAACGCAATCGCGATGCTCGACAGGGCGATGAACTTGTAGCCGAAGATGTGCTTGCGGCAATAAACCGGCAGCAATTCGCTGACCACGCCCATGCCGGGGAGAATCATGATGTACACGGCTGGGTGCGAGTAGAACCAGAAGAAGTGCTGGAACAACACGGGGTCGCCGCCGTACTTGGGATCGAAGATGCCGATGTGCAGTGCGGCTTCAGCAGCGAGCAGCAGCACGGTGATGCCGAGCACTGGGGTCGCCAGCAGCTGAATGATACCGGTAGCGTACAACGACCACAGGAACAGCGGCATCTTGAACCAGGTCATCCCTGGGGGACGCATCGTGTTGATCGTGACCACGAAGTTCAGGCCGGTGAAGATCGAGCTAAAACCGAGGATGAACACACCCATCGTGGCGCACAACACTGGGGCTTGGCTGGTTTCGGAGCTATATGGGGTATAGAACGTCCACCCGGTATCCAGGCCGGAGAACAACAGCGAAGCCAGGAAGAAGAACGCGCCGATTACCCACAGGTAGAAACTCGCGAGGTTCATCCGGGGGAAGGCGACGTCTTTCGCACCGAGCATGATCGGCAGGAAGAAGTTGCCCAGCGAAGCGGGAATGCTCGGCACGATGAACAAGAACACCATGATCGCCCCGTGCAGGGTGAACAACTGGTTGTACATGTCCTCGGTGAACCAACCACCAGCAGGAGTCCACAGATGGATGCGAATCGCCAGGGCGAACAGACCACTGAGCATCAGGCTCAGGCAGATGCCCACCAGGTACATCACACCAATCCGCTTGTGATCAAGCGTAAACACCCACGAGGCAATCGACTTACCAGCAGTCAGATAGTTCTCTGACGAGTGGTCATGGTCGGCATGTTGAGCGGTTGCGGTAGCCATTATTGTTGGTCTCCTGCTTCGGGAGCATCGGTCTCTGGTTTATCTGTTTCCGGACTATCCGTCTCGGCTGTATCGGTCGAGGCATCCTGTTCGCCATTCTCGGCGGCTTCGGCAGCCGCTTCGGCTTCTTCACGCGATGGGCCGTCGTACTTGCCAGCCAATTCCTTCATGTATGCGGTAATCGCATTTACTTCTTCATTGGAGACCAGCGAAGGAGGATAGGCCGACATCTTTACGCTCTCGTAGCCAGCACGAATTTTGGCCTGAGGCTTGCGAATCGACTCCATCACGTAGTTGTCCATCGCAGGAATATCGCTGGGGTCGATCGAGTCGCCGCCGACAAACGTCTTTGGCTTGGCAGGATCGTACACGTCCTTCCACGAGGGACCACCGCCGGCGATCGAGCTTCCGTCGTCCGTATGACAGGCCTTGCAGCCCTTCTTTGCCCAGAGTTCCTTCCCCCAGTCGGGAGGATAGGCAGGCGGTGTGCTGAGTTTGTTGAGTTGTTCCTGGAAGGCCGCATCGTCCTGGTGCACCACGACGATGCTGTTCATGTTCGAGTGGTCACGGCCGCAGTATTCGGCGCAGAACAGGTCGTAGCTACCTGGCTCGGTGGCTTCGAACCATTGGTAGGTGTAACGTCCAGGCACGCAGTCCATCTTCGCGCGGAACGCGGGGATGTACAGGCTGTGGATCACATCGCGAGATTCCTGCTTCAGTCGAATCGGCCGATTAGGTGGTACGTGCAGCACATCGGAGCTCGCTCCGTTGGGATACACGAAGTTGAAGTTCCACTTCGAGGCGACCACCCGGATTTCATAGGCATCCGCCGGAGGGGTTCGCATGTCCATGAACAGGGTGAAGCTCATGAAGAAGATAAGCGCGAGCAGCAATACGGGAATGACCGACCAGATGATTTCCAACGCATTGTTGTGCGAGGGCGAGGGCTGCTCGGTGTGGCCTGGCCGCGCGCGGTATTTCACCACGAATGTCACCATCAATGTGACGACCAGCACGAAGAAGAAAATGCTGATCCAGGTGACCACGTCGTACACGAAGTCGACGTGCTGGCCAGTGGTGGTTGGGGAATTCCCCATCCACACTCCGGCGAGTGGCAGGGCCGGCAAAGTTGTAAACGTGTCGCTTGCGAACATTTCTAACACCTTATGAACCACCAAAACACGGGGCGACTATCGCGGATCACTGCGCGGGCTACGCGGTAATCGTTTCCTGCGTGTCGGTGGAATCTGTGGAATCACTCTCTGTGGATTTTGTGGACCGACGGCGATGAAGCCAGTAGGGAGCCAGCGCCAGGCCGAGCACCAACACCGTGGCCGCAGCGCCGAGTTTCATGATGCCAACCGCTTGCGGGGCGTACTTGCCTTTGGTGTGGTCGTACACGAAGCAGGTCAGCAGGATTTGATCGACCGTGCTGCCAACTTTGCCGTCGGCGGCTTCGACCATGCTCAAACGCAGGGTCTTGGCTTCGTAGCCGAGCCCATTGATGTATCGCGAAACCACCCCCTCGGGCGTGACGATCATCAACGTGGCGGGGTGGGCGAACTCGCCGGTCGATTCGACGAAGTTGTAGCGATAGCCAACCAGGTCGGCCAGTTTGTGGATGTTCTCGTCGTTGCCGACCAGGAAGTGCCAGCCATGCGAGGTGCCGGGACGATCGTATTGCTCGCTGTAACGCTTGTGCGTTAGCTTGGCCCGCTCGGGTTGTTCCCGCGGATCGATGCTAACGCTGACGATGTCGAACTCGCGACCGATGGAGAAGTTCTCCATGCCGGGATCGTTGAGCGCCCGCACCAGGTCGTTCAGTTGCTGACCGCAGAGCATCGGGCAGTTCGAGTAGTTGAGTAGCAGCAGCACTGGCTTTTCGCCATTCATGTAGCTGCCGAGGGTGACCGCTTCGCCCTCTTCGTTGCGGAACGCTAGGTCGAGCGGCAATTGTACGCCGAGGTTTTCTTCAACGCCGACGCCGACCATTTCGTCCGGCGTTTCGTCGCCCGCTTCGATCACCACCCCGACCGCTGGGCCTGCGCATAGCAGCATGCCAACCGCGAAGAGCGGTAGAATCAGCGAACGTCGGATCGTGGGGAAAGCGTTCATAATACTTTGGGGGTAAGAAACTCTATGCCAGGCGGCCACGAGTGGCGAATCGCACGGCCGCTACTTGCTGCTGAACTCCTGAAGGGTCAATTCCTTTGCCCGCGAAATGGGTACCGAGAGCGTAGTGCCCTCGCCATCGAGCCACCGAACCTGGCCGGTGAGCTTATCCTTTTGGTTGTTGATCTCTGCCACGGATTCGTCGTAGTTGATGTACGACTTTTCCGAACGCTGCTCGGCCGAGTAAAGGTTGTACAGTCCGTAGAGACCGAAAATCAAAACCGTGGTGATGATCACCGATACCAAACCCCAGGTAACGAGGGCCTGAACATCGATGTCGTCGCCAGGAGTGACGTCAGCGGCAGTGTTGGTGGTTTCGGACATGGTCAAACCGACAGGACAGGGTGTGTAGTGGTGTATTGGATTTTAGCGCGTCAGTGGGAGGTATCAAACGATACGGACCAGCGACTAGTGGTTTTCGAACGCGAGCGAGTCGGCCAGGCGGGGGTCGCGAACCGGCACCAGCCAGTTGCCCGAGGCAATGTACATGAGCGATGCCGCGTAGAGCAGGCCAACGCCCGCCATGGTTCCCGCGTAGATCACGATGCTTTTAAAGCCGATATCCCAGCTAGTTAACTCAGGCTCAGGGGCAATGATGTAGTACAGGTCGAACCAGTGCATCACCAGCATATAGATACCCCAGCCAGCCAGCAGTGTCTTTTGCCGGCGGACAAAGCGCGACATGATGCCGAGGAACGGGATGATCAGGTGGAACAGGAACAGAAGTCCGGTCGCCCAACCAAGTCCGGTGTTCGTGGGATCGATGTGACGCACTGCGTACCATTGCACTTCTTCAGGGATCGCCGCGTACCAGATCAGCAGGAACTGACTGAACGCGATGTAGCCCCAGAAGAACACAAAGCCGAACAGCAACTTACCAAGATCATGGCGATGCTCTTCGGTAATGGTATGCGTCAAAATGTCGCGGGACTGCAAACGCCAGACAACCACCGACAGTAGTGCGAAGATCGATACCGCACAGCCAGCGAAGTAATAGACGCCGAAGATGGTGCTGAACCAGGTAGGGTTCAGGGTCATCAGCCAGTCCATCGAGGCGAAGTTGATGGTCAAAGCGAACACCAGCATGGCAGGGCCGCTCCACCAACGCAGCGGTGCCATCGGTTCGTTGTCGCTAGCACGATCCTGTGCGACCGAGCGAGTGTAGTAGTAGCGGGCGATCAAGAACCAGACCACGAAATAGAAGACTTGCCGACCGACGAAGAACGTGGGATCGAGCCAAATCTGCTTCGGTTCCGCCAGCTTGGCTAATTCCGCAGGGGGAGCCCAAGGATACAGTTCGGCGTTGCCGCTGAAGATCAGTGCGAGGATGGCGATGAAGAACAATCCGCAAACGCCGATGCCCATGGAAATGATCTCGCCAAGTCGGCGAAGCACCACGCCCCAGCGAGCACCGGTAAGGTGCTGCACGACCACGAAGAACAAACCACCGAGCGAAATGCTGGTGCAGTAAACCACTGCAATCAGGTACGCGTGCCAGAACACCGACGAGCTGTCGCTGCTGCTCCAGAACGCGGTACCACCCAGGGCGAGCGCACCGAGAATCAACAACGGCCCAAAAGCGATCCGCTTGAGATCGGGATTGGCCCGCCGACGCTCGGTGCTATCGTTGATCCAGGTATCGATGGAAGTCGTATGTGCCATGTTTATTCGACTGATTGAACGTAGGGCGGGAAGCCCGCCAGCACGCTTAAAGGAGGATGGAGTAAGTACTGTCCAGGTAAGTTACTTGAGCGAGGCCAGTTCTTGTTCACTAAGTTCATCGGGAGTTACTAGGCGGCTCTTCTGTAGTGCTTTGATGTACAACACAATCGCCCAGCGGTCTTTCACCGAGATTTGCTGCTTGTAACCTGCCATGCGGCCACGCATCGGGGTGCCGTCCTTGGTCCAGTCGCCAATGTTGCCATTGCTGATGGTGTCGAACAGTTGGCCAACCGGGTACTTCACCACTGCTTCGTTATGAATGGAAGTAGGAGGCGCCCAGGTGGCGAGCTGCTCGCGGGCGATGGCACGCTGGTGCACGAGCCCGTCGCCGTCGCCGGCGTAACCGTGGCACACCGCACAGTAGATGTTGTATTGACGCTCGCCGCGCTCCATGAGGTCGCTGTCGACGGTAATGGCCTCGGGGAACTCGCTCACCCAGTTGTAGTGGGGAGCCGCAGGGGCTTCGGCCTCACCACCCTCGGCAGGGGCCGCTTCGTCGGTCGCGGGTTGCGATTCTTCCGCAGTCGGCTCTTCGGCGGGGGCTTCGTCCGCAGGTTCTGCGGCTGGCTCGGCTGCAGGTTCTTCCTGCATGTCGGTCGATTTCTCGGCGGGAGCTTCAGTGGTTTCGTCCGCTGGCTGGTCAGCAGACTCCTCCTCAGCTGGCTCCTCGGCGGGGGCTTCGTCGGCGTCAGCGGGAGTCTCTTCGGCAGGCTCTTCCGCGGGAGGCTGTTCGCCGGTGCCTTCTTCTTGCAGCAGCAAGGCGGTCTCGAAGGTTGGCTCGCTAGCAGGGATGTAGCCAAGCTCCAGGGCCGGATCAATCACACCGCGCCCGCGAGCGACGGTTCCTTCGACTGGCAATCGTGCCGAACGACCATCCTTGAACAACGAATCGGGGATGGTGGTCTGGGCTTTGTACTTGGGTTGGTAGTCCATGTCCCACCAGATCGACAGCCGTGGCGTCGACGTGTGAACGTTGCGGTTCATGGCGACCAGGCCGAGCGGAATCAAACCGGCGACCATCAGCACGGCTCCAACCGGTACGATCCAGCTTGGCATTGGAGTGGTCGGTTGGTCGTAGAGTGCTTCGACATGCACCGCCCCGATGGCTTCGAACGCCGAGGTAATCGACTCGGTGGCAAACTGAGGATCGTCTTCCTCGATCAGCAGGAAGAACTTGTCGTTGGTCGCCCGGGTGAACCGCTCGTTGCGGAACAGCGGGTTTGAGAACTTCGGCAGTTTATTGAATGCAATCATGCCCAGGAACGCGGTGAACGCACTGAACAGCACGATCAGTTCGAACGTCACGGGAATGTTGGCTGGCAAACTCCAGGAAGGCTTACCGCTGATGCCGTAGTCGTAACCGCTGAGCGGAAATGGCGCTTCGAAAGCGTTCATGTACCACTGCATCAACAGGGCGACAGCACACCCCGTGAGACCGGCACCCAGCACCACCCAGGGAAGGATGGGCTTCGGCGCAGCCAGGGCGTCGTCGATGCCGTGCACCGGGAACGGCGAGTAGGCTTCGACCTTGCGGTAGCCCTTTTCGCGAATCGCACGCGCTCCGGCCACGAGTTGCTCGGGGCCAGCAAACTCGCCGAGCACCCCAATGACCTTGGGCTCGTACTTGGCGGGTTCGGGTTTAGTATCGTGATGGGACATAGTCGTATGCGTGGTAATTAAGCGTGCCGCGATGGGCACCCATAAAGTCGTGAACGATTAATGGTGGTCCGCCAGGTCGGGGTGATGGGCCTGCTCGTGGGCCATCACGCCTTTGACTTCCGCCATGGCTACGATTGGTAGGAATCGCAGGAACAGCAGGAACAGCGTAAAGAACAATCCAAAGCTGCCGATCAGCATGCCGTAGTCGACCCAGGTCGGGCTAAAGGCATTCCAGCTACTCGGCAGAGCGGTTCGTTCGAGGGTGGTGACCACAATCACGTACCGTTCGAACCACATGCCGATGTTCACAAAGATCGACACGATGAACATCAATATTGGGGTGGAACGGAACTTCTTGAACCAGAACAACTGCGGCATGAACACATTGCAGATGAACATCGTGTAATAAGCGGGCCACTGCAGACCGAACATGCGGTTGATGAACGCGTCTTGCTCGCCGGCGACACCGCTGTACCAGGCCATGAAGAATTCGGTGGTGTAACCGAGGCCGACCATGGTGCCGGTGGCTAGCAGAATCTTGCAGATGTTCTCCAGGTGCTGGTCGGTCACTACGTGTTGGAGTCCGTACCATTTGCGACACGGAACCATCAGCGTGATCACCATCGCAAAACCACTGAACACCGCACCCGCGACGAAGTAGGGTGGGAAGATCGTGGTGTGCCAACCAGGTAGCTGGCTCACGGCAAAGTCGAAGCTCACGATCGTGTGCACCGACAACACCAGCGGAGCGGCCAAGGCCGACAGCAAGGTGTAAGCCTTTTCGTACACACGCCATTGCGATGCGCTGCCGGTCCAACCCAGCGAAGCGATGCCGTAAGCGAGTTGGCGGATCTTGCCATTCGCCCGGTCACGCAACGTGGCGAGATCGGGAATCATGCCCATGTACCAGAACACGAGCGACACCGAAGCATAGGTACCCACCGCGAAGACGTCCCACAACAGCGGACTGCGGAAGTTGGGCCACATGTACAAGTGCGTGGTCGGTAGCGGGAACAGGAAGTACGCAAACCAAACGCGACCAATATGGATACCGGGGAACGTACCGGCGCAAACCACCGCGAAGATGGTCATCGCTTCGGCAAAGCGGTTGATACTGGTCCGCCAGTTCTGGCGGAAGATAAACAGAATGGCCGAAATCAGCGTACCCGCGTGACCAATACCGACCCAGAACACGAAGTTCACGATCGGAAAGGCCCAGAAGATCGGGCTCGTGTTACCCCACACACCAACACCGGTGAAGATCAGGTAAGCGATCAACGCCGAGAACATGCCAGCCAGTGAAGCACTAATGAAGAAGCTGAACAACCAAGCGGTCGGAGTCTTTTGGACTTCCTGCTCGTTGATCGCGCAGATCGATTCGGTGACCGACTCGTAAGTCTGGCCCTTCTCCACAAGCGGCGGATTCACCCACCGGGGATCTTTTTGATCAGCGACCGGTACCGGACCGCCATTCACTACGTAGTCAGCCGTTGCCATAAGGTTCGCTCGTATTATCCAATGATCGGAAGCGTCCACGGATCGCGACTGGCGGTCGATTCGCCGTTCGCGGATGCGTGATCGTTACCTTCGTTTTCGTGGGAGTGGCTTTCGCCTTCTTCACTCGAGTGGGTGTCGTGCCCAGCTTCGTGGTGTTCTTTCTCGACCACCGGCAAAGCGAGGCCAGGATGCGGATTCAATACCTTGGCCAGGTACTTGTTCCGCGGACGAACATCCAACTCGGCTAGCATGCCGTAGGCCCGAGGGTCAGCGTGGGTGTTGCTCACGCGACTGTCCTTGTCGTTCAAGTCGCCGAACTCGATCGCCCGAGTGGGGCAAGCTTGTTGGCAAGCGGTTTGAACGTCGCCGTCTTGGATCGGCTCGCCAGTGATGCGTACGTCGGTACGGGCCTTGGCGATGCGCTGGGTGCAGAACGTGCACTTTTCCATCACACCGCGGGAGCGGACCGTTACTTCCGGGTTGTTGGCCAGCTGAATCAGCTGGTTCTCCGACTTCTCCATGTAGCCGGTCATGTGGAAGTAGTTGAAGCGACGCACCTTGTAAGGGCAGTTATTCGCACAATAACGCGTGCCGACACAGCGGTTGTAAACCATGTCGTTCAGGCCTTCGTCGGAGTGCACCGTGGCCGCCACCGGGCAGACCTGCTCGCAAGGAGCACTTTCGCACTGCTGACAGGTAACCATCTGCGTGGCGACGCTCGGGCTGGCGGGGTCGTCCTTCTTGAAGTCGTCGGGCATGCCGTGGAAGTAGCGGTCGATGCGAATCCAGTGCATCTCGCGACCAGCAAGCACTTGTTCCTTGCCGACCACTGGCACGTTGTTCTCGCTTTGGCAAGCAAGCATGCAAGCGTTGCAGCCGATGCACTTGTTGAGGTCGACCGACATGCCCCAAGCATTGGTCTGATCGCGCCAGGTGCGATCGGGGAACAGCGGATCGGTCTCGACGATGTGCACTTCGTGCGCGGCGAAGTCGGGGGTCTCGTTGTAGTATTCGAGTGGCCGTTCGCGGACGAGTTCATGGATGCGACCCGCGATGATCTCCAGGCCAACCGTGTCGATGGCAAAGTGATCCTGCGTGGTCGCCAGCTTGTACTGCGTGCCGGTTGGCTTGGTCTTCACTTCGGTGGCAACGTACATGGCCTCCGAGGTGCGAATCGGGTAAACGTCCGAGCCGACCTTGATTGCGTTGCCTTCGCCGAAGGGGCTCCACCAGCGACGGAAACGGGGGATTTCCAATCCTTCTTCGGTAGTCGCTTCGGCACCACCCACGGCACCCGCAGCGGTCCGGCCGTAACCGAGTTGCACGCCGATCGAACCGTTGGCCTGACCGGGAAGCACGTACACGGGAAGCTTCACGCTGGCTTCGCCAACGGTGATGTCGAGCACCTCGTTCTGCTTCACGCCAAGCGTGTCGGCGGTGAGCGGGCTGACGATCGCGACGTTGTCCCAGCAGACCTTGGTGATGAAGTTGGGCGTTTCCTGCAGCCAGCCATTGTTGGCAAAGCGGCCGTCGTAGGTGCTGGTCGAAGGCATGAAGACCAGTTCCACCTGAGCCGCATCGGTCTTGCCGACCGACTCGAGGTTCAGGCCATCGACGAGCGACGCGTTGGAAACCGTGAGCACGCTGCTATCGACAAAACCGTCGTCCAGCAGTTTGCGCCAAGCGTCGACCGTTAGTTCCGAAGCCAAGGTGCTGGCCAGCGCTTCGCGAGCGAGCGTTTGTGGGTCGGCTGCATCCACGCCGGCGAGCTTCGCCAGCAGTTGGAGCGGAGTGATGGTTTCGAAGATCGGCTCGATCATCGGCTGGGTCGTGCTAGGCAGACCTTCGTAGCTCACGACGTCGCCCCACGACTCGAACGGATGGCTCATCGGCAGGTGCCATTGGCACTTGTCCGAAGTCTCGTCCTGGTAGTAGCCCAGGCGAATCGTCTCGACCAGCTTGTCGATCTTCTCGCCGAGCTTCAGGTTGGCCGGAGCATCGTAAACCGGGTTGCCACCGACGATGACGAGCGTATCGATCGAACCTGCGTCGAGTGCGGCCGACAGCTCGTCGATGGTGCCTCGCTCAACCGCCGGCGCTGGCTCGTCGGTCATCACGACGGTCTTGCCGAGGTTGCCGAGCATCGCGTTCAGCTCGAACGCCATCGCGTGCACTTCAGGGGACTGACCAGGGCCCACTGCTACCACGCTTTGGCCTTGGTTCTCCGGCTTGGCCAGGTCGTCGGCCAGCGCCCACAGCACCTGCAACGCGGTGATCGGAGCCGTCTCCTCGGCGGCGAGCTCTTCCTTTTCGTGGTGGTCTTCGGCAGCGTCGACCTTGGCCTTGT
The DNA here is from genome assembly GCF_007748035.1 of Aeoliella mucimassa. Lineage (NCBI taxonomy): Bacteria > Pseudomonadati > Planctomycetota > Planctomycetia > Pirellulales > Lacipirellulaceae > Aeoliella > Aeoliella mucimassa. Next base: position 203,756 of record NZ_CP036278.1, read on the forward strand.
GGGCCATGCGTTCGGTGATTTCTTTCGGCTCAGCGGGAGGATTGCCGTCGATGCGAGCCTTCACCCAATCGCGAACCTGCGAGAGTGCCCAACCGATGTCGGTGCTCTTCACCGCCGCACGATGGTCGGCCGAAGCACCGAGGATGCTGAACTGGCTCTCGACCGCGTAGGTGCGGCCCATCGTGGCGTGGTGCTCTTCGCCCGACAGTTCGCGAGTCGCGGCCCAGTCGCGGGCGTAGCGAGTTGCGTTGGGGTGACCACACAGTATGTCGGAGTCGAATCCGGCGATCACCTTGGTTTCGGCCAGCTTGTAGTGCGTACGAAGCCGTGAGCCGAAGGCCTGTTCGGCACCCGCCAGCTCGTTCTCACGCGTGAGCGGCGCGTACTCGTAGAGCTTGGCCTGTGGCAACGCATCGGCCACCTTCTTGGTCATGGCGTCGAGCGACAGCGACGAGCTGGGCTCCATCAAAATGGCCAGGCCGGCACCGAGCTTGCCGCGCAAGCGACCCCACTGCTCGGCGAGGTACTCGTCGAACGATTCCCAGCTCTTGTAGTCGGCCTTCGACGCGAGCCGCTGAACAACGCTGCTCGAGCGGTCGGGGTCGTACATGGTGAGCGTCGTCGCCTGCGAGAAGGCGTCGGTACCACCCAGGCTGCCGGGGTGATCGGGATTGCCTTCGACCTTGATCGGGCGACCGTCGTAGCACGACACCACCAGATGGCGCGGGGCGCCAGCCAGTTCGATACTCGTCGCGTACTTGGTGGTGGTGCCGGGGATGTAGTTCTCCGGGCGATCGGCCTGCGGCACGATCTTCTCGGTTTGCCAGCGGCAGCCGGCAACGCTCGCCAGGGCGAACGAGGCACCCATCAACTGTAGCCAACGACGTCGCGACACGCCGGCAGGATACTCCGACGCGGCCACGGGGAATTCGCGATGCACGAACTCTTGGAACTCCTGGGAGTTTTCCAGTTCGTCCAGGCTACGCCAATACTTTGGAACTTTGGTTTCGGTCATAGGTTCTACGTGTCGAGAACGCGGGTTAGCCGCGAGCGAAAGCGAAGGTTAGCGATGGCAGGTCGAGCAGTTGGTGCTGGCGTTGATGTTGGGGTACATCTTTTCCATTTCCTGCCGATGGGCTTCCATGCTGGCTGGATCATTGGGATCGGGACCACCGGTCCACGCCAGGTTGGTAATCTCGCTCTGGGGACGAAGACGTGGCACTGGGTCGCGATGGCAGTCGAGGCAGAAGCCCATCGAAAGCGACTTGTCCTGCCAAACTTGATCCATCGTGTCGATGCGGCCGTGGCACTCCACGCAGCCAACACCGCGATTCACGTGGGCCGCGTGATTGAAGTACACATAGTCGGCCAGGTCGTGCACACGTTCCCACTCCACCGGCTCGCCGGTAGCAAAGCTCTGCCGCACAGGGGCCAGCTTCAAGCTGTCGGCAAACACCGCGGTGTACTTGGTACTGCCGCTGGCATCGACGCCGCTATGGCACTTGATGCAAGTGCTAGTGGGCGGAATGGCCGCATGTGCGGCATCTTCCACCGTGTTGTGGCAGTACCGGCAGTCGAACTTCAGATCGCCCGCATGCACACGGTGGCTGAATGGCACCGGCTGCTCGGGCATGTATCCGACATTCAGCGTGGTCGGAAGCGTGAAATATGCGTAGACAAAGGCGCCGTAAGCCACCCCTGCACCAGCCCCCAGGCCGATCAGAATGACTAGTCGATTGACCCAGCTCGGAAAGTGAAAACGGTCCACAGGCACAACCTATGTGCGAATAAAATGTTCGTAGCCAGCACCACCCCCGGGCAAGAATTTGCAACCAAGAAGGCGGGAGCGGGGCCAATATCCAACGTTAAGAGCACACAGTAAACCCGAAGATTGCCTGTAAGCCAACCCTGGTCTGTGCGAAAATGCTCGCCGTGTGCTCAGTAGGATAGCGATTATGCGTGTAGATGTGACTGCGCGGTAAAACGTCACACCCAAATGGGGGGGGTGGTGGCTACGGGGCGAGCTTCTTGAGTTTCCGCTGCAGAGTCCGCCGAGGGATGTCGAGCAGCGTGGCCGCGCGGCTTAGGTTGCCGTCGCAGTCGGAGAGCACCTGCTGGATGTGGTTCCACTCCGCCTCGGCAAGCGATGGGGGATGGAACTCGTCGGTCGTCTCGGCGTGCAGCGCCGGCATCGCGTCGAACGCCGCCAGCACCTGGTCGGCATCGGCCGGCTTGGTGACATAGCCGACTGCGCCTTCCCGCATTGCATCGACCGCATTCGCGATGCTGCCGTAGCCGGTGAGCATAACCACCCGGGTTTCGGGCGACTTTTCCCGAACTAGCTTGAGTAGCGTCAGGCCCGAACCCCCGGGCATCCGCAGGTCGAGCACCGCTCGCTGGGGCCGCAGGCTCTCAAGGCGGTCGACCGCTTCTTCGTAGGTCGAGGCTTCAACGACCTCGAATTCGCGGGCGGCGAGCGCGCGGCCCATTCGCTCGCGAAGTAGCTCGTCGTCGTCCACTAGCAGCAGTTGTTCCATGATTCCCGTTATTTCGATAAGTAGACTGGATAGTCTACATTTACTTTAATCAGTTGTAGGCAACAGGACCACTGCTTGGGTACCAGATCCCCTGGTCGAGTGAATTTGCAGTTGGCCCCCTAGGCGTTCGACCACGCTGCGAGCGAGAAAAAGCCCTAAACCCATGCCTTGGCCGGGCTGTTTGGTGGTGAAGAACGGGTCGCCCGCCCGGGCGAGTACCTCGGGGCTCATGCCACCACCGCGGTCGATGATGGTGAGTTTTACGCTGTTTTCGGCCGGTTCTGCTAGTACTGTCACCACATCGGTCGAAGCATCAAGGCCGTTTTGCACCAGCCCGCGGAGCGCCTGGGAGAGGGCGACCTGCAGCACATGCAGCTTGGCCTCGGCGGCTCCCGCGCGGGGCTCGAACGTCACTCGCTCGGGGGTGGCGAGCTCGCTGGTGATCGCCTCGACCAACTGGCGGACCGTGATTTCTTTCGGCGCTTCGCCGATCGACTGCCCTGCGTCGTACGACATGCGATGCAGGATGCTGCGGCATCGCTCGATCTCACGACGCACCAGTGCCAGGTCGTCGGCAATGCCAGCCGGCAGATCGCGGCCGGCCAGTTCGCGTTGCACCTCGTTGGCCACCACCGCAATGGTCGACAGAGGGGTCGCCAGCTCGTGGGCCGCCCCGGCTGCCAGGGTGCCGAGGGCCTCGAGCTTCTCGCTGCGTGCGCGTTCGATCTCGGCCCGGCGGCGAGCTTGCTGGCTCGCCCGCAACTCGCCGGTAAGGCGGGTCATGAACCACACGATCACGCCGGAAGCTGCGATCAAGGCAACCAGGTCGCCGGTTGCAGCGAGCGGAAGCGTTTGTCCCACTCCGGTGCTGGTGAGCCGAGCAGGGTCGCTTAGCACCGGGACCTGCCAGTGACGCCAGAACAGGAAGCCCATCGCCAGGCAGGCGGCGACTTCCAGCAGCCAGGCCTTGGCGGGTTCCAGTAGCACTCCCGCGAGTGCCAGGTTAACGAAGTAAAACACTACGAACGGATTGGTTGGCCCGCCGGTCATGAACAGCATGGCCGACAGCACCAGCAGGTCGAGCAGCATCACGCCGGTGATGACGAACGACGATTGGCGAATGGCGATCTGTGGTTCGCTCGCGGCCCAGCGCACCCAGCCGGCCAGCGCGATGTTCGTCGCCGCGGTCACGGCCAACGCACACAGCAGCGGAACGACCGGCAGGTGGATCTCTAGTCCGAAAACAACAATGCCGATGGTGCCTAGCTGCCCCACAATGGCCACCCACCGCAGTTTCACCAACCACGGGGCGTTCACCGCTAATCGCGTGGCGGGGAAGTCGGTCGTAGGGGCGTTGGTCGACACAGGCATCGGTTCCAAGTGGTTAGCAGTTGGGGCTCAAGCAAAGCATAGGTCATGGCGAATTGCCCCGGTGAGTTGGGCACGGCCATTCAGCGTTCGCCGCTGCTGGTTTGCTTTGCATCCACTCTATGGTTTCGTTGGGCTTGCCGGACCGCAATAGGGTGCCTGGTGGGATAGAGGCGGCAAAAATTTGCATCCCCACCGACAATGCGGCACAATAACGCGTATCCCTCCTTTGCTGACGTTACCCCTCCTGCCCAACGTCCGAATCATGATTACTACTCGTCGACGACTGCGTGGTGGTCTTATTGTATTGCTGGTCGCTCTCGGTATCTGTCCGGTGGTTAGCCAGTATGCGTTTGCCAACGATCTCGGTAAGCAAATCTACGCCGATCAATGCGCTCACTGCCATGGTGAGCAAGGTCGTGGAACCGAAGACTATCCTTCGCCGCTCGAGGGAGAGCTTTCCTCGTTGCAACTGGCCGAGCAAGTACGGCTGACGATGCCGGAAGACAATCCCGAGTCGCTCACGCGCGACGAAGCCCGCGCGGTTGCCGATTACGTGCATGGCAGCTTTTATTCGGCGATTGCTCAAGCCCGCGACCAGCAAGCCCGAGTCGAGTTGGCCCGCCTCACCGTGCGTCAGTACCGCCGCGTGGTGGCCGACCTGGTGGAGAGTTTTCAGTACCACACCAATTGGAATCAACCTGGTGGGCTGGAAGCAATGTACTTCAATGGGCATCAACCTCAGTGGGGCGACAAAGCGGTGCTGAAGCGCGTCGACCCGACAGTCGACTTCGACTTTGGAACCGAGGTGCCCGTTGCCGAGTGCGAGAACCCTCAAGAGTATTCGATGCGTTGGACCGGTTCGGTACTGGCCGGCGAAACCGGTTGGCACGAGTTTGTCGTGACCACCGACCAGGCGTTTCGGTTGTTTGTGAACGACAATGAAAAGGCGATGATCGACGCTTGGGTGAAGAGCGGCGACGACACCGAGTTTCGCGCGAAGGTCTACCTGATGGGCGGACGCGCGTATCCCATCAAGCTCGAGTTCTCTCGCGGCAACCAAGGGGTGCAGGATAAGAACCTCAAGGACAAGTTCCAGAAGACCACGCCCGCTTCGGTGCATCTGCAGTGGGTGCCGCCGCATGGGGCGATGACCGTCATTCCTTCGCGGATGCTCTCGCCGGCCAGCTCGCCGGAGTCGTTTGTTTGCACCACGCCGTTCCCGCCCGATGATCGCAGTTACGGATGGGAACGTGGTACCACCACCTCGCGGCAATGGTTCGAAGCGGTCACTTCCGCGGCGATCGAAACCACCAACTACGTCGCCGATCATCTGAATCGTCTGGCCAATACCAAGGACGATGACGAAGCGCGCGCTGAGAAGCTCAAGACGTTTTGCGCTCAGTTTGTCGAACGCGCGTTGCGACGTCCGCTCGACGAAGACCTTCGTCTGTTCTACGTCGATCGCCATTTCGCGGAAGTCGACGACCCCGAAGTCGCGACTCGACGGGTGTTGTTGATGACACTCACCTCCGCCCGCTTCCTGTTCCGCGAAGCCTCCGGCGGCACGCCGCTCGACGACACGGCCGCGCGGCTGTCGTTCACGCTGTGGGACTCGCTGCCCGACAACGAACTCCGCGAAGCCGCCAGCGAAGAGCGACTCGCCAGCGACGAGCAACTACGCGATCAGGCGGAGCGAATGCTGTCCGACTTGCGGGCGCACTGGAAGATTCGGCAGTTCCTGTTCACTTGGTTGCACGTGGATATGGATGTCGATCTGCACAAAGACTCCCAGCGTTTTCCTGATTTCGATGCGGCGATCGTCGGCGACTTGCGAACGTCGCTCGATCTGGCGATCGACGACATCGTGTGGTCCGAGGCTTCGGACTATCGCCAGTTGTTCCTCGACGACCATGTGTTTCTCAACAACCGCCTGGCCAAGTTCTATGGTGTCGATCCGGCCGAAGATGGTGGGTTCGCCAAGATCGAACTCGACGCGGGCCGGCGGGCCGGGGTGCTTACCCATCCTTACGTGATGAGCAACTTCGCCCATACCGACATGACCTCGCCGATCCACCGCGGGGTGTTCCTGGTGCGTGGCGTGCTAGGCCAGCCACTCAAGCCGCCACCCGAGGCCGTGGCTCCGCTGCCGATTGATCTGCATCCCGACCTCACCACGCGCGAGCGGGTGACCTTGCAAACCAAGCCGCCGAGCTGCATGACTTGTCATCATGTGATTAACCCACTCGGGTTCGTGTTCGAGCGGTTCGATGCCGTGGGGCGCTGGCGCGACACCGAGCGCGACAAGCCGATCGACGATCGCGCCGAATACCAACCAGCCGATGCTCCGTTGGTGGAGTTCGCTGGTGCTCGCGATATGGCCCAGTACCTGGCCAAGAGCGACGAAGCTAGTCACGCGTTCGTAGAGCAAATGTTCCGCTTCCTGGTTCAGCAGCCGGTGCAAGCGTATGGTCCCGAGGTCGAGCAGCAACTGCATCAGTCGTTCGTCGACAACGGGTATTCCATTCGCAAGTTAGCGGTCGAAATCGCCGTTGTTGCTGGACGCACAGGTCGATAGCCTTTCCTACACTTTGGGGAGTTTCGCGATGTCTCGACAAAATTCTCGCCGTGAGTTTCTGCGCGCCATGGGACTCAGTGCCGCGGTGGCTCCGTTCGTGATGAATCGCCCCAGCCTGGCGTTTCCCGCGAGCGCGGCCCGCAAGCAGCGGCTGATCATCATCTTCACCCCCAACGGCGTCGTGCCGCCGACGTTCTGGCCCGACGAAGAAGGGGCCGACTTCAAGTTTAAGTCGAGCCTGGAGCCACTCGAACCGTTCCGCGATAAGACCCTCATCCTGCACGGAGTGAACGATGCGGTGCGGGGCGATGGCGATAGCCACATGCGCGGCATGGGCTGCTTGCTCACCGGTATCGAGCTGTTTCCCGGCAACGTGCAAGGCGGTGGCGACACCCCGGCCGGCTGGGCCAGCGGGCTGTCGATCGATCAGGAAATCAAACGCTACCTGCAGCAAAACGAAGCCACTCGCACCCGCTTTGGATCGCTCGAGTTCGGCGTGATGGTGCCGCAGCGGGCCGACACCTGGACTCGCATGGTTTACGCCGGGCCGAACAAGCCGATCGCTCCGATCGACAATCCTTACCAGATGTTCGAAAAACTCTACGGCGAAATGAAGGATCGTGAGAACATGGTCAGCGTGCTCGACGAGCTCCGCGAAGACCTGGCCGCGGTCCGCCAGATGGTGAGCGCCGAAGATCGCCAACTGCTCGAGCAGCAGGAGACCTTTGTCCGCGAGTTCGAGCAGTCGCTTAAGTCGTCGGAAGAATCGCGGGCGGAGGATCACGCCGAACCAGAATTGCCACCGGGAATCGATCGCACCAACGACCAGATGCCTGAGCTTACGCGGATGCAAACCGAGCTCTTGGTGCACAGCATGGCGAACGACTTCACGCGGGTCGCCACCTTCCAGTTCACCAACTCGGTGGGGGGCGCTCGCATGGGCTGGCTCGGCATCGAGGAAGGGCATCACGCCTTGTCGCACGAGCCCGACAGCAACACCGAAGCGATGGAAAAGCTAACCAAGATCAACCGCTGGTTCTGCGAGCAGCTCGCCCACCTGGCGAAGCGGTTGGACGAAACTCCCGAACCGGGCGGCGAAGGCTCGCTGCTCGACAATACGCTAATCGTCTGGACCAACGAACTCGGCAAGGGCAGCTCGCACACGCACAACAACACTCCGTTCGTGCTCGTCGGCGGTGGGCTCGACTTCAAGATGGGGCGTTCGCTGAAGATGGGCGGAGTGCCTCACAACCGCTTGCTCATGTCGCTGGCGGCAGGCTTCGGTTACCAGCTCGACTCGTTTGGCAATCCCGACTACTGCGGTGCCGGTCCGTTGGCCCTGGGATAACCGGGCGCCGATCCGGCTGCGAACCTTGCTTCGTGTAACCAACAATCGCAGTGTTCGTTTGCTCATCATCTGTTTGACTGCAGCCGACATCGCGTGCGGCTTTTGGCTGTTATTGCTCGTTGTGTTTGCTCCCTGATTGCAGCTTGCAAAATCACCCCCGCGTTGTTAATTTCGACAGCGTAACTCGTTTACTAAGGGGGCATCATGGGGGTAGTGATCGCGTTTGTGCCGGTTGCGGCCGGTGCGCGACTTTCGCGTGCGGCTTTCGCAGCCGATCTGGCAACCTGGGAGAACATGGTTGACCAGCCACGGATTGAGAAGCAAGACAAGACACTTTCGTTTTCGTATGGCGATAGGTTTGCCGTCGTAGGGATGATGCCCGCGTCGATTCCCGCCGACGAATTGGAAGGTCCTGTTGCAACAAGTTGGCTCTGGCCCGACGCCGAGATGGAGCTGGCTGCTCAGCGAGGTCATCTATTGGTAACCGTCGGCTCGACCGATGAGTCGGACGATCCGATCGCGCTTCGTAAGTTCCTTACCCAAGTGGTTGCTTCGGTGCTCGCGACCACCGATCAAGCGTTAGGGGTCTACGTCGGTGAAGCTGGCATGGTTGTCAGTCGCGAGTTGTACTTGCAGATCGCCCGCGAGATGCTGCCGCGCGACGTGCCGTTGCCGCTGTGGATTGATTTTCGCGTGGGGCCGGTCGACTTCGACAGCGGTTTATCCTATGGTTTCACCGACGGCCTGGAAGAACTCGGGCACATGGAATTGGTCACCGAAAACGCAAGCGAATCGCCCGGCGAGTTGCGCGAACGGATGATGAGCCTGGCCGACTACCTGCTCTCGAACGGTCCCGTGATCCGCGACGGCCACACGGTCGGCGCCGACTCGGAAGAGAAGATCACCGTCCGGTATCGCTCGTCGCCATTCGGGCACGACAGCCAAGTGATGGGGCTCGACTACTCCACCAAACGACGCCGCACCCGCAACTCGACAAAACAGAAGCGTAGCTGGTTCAGCCGATAGCCAGACACGTCGGAAGTCAGACACGTCGCTTATGGTCGATGTCTCATGCATCCTGGTTGAGGCTGTGAGAGCGTCGTAGTCGTTGATGCGCCGTCGGAGCTTAAGGGGAGCTTTGCTTTCATAGTTGTCCGAAAGTCTTGGGTTATCCAACTGCTAACAGGAATCGTAATGAATAACCTTGAAGAGAAATTCGCTAAAATCATCCAGTATTACAGTGAGGGGTTTGTTACTGAAAGGGAATTGGCACCGATTTTTGTGGAGCAGCTTACAAGTAGCCGGAGAGAAAGCGACGCTAAAGAGTTAATTAGCATGTTTCCGGAATCGGTTCAGCCTGTCATGCGAACGTGGATTTTAAAGCAAGCGGAGCAACCTTCCGGTTACACTCCAATTCTCATTGGTGGCAAATACCCACCAGAAGAGCTAAAGCGCGTTCGTGATTCACTGTGCGAGATCGCGAGAGTGCTCGAACAGGACTAACCTTCGGAGAGATTATCCGATACCCCATGCCGGCAGTGTGGGGTAGAGGCTCTAGGGTGCCAAGCGGGGGCGGCTGTTGGTTGTGCCCGGTCTCTTTTGCCTATACGTTAAGATAGTGCGAGCATCGCAGTTGTCGGTGCGGTCGCGGCTTTAGAGGAAATCGCCACCGGCTGCTGTCCGAAAGTATTGGGCTATCGCAGATAGAAAACCAAGGGCCACAGAAATGACATGGATTTCCTGCTTTGCTCTTACGCTTTTTGCAGTGTTACTTAAGCTATCCAATGCAGATGGTACAGGTAGTTTCCTTTCACCACATGTGCCCGGTCCATATCAAGGGCTGCTGGTTATTTTTCTAGCAATAGTAGGTGTGCCCTTGGTAGCGGCCTACGAAGTGATGGGACTTCGCGAGAAGCAAGCCGCTCCTAATAAGTATCTATTCTGGACAGTGCTGCCATTGATCGCAATGTACTGCGTAATTTTTTTGATTGTCCCTCGAATGTGACTATAACTTTTTACCGCGATAACTCTGAAGTGGATCCCACTTATTGGTCCACTCGCTTAGATAGAGTGCGATAGCCCAAGACTTTCGGGCAGCGGTGGGCTATGACTGTTACGCCGCTACGGCCGGGGCGTATTCGGCTAGAGCATCGACGTTTTGTGATTGCGATTGTCCAGGAAACGGCAAGAAGAAGTATGACTCTGGCCTGAAAGTTACTTCATACACCGCGACTTTTGGGGAGTTTTGGTATGATGGGTTCGTCAACGCAAGCTGGGTAGGAAATCATGGGGGAGTAGGTCAGCGTCCGGACGCTTGGCCTGACTGGCATATCCACAGGTCGGTTCTTTCAAGCTCCAATATCGTGCAACAATTGATTGCGAGTAGAACGAGACCTCGATAAAGATAGAACTCTACAATGTTTGGTCCGTCGAATCGAACTTCAGGAATCCAAAAACCAGGAAGCCTACCATTGTTCTACCTGGAAGTCGAAAGGTTCACATGTACGTCACAATAAAAGAGAATTTCCAACCATGTCCGTAATTGAAGTGATGCTGTTCGATCCTGCTGGTTGGATGTTTATGCCTATCATTGTGTTGTTGTATATTTGGACACGTCGCAAGATAAATGGGTGCCTCACTGTGCCGATCTTGAGCCTAGCCTTTGTCCTCACTTTGTCAGTATTTAGTGGTCAATATGAATCATACTCCGATGCTGCGAATGTAGTGTTGTGGACTGCTGCTTTCACTGTTTGGGGATTATTTATTTACGCTTTAATCGAAGCTAGCTTCAAGATACTTGGGTGGTGCCGCGTATGGTCCAAAAACTGAATCGAGCCGAACCCCCTTGTTTCAGACCGATTGTTTAACACGCCGAGCCCAGAACTCGGCCGACATCAGGAGAGCATTGTCACCGAACCCGAAAACGAACGAGTTAAAGAGCCCGAACTGTTGCGGGGTTTTCCGTGGGAATCGGGCGACGCAGGGGGCGGATTCCCCAGTTCGCCAAGATGGGGCATCTTCAAGGCTTTTGGAGCCTGTCGAAGGAGTGCATGTTGGCGAAACTCGGCGGGGTGGCACTGTTACGGCGTCCGCTTTTTGGGTGCCACTGCTGGCTTGTCGCGGACAGCCTTTCCGGATCGCATGGCAGTAGCAACGGCTAGTTAATGATTCGCCACGTTACCCAAGCACCAGCAGTGTGTTGGATGTTTGGTGTGGGGCGTCACGACACTCGAAGAACTGAGCAGCTATGACCCCCGACTACCGATCGGCGTTAGTGGGTAGTCTAGGACGTGGGTAGCGGTTTCTGGCCACGGATGAACCGGATCATCACGGATGGGCTAACCGCAGGACCTCTTGGGCTTCGCCCACCTACAACTGGGTGTAGTGCGCCCAGCTGTCGGTGCTACCCAAAATCTCCGCGGGCTCGGCGCCTGTGCCATGTTGGCTCGATTCTCACGCCGTACTCTGGTGCTACCCTCCCCGGGCCTGATAGCCCGACCCGTCCCGCAAGCGGGAGGGTAAATTCGAGGGCTAAACGAATTTTCTGACCATTCCAGTTTTCGCTGGAAAGTGGCCACCTGTGGTGTTCTAATGGACAGGTGGTTGTTGGCTGTCGGCTATCAGCTTTCGGCTGTTGGCTTTTTAGTGATTGGAGGTGATCGCGATGTGATGCTTATCTGAATAGCAAACTACTAGCGACGCGCAGGCGAAGGGTTGCCGGCGTGGGCGTTCGCTGCTGCGCGCGTGTCAAAGCTCTAAGCCTTAGGCTTTAAGCGGTAGGCTAGATCTTTCGGTCGCTGGAAGCTGCTTCAAGATGACATATTCGCATTCCGCATTCCGCAATCCCAAATCCCCAATCGTGTCTCCTCCCCAAAATAGTTTCCCACCCATGGGAATCTATTTTGGGCAACTATCCCGGAGGTGTTGATGCAACTCATTGCTGACAAACGACTTGCGATAGTTTCCCACTGCGAAAATAGATTCCCACTCGATGCGTTTTGGGAAATGGGAATCTATTCGGGCGCGAAAACCACTGGTTTTGTAGAGCGGGCGGAGATTCAATTTTCCCATCGGTGGGTAAATTGGGAATCTATTCGTGAGCATTGGGAATCTATTCCCCTCCGAAGGTTCGAGCGTGTGCGGGGGGGGGCTGGTGGAGATAGGTTGGATTGGCGAACCGCAGGAGAGGGGAGTTTGGAGGGGAGGCCGGTCGCTGGATCGGATTCTGCTGCTTTCGTGACGCACGCAGGTGGTGAAACAGGTATCCTGGAAGTGTCGCACATCCAGCCGCCGCCGGTGGTGTGGTGGTTGGCCTGTGGAGTCGATTCGAAGCGAAGTGAAACTGACGCGTTGTCCTTTTTAAGGAGTCAGAGAAATGGTGGTACATCGGATCGCTTTGATGATGGGGATGATCTTGCTCACCTCCTCCGCCGAGGCGCAGAAGTTGGTGGAGTATCGCAACTTCGAGGAGCGATCGAGCGAGTATGGTTCGATGGCCTTTAGTCCCGACTGGAAAACACTCTACTCGGCAGGCACTGGTAGCAAGATCAAGGATTGCGACGTCGAGGCCAATCAGGTGATTGGCGAGTTCACCAAGAATCGCGAGACTTTCACGAGCGTGCTGACCGTGAGCCCCGATGGTAAATGGCTAGTCGCCGGCGAGAGCAACGGCGCGATCGTGTTCTACCAACTCCCGTCCGGCGAAGTCGCCAAGCAACTGGATGCGAAGCGATGGGTTCGCTCGCTGGCGTTCACCGCCGATGGTAAGGAGTTGTTCTCCGGAAGCGACGATCACCAGATCGTTCGTTGGGACCTGGAAGCCGAGCAACCGAAGGAACAATGGCCGACGGACAAGCAGGGCTACATCACCTTGTCGCCTGATGGAAAAACGGCCGCGACTACTGGGCTGTCGCGCAAGGTCTCGTTGTGGGATCTGGCGACTACCAAGTCGGTTGGCGAACTCAAGGTTCCTGCGGAGTCGACGTACGGAGTCGCTTTCAGTGCGGATGGCAAGTGGTTGCTCTCCGGCGATCGTCGCTCGCCGTACGAGGTCCGCCTGTGGGACTTGGCGACCAGAACCGCGCAGCACGAGATGGATGGTCGCAACGATGGAGTGGTGGCCGTGGCTTTTCATCCCAGCGGCAAACTCGTGGCCGCGGCGAAGTTGAACGGGGCCATTGAGATGTGGAGCGTCGAAACCGGCGAACTGGTCGATTCGGCAAACAGCGGAGTGTCGAATGCGTTGGGGCTGAGCTTCAGTGCTGATGGCACCAAATTGGCCCATGTATACGGGGCCACCGAAGCGGCTTGCGGGGTGCGCATCTGGCTGTTGGAAGGTCTGGAGGAGGCGTTGGAATAGCAACATCGGTTCGGCAGGGTAGCCGTGTTGGGTGAACCTGAGGCGGGAGACGGGGAATTCTGGGGCTGGAATCCCCCAGATGGGGGTCCTGTGGGTTGAATAGGGACCCTGGGTCACTTATTCTATGGGGTTTCCGAAGGCTCATCTCGCCCTGCAGATAACCTCTTGATGTCAGACCTAGCCCAACGAATGGCGAATCTCTCGCCTGCCCAGCGAAAGTTACTTCAGCAACGTCTCGCGGGGCAAAAAGCCCAAGCCGAGCCGATCGCCATTGTCGGTATGTCGTGCCGCTTCGCCGGCGCGAACAGCCTGGCCGAGTACTGGCGCGTGATCCGCGACGGCGTGGAAGCCGTGAGCGAGGTGCCGCCCGATCGCTGGGACATCGACGAACTGTACGATCCCACCGGCACGCAGTCGGGCAAGATGTTTACCAAGTGGGGCGGGTTCGTCGATCGCATCGACCAGTTCGATCCTCAGTTCTTCGGCATCGCTCCTCGCGAAGCGTCGCGGATGGACCCGCAGCAACGCATGCTGCTCGAGGTCGCTTGGGAAGCGATGGAAAACGGCGGCATCCCGGCCGACCAGCTCGCTGGCAGCAAGACCGGCGTGTACGTCGGCATCGGCGGCGCGGATTACTCGAAGGTTCCCTCGCAGTACGCCAACTACTATCAGCAGATCGACGCCCACGTCGGCACCGGCAACGCGCTGTCGATTGCTGCGAATCGCATCTCGTACATCTTCGACTTCCATGGCCCAAGTGCGGCGGTCGATACGGCTTGCTCGAGTGCGTCGCTTGCCATTCACCTGGCAGTGGAGAGCCTGCGTCGTAAGGAGTGCAACGCCGCGCTGGCCGGCGGCGTGAACGCGATTATCACACCGGAGACCACTATCGCGTTCTCCAAAGCGCGGATGCTCTCGCCCGAGGGCAAGTGCCGCCCGTTCGATGCAGGAGCCAACGGTTACGTCCGTGGCGAAGGGTGTGGTCTGGTGCTGCTCAAGCGCCTGGCCGACGCTCAGCGCGACGGCGATCAGATACTCGCGGTCATTCGCGCAACGAGCGTGAATCAGGATGGTCGCACTTCGGGCATTAGCGCGCCGAATGGTCAGTCGCAGCAGGAGTGCATCCGCGCAGCCCACACGCAGGCGGGAGTCACCGCGGCCGACATTTCGTACGTCGAAGCCCACGGCACCGGCACCCCGCTCGGCGATCCCATTGAAATGCAGGCGCTCACAGAGATCTTCCAGAGGGCGAGCGACGACGATCAACCGTTGCACGTCACCAGCGTGAAGGCCAACATCGGTCATACCGAGACCGTTTCCGGCGCGGCTGGTTTGATCAAGACCGTGCTGTTGATGCAGCAGGAGCTGATCCCGCCGCAGTTGTATTTTGAATCGATCAACCCGCACATTGCGCTCGATGGTTCGCGAATTGTGGTTCCGCAGCACGCGACACCATGGCCCGCAGCTGGTGGCCGGCGGCTGGCTGGCATCAGCTCTTTTGGCTTCGGTGGCACCAACACCCATTTGCTGATCGAAGCCCCTTCGGCCGATCTAGTAGCGACAAAGGACGAACCGGAGCAGGTCGAACGGATACCGGCCGAGCAGGTCGACCCGACACTAGCGGCCGAACCACGGCATCGCCATGTGCTGAAGCTCTCGGGCCGCACGAGCGATGCGATCGAACGCCAGGCCGAGCAGATCGCCAGCTACCTCGGCGAGCATCCCGAAGCCACGCTGGCCGACGTGTGCTTTACAGCCAATACCGGGCGGGCCGACTTCAATCATCGCGCAGCCATCGCTTCCGATTCGCGCGAGTCGCTCGAAAAAGCCTTAGCGACCCTTGCTGCTGGCAAGGCGAGTCCCACGGTCAAACGCGGTCAGGTGAAAGGCATCGCCCGCCCGAAGGTGGCCTTCCTTTTTACCGGGCAAGGTTCGCAGTACGCCCAGATGGGGCGCGAGCTGTATCGCACCGAGCCGGTGTTCCGCGACGCGATCGACCAATGCGACGAAATCCTTCGCGTGGGGCTAAGCGAATCGCTCCTCAGCATTCTGTTCCCCACCGACAACGACGATGCCGAGCTGGTGAACCAGACCATCTTCACGCAGCCTGCGCTGTTTGCCATTGAGTACGCCATGGCCCGGCTCTGGCAGTCGTGGGGAGTCGAGCCGAGCATCCTGCTGGGCCATAGCGTTGGCGAATACGTGGCCGCGACCGTGGCTGGCTGCATGACCCTGCCTGAAGGTTTGGGGCTCATTAGCGAGCGGGCGCGGTTGATGCAGCAGATCTCGAAGCCAGGCAAGATGGCGGTGGTGTTTGCTGCCGAAGCCGACGTGGCCAAGAAGCTCGCCGGCCAGGAAGATCGCGTTGCCATCGCGGCCGTGAATGGCCCGGAGAACACCGTGATTTCGGGCGACGCGGCGGCCGTGGATGCGCTTGTCGACGAGTTCGAATCGAGCGGCGTCGGCCTGCAGCGTCTGGTCGTGTCGCATGCGTTCCATTCGCCGTTGATGGACGAAATGCTCGACGCGTTCGAGGAGTTTGCTGCCGGCATCCAATTCCAACCACCCACCATTCCGCTAGTGTCGAACCTCACCGGCCAGGTGATGACCGAGGCCCCCACCGCCCGCTACTGGCGCGACCATGTTCGCGGGGCGGTGCGATTCGTCGACGGCGTCGAACGCGTGGCCGAGGCCAAGGTGTCGGTGCTGCTCGAGGTCGGTCCGACTGCCAGCCTGCTCGGCATGGCCAAGCGATGCCTTGCCGGGTACTCGGCGGCTAGCATCTCGTCGCTCCGCAAGGGACAAGATGCCGATCAGGCGCTGGCCACCGCGGTGGGCGAAATGTACACCGCTGGCGTGAAGCTCGACTGGCGGGCGCGCAGCACCCATCAGGCGTCGCAACGTTTGATGCTGCCGAATTACCCATTCCACCGAGATCGGTTCTGGTTCGATGTCGATGGCCCGGCTGGCTCCGGCATCGCGCGTCGCGGGGCCACTGGTGGGCGTCCGCTGCTGGGGGGACGTGTGCCGAGTGTCTGGACCAACGCGGTCTACGAGACCATTGTCGACGCTCACTCGCCGGGCTACCTGGTGGATCATCAGGTGCAAGGTTCGGTCGTGGTGCCTGCCGCGGCGTTCATCGAACAAGGGCTAGCGGCTGCTCGCGAAACGTTTGGCGACGGACAGCACGGCATCCGCGACGTTTCGGTGCAGGCGGCCATGTTCTTGCCCGAGGAAGGTGCTCGGCTCGCTCAGATCACCGTCGAGCCCGAAGCCGGCGGTCGCAGCGAGATGGAAAGCTATAGCACGCCGGCCGATGCCGACTCGCCCGAATGGCAATTGCACGCGACAGCAACGCTGTTGGCCGAGTCGCAGTTGCCAGCGGTCGATACGCTACCGACCATCGACCTGGCGGGAGTTCGCCAGCGCACGATCGACAGGAAGACTCGCGACGAGTTCTACCAGATCGTCGCCGAGCGGGGACTCGTGTACGGTCCGCAGTTCCAGGTGCTCGGCAAAGTCGATCGCACCGACAGCGAAGCGTTGGCTCCCATCGAAGCCCACGAAGCAGTGGTGGCCGAACTGGCCAAGTACCGCTTGCATCCGGTGCTCGGCGACGCTTGCCTGCAAACGCTCGCGTCGACGGTGCCGCTCGAAGAGGATGGCAACTACAGCCCTTATACCTACATGCCGGTCGCAGTAGGTTCGGTCCGCGTGATCGAGCCGATTACGTCGCTCGTTAGCCCGGTCTATTGCTACGCGATTCGCCGGTCGGAAGACGCAACACCGAGCCCCGAGTCGGTCACTAGCGATGTTTATCTGGTCGACGAGACGGGGCGGGTGCTGGTCGAGATGCTGGCCGCTAAGGTGCAACGCATCGGGCGGGGGGCCGCTGCTGGCGAAATGCATCAGCCGACCGACTGGCTCTACGCACTCGATTGGGTCGATGCCCCGCTGGCAGAGTCCACTTCGGCCGCCGATGGTACCTGGCTGGTGTTTGGCGACGCAGGAGCCGTGGGGCTCGAAATCGCTAAGCACTTGGCGAGCGACAAGCGTCGGGTCGTGCTAGTCCGGCCGGGAGCTACTCGCGAGTACGTGGCCGAGGACGATTCGATTGCGATGATGACGATCGATCCTTTGAATGCCGATCACTTCAGCGAGGTCTTTGCACACATTGCTGAAAGCGGCCAGACGGTCGCAGGCATCGTGCTGTCGTGGCCGCTCGATGTCGAAAATCCCACTGGTGCCGATCCGCAAACTGCTTGGAGCGATGCTGCTCGGCTCACGGTGCATACCGCGCTCGACGTGGTGAAGAGCACCGTGCGATGTGGTCAATCGAAGATGCCTCGGCTGTGGATCGCCACGGCCGGCGCGCAGGCCATCGGCGACTCGGCGGTGAACGTGGCCCAAGCCCCGCTGGTCGGTTTCACTCGCGTGGCCGCGGTCGAGCACCCCGAGCTTTCGCCGACGCTAGTCGATCTCGATCCCCAGAACCCGGATGCCGCGCAGCTTGTCGCCGAACTCGGTGGCGACTCGCCCGAAAGCCAGGTTGCGTACCGCGACGGCAAGCGGTTGGTCGCTCGGTTGGTGGCCGACACCACGAGTCGCGACGCAGTTGCTGCCAGCCAGGCTTCGCTTGGCGAACTCAAGCCAGGTGGGGCGTTCCAGCTCCGCATCACTAGCCCTGGTTCGTTCGACGCGTTGAAGTACGTGCCGGTCGAACGCAAGGCACCTGCGGCTGGCGAAGTGGAACTGGCCGTGCATGCGACCGGCCTGAACTTCAGCGACGTGCTCAAGGCCCTCGGTTTGTACCCAGGCATCAAAGACGAGATTGTTCCGCTCGGTATCGAGTGCTCCGGCGTCGTGACTGCGATCGGCGACGGGGTGACCCAATTCAAGGTCGGCGACGAGGTGATGGGCGTTGCTCCCTACGCGTTTGCCTCGCACGCGACCACCCGCGACTACACGCTGGTGCACAAGCCGAAGAACATCAGCCACGACGAAGCCTCGACCGTGCCGATCGTGTTTCTCACCGCCCACTACGGGCTGGTGCGACTCGCGGGCATCGAGAAGGGGGAGCGGGTACTGATTCACGCAGGGGCCGGCGGTGTTGGTCTGGCTGCCATTCAGATCTGCCAGCACTTCGGTGCCGAGGTGTTCGCGACTGCCGGAAGCGACGAGAAACGCGACTACCTCCGCTCGCTCGGCGTGAAGCACGTGTATAGCTCGCGAACGCTCGACTTCGCCGAACAGATTCTCGAAGACACCAATCGCGAAGGGGTCGACGTGGTGCTCAACTCGCTCCCTGGCGAGGCGATTACCAAGAGCCTGTCGATTCTTCGCGCGTATGGTCGGTTCCTCGAGATCGGCAAGACCGACATTTACCAAAACCGTAAGATTGGCCTGCTGCCGTTCCAGGATAACCTGTCGTACTTTGCCATCGACCTCGATCGCATGCTCCGCCAGCGACCCACGTACATTCGCGGGCTGTACGACGAAGTGATGCCATACTTCGAGAAGGGCATCTACGAGCCCGAGCTGTTCACGCGGTTCGAGCTGGATGGCACGATCGACGCGTTCCGCTACATGTCGCAGCGCAAGAACATCGGCAAGGTGGTGGTCGCGGTGGCCGACTCCGTCACCGGTGGCGACGACCAACCCGCGCTGCCTGACGAGAGCCTGATTCATAGCGACGGTAGCTACCTGATCACCGGTGGTCTTGGTGGTCTCGGTTTGCAAGTCGCCAACTGGCTGGCCGATAACGGGGCGGGTGGTTTGGTGCTGATGAGCCGCCGGGCCCCGTCGGATGCGCAGCAAGCCGCCATCAAGTCGCTCGAAGCCAAAGGCACCAAGGTGCATCACCTGCAGGGCGACGTGGTCGACCTTGTCGGGCTGACCGCTGGGCTGGCCGCGCTACCGACCGAGTTACCAAAGATCCGCGGGGTGATTCACGCCGCTGGCGTATTGGCCGACGGGGTGATGGCCGACATGTCGCTCGAGCAATTCGATCGGGCGATGCTGCCGAAAACACTCGGTGCGTGGAACCTGCACCTGGCGACCGCCGAGATGCCGCTCGACCTGTTCGTGATGTTCTCCAGCGTCGCTGCCATGATTGGATCGCCTGGGCAATCGAACTACGCGGCTGGCAACGCAGCGCTCGACGCCATCGCCCACTATCGCCGGCAGCAGGGCTTGCCGGCCACAAGCATTAACTGGGGTCCCTGGGCTGGCAGCGGTATGGCCGCCGATACGTTCGGCGAAACCGATCGCGAAGCGGGCATCAAATCGCGCGGCATGGATCTGATCCCCGTCGACGAAGGCCTGCAACTACTAGGCGACCTGGTTGCCGCTGGCACGGTGCAAACCACCGTGATGGATGTGTACTGGGAGTCGCTGCTCACATTGCTTGGCTCGCGACGACTCTCCGCGCTCGAGGCCATGGCGTCCGAACATGGCTCCGGCGAATCGGCCGGCTCCGCAGTCGATCACGATTTCCGCAACGAGCTGTTTGATGCACCAGCCGGCGAGCGGGTGCCGATGGTTCGCGATTATATTCAGGCCGAACTGGCTCGCATCATGAGCTTCGAGCCCGATCAGCTCGATGTTGATCTGCCGCTAACCGCGTTTGGCCTCGACTCGCTCATGGCTTTGGAGCTCAAGAACAATCTTGAAGCTCGGCTGGCGTTCACGTTGCCGATGGCCAAGCTATTGGAAGGTCCCAGCATTGCTTCGCTTGCTGGCGACACGGTGCAGCTGATCCTCGGCGATGAGTCGAGTGATAGCGAAGTGACCTTGAGCAAAGAGTGGAACGCACTAGTGAAGCTTCGCGACGGTTCGGCCGCCGAGCCGCTGGTGCTGCTCCCCGCCTTGGGTGGCGACGTTGGTTGTTACCACGATCTGGTGCAGCAACTGTCGGTCGATCGCCCGGTACTGGCGTTCCGTCCCCGCGGAATCGACGATGCGAATCCACCGCACGAATCGATGCAGCAACTGGCAACCGACTACGCCCAGGCGATCATCGACCTGCAGCCGACCGGACCGCACTACATCGCCGGTTGGTCGGCTGGCGGTGTCACTGCGTTTGCGGTGGCCGAAGCGATGCTGGCCGCTGGTCGCGAAGTGAAGCTGCTCGCGCTGTTCGATGCTCCGCTGCCGACCATCTATCGCAAGATCGACCTGGATGACGAAGCTGGGTTCTTGCTCGATATGATTCGGTTCACCAACCGGTTTGCAGGCACGAACATCGAAGTGTCGATCGATAAGACCTCCGACTTGTCGGGCGACGAGCGGTTTGCCTTCGCGCTCAAGCAAGCTCGCGAGCAAGGGATGTTCCCACCGAGCGTGAGCGACGAATACGTGCACCGGCTCCTGGCCGTGGGTACTGGATTGATTCGCGCCAGCCAGGGCTATAAGCCGGCTCCGCTCGATATCACCATGCAGTTGTACCTGCCGACTATCGCAGGTGGACTGGAAGATATCACGGAGCACGACCTGCCCGACGACAACGGCTGGAAAAGCCTGGTCGGCCAGAACACCGAGTTCACCAACATCACTGGCGATCACTTCACGATGATGACTGCCGAGGGAGCCAAGCAGCTGGCAAAGCACCTGGATGGATTGCTGAAATAGCGTAGGCTTTCAGGCATCGAGTTTCGGGGGTAAGCTGAACATCGTTGGCTTATCCTTCTGATTCCTGAATCGACACTCTTCGTTATGAACCAGCCTATTATTAGTGTTTCCGGGTTGCGCGGCATCGTCGGCGAGTCGCTCTCGCCCGAGCTCGTGGCCCGCTACCTTGGTGCGTTTGCTTCGCAGTTGCCGCGTGGTCCGGTGCTATTGTCGTACGACGGTCGGGCGACTGGGCCGATGCTCTCGGCTGCCGCGCGGTCGACGTTGATGGCGACCGGGCATATGGTGCTCGACGCCGGCCCGACAGCCACGCCGACGACGGGAGTGTTGGTGAAGCACTATCACTGTGTCGGCGGGGTGCAGATCTCTGCTTCGCACAATCCGGCCGAGTACAATGGTATCAAACTGTTCGGCCCCGACGGTCGGGTCATTCCGGCAAACGAAGGCTTGCAGGTGCGTCGCCGGTACGAAGCGGGCGAAGTGCAATGGGTCCGCCACGACGAAGTCGGCGACTATGAACTGCTGGCCGACGTGGTGAACGAACACTGGGATCTCATCGCTCCGTTGGTCGACGTCGAACGCATTCGCAGTCACAAGTTCAAGGTGCTCCTCGATTCGAATCACGGGGCAGGTGGAGTGGTCGGCAAGCACGTGCTGCAGAAGCTTGGCTGCGAGACGATTCACCTGGGGGCCGAGCCAACCGGCGAGTTCCTGCATACCCCCGAGCCGACCGCCGAGAACCTGACCGGCGTGTGTCAGCAGGTCGCCAGCCAGCAAGTTGCGGTGGGGTTCTGTCAGGATCCCGACGCCGATCGGCTGGCGCTAATCGACGAACGCGGACGCTACGTCGGCGAAGAGTTCACGCTCGCGATTGCGGTAGATCATGTGCTGCGAGCCACCCCTGGCCCGGTGGTGACGAATTGCTCGACCAGCCGGATGACCCAGGACCTGGCCGAGAAGTTCGGAGTTCCTTTCTTCCGCTCCGCGGTCGGCGAGGCGAATGTAGTTGACAAGATGATTCACCACGACGCAGTGCTCGGCGGCGAAGGCAACGGTGGCGTCATTCACCCCAAGGTCATCGGGGTGCGCGATAGCATGGTTAGCATGGCCTTGGTGCTCGACGCCTTGGCGGCTCGCGAGGTACCGCTAAGCCAGTTGGTCGACGAGTTGCCCCAGTACGCGATTCACAAAGCCAAGGTGACGATGCCAGCCGAGCGGGTAGAAGCCGCTTGCGGGCAGCTCGAATCGCACTTCGCCGCGGCCACGCCTGATCGGATGGACGGGTTGCGGCTCGACTGGCCCGACCGCTGGCTGCTGGTGCGGGCGAGCAACACCGAGCCGATTGTTCGCATCTTTGCCGAAGCTCCCACGGCCGAAGCCGCCAAAGAGCTGTGCGACGAAGCCGCCGAGGTGATGGGATAAATGCGATTCGGCATTCGATCGCTATTGATCGTTAGTGCGCTACTGGCGGTGGGAATCAGCCTAGTGCGGTTCGCCTGGCACTCCTGGCCGTCGATGGTGATCTCGGTAAGCTTCGGATTGCTACTAGGGCTCGCGTTGAACGTGCTTCGCGTGCTGAAAGAACGTAGCAGCGAGATGCCTCGCGGGCTGCTTACCGGTATGTTCCTAGTGGCCGCCGGCATTGCCGTGGCCGAAGCGTTTATCGATAGCCCGAGCAAAATCGGGTGCTTCGTTGGGCTGGTGGTTTACGGTGGGTTCTACTTCACATGGCAACGTTGGCTGCCGGGGTTACTCGCTGCTTGTGGGCTTGAGAATGCGTGAGCCGAAAGAGCAATCTGGTAACGCGACTGACAACCCTTACCAGTCGCCGCAGATCGCACAGCAGGGGGGGCCTGGGCGTCGCAGGCTGATGTTAAGTTGGTCGCCTGGCTTCTTGCCTTTTGTGTTCACGATGGTCCATACCGCGGCCATAGGTTGGTACGCATTGTATGGCAACTCGAGTACTGCTCTCGCTTCCGACTCTGGACTGGAGCGGTGGACGCTCTGGTGTTGGATTGATTTCCCAATTGGCACACTCGCCCTATTCGAAGAGTGGGTGATCGAATCCGACTCCGCCACCTTCACCTGGCTACTGATGCTGGGAGGGGCTCAGTGGGCGTTGTGGGGATGGATCGTTCAGCAGTTGCTGCAGGTGATGGTTCGCGAAACGCGGACTCCCTGAACTCTCCGAGAGCCTAAGTCATCAACTTGTAAATCAGGTAACCAAATCCACCAGTGGCTAGCGTAATGCCTAGCAGCCCGAGCAGACCATCGCGGGCGGTGATGGCCAGCCCCAGGAATAAGATCGCTGCGGCCGGCACCGCAGCCAGCCCGGGAATCAACTCGGCCATCGGCATCATCAGCGCGAGCAACACGCAGAGTCCGGCGATCACGTGCTCCATCGGACCTTCGACCAGCACCTGCAGTCGGCTGCCGAGAAAGCCATCGACCCACTTCGCCCAAGGGCGACTTCTGTCGACGGCTTCGAGCACTTTCTTCTTTTTGACGCTACGCTCACCAAGCACCGCAGGCACCCACGGGTGAGTCCGTCCCAGCATGTATTGCGATGAGATCAGGATGATGATCGATCCCATGATGGTCGGTACGAAGGGAATCATGCCGATGGGGGGAATCAGAGCAATGAGCGCAGGCAGCACCAACAACGGCCCAAACGTCCGCCCGTCGAAAGCGTCGAGCGCTTCTCGCACCGTGAGCGTCTCGTCTTCCTGCTCGACTTTGGTTTCGAGTTGGTCGACGACTTCTTCGAGATTTTGAGGCGATCCGTCGGTGGCAGGCATGGTTTTTTGGTGGTCGGCAAGCGACCAGTAGGGTGGTTGCAAAACGATCAATCTAACAAAGATGCTCTGGGAAATGCGGGATAAACTCCGCATTTCAGGCGTCTGGCGACACGCGGCCCGTTTAGGCTCGGTCGTCGAACTACTAATAATGCAACTCGCAGGCCAAAGTACCAACGTGGTGAAAAATGGAGTGCGCAACAAAAAAGTGCTGCGGCCATCAGCGATGGCACGCAGCACTTTGTGTTTTGCAGTTGATTGTCGTGCTAGCGGTTACTTGGCACCCAAACGCAGGGCAACCAGGTAAGGCACTGGTTCGCTACCCAATGCGTTGAGCACGGTACCACCAGCGGTGAAGGTGTGGGTCACCCAGTCGGGCTCGCCGTACTTGTCGAGGGCCTTGCCCCCTTCGCCACCGCCGACGTAAACCTCGACGCCAGCTTCCTTCATCCGCTTAAGCTCTGGAATCCAGGCCTTGGTGCCACCTTCGAACTTGGGATCTTCGAACATGCCGAACACGCCGTTGTGGAAGGCTACTGCGCCGCTACCATGCTTTTCGATGAACTCACCAACAGCTGCGTGGAACTTCTCGATCGACTTGGGACCGATGTCGAACTGTTGATCGTTGGGCTCCAGTTCGTCCTTGGAGGTGCCATCGCCGATGATCGAGTCGCAAGGCACCGTGAAGGTGATGCCCTTCTCGCGACCGTCGGCCACGATTGCCTTGGCCTGCGCCACGCGGTCTTCGGGAATGTACCAAGGCTCGCCCTTGTTCACGGGGTCTTCCGCGGCGCCGAGCGACACGGGAGCGTTGTCCAACTCACCGATGGCTTTGCGAATGGCCATGGCCAGCGAACCGGAAGCGAAGATTTGCTTGATCGAACCGCGGGCGATCATGGCTTCCATGTCGTCGAGCTTGTCGATCTTGATACCACTGAACACGGCCAGCGTCGCGCCCAGGCACTTTTGCATCGGGCCATCGAACTCGCCAGCGGCGTACTTGCCGAGGGCCACTTTCTCCATGGCCGCGGGAACGACCACGCTCGAGGCATCGAGCGAACCAGCACTGAAGGCTTCGTGCACGTACACGCTGCCGATCTTCTCGGCACACTCGTTGGAGAACTTCGCCAGGTTCTCGGCCAGCGCGGGCACGTCGTCCTTCTTGGCCTTCCACATCACTCGCTCGATGTTGTACTTACGAGTGTTCTCCAGCACGATCACCGCACCGGCTTCTGCGGCGTCGATCGTCTGCTTTACTTCGGGCTTGATGGTCAGCGTCTCTTCGTCGAGCCAGTCGCCGATCATCGGTACTTCGCAGCCCAGCAGTTCGCCGATGCGCTTGGCGACTTTGTCGAGGCTCTTCTCGGGATCACGACCGATGTGGCCGAAGATCACTTGCTTCCAGCCGCGCTCTTGGCCGTACTTGAGGGTGTCGACCATCGAACGCAGGCGGATGTCGCCTTCGCCGACCGTTGCGCCCGGCTTCGCGTCCACGTCGCCCCGCACCAGCACCACGGTGCCCGATGGCAGGTCGGCCAGAGACTCGAGACGTGGTACCGCCGACAGGTAGTCGTTCAGCCCCAGATCGGGAGCCGCGGCCCGGCCTTCGACGATGGTTTCACACCAGGTTTGCATTTCGGCAGGGGTTACGGGCATGGCTAGTTTCCTCTTGTTGGAACGAAAATATGGGTGAAATAGGGAATCGTGGGCAAGTTCAGGCTGCGGCGTTCGATCGCCAGACCGCCTGTTTCCGCCGAGTAATTCCGCTCGAGTGCACTTATTTGCGATCAGCCACGGGGGGCCTAATCGCCAACGATTTTATCGCGCCAAACCCACCCTTACAAAGGTGCGGGGCAGGGGGATGCAAGATTCTGGACCTCTGTAGTTTCAACTCCAGCAACCGGTAGCTAGAATGACAGCACAGGCGCCAAACGATTTTCTCACCCTTTCCCGTGGTGGCGGCGCTCCTCGTGCAATTGCTTCTTCTCAAGCGACTGGTGCTGGTGCTCGTGCTGTTTGGCACCGTGTGCGCGGCGGCCGTGGTGACGTACGTGCTGCACGGCTGGCGGCTCGACGACGCTATCTACATGGTGGTGATCACCGTGTTTGGCGTTGGCTACGGCGAAGTGCAGCCGATCGACTCGGTGCCGCTGCGAGCGGTGACCATGGCCCTAATTTTTACAAGCTACGGCAGTCTTATCGTTATTGTTGGAGGGTTTGTGCAAATGGTAATGGAAGGCGAAATCTCCCGCGCGCTGAGTCATCGTCGCATCACCCGCGGCATCGACGAACTCAAAGGCCACACCATTCTGTGTGGCTTCGGCCGCGCGGGGCGCATCCTGGCTAAGCAACTGGCCGAGGCGAATCATCAGTTCGTGGTGGTCGACATGGATGGCGACCGTCTGAGCGAGGCCGAGTCGCATGGCTATCTCATCCTGCAAGGTAACGCGGTCGAGGAGGAGACGCTCATCAAAGCGGGCGTCGAGCGGGCCAAGACGCTGGCCAGCGTCCTCGCGGCCGATGCCGACAATGTGTTCATCACGCTCACCGCGCGCGAGCTGAATCCCGACCTGCACATCGTCGCCCGGGCCGAGTACGCTTCGACCGAGAAAAAGCTGATTCGGAGCGGGGCGAACCGCGTGGTGCTGCCGGCCGTGATCGGCGGCATGCGCATGGCGCAACTCATCACCCGCCCGAGCACCGAAGAACTGCTCGCCAGTCATCAAAACATCGAGGAGCTGCAGCACGAGCTAGGACACATCGGGCTGAAGCTCGACGAGCTACCAGTAACGGCCGGCTCGCCGCTCGATGGACACGCGGTGGCCGATATCGAACTTGGTGGCAACCAAGGGTTCCTGATCGTCGGCGTTCGCAAACGCGACGGGCACGTACTCGTCGACCCCGAGCCAACCACCAAGCTCGCCGACGGCGACGCAGTAATCGTGCTCGGCCATCACAACGACCTCCCCCAACTCGCCAAGCGGTATACCACGAAGAAGGAAATCTACTACCGCGGGGCGAAGGTGGAAGTCACTGGGTAATGGGCTGCGAGCGGGTTACCAGAAAACGTAGTACAGCACCGCGGTCAGGCCGATGCATATGTAGCCAGCGGTCAGGGCGCCCTTGCTGCTGGTAACATCCATGCTTTCGTTCACCGGAAGCTCCACTGGTTTACGCAGCGGCTTGACGATCGTGATCACTGTGAGCACGGCAAGCACCAGGATGAACGTCAGCGACATGCGGTCGAGGAACGACCAGTCGACTACGGCCTTCCACCCTACTTTCACCGGCTCGGTGATCCCAGGAATCAAGTTTGCACCTGGGATGTCTTTGCCAAACTTGAACAAGCCATAGAGTACAGGGCTCATCACCAAGCCGACGGTGCCGCACATGCGAGGAGCCCATGGAATGAGCAAGCCGAACAGGAAGATGCCCAGCACGCCTGGCGAGATGAAGCCTTGGAACTCTTGGATGAATGTGAAGATGCCGTCGAAGGCTGGGTCGTCCAGCATGGGAGCGATCAGCATGGCAATCAGCACGAACAGCACCACAAACACACGACCGACCGAAACCAATTCGGAGGCCGTAGTTTCGCCGCGGAACTTGCGATAGATATCCATCGTGGCAATCGTGGAAGCCGAGTTGAGCATCGAGGCCAGCGAGCTGACCACCGCACCAAAGATGGCAGCGAGCACAAAACCGAGAACGCCAGCACCTGGTTTCAGCAAGTTCTTGAGCAGTACTGGGAATGCCGCGTCGTAGTCGCGGAGTGACAATTCTTTTACGTTTAATGCCTTCGACTTATCCTGCTTGGCCGCTTCGACCATCTCTTTGTTGGCTGCCGAGAGCTCGCCAGCTTGAATCTCCGCAGCGAGTGCATCGGCACCCAGAGCAGCTGCATTAAAGTCGGCGATCAAGCGGGCTTCTTCAGGATGGTCGCCAGCAAAGACATCCGAGAAACCAAACACCGAGATCTCGTCGGTCTTGCGTTCGCGAGCGTTCTCCAGACGGGTCTCAATAGCTTTGAGGTCGTTTGCGTTTCGCTTATTCTCGGGATCCGGCTTCATGTGCGCGGGGAGCGAGTCGTACAGCTCCGGTGCATAGGCAGCCAGAGTCTTGGCGTTCTTCGTTATCGCAGCATCGTTTAAATCGCTGCCGTACAAGTTGAATGCCAGGATACCGGGAATCACCACCACGAACGGAATCACCAGCTTTAAGAAGGCGGCGAACACAATACCCTTTTGACCTTCGGCCAGCGACCGCGAACCGAGGGTTCGCTGCGTAATGTATTGATTCAGACCCCAATAGAAGAAGTTGGGAATCCACAGACCGAGCAGCAGGGCACTCCAAGGAATTTCCTTGTCGTCGATGGGACGCTTCATGTGCAGCTTGCCTTCTGGCACCGGCCCTTCGTTGAGTGCGAAGAATCGTTCGACGGAACTGGCCTCGGCAAGTTGTTCAACAGTAACGGTATCGTTGCGTTTGGTAAGAATCAGTTCTTCCGGTTCCGCGTTGCCAAGGGCTTGGAAGGCGAGGTACGCGACGATCACACCGCCGAGCACCAAGGCGGCACCCTGAATCAAGTCGGCCCACGCACAAGCTTTCAGACCACCCGCGAACACGTAGACCGCTGCCAGGACGCCGATAATCCAGCAACCAACCGTGATGTTACCAAGGTCGAGCCCCAGAAAGGTGGAGCCTTGGAAGAACACGGTAATCACTTTGGCCCCGGAGAAAATCACCGATGCAGTAGGAACGCCTACGAGAATGATCAGCGTTGCGACCGCCATGACCGAGCGGGCGAAGGTGTTGTAGCGGTACTCAAGGAATTCCGGAATCGTGTAGATGCCGCTTTTCAGAAACTTAGGAAGGAACACAAACGCAACGACTACCAGGGTGACCGCGGCCATCCATTCGTAACTGGCGATGGCCATACCAAGCCAGTCGGCCGCCTTGCCGCTCATGCCGACAAACTGCTCGGTGCTGATGTTTGCCGCGATCAGCGAGAAGCCAACGAGCCACCAAGTAAGGCCGCGCCCTGCGAGGAAGTAATCTTGCGCGTCTTTCTCGTTATCCTCGTCGCGACTCTTCCACAATCCAATCGCGATAACAGAGATCACGAATAAGAGAAAAACCACGACATCGAACGTTCCGATCGAAGGGTTCATAATAATTCCTTGCCTAGTATTCACACGGTAGGCAAGGCACGGCGTACCAAGCGACCGCGAAGAAAAGTGGAGCGAATTAGTCCAAGCTGGCTTCGGTAGGCTCCGATAGAGCCTGACCACGAAGCCTCGATTTTAATCACACATCGGCCCGAAGGGTAGGCAGCTAGTGACGTCGGAAGCGGAACATCAGCAGGTTTTTCGCGCGGTCGCGCGGTGGCTTTCGACTTTCCGTTTTTTTGCAATCTTTCGCGAGTTTTTGATTCAGATAAGAATTTGAGTCGCCAAAACTTAGCTGCCCTCGATGTCTGGTATGAGCCAGACCAGCCATGCGGCGATACTCCGCAGCACCCACCCGCTGAGGAAGAACGTTGCGAACAGCCACCATGCGTCGAGTCCCTGCTCGCGCAGGCGATCGTAATAGGCACTCCCCAGCAGGGCGGTCGCACTGAACGCCAGGTCGCTTGTCGCGTAGTACACCGCCAGGGCCGGGGCGGATTGCTCGATCGGAACCAGCTTGAGTTTCAGCGTGTCGAGGCTCACGTTCAGCGGGGCGTAGAACATCCACACGACGAACGCGCCGGCCACCCACCATGGGTAGCTCGGCGTCGAGATCAAGAAAAACAGCGGCCCCGTCGCGACAATCAACTGGCAAATGGTCATTAGTCGCCGCGCGCCGAAGCGGTCGATCCACCAACCACTTGTGGGTGCCATGGCGGTTTGCCCGGCGTACATCATCGACCTAAGCCCCACTAGTTGGTGGTAATTAATGTCGAGAACGCGCCAGGGATAAATGGCCTGGGCCGAGCTGGTGATGCCATTGGCAGCGGCAAACCAGCACGAGTACAGCAGCAGCGATGCGTATTTGCGGTCGCTCAGCACGCGGGCCATGGCTCGCCAGGTGTTCGTCGGAGTCGCCTCGTTGTTGCTTGTGCGTGGAGCCAGCCAGAGCAGCGGAACCACGGCCAGCACCAGCATGCCTGCCCCCACGCTGGCCGACCAGTAGAGCGGCACCCACCGCTCGGCACTCGGGTCGAGGTATTCCCAACCAAACGACAGCAGCACGCTTGCGGTGACGCCCACGATCCGACCGACAACGAGGAACCGCTCGCGCCAACCAACGAGCCGCCCGCGGACCGGTGGCGGCATCCAATCGCCTAGCCAGCTCCAGAGGGCGATGGTCGCGATGTATTCGAGCAGATGATACACGCACCAGCAGATCACCAGCGTCGCGATGCCGATGGCTGGGTCGAGACCTTCGCGCGGGGCCGCCAGCTGCGGCATGGCGACCAGCACCATGGCGCTCGCCAGATAGCCAGTCAGGCAAACCACTTTGCGGCGCTGGCCGGTGGTCATCATCGCGGGGGCGACCAATCGCAACAGCCCCGCGAGGTGCGGAGCCGACAGGATCAGCCCGATCGCGATGCCGCTGGCCCCCAGTCCCAAGGCTAGGTACGTGACTAGCGAGGTCGAGACCAATCCATTGCCGATGGCCCACACCAGTGCGTTGGTGTTTGCCAGATGCATGGCTTGTCGAATCGATGCCCCCCGCCGTCCGATCATTGTCGCCGATCCGCTCCCGTCAGGTAATCCATGATCCGCCATAAGCGGAAGGCGACAAACAGCATGCCGGTGAAGCCGGCTCCGCCGCCGATCGAGAGCGAAAGGTTGAGTATCTTAAAGAACGGATCGTTTGCGTCGTCGGCGGTGAGCAGCAGCATGCCGGCCGCGATGGTCGGCACGACGAACGCCAGCCCGAGCATCAGCCCGACGCGCCAACGCGTGGCGGGGATCTCCCGCTCGGCGGACGTGCGAAACAGTTCCGCCCGCGGCCAGAGTCGCGAGTAGAATCCACGCAAGGCCACGTACTGCACGCCGCACAGCGAGTAGGCGACCGCAATCAGGCCCGAGATGGTAAACGACGAGAAGAAGTGGTGGTACAGCCCCGGCGGAGCCGAGCCTGCGAAGTACTGAATGAGCAGAGGAAAGATCACCCCGCCTGGCAGCCAGCCACCCGCGGCGACCAGCAATAGCCACATCGGCAGCATTAGCGTGCGACGCCGGGCCCAGTCGATCTCTTGTTGATCGACCGCCTGGGTTCCTTCGAGTCGCCGCCAGGAGCGAAGCAGCGGCACCAGCAACATCACCCCGGCCAGGATGGCGAGGGGGTAGATCACCAGGTTGTAGCCGAATACCAGCTTTTGGAAGATGGCATGCTGCTCTGGTGAGAACTTGGTGCAGATCTGCGTCGCATTGTAACTGATGTTGAACAAGCTACCGACGAACTGCGGAACGAGTGAGAAGATGACCACCCACAAGATAGGATGGGCTTGCACCGCGCGGGCGATCCAGTGTTGGCGTCGATAACGTCGTTCGTAGCCGCGGAGTTCGCGAACTCCTTGTAAGGCGGCCGCCAGCTCGGCTCCGCTGGCGTAGCGTTTCTCAGGATCGGGATCTAGGCACTTGGCAATGGTGTAGCTAAATGCCTTCTCGGCGTCGCCGGCGCCTTCGACAATGTCGGGACCTGTCACCCCGCGTACCGCTGCCATGCGTTCGACGTACAGCAAGCGGTTGTCGCACTTCGGCGGAAACTCCAGCGGGCTGTCGCCGGTCAGTAGCTCGGCGACTACGATGCCGAGTGAGTATAGGTCGGAGCGTTGGTCGACCGCTTCGGCGGTGACATCGGTATCGGGGTGGAACGCTTCGAGATGTTCCGGCGCCATGTAGGCGAGGGTGCCGCCAAAGCGTTCGTCGACACTCGCGTTCTCGTCGAGCGACTGGAACGAGATGTTAAAGTCGGCCAGCAAAGGTTGCCCGTAGCGATTCACCAACGCGTTGGCCGGTTTGATGTCGCGATGCAGCACCCCCTGGCGATGGGCGTAGTCGACCGCTTCGGCCAGGCAGGCACCGATCCAGCAGGTGGCCTCGAGGTCGTCCATTTCTTCGAGCGCCTCGCGATCGCGAAGCGCGGAGGGATCGAAGATGTCGGTGAGCTTCGACCGCGTATCGACCGAAGCCAATACGTCGGCTCCGCTCCAATGACCACGAGCCTGGCGGATCTGCATGAGGTCGTGAATCACGTCGTTCAGCGGCGCGCCAGGCACCAACTGCATGCAGAGTAGTTTGAGTGTTTGACTGCTATCGACCGTTTCGCTGAACACTTGCACGATGTGCTTGTGCTCGAGCCGCGCCATGGTGCGACCTTCGCTACCAAGGTTGGGAGCAACCTTCAGCGCGACTTGTCGATCGAGCGAGATCTGCCGCGCGAGATACACCACGCCAAACGCCCCGCGCCCAAGCACGCCTTCGACTTCGAAGTCGTCGATGCGATCGCCTGGTTTCATCACGTCGACAGCAAAGCGAACCGAGCCAGTGTAAGGCTGAGTGTTGAGTACTGTGCGAGCGGGCTGCGGCAACGGCGGCGGCATGCTCGGCGCAGCGCCGGTAACGTCGGGCGTTTCGGTTTCGCTAGCCAGGCGAACATCAGATTGCTTGGTGTCGTCAGACATGCAGCAGAGGTGAATTGAGTGGGAGTGTTTCGCCTGGTCGAAACCGCTATTGTAACGCGACAATCGCGTAGCGGAACAAGAATGTAAATAGTGCTAAGCTGTGTGTTCGTTGCGGCTTTTCTAAACGCTACGAGAGGCCTTGCCGTTTGCAAGAACTCTCTGAATTTTGGCAAAGAAATTTTGACCCTTGTTGCCGATTTGATATAATAGAGGTGTAACGAGTTTGGTCCTTATCTTTCTGTTTTCAACAGGAGGCCAACCTATGGAAGATCCGCCTTACAGGCACTGGGGAGGCTGAGCTTTCGGTAGCGAGAGCTACTGCTAGCATGCCTCAAACAGTCACTTTTCTGTCCCAGTGGTTTTTTTGACACAAGGAGTTGTACCAAGCGAAGTAGGCTTGGTCGCCTCGGCGAACAGCTCGCCTTGCTTTCGTGTTGAGTTTTGCATCGTACGCACGTGCCTCGCGAAAAAGGCCGACATCGCTCGGCAGTAGGCACACTCAACTGCCTTGTAGGGCAGCGCTCAACTAACACGAGTAGCTCGTCGTTGCTTTCGCACGCAGGCGCTCCGGCTGGATAACGGCAAGGCCCTTGTCGCCTCTATTTGTGCGGCAAGGGCCTGTGTTTTTATATAGGCCATGCTCAGCGATTGCAACGCCTGCGTGAGCAAAGGTCTCCTCTGTTTCTCGCAGCAATCTTCTTGAGTTCGCATCGCTGTTCTCGATGCGTCGCTGCTATCTTCACTCGATTCTCAACTCGCGCGTGATAGTCGATTTGCCTCTTCCAATGGTGGCAGGCGAACTGTCTCGCTGCGCGAGTAACCCGCACTACGCAGCGTCTTCGCTTTTGAGCATCTTGATCGCGTTAAGAAAGTCGCCGACGTTGGTGTAGCGTTTGTCTGGTTCCGACTCGATGCATTTGAGAATCGCCGCTTCCAAGCGAGGGTCGATTTTCTCATAGAACTGACGGATCGGCGGGGGAGCCGACGCCCCGTGCGACATGGCTGCCATGCCATCGGAGCCACGAGCCCAGGGGAGTTCGAACGCGAAAAGCTCGTACATCGATACGCCGAGTGCGAAAATGTCGAGCCGCTGGTCCGTGGGACGCCGACGTACCACTTCAGGAGCCATGTAGTTCGGCGTGCCGGTGCGGATGCCGGGCTGCATGTATTGTTTCTCGGCCGGCACGGTCAGCCCGAAGTCGATCAGCTTGAGCGACGAGGCGTCTTTGCTGCAGACGAAATTACGAGGGCAGATGTCGCGGTGAATGTAGCCCGCGTCATGCACCACTTTCAGGGCCTCGGCCATCTGTCGGACTAGCGTCAGCCGATTTCCATCAAGCAGCGGGCTCTTGCCGACGATCAGCGAGTTGAGTCCCGGGCCATCGAGAAACTCCATCACGATGTACTGCTGGTTCTTGGTGGTGATGCCGTACTGCAGCGTGGTCACGATGAGGGGGTGGTTGAACGAGCTGGCGATTTCGCCTTCGGTCGGTTTGTCGAGTCCCTTGAACCGCGACTCGAGGGTCTGCGTTTTACCGAGGTCGAGAATCTTCAGCCCTACCATTTGATCGGTTTGGCGGTCGCGAGCCATGTAGAACTCGCTCATGGTGCCCGATACCGCTTCGCGCATGAATTGGTAACGTTTTTGGACGTCGACCTTGCCGCCGTCGAGTATCGATTTGAAAAAGTCGCCAAGTCCCACGATGGAGAGCCTCAAGCTGGGGGGAGTGTGTTCCGTGAATCGTCGTAAGCATCCAATATACCCAGCCGCCGAGAAACGGGGCAATAACTTGGCAGCCCTTCACGAGCCGCCGATGCGGGGATAAATGCTCTAAAAATCTAGCTTATCGGCCGGCATCCGGCCTGGGGAACACTTCCCGGCGCGGCGAGAACTTAGCCAATAATCTCGCTGACGTCGATCAGATGCAGCTGCCGGCCGCTGCCGGTGTGGGGAGAATCGATACAAATCGTGCGACCGTCGCGACTGTAGCGAGGGTGGGTGTCGCAGCGAGATTCCCCGCGGTACTCCGGCGGCAAATAAAACTCGCCGAGCGGCACCAATCGGCTCGTCGGAATGTGAAACAGGAACGGCTTTTGATTCCGATTGCCATCGGGATAGGTGTCCGAAAGCATCCACTCGTTGTTCGTGCCAGGCAGGTAGGTGTTGTGCCCGTTCTGGGTGAGCAGCCCTTCGCCGACCTGCGAGATGTTCGAGGTCTTGTCTTCGAACACGTAGTAGCCAGCCCGACGGCCCGTTGGGTGCGTCCACATGCAGACGTGCTGAGGATCGCGCCAGATGAAGTGCGAGGTGTTGCCCGAGGGATCGAGCACGTACAGGTCGCTGCCATCGATGTTCGCGGTAAACATGCGAGTGGTGAAACCGCCATGCGGCTGGCCGGTCTCCGGGTGCCGAGCCCGCCAGCGATGCAGGAAGATGAACCGCTGCGAGTCGGGGCTCACCAGCAGGTGATTGAAGTAGTGCCAGCGATCGTCGAGCGTGCTGCCTTGGAAGGGGATCTTCGCCACGTCGGCGAGCGACACCAGTAGCGTCGACTCACCGGTCGAAAGATCGACTTTGAAGATTCCCTCGTCGGCCGGAGCGAGTTGCTCCGGATGGCGGTCGTCGAGGCCCACGTAACCGTAGCCCGGGCGCATGCGCTGCAAGCGGGCGAAGTCGAGCGACAGGCCAAACTTGCCATCGGGGCTGATCGTGTAAATCGGGTGGGGCAGGGTGGATTGCTCACCGGTGATCACGTTCTTGCGGCGGGCGACGTAGCGGTCGGCTTCACGATCGTTCCACAGCACCTCGTGCAGGGTGCCAGGGATCCATTGCAACATGCAACCTTGCTGCCATCCCCAGGCCTGGCTCTTGCCGAGCTCGATCCAGTGATCCCCCTGCTCGGTGTTGACCATGCCGACCTGAATGGTATCGCCAGCGCGGGGCGAGCGATGCTCGAAGTCGACCTGGTTCGATAGCACGTATCGATCGGTGGGGTCGAACTGCCATTTGTCGTAGTAGCCAAACCAGTGATGCTTGGGACCTTGCGTGATGGTGCGAACCGGAGGGAAGTCGCGCGACGCTTCGGCGGCCAGCAGACGCGAGCTACCATACAATCCAGCGAGGCCAGCTGCGGTTTGGGCCAGCATGGTTCGGCGGTCGATCATCGGTGAAGCTCCCGGGGCGTGAAAAGTCGCGTGGCCATCGAAGGCCAGTCTGCTTTGCTCCAGGGTACCCACGCGCTCACTCCGCTCGCAAGTTACTCGCTCAGGCTAACCTCTCGGCCTTGCCGCTCCTGCACTGCGACTCCGTCGGCGATTTTGTCGCTGGGATGCAGGATGACTTTGTCGCCGAGTTCGAGCCCGCTGGTAATTTCGGCCTCGAGCCCGTTCTGATTGCCGACTTCTACGCGTACTTGCTTTGCGTGACCTTCCTCGAGCACGAACACCGCCCATCCAGTGTCGGGGCGGAACAGCGAACTGGCCGGCACGCGGAGCACGTCGTTGGCTTCGGCTACCACGATGCGAGCTTCCACCCGAAAACCATCGCCGAGGGTTTGTCGCTCTTCGACCGGATCGGTCAGATCGACCACTACGTTCACACGTTGCTCTTCGACACCAAGCGTCGAGATTTTGGTAAAGCCGCTCGGTTCGACAAGTCGCACGCGTCCGTTGAGTACTTTGTCGCCACCCCAGTGTTCGAACATCACTGCTGCGCCGGGTTTGATCTTTACCGCGTCGCTCGAGAGCACGTCGATCACTACTTCCAGGTCGTGAGGATCGCCAAGCTCCAAGAGCGGCGTGCCGGCGGTCACCACGGCCGAGCTTTCTTGCATCACGCGAAGCACCCGCCCGGTAATGGGGGAGCGGATGGTGTGGTTCCAGCCGCCGTTGCCGTTTTCGCTGGTGGGAGCAGCGTTGTCGTCTTCGCGCGGCTGCGACCGTAGCAGCGCCGACTCGGCTTGTTGCAGCTCGAACTGAGCGATCGACTTGGCGAACTTCGCGCTCCGCAGCCCTTCGCTCGCGGTGCGGAAGCGGGCTTCGGCGTCGTCTAGCTCGTTGGCCGAGATCACCTCGGCGGTCGCTCGGGCGCGGGCCAGTTGCGTTTCGGCGTTGCTCAACTCGATGCGGGCCTGCTCGAGAAGCGGCTCGCTGCGATCGAGTGCCGCCTGGGCTGCGCTCACGCGGGCTTCGGCCTGGGCGATGGTTCGGGCGTCGAGCAGTTCGGGGTCGCGGGGCTCGATGGTCGCCAGCAACGTCTCGCCAGCTTGCACGGGATCGCCAGGGTCGAGGTCGATACGCAACAACCGCCCCATCAGCGGCGACGACACTACATACTTTTCGCGAATGCGGGTCTTGCCATCTTCGTCCACCGTCACGAGCACGGTGCCCTTATCGAGCTTGGCCACGTCCACTTTCACCGGCTCAGGTACAAACAAGCTATAGCCAATCACTCCAACCAGGGCGACCGCGATCAAAATCAAGAACCAGGTGAGCCAACTTTTCATCGTGCGAAGGGGGTAGAGTAATCGTTGCGATAGGATGGGGGATTTGCTGAACTGCAGCACTAAGCGGCTTCCACTACGCGCTCGATAACATCAAGCGTGCTTTCCTCTAGCGGGCCGGTCTGCAGATAGCGTTGTCGTGTGATGGCGGTCTTCAGGTACTTCTTGGCGTCGATATCGATCTTGCCTTCGTCGAGCAGCTGCCCCAAGCCAGTTGCAATCATCGTGGTGTCCAAGGTGATCAGGTCGTAACTGTCCGCGAGTAAGGCACCTTCAGGATTAGCAAGATCTTTTGCTATTTGTTCTGGCGTGGTCAGCGAGTCGTTGTAAGCGGCAAGTTGTCCCATGAGTATCCAGTCGAAACACTCGGTGAGTGGTGCGGTGGGATGTTCGTTTCTCCAACGTCGCCATTCATAGTAGGCGTCGAATCCTTCGTCGCTCCCAAAAGGATTGCCCTCGTCGGCACAATCCCAGAAGAGATTGTCCGTCATTAGTTCCCGCGCACGCGGGTGGGCAAGCTCTGGTTCGTTGAATGGATCGTGTTCTTCGTCACACATCGTGGTTGTACCTCACGGCGTAAGTTCGTGTTGCAACTATCCTACTCTTTCGACTTCAGCACCGCGATGAGGTCTAAGTGATCAAGTTTCGAGCGAACCAGCAGCGACGACGCCAGCGAAGCGGTAAGCACTACCGAAACCGCCAAGGCGTAGGTGGATCGTTCGATGATAAAGGGAAACCGAAACGCTTCTTCGTCGGCCAGGAAGGTCGACAGGAAGTAAGCAAAGCACCAGCCGAGCCCCATGCCGAGCGGCAGCGCCAGCACGGTGATTGTGCCTAGCTCGCCGAGCAGGATGGCCGAAATCTCCTGGCGGGTGAAACCGATAACGCGAAGCGTTGCCAGTTCGCGACTACGCTCCGAGAGCGTGATGCGAGCGCCGTTGTACACGACGCCGAGCGCGATAATCACGGCAAACGTCAGGTTAATGGTTTTCATCGTGCCGAGGTTCTTCGACACCGTGTCTTGAAAACTGTTGAGCGAATGCTGCTTCACGTTCACGGCCGCCACTTGCGGGGTGTGCTTCAGTTCGTTGTAAACGTTCTCGGCTTGGTTGGGATCCACACGCAGATAAGCGCCTGTCGCCCGCGGGCCTTCGCGCATCAGGCGATTAAGTTCGGTCAGGTTCATGTAGACGTTCAGCCCCGCCAGGTCGTCGAGTATCGTGACGATCGGCAACCGAATCGTGGGGCGTTTGCCTTCGAGGGTTTCGATGGTCAGGTAGTCGCCGACCTCGGCTTCGAGCATCGTGGCTAGCTTCTTCGACACGATCAGCCCCGACGGCGGTGGCTGCCAGCTTTCCAGATGGCGGTCGATAAGTTGCAGCAGCGACACATCGGTCGGCAGCGAACGGATCGCCGTGCGGCGGTACCGCGAGCCGTTGCGTACCCGCGCGGGGATGGTCCGCATCGGCTCTGCTTGCATCACTCCTGGGATGTTGGCCAACTCGTACGAAAGGTCGGTCGATAGCGGTTCGACCGTGGTCACTTGCACGTCGAACAACTGCATGCGGAAGTACTGCGAGTCGATCACAAAGTCGATGCTGTCCTGAATGTACTGCCCTACGACGATGATGGCGACCGACAAACTGATGGCAAAGATCGAGATCGACGTTTTGATCTTCTGACGCTCGAGCTGACGCACCACCATGCGGGCGACGTTCGGCAGGTGGTGGCCGATGCCGAGCCGCTCGAAGAACGTCGGTTTGAAGTTGGCCGGCGGCTCAGGCCTCATCGCTTCGGCCGGCGGAATGCGAACCGCTCGCCAGATGGCCCCCGCAGCACCTCCGCAAGCAGCGGTCGAGGCCACCGTGACTGCCAGGGCGACGATGCTCCAGCGGACGCTCACGAAGATCTCGGGGTACTGATATACCCGCGCGAGCAGCTCGGTGACGATGCCAGCCAGAAAGGTGCCGCCGATTGTGCCGACCACCGAGCCGACGCAGGTGATCAGCAGCACCAGCTTCATGTAGTGCCAGGCGATGTCGAGGTTGGTGTAGCCAAACGCCTTGAGGGCGGCAATCTGTTCGCGCTGCAGGCTCAGCATGCGGGTGAGCACCACGTTGAATAGAAACGCGGCGACCCCCAGGAAGATGCTCGGCGCAATCAGCCCGGTGGTCTTCAGCCCGTTGATGTCCCCTTCGAGAATCATGTGCGAGATCTGATCCTTGCGCCCGTACGCGCCGCTGCCCCCGTAGGGGTCGAGCAGTTCGTCGGTGCGAAAAATTACCTCGTCGACATTCGTGCCATGCAGCAGCTCAAACGAAACATCGTTGAATGCCCCTTCCATGTTGAACGCTTGCGACAGGGCTTCGTGATTCATCCAGAGCACGCCAAAGTGTTTGGCGTCGGGCACCAGATCGCCTGGTTTGATCTGAAACACGTACTCCGGCGACAGCACCACGCCGACCACTTGCAGTTTCTTGAGCCGGCCATTGATCACGGCCGAAATCTCGGAGCCCACCTGCAACTGGTTCGCGTCGGCAAACTTCTCGCTCGCCAGCACTTCGTCGTCCGCGCCCGGAGTGAGCCATCGGCCGCGCCGGAGGTATAGCTTATTGAGCAACGGCTTGCGCGTGTCGGGCACGCTGATCAGTCGCCCGACCACCGGTTCGTTCACGTTCTCGAGGTCGAGGTTCACCCCTTCGACGATGCGGGTCTCGAGCCGCGCGACGCCGGGGATCTCGGCCAGGCGGCCTTTGAGCGAGTCGGGCGCGCGCTTCACGCTGGCAAACACTTCGGCGAAGCTCGAGCGTTCGTAGAATGCCGAGCGGGTCGATTCGAGCGAGCGAAGCGTGTTCTGCGAATTCACAAAGGTCGCCACGCCGGAGGCAATCACCAACGAAATGGCAATGGCCTGCCCCCACAGCGAGCGAAGGTCGCGAAGCAACTTGCGGTCGAGGGAACTTAGCATCGCGACAGGAGCGGGTAAAAGGGGCTCGGGGGCAGGGGCCTTTCGAGCGTTATCAAAGTTACTATTCCAGTGAGTTGTTGGTCAGCCGCGGGACAGTCCGCCGCCACTACAGAACATGGAGGTGCAACTTGCATTAGTCTACCCGAGTTCGTCGTGGCCGACGAGTTCGGTGCTGGAGGATGTCGTAGAGCGCAACTTTTTTGCGACGAAGTCCAACCTACAGGTCATTTAAGACATGTTGCTCCGAAACCGTCGGCGGTTGTTCGCAGGCGTTGTCGCCGGGGGAAGAAATCCCCACGAACCTCCGCGATTTCGCTGGGAAATGGCCACCTAATGTGTTAGTGTACAGGTGTTGACTTTGGTGGTGTGGCGATGGCCATTGCGACCCACTACCGTAATAAAAATGGAGACCGATCGGACGCTAGCAAGCAGAACTCGTTGAATCTTAACAATCAGTACAACCGCTGCCACCGCCGGGGGGCCTGTCGGCTTTTCAGTCGATGGGGAGAGGGCTACTCGCCAGGGCAGCGGTCAATGGCGCTGCCAGCGACTCGGTGAGCGCGAGTTTTTTCGGCAATACTCTCCCGACCTCGACGAATACGCAGTCACACGCAGCTTCTTCGGCAAAGCGGAAGCTACGCTACGGTAGCAATTTCCGCAAATCAGCCTTGGTTGTTGTGCGAATCACCTTCTTCATGGATCGCTACGATGGACGATAACGACAAAGACGTGATCATTATGGACTCCGACAACGACGGCCCGACCAATACCCTGCTCAAGAAACTAGTGAAGCTTGGCCCGATTGCGATCGTGCTGTTTCTGATGTTCCTGATGGGCTTTGCCTGGTTCGTGTATACGAACTGTCGGATCAACGTGCCTGCGCGGCACATCGCGGTGCTTACCCGCAAGACCGGCATCAACATGGAGAACTCGCAGGAAGTGGCCGCCGATGCGGACCACAAGGGACTGCAGATGCAGGTGCTCTCCGAAGGGCGGTACTTCAAGAACCCTTATACCTGGGACTGGAAAGTCTACCCCATGGTCGAGATCCCCGCCGACAAGATGGGCGTGCGGGTGCGGCTGTATGGCGACGACCTTCCTTACGGGCACTTCATTGCGTTCGACAAGAATCAAAAGGGCATTATTAAAGAGGTGCTGAAACCAGGTCGGTATGCCCTCAATGCGATGGTGATCGATCGGGTGACCAAGCAAGAAGTCGGCGGCAACCGCCGGCATCGTAGCGACTTTGTCGAGGTAATCGAGCTGTGGGACCCCAAGGTGATTCCCGCTGGTTACAAAGGCATTGTCACCAACCTGGCTGGCCCGATGCCGGAGGATCCCAACGAACTGCTCGTGGAGGAAGGCTTCCGCGGGCCGCAAGAGAAAACGCTCGACCCGCAGACCTATTATCTGAATCCCTATCTCTATCGCATCAACTCCATCGACACCCGCTCGCAGCGGTTTAACCTGTCGATCGGCATGGACATGACCTTTCCCTCGAAGGATGGTTTTCCCATTTCGCTCGACGGCATTATCGAGTTTCGCGTGGTGCCCGAAACCGCCGCCGAGACTTACGTTACTTACAACGACGTGACCAACGACGAAGATGGAGCCAGCGACATTTCGCAGGAAATCATCAACAAGGTCATCATGCCCAACGCTCGGGCGTTCTGCCGGTTGCGTGGTTCGAATACCTCGGCTCGCGAGTTGATCGGCGGCGAAACCCGTACCGCTTTCCAGGCAGAGTTCCAGAACGCGATCACCAAAACCTGCAAGGAGCAAGGCATCGAGATCGTGCAGGCGTTGATCACCAAGATTAAACCGCCGCAAGCGATTGCCGAGCCGCTTCGCGACCGCGAAGTCAGCGCGCAGCAGCTAAAGCAGTACACGCAGCAGATTCTTCAACAACAGCAGGAAGCAAAGCTTGCGACCGAAAAAGCGTTGATCGAACAACGACGCGAAGTGATTGGTGCCGATCGCGAAGTAGTGGAAGTCGTGACCCTCGCCAAGGAAGAACAGCAAGTCGCCCTCGAAGCGGCCAATCGCGATAAGGCGGTCGCCGAGCAAAAGCTCGAAGCGGCCAAGGACGAAGCCGAAGCCTTGCTGGCCCGGGCCACCGCCAAGGCGGCCGTGATCGGGTACGAGAACGAAGCCGACGCCGCGGGTTGGCGGAAGGCGGTCGAGGCCCTCGGCAACAATGGCGACGCCTACGCTCGTTACGTGTTGTACCAGAAGCTCGCTCCCGGTTATCGCAACATCATGGCCAACACGGCCGACTCGCCGCTGATGGACATCTTTCAATCGTTCGGCAGCAGCGCGGTAGCGGCTCCTCCCGCAGCAAACCAACCCGTCGCACCAAGTCCTGAAGTGGAGCAAGCTCCGCCAGCCGTGATGCCGGTCGAGGAATCTTCTGCCGCAGTAGACGAAGTTCCCGCCGAAGCAGAAACGCCTGTACCGGCGGCTGAGTAGCGCGACGCATCCAATCACTAAAGCACACTATCTACTCGTTCCCCGAGCGAGGTCAAACAAATGAATCGACTTTTATCTGCCTTAGCTGTTTTTCTGGTTCTGCTATCGCTCACCGCGTGGTTTATCGTGGAGTGGGGCGTGAACCGGGTGTATGTGGAGGATGGCCAAAGCCTGCGACTCCGCTACAAGGGGGCCATCCTGTTTGGTAAGAACGAACGCGCGAAACCAGGCCATTGGGCCGAAGAAGGGCAGGTCGGCGTGCTCGCGAAACTTCGCGGGCCTGGCCGTCACTTCTATTGCCCGGTCTGGTGGGAACGCGAAGTGATCGACGACGTGGTGATTCTCCCCGGCGAAGTCGGTGTAGTAACTTGCAAGCTCGGCGACGACCTGCCTGATGGCGAGTTTCTCGTCGACGGCGACATCGGCGCTACCAAGTTCAAAGGCATCCTCCGCAAAGTGCTGCACCCTGGGCGGTATCGCATTAACGACTACGGTTACGAAGTAACAAAGGTCAAGCTGCAGGAGTTCACCTCGGGCAATAGCGAGAAGAAGGCAGGCTGGGTTGAGATTCCCACTGGCTACGTCGGCGTCGTTACCAACCTAGCCAGCAACAAGCTGACCGGCGCCAAGGCCGGCATCGCCAAGGAAGTGCTGCCGCCCGGCATCTACCTGATTAACGGTCGCGAGCAAAACATCGACATCGTCGAAGTCGGCTACCGCTACAACTCGATTCAGGTGGAAGTGAAGCGCGACGCGCAAGGCAACGAAGTGGTCGACGAAAACGGCGAGCGAGTCATCGCCGACGAAGACAGCGGCATTCAATTTCCCTCGAGCGACGGTTTCTCGATGCATCTCGACTTTACCGCGATCTGGGGTCTGATGCCCGATCAGGCACCGCATGCGATTCGCACCATCGGCAACGTGAAAGCGATTGAAGAGAAAATCGTGCTGCCGCAGATCGAGTCGATCCTTCGCAATCGTGGTTCCGAGTATAAAGCGGTCGAGCTGCTGGTTGGCGACGATCGCGAGAAGTACCAGGAGGAGAGCCTCGCGGAGTTCCATCGTGTGCTCGACGCCAAGCAAATCACTTTGCTGTACGGTCTGGTTCGCCACGTTTACATTCCCGAACAGGTTCGCAAGCCGATCCAAATGTCGTTCATTGCCGACGAACTCACCCTGACCCGCGAGCAAGAGCAACTGACTGCGAAGGAAGAAGCGAAGCTTCGCGAATCGGAAGAGCAGGTGTCGCTCGCCAGCCGCACCGTGGAAGTCGATACCAAGAAGCAAGTCGCTGGCCGCAATGCCGAGGGGGATCGCGAAGCCGAAACGATTCGCGCCGAGACGATTCGTAAGATCGCGGCCATCGAAAAGGAAACTGCGGCCCTCGAAGCCGAGGCCGAACGCGTGCTCGGCGAAGCCGAGAACCAAGGCAAGAAGCTGGTAGAAGAAGCCACGTCGGATCGCTTCCGCCTGGCCGTCGAGGCGTTCGGCTCGCCCGAAGCCTATAACAACTGGGTCTTCGCTTCCGGCCTGCCCGACGACGTGAAGCTGCAGTTGCTGTACGCCGGTCCTGGCACGCTGTGGACCGACATGAGCAAAAGCGACGGCGGCTTCGGAGTCCGCGCGATGCTGCCGATCGACAACACCGCGCCGGCACCCACCAAGAAGCCGGCGAGCCCGAAGAAGTAGCTCGCTGGAAAGCCGGCCAACTCGAACCCAATAGTCGCAGTGCTCTCCCCCCATGAGTTGGGGAGGGCAGTGCGGCTTTCTCATTTAGCTGCCCCGCTTTCCCCTCAAAGCCGGCGGTTTTGCTAGGAAATGGCCACCCAATGTGGTACACTACGTGTTCGCATGAACATGCGTGTGTGACCTGAACAGCCTGCCCGAAATAAAGCCCCCAGGGGGCAAAACGAGTTTCCACTTACGACCGATGAGCTATTCGCAAACCATTACTGAAAAAGAACTTACGACAACCGATGTCGGCGTAAGAATTGCCCCCACCCATCGATTTTCCGACATTTGGGGGCAAAACCACCCTGGCGGCACCCCGTGGTCGGTTCCGCTAGGCGATGCGATGTCGCCGCGCTACAATTGCTGGTAACCATGGACGATAAACCTGTGGTCGCTGACCAGCCGGCTCCCAATCGGGGGGCCCTGGAGATGCTGACCGCCGAGCTTGAACAACTTCAAGGCTTCGCCGACGTGCAGGCCAGTCTG
Organism: Aeoliella mucimassa; assembly: GCF_007748035.1. Classification (NCBI taxonomy): domain Bacteria; kingdom Pseudomonadati; phylum Planctomycetota; class Planctomycetia; order Pirellulales; family Lacipirellulaceae; genus Aeoliella; species Aeoliella mucimassa. The sequence continues at coordinate 248,200 of NZ_CP036278.1, forward strand.
CTGGCTGGGCACAGCGCCACGTTGGGCGGTGTCTGGGGGTCGTCGTGCGCGCTGGTCGCGGCCACCCTGGCAAGCGACTGCCCCGCGACGCTCGTCGTCGTGACCCCGCGTCCTGCGACCATCGACACCCTGGCCGACGACCTGGAGCTATTCACCAAGTTGCCAGTGATGTCGTTCCGTCCGAGCGAAGCGAACACCTCGCGAACCGTGGTGATCGACGAAATCGAAGGCGAGCGGCTGCGGGTGGTCAAGCACTTGGCTGCCGACGACACGCCGCCCAAGCTGGTGGTCACCTCGATCCAGGCGCTCATGCAGCCGGTGCCGAATCGCGAAACGCTGGCCAGCTGCACGCGTCGTATCTCGGTCGGCGACACGATCGACCTCGAAGAGCTGGCCGAGTGGCTCAGCGAGCGGGGGTGCCATGGCACGTCGGCCGTCGAGCTGCCCGGCGAGTTTGCCGTGCGGGGTGGCATTGTCGACATCTTCCCCCCCGACGCGCTGGTGCCCGCCCGCATCGAACTGTTCGGCGACGAGATCGACTCGATCCGCGAGTTCGACGTTGCGACGCAGCGGAGTCACGACCCGCTGAAGCATCTCGACGTCACGCTGCTCGATGCGAACTCGTCGGCCCGGTCGCATTTAACGTCGCTGCTTGCCGAGGGTAGCTGGTTTGTGCTGGTCGAGCCGACCGACATCGATGAGGAGGGACGCTACTTTCACGAGCGACAAGACTCGCCGCAAAAGCTGCACAGCACCCGAACCACGCTGGCCGAAATCTACAAGTTTCCGTCGGTCACCGCGGCTGGCATCCCGAGCGGCTCCTACGAAACTACCTGCCATCTCGGGTTCGAGAGCGTCGAGCGTTTCAGCGGCGACCTGAAGAAGGTGCGCGACGAACTGGAAAGCGTCGCTGGCACCGAGCGAGTCCTGCTGGCGTGCGAAACGCCGGCCGAGATCCAACGACTCGAAGAACTGTTTGCCGGCAGTCCCTTGCTCAAGAAAAAGCAAATGGACTTCGTGATCGGCCGATTGCACGAAGGATTTCGCATCGTCACGCGGCAAACGGTGCTGCTTTCGTCGGCCGAGTTGTTCCATCGCCATGCCAGCGTGGCTCGCAATACGCGAAGCTACCAAGGTCGGGCGATCGACAGTTTCCTGGAGCTGAAAAAAGGCGACTTGGTGGTGCATGTCGCTCACGGTATCGGTCGCTACCGTGGCATCAAGCTGCTCGAGAAAGAAGGTCGCTCCGAAGAGCACCTGGAGATCGAATACGACGGCGGTACCCGCATCTACGTGCCGAGTTTCCGCATTGAGCTGGTGCAGAAATACGTCGGCGGCAAGAAGCTGAAGCCGGCCCTCGCGAAGATCGGCGGGCAGGCTTGGGCGCGGCACAAGAAGGCGGCCGAAAAGGCGGTGCACGACCTGGCGGCCGAGATGATCGAACTGGCTGCGAAACGCGACGCCCGCCCTGGCATCCGCTTCCCCGACGACACCCCTTGGCAAAAAGAGTTCGACGCGGCCTTCCCCTACCAGGAAACGCCCGACCAGTTGCGGGCGGTGGTCGACATCAAGGCCGACATGCAGCAACCGCGGCCGATGGACCGACTGCTCTGCGGCGACGTCGGCTTCGGCAAAACCGAGATGGCCATGCGGGCGGCGTTCAAAGCGGTCGACGCTGGCTACCAGGTGGCCGTGCTGGTACCGACCACGGTGCTGGCCGAGCAGCATTGCCGCACGTTCCGCGAGCGGATGGCCGAGTTCCCCTACGAGATTGCCTCGGTCTCGCGATTCAGCACCGATCGCCAGCAACGCAAAACCATCGCGGCCGCCAAGGAAGGGAAAGTCGACATCCTGATCGGCACCCACCGCCTGGCGTCGAAAGACGTGGAGTTCCAGAACCTGGGGCTGCTGATCATCGACGAAGAACAGCGGTTTGGCGTCGCGATCAAAGAGCGGCTCAAATCCATGCGAACCGTGGTCGACGTGCTGACGATGACCGCGACCCCGATTCCCCGCACGCTGCACATGTCGCTGCTCGGGGTGCGATCGATTTCGAACCTCGAGACCCCGCCGGCCGATCGCGTGGCGGTAGAGACTCGCGTCACCCGCTTCAACGGCGAGCTAATCCGCAGCGCGCTGCTTCGCGAATTGAACCGCGGCGGCCAGGCCTACTTCGTGCATAACCGAGTGCACGACATTAAGACCGTCGCCGAGCGGCTGAACGAAATCGTGCCTGAAGCCCGCATCGGCATCGGCCATGGTCAGATGGCGGAAAGAGAGCTCGAAAAAGTGATGGTGAAGTTTGTGAACCAGGAGTACGACATCCTGCTAGCAACCACCATTATCGAGAGCGGGCTCGACATTCCCAACGCGAACACCATGTTCATCGACGACGCCGACCGCTACGGCCTGGCCGACTTGCACCAGCTTCGCGGGCGCGTGGGGCGGTACAAGCATCGCGCGTACTGCTATCTGCTGGTCGACGAAAACCGGCACCTCACGCCGGAAGCGGCGCGCCGGTTGCGGGCGATCGAGGAGTTCAGCCAGATGGGGGCCGGCTTCGCCCTGTCGATGCGCGACCTGGAGATCCGCGGTGCTGGCAACCTGCTAGGCACCCAGCAAAGTGGTCACATCGCTGCAGTGGGTTACGAGATGTACTGCGCGATGCTCGAAAAAGCAGTGCGGCAGTTCAAGAATCTGCCGCCGCCGGAAGTGATTGACGTGAACATCGACCTGCCGGGCTCAGCGTATTTGCCGCCGCAGTACGTGAGCGACTCGCGGACAAAGATCGATCTCTACCGCCGGCTGGCGCGGATCACGTCGATCGAGGGGCTCACCGAGTTTGCGAGTGAGCTGGTCGACCGCTTCGGCCCGCTGCCGGAGTTGGTCGAAGGCCTGCTCGAGCGAGGTCGGTTGCGGGTCTGGGCGCACCAGTGGGGCATTCACTCGCTGCACCGCGATGGTCGGTACGTGGTGCTAGCGTATGGCAATCGAGTGAAGCTGCGTGAGCTAGTGGAACGCGCCGGCGGTCGACTGCGCGTTGCCGACCAGGTGAGCGCGTATTATCTGCTCGAAAACCCCGACGGTTCGCCCGACGAACTGCTGGCAGAGATCAAATCGCTCTTGCAGCCAGCCGCCGTGGCTGCCTAAACTCTGCCGCCCTGTTGTTATCGCCGCAGGCGACCCGCATGGGTCGTCGGCTTGTAAAACCCTTATCTCCGGAATGCGTTGTACGTCGTGATCAGACTCATTGCACTGCTCATCGCACTTGTTGTTTCGCCGTTGGTGCTCGCCCAGCAGCCTCCGGCGTCGAATTCCTCGCCAGCTGGCCCGCGCAAATTGCAAGCGTGCCAGGTGATAGCGCGGGTCGATAATCAGGTGGTGCTGGTGAGCGATGTGTTATGGCAAGTGAATATGATCATTGCCGACAACATCAATCAGATTCCCCCCGATCAGCTCGACGAAACTCGGCAGCAGATCATCGAAAGTCAGCTGCGGCAGTACATCGATACCAAGCTGATTTATGCCGACTTCCGCCGCGAAGCACAGATGGCCGACATGGGGTCGATTCGCAAGCAGTTGGACGAACCGTTTTACAGCGGCGGCACCACCGGCGATCAGCCCGGTACCGTGCCTGGACTGATGAAGATGGTCAACGCCACGTCGATGACCGAATTGGAAGTGAAGCTCGCCCAGCTTGGTACCTCGCTGACCGAACGCAAGGAAGCTTACGTCGAACAGGCAATCGTCGGCACCTGGGTACAGAACAAGGTGAAGGTCGACAAACCGACCTACGCCCAGCTTTCGGAGTACTACCAGGAGCACCTCGAAGAGTACTCGTTCCCCACTCAAGTGAAGTGGGAAGAGCTGAGCGTGAGCTACGCGGGCGGGAGTTCGCGACAAGCGGCCCAGCAGAAGATCGTGGAAGCGGGCAACCTGGCGTTCGAAGCGGCTCAGAAAAATCCCGCCGCTGGCACGCCGATCTTCGCGGAGCTTGCTCCGAAGTACTCCGATGGATTTAACGCCAGCGAAGGTGGGCTGTACGACTGGACCACCAAGGGTTCGCTGGTCGACACCAAGTTGGACGACGCCATCTTTAGCCTGCCAGTCGGAGCACTCAGCCCGATTATCGATTCGGGTTCCGCGCTGCACATCGTGCGAGTGGTCGAACGTCGCGAAGAGGGCAGCACTCCCTTTGCCGACGTGCAAGACGAAATTCGTAAGAAGATGATGAACGAACAGTTCAACACGCAGGTGCAGGATTTCATTAGCCAGCTGCGCCGCAAGACCCGCATCTGGACGATCTACTCCGGCGATACCACCGCCGAGGCATTTCTCACGCAGCCCGGACAGTCGCGGCGATAGTCGCCAAGCGACGAAGCGTGGGTCTCGTGCGATTGAACAATACAAATTGCTAAACCAGGAGGCCCACCATGCGTAACGCAATGACGATCGTGGCTGTGTTGCTCGTCTGCAGCACTGCTGCTGCTGCTCAGGAAGCTCGGTTTCGAGATCTGTTTGAACTCGAGACGATGCATGTTCCGCAAGTGGAGAGCTTCGCCGCAGCGGTCGATGTCGCTGCGATCGTAGCTCACGACAATCCTATCAAACCAAGCGCGGTGGAGCTTTCGGCCTGGCTCAACTCGATCAACCAGCAGGGGATCGGTGACGAGCTGCCAGAGTGGATCGACCCGACTCGGCATCTGGTGACCGTGAGGCTCGTGGTCGAACTGCCGGAGCACGGAGTGTACGACGGTAGTTTGCTCGACTGCCAGGTGCAGCCGCTTGATGGCCGCTCGCCCATCGGTTTGCTGGTTCCCCAGAGCCCACTCACCACCCGCGGGGAAACCCTCGCGTTGGTCGAGGGGACCGTCGCCGAGGGGGGCGCGATCGCCAACGGCGCGCAAATGAAGCAGGGGTATCTACCAAACATGTGCATGAATGACGCTGGCCGAAAATGGCTGACGTTCCGTTTGAAAGAGTACCACGGCTGGGGAACGAGCGCTGCCACGGTCACACAAGCGGTGGAGCGATTGCAAAGCGATTTACAAGCCCAATACGACGACCTTGGATCGGTCGATCACCCAGTACGAGCCATCGGACTGCAACGCATTCAGCTCTGCGTGCCGAAATCGTACGAGCAAGACGTGATCAAGTTTGCCTATGAAGTAGGCGAGATGCATCTAGTCTCTGAAGAGGAGGAACCTTCCGCACCCCCACGTCCCCTTACTCCTTCGCTGCAAGCACGAGCGGAGTTTGAAGCTTCGTACAAAAAGCGAATCGAGTCGGGGCTCAGCTACATTGCTGGAGTGAAGGTCGAGGTGAGTGCCCAGGGCGCTATGAGCGGCCCAGAAGAGTATCAGCCGAAGGAGTTGCACGCGTCGATTGCGATTCCGCGAGACTACGTTCGCGAGATTGCCCTCTTAAGAACCGAGAACGATAAGCTTACTGCCGAACAAGAAGAGTCCGCTGCCAAGGAGGTAAAGCTTGGCATCGAACGGTTCGTTACGAACCTTCTTCCGCGACTCTCGCTCGGCGAAGATGAGTACCGCCAGGTGGAAGTGACGGTTTACGATACGACTCCCAAGGTGAGTCAGTGGAGTATGCCGAACGCAGTGAAATCACCCGCTCGCTACCGTTAGCCCCCACGCGACCACGTCGATCGACTGGGCAAAGTGCACCAGAGGTTGCGTGTCGTGCGGTTGGAGCCTCAACGGGGCGAGCATCGAGTTGGCTGAGATCTCGGCCTCAGCGGTCTGTAGTGGCCACGGACCGTGGTGGATTTCGCCACGGTACAATTCGCCGCGCGGCGAATGGCTGTAAAGGCAGTATCGCTCGGCCAGCCAGTGCTCGAGCGAACCAGGCGTCGCCTGGAACACTGGGCCTGTCGGTCGGTAGCGAGCCGAGAACTCGGCCGCTGGCTGCTCGCGCCGGCGACTATGGTACACCACCGTATCGTCTTGGTGAGTGACCTCGAAGCTCGCCAGGTAGTACGGCAGGTGGAACCACCACCGCGCGCCCCACACCGCGAGCCGACTGGCCGCGTCGAGACTAAAGAACCACACGCCCGGCTTGCCGAGGTGTTTTACATACGTACGAACATTGATTTCAGGAAAGGACGAAGCAGTTGGCAAGCCAGGCATCCCCCGCCGGCGGATACGCATGGCAAACGGCACTACGCCGATCCAGGCAGTCTGGTCGAACGTGTCGAGTTCGAGGGCTGCCGGAATCAACGGACGCAACGCCGCCGGTTCGATCGGCCAGTGCACGAACGCCAGATCGTACCAACGTTGTTGCCAGGTCCAGGCCGACTGAGGGCAAGGCCAGGAGCGATGCGAAACATCTTGAAGGTCAGGAACTCGCATCGACCGTGCTCCAGATTCCTACGTTGTTTACTTCTGCCGACCGCAATGGGGACAAAACGTGTAATCGCCTTTCAGGCGGGTGCCGCAGTACGGGCAGAAGCCTCCCTCGGGGGGCACGAAGCCCGCTTCGTCGGGCGACGCCTGTGGGGCATCGGTGTACTGGTGGTCGGCAAACGACTCGACCGGCGGTTGCCGCAACTGCTCGTAGGGATCGTCTTCGGTATGGATGATCTCCATATCGGCGATTCCCTTTTCGCTGGTCGCATTCACTAAATTGAACACAATGCCACAGATCGCAAAGCAAATGAACACAATGCCGAACAGGGCGAACGGCCAAGGGGCGCCCATGTTCACTGCAGCAGCGGTCCAGATAAAACCGAACGCGACGACAAACACGCCGACGATCGCCCCCATGCACGATGGCACCGGACCTTGGCGAACACGATATCGAGACTTTCTACGCAACGGAGCATTCCCTCAAAACGAAACTACTACCGCCCAAACTACTTCAAGCAGTCGGGCTTGGCAAATCGAGAGGGTATTCGCTCGCGAGCGGCGAATCTTGCCTTGCTGCTCTTCAAGCCGCGCGGCGACAGCGAGCCACGAACGCGGCGTAGTCTTCCGGCGTGTCGATGCCGCTGCTGGAGTGTTCGGTGACACCCACAATAATCGAGTGCCCCGCTTGCAGAACGCGAATCTGTTCGAGTTTCTCCGCCTGTTCAATGCGGCTCGGCGGGAGCTTCGCCAAGTTGAGCAGGAAGTCGCGGCGGTAGGCGTAAATGCCGAGATGCAAATAGTACAGCGGCGGTTCGGACTTGATGTCGAACTCCGCAGTATCGCGGACGAACGGAATCGCGCTGCGACTGAAGTACATCGCCCGGCCGGCGTCGTCGAACACCACCTTCACGCACGCGGGGTCGGTAAGCTGAGCAGGGTCGCGAATCGGGGTGGCCAGCGTTGCCATCGGAGCGTCGGGGTTCGCGTGCAGCAGTTCAATCACCTGGTCGACCGCCGAGGCGGCCATCTCGGGTTCGTCCCCTTGCAAGTTCACCAGAATGTCGGCATCGGGCAACGCGGCGGCGGCTTCGGCCACGCGGTCGGTGCCGCTGGCGCACTGAGGGCTGGTGATCAGCGCATCGCCGTGCGAACGCTCAATCACTTCGGCGATCAGCGGGCTGTCGGTGGCTACCACCACCCCATCGGGCAACCGGGCACCACAAGCGGCAGCGTAGGTATGTTCGATAAGTGTCATCCCCGTTTCGGCCAGCAGCATTTTGCGAGGCAGACGGGTCGAGCCCAAGCGAGCTGGGATTACAACGTAGCTTCGGGGAGCAAGATAAGAAGTGTTCATAACAAGTTTTGGTAACAGATTTAACGAATCTTGCATAGATCGATTTATCAGTTGAATGCTGGCAGGAATTGCTACTGCTAGCATGGCGGTTATCGCCGATTGAGACTACATACGCGTGTGCCCGACTTCGACGTTGGAGCAATTTGGCGAGACGCGTAGAATTGAAAATTAGCTGTTTAACCTCTTCGGCTTGGAGTTGCTCGAAACATGTGTGGAATCGTCGGATACATCGGACCCAACGAAGCAACGGATTTTCTGCTGGAGGGGCTGCGTCGACTCGAGTACCGCGGCTACGACAGCAGCGGCGTCGCCACCATTCATAACGGCGATCTCGCGGTCACCAAAACCGCTGGCCGCATCGACGATCTCGCCCGCACGCTTAAGCAGTATCCAGCGCCCGGCACCATCGGGCTGGGGCACACCCGCTGGGCCACCCATGGGCCGGCGACCGACGAAAACGCCCACCCGCACATCGGCGGCCGGCGAGTGCTAGCACTTGTGCATAACGGAGTGATTGAGAATTTCCGGGTGTTGAAGCAGAAGCTCACCCAACTAGGCTACACGTTCTCGACCAGCACCGACACCGAAGTGATTGCCCAGCTGCTCGATTACGAACTCCAACAGTGCCAGGCGGCCGCCCGCGACGAGGAGCAAATCACCGAGCCCTACGCGATGCTGGTTGAGGCCATGCAGGCGACACTCAGCCAGCTGCGGGGCACCTACGGGCTGGCGGTAGTGTTCCGCGACTGGCCCGACGTGCTTCTCGCCGCACGCCTTGGCAGTCCATTGGTCATCGGCATCGGCGACGGCGAGCACTTCATCGCCAGCGATCAGTCTCCACTGGTGGGGCGGGCCGACAAGATCGTGTTCCTGGCCGACCATGAGCTGGCGGTGGTAACCGCCAAGAGCATTCGGGTGGTGAATCGCGACGCCGGCGACGTCCACCACACGGTGAAGATGCTGGAGGTCGACGAGTCGCAGGTCGAGCTCGATGGCTTCGCTCACTACATGCTCAAAGAGATCTACGAGCAGCCCGAGACCATTCGCAACGCGATGCGAGGACGCTTGAATCGCGACTCCGCGACCGCGGTGTTCGGCGGCCTGAACCTGACCGCCCAGCAGCTGCGCACGATCGACCGCATCGTGCTTACCGCTTGCGGAACGAGTTGGCACGCCGGACTGGTTGGCGAGTACATGCTCGAAGCGTTCGCCCGCTTGCCGGTGGAAGTGGAATACGCCAGCGAGCTGCGGTATCGCAATCCACCGCTGTCGTCCAACACGCTGCTGTTCGCCATTACCCAGAGCGGCGAGACCATCGACACCCTGGCTGCCATGCGCGAAGTGATGCGCAAAGGGCACCCCGTACTCTCCATCTGCAACGTGGTTGGTAGCACCATTGCCCGCGAGTCGGACGGAGGGGTCTACCTGCACGCGGGCCCCGAGATCGGCGTCGCCAGCACCAAGGCGTTTACCTCGCAGTGCGTGGTGCTCGCCCTCCTGGCGTTGTACTTCGGCCGGTTGCATCACCTGAGCTACGAAGCTGGGTTGCGGGTGATCGACGAGCTTGAGGCCCTGCCCGACCAGGTGGAGCAGGCCTTGGAGACCAATAGCGACATCCGGCGGATCGCGGGCAAGTACTCCCGCTGCAACAACTTCCTGTACCTGGGCCGACAGTACAATTTCCCGGCCGCCCTCGAAGGGGCGCTGAAGCTGAAGGAAATCAGCTACATCCACGCCGAGGGATACCCGGCCGCCGAGATGAAGCATGGCCCGATCGCCCTGGTCGACGAGAACACGCCGAGCGTGTTTGTGGTGCCCCGCGGCGGTGTGTACGAAAAAGTGCTGGCCAACATGGAAGAGATCAAAGCCCGCGGCGGCCCGGTGATCGCCATCGTAAACCGCGGCGACGAGGAAGCGGCCGAAATTGCCGACGACGTGGTGCATGTGCCGGTCGTGGCCGACTTCCTGCAGCCGATTGTCACCTCGATTCCGCTGCAGCTCCTGGCTTACCACATCGCGGTGCTGCGGGGCTGCGACGTTGATAAGCCGCGGAATCTGGCCAAGAGCGTGACAGTAGAGTAGCATTGGCTTTTCCTCCCTTTCCGATTCAGTGAGCCGGTCGCGCTAGCATCGGTTGCCTCGGCGTGCGTACCGAGGCTTGCGCCAGCGGCTCGCGAATCTTCTTGCTTTCCCAGGAGAAACGACCATGAAAGTAGCCACGATTTCCACCAACAAAGGCGATATCCGCCTGGAACTGTTCGCCGACAAGGCCCCCAAGACCGTTGCCAACTTCGAAAAGCTGGCTAGCGAGGGCTTTTACGATGGGCTGAAGTTCCATCGCGTGATTGAAGATTTCATGATCCAGACCGGCTGCCCCAATGGCACCGGCACCGGCGGCCCCGGCTACACCTTCGAGGACGAGTTCCACCCCGAACTCAAGCACAGCGGCCCTGGCGTGCTGTCGATGGCCAATGCGGGTCCTAACACGAATGGCTCGCAGTTCTTCATCACCCACGTGAAGACCGACTGGCTCGATGGCAAGCACTCGGTGTTCGGCCAAGTGATCGGCGACTCGCAGGACGTGGTCGATAGCATCCAGCAGGGCGACGTGATGGAAAAAGTTTCGGTCACCGAAGAGTAAAATCGGTTACCTCGCCCCCTACGAATACGGACCCTGCATCATGCCGGACAAATTTGATCCCTATCGCGAACGTTTAGTCGTGGAATCGGACACCTGTTGGGGAGCCGACCTGCCAAGTGTGGACGCCGAGCAGCAACAACGCGTGTCGTTGCAGTTGCACGAGGACCCCAGTCAGGCGAGTCAGCTCGATTACGTGCGAACGCACACCGGTTTCTGCCGACGAATCACCGTGACTCCAGCGGATCTCGAACGACTCGGCGTGCAGGGGTAGCTTGCCGTATTTTTCAGCCTTCGCGCGGTGCCTCGCCCTGCCCAACAACGGGCAGGGCGAGTCCGCCCGCGACCCTTTAACTCCCTTACTCGTGCCATGGCCTCCTCTCAAACCATTCGCGTCAATCTGGCGGAACGCAGCTACGACATCCTCATCGGCAGCGGCACGCTCGACGTGTTTCCGCAGTTCATGGCCGATCGCAATTCGTCGACACACGTGGTGATCATCACCGATTCGAACGTTGACGACCTGTACGCCGATGCGCTCGGCGACTCGCTCACCGAGCAAGGTTACGAAGTGCAGATGATGGTGGTCGACGCGGGCGAGGAGAGCAAAAGCGCCGACGCGGCCATCGATCTGTGGGAAACTATGCTCGCTGAAGGAGCCGATCGCGGGAGCGTGGTCGCGGCCGTCGGCGGGGGAGTGGTGGGCGACCTCGCCGGGTTTGTGGCTGCCACGTTCGCTCGCGGGTTGGCCTTCGTGCAGGTGCCAACCACGTTGCTTGCGCAGGTCGATAGCTCGGTGGGTGGCAAAGTGGGAATTAACCTGTCGGAAGCCAAGAACATGGTCGGCGCGTTCTGGCAGCCGATGGGGGTGCTGGTCGACGTGAACGTGCTCGGCACGTTGCCGGCCAAAGAGTTTGCCGCCGGTATGGCCGAAGTCGTGAAGTACGGCGTGATCATGGACCTCGACTTCTTTGAGTACCTCGAGCAGAACGTCGATGGTATCAACGCCCGCGATCCTGAAGTCATGCAGAAGGTGGTCGAGCGGTGCTGCCAGCTCAAGGCCGAGGTCGTCGAAGCCGACGAACGCGAGGAGTCGGGCCGCCGAGCGATTCTGAACTACGGGCATACCTTCGCCCATGCGTTTGAAGCCGCCACCGAGTATGGCCAGCTTCTGCACGGCGAAGCGGTATCTATGGGCATGGTCTGTGAGTCGCGGTTGGCTGAACGCATCGGCTTGATCGACGCGGCCGCCACCGAGCGGCAAGTAAAGCTGCTCGAAGCGCTGTCGCTCCCGATCACTCCACCGGAGCTGGACCCGGAAGAAGTGTACCGGCTGATGTGGCACGATAAGAAAGTGGCCGACGGTAAGATCAACTTCGTGCTGCCGACCAAAATCGGCGAGACCACGCTGACTTCCGACGTGAAATCGCGCGATGTCCTTGCTGTTCTTGAGGGATAACCCGCACCTTTAAAGTGTATCTCGTGACTGGTGTTTATAAAAATACCGAGAATTCTGAGACTCCGGTTGTGAAAGCCGCATGTTTCAGGGTTTTTGTCAAGTATCCTTAGATTCTTCTGCGCATACCCGTAGCACACTTCGACTTTATAGACTATAAAAGAAGTGTCAGGGGGGCGTTTGTTCGGTGTATTGTCAGCACCGAAGTGTCAGTGCAAACGCCAATGTCAGGTGAATTTGGTGAATTACATTCCTCGTCTTGCGGCTATTGTTGCGCGAAACGAATCCGAGGCCGCATTCGCAGAGTCCACGGTAACTTCGTTTGGACTCAATGTTTCGCGTTTTGATTCCACAACATCCTTAACCAACCAACTGCAGAGTCAAGCAGCTTCGGGCGAAGCGGCTAGCACTCCGGACATCGTCATTCTGGCGGGATCTGCTTCGGATCTCGACCGCGAAGGCGTCGACCAGCTTGCTAGTATCGTGCCCGTGGTGGTTACTACGTCGGCAGCTACGGTGCCCGACGCAGTCGACCTGATGAAGCAAGGTGCCAAGGATGTGGTTGTGTTGCCGTGTTCGCGCGACGAACTATGGCAACGCGTGAGCGAAACCCTTAAGGCTTGCGATGCCGAAGCTGCGTGTAAAGCGCTGCAGGCGGAGCTGCGTGCCCGCATGGACTCGCTCACGGCCGCCGAGAACGACGTGGTAGATGCCATGCTCGACGGGTTGGCCAACAAGCAAATCGCCCAACGTTTGGGCATAGGTTTGCGAACCGTGGAATTGCGTCGTTCGAAAATCATGCGAAAGATGCAAGCTCGTAGCGTTGCTGAACTGGTGAAGTTTATCTGCATGTCGGGTAAGCTCCGCCCCAGCGCGTTTGCGACGGTGTCTGAAGCAGAAGCTAGTACGTGTGGCGGGAGTGTCGCCCCGTAGTGGTGGCATCGCCTAACACAGGCAATTAGCATAGAAGGACGACCTGTCCAGTGGGGGTGGGCCGTCCTTCTTTTTTTGCTGCCCGAGCTTTGTTCATGGATTGCCTGTCGCCCGAACTGCTTGCCGAAGTGCGATTGTCGCTCGTCAAAGACGTGGGGCCACGCACCTACTGCAATCTGATAGCTGCGTTCGGCTCGGCCGAAGCAGCCCTGTCGGCTAGCACCAGCGACCTGCAACGCGTCGACGGTATCGGGCCAAAGGTGGCGAAGCGCATCGCCGAAGCCCCGCCGGCCGATCAAGTAGAGACCGAGCTTCGTATCGCCGCGCGATATGGCATCCGCGTGGTGGCTCGCAGCGACGACGCCTATCCCAAGCCGCTTCTCGAGATCGCCGATCCGCCGCCGCTGCTCTACGTTCGCGGAACGCTCGAGCCAAAGGATACCCTGGCGGTGGCCATGGTCGGCACGCGTCATGTGACCAGCTATGGCACTCAACAAGCGCAGCAGTTGGCTGCCGCCCTGGCGCGGGCTGGGGTGACCGTCGTGAGTGGATTGGCCAGGGGAGTGGATGCGGCCGCTCATCGCGGGGCCCTCGAAGCGGGTGGTCGTACGATTGCTGTGATCGCAGGTGGGTTGTTGCAGGTGACTCCGGCCGAGAACCTGAAGCTCGCCGAACAGGTGGTTGAGCAAGGTTGTTTGTTGAGCGAAGCGCCGCCGCGGCGGCCGCCGGTCGCTGGATCGTTTCCGCAACGCAATCGGCTGGTCAGCGGATTGTCGCTCGGAGTCGTGGTGGTCGAGGCCGACGATCGCTCCGGCGCACTCATCACTGCGCGACATGCAGCCGAACAGGGGCGCGACGTGTTCGCCGTGCCTGGTCCGCTTACGAGTCGTCAGTCGCGTGGGTGTCATCGGTTGATTCAGGAAGGGGCCAAACTGGTTACGTGTGTCGACGATATCCTCAGCGAGTTGTCGCATACGGCGGTGCCGGTGCCGCTCGACGATGGCGGGCAGCTGCGACACGTCGCTGAGTTGGAGCTCAACGACGTCGAGCGAACCGTGTTGAATGCGATTGCCACTTCGTCGACACAGGTAGACGACGTGGTCGTGACAACTCAGTTGCCAGTGCATCGTGTGCTGGCAACCATCAGCGTGCTCGAAATGCGGAAGCTCATCCGCCGAGTCAGCGGCACGCAGGTCATGCGCGTCTAGAACGCTGCTGACGTTACCATTCCAGTCGGTTGTTTGCGAATCGTGTGAAACCGTCCGATACGTGGGAAAACACTAGCGTTAGGCGCTGCGTGCGACCCAGGTCCAGTGCCGATCGCTGGTCGCTTGCACCGTGTCGGTTGCAAAGCCGCGATCGTTCACCATCGCCCGCACTTCCTCGACTGTCAGGGCTGCTCGCAGCGAGTCGGCGAACATCTTGCGGGCGTGCTCCGCTTCGTTTCCGGCGTAGGTGTCGACCAAGTGTTGCCACTGGTCTTCGTGCTGCGGACGGAACAAGTCGCGGACGAAGAACAGTCCCCCGGGACGTAACAGCTCGATCGCGCGATCGAACATCACCTCGGGCGAAGGAAGATGGTGCGCCAGGCTGTTGCTCATGACCACGTCGTACTGACCAGCGTGCACCCCCTTGGCGTCGGACATCACCAACTCGATGGCTCCGCCGAGTCCAGCCGACTCGACGTTTCGCTGGGCAGCGTGCAGCATGTGCTCGGCCGCGTCGATTGCAGTGACCCGAAACTGCTCATTGCGCTGGCAGAGTTCAATCGGAATCAGTGAGGTACCAGTGCCGAGGTCCACTACCGAGGTGACAGCCGAAACGTCTCCTAGCACCGCGAGCAAGTCGTCGACAAACCGACGATTCACTTCGGAGTGATCCATTTGATCGTAGTCGCGAGCCTCTTCCGGCGTGTCCATCAATTCGGGTTCAAGCTCTCGTTGCAGCATCAAGGATCATCCAGCGAAGAAAAGGGGCCAATCGGAGGGAGAAGTACGGTTGCAACACCATCGCCTTGGGTGGGCAAATTGTTGCGAGATCCCCCGTTGATGTAAACCGTACCAGGAGAAAAAGCACATGTCATGTGTAGCACAAGCAGCCGATATTCGCCTACTTCGCCGACACCTGATTCTACGGAGTACATCTATAAAAGTATAGTTCATTAATTCGCTTTCAGGTGGCGGTATGTTCGAATGTACACTTTGTTTTCGTCGGTTTTTTTGTCGGGTTTCACACTGGAATTCCAAGCGTTCATTGTCGATCTGGCGGTCCATGATCCCTTGGCTTTGTTTGGCTTTCATGAAACCGAATCGCGGTGCCCTAGCGGGGCGGCACAACCGCTTGCGGGAAAAGGCGTTCCAGCCACTAAGTTGTAGCAATGGACCCGAAGTAGCGATCCTTCAATCGCAGGATCGGTCGCTCGATCAGATAGAACGATATGCTCGCGAGCACGTAAGCCAGCAACGTACAGGTGGCAAATTTGAGCCAACTATGATCGGTTGGGAGTCGCGACTTTAAGAAGTTCCAAATTGGCCAGTGATACAAGTAAAGTCCGTAGGAGATCTTCCCGGTGAACACCAGTAGTCGTAACTGAAAAAGGGTTACCAGTCGTGTGCGAGCGTAGGTTACACAGTGCCAGACGACAATCGTCGAGAGTACTGCAACCAGTGAATATCCCCACCGAATTGTGAATGGACTTCGCGGAGTAAAGTAGACCGGCAACACTAGAATCGCCATTACCGCTACGGGAGCGAGCCAGCGGATCGCTCGATTCGCCGTTGCGAATCTCTCGAGTCCTCCCACGGCCAAGAGTGCGAGCGCCGAGCCAAATAGTAATCCGTCGCAATGCGTATCGAGCCCATGGTAAATCCGTAGCGAATCGTACTCGCACAAGTTTCGATAGACACCGACAAAGATACCCAAGGTAAACAGCAATGCGGTCTGCTTGGCGAGCGAGATTCCTGTGCGACGCAAGCCGAGCAACGCGATTGGCCAGAGCAGGTAGAACTGCTCTTCGATGGCCAGGCTCCAGGTATGCACTAGGTATCGCGATTCACCAAAACTTAGCCCGTCCACCCAGTTCATCGTGTAAGTGACCGCCCACACAGCTTCCCACAAAAAGTGCGAAGTCAGTTCTCCCGAGATCCATTTCAAAGCAACTAATCCAGTTGTGGTAATCCACAACGCGGGAAGCAACCGCAGGAACCGACGAGCGTAGAAGCGGCCGATAGCAATCCGTTGAGTTCCAATCAGTTCGCGGATCAGGATGGAAGTGATCAGAAACCCACTGAGTACAAAGAATACATCTACCCCAAAAGCTCCCGAAGCGTAGAGCGGCGACATGTGTGCCAGCAGCACCACTAGCACGGCAGTGCCGCGCAATCCGTCGAGTGCTGCGATGTGTTGAAAATGGTACGAGTTGGTCATCAATTTGATAATGGGTTTGGTGTCCAAAATTCACTGGAATTAGACTTGGTTTGCCGAACAGTGCCTATGCCAACTAAGGCCGCAGGTTTCGCATCCTTGAACCGGTGGTGCTCCCCGCATTACACTTCTTCTGGCGGGAGGTGGGCCATTCGCGTGCGACATAGCGATCCCATCGGGACAGAAAACCAACATGACAATCTCTCAACGCATTGCCGCGGCAGTGGTGGCGGCTAGCTGCTGCCTGGCGTCCTCTCCCTGGGCGATGGCCGAGCCGTTCGCGGATTGGGTGATCCTCGACGCGGCGGTCCTCACCATGGACCACGAATTGCCGAATGCCGAAGCGGTGGCCGTGCGGGGCGATCGGATTCAAGCGGTCGGTACCACCGAAGCGATCCGCCCGCTCATCGGACCCGACACCAAAGTGCTGCAGTTGCGTGGCAAAGCGGTAGTGCCAGGCTTCGACGACGCCCATCTTCATCCGACTCCGTTGTTCGACGAACTCTCGCCGCTTGGCACGGTGCCGTGTGGTCCGGACGACGTGGACGACATCGACTCGCTCGTCGCCCGCCTGAAAGCCAAGGTGGCCGTGACTCCCGACGGGCAGTGGGTCCGTGGTGCTCGCTACGAAGATACCAAGCTCGGCCGGCATCCTACTCGTAAGGACCTCGACCGGGTGAGCACTACCCATCCGGTCTATGTAAGTCACTCCAGCGGGCATGTTGCTGCGGTCAACTCGTTTGCTTTGGCCCTGGCCGATGTCGACGCCGACACGCCCGACCCTGCGGGAGGAGCGTTCGATCGCGACGCGTCGGGCCAGCCGAACGGAGTGCTTCGCGAAGCGGCCAAGAGCATTGTGCTCGATGCGGGACCCAAGCGTCCGTCGCCGAGCGATGCCGAGTGGGTCGAAGGCATGCTTCGCCGATTCGACGAGTACTCGGCCAACGGCCTCACCAGCATTCAGCACGCCGGCACCAGCTTCAGCACGTTTCGTAAGTACGCGCTGGTGCAAGCCGAGTCGCAACAGATGCGAATCTACGTGATGCTTCGCTACGGCGAACTCACCGATCTGGAGCGCATGGTCGACGATCACGGCCGCGGCGATCAATGGCTCAAGGTGGGAGCCATCAAGATGTTCCACGGCAACTCGCTCTCGGGACAAACCTGTTGGTTGTACGAACCGTATGCCAACCGGCCCGACTACTATGGCATTCCTCCCGCCAGGTCGCAGGCCGCGCTGAATCATCGCGTGCTCGAAATCCACAAGGCTGGCATGCAAGCCTGCATACACGCGAACGGCGATCGCGAGATCGACATGGTGCTCGACGCTTACCAGGCCGCCTTGGCCAGTGATCCGCGGAGGAATCATCGACATCGTATCGAGCACGCCAGCGTGACCAGTCGTTCGATCTTGCGGCGCGCCCAGCGACTCGGCGTGGTGCTCGCTCCCCACTCGTACATCTACGAGCATGGCGACAAGATGGAAGCCTATGGTCCCGAACGCTGGCCGTGGATGCATCCCAACGGATCGGCCATGCGCATGGGCATCCCCGTAGCCGGCACCAGCGACTCGCCGGTGAGCGCGGCCATTCCGCTGCGGCGTATCCAAAGCATGGTCACCCGCACCAGCAAGGAGGGCAAAGTCTACGGACCCGAGCAACGGGTGACCGTCGAGCAAGCGATCCACGCCTGGACGATGGGTAGCGCGTACGCATCGTTCGACGAGCGACACAAAGGCTCGCTCACTCCCGGCAAGCTGGCCGACCTCGTGGTGCTGTCGGACGATCCTCGCACGGTCGACCCAATGACCATCCAAGACTTGAAGGTCGAATTGACCGCTGTCGGAGGTCGCGTGGTCTACCAAAGCGAGGCGATTCCTGACGAACTCGAAAAGCTCACCAATGATAAACCGAAAGTTGCCAAAGGTCAGAAGCTCCTCGGCAAACTCGAACATGGTCCCGCGCGCGAGAACTCGGGCATCGTTCGCAGTCGCCAGCGAGACGATGTGTTCTGGATGGTGAACGACTCGGGCGATCAACCTGCCATCTACGCAGTGCGCGACGATGGCACCACGTATCGCAAGGTCGATCCGAAGAAGAATCCCGGCACCCACGTTCAAAAGGCGAAGAACAAAGACTGGGAGGATATCGCGGTGATGCCCGATGGCACGCTCATCGTGGCCGACGTCGGCAATAACAGCAACGCCCGGCGGGACTTGGTGCTGTACTTTGTTGCCGAGCCGGAGCCCGATGCAGCCAAGGCGAAGTTGTTGAAAACAGTGCATTTTGGTTATCCCGACCAGTCCATGTATCCCCCGCCGCGAAGCGATTTCAACTTCGACTGCGAAGCGGTCTTCACGTTGGGCGAATCGGTTTATCTGCTAAGCAAGAACCGAAGCAACACCGAGACTAAGGTCTATCGACTTTCCGACCTGGATAGTAAGGCGTATCACCTGCTCGAGCTGGTCGACCACGCCAACCTCCACGGGCAGGTGGTTGCTGCCGATGCGCTGCCCGACGGTTCGCGGGTGGTGGTTGCAACTTACAAAGCACTCTGGTTGTTCGACGTGCAGGACGCAGATCACCCGCTGGCTCACCCCATCGGCCGATTGCCGTACCGTGGGCAGCAGGTCGAAGCGGTCTGTTTCGACGGACCCAAACGAGTACTGTTCACCGACGAAGCGACTTCGCTGATGTACGAAGCAGCCATCAGCGACTTCGAACCCTACGCACCATAGTCGCAGGAACCGTAGCCGCTGGATTCCTCCAGCGAATAGATTCCCAATGTTCCCACCGATGGGAAAATTGAATCTGCCCGCACACTATAAAACCAGTGCTTTTCGGCTCCGAATAGATTCCCATTTCCCAAAACGCATCGGATGGGAATCTATTTTCACGCAGCATGCTTGTCACAAGTCGTTGCAGGGTCTTAAGTTACATCAACACCTCCTTGATAGTTGCCCAAAATAGATTCCCACCAATGGGAAACTATTTTGGGTTGGGAGTTGGAAGTTGGGAGTTGGATGTAGAAATGTCATCTTGAGGGAGCTTCCGGCGACCGAAAGATCTAGCCTACTGCTTGCAGCCTAAAGCCCACAGCTTTGACAACCGCGCAGCAACGAACCGCCACGCAACCGAACATTCGCCTGCGTGTCGCTAGTTCTTCGAGTCCAAATCAAGCATCACATCTCCATCACCTCCAATCACTAAGAAGCCAACAGCCGAGAGCTGACAGCCATACAGCACCTATTCATTAGAACACCATGGGTGGCCAATTTCCAGCGAAAAGTACAACAATCCCTAAAGGGATCCGGCGCCCAGCGAAGCGTTGTGCGCCGGCGATTTCCGCGAGCCCAAAGCACTGCTCTGGCATACCGACTCTAAATTATCGGTGGCCAAAACTCCTCATAGCACCTCAACCTGCCACCCTCGATATCCAGCCGTGGATCAGGCCGGTTTGGTAGAACTGCACGGCGCTCTCGAAGCCCGCTGATTGAATGAGTGCAGCGACCTGATTGGGCGGGACGATCGCCACGTCGTTGGCGTACGCTTGTTGCATGCGGTCGCGCATTTCGTCGGTCAGTTCGGCGTCGGCCATCATCTTCATCCAGGCGTTGAGCAGCACCTGATAGTCATGCGACGACGTATCGCACGACAGGTCGGAGCTGGCCAGTCGCCCGCCGGGTGTGAGCCGCGTGGCGATTTCGCCGAAGAACTGAGTGCGGGCAGCAGGGTCGAGAATGAACTGCGAAACTAAGAAACAGGTCGCCGCATCGTACTGGGGTGTCTTGGGAAGCGAGTCGAGAAAGCCATGGTGATACGTCGAGCGGTCGGCGAACCCTTGCTGCTGCATGCGGGCGCGGCAGACCTCGAGCATTTGGCCCGAGGGTTCGACCGCGGTGAATTGCCAGCGAGGGTGCCGGCTCGCCAGGTGGGCCATCTCGGCTCCGGTGCCGACTCCCACGCAGAGCACCTTTGCGTCGTCCGGCAGGTCGGCGAACTGCGACTCGAGCAAATAAAGCAGTGCTTCGCGAAGCGGGGCCATCTTGGCCCATTGCTGATCGTAGTTCGCAGCCTGCTGGTCGAATAGTTCGGTGAGTTTCGCTTGATCCATCGTTGTCCAGGTGCTCCATCAATTAATCAGTCCCCGAGCGTTTTGCCTTGGGCAAGCTAAGCAATGATCTCGCGGATGGGGTTCACGTGTTCGACGCCGACCAGCTTTTGGTCGAGGCCGTTGTAAAAGTAGCTCAGGTGGTTGGGGTCGAGGCCCATCTGTTGGAGCACGGTCGCGTGTAGCTCCTTGACTTCGGTGGGGCGCTCGACCGCGCGGCTGCCGATTTCGTCGGTGCTGCCAACCGTGACACCCCCTTTGATGCCGCCGCCGGCCATCCACATGGTGAAGCCAAAACTGTTGTGATCGCGGCCGGTCCCCTTGGCGTACTCGGCAGTGGGTTGGCGGCCGAACTCGCCGCCCCACACCACGAGCGTTTCGTCGAACAGCCCACGTTGCTTAAGATCGGCTAGCAGCGCGGCAATCGGCTGATCGGTCTCCCCGGCGTGCTTGCCGTGGTTGGCCACCAGGTCGCCGTGGGCGTCCCAATTGGCGTCGTTGTGAGCGCCGCCGGAGTAGATTTGAATGAACCGCACCCCGCGTTCGACCATTCGCCGCGCGAGCAAGCATTGCGAGCCAAAGTGATGCGTCGGCTCCTGTCCCACACCATACATGGCGAGGGTCGCAGCCGACTCCTGCTGGAAGTCGACTGCTTCCGGCGCGGAGGTTTGCATCTTGTACGCGAGTTCGTAGCTGGCGATCCGGGCGGCCAGTTCCGTGTTATCGATACGCGTCGCTTGATGGCGGGCGTTGAGTTCAGCCAGCGTATCAAGCGTGTCGCGCTGCATCTCGGGCGTGATGCCGTGGGGGCGGGTGAGGTTTAGCACCGGGGCCCCTTGATGCTTGAACGTGGTGCCTTGGTACGTGGCCGGCATGTAGCCGCTCGACCAGTTCTTCGCGCCCGAGATCGGCCCGCCGCTGGGGTCGAGCATCACCACGAAGCCAGGCAGGTTCTCGTTGACCGAGCCGAGTCCGTAGTTCACCCAGGAGCCGAGTGCGGGGCTGCCGGAGATGAGCTTGCCGGAGTTCATCATGAGCATCGCCGAGCCATGGATCGGCGAGTCGGCGACCATCGAGTTGAGGAACGCAATGTCGTCGACATGCTGGGCGAGGTGGGGAAACAGGTCGCTCACCCACTTGCCCGACTGGCCGTATTGCTTGAACTTCCACCGCGGTTCGACGATGCGGCCCTCGTTCTTCTTACCGCCGCGGCCGAAAGTTTTGACCTGGATGGTTTTGTTATCCATGCCGACCATCGACGGTTTGTAGTCGAACGTATCAATGTGGCTTGGCCCGCCGTACATGAACAGAAAGATCACGCTCTTCGCCTTGCCAGTGCTGGTCGGCGGCTTGGCGGCCAGCGGATTGCCAGCCGAAGCCAGTTCGGACGCAGCGGCGGCCCGGGGGGCGAAGAAACCCTCGGCTCCCAGCATGCCAGCCAGGGCGGTCGCCCCGAAGCCGGCGCCGGTTTGCCACAGGAACTCTCGGCGCGTGCGGTTGCAAAAATTGCGGGTGCTCATCGAATGGCTTTCGAAGGTTCGCGGTTAGTCCAAATATACAAACTCGTTCAGGTTCATCACCATCAAGCAGTACTGCCGCAGGGCTTCGTCGTGGTCGAGGCCATGCTTGGTGCGGAACGTGTCGATCAGCGCCAGCCCGGCGGTCACCGAGGGCTCGTCGGCCGGCCGCCCAAGGGTGAGTGTCAGTGCATGCGTTACTTGGTCGTCGAGCTGCTCGCCCGCTTCGCTCTTCACCCGCTTGGCCAGGTACTTGGCCTGCCGCTGCATGAACTCGCTATGCAGCAAGCTGAGCGCCTGAGCGGCCTGCGTGGTATTGAAGCGTGCTTCGCAACTGAATTCGGTTTCGGGGAAATCGAACAGCGATAGCTCCGGCACAATCAAGCTGCGTTTGATGTGCAAGTAGATGCTTCGCCGCGCGGCGTCGTGCTCGCTCGAGGTGTACCAGTCTTTGCCAGGCTGGCTTTGCGTCGCGAGTACTTCCTGGGAGAGCTTGGGGTAAACGCTCGGGCCGTAGAGCTTGGTGTTCAGCTGCCCGGAGACTTGCAGGATGGTGTCGCGAATCTCCTCGGCGGTGAGCCGTCGCATGTCGAATCGCCAGAGCAGATCGTTCGCCGGGTCGGTGGCCAACCCTTCCGGCGTGGCGGTGCTCGTCATGCGGTACGTGTTGGAGGTGAGTATCAGCCGATGCAGCGGTTTGAGATGCCAGTCGTGCTGCACCAGGTACGCAGTGAGCCAGTCGAGCAGTTCGGGGTGCGTAGGGGGAGTGCCGAGTTGGCCGAAGTTGCTTGCGCTCCGCACGATGCCGCGGCCAAAGTGATGCTGCCAGACACGGTTGGTGATCACCCGCCCGGTAAGCATGTTGTCGTCGCTGGCGATCCAGTCGGCGAGCACCCGCCGGCGGCCGCTCGAGCGAGCCCCCTCGCCCATCGCGGGAATCTGCGGCAGATCGTCGCCGAACAGCGTAGGAAACCGCGGCTCGACCTCATCGCCAGGCACGTGAGGATTGCCCCGCAGCATGATGTGCGTTGGCTCCAGCTCGGTATGGCAGACCGCCAGCGATAGCACGTACTCCGGTTGGTTCGAGTCGTCGGCCAGCTGCCGGGCGAGTTCAGTCGCTTGCTTACTGAGCTGACTGTAGGTTGCGAAGTCGCTGGCGTCGAGATTCTCCTGCAGGTGCTCGTCGAGTACTTCCTGGCGATGCTCGGTTTCGCTGCGACGTTGCTCCGGCGCGGGGAGTTTGCTGATGGCGAGCTGCTCGAGTTCGTACTGCGAGGTTTTGATTTCGGCGATTTGGTTTTCGATCTGCTTGCGACGCTCGGCCTGCTCGGGACCCGAGCAGTCGTGCAGGCTGTAGATCTTGGGATCGGCCCGCCGTGGCGCGTACGGCGTAACATCGGCAAAGAACGACAGCATGCTGTAGTAATCGGCCTGCGGAATGGGATCGATCTTGTGATCATGGCACCGCGCGCAGCCCACGGTCAGGCCGAGGAAGCCCTGGGCGGTGGTCGACACGATATTGTCCATGTCGTCGTAGCGAGACTGCAGCGGATCGGCCGGTTCGTCGTCCCAGGTTCCCAGGCGATAGTAGCCAGTGGCGGTCATCGTTTCGGTGGTCACCTGATCGAGTTCATCGCCGGCGATTTGTTCGCGAACAAATTGGTCGTACGGCTTGTCCTCGTTCAGAGAGCGAATGACGTAGTCGCGATACTTCCAAACATACGGCTTGGTTGCGTCGCGTTCGAAGCTATTGCTCTCCGCGTAGCGAACCACGTCCAACCAGTGACGGGCCCACTTCTCGCCATACTTTGGTGAAGCGAGTAGTTGGTCGACCAGGTGCTCGTACGCGTCGGGGCGATCGTCGGCCATGAACGCGTCGATCTCGTCCTGCGTTGGTGGCAACCCGGTGATGTCGTAGTACACACGCCGCACGAGCGTTCGTTTGCTGGCCGGCGGGGAAGGCTCGAGCCCAGCGGCTTCGAGCTTGGCCAGCACAAACGCATCGATCGGATTCGCGACCCACGACGTTTGCTTGACCTCAGGCACCGGTTGTGCTTCGGGGGGAAGGAAGGCCCAGTGCTTTTCGTACTCGGCACCTTCGGCCACCCACTGACGCAGCAGGGCGATTTCGTCGGGCGTGAGCGGCTCGCCTTCGGGTGGCATCCGTTCGAACTCGTCGGTGCTGGCAATCCGGCGTACTAGCTCGCTTTCGTCCGGCTCGCCCGGCACGATGGCCGCCATGCCCGAATCGGTCTCCGCTCGCGAAGCATCCTGCTCGTGCAGGGCCAGGCTCGACTCGGCGTCGTCGGGGCCATGGCAGGCAAAGCAACGTGCGGCCAATAGCGGTTGCACCTGGCGGGCGTAGCTTACCGGCTCGGCGGCCGACAGGTCGCCAGCGGTTGCTAGCAGGAGCACAGGCAACCAAATCGCGCGTTGCCATCGGAATGCGAACAGCATGCGGCCTCCAGGCGGGGGATTGGGCGAGGGCAGGGGGAGAGTGGGTCGTCGGAGTGTCGCTGGCTTCGAATTATACCAGACGGGTCAACGAGGGTGGTAATCAAAAATAGGCGAGATTCCCTAGCCTTTCGGCTCGCCTTGGTTTTCGTCACAATAGAGCAATGGCAAAGAATAAAGGTGGTGCGAAGTCTAAAAAAGACGACGCCGATAAAAACGAAAAGCTGATCGCCCAAAACCGCAAAGCGCGGCACGAGTACGAAGTGCTCGACACGCTCGAGTGCGGTATCGTGCTTGTTGGTAGCGAGGTCAAAAGCCTGCGGAATGGCCGCATGAGCATCGACGAGGCGTACGGCCGCGTCGACCGGGGCGAGGTATGGCTCGTCGGTGTCGACATCCAGGAGTACACGTTTGCCAACGTCCAGAACCACGACCCCCGACGCCGCCGCAAGCTGCTGATGCATCGCCGGGAGATCAAAAAGTTCGCCGCCCAGGCGTACGAGAAGAACCTGACGCTGGTACCGCTGAAGATGTACTTCAAACGTGGTCGGGCGAAGGTGCTCATGGGAATTTGCCGTGGTAAGAAGATGTACGATAAACGCGAAACAATGAAAAAACGCGACGTGCAACGCGACCTCGATCGCGCGATGCGAAACCGGCGGAAGTAACACCCACCCCACGCGGGGTGTGGCGATTCGACCGTATCGACCGACAGCGGATGATGCGAAAACGCCACATGCTCGGGCTGCGGTTCTCCCGTTTCTAGGTTTTTGCTGGTCTTCTGGCTCCTTTCTTTAGCGGTGCGTGCGCTCGGCGTTCGCCTAGCTTTTTACGACGCTCGCGCGGTTGCGAGTCGGTGGTCGTGGGGCGTCGTTCGTGCTGGTTGGCACCCTCTTTGCATTTTGCTGATCCCAACCGCAGTCGATGGTCTTGGCGACTGCGGTCTCTATCGGTGGATTGGTATTGGTGGCAAGTGGCCACGTCGTTGGAACCCAGAATCGGAAGGCGAGCACTCCATGCAAACTGTCGCAAAGCTGTCGAAGATGTGGATCGTGGGACTCCTGTTAGTTAGTAGTAACGCAGCCAGCGCGGCGATCACTTACGACGACGAGGTGACTCCTGGCATTATCTTTGGTAGTGGTAACGCGAATGGTGGGTTTACGATCGATCGTGAAAATGGCGTAGAGCTCGGCTTGCGTGGCAAATTGCGTCACAACGCCAGCGGGCTGGCGGAGAACACTTTCAACAGCAACGGCGATGGCACTTATACGTTCCAGGCGATCGTCGCCCCCACGCAGTCGTCGCCAACTGCGGAGTGGTCGTTCGAGTGGTCGATCAATACCGACTTCGACGGCTCCTCAGGATTCACGCTCGACGACCTGACCTTCGAGCTCGCGCTCGACACCGATCCCACTGCGGGCGTTTCGTTTTACTCCTTCGATTTGATTCATGACGAAAGCAGCCCTGGCGTGGTCTACTGGGATCACTCGATGGGCGATAATTTCAGCGATGCTGCTAGCGACTACATCGCAGCCGACGAAGCCAGCTACCTGGCAGCACTCAGCAGCTACAACGTCGCGCAGAACTCCTGGAAGCCCCATTGGTTTATACCGGGCTTCGATCCCGAACTGCTCGGCGAGTACACCTTGTCGCTGTCGGCCTACAACGGGTCGGCCTTGGTCGCGAGCACTTCGATCATGGTCAACACGGTTCCCGAACCAAGCACGCTGGCCCTGTTGGGCCTGAGCGGAATGTTCGGCACCGCGGTCTATCTGCGTTGTCGCTGGGCGTAGAACGCCCGGTCATCGCTCGGGCGGCACCCTTTAAGGGCTGAGCCGCTCGAGCACCCAGGCGTCGCCATCCAGGCGATACCGTAGCCGATCGTGCAGTCGGCTCATGCGACCTTGCCAGAACTCAAAGGTCGTCGGCAACAGCCGGTAGCCACCCCACCCCTCGGGCGTTGGCACCGGCTGGTCTTCGTACTTGTTGGCCGCAGCCACCATCGCTTCTTCCAGCACCTGGCGATTGGCCACCACTTGCGACTGGTTCGAAGCAACCGCACCGAGCTGACTGGCTCTCGGCCGCGTGGCAAAGTACTCTTCGGAAGTCGCGCGGTCGACCTTTTCGATCGATCCGACCACCCGCACCTGGCGACCGAGCTGGCCCCAGTAAAAGCAGATGGCCGCTTGGGGATTCGCGTTCAGGTTGCTCGCTTTGTCGGACCCGTAATTGGTGAAGAACACCAGCCCGCGGTCGTCGACCTCTTTCAGCAGCATCACTCGCGCCGAGACGTTGCCTTCCGTGTCGGTGGTAGCCAGCGTCATGGCGGTGGGTTCGTACCACTCGCCGGCTGGGTTGGCGATGGCGTCTTGCATCCATCGTTCCATCTGCTCAAACGGGCTGGCCGCTACGTCGGCTTCGTTGAGTCCTTGATCGTTATAGTCGGTTCGCAGGTCGGCCAGGTCCATAGGGGTCACTCCTTTGTGAATGCCGTGTTACTTGTTCAATTGGTTTTCGACTGGCTCGATCGATTGCTTGTGAGCAGCGGCCAGTTCGGTTAGTTGGGCAATGATTTCGGGATGCTGCCCGGCGACGTTGTATTGTTCGCTGGGATCGTGCTCCAGGTGATAGAGCAGCGGCTGCTCGTGCTTCTGACGTTTCTCGCCGATGCCGTAACAGCCTTGCGTGACGAAGTGGGCTTTCCAGGGACCTTGCCGCACCGCGAACAGCTCCTCTTCGCGCCAGTAGAACATGCGATCGCGGGGCGAGTCGTCGGTGTCGCCGGCCAGCACGCCCGATAGGTCGTAACCATCCAGGGTGCGATCGTCTGGCACCTTGGCACCCGCCAGCTTGGCGAACGTCGGTAGCAGATCCATGGTGGCTCCCATCTCCATCACGACGCGAGGCTTCACGTGTCCTGGTCCCCAGAACACCGTCGGCTCGCGCATGCCGCCTTCGAAGGCGGTGCCTTTGCCTTGTCGCAACAAGCCAGCCGAGCCGCCGTGCGTCTGGAACGGTAGCCATGGCCCGTTGTCGGAAGTAAAGACCACGATCGTCTGCTCGTCGAGATCAAGCTCGCGAAGCACCTCGACGATTTGGCCGACGCCGAAGTCGATCTCCTCGACCACGTCGCCAAACAACCCCCGGCGGCTGGTTCCGCGATGCGCGTCGCCAACGTGCAGTGGAATGTGTGGCAGCGAGTGGGCCAGGTACAGGAAGAACGGCTCGTCCTTGTGCGCCCGCACGAACTCCACCGCTTTTTGCGAGTAACGTTTGGTGAGCGTTCGCTGGTCGGCCGGGCGTTCGACCTCGCGGAGGTTCTCGAGGATCGGCACGTTGTACTGTCCGTGCGGCGGCATATAGCTTTGGTCCTGGCGGTAGCCCTTGTGGTAGCCGGGGAAGCCGGGCTGCAGGTCCATGTCGTTCGAGTAGGGAATGCCCCAGTAGCTGTCGAATCCATGCGCGGTCGGCAGGTACTCGGGCAGGTGGCCGAGATGCCATTTGCCAATCGCTCCGGTCGCGTAGCCGCGGTCGTGCAGCACTTCGGCCAGGGTCACTTCGTCGGCCGGCAGTCCCCCCTTCGAGTTGGGGAACAACACGCGCCGCTTCTTCGAGATCATTCCGTTGCGAATCGGATAGCGACCAGTGATCAGCGCGGCTCGACTTGGCGTGCAGACACAAGCGCCGACGTAGAAGTTGGTCCATCGCTGACCTTCGACCGCCATGCGATCGAGATTCGGCGTGCGGATCGTGGGATGCCCAAAGCAACCGAGATCGCCGTAGCCGAGATCGTCGCAGAACACCACGATGAAGTTGGGTGGTCGCTCTTCACAAAGACCAACGCGAGTCGTGAGCAACAGCAGCAGCGCGGCAAATACCGTGGTGATGTTTCGCATGAGATCCAGTTGGGTAGTGGTCAAAAGAGTTGAGTGACCACTCCAATCTAATCGCACGCAAGGATGGCGGCCACCGCCTGCCCGGTATTCGTATGATTCAGCGCGGCAAACGCCTTGCGGGTGGTCGCTTCGGTTTCGGCAGCGACACGAACCGGACACGCGGGGTCGGTTTGTTCGTGGTTCAACGTGGGCGGCACCGCACCCTCGTTGGCCGCCAGCAGACTGACCACTAGTTCCATTGCACCGCATCCTGCACCCAGATTGCCGAAGTAGCTTTTCGGCGAAGTTACCGGTACATCGGCTCCGTCGAGCACCTTGGCAATCGCCTGGGCTTCGGCCGGATCGTCTTCCAGGGTGCCGAGTCCGTGAGCGTTGATGTGCGCCAATTCGCTCGGTGCAATCTCGGCTCGCTCGAGCGCGACGCTCAACGCGTTCTCGATTGCTGGCACCGGTGGGTCGAATCGTTTCGCGGTTTGGCAACTGCGTGTCGCGACCGATAGCACGCGGGCCAGCGGTTGTTGGCCGCGACGTTCCGCATGGGTGCGACTTTCGAGCACCATCACCGCGGCCCCTTCGCCCATCACCATTCCTTGCCGCTTGGCATCGAACGGGCGGCAAGCTTCGGCTGGCGATAGGTCGCCATGAGCCATGCGAGCACCGCCGTGCCAGACGAGGTCGGTAATCGAGAGTCGCGTGCTGGTGCCGCCGACGAACATCACGTCGGCCTGCCCGCGGCGAATCACTTGCATCGCTTCGGCCAAGGCCAGCAGGCTCGAGATCTCGCCATGCGAAATGGTGTTGGTGGGTCCGCGGGCGTCGTGCCGAATGCCGATGTGGCAAGCCGGCATGTTCGGCAAGTACTTGAGCATCCAGAGCGGGAATAACTCGCGCTTCGCGGCATCGCCCCACTTGTTGAAATCGAATCCTTGTTCGGTGCTGCACGAGCGGTACGCGTCGACCAGTTCTTCGAGGTCGCAGTACATCGAACCAGCGCCGAGCACGACGCCGGAACGTTCGGGATCGATCGAACCTTCTTCGAGGCCCGCATCGCTCACCGCCATTTCGGCGGCTGCGAACGCCATTTGAATCTCGTGAGCCATCACCTTCATGCTCTTGCGCGGCTTCACGTATTCCTTGGGTTCGAAGTCGGTGACCCGACCACCATAAGGGGCCAGCCAACCCGCTTTCGCATAATCGTCGATCGTGGTGATCCCGCTGGTCCGCGATTCGATGGCACTGCGCACGGCCTCTCTTCCGATGCCGATCGGCGAGACAATTCCAAGGCCTGTTATCAGTACGTCTTCCAACGGAGGTTACCTGAGGATGCTTCGTGCGGTTGGGGGCAAGCCATCTCGACGAGCCGAGCCCTGCGGAAGGCCGACGGACAAGTGGCAAGTGCAATCGGGAGTCGGGGGTACTGTTTTGGGTTCGAGGCTGATTTAAGGCAATAAATAAGCCATGGCGGCATTCTCGCCGTAATCGAGCCGCGAAGCTAGCGACCCCTGCTTGAAGGATCGGTTTGCCTAGTCTCTTCAGTTTACCTATATATCTATTCTTCCTCAATATTCCACCCAGCTTGAACCGATCGTAACGTTGCCCACCCATTCCCTGCGACCCAATTCTCACGGATAAATTCGCATGTCTGTGCTCGATTCGACCCCTGCCGAACTGCTGGCCGGGACTAGTGGACAGTTTTCGATGGCCGAAGCCCGCACGATCGTCGGCAACCAATTCCGCCATCGCGCGGCGATCTACTGGTCGGACCTGCTGGTGACCTGGGTGATCGGCATTGCCGCGTACCGGATGGTTCGCGAAGCCTGGCTCGGCGTGCCGGTGCGGTTGGTGCTGTTCGCGGTGAGCTGCTTGATGATCTACCGCGCGGGACTCTTCATTCACGAAGTGGTCCATATGCCGGCCGATAAGTTCCGCGGCTTTCGCTTCGTGTGGAACCTGATCTGCGGCATTCCGTTTTTGATTCCGTCGTTTGTCTACCTGACGCATCTCGACCATCACCGTCGCCGGCACTACGGCACCGATCACGATGGCGAGTACCTGCCGCTTGCGCATCGCAGTCGCTGGTGGATCGTCGGGTACCTGGCGCAAAGCTTTATCATTCCGCTGCTGGCGATCTTTCGCTTCGGGGTGCTGACGCCGGTTGCTTGGCTGCATCCTGCGGTCCGCACCTGGGTGCATCGCCATGCGTCGAGCATGATTATCGATCCCACCTACCTGCGGCCGCTGCCAACCAAGCGACTGCTGCGAATCATTCGCTGGCAAGAGCTCGGCTGTTTCGCGTTCATTGTCGCGTTCGCTACGTTGCTGCTGATCGGGCGGTTGCCATGGTTCGTGTTGTTGCAGGCGTACGCAACCGGTGTCGCGGTAGTCACGCTGAACGCGGTCCGCACGATTGCCGCCCATCGCTGGCTTGGCGAAGGGGAGCAGATGACCTTCCTCAAGCAGCTGGTCGACTCGGTGAACATGCCAGCCGGGAGCTGGTGGAACATTTGGTGGGCGCCGGTCGGGTTGCGCTACCATGCGTTGCATCACTTGTTTCCGAGCATGCCGTACCACGCTCTCTCCGAAGCGCATCGCCGGTTGATGGCCGAGTTGCCAGCCGACTCGCCGTATCGACTGACCGAGAGTCCCTCGCTTGGGCACGAGCTGGCCGCGCTCTGGGCCCGGAGCGGTGCCGCCATGCGCGCCGCCGCTGCCGCCGAAGAGTGCGTGTCGGATTGCAGCCCCGCAGGCGAACCGTCGCGGATGGGAACCGCGTTCTAAAGTGGACCGCGACCTCTGCCATCGCCGATCGGGGTTTTGCCCCCAAATGTCAGAAAATCGATGGGTGGGGGCAATTCTTACGCCGATTCCGCCTGCTGTAAGTCGTGTGTCAGTAATGGCTTGCGGGCATGGCATGAGTCGTAAGTCGAAAAGCGCTTTGCCCCCTGGGGGCTTTATTCTGCGCGAGTGGGTTGGGATGGCGTTTGGTGGTGGTTAGAGTGCATGTTCAAATGAACATGCATGATATAGCGCTGAGTGGCCATTTCCCAGTGAAAAAGTGCGAGATTGCGGACGAAACCAAGGTGTCGCCCAGCAGGATGAATGCACCTGTAAACCACCTAAGTTAACAATCCGCGCAATCGACTTGCCCGCTGGAATAGCTCGGCCTCATAATGACGAATAGAAGTAGTGCAAATGCCCTTTTCGTTCGGTTCGTGATTGTGAGGAGTCGTTCCATGCGACCACTATTCGGCATCGCTTTGACGCTCGCCCTGGTTTCCGCTCCCTGTCTGCAGGCGTGGCAGGGGGACGTGCGTGCTGGCATCGCCTCGCGGATGACCGGCGAAGCCCGTGCCGCTACGGCCGCTGGCGACCTGCAGTTACGCGACGAACTGCTGACGCAGGCCTTGCGGATCGATCCCGAATGCAAGCCGGCCCATTGGGCCAAAGGCCAGATGCAAACCAACGGGGAGTGGACCCCGGTGAGCGAAGTACAGGCGGCCGCCGCCAAGAGCGAGGTGGTTGCTGAGTACCAGGCCCTCAAGGCACAAAGCGGTCGCACGGCCGCCGAGCAGTTGCAGCTCGCCCGCTGGTGTCGCAAGCACGACCTGGCCGACGAAGCCCGCTACCATTGGCTCGCGGTGCTCTCGGTGGATGCCAACAACCAAGAAGCCCTGACCGCGCTCGGCAGCGTGTGGTTCAACGGCCAGCTCGTCGCGCCCGACGATGCGAAGCAGTTGCAAGCCGATCAGCGTCAATTCCGTAAGGAGTCGGAGCGGTGGAGTTCAAGAATCGCCGGTTGGCAGCGGGCTTTGAAAGCCGGTGGCGACCAGGCCGGGGTGGCCTTGGCCGAACTCGAGGCCGAAGTCGACGAGACCGCGATTCCGGAGTTTGCCAAGTTGCTCGGCGATTTTCGCGGACTTACACCCGCGGAGCAGCAGCGCAACGTATCGCTTGGTAAGTCGTTCATTCTGGCGGTTGGTCAATTGCCGAGCTACGAAGCGAGCATGTTTCTGGTGCGAGCGTCGGTGTTTGCCGACGACCAAGAGCTTCGCACCCTAGCAGGCGAGCAACTGAAAGAACGCCCGGAGCACGAGTACATTCCGCTGTTGATCTCGGGTCTCGCGGCCAAGCTCGAAAGCCACTTCGAGTTGAGTTTCAGCCCGACCGGACGCGTGCAGTACGACCACGAAGTGTACGCCGAAGGCCCTCACGGCGACGAAATCGCCCAGATCTCGCGGATCGGCGGCGGTGGCTTCGTATTCGATCCTGCATTCGACTTGTTTTCCCTGTACGTGGAGACGGTACGAGCCCAACGACTCACGGCCACACATTTGAGAAATTATCAGGCTGAAGCGATGAACAAAGAGCAAGCCGTGGCTCGCATCAATGCCCAGCGTGAGTTTGTCAACGCGAGAATCGCAGCGGTGCTCGAGCAAACCACTGGCGAGCAGCTGGGGAGCGATCCGCAGCCATGGTGGGAGTACTGGAGCCGTTCAAACGGATACGAGGTCCGAAGCGGAGGGCCTGCTAGAACCTACCGAACGAGCACCTCGCAGCGTCAGCTTTTCTTCGTTGCTAATGTTGTGGAGATACCACCAATGTCCTGCTTCGTTGCAGGAACGGAAGTATGGACTAAGACCGGAACGCAAGCGATCGAAACGTTGCGCCCGAGTGATTTGGTGCTGACCATGGACCCCCGCACCGGCGAGCTTTGCTTCCGTCCGGTACTCGATACCACGCTACGAGAACCGACGCCGATCATGCAGATTACGGTCGGCAATTACCCGTTCCTGACCACGCCGGGACATCCGTTCTGGGTCGAGGGCAAAGGCTGGCAGATGGCCCACGAGCTATCGACCGGCGACCTGGTGCTGTCGGCCACCGGCACGCCGATTGAGATCACCGCGGTCGAGCAAACCGATCAGAAGCAGGAAGCCTACAACCTGATTGTCGAAGGCAACAGCAACTACTTCGTCGGCCCGCAAGGATTGCTTGTGCACGACAACACTCCCCGCCGGCCGGAGCTCGTGCGGGCGCAGGCTCCTTGATCTTCAGGCGGCAGCGTCGTTGTACTAGCGGGCCGCGCTTCGCTAGCGAACGTTGGCTAGACGAGTCCGCCATTCGCGCGAAGCGTTTGGCCGTTGGCCCAGCTTGCTTCGCTGCTGGCGAGAAACGCGACGATGTTGGCAATGTCGTCGGGCGTGCCGAGTCGTTCTAGCGGCGGCATTTTGCGAAAGTGCTCAATTTGCTCGGGCGTTTTGTTTTCGAGAAACAGGTCGGTCGACGTCGGGCCAGGGGCGACCGCATTCACCGAGATGTTGCGGCCGCGGAGCTCCTTGGCAAAGATGGCGGTCATCGTTTCGACAGCCGCCTTGGTGGCCGCGTAGATGCTGTAGCCTTGCAGCTTTAGCCCGACCACGCTGGTCGAGAGATTCACGATCTTGCCACCATCGCGCAGCTTGCCGGCCGCTTCGCGAAGCGTGTTGAAGGTGCCTTTCAGATTGACCGCAACCAGGTGATCGAACAGCGCGTCGTCGGTATCGGCCAGGTCGACAAACCCAGGTTGCAGCACGCCGGCGTTGTTCACCAGCACGTCGACACCGCCAAAACGCTCGATTGCCTGATCGAACAACTTGGCGACCTGTTGGGGATCGCTAACGTCGGCCTGCACGGCCATCGCCAGCCCGCCAGCCGTGGTGATTTCGCCGACCACGGCTTCGGCAGCATCGTGCCGACCAGCGTAGTTCACGACCAGCTGCATGCCGTCGCGGGCCAGGCGTTTGGCAATCGCGGCCCCGATGCCCCGCGACGATCCGGTGACAATGGCAACTGGTTGGTCTGTTTCGTTGGGCATCGTGAACTCCCTCGAGCTGGTCGTTAGCGGCAATCAATCACCGCATTATTGCAGGTCGCGTGCCGATTCGTAGTCGCCGAAGGGGGCAGTTTTGCCAAACTCTCGGAAAGTCGTACCCGCTGCGCTGGCACTAACGGCCGCCACGCAAGAGCAGAGGTGGGCGACTTGCATGAATCCTCTCCCCACTCGCGGTTATACTGGTAGCGAGTCTCGGTGATTGTCTAGTGACGCTTCTTGCGAGTCGATGATGTGGAAGTACCTGCTGCCGCGGATTGCCTTGGCCGACTTGCCGGCGATGCTGCTGACCGTGGTCGTCGGTAGCGTGATTGCGGGGCTGTACGGGGTGGTGCACGATCAGCTGACCTACTCGATTGGACCGGAGTATTTCACGCAGCTGAAGTTCAAGCAGTTTCACTACGCCGACTTCGGGCTGGCCGATCGCGTGTTCGTCGTGATCATCGGCTTCCTGGCGACCTGGTGGGTGGGGGCGATCGCCGGCTGGCTCCTCGCCCGGCGGCTGATCCCCCACCAGCCGCGCGCCCGAGCGATCCGCCAGATTGGCCTCGGCATCGTGTTGATGCTCACCTCCGCGGCCGTGTTCGGCTTGGCCGCTTACGGTTACGGACTCCTCCGCGGTCCCACGGCCGACTACTCCGCGTGGTCGTGGGTGGTGCGTGCCTACCAGGTGACCGACCTGTGGGCGTTCGTGCGGGTAGCTTATATTCACAACTCCGGATATCTCGGCGGACTGCTAGGACTGGTGGTCGCGTTGCTATTGATCCGCCCCGCGCGGGAGGAACCTTGATGAGCCCTCTTTATCCAATCGTCGCCCTCACCGACATGCGACCGAACATCGGCCTGGCGTTCGGCGTGCTGCTCCTCGGAATGTTGTGGCTGGTGGCCCTCGCCAAGCGAGACCAGCACCGCAACGCTCTCCCCAAGCGGAACTGGCTCCCCTGGATCGCGCTCGTCGCCGGGCCGCTGGTCGGAGCGGGGTGGATGCTCGCCGATGCGTACCTGTTCTACCCCGAGTACTACGTGATCCCGTCGGACATCACCACCGCCCTCACTGCCCACCTGATCGTCGGCGGAGTGGTCGGCTGCCTGGCCGCAACGACGCTCGCGCTCGCCAATTGGCTGTCGACCAGGAACCACCAGCCGAGCGATCAGCAGGAGGAGGAAGGGTAGAGGGTGCTATCGCAAACTCCCCAGCCGCCGGCGCCGTACTGCGATCCATCCCCCGGCGATGCTTGCCAGCGTGAGCAGTGCGGTCGAGGGTTCGGGCACGCGGCCCACGGTTAGCACCGTGTACCCGGCCAGGGAGCCGGTCGAGTGGTAAGCCAGCGTGTAATCGGTACCGTAGCTAGCTTGTTCGAGCAGCGCCCAATCTTCCTCTGCCGAGTCCCAGTAGTACAGCAAGTTCGACACTTCGTAATCGTTCGTTGTCAAAACCAAACTCATGAAGTCGGCCAGCGAATCGTCTCCCTCGCCAGCCAGGGCAAGCATTCCACCGGAGGTGAGTTGAATGGCGTTGTACTGATATGGCTTCCCCGATCTGCCATATCCAATGCTTAAGGTATCGGAAACGCATATTAGTCCACCATTGGCAATAGTGGTGGTGGTATTCGAGGTGGATGCTAAAGATAACTGTTTTACGTCGACTATTGAGTCGATGCCATCGACTTGTGTGACAACTGAAGCAATTAGCCGTAGAGAGTTTGTGGAGAGGTATCCTCCGTTGGTTATTGACAATGAGGTTGGCGATATGGATTCCGAGCGTCCCTGACCCCAGGTACTCAAACTTGACAGCGCGAGCATCGACCCTTTTCCATCGACCAGAACATGGCTTTTATCCGCAATGTTTCCTTGGCCCGCGTTCACTGTTCCACCATTCACTATTTGTAAGGTTCCTATCCCGTGATAGCCCACATCTAAGCTGATGGGCTCCGTGATGGAGCCAATGCCATCGACGATCATCATTCCCGTAGAGCCTTTCTCGTAGCCGATGTGGATTTCTCTGCTCTTGAGGGTGCCTTCGTTCACGATGGTCACGGTGCCATCCCCCTGATATCCGATGTAGAGATCGGGAGTATAGAAGAGTGACTCGCTGCCATCGACATAGACTTGGCCAGTGGAGCCAGGGCTATAACCAATTACGCAGTTTACCGCTTGAACGTACCCACCATTGGTCACTGACAAAGTGCCAGAACCGCGATAGCCTACAGGCAATCCGGTGATTCGCGGATAGTGGGAGTAAGAGTCAGATATAAAAGAGGATCCAGGGCCAGTCACGGTTATGAGGCCGGTGGAGTCAACTTCGTTGCCGATCACAGTGTCGCCAGATTTGACGTAACTCCCATCGGTTACCTCGAGGGTTCCTTGGCCGTGGTCCCCTACAAAGATGTCTCTAACGTACCACTTCGTTTCCAATCCTGACATCACAACACGTCCGTCAGAGCCTGCTTCAGAACCAATGTATACTTTTTCGTGACCAACTTGGGCTCCGTCGATTATCTCGAGCAACCCGTTTCCTCCGACTCCTACGTAACACTCGTAGTTGGAGTACATAGTGATTTCTTCTCCTTGGATCGTTGCTTTGCCAAATGAGCCGGGCAGATGACCAAGATAAAGTCTGTTTATGTTGGTGTTTTGGTTAGTAATCGTCAGCGAGCCAGTATTGCGGTATCCGATTCCAACTTTTCCAAGAGTGACATAGTGTGTCAAATTGATCGTGATATCTTGGTCGGGGAGATCGTTGAGCCGGATGCTGCCATCCCAGGGGTGTTGGTCGTCGAATACCAGGTCGATATCTGCAAATAGGTATTGCGTATCGATGGTGCCTGTTCCGGTGAGATCTTTTGCCGACGCGTACAGCCAAAAGGTCGATAGTGTTCCGTTGTCGAAATGGATGCTGCCGGAGCCTCGGGGGCCTGCGCCGAGCCAGGTCTCATTGGCGACCTCGACCGAGGCTCCATTGGTGATCGAAAGAACGCCATTCCCTTGGTTGCCGACGTACAGGTTCTCGGTCAAGGTCCAGCGACTCTCGGGGCCGTCGACCAGGGCTGCGCCGGAAGCACCTTGGTGGTATCCCAGGTAGCCGGTGCTCGATTCGATTTGCTTGCCATCGGCGATGGTTAGCGATCCACGACCGCCATAACCGGCCCCCAAGGGAAGTCCATCGACGTAGTCGAGATGAATATCGATTGCTTGCCCAGGTAGCTTCTGCATCGAGAAGGTTTGCTGATGGCCGTGCGTTGCATCGAATGCCAGGTCGACGTCGCTTACCAGGCTGTGTGCGTAGATGGTCCCTTTACCAGTCAGGTGTTCGGCACCGGCCAGCAACGTACCCGTGGTGAGCAATCCGTTATAAAATGAGAGCGTTCCGTTGTCTCTTTGTTCGGAGCTTACCCAGGTGCTCCCAGTAACTGAAACCTTGGCATCGCGTTTGATCGAGAGCGTACCCTTTCCCTGGTAACCGACATTCAAATCGCCATCGATGTTCCACGAGCTATTTGGGCCATCGAGCGTGACAGCGCCGGAGGCTTCCTGCTCGGAACCAAGGGTCGCACTTAGGCTACTTACTTTCGCCCCGTTGGTGATGGAGAGCGTGCCCTGGCCGCGATTGCCAATGGTGAGCGATTGGGTGGTTGTCCACGAACTGCCAGTTCCGTCGACTGTCGCCAGAGCTGTGGAGCCGACTTCGCGACCCAGGTAAGCATTGGTGCTCTTGACGCTCGCTCCGTTGGTAACATGGAGAGTCGCGGTACCAGCATTGCCAAGTGTCAGTTCGCCTGCGTTCCACGACGAACCTAAACCATCGATGGCAATTGTACCGCTCGCACTAGTGTCGTAACCCACGTAAGTGGTGGAGCTGCTTGCGGTCGCTCCACTTGTCACGAATAGAGTGCCAGTGCCTTGATGTCCAAGGTAAACGGAGTTTCCTTGATAATTTTTCCAGAGCGAGCTGGCGCCATCGACAGAAATCGAACCATGTCCGTTCGCTGTATCTCCAATGTAGCTTTCGTAACTATAAAGAACTCCTCCATCTGCAATGGTGATGATGCCAGTCCCTTCGTTCCCGAGAGATAAGTCGTAGCCAAGCCAGGTAGATCCCTGTCCCGAAATCATCGCGGTGCCGACACTGCCAACGGTATCTCCCACATCGGAATCACCGGTAGTCAGTATGGCTCCGTTTGTGATGGTTAGCGAAGCGTTGCCTTGGTCGCCCAGATTGAAGCGACCACCGATTTGCCAAGTGGTATCCTCGCCGGAGAGGGAAACAAGCCCTGAGGACCCCGCGTACCGACCGATGTATCCCTCGGTTGATTCGACTTGTGCACCGTTGGAGAGAAGTAGTGTTCCGTTGCCTTGGCGGCCGACGTTCAGCTCTCCAGCGATGTTCCATGTGGCATCCCTGACCATTGCGGTACCGCTAGCGCCGGGGAGATAGCCGATGTGACCCTCGCTTGAAAGGATGGTTACCTGATCGGCGATCGTCAGGCTGCCAACGCCACCGTAACCCGCACCGAGGATGGTGCCATCGGCTAGGTTTAGTCCAATGGTGAGATGTTGATCGGGCAACTGGTTCATGGTAACCACCTGTTGTCGCCCATGGGTAGCGTCGAACGTGAGGGAGAGATCGCTCAGGAGTCCCTGCGTGAAGATAACTCCGGTACCGGTTAAATCGGCGGCGGCTGCCACAAGCGATTGTGTGGAGAGAACGCCATCGTCGAAGTGGATGCTGCCTGTAGGGCGGGGGAGGGTGCCATCCCAGGCAGAATCTCCCCCCACCCAAGTTTCCTCCGCGACGGTTACCATTCCCCCCTGCGAAATGGTAAGCCGTCCCTCACCGCGGAGTCCAAGGTAGAGACTACTGGTGTTCTCCCACAACGAGCCTTCACCATCCACCAGTACGGTTCCGGAGCCATCAAGCTGCTTGCCAACCGTTGCCAGCTCGTTGGAGACAAAACCACCATTGGTAATCGAGAGCGACCCGGTTCCCTGGTTGCCGATCGTTAGATCGCCATAGGAACTGAAAACCGATTGGATTGCCCACGACGATCCGGCTCCATCGACCGATACCTGCCCGGTGGAGCCGAGATTGTTGCCAAGGATGCCGCGATAGCTCTGAGCGATACCACCGCGGGTGAGGTTCACGGTACCCTGACCGCTATTCCCAATGACCGTAGAACCCAAAATGTAATCATCTGGATCATTCACCCAACCGGAACCTGCCCCATCGACGGAGACCAAACCTGACGAGCCTGCTTCGTTGCCGACGATTGCATCGGAAGTGAATAGGGTTCCTCCATTGGTGACCGAAATAGCACCTTCGCCGTAGTGGCCGACGTGAAGAGTATGTGTGAAATAGTTGTCATACATGCGAATAGACCAGGTAGATCCGGTTCCATCGATGCTTGCTGAGCCATGGGAGTCAGGCAAGTAGCCGAGGTAACCTGTGGTCGAGTGGATCCGTTGACCCTCGGTGATTTCCATCGAGGCGGTCTCTCGGTACCCTACGCCTAGTGTGAGTGCTCTAAGTAGATTGAGGGTAATGTCTTGGTTGGGGGAGTCATTCAATAGAAAGGTCTGAGCGTATCCATTCTCGGCATCGAATTTCAGGTCGATGTCACTCACTAACCCATGGGTATTGATGGTGCCTGTTCCAGTGAGGTCATTGGGGTTGACGTATAGAGTAGAGGTAGTCAGGGTTCCCTGGTCGAAGATAATATTGCCAGACGAACCAGAACGCGTACCAACATAGGTGTCCCGTTTGACATCCACGTGATTGCCATCGAGGATGGCGAGCGAACCCGCTCCACCGTATCCAACATAGAGCCTATAAGTTGTCCAACTCGAGTCGGGTCCTTCGATCACCGCACTCCCTGAAGAGCCTTCGCGATAACCAAGGTAGCCATAGCTAGATTCGATGTTCTGACCATCGGCGATGGTGAGCGTTCCTTGCCCCGAATAACCTGCCCCCAGAGCACCGCTACCATCGTAGTCAAGCTGTATATGGATGTTTTGCCCTGGCAAGTCGTCGAGAACAAGCGACTTGTTGGGCCCATTGTTGGCATCGAACACCAAGTCGAAATCACTCACAAGTCCTTGAGTATTGATGGACCCACTGCCCAACAAATCGTTGGTTGCCGCGAGCAAAGATTGGGTAAAGAGTGTTCCGTTGTCGAAATAGATCTGCCCGGTCGATCCTGACATCGCTGCAACGGTTGTATCTCCATTAATGCGGATTACTGCACCATTGTTAATGGCCAAGGTGCCTGTTCCCTCGTTTCCAACGATAAGCTCCCACCCGTTCCATCTCGTTCCCCGACCATCGATTGATGCCGAACCGGTAGATGCCGATTCATCGGCGATGATTGTTTTGGCAAAGAGACCGGTGGCTCCATTGGTGATCGAGAGCACTCCATTCCCGCGATATCCAACAAACGTATCATAGGAGATGAATCTGGTAGCGAAGCCATCAACCGACACTATCCCGCTAGCGTCTGCTTCGTAGCCAAGGTAAGTGTAGTATGATGAAAAATTGCTCCAATCGGTAATGGATAGGGTACCCCCTGAAACATCACCGACACGGATGAAGTTGTTCTCGTCATCAAGTCGAGGAGATTCCGGGTTGATGTTACCCGACCAGGTGACTTCTGCATCCGCGGGTATTGGGGCGAGGAGGATCGTCGCGAGGGCGACCATCAGCGGGGGGACGAGCGTAGCAGCGTAGCGCAGCAAAGTGGACCTCGGCACGGCAAGGTTCCTTTCTACGGCTAACGTTGATAGCAGCGATGCTTGTCTGCAGCAGTGCAGGCTCGTGGATATTAGATATATAGATAGACCGAAGCTTCACGAACGAGCGTGTGCACAAAGGGAGAAGAATCGCCCCTTTGCTGGCAATCAGATAAGCGTTTGCACCATCGAACTAGGAATGCCCCTAACTACTGTAATAGCGTGAGCCGAGGAGAAAGTCAATGCGACTGGGGTGAAACTGGCTAGAAGAAAAGTAGTGGACTTGGAGGTCTGGTTTTTGGGGATGGGTGGGGGCCCCAGAGTGGCATGGAAAATTCTTTGCTTGGTGGAACCAACGATTAATACGCCATTTGATCAATCGCAAACCGCTACCCTAATAAATCCGCGTCCACTTGCGAGTCGTCGTTATCGTCCCGCTGGGCGGTCAGGCGTTTGTAGGTGCCAGTTTTCCATCGCTCGAGGTCCGATTGGTAGTACCAACTGAACGCACTCTCGCTGGGGCCGCCGGGTAGGTTGGTCCAGGCTTCGTCGGTGGCCAGGTCGGTGACAAAGTGGTAGCTCGGGGCGAACGTGCTCTCGCGGGTTTTGGTGGTTAGCAGGTGACCCTGAAACGGGGTCGCATGGCAGCCCGGCATCGCGATCGGCGGCGACTTAAGCCCGAGCAGTCGCCCGACGCTGCCGAGGTTGATAAATCGATTGACGAAGTGAAACTCGTTGACCTTCGACCACGGGCGAACCGGCTCGGCCGCTGCCCGTTCGGCCGCGCGGCGAATCATGTCGCCTTTGTCGCGGTCGCGCCACCAGCTGCTGGTGACTTTGCGAAGCATCCGATCGCACGCTGCGAGCAGGAACTTCGAGTAGCCCATCCGCGTGGAGAGGTACATCATGCGCCGCCAGCCGATGCCGGCTTCCTGCCCGAAGATCTCGAGCAGAATCTGGCGGTAGAAGCTGTTGAACAGTGAAGCTTCGGTACTCTCCGGCGTGTAACGACAGTCCCAGGCGGTTAGCTTTTGCTTCAGCGGGCAGTCGTCGAGGTGGGCCAGCAGCACCGGCAGCAGGTCGCGGGCGTGGGTGCTGAGTACGTCGTACTGCAACTGCTGCATGTCGATGATGGTCGCTTGTGGCATCTCGGTGAGTCGCTCGGTGATGCGTCGCAGGCGGTAGTCGGCCAGGTGGCTCGCATGCACCGGTGGGCCGTCGGTGCGATACTGCTCTTCGTTCGCGGTGGCCACAAAACCGATCGGCGGATCGTACTTGCTCGGTAGCAACTCGGCAGGCACCACTCCCTGCCAGTGATTCGATTCGTCCCACGCTGCGAGCGGCGTGATACCCGAAGCGTGTGGCGGTCGCTGCGGCAGCCATCCACTGGCTTGCAGTCCGATGTGGCCAGGGCGGTCGGCGAATACCCATACGAGCGACGGATGGGGCGACTCGCGGACCACGTTCATTGCTTCGCGGGTGTCGTTGGCTGCGATCACGTCGAGCCAGGTGCCGATCGCGCGGCCGCTGCCTTGGTGGGTGCCGATCCAGGCGACACTCGTGTAGTAGCCAGGCTCTTCGGGCAGACGGGCAAGGGTGCCGAGGTCGTTCTCGTAGACGTCGACTTCCACGGCCGCTTGCGACTTGCGCTCGATGGTCTCGCGCCGTAAACGGAAGTCGTGCCAGAGGTTGCCGCGACGATATTGCCAACCGGTTTCGCCGCCGGGGCGGCAGTCTTCGATGAAGAAGTCGCTGGTGTCGGCCGCCATGTAGGTGACCCCCCAGGCGAGATTCGGCGTGCGACCAACGGCCATCAGCGGACAGCCCGGCAGCGTCGCGCCCATCGCGTACTTAGGTTCGTTAGGGTTGTCGGTCCAGTCGAGCACCACTTCGTACCAGATGGCCGGCAGGCGATTCACTTCCAGATGCGGATCGCTCGCTAGCAGCGCGCTACCGGTAGCACTGCGGGCGGGGCTCACCGCCCAGGCGTTGCTGCCTGCCAGGCGTGGGAGGTCGGCCAGCACTTCGAGGGCTTCGTCGGAGAGTCGGCGGGTGATGTGCACCTGACGCAGCGGATCGAAGTCGATGCCATCGAGGTACGGGGCGAACAGTTCGCGGATTCGTTCGTCGGCGACGCCGAGCTGGATGAGTTCGAGCAGGGTTTGTTCCGACTCTTGCTCGCCGACCGCCAGGCCGGCGAACGAGAGCAAGTTGCCAAGCAGCAGCACCGCCTGCGGAGTCCACGGGCCAGGCTCGAACCCGGTGACCCACATCGGCAGCGACCGCCGCCCCTCGGCGAGTCCGTCGTTGACCCCTTCGCAGTACCAGAGCAGTTGCTCGAGAATGC
Source organism: Aeoliella mucimassa (assembly GCF_007748035.1). Lineage (NCBI taxonomy): Bacteria > Pseudomonadati > Planctomycetota > Planctomycetia > Pirellulales > Lacipirellulaceae > Aeoliella > Aeoliella mucimassa. The sequence goes on from NZ_CP036278.1 coordinate 291,282, forward strand.
GAGGTTCGAGGTCGGCGGTTTCTTCGTCGATCCGCTGAGTGAGGTTCGCCCGCCGCAGAAAGGTATCCATCTCCACCAATTCGGGCTTGGCAGCAATGCGTTGGGCCGCGCGTCCAGCGGCCACCGCCCGGGCAAAATAGATTTGCGTAGGGCGGTCGATCGCGTGCATGTACCCCAACGCATAAACGGCCGCCTGCCAGTTGGCGGCTTGCACGTGGGGCACGCCGGCGTCGTCGCGTTCGGCGGTAAATGGGTAACGTGGGTTCCGGATACTGATCGATTCCATGCTGTAAGTGTACGGAATCGGGCAGAAAGCACCAAGCAAGATTCCCGCTTGGCGAAACACTGCAATAGCTCGGCTATCCGACAGCGAATGGTTTTCGCATGGTGCCAAACACCCGGTCCAGTCGGTATGATGCAATCTTCCAGCAAACGAGCCGCTTTGCCATGACTTCCACCATGATGCCTACGAACCGCCTTGCCGAGTGGCACGAATTCCTCACCGCCGGCCCGGCCGATGCGGTAGAGTTGGTCGATCGTCTGCTGGCTCTGGTGGCCGAGTCGCGGGCGAGCGACGTGCACATCGACCCGACCGAATCGACCATCGAGTTTCGCTGGCGGCTCGACGGGGTGCTGGCTCCGCTGGGGCAACTCCCTCGTTCGCTGGCTGCCCACGTGATTGGCCGACTCAAGGTGCTGGCTGGTCTACTGACTTACGAAACCGCGCTGCCGCAAGAGGGACGCTTAGCGTCGCCGACCACCGGTGGAGAGTTTCGCGTCAGCACGTTTCCCACCTTGTTCGGCGAGCGGGCTGTGCTGCGGGCGCTAGGTACCAGCCGCGCGGGTCTCGAATCGCTGGCCGAGCTGGGGTTCGCCGACCGGGTGCTGACCGATTTTCGCCAGGCACTCACCGCAACCACCGGAGCGGTGCTGATTGTCGGCCCCGCTGGCAGCGGAAAAACGACCACCGCTTACGCAGCGATTCGCGAGGTGGTGTCGCACAGCCAGGGGGGCCGTGCGATCCACTCGTTGGAAGACCCGGTGGAAGTCGTGGTGCCAGGGGTTACGCAGTCGCAGGTGCAACCAGCGGTGGGGTTCACCATGGAGACCGCCCTCAAGTCGCTCGTGAGACAAGATCCCGAAGTGCTGATGCTCGGCGAAATACGCGATCGCACCACGGCCGAAACCACGCTCGAGGCCGCGCTGACCGGAAGTTTGGTGATTACCACGTTTCATGCCGGCAGCGTACAGGAAGCCTTGCAGCGATTAGTCGATATGGGCATCGCTCCCTTCGCGATACGCCATGCCGTGCGAATGGTGGTCGCCCAGCGATTGGTCCGTAAGCTTTGCGATTGCAAACTGCCCGGCGAGGTGTCGCGCGATGCGGCTCCGCTTGGTTTCGAGGTCGAGCACTGCATGGGACCGGCCGGTTGTCAGCAGTGCGCGGGTACTGGATACTCGGGGCGTGCGCTTTTGGCCGAGGCCAGCACCAATATCGACGTCAACGGGGCGAATACCCCAGAGCCGTTCATGGCGGCCGCGAATCGCTTAATCGACTCAGGCGAAACGAGTCCCGCCGAGGTGGTGCGTGCCTTGGGCTGGAGGCCCGATCGGTGTTAACATGATTTCCGCGATTCGTTGTTTGTTGCGAGAGGTTTTCCGCTAAAGATCCTTCGGCATGGCTAAAGACACTTCTCCAACGCTCGACGACTTTGCTGCCTTGAACGCCGAACTGGCTTCACTGGTGCGGGCGCGGATGCCGCTGGAGCCTTCGCTCCGCCAGATCGCCAGGTACTTGCCGACAGGGGCTGCCGACATGGCCGAACGGTTGGCCAAGCGGCTGGAGCAAGGCATGTCGCTTGGTGATGCCATCGAGTTAGAAGGAAAAAAACTCCCCGAGATGTATCTCGCTGTGATTTCGGCAGGGCTTGAAAGCGGAGAGCCAGCCGGGGCGCTCGAAGCGGTATCGCAAAGCGCCGCCCGACTGGCAACGCTCCGCCAAACCACTGGTATCGCGCTGATCGTGCCAGTTATGGTGGTCGTTATCGCGAGTGCCTTGTTCGGATTTCTGCTTCAAATGGCCTTGTTGAACAATTAGTCACAAACCTCCGTAAAAACTAACGTGGAATGGAACCACGTACCTTTTTTACGGAGATCGAACATGGCTACGAAAGAAAAACGAACCTACAAAGTCACGAACTGGAAGGAGTATAACAAGTCGCTCATCGAGCGTGGAAACATCACTATTTGGTTTAGCGACGAGGCGTTGGAGAACTGGGAACATCCTAACGACCAGACAAAAGTCGGTCGCCCTTTTGTCTTCAGCGATACGGCGATCGAGTGCTTGCTGACGATTCGCGAACTGCTGAAACTTCCCTATCGGCAGACTGAGGGATTCGGCCGCTCGCTGGTGGCGATGTTGGGCGTCGAGGCAGCGATTCCCAATTATTCTTCGCTCGCCAAGCGAGCCAGCAAGCTGAATGTTTCGCTCGATATCGCTAACAAGAGGGGCGACATCGATATCGTGGTGGATAGCACCGGCATGAAAGTGTTTGGCGAGGGCGAATGGAAGATGCGGACGCATGGCAAGTCGAAGCGGCGGACATGGCGGAAGCTGCATTTGTCGGTGAATCCTGACACCCGCGAGATTGTGGCGGAGATTTTGACCGAGAACAGTTGCCACGATGCCGATGCGGTTCCCGAAATGCTGGAGCAGGTGGAGCAGCCCGTAAAAAAGTTTCACGGCGACGGTAGTTACGACAAGTGGAAGGTTTATGAAGGGCTGGAATCCGAAGGCATTGAGCCGGTGATTCCGCCGCAGCACAACGCCAAGATCAAACAACATGGCAACTCTGCGGAGGAGCCTTTGCCCCGGGACGAGGCAATTCGTCAGATTCGACGCAAGGGGCGTAGGAGTTGGAAAGAGGAAGTGGGCTATCATCGTAGAAGCTTGGCGGAAACGACCATGTACCGAGTGAAACAAAGCTTTGGGAGCCATCTCAAAAACCGAGTATTCGAAAACCAACAAACGGAAGCCCGCTTGCGCTGTAAAATCATCAATCAATTCACCCAACTCGGGCTTCCACAGTTCGAGTGGAGTTAGTCAACAAGGCCCTGTAAAATCATCAATCAATTCACCCAACTCGGGCTTCCACAGTTCGAGTGGAGTTAGTCAACAAGGCCGCTTCAAATTGCCGTTGGACACAGCTCCTGGATTGCTCCCGAAGCGATGCATGGCTGGAGCAAGTGGGCCGCAGATGGTTGGACTAGCCTGCTGTTTGGGGTCGTCATTCCCACGCTGGCAGTACTCATGCCAGTTCTCTGGTGGGTGCGAACCGACAGCGCCCGCTCGCTTTCAAGCAACGGTTGGACCGTGCTAGGGTGGATCCCTGGCGCTCGCCGGTTGCATCGGCTGAATACCGCGGCCACGTTTGCCGACGTGTTGCATATGACGGTCAAGGCGGGAGTGCCATGGGGACGGGCGATGCGCGACGCGGGGGCGGCTTGCGGCAACCGTCGGTATCGCCGGGCTGCGTTCGCCATTGCCAAGTCGCTCGATGCGGGAGAGTCGCTCGCTGGCTCCAGTAGCGATGCGATCGAAAAACAGCTCAAGAAACTACCCTCGCTGGTGCGTGTGGCCCTCAAGTCGTCGGACCAGCGTGTGTTCATGGAGTCGTCGCTGCTGCGGGCGGCCAAGGCGTACGAACGTCGCTCCAGCGAACTGCACAGCGCGCTCATCAGTTGGGTACCAGCGATGCTTACCTTTGGACTCGCTGGAGGAATTACCGCGGCATACGCTGTCGCGTTGATGTGGCCTTATGCAGTGATGCTCAAAACGATGGCCAGCGGATTGTGGAGATAACCAACCAGATCGAGCCTCATCGGCTCGGCAGCTTTTTCTTCGTCTCGAACTACAAACCTTTGCGTGGATAACGACCCAGCCAACTCGAACGTCCGCTCGTCGACCTCGGCGACGGCCAGCGATGCGCGTTTGCCTTTCGGGGTGGTGCTCGAAGCCCTGGCCGACGATCTCGGCGATGCAAAGGTTCGGCGAGCGGTGAATCAGATGCTGCCGGAACTCAAGGCTGGGCAACCGGTTGAGCAGGTGATCGCCAAGCACGAACGGAAGTTGCCGCCGTATCTGGTGGGGCTGCTCCGCACCGCGACCGATGGTGAGCGACTAACCGAAACGTGCGACGCTTTGGTGCAGCTTCGCGAGGCCCGGCTGCATACCTGGCGCGTGATGGCCGGCATGCTGATGTACCCGTTGCTGCTCGTTCTGGCGTTCGTTGGGCTGGCTTGCCTGATGTCGTGGGCCATCGTACCACCGATGGCGTCGTTGATGAACGAGTTCGACCTCGAGTTGCCGGTAACGTCGGAGTGGTTCTTCGGGACCGCTTACTTGATACCGTGGGTGACCATCGCGTTTGCCGGTCTGTTTGCCTTGGTGCTGGTCGGTCCGCGACTGTTTGGCGTTGGATACGCGCTCCGCAACACGCTGCCGGTGTTGGGGCAACTATATGTGTGCTTGTCGCATGAGCAGTTTGCGGTGACGCTGGCGAACTTCGTGCGGCTGAAGATTCCCATGCCCGAAGCCCTGCGATACACGGCCGACTTGCTCGACGACGGCAGCCTTTCGCGAGCGAGTCGACGGGCGGCCGATCGTGTGGAGCGCGGGGCGAGCCTGGCCGAGTCGATCAGCATATCGCGGCAGTTTGCTCGTTCGCTAACCACCATGGTCGCGTGGGGCGAAACGTCGTCGTCGTTCGACGAAAGCCTGATGCTGGCCGCCGAGATGTTTGCCGATCATCGTTTTCAGCGGGTGCAGTTGCTCCGCCGAATCGTTCCTCCGCTCACGTTGGTGGCCGTCGCCAGCCTTACGCTGTCGGCCGTCGCCTCGATGGTAATGCCTTTGGTAAAGTTGATTGAAGGACTTAGTTAACAGGAAGACAGGTCTTAGCGGGTAGTTGTCCTCCGACTGACATAACGCATGTTTATATTGGTTCCCCTATTTCTGTTCGGCATCGGCTTCCTCCTGCGATGGGGGGCAAAGCTGCTGTACGGAGTGCGCGGACCACTGCCCGAAGATCCCACGGTGCTGGCCGTGAACATGGTGAGTTGGTTGTTCGTCGGCATGGGGTTATTGGTCGGACTCGGTATGCCGCTCGGCGTGGCGATGGTCGGCGGTGTATTTGGCATGGTGTTTTGGGTGATCGCCTGGTTCGCGCTGGTCGACACGGTGCAAGCAATGCGGCAATCGAAGCGGCGGATGAATGCCAAGGTGCTCTCGGTCGCCGAGCGCGAAGGCCGCCTCGCCGAGTCGCTCGACCTTTTGCAGCAGGTGTGGACCGGGCAGATGCTAGCTAACGACACGCGCAACCTGGCCATGACACTCCGCACTGGGCAACCGCTTTACGAATCGATCGTGTTGAACCATCGCGCGCTGCCGGTCGAAGCGGCCGCGTACGCGGCTGTTGGCTCGCTGGCCAACGACGAGCCTGCCGCCCTCGACGAGCTAAGCCAGCCCGACTCGCCGGTGCTGTCCATTGCCTGGCGCGGCTGGTTCGACTACATCGCGTATGCCATTGGTATGCTCGTGATGATGACGGGAATCCTCTCGTTCTTGATGATCAAGATCGTGCCACAGTTTCGCCAGATCTTCGAGGAGTTTGGTTTAGAGCTCCCTGCGATGACCGAAATGCTGGTGATGGCAGCCGATCGGCTGATGCCGCTAGCGGCCCTGGCAATGATGGTACTCATGCTTGTGATGCTCGCCATCGGTATCGTCGGCATCATGATGCTGTCTGGTTACGACGGATTTAATCGCATCCTCGATCGCTTTCGCGGGCCGACTCGGATGGCTAGCGCGTTGCGACTGCTCGCCTTCGCTATCGAACGTAAGGTCGAACTGCGAAGCGCGGTGTACGCGTTGGTGCAAACTTATCCTTCCTCCAAAGCACGGCAGCAACTCCATGATTGCTACCTGGCGATCGAAGCGGGCAGGCCTTGGCTGTCCGCGCTGGCCCAGAGCCGGGTGCTGCGTCGCGACGAAGCTGCCCTGGTCGATTCCGCCCAGGCGGTGGGTAACGTTCCCTGGGCGCTACGGCAAATTGCCGATCGCCGGGAGCGGACTGCTGCGAATCGGTTGAATCTGTTTGGCAAGTTCTTTGGGCCGCTCATCGTCATTAGCCTATCGATGGTGGTCGGCTACATCGTGATCTCGCTGTTTATCCCACTTATAAAACTCATCCAAGGACTTACCTGAGCATGAAGCCCTGGCGAACAAAACGCAGTCGCGATCGTCGCGGCATGCTGCTGGTCGAAACCGTGCTAAGCCTGCTAGCGCTGGCCGTGGTGGTGCTCTCCATCACGCAGGCCATGGTGATGCTCGACCGCGCTCGGAAGGCCACGGCTCGGTTCGACCTGGTGAGTCGCGAGCTGGAGAACGTGCTCACCGAGTTCACCAGCCAGCGGTACGACGAAATCACCGCCGACTCGGCTGCCGGGCTGGCGGTGCCGACCGCGGTCGCCGAAGTGTTTCCTCGTGCAACGCTAGAGACCATGGTGGTCGACGAATCGAACCCCGCGGCCAAGCGCGTCACGGCCAAGCTTACGCCTGGTAGCGACGATCGCGTGCAACCCATCTGCTTGACCACTTGGGTGTACGACGCCACAGAGGCCCCCATCGCTAATGACAACGAAGCCTCGTCCGCTCCGCCGGCAGGGGAGGGGGAGGACTCGCCATGAGACGAACCTCGCGATCCCACCGCCGCGGATACACCATGGTGGAATGCCTGGCGGTGGTCACCCTCACGACCATCGTGCTGCATGGTTCGATCATGTTCCTCATGTCGCTCTCGCGATGGGGCGAGCAGGCGAGCACTGGGCCGCTGCGTGCGGATGCTTGCGATCGATTGGAGCAATCGCTTCGCGTGGAACTGCAGCAGTCGACCAAAGTATCGGTGGATGGCAGTTTGCTGACGATTGCGACCCCAGCTGGCACGAGCAACTGGCAACTCGTGGGCGACGCCTGCCAGTTGAAGGCCACGCGCGACACGCAGAACCAGTTCGATCGGTTTGCAATCGGACCGTACACCACCTGGCAATGGAGCGAGTCGCCGACCACCCGCGAGCTGACGATCGCCGACTCCGCAGAACCATCGCTCCCGGTGGTACGGATCGTCGTGCCGGCCGTATCGGACGAAGCCACCGCAGCAGCCGAGGAGGCCCAGCCATGATTTTCTCGCAGCAGCAACCTGCAACCAGGCGGCGACCCACTGCAGCTCGGCGGGGGGTGACGTTGTTGGTGGTCATCGTGATCATTTCGGTGAGCATGTTGATTCTCGCCGGCGCGGTCCGGTCGCTCGTCGACGAGCATCGCCAAACGCGGTTGCGACATACCCATCGACAATGCCGAATAATCGCCCACGCAGCACTCGAGCGGGCGCGGGCAAAGCACCTGGCAAACAACAGCTACACCGGCGAAACCTGGACCATCGATGCCGACGAGGTGGAGTTCGCCAAGCCGTTTCAGGTGACGATTGAAGTCGAACCCTCCGATGGCGAAATCCAATGGAAAGCAACCGCCCGCTACCCGGCCGAGGGAACTCCCGAAGCGTCGGAGTCGGCTGCGGCAGCGTTGAATCGCGAATAGTTTCGCCAAACCACTAAAGCCAACACTTACCAAAACCGTTTGAACGATTGAGGATATCCAACCATGTACGCGAAACGTCGCTCCGCTTTTACGTTGGTCGAACTGCTGGTGGTAATCGCCATCATCGGCATTCTGGTCGCGCTGTTGTTGCCAGCCATTCAAGCGGCCCGCGAAGCCGCGCGGCGTACCAGTTGCATTAACAACGTGCGGCAGATCGTGCTCGGCATCCACAACTACGAGTTGGCGTACGATCACTTGCCGGTTGGCACTACCAACAAGACCGGCCCCATCAACAACCTGCCCGACGGCCATCACATCAGCTGGCTCGCCCGCACGCTGCCGTACATCGGCGAGCAAAACCGCGCGGCGCACCTCGATCCGCAGTTGAGTGCTTACCACCAGGCCAACGACACGGTTCGGCAAACAACGATCGAGCTGCTGATCTGTCCTAGCTACGGCGGCATGGATTCGGCGGCTTCCAACTACGCGGGTTGCCATCACGATCGTGAAGCACCGATTGACGAAGACAACAACGGCGCCTTCGTCTTGAATCGGCGGATTCATCTCGAAGACCTCAAAGACGGCGCCAGCTACACGTTCTTGATCGGCGAAAAGCTGCCGGACGATTACGACCTTGGCTGGTTGAGTGGTACCTCGGCAACGCTTCGCAACACCGGTTTTGCTCCCAACACCACCATCAACGGTGGTTCCAATAGTTGGAGCGAGTACTCGACACCCGACGAATTGCCCTGGGCTACTTCGGGTGGGTACGGCATGGACTACTGGGGCGAGTCCGACCTGGATGAAACCGATGAAGAGTGGGATGCCGACACCTTTGTCGAAGGGGAGATCGTGTTCGACGAAGATTTCGACGGCGACGAGTCGGCCGAGGATGGGAATAGGACCGAAGGGGATGCGGGCGAAGCAGCTGACGACGAGACTAAACCCAACAAAGAACTCTCGGAAGAGGAGAAGGACGCAGGGGCGATGCCTCCGGAGGTCGATCAGGAGCAGCTGCAAGAGGATAGTGACGACATGGAACGCGAAGTCGCGCCCGGCTTCCTGGCCCGAAGCTTGCTCGGCGGCAACCCTCAGGCACCGAAGCGAGTCGGAGGATTCGCGGGGCAGCACTCGGGAGTCGTGGTGTTCGGCCTGGCCGACGGAGCCGTCGATACCATTGGAGAAGACATCGACGTGCGGGCGTATCGCCAGATGGCCAACCGCCATGATGGCGAGATTCCTGAGGGCGATCGCTGGTAACCGTACTCGATCGCCTGGTGCTAGCACCGGTGTTTGGCCTTGCCCAGGCAACTCGGCCCCGACTACTATTCCCGGCATGTCGGACCGTGAAACTACTAAATCCGAGGACTCGCCGCTGTCGATCAGGCGGCTCACCAATGCGTTTGCAGCCATGCTTGGCCGCAAGCCATCGGCGAGCGGTGCTAAGAGTGACGCCGCGCCGCGCGAGACCCCAACCAACACCCGCACCATTACCGAGGCCTTGCTGTTCGTCGGCCGGCCCGACAACCAGCCGATGTCGGCCGCTGCGCTAGCCGCCACGATGCGCGACATCACGCCCGAGGAAGTTGCCACAGCGGTCGACGAGTTGAATGCCGAGTACCTGGCCGACTCGAGCGCGATGACCATCGAGCAGTCGGCCGGCGGATACAAAATGGTGCTCCGCGAGGAGTACTCGCGGGTGCGGGATAAGTTCCATGGCAAGCTCAAGCAAACCACGCTCACGCCGACAGCGATGGAAGTGTTGAGCGTCGTGGCGTATCGCCAGCCGATCGAGCTAGCAGCCATCAACGAACTTCGCGGGCAGAACAGCCAATCGCTTGCCAACAGCCTGGTCCGCCGGGGCCTGCTGCGTTTGGAACGCCCGGCCGACAACCCCAAACGCCCGCTGTATCGCACGACCGAGCAGTTTCTCAAGGTGTTTGGGCTGACCCATATCAACCAGTTACCGCAGGCGGCCGAGTTCGAAGTGGCCTGAGCCGCGAGATTCCCCCAGTTTGATAGCTCGTCCCCTGGTTGGGGGTATTCGTCGCAAGTTATTGTCGTGTTTGAGTTTGCGGCCATTTGTGCGGGTTTTCTGCGAGATTTTGAACCATCTAAAACCGCCCAATTAGCGGTAGCGTGCCCCCGGGGGTGGCGAGTAAAATCCGTGTTTTGCATGTCGGCGCGTGGCCGACGCAGCAAACATGGAAGCGTTGCTCCTTTTTGCACCATCCTTACTGAACGGACTTTGCTCGGACCCCACGGTGTGGGTCGCGACAAAACAAGCCTGACCTTCGCGAACCAGCATTTGGTTTGCTTGTGGGCCGACGATCGACGTTTCGCAGCCCTGGCTTGTTCCTTCCTCCTACCTGAGATCCTGTTGTTGGTGACTGCGCTCAACCATCGCGAACAGATCAAATCGCAGCTACGGTCGGCGGCACCCGCGATTGCCCCCTCCATATTGCTCTGCGATTACGCCAAATTGGGGCAAGAGATTGCCGACCTCCAGGCGGCCGGTGCGCAGCTGATGCACCTGGATGTGATGGATGGCCACTTCGTGCCGAACTTCACGTTTGGCATGACCATCGTCGAAGCCGCGCGGCGATCGACCGATTTGCCGCTCGACGTGCATCTGATGATGGAGAACCCAGGGCGGTACCTCAAGCAGTTTCGCGAAGCGGGAGCCGACGTACTGACCGTGCACGAGGAAGTGTGCCGCGACCAACAGGAGCTGGCCGACCTGGTTGCCGAAATCCGAGAACTCGGCGCCCTGGCAGGCATCGCGATTAATCCACCGACACCGCTCGAGAAGATCGATCAGGTTGCTGCGGATTGCGATTTGATTTTGTGTATGAGCGTCATGCCTGGATTTGGCGGGCAGAAGTTCGATCGCACCGCGCTCGACAAATTGCGGACGTTGCACGAACGTGAGGATGTGGATGCATTGTTGGAAGTCGACGGCGGAGTAAACCTCGAGACCATTGCCGACTGCGCCCAGGCGGGAGCGAATTTGCTGGTTGTCGGTTCGGCGATCTCCAGCGGCGAGAACTACGAGAAACGGTTTAGGCAATTGGAACAACTCATTCGATAAACGCTTAGCAACCGCGTGCCGCTCGCTAGCTTGGGCGAACCACGCGAATGGAAAGCGCTCCCTATGAAACAACTTGTACTCGTTCACACCGGCATTACCGAATACGACAAGCAAGGTCGTATCCAGGGAACACTTGATGTTCCTCTGAGCAAGGTAGGCCGCGACCAGATTGAAGCGATTACGCAGGAACTGGCCCCGCTCGGTGCGACCAACCTGTTTACGTCGCCCGGCCAGGCATCGGTGCAAACCAGCGAAATCCTGTCGGCCGCGCTGTCGCTCAAGGTGCGCCCGCTCGATAAGCTCACCAACATCAACTACGGCCTCTGGCAAGGGATGCTGGTGGAAGACGTCAAGCTCAAGCAGCCGAAGGTGTTCCGCAAATGGCAGGAGCAACCCGCGACGGTCTGCCCCCCCGAAGGGGAGACGATTCCCAAGATCACCGATCGCGTCGCCGAGGTGATGACCAAAATCACGAAGAAGGTAAAACCCGACTCCACCACGTTGCTGGTGGCCCCCGCTCCGCTTGCTAGCATCGTGCGCCATGTGGTGACTGGGGCCGACCTGGGCAACCTTTGGCAATCGTTCGAAGCGGCCGGCAGCTGGGAGATTTTCCCGCTGGATAAGCCGGTCAAAGTAGAAATCGGGGGTCCGTAGAAAGCGCAGGTTTTCACGGCAACCGGCCGATTTCCCCTGGAAACCACTGCTTGCCCCTTCCCGCTTTCGTCGCCTACCCGGCCGAATCCGCCTCCCGCTTGCGGGCCGGAGTTGGTAGGATGGCAGCAGCGAACGTAGATTTTTTCCGCAACTTTCCGACTGTTTCGTATGGCAACCGGCGAATTGAAAACCAACCACGATCAGCCTGACAATCCTCAAGACACTGGGGAGCAAGGCGGACCCAAGAAACCTCGTCCCAAGCGTGGGGTGCCGAGCGGATTGTGGCTGCGGTGCCGCGACTGTGGCGAGACCGTATTCCGCAAGACTGTCGCGGAGAACATGAATGTCTGCCCGGTCTGCGGGTACCACATGTATCTCAGCGCGACCGATCGCATTCGCACCTTGCTCGACGAAGGAACCTTCGAAGAGTGGGACGGCGACCTCTTGGCGGCCGACCCGTTGGAGTTCTTCGATAAGAAGGCCTACGTCGAACGCCTGGTCGACGAGCGCAAGCGGACCGGACTCCGCGATGCCGCCCTCACCGGCACCGGCATGATTCGCGCCCGTCGCGTCGCAGTTGGCGTTACCGACTCGGCGTTCATCATGGGTAGCATGGGTTCGGTAGTCGGCGAGCGCCTCACCCGCCTTGTGGAACGTGCAACCGAGCAAAACTTGCCGCTCGTGATCGTTAGCGGTTCCGGCGGCGGTGCCCGCATGCACGAAGGCATCATCTCGCTCATGCAGATGGCCAAGGTCTCGGCCGCCCTCGCGCGGTACGACGAAGCCGGCGGTCTGTTCATCAGCGTGCTGACCGACCCCACCATGGGTGGCGTCGCAGCCAGTTTTGCCTCGCTGGGCGACCTGGTATTCGCCGAGCCCAAAGCGCTGATCGGCTTCGCCGGTCCGCGAACCATCAAAGCCACGATTCGCCTGGAGCTGCCTGAAGGGTTCCAGCGGAGCGAGTTCCTGCTCGAGCATGGCTACATCGACCGCATCGTAAAGCGATCGGACATGAAGAGCGAAATCGCCCGCTCGATCGACTACTGCGGCAAGTAAGGGAAGCAGACGACCATGTCGACCCGTACCGGCCATCGCTATGTGACAACCGATCCGGCGATTCTGAATGGCGAACCAATTATCGAGGGCACCAGAACCTCGGTTCGCGCAATCGTCGAAATCTGGCGCATGGGCGCCGCACCGGAAGAAATTCCGACTAAGCTGCCTCATCTTACCTTGTCCCAGGTGTTTGATGCATTGAGTTATTTCAGTGATCATCAGGATGAAATCCAGCGGTATATCGAGCAAAACGAAATCCCGCCAGAAAAACTCCACCGCTCTCAATAGCTATGAGCCAGTTGTTTGCGAAACTATATCTCGACGAAGATGTGGATGTGACAATTGGCACACTGATCCGTGCAAGGGCGTTCCACGTAACGACCACCACGGAGGCCTCACTGGTTGGTTCCAGTGACCAACAGCAGCTCGAATACGCAGCGAACAATCGCGCGGTCCTGGTTACCCACAATCGAGTCGACTTCGAAAAACTAGTCGATACCTGGTACCGAACCGGAAAGCAGCACGCAGGAGTTGTGATAGCCATTCGGCGAAGTCCGTATGCGATAGCGGAGAGTTTATTGAAGATGGTGAATTCCATGACGGCGGATGAGTTGGTAAATCAGCTGATCTATATTTGAACGAGTCGGAGTTCATTTTTGGTTGGGTTTGAAGGAAACGGTATTGCCCCCATCGATCCCCGAAATGTTAAAGTTTGCGAACGGGGGATGCGTCGTAGGCCGATTGCCTGAGTTCTCATTTTGTTGCCTTGGGGTAGTGCGCATGCAATAATCAACGCTCCTCTTTTCGAACCAGTAGCGACGGGGCAATGGTCGATGTTGCAGGGGCCTGCAACTCGGCTCTATTCGGATGGCAATCATGGCATGAATCGTTCTCTCTTGCTCCTATTCGCTGAGTTGTTGGTCGCGCTGACCATCTGTGGTAATCCCTGCGTTGCTGGGCTCTCCTGGTCGCAAGAGTGGTCTTGGTCTACGGTTTCGGAAAACGACCAGTACATCCTCGTCTCGCTATTGCCGAGTTCTGTGGAAGAGCAGATCGAATTCATAAACAACAGTTCTTGGGAAGATGAAGCCGAACGGATGGCCACCGTTGCCGAGATGCGGCGACTCGAAGCGACCTATTCTGTGAGCGGTGTCTATCGCAACGATGGGTCGACCACTCCCCTCTGGACGCTCAGCCAATTCGTCTCTCTGGCGAAAGTCAGTCCTGATGGTAATCGCGTGATTCAAGTGAGTGCCTACTCGGATATTGGTTGTCCTACGATTTATATTCATGATGCTACGGGGTGTGTGGGATCGATAAGCGATTTCTCAGTTGCAGCTTTGCCAGCACTTGCTTGCGATCGAATCCTTGGAAATCAAGGTCTCTATATTGATGACTGGGCGATAGATCCCAACGATCCTTCTTGGACCTACATGACGATCTCTTGGGCCGACGGGGCCGAGTCGACGGTTCGCCTCGACGACCTCTCGGTGGTTCGATCGAATACTACTCGCTACGCCATGCTGTCGGTGCTCTCGAACCCGAAAGGCATCGCAGCGCTGATCGTGTTTCTGGCGATGGTTTGTTTTCTGGTTTGGGGCTGCTTGCATCTGGTGATGCGGAGCAAACATCGGCGCGACGCTTAACGCACCGCGTACAACGCCTGGTCGTCCATCTCTAAGAACGTGTTTTAAAATTCACTTTTCCGCGCTGGCCAGTCTTTTCGACATGAGGCTGATCATGGCGACGTAGGTGATGGCTTCGCTGGAGGCGGTTGTTTTTTCGTAGTCCTTGCTGTTCCGTCGATGTCGGGCCAGCCAGGCGAAAGTTCGTTCCACGATCCATCGCTTCGGCAATACCACAAACCCTTTTAGGCCGACTGGCCTGAGCACCGTTTGTAGAATCCAACCAAACGTTTCCCAGGTCCAATCGGGCAACCCTGATCGACCGTACGCGAAGTCGCCAAACACAATCTTGATTCGCTTGAATTGCTCGCCCAGCTTGTCCATTACCCATTCGGCTCCGTCCTGGTCCTGCCAATCCGCGCTATGAACGACTATCGCGAGCAACAATCCGAGCGTATCGACCGCCACATGACGCTTGCGGCCCGTGATTTTCTTGGCCGAATCGTAGCCCCTTTCTTCACCTCCTTCGGCCGTGCGAACCGATTGGCTGTCGATGATCGCTACCGTGGGTGTCGACTTCTTGCCTGCCGCTTTGCGTGTTTTGGCTCGCAACGCATCATGAATCTTCTGCCACGTGCCATCATTTCTCCAACGCCAGAAGATGCCGTAAACCGTACTCCAATTCGGAAAGTCCTTAGGCAGCATCCGCCACTGGCAGCCCGTGCGGACGACGTACAAGATCGCGTTGATGATCCGCCGGCGGTCAATCGGACGACGTCCGAACTGCGAACGTGCTGGCAACAACTGACGAAGCAATTGCCATTGTCGATCGGTGACATCACTGCCATACTTCCTTTCCGTTTTCATGCTACGGCTCCTTCCTCAGGCTGCTAACCAAAAGAGGGAGCCGTAGCTGTTTTTCTTTAATCAGGCAATTTCAAAACACGTTCTAAGATGCGTTCGAGCCGGGCGAGGGTCTTGAGGGCGTCGGTCCGTTCGTCGCGAACTTCGGTCAGCTGCTGCGTGCGAATCGCCTGGCGTAGTTCGTCGAAGGCGATCTCGACCGTGCCGCTGTTGGTTGAGTAGCTGTCGCGACTCTTCGCCGCGTCGACAATTACGTGGAGCCGCTCCATCGCCCACGGGGTGGCGAACGCTACTGGCCAACTCGGGGAGCTCGATCGGATCTGCTGCCAGAGTTCCCGGGCTTCGTGGTCGATGCGCTGCTGACGATTGAGTCGCCGGGTGAGCAACTGCTCGGCATGGTGCGCGACCACGCTCTCCTGCAGTGTGTTGCGCTGCACCTGAAGCTGGGCGATCTCCAACTCACGGCGTTTGACTTCCGCACGATTCTGAGCCGCTATCGCTTCGTGGTATTCGCGAATCGACTGCTGGAACCGCCAGCGATCGGTCTGCGACACCGGACCTGGATAGACCGGACCTTGGTTCACAATGATCACCCCATGGTGACCATGATGGCGATACTCCGCCGGGTAGTACGACTTGTTGACATACAGCTGGGCCATCGCGGGGCTGGCGAACAACATCGAGACAATCGCGAATTGCAGAGTCGACTTGAACATGACGATTCCTTTGTAGTCGTAGGGCTTGGTCTAACACGTTGCGAGGCACCCCCACATACGACCCTCGCTCCAAGCTGTAACACGACAAGCCGCAAAAAAGGCAAAATCGTCCGCCGGGCGAGGCGAGCACTTCCGCGCCATAGAATAGGTATGGCTGCTAGGGGAGCGCGGGCCTCGCTCGACCAATCCATATTTCCAGGTCTGGCACGCAGAGCCGATCAGCCCCGTTTTCGGCCCTCGCCGGCGGTCGGCCGCCTGCCTTCCACGAATCTTTTCGCTAGGTGCGGTGTCGCGCATCGAGAAAGACCCCTTTGTTTTTAGGGTGTTTTTGCTGTTCCAAAAGTTTCTTCAGAAATATCCCCCTGGTTCGTAACAACAGCCCAGGGGCCCGTATGAGAGGGTGTAGTTCAAACCACAACAGGCAACGCCAAGCCGACCTGGCTGGCTCGCCTCCCCACTCGAAACCGGAACTTCCGGCCCTGAAAGGAAAAACCCATGACTCGCTCGACCATCGCTACCCTCGCTCTTGTTGCTGTTGTCGCCTCCGCTAGTGCTAGCTCGGCTTTCGCCGGTTGCGGCGGTGGAAAGAAGTACTACGGAGGAGCCTCGAACCTGCACCATCGTTACATCTCCTCTCACAACCACGGCGTTTACAAGCAACCAGTCGTCGTCCACCAGCCAGTCGTTATCGAAAAGAAGGTGATCGTCGAAAAGCCGGCTCATCCTTGCTGCCACCCGAACTACTGCATGACTTACGTGCACCCCGGCGACACCTGGGCCACCTTGTGCGAACGTGCTTACGGCCGCACCGATGTCTGGAACCAAGTGGTCACCTACAACAACATGCAACCTTCGGCTCCTTTGACCGTTGGTCAGCCGATCCAGCTTCCAACGTTCTCGGCCAACGGCCAAGTGGTCGCTTCGTCGGCTCCGATGCCACCGATGCCGGCCTTCATGGCACAACCTGGTCAGCCCCAATTCCAAGGTCAACCGTTTGCTGGTCAGCCACAAGCTCCTGCACCTCAGTTCAACGGCCAGCCTCAAGCCCCTCAGTTCAACGGTCAACCTCAAGGTCCTATCGCTCCCCAAGCTGGTCCTGCTCCTTCGATGAACATTCGCCCCGCCCAGCCTAAGCTGCCGACCTTCAACGCTGGTAGCAGCCTGGTACTCGACGGAAGCAGCTTCGGCAGCACCCCTGGTCAGGTTCAACTGATGGTTGGCCCGATGGCTCTGCCAGTGGCGATCGCCGAGTGGAATGCCAACGAAGTTGCGATCCAACTCCCTGAGCTGCCGCTGACGACTGCTGCCGACGCTCGCTTGATCGTGCTCGACGCTTCCGGCAAAGTGGTCAACGAGTCCGGCATCCGCCTGGCTCCCAAAACCAATCGCCTGGCCATGGGCAACTAAGCTCGCCGCACCGTGCGACGCTCACCGCGAGCAACCACCTGCAACACTTCGCCAACCCCGTCCACACTCTCATGGTGTGGGCGGGGTTTTTTCCGTTGGGGGAGTCGCTACCGAATAGATTCCCACCGCTGTGCAAATAGATTCCCACGACACAGCAATAGATTCCCAATTTACCCACCGATGGGAAAATTGAATCTCCGCCCACGCTGCAAAACCAGTGGTTTTCGGCTGCGAATAGATTCCCATTTCCCAAAACGCATCGAGTGGGAATCTATTTTTGCAGTGGGAACTTATCGCAAGTTCTTTAACTGTATGTGTTTACATCAATGCCTCTCAGGAAAGTGCCCAAAATAGATTCCCATGGGTGGGAAACTATTTTGGGGAGGATTCAGGATACAGGATTCGGGGGTCAGGGCTCAGGGAAGTTCGGATTCCGGATTGCGGAATGGGGATTGGGGAAGGCCTTGTTGAACAATTAGTCACAAACCTCCGTAAAAACTAACGTGGAATGGAACCACGTACCTTTTTTACGGAGATCGAACATGGCTACGAAAGAAAAACGAACCTACAAAGTCACGAACTGGAAGGAGTATAACAAGTCGCTCATCGAGCGTGGAAACATCACTATTTGGTTTAGCGACGAGGCGTTGGAGAACTGGGAACATCCTAACGACCAGACAAAAGTCGGTCGCCCTTTTGTCTTCAGCGATACGGCGATCGAGTGCTTGCTGACGATTCGCGAACTGCTGAAACTTCCCTATCGGCAGACTGAGGGATTCGGCCGCTCGCTGGTGGCGATGTTGGGCGTCGAGGCAGCGATTCCCAATTATTCTTCGCTCGCCAAGCGAGCCAGCAAGCTGAATGTTTCGCTCGATATCGCTAACAAGAGGGGCGACATCGATATCGTGGTGGATAGCACCGGCATGAAAGTGTTTGGCGAGGGCGAATGGAAGATGCGGACGCATGGCAAGTCGAAGCGGCGGACATGGCGGAAGCTGCATTTGTCGGTGAATCCTGACACCCGCGAGATTGTGGCGGAGATTTTGACCGAGAACAGTTGCCACGATGCCGATGCGGTTCCCGAAATGCTGGAGCAGGTGGAGCAGCCCGTAAAAAAGTTTCACGGCGACGGTAGTTACGACAAGTGGAAGGTTTATGAAGGGCTGGAATCCGAAGGCATTGAGCCGGTGATTCCGCCGCAGCACAACGCCAAGATCAAACAACATGGCAACTCTGCGGAGGAGCCTTTGCCCCGGGACGAGGCAATTCGTCAGATTCGACGCAAGGGGCGTAGGAGTTGGAAAGAGGAAGTGGGCTATCATCGTAGAAGCTTGGCGGAAACGACCATGTACCGAGTGAAACAAAGCTTTGGGAGCCATCTCAAAAACCGAGTATTCGAAAACCAACAAACGGAAGCCCGCTTGCGCTGTAAAATCATCAATCAATTCACCCAACTCGGGCTTCCACAGTTCGAGTGGAGTTAGTCAACAAGGCCATTGGGGAATGTCATCTTGAGGGAGCTTCCGGCGACCGAAAGAACTAGCCTGCCAATTCAAACGTGTTCCCAACAATCGCCGCGTAGGATGGGTCCAGGAGCTTCCAGCGACGCAGCCCCATCACCCGCTTTACCACCCGCGCAGCAGCGAACACCCACGCCGGCAGCCATTCGCCTGCGTGCCGCTAGAAGTTCGAGTTCACAGCTAGCATCACATTTCCATCACCTCCAATCACTAAAAAGCCAACAGCCGAAAGCTGATAGCCGACAGCCTTCACTACCTATCCATTAGAACACCACTGGTGGCCAATTCCCAGCATAAACTGGTGAGATCAGAAAAATCGTTTAGCCCGCCGCCGAAGGCGTCGGGGAAAGTAGCACCAATCTCCGAGTGGTTCGTGGGACGCAGCGGCCTGGCAATTCGTATGGCCTACCAGGCGATGTCTCGCTCCACTTTCAACGATTCGGAGAATCGTGCAACGATGGCTCGCGCCAGCCTCGGATCTGGCCCCGATCATGGAAAAGACGATAAGGAAGTCCGGCTACCCTCGTCTATCAGGTGGAGCCAAAGAGGTTATCCGGCAAACGCCCCGAAGGGGCAGCTGCATGCCAAGTGGATATGAGGAAACAAACCACCTGCAAACCGTCCGACCCTCCCCGGACCTGATAGTCCGACCCTCCCGCAAGCGAGAGGGTGAAGACATGAGTGTGGCGAAAACGCTCACAAATAGGCTTGCCCCACTCAGCCCTCATACCCTGAAACGGAATTGTCCCGCAGCGAAGGGTTGCGCTCCGGCGAGTTTCGCGATCCGAATCGCTACCCTGGAAAGAGTTTTGCAATATACCCAGCCCAGCGATCGATTCAGTGCCGTCTTTCTCCTGCCACATCGCAAAAGGCTACGACGTACCTTAAACTGTTAGATTCTTCCACCGACATGTCCATCACTGATGATTGCCGGTGTCGAAACTAGGTGCCTTATTTCTCACAAGCGTAAGTAGTCATGAACACCGCCGACGATGTTTTCCTTTTTGAGCTCGATAAACGAGGGTTGAAGTATACCAAGACTCAAGATGACCTCTATGAGGTGCTGGTGTCGGGGGAGAAACTCACCATCTGCCTTGATAACATACGACGAAACTACTTGCGAGATGGAGATGAAGAAGCTGTCAGCTGTTTCTTAGATAACTGTTTAAGGGGCCATGAGTTGAGAAGTGGTGCCTGGGAAGAAATAAGCGCTTGCGTGAGATACTCACTTGAACCATCCGACTATGAATTGGGATTCGATGGTCACGTGACTGAATCGATTAATGAGAAGCTGACCCAGGTCTATGTCACCGTCTCGCCTGATGAAGGGGTAGTGGTTTGGGTGAATGATTCCGATCTTGAATCGTGGGGAGTTACACGCGAACAAGTGATCGAGCAAGCGGAAGAGAACATGGCAGCAATAGTAGCAGACACGGTGGTCGAGGTTCGAGAAGCAAATGGGTTTCGAATTGGAATGCTCTCTACAAAAGAGTCCACATTCAAGGCGTCGCTAGTGTTGTCTCAGAAGTTTCGCGATCTTGTTGCTCCATCGCTAGGATGGCCAGTGTATGTGGTTGTTCCTTGCCGAGACTTTGTTTATGTCGTCCCCAATGACTGTAAGGGACTTCTTGGTTCTTTAGGTGCAACAGTTCTCCGAGAGTTCAATGAGTCTGGATATCCAATAACCACCGACATCTTGCAAATTTCCGATCAGGGAATAACAGCGATCGGTACCTACGCAGTGCGCGAGTAATTCTAGTTTGCTCTGAGATGCGCTTAAGAGCCATCCCCCATCCCCCACCATATTTCATTGCGACCCTCCCACCGCCGGGGTACAATCGGGCCAGGGCATCGGGAGGGGAGGGCTGTCGCTCGCGCTGGTTCTTCTCTGCTGTGCTTCTCGACTCTTCACACGACTTTTCTCTTCCTACAACGTGAGTAGCTCCATGCTTGGCGTCTATCGTTGGTTGCGGCTGTTCGTGATTGGTTCGCTCGTCGGCGGTGCGGCGGGGCTGCAGGCTTCGCCGGTCGGGCCGGTCGAGTGGGTGCATCAGCTCGGCACTCCTGGCAACGATCAGGGGTGGGGCCTGGCGGTCGACGACCTGGGCAACTGCGTGATGGTTAGCACGCGGGCGCAGCCCCCCACGTACGGCAATGCCAGTCGCCAGTCGTATGTCACGATGTACGACGCCGCTGGCGAGCAGCAGTGGGACGTGCTGCACTCGCCCGACCGTTCGACGTTGTCGTTTGCCACCGACTTCGATGCCGAAGGCAACGTGTATATCGCGGGGCATGTGAAACGGCGGTTCGACGATCCCGCGCCGAACTTGCAGGATGTGTTTCTCGCCAAGTACACCGCAACCGGCGAGCATCTGTGGACTTCGATCGAGCCACTCGGGGGCGATACCTTCATCAGCAGTGCCGAGGACCTGGTGGTCGCGCCCGATGGCAGCGTGTACCTGTCGGGCTACCAAGGGGGCGAGGCGTTTCTGTCGCGATGGTCGTCGACTGGCAATCTCGCTTGGTCGCAAACGGTGCCTCGGCAAGGCTTCGGGGTGTTGCGAACTTCGGCCGTGGAGTACGTGAGCGACGAGCTGATTTACATCACCGGGTACACCGAAGCGGCGCTCACGCAGCCAATCGCCGGCGAGCGCGACTCGTTTGTCGCCCGCTTCAACGCTCAGGGCGATATTGCCTGGGTGATGCAGCGCGACGATCCCCGTACCGACGAACCTACCCAGGCGGCCGTGGATGAAGCGGGCAACCTGTACGTGGTGGGGGCGACTGGCGACGGCACCTTCTCGTCGAACGACGATAGCCTGATCTTCAAGGTCAACGCCAGCGGAGAGGAGTTGTGGTCGCAACGCATCGAACAACCAGGGCCCGACTTCGCCAACGTGATCGACGACCTGGGCGACGGTCGGCTGCTGTTCGGCGGACGGATGACCCACACTCTGCCCGATGGGTACCAGACCTTGCCGTACTTGGGGGTGATCGACGACCAAGGCACCTTGGGACCGATCGGAACGTTGGGCGCGGCTCTCGGAACCATTCCCTTTTCGCTGGCGGTGAATCAAGAGCTGAAATCGGCCTGGATTACCGGGTCGACCTTCGAAGGGCTGACCGACCAGAGTTTTGGGCACTCCGACGTGTTCGTGATGCGGGTCGCGGTGCCAGAGCCCCGAGCGGTGGCAACGCTGGCCGTCGCTGGCGGGATATTGCTGCTGGGGTACCGCCATGGCCGACGGGCGCGGGGAGCGATTACCAGCGGATTTCTTGCCGGCTGCGAAACAGCTTGCCGCTGAGCCCGGCATCGGCCTCGTCGGCCAGCCAAACCACGGTGTCGGCCCCTTCGGCAACCGAAAGGGTCGCGTTGCTGCCCCCCATGTCGGTCCGCACCCATCCCGGGCAGAGCGCGTTGACGACGATGCCCTCGTCGCGGAGCGCGTCGGCGAGCATGATCGTCAGCCCGTTGAGGGCGAACTTCGACAAGCAGTAGCTCGGCACCTCGGGCGACAGGCCAGAGAGTTGCCCATAGCTGCTCGACAGGTTGATCACCCGCGCCCCCTTCGCGCGACGCAGGTAGGGGAGGAGCGCCTGCGTGAGTTCCAGGGGGCCGAACGCGTTGGTTGCGAACGTGGCCGCGAGTTGCTCGCGGGGCAGGGTTAGCAGGTTCCAACCTTCGTCGGGGTAGATGCCAGCGTTGTTTACCAGCACGTCCAAGCGATCGGTTATCTCGCCGAGCGCCTGGCTCGCGGCAACGATGCTCGCCGACTGGCTGACGTCGAGCGGCAAGAACTCGGCGTCGCCACCTGACGCTTGAATGGCAGTCACGGCCTTGCCGGCCGAGGTTGCATCGCGGGCGGCGATGATCACCTGGTAACCACGCTCGGCGAGTTGCCTGGCAGTCTCGAGGCCGATGCCTCGGTTGGCGCCCGTAATCAGAGCGGTTCGCTTGCTGGGGGATTGGTTCATCGCTCGTGCACTCCCTTCCTGACCGCGGCGGGGCATGCGTTGGTGCTGGCACTTCAATGCCATGGCTGTAGAGATTCGAGTCGCACCCGCCTGCCGGTGATTATACCGCGTGGATCGTACACTGGCTTGGTATGCAACGGGGCCGTGCGTCTGCGGATTGCTGAATCGCTAGCGGCCGAAGGTAGCCAGAGAACGCGATGGCTAAGTCGAGCTTTTCGCCAGCCCCGTGGTCGGCTGACCGGCGAGGCTTCGCAGCCGAACCACACACCAGGCCGACAGGGCGATAGCAATCACGATGCCTACGGTAATCGGTTGCAACGCGGTGGTTGGTTCGTCGGCGACCACAGGATGGTACGCGAAGCGAATCTTCCCCTCACTTTGATTCTCGTTGCGGGTTTGCTTGGCGATCGACACCTGCGACGACGTCGGCTGCGCGGCGTTGAACAAGTAGACGCTGACCGCCGGCAGGTGGCGGTTCTCGAACCGCAACAGGTGCTCGCCCGCTGGCATCTTGGGGAGCGGTGCGGAGAGCTTAAGCTGCACGACCCCCCAGCCCGACTGTAGTTCCTCCAGCTCCGGCAACCGCGTGTCGTCGACGCGCAAGTGGAGCGACTCGGAGTCGAGCGCCAGGTCGAGATCTGCCAGCAGCAGGTCGGCGTACTGTTGCAGCTCTTGTTCGGTCAGCGAGCCATCGCTGTTCTGGTCGATCAGACCAATCAGTTGCTCGGCGACCTCGACCCCTGGCGACAGATTGAGCCACACCAAAACCTCGCCGGGTGCTACTTCCACCAGCGCGGACTGCACGCACTCGTCGAGCTGATGGGCGTTGGCAACCGAAGCAAACGCTGCAGGCAACAGGAGTGCGATCAACGCCATACGATGCAGGAGAGTCATTATCGTTTCCACCATTTGGTGCCGTACTCGTTGGTGGGATCACGATAGATGGTGTGGATGTGGGTGAGCCCCTCCTCGCCCTCGCCTTGCGGGGCGAACTCGATAAACACGGTTGGGCCCTGGATGCGGAAGTAAGCCGAACTGCCGGTAGCGGTCGGGCCACTCCAGGCGAACCATGTTTCGTTGATGTTGTCCTTCAGCTCCGCGTTCTTGGCGGCCGCGTGGGCGGGATTCACGATGCCGGTCCATTCGCTGGCGAGTTCCAGCAACAGCGCTTGCTGTTTCTCGGTCAGCTCGCTGCCCTTCAGTCCCTCGGGCGCGATCATCTGGCCGTCGCGTCCTGGGCCGAGCACCAGGTTTTGGAGTTTGCTGTCGAGTACCGCCTGCTCGCGCTGCGAGTCGTCGAGCGACTCCATCATCGCGTAGGCCTTTACGAGTTCGTGGCCGAGCGGGCGGATGGTCTTGCCTTCGATCGTGTAGATAGCCGGGTTCGCTCCGGTGTGGCTGGGGGCCAGCGTGCTTTGCTCGCCGACGAAGGTGATATTGAGCGCGAGGTGATGCCCGCCGAACTGCAACATCCAAGGCTTGGTCGCAGAGGGCTCGCCGAGGATCGAGAAGAAGTAGTTGTCGCGCCCGTAGCCTCGCGTATTTTCGGGGTCGCCTTGAAAGTTCTTGAGGAGCACTTCGTCTCCTTCCACGATCTGCAGCGATTTCTCGTAGCCATGCTCGCTGAGCACCGCTTCGAGCAGTTGCATGGCGGCCTTGGTTTGCTCGGGGTTCAAGTCGCCGAGTCGCACGCCTGCGCGAGGCGACATGCCGACCGGCA
This sequence comes from Aeoliella mucimassa, assembly GCF_007748035.1. Lineage (NCBI taxonomy): Bacteria > Pseudomonadati > Planctomycetota > Planctomycetia > Pirellulales > Lacipirellulaceae > Aeoliella > Aeoliella mucimassa. The sequence goes on from NZ_CP036278.1 coordinate 315,564, forward strand.
GGTTCGACCAACGTTGCCGCTGCTCGTTGTCGTCGAACTCGAATACCGTCTTGCTGCGGAGCGAATCGTCGAGCGTCGCCAGAAACTGCTTGGCCGCTTTGCTGATGTCGGCCGTCGTGACGTTGTCGTCGGTCGTACTTTTGTTGTCGGTTGCAGCGGGTGCCTCGGCCACGGCCGACTCTTGCCCGCTGGCAACAGGGCTCATGCCAAACATCGGCATGATGAGCAGGCTAGTGAGTAGCACGCGGTGGATCGTCGTCATGGGATATTGCTTTACTTCCGAAGTGAACAAGGTTGGTAGCTGGTCACGTAATCGAGTCGCAGGTTGCCCGCGCGGGACGCGCGCACCTGGAGTGCCATCGTTCGCCTGTTCCACTCCCACTCCGCCCCGGACTTATCCATGGGGGCTGGGCGTCAATCGTAACCGATCGCGTACTGGATGGCACGCAAAACTTTGGGTTGCGAGCAAAAAGCTAGATTCCGCTTCAGGGCGGTGGAATCGCGTCGTAGCGGCTGGATTCGCCATCCCGTCCCGCTCGTCGTCCCAATCGCAAAGCGGGGCAGGGGAGCTTAGTTCGAGTAAAAGGACCATATTGCAAAAAATAAGCTTGATCCCGGTATTCTAATTCTTTAGAATTGGCGGTGTTGGCAATTTCTTTTCCATGGAGGCGATTCATCATGGCCCGGCCGGCGAGCAAACACCCCACCGATGGCGAGTTGCAAATACTCCGTATCTTGTGGGCGAATAGTAGTTGTACCCTCGCAGAGGTGTGCGACGGGCTCCGCGAGCACCGCGACGTCGCGACCACCACCGTGGCGACCATGCTCAAGGTGATGCTCGACAAAAAACTGGTGAAACGCGACGCAGCTACCGGGCGGACCTATCGCTGGTCGGCCGCGGTGTCGCAGGAAAAAACCGCCGGCTCGCTGCTTGGCAAGCTAGTGGATGGAGTGTTCGAAGGCTCCGCCAGTCGGCTGGTCGCTCACTTGGTGGAGACGCAACGTTTCTCGGAACAGGAACTCGCCGAGCTCGAAGAATTAGTCGATGCGAAACGGCGTAGCGGACAGAAGAAGGTCAAAGGGGGTAAGTGATGAATCAGCTACATGGGTGGCAACTCGCTGGCGAGACGATGCTGCACTTTCTGTGGGTCGGCACCGTTGCGGGCGTGTTGATTTTTGCGATGCGGTTGCTGCTGCGTGGTAGCGCGGCCAACGTGCGTTATCTGACGACGCTGCTGGCCTTCGCCGCCCTGGCGCTCGCGCCGGCGATGATCGCCGCCTGGCTGTGGCAACAAGACGATTGGCAACTCAGTCATGGGCAACCGATTGAGTCGGTCGTCGCGCTAACCGACGCACCGGTCGACGCGCTGCCAGCAGAGCGACTGTCAGAACCAGCGGAGATGGTCGCGGAGTGGCAGACTGCAGAGGCGTTCGATCCCCCCGCGCCCGAGTCGTGGGGCAACGCTACCACGCAACTGCCATGGGAAGAAACTCAATCGGCAGAGTTCCATCCGAGTGAACCTGCGCCAAGCGAGCCAGAGGTCATCGACCTCAAGTACAATCCGATCGAAGTGCCCTACGAGGAGCAAATGCCGCCGGCGAATGCTCCCCGGATCGAACGCACCGCGGTAGTCGGTAGCGAAACGCCCGCCGATTGGGCAGCGTCGGTTCCGGAAAACGCACCGCAATCGACCGATTGGCAACCGATTGCATCCGCGACTGCTGAACCGACATCGCAACCAGCCACTGGTTCGACAGCACAACTAGCCATGGCGTCGAACCCATGGGCGCAGGCGTTTACTGCCGCGACCCACTACCTGCCTTGGCTGTGGGTGATCGGCACGCCGGTCATGTTCGTGCTGCTGGCGACCGGCTTGGTCGGCGGCGACCGCTTGCGTCAACGTGCGGAGATGCTCACCGTGGGCCCGGTGCGCGAAGCGGCCGATCGGCTGCAAGCTGCGCTCAAAATCGGTCAACGGGTGTCGGTGGCCGTGAGCGATCGGGTGGTGCAGCCAGTGCTGGTCGGCATCGTGCGCCCGCTGGTGTTGCTACCGACCGCGGCGATTAACGGGTGGTCGCCCGAGGAAGTGGAAATGGCATTGCTGCACGAACTGGCCCACGTGCGTCGGTGCGATAATCTGGTGAACTTGGTACAGCGATTCGTCGAAGCGGCGTTGTTCTTCCACCCCGTCGTGTGGATGGTGAGCCGCGCATTGCGACACGATCGCGAGCAGTGCTGCGATGCCATCGTGGTGGCCCACACTGGCACGCCCGAGGCCTACGCCGACCTGCTGATTCACGTCGCCCGCACGGCTGCTGGCCAACGAGTTCCCGCGGCCGCAGTGGCCATGGCCAAACATCCCCTCGCACGTCGCGTGCGTCGCATTCTGCAATTGGAGGACGATCCGATGTTAGTCTCGAAGCGAACCTTCAGCCTGGTTGCCCTCACCCTGGCGAGCGTCGTCGCGCTGGCGTTGTGGCAAGGCTTGCCGTTGAGTGTGGCCGAAGACACGGTGAGTGAGCCGGAACTGCCTGCCGAGGCAGCGGAAACGAGTGATCCGTCGCAACCAACTCCGGATGTATCCGTCGCAACAGATGAGCAACCCGAGGCTCTTGAGGACAATCAAGCGGTTGACCTGTTAATGACTCCCGCTGCCGAGGCTTTGTTGCAGAAGATCATCAGCTTCGTTGCGGAGGGCGATGCAGCGAAGATCGCTGCGACAGAGGACGGAAAGTTCCAAGTGCTTCCCCATCGCATGTCGTCGGCTCGCCGCGCCTCTCCGAAAGCTACGATCTCGCTTGGCAAAGCCGAGATCATGCTGAGCCGTTTGGTGTTTCATGGGGACAAAGACAATCCGGTCGCTACTCGCGACTATGCGTTAGGAGCGGACTTCGATCAACGGGTTAAACATGACGTAACCCTGTCGCTCGAAGTATTGCAGAAGGATCCCTTCGGCCCGCAAGTCGATTGCGATTGGAGCTGGCAAGGCGACGACGTACTTCGAGTCACTTGCCCCGCAGCCGCGCACTGGTTGCTCTCCGAGTACCTAGGCGCGGAAGGCAAGGTAGTGGAGGAGGACGCAAGTCATTCCGATGTGGAGGGACAAATTGCCGAGGACAACATAACCTCCCCCAAGGTCGTCGCTGAGCTTTGGTTTGATCATTCTGCGGAACATGTGATCTTCCCCAATTCGCAGGTGAAAGCAATTTGGCAGGCGACACAGGTGGAACTCGCCAAGAGTCATCGTGTGCTCGATCAAGCCATGTTGACGTTGTTGGAGCCAAGTAAAACCAACAGCGATACGCCCCGTGTGGACGAGCGGTGGCTCATGGAGAACCTGGTTGTCGAATTCAACGAAGCGGGTAGCATCGGCTTCCAGCTCACCAGCAGCGAGCATGGCGAGGAAGCATTGGACCAGATTCTCCACGCGGTGGCCGACAGCTATTTCGTCCAGACCGAGAACAATCAGTCGGTTGCGGCAACCGATTCGGAAGCAACCGCCGACGAAGCACCAGCCGACAATGCACCGACGCCCGACCCGAGCTTCACGGGGACCAGTAAGACCTATCACTTCACCGCCGACACTCCGTTCAGCAAGGTGGCACCAGTGCTCGCTGCCCACCAGCAGGCGGGGCATCAGGTGAAGATGACCAACGCGGGCAACGAGATGCTAGTGGTGGTTACCAAGCCAGAGAACGAAGTCGCTGAACATGCGGTGGATATGGCCACCATCGAGGGCACGGAGCACACCGAGGACACCGCGAAGCCGCTGCAGGCCGACATCGACTTTACCGGTGTCATCAAAACTTACCATTTCACCGCCGACACCCCGATGAGCGAAATTGCTCCTCTGATTGCGGCCCACGAGCGGGCGGGGCACCAGGTAAAACTCACTCGCAGCCATGGCAAGGCGTCGATCGTGGTCACCAAGCCAGCGATTTCCGCCCCGCCGGCCGAAACCAAGTCGCCCTTCCTGTCGATGGAGGATCAACGGATTGCCGACTTGGCGTACAACCTGTTTAACGTCGAAGTCTCCTCACTTTCGGAAGAACAATTGCAAGTTGCCAAGGAGAAGGGGTTCGCAGGAGGTGTTTCGATCGACACCTACAATTACGTGGTAACTGGGCGGGGGCGGATTGTGGTGTTGCAGCAGGGCGATATCCTCGTCGGCCTGCACGTCTGGACGACAGCAAGCCTGGATCAGTTGGGAGAGGTGCTTCGCCGAGACGACTTGGCTGAGTTCAACCCGCTAAAGTTCTTTGTGCTGCGGAAGCAGGTGATCGAACCAGCCGACTTGCCCGGTGGGGATGGCGGTTTCGGTCGTGGTTTCGGTGGTAGTCGAGAAGGTAGTCGAGAAGGCGGGATCATGGGGGGGATGGGGATGGAAGAGGATGCTCCCTTCGAAGTCGAAAAAACTGCCGAACCTATCGTCGAGTGGAAGCTCATCACCGGGCGTCTCAGCTACGACGACAAGGCCTGGCGCGAGGAGCAAATGCGGCTCAAAGAGAAAGCCGAGCAGGAGGAACAAGCCGCCGACGCAGTAGACGCTCCGACGACCTTTCACGATCCCTCTGAGAATACGTCCGCTAACATCGACCCGAATGACGAGATCGTCGATCCAACTCCTTCTGGACCGAAGCTATTGTACGATGGACGCACTTTCGACGATTGGCGCGACCAGTGGAAGAACGAGCTGAAGACCGAGAATCGCACCGAGGCGATCAAAGCCCTGCGGGCGTTCGGCCGGGCGGGGAAAGGCAAGGAAGCGACCGAGACCATCCTCGAAGTGGCCGAGGAGTACTCGTTTAACACTTGGTATGGCGGATCCGGCAATGCCTCGGCTCAACAACAGCTAGTCAGCTCGATCGTCTGGTCGTTTGTCGATCAGAACGACTCGAATCCGATTTCCATCGATGTCGCGATGCCAGTGATTCTCGAGTGGTATCGTGAGAATCCCGAGCAACATATCGACCTGACGCGCATCGTGATGTGTTCGACCGCCTCGAAGAGTCCAGCGACGCTCGATTTGGTGGCTAGCTATATCGGCGGAGACGACAAGCGTTTACAGATGGAAGCTTTGCAGCACCTGGTAAACGCTGATCACAAATTGGAGAACGAGCGCACGCTCGAAGCGATCCGCACCCATCTGAAGAGCGATGACGACGAAGTGGTGATCAACGCTCTACGACTGCTAACGTATTACGCGTACATGCAAATGCATGGCATGAATAACTGGGGGCAGAATTTGGTGCGGGTCGAACCGCTGATGGTGTCTTGCTTGTTCCATCCAAGCCTCGAAGTCCGCCAGGCGGCTCGTACCTCGCTGAATAAAGGGGACGAAGAACAGCTAAAGCCAATTGTTAAGCTGATCGCCGAGGTGATACGCGAACCGCGCACGAGTCATCAATGGCAAGGCGTGGAACTCTATACCATCAAGTCGGAACAGCAGATGCCCGAGATTCGATTGGCAGCCATCCGGGCGCTGGCCGCGATGGAAACGAGATCCGCACCAGTAGTCGATGATCTCAAGCCATGGCTCGCAGCGGACGATCAGCCATCGCTACAAACAGCCAGCCGCGCGGCACTCTGCTCGGCCTTTGGAGCTCTAGGAGACCTGAAAATGGGGACCGACGTGGAGCCAAATAAAGTACCCGGAACTTGGGGAACGAACCTGCTTGAAGGTAGCGGAGTGCTTTCGGATAACGAAGAGTGGAACAACGAGAAGTTCGAATTGCTGCGGAAGGAGTTGAGAGTCGAAGCCAGTAAATTGCTTCATCCTAGTAGTAGGATGGGCGGCGGACTTGGTGGCGGCGGATTCGGTGGTGGTATCGACATGGGGGGCGGCGGAGCGTTCTAATCGCCGAACGATGGGGGATAATAGAACGTGTGTCCTCCCGGCCGAGTTACTTTGTTCCAATCGTGAGCCTACGATGATCGTCAACGCCACGTTCCGCAGAACAAATCCCCCTAATCAAGCCATGGCTGCGTTCGACAAAACTCTACATTAACAGTGGCAGTGACAAGCTGACTCGGGAAGAGTTGCATGAACGCCGTTGATACAAATGTGCTGATTGTTTGCTCAACCGCCTGCTTGGAAGCGGGTGTCACGACACGCTACACGGAGGACATCGGTGCCCCGCGGCGCATTGAATCGCTGGAACTGGTGAATCCCTTTTGACCTGCCGGTGTGCAGGATACAATTCCACGCATGACTTGCGTGATTGGAATCGACGAAGCTGGGTACGGACCGAATCTCGGGCCGCTTTGTATTGGCTTGTCGCTATGGCAAGTTCCCGACAATACCAATGCGACCAATGGCGCGCGTTCCACGGCATCGCCGGAGGAGATCGACCTGTTCGAGTTGCTCACGCCGATGGTCTGCGGCAAGCCCGACGGTCGGCGGGTTGCGATTGCCGACTCGAAACTGCTCTACAAGCCCAAAGGGGGGCTGAGGGATCTCGAGCGGGGGGTGCTGGCCATGCTGGCTGCCTCGGGAGCCGACTCAATCGATCAGTGGAAGAAGTTGGTCGACCATTTGCACGCCGACCGCACTCAGCAGCAGGCCGAGTTGCCTTGGATGGACCCTGTGTATCACCCAGCGGTTCCGGCCGCGGTAGCAGCGAGCGACCTGCAGGCAGCCGCCGACTCGATCGCCGAGTGCAGTGCGGCAACGCTCTGCGAAATGCGAGCGGTGATGGTGCACGCCCGCGAGTTCAATGCAGCTTGCGAAGAGTACGCGAGCAAAGGGCTGGCGCTGTCGCGGTGGTCGCTCGGCTTGCTTCGCGATGCGATCGACACGTTGCCGACCAGCGAGTCGACGCCCACGGTGATTCAGGTGACCTGCGACAAGCATGGCGGACGCAATAACTACGCGGGTTTGCTCACGGAGTTCTTTCCCGAGTACGCACTGCGGGTGATCGTGGAAAGCCGCCCGCGAAGCGCCTACCTGCTCACCAGTTCGGCCGCGGAACTACGAATCGAGTTTCGCACCAAAGGCGAAGCCCGGCTCGAGACGGCGCTCGCCTCGATGGTGGCCAAGTACTTGCGCGAGCTGTCGATGGAGGCCTTCAACCAGTACTGGCAGTCCCACCTGCCGACGCTCAAGCCGACCGCCGGCTACCCGCTCGACGCCAAACGCTTTAAGGCCGACATCGCGAAAAAGCAGCAGGAGCTAGGCATCGACGACGCGATTCTCTGGCGGAATCGCTAGCTTTGCGATCGGTCGAGAGGACGTTACTCCTTGACGCTCTGCTGCGAGTGGCCTTTACTGCTACTGTAAGTGGCACATCCACGTTCATCGAGAGTTGGGGGCTGACTATGTATCTCTACGTTGCGCGGCACGCCTGGGCGGGGCATTATGGCGACCCTGGCGATTGGGGCGACGATAGCCTGCGACCGCTAACCACCGAGGGGATCGAGCGGTATCGTCAGGTGCTCAAGCGACTGCGGTCCGCGGACATGAGTCCCACGGTGATCGCGACCAGTCCTTACACGCGATGCCTGCAAACCGCAGAGCTGATAGCCGAAGTCTGCGGTGGCGATCTGGTGGAACTCGAAGCACTCGCGCTCGGTGCGGAACTCGATGAGTTAGTCGCCTGGTCGAACGAGCAGAATGTCGACCACGTTTGCTGGGTGGGACACAATCCGGACGTGCAGCACCTGACCGCTTCGCTGGTGGGCGACGGGTATGGCTCGATTCGGTTTGCCAAAGGCTCGGTTGCCGCGGTGCGGTTTTATGGCGACATCGAACCTGGCCAAGGGGAGCTTTACTGGCACGCGACCGCGAAGCTGCTGGGGGTGTAGCAACCGCTAGCGCGGGAACATGGCGACCTCTCCTGGCGAAGTCCGTGGTTTTCGGTAATCATGCAAAGGAGTTTCTGGCCTTGGTTTTCCGACTCCCCGACTTCGAGCGTTCTCGACGATGGCAAAACGCGCAGCTTACGATGTTGTAGTAATTGGTGGTGGACATAACGGATTGGTGTGTGCCGCCTATCTGGCGAAGGCGGGCAAGAAGGTCGCCGTTGTCGAACGGCGGTCCGTGCTCGGCGGGTGTGCGACCACCGAAGAGCTATGGCCCGGCTATAAAGTGTCGACTGCCGCGTACGTGGTGAGCTTGCTGCTGCCCGAAATCATCCGCGATCTGAAGCTTCGCGCGCACGGGTTGGAGATTTTGCCGCGGACTCCGTCGTCGTTCACGCCGCTCCCGGACGGGCGTAGCCTGCTGATGGGACCCGAGCCAGGGCTCAACCAGCGCGAGATCGCCAAGTTCAGCCCCGCCGACGCCGAGGCGTTTCCGCGCTACGAGGCGCTGCTCGAGAGAGTTGCCAGCGTGCTCGAGCCCGTGCTCAGCCAAACCGCGCCCGATCCGTTGCCGCTCCCTCCCGAATGGCGGCGAGTCGGTTTCCCCAAGAAGATGCGCGACACCAAAAAACTGTGGTCGTTGTACCAGGCGATGGCCGAACTCGGCGAAGACCTGCCAGCGGCAGTCGAGATTCTCACTGGCGCCGCCCGTCCGATTCTTGATCGCTGGTTCGAGTCCGACGCCCTCAAGGCAACGCTAGCGACCGACGCGATCATTGGAGCCTTCCTGTCGATCAGCTCTCCCGGTAGTGCTTACGTGCTGCTGCACCATGTGATGGGCGAAGCGGGCGGCGCGCGGGGCGTGTGGGGATACGTCCGCGGCGGGATGGGCGCGCTGAGCGAAGCCATTGCCAGCGCGGCGACCGAGATGGGAGTCGACATCTATCGCGAGACAGCGGTCGACGAAATCCTGACCAACGGCGACAAGGTGGTCGGCGTGAGCATGGCCGATGGTTCGCAGTTCGACGCACCCGTGGTTGCGTCGAGCGTGGATGCCAACCTGACGTTCCTCAAGTTGCTCGATCCCTCGGTGCTGCCCGACAATTTCCGTCAGGCGGTCCAGAACATCGATTACGCATCGGCCTCGATGAAGATGAACCTCGCGCTGGCCGAGCCGCCGAACTTCACCGCGCTCCCTTCCAAGGGTATCGCTCCGCATCATCATGGCACCATGCACATTGGTCCCACGCTCGAATACATCGAACGGGCGTACGACGATGCCAAGTACGGCGAGCCGAGCAAGTCGCCGGTGATCGAAATGACCATGGCCACGAGCGTCGACGAAACGCTCGCCCCGAAAGGCAAGCATATTCTCTCGTGCTTTATCCAGTTCACTCCGTACAAGCTTGCTTCAGCCGAGCAGGGCGGGGCAACTTGGGACGACATCAAAGAGTCGTACGCGGATCGCTGCGTGGAGATCATCGGTCAGTACGCGCCCAACGTGCCAGGTGCGGTGGAGCACCGTCAGGTGCTTAGCCCGGTGGACCTGGAGCGGGTGTATGGCATCACCGGCGGTAACATCATGCAAGGCGCGATGAACGCCAACCAGTTGTTCTGCTTCCGCCCAATCGCCGGCTGGGCCGACTACCGTTCGCCGGTCGGTGGGCTCTACCTGTGCGGGGCGGCCAGCCATCCCGGCGGCGGGGTGATGGGCGCCTGCGGCAAGAACGCGGCGGCGGAAATCTTACGCGAATTGCGATAAACAATCGCCTCGCGAGTCGCCCTCGCCTATGGCGGCAAACGCCTCGTCCCGGTGTTATACTGCTGCGGTAAGTTCTTCTTGCCTCAGGAGGTAATCATGGCGATGTTCCGCGGTCGAAGTTTGGCGTTGGTTCTGTTTTGCTTGGCAACCTGTTTCGCAACCGTAGCGGCCGATGCGGCTTCGCCCTGCGTGCTGTGGTACGAGCAACCCGCCGAGCAGTGGACGCAAGCCTTACCCGTCGGTAACGGACGCTTGGGTGCCATGTGCTTCGGAGGAGTGCAGCAGGCTCGCATTCAGTTGAACGAAGAGTCGGTTTGGGCAGGTCCGCCGGTGCCGGAGAACAACCCCGCAATGCGCGAGGCGTTGCCAGCGGCTCGCGATGCCTGGTTCCGCGGCGACTACGCCGAGGCCGATCGCTTGCTAGGCCCCGCGATGGCCCCGCGCATCTCGCCTCGTAGTTACCAAACGCTTGGCGATTTGCACATCGAACTAGTCGGCGTCACGGGCGAGGCGACCAACTACCGCCGGCAGCTCGACCTCGACACGGCCATCGCCACCACCACCTTTACCATCGACGGCGTCACTTACACCCGCGAGGTCTTCTCGTCCCCCGTCGACGAGGTGATCGTCGTTCACATGACCGCCAGCGAGCCGGGTAAGCTGAACCTCAAGGCGTGGATTGATCGCCCCGCCGATTACGAGATTTCCATCAGCGCCATGGAAGCCCTGCACATGCAGGGGCAAGCTCAACATGGCGGCAAGCAACTGGGCGTCAAGTACCACGCCATGCTTACTGCTCAGAACGTGGAGGGCACGAAGCAAATCGTCGATGGCGACGACAAACACTTTACCATCGAAGGAGCCACCGCCGTCACGCTGCGCCTGTACGCGGGCACCAACTACATGGCCTCTATCAGCTCGACTGCCGGTAATAAGGCTCAGGCCAAGTACAATCCATCGGCCGAGGCAAAATCGTACGACGCCCTTCGCGACGCCCACATTGCCGCGCATCAAGAATTGTTCCGCCGCTGCACGCTCGACTTGGGGAGCAACGACAATAGTTCCCTTCCCACCGACGAGCGACTGAAGCGCGTGAAGCAGGGGGCAACCGATCCCGCGCTCGAAGCGTTGTACTTTCAGTACGGGCGGTATCTGCTGATTTGCTCGTCGCGTCCTGGTTGCTTGCCGGCCAACCTGCAAGGCATCTGGAACGATCAGATCGAAGCACCGTGGAACGCCGATTATCACGTGAACATCAACATGCAGATGAACTACTGGCCGGCCGAAGTCACTGGACTCTCCGAGCTGACCGAACCGTTCTTTACTTTTACCGAGCAGCTCGTTGAGCCCGGGCGCGAGACCGCCCGCGAGATGTTCGGCGCCCGTGGCACCACCGCTGGTCACACCACCGACGTTTGGCACTGGACCGCGAACATTGGCTACCTTGGTTACGGGATGTGGCCGCACGGCATTGGTTGGAACTCCACACACTTTACGGAGCATTACCGCTTTACCGGCGACAAGACGTTTTTGCGTGAGCGGGCCTACCCGCTGCTGCGCGAAGTCTCGGCGTTCTATCTCGACCACGCCCAGGCCGATCCCGAGACCGGCAAGCTGATGCTGGGCCCCGACACCTCGCCCGAGAATGCCTTCCGCGGCGAAGATGGCAAAAACCATGCGATCTCGATGGGACCTAGCATGAGCCAGGAGTTCGCCTGGGAAGCATTCACCGCCACGCTCGAAGCGGCCAAAGTGCTTGGCGTCGAAGACGATGAACTGCTCAAGGAAATCACCTCCGCCCGTCGTAAACTCCACTTACCACAGATCGGCGAAGATGGCCGATTGATGGAGTGGAGCCGACCGTTCCCTGAGCCCGAGCCGGGGCATCGCCACATCTCGCACCTGTTTGCCGTGCATCCAGGCCGGCAGTTCAACAAACGGCAATCGCCCGAGATGCTGGCCGCCGCGCGCAAGACGATCGACTACCGCTTGTCGCACGGCGGTGGGCACACCGGTTGGAGCCGGGCGTGGATAATTAACTTCTTCGCTCGCTTCGGCGACGGCGACCTCGCGCACGACAACATTCAAGCCTTGCTGGCCAAGAGCACCCATCCGAACCTGTTCGACAACCACCCGCCGTTCCAGATCGATGGCAACTTCGGCGGTACCGCCGGCATGGCCGAGATGCTGCTGCAGTCGCACATCCAACGCGGCGGCCTCGAGGGACCGTTTGAAGTCGAGCTACTTCCCGCGTTACCGGCAGCCTGGCCCACCGGCTCGGTCACCGGCCTCCGCGCCCGCGGAGGCTTCGAGGTCGACATCGAATGGAAAGAGGGCAAGCTCGCCAAGGCAACCATCAAACCACTTGGCGGCAACCACCTGTGGCTCGTCTACGGCGACAAACGCGTGGAGCTGGAACTCCTCGACAGCGAAACGGTCCAAATGGATGGCGAGCTGAAGATTATTGATTAATCTGTTGACTGAAGTGAGCTTTGCCTCGATGAGAGTTAGTCCTGGGGCATGCATAGCAACAAGGTGATGGTGTGGTGTCAATGGCGGATTCGTTACTCCTCGCCTGACACCTCATCCACAATCTGTTGCCATGTGCCTGTTCTGGGGTCGTTCTGGCCGAACATTGCGATCACTTGTTGACTAACCCACTCGGTATCCAAAGCCGAACCTTGAGTGCGTAGTAACTGCTCGACGTCAGCCAAGTCCTTGCGTCGGAAGAACATCATCTTGAATACACAAAGCGTCGCCGCATCCCAAACACTGATGCTGCGATGTTTGAATGGTACCTCTACACGTCGAGACTTGGCGGTAGCGTAGAACTCAGCGATGGGCTGGAATACATCAAGTACCCGACCTTGATAAGTGATCCGGCAATAGCCGTGTGTCTTGAGTTGCTGCTGTGCATCAATCCAACTGAATTCGGCCCCAATCGACTGAAGCGTATCGAGATATTCGTCAATTCGTTCCGGCGGTAGGAACAAAGTAACATCTACATCCACGGTACCTCGGGGAGTAGTCCAACATCCTAACGCCAAAGCACCGCCGATGGCGTACTCGCAACCAGCATTATCAAGAGCCGTTGCGAGAGTCTCCGCTACTTCCGCAGCACTTGGGGCTGTTGGCTCACCCATGGTGCTTGCTTGCCTCACGGCGTAGAAACTCCAACGTGGAGTCTGGCCAAGGAGCTGGTGGGGAAGGAGACTTGCCGGCTTTTTGCTGCAGATATTCCAGTTCTGTAGCATCGTTGCAAACTACATAGAGCTGCTCGATGCGTTCTCGCATGGTGCTTGGAGCATCAACAGCAGTCGCTGCTTGCACTTGCCGCAAGAGCTGAGCGGTTTGTAACGAATTGGATGGAAAGGTTGCCATATGTCAATTATATCACATGCAAGGCAGTTCGCCGAAGCCAAATCACTGGTCGCTGGCAGACTCCACTTCCTCCACTTTAACTTCCTCCGCTGGCACCGCTGCGGGGTCGTTCAGCGAGTACTGGGTGAGGAACTGCCAGACCTCTTCGTTCAGCGGGGCTTCCCACCGGTGGGGAACCCCTTCGGGGCGGAGCACTTCGACCGCGTGCCCGCGCTCGCGATAGAGATCGGGGTAGGTCTCCACCTTCACGGGGCGGACCTCCTCGTCGCGGGTGCCGACGATAAACATCATCGGCACCGGTCGCTCGGCTGGATGCTCGTCGAGCAGGCACGCCCCCTGCGATACCATAGCGGCCACCTTGGTGCTACGCCGGAGTGAGAGATGCACCACGAAGTCACCCCCCCGCGAGATGCCGACCACGTAGATACGATCGGGATCGATCGCGTAGTCGGCCAGCAGCTGGTCGGTCAGCACATCGAACATCTCTACGTCAGGATTGCCTCCCAGCTCGTCTCGCTCAAAAAAATGCCAGGTCGGGTCGCCCTGAATGTAAGCCAGGTAGAAACCATGTGAGTCGACCATGTCGTGCAGCTTCGCGCTACGACGGAGTCGCTCAGCAGGGCCGTTGAAACCATGGTACGCCAGTACCAGTGGGCGGAGTTCGGTCGAGCGGGTCGTCGGAGGATACCACAGGTAGCGTCGCGACACCCCATGCACGGCGATGGTGCGGCGGTGCCAGTCGTGATGGGTGATGTACCAAATGCCGATCGCCAGCGCGACAATCGCAGTCGCGATGGCGAAGAGAAGCGGCAAACGCTTTTTGTTTAGTCGAGGCATGCAATTCGACCGAGCCGTTATCGCTGCTCGGCCACTTCGGTAGTTTCCGAGGCGGACCAGATGCGGTAGCGTACTTCCCCTCCCTCGGGTACATACACGACCACCGGTACTCGGCTATTGTAACGAATCATCTTGGCCGGCGCGGTCACAAACTTCTCCACTTGTGGAGTGCCAGGCAGCGGAGCCATGCGAGTCATCGCCATGCGACCCCATCGAGGGTACTCGTAATAGGTGAATCCCCACCCCTCGAGGTTGGTCTCTCTGATCTCTCCGCCGAACCAAGTGCGGTTCACCCCGTCGGTCATCATGTTCTTGCCGACAATAAGCTCGACGCGAAAATCCCCTTCTTCGTCGCGCGACTTCTCTGGCAACAAGATCACGTACCGCTCCATCCCCTCAGGCGGGGCGGGGAACTTCTCCACGTACTTTTCCGCTTCGGCCGGCTCCGCCTTGGCCGATTCCGCCGTGGACGGCGCCTCGTCGGCCGGAGTGTCGTCGGCCATCGCACACGCGGTAAACATCAACAGAGTGAGCGAAAGAGCGGGGAGACCGAGATGGCGAAGCATGGTAGTCGACTCCAAGGGACGGGAGAGGAAGCGTTAAGGAATGGTAGGTGGTCGACTCTTGGACGCCGAGCCTGCGGCGAAAGTTCCCTTCAATTCCGAAAGTTTTCCAATGGCAAGACCGTTGTTACCGCAGGGCAGACTGCAGGACATGAACAATAAAAAACAGAAGCGTGCCGAGATACATGCAGCAGAAGATTCCGAGTCCAACCCCCCAGCCCGCCAGTCGACGGGGGCGGGAGCCAAGCCCAATGAGACTCAAGATCAACCCTGGAACGCTGAGCAGCACGAAGAGCGCAGCGATCATGTTACCGGTCCGGCTGAAGTGCCCGCAAACACAGAGTGCACAAAAGCTGCCGAGCGATAGCGCAAACCCTATCTCTCCCCATCGATTCCTGCCGCGATCCAATGGTTGCGACGACTCCGGCGATTCGTAGGGATTTGGCAAACTCAATTTTTGCTCATCTGCTGCTTCGTCAAATCTGGCATCGAGAATCGCAGGAACCCCTCCGAGCTACACTTCCGAAAAAGCGGTCGGTGCGAGGTAGACCTTTTCGATGTTCGTCACCGTGTCTGCGTACTTCGGCAGGTCTTTCATTGCCTTCCACTCGGGGTGGTTGATAAACGTGTTCCAGTTTGCCTTGTTCGACTCCATGTCGTCGGCGGCCAGCAGGTACGTCAGGTGCGGCAGCCCTGGGCCGTAGAGCGACTCGCCGAACAGCACCGTGTCGAAGCCCGACTTTTGGAACACGGTAATCTCGCCGTCGTTGAACATCTCGATCTTCCGCCGGGCTTTCGACTCGCTATGGCTGTGGTAAGTCCGCAGTTCGAGCACACCGGATGGCTGCTTGGGGAGCTGCAGCTTCGGCATGCCAGCAAACGCGAGCAGCAACTGGCTGTCGATGCTGGCGAAGCATGGCTCATCGTGGTGCACTCGCAAAAGAAGGAACGCGGACAAATAACCCTCGCCCGATTCTACCCCCACGCCGCGGGGCGAGCAAACTTTGCCAGGAGCGGCGGCGGGCGGAGCGTAGGGTTAACCGGTAGGGCAGGGGCCGATTGGCTACAGGGGGTTGCAGTTGCCGGCCTCGAAGTCGGCATCCGCCTGGCGGGCGAGTTGGTCCAAGCGGCCAGCCTTGATATCGGCTTCGATTCGCTCGTCCCATTTGTCGGCGCGATACTCGTCGAACCAGATGGCAAACTGCGCCAGCTCTTCTGGTGGCAAACCAGCGATCGCTTTCTCAAGTTCTTGTAGACTCATTGCATTGCTCAATAAGTTCAGTAGACAACACACCTTTTATCATAGGTCTTGATAAACAACTAAACCACGCAAACCAAATGATGCGGTGCGAGACTAACAGCACACCGGCTTCGGTCGAAGCGATCTACTCGACACAATCGAAAAGAGATAAACCACCCAGGTCTCGCCACGTTGGCGAAACCTGGGCGGCACTACTACAGAGTTAGGCTAGATTGCCATCTTAGTTTTCTTCCAAGCCACGAAGAAACTCCTGTCGCATTGCTTGCGCAACCGTTGGGCCACACAGGTTTGGATTCTCCTCGTAGAGTTTACGCTGGTCAGCACCAGCTTTTACTGTGGAAGTGGCAATCTCGCGAAGCTTTGACGACTGAGCAAAGCTATCAATCAGTTTGTCAGCATTGTCACAGTCTTGAAGAACTTCGTCCAACCAATGAGGTTGTAAGGCCATATCAGTATCCTTTAAAGTGATATTGAGAATTGGTGTCATCGCGGGCGCACCTTGTGCGCCCGCGATTGCAGATCGCATTGCTTGATTACTACTTGCGGCAGATCAGTTTCCACCAAGCCGCCTTTTCAGACGATTTCACCGGTGGAAAAGTATCGCCGCGGTCCATGGGGATGACGCGTTCATCAGATGTCGGTGCGGGAGCTGTGGTCCCGTCCGTGTATCCATCAAACTCGTAGTCACCCGCAGGTTGACAGGTTAGCCTGTCATTTAAGGCATATTGCTACAGAGGTAACATAAGAAACTCCTTCTGCGGCACGCCGTGCCGTGTCGGCCATCAACAAAACACTTGTATTGGCCGACGAGGAGCATTATTCTATGGAACTGGCGTCGATGGGAGCCAATCCAATGCTTCTCATTGGCACTCTGCAGCCGCGTCGTAGTCGCCCTCTCACAGATGGCTACGACTCGGCTTTTTCTCTTTATGTAGCAGATGGCTAGCCGTGGTTGTCCGTTTGGCTGCATCTGATCATTCCTTCTTGATCGGTAATTACCGCTTGCGAACCGTTCGAATGCGGTGCTACTGGTGTCGAGTGAAAGCACTGCGAGTACACTTCTAAGTGATTCGTGCAATCACGTGGTTCTTGTCACTCGACTATCACCTACGTTCATAAGTTAAATTGTAGTGATTCTGCAGGAAGCTGCAACGCACTTTCTCGCTTCGGTGGGGATTATTTGTATAGTGGATGTGTACAAAAAAACCGCCCAGGTCTGGCCATCTTGGCAAAACCTGGGCGGCGTGGTCAGAGGATAAGGAGGTCTCTGAGTCGTCGTGTTTCAAAAAGCTGCTGGCGGGCATCTATGCCACTCACTTCCTGCTACCAGCAGCCTTTTTATTGTCGGGGCGAGGATTCAGGGGCCCAGGCGATGAACATTGACGAAGTCAATTCATACCCTGAATCCCGATCCCTGGCTCCTCGCTAGCTGCAGCCCATGCTGTTACCACAGTTGTGGCACAGGTAGCAGTTGCCGTTACGCACGGTGATGCTGCCGCAGTTGTCGCAGGCGGGAGCGTCGACCTGGAACCCAGCGAACTGTTCGCTGCGGGTGCTGTGGGCTTCGGGCTCGTCGGCCATTAACGCGCCGGCTCGTTCGAGCAGACGATTCGCCAGGTCGGTGACCGTTGGCGAGCTGGCACCATTGGCGTGGCCGTTGTGGCCGTTGGCCTTGGTAGCCGTCGTGCTGCTGTCAGCGGCCGCTTGGGCTTCGGTGCCCGAGCTCTGCCCGTCGGCCTTCTTGGCGACGGGCTTGGTATTCGAGGGATCAGACTCCTCGCTCTTCGTGGTGGACGATGGCCCGGCAAGCTTCCCACCCGCTCCGTTGTCACCCGGCGTGAGCCCCATGTTGGCCTCTTTGTATCCGGGTAGGAAGGTAATGCCGAGCCAACGGAAGATGTAGTCGATCAGACTCTTGGCGATACGAATATCGGGGTTCTTGGTATGACCCTGAGGCTCGAATCGCATGTGCGAGAACTTACGCACGTAGTCTTGCAGCGGCACGCCGTACTGCAGGCTCATCGACACGCTGGTACCAAACGCGTCCATCAAGCCGCCGATGGTCGAACCCTCTTTGGCCATGGTGATGAACAGCTCGCCAGGGCGGCCATCTTCGAACATGCCGACCGTGATGTACCCTTCGTGGCCAGCGACGCTGAACTTGTGCGTCAGGCTTTGACGGGTATCCGGCAGGCGTTCGCGAGGCGGACGAACCGCCACGGCTTCTTCCTTGGCCTTCTGATCGCTCCGCTTGGTGTTCAGCGGTTGGCTATCCTTCGAGCCGTCGCGATAGATGGCCAAGGCCTTCAGGCCCAGACGCCACCCATCGGTATAGGCTTCGGCGATTTCAGCCGGCGTCGTATCCCGCGGCATGTTCACCGTCTTCGAGATAGCTCCCGACAGGAACGGCTGAGCAGCGGCCATCATGGTAACGTGAGCCTTCCAAGGAATGCTTCGCGTACCACCAGCCGGGGTAAACGCACAGTCGAAGATCGGCAGATGCTCGTCCTTCAGGTCCACGGCACCTTCGATCGTGTCTTCGCGATCGATGTGAGCCGTGATCGACTCGATTTCGCCCTGGCTATAGCCCAGGGTTTGCAGGGCCAGCGGCACCGTGCGGTTGACGATCTTCAGCATGCCACCGCCGGCGAGTTGCTTGTACTTCACCAGGGCGATATCGGGCTCGATACCGGTGGTGTCGCAGTCCATCATGAAGCTGATGGTACCCGTGGGGGCAAGCACCGTGGCCTGAGCGTTGCGGAAACCGTGTACGCTGCCAGAGGCAAGCACCTCGTCCCACACCGTGCGGGCCGCGCCCACCAGGTAGTCGGGGCACGAGGGGTCGATCGACTCGACCTTGTCGCGGTGCATCTGCATCACCCGCTGCATCGGCTCGGCGTTCTCCTCGTAGCAATCGAAGGTACCGACGGCCTCGGCCAGCTCGGTGCTGGTAAGGTTGGCCGCTCCATGCAGCATGGCGGTAATGGCACCGCACACCGCACGGCCTTCGTTCGAGTCGTAGCCAACGCCGCTGGCCATGAGCAAGGCACCCAGGTTCGAGTAGCCCAGACCAAGCGGACGGAACAGGTGGCTGTTGCGAGCGATGTGGGGCGTCGGATAGCTGGCGTGGTCGACCAGAATCTCCTGAGCAATGAAGAACAACCGGCAAGCAGCCATGAAACGCTCGGTGTCGAACGTGCCATCGGGCTCGCGGAACTTCATCAGGTTGATGCTCGACAGGTTGCAGGCCGTGTCGTCGAGGAACATGTACTCGCTGCACGGATTGCTGGCATTAATCCGCCCGCTGTTGGGGCAGGTGTGCCAGTTGTTGATGGTGGTGTCGTACTGCACGCCGGGGTCACCGCAGTGCCAGGCACATTCCGACATCCGTTCCATCACCTCGCGAGCCTGGAACGTGGGACCTTCGACCGTGTTGTCGGTTACCCAGCGGGTGGTCCACTTCTCGTCCTTCTCAAACGCCTGCATGAAGTCGTCGGTCAGGCGAACCGAGAGGTTGGCGTTCTGGAACATCACCGAGCTGTAAGCTTCGCCGTTGAAGTTGGCTTCGTACTTACCGCTGGCAATCAAGGTTTGAGCCTTTTGCTCTTCCTTCCACTTGCACTCGATGAACTCCATGACATCGGGATGCCAGACCTTGATCGACTGCATCTTCGCGGCCCGGCGGGTTTTGCCACCGCTCTTTACGACTGCAGCGATCTGGTCGTACACCCGCATGAACGACAGCGGACCCGAGGGAACCCCACCGCCCGAGAGCTTTTCGCGCTTGCTGCGGAGCGTGGAGAGGTCGGTACCGGTGCCGGAGCCAAACTTGAACAGCATGGCTTCGCTCGTGGCCAGACGCATGATGTCTTCCATATTGTCGGACACATGCTGAATGAAGCAGGCGGAGCCTTGAGGGTACTCGTAGGGGTTCTCAGGCTGCACAACATCTTGCGTTTGGGGATCCCAACGCCAGTTGCACTTGTCGCCGCGGACGCCGTACTGGTGGTACAGGCCAACGTTGAACCAGACCGGCGAGTTGAACGCCCCGTGCTGGTGCAAGCAGAGCCAGGAAAGATCGCGGTAGAACCGCTCGCCATCGGCCGGCGAGGCGAAGTACCCATCTTCCAGACCCCAGTCGGTGATGGTGCGAGTCACCCGGTGCACGAGCTGGCGGACGCTGTTTTCGCGTTCGGGGGTGCCGATTTCGCCGTAAAAGTACTTGCTGCAGATGACGTTGGTCGCCAGCTGGCTCCAGAAATTGGGAACTTCGCAGTCGTCCTGCTCGAACAGAACTTCCCCTTTTTCCCCTTTGATCTGTGATGTGCGAACTTCCCAGTCCACCGTGTCGAAGACGTCCACCGAACTCTCGGGGCAGAACGTCGTATCGATCTTCAGGCGGCCGTGGAACTTTTTATTACTGGTAGAAGGCGTGCCGGTATCGACAGTAGCCATGAGAGAATCTCCTATTCTTCAATCGGTGAGAATTTGGGGGCATCCCTGTCCTCCGACCAACACGCGTCCAAACGCTACGCAGGATTATATACCAGTACGGAACATTTGTACAGCGCTTTTTGGTCTTACGCCAAGCATCGGCTGGCGAGGGCATCGAGCTGAAGCCGTTTCGGCTACCGCTCGATGTGGTGAGGGCCTACTACATCTTGCAGCCTGAACCTCAAAACCCGGTGATTAGCATGGTTACTAGCACCGGGCACCCAATATATTGTAGGTGATGCCCACTTTCACTACAATATTTGGTCGAACGGGAGCCAAATCTTACTGAAGGAAATCCTGTCGTCAATCCAAAACTTAGTATTCCCTAAGTCGCTAGCACACAACAGGTTGTGTCGATCTCTCAAATGCTAGCATTGCTTTCGTGAAGCAATCGTTAAGATTGTAAGTCTTTATATTGCAGTGGTTTACGTAAATAAGTGGGGTCTACCGCGGCTCGTAGGCCCCCCGGGAAGTTTTTGGAATGAAATCCACCCCGCTCTGCTTAGCGCAGTCGAAACCAATTGCCTTGCTTGCCACATCCTCGCAGGCTGCCCACGGGTAACCCCAAGATCTGGGGGCCCTTGAGCAAATCGCTCTGGTTTGCGCGGAACCGAATCGCTATGCTCCCGCCCGACGTCTCTCTTCTCTTTCGGGTTCTCTATGCGTTGGTGCATCGTACTACATCTGGTGTTCGTGGTGGTGGTCGCAACGACCGGCTGCCATGGATCGCGATGGGCCAAGCGCGATGCCGACTACCGGCAGAAGTACCCGGAGCACTCCGACGACACCCTGCAGACCATCAAGCAGGCGGTCGACGCTCGGCACGTGAAGCACAAAGGGGGCAAGTACGTCGCCCTGGCCGGCCGTGACGACCCGTTCGCCGGTGGTATCGATGTCGGAGGCTTCGTCTACCCCGAGCCGTGGCTCGAGCTGCGTGGCGGCCTGTCGGGCTTGGTGCACGAATCCGGCAAGCGACCCTACTCGGCCGGACTGCTCACCAGCGCGAGGGTGCAGCCGCCGAGCCGCTTCGCCCCGTTCGCCGGCGTGGGTGGCTACCTGGGTTGGGCGGGCTGCGACTTTCGTGACATTGGCGACCATACTTACTTCCCCGAGGAGGAAACCTACTTCCCCGAGGTGGAGGAGGAGGAAACGTCGCTCGGCGGAGAGCTGATCGGAGCTGCGATCGTCGGCACCGCGACCGCCAAGCATGAGTTTGTGGTCGCCGCGTTCCCGGAGGTCGGGGCCCACTTCTGGATCGACCACCGCCGCCGCGTTACCGTGTCGGCCAGCTATTGGTTTAGCAATCAAGACTACAACGAGGACTTCCTGTTCTTCACGATTGGCTTCTCCTGGTTCGGCGACGAGTATCAAGACTTTGAGATGACCACCAGCAAGCCGTTCCACCCGGGCGAGTTGCCCGACCTTCCGATGCCACCTCCCCAAGCAGAGCCTGCACCTGGATCTCCTTACGCCAGTTTGGAGTTCGACAACGCTCCGGCAACGAGTCCCTACGACTCGGCTGTCGCGCCGGTCGAACCCGTCACCACGGAAGTGCTGCCACCCTATCCCGTGGCGCGAATCCTGCCCGAGGGGCCGGAGTTTCCCGTGGAGTCCAGTCCTTCCCAGGAGCCCACGCTCCCCAAGGAGTAAGCCATGCAGGCTGCGAACCGCGTTGCTACGTTGCGTCGTACGATCACCGTCGGCTGGGTAGCCGCGTTACTGCTCGCTGGTGGGTGTAAGTCGTTGCCAACCGATTACCAGGCGCTGCCGACGAGCGCCCCGAACGTAACGAACGGAGCCATCACCCAGCAGGCGGTTTTGCAGGTCCCCAAATCGCTCGAGCGAATCTACGTGCCCGATGGAACGACCGTGTTGTACGTGCCGGAGCCAACAAATCTGCAAGGCGATACTTATCCGGTGCGGTTGTGCGTGAAGAAGACGTATAGCAATCAAGGTCACCCCGAAGAAAAACAGGACGCGAATGAGAAGTTCCCAGAGATGGGCGTGCAGTACATCGCCAGCCGGTACCGCATGGACCTCCGCCCGTACGGCACCCAGCGAAAGACCCGCGACAACCCGGTAACCCAATCGGTCGAGCTGGTCGTCGAACTGCCGGAGTCGATCGACGTTTTCCAAAGCAAGTACCACAAAGACAAAAGCGATAGCGAGAAGTGGAGCCAGGTAACGTGGGACAGCTTGCCGCAGCAGGAGTACCAACAACTGCAAGCGGCCGCGTTCGCCCAAGCAACCGACCCCACCCGAGTACGCGGGTACTCCCTGTCGAAATACCGCGAAAAGGGGAAGCGGTAAGTGTGGTCGGAGGAATAGATTCCCAATTTACCCACCGATGGGAAAATTGAATCTCCGCCCGCTCTACAAAACCAGTGGTTTTCGCGCCCGAATAGATTCCCATTTCCCAAAACGCATCGAGTGGGAATCTATTTTCGCAGTGGGTAACAATCGCAAGTCCTTTAACTGTATGCATTTACATCAACACCTCCGCGATAGTCGCCCAAAATAGATTCCCACCCATGGGAAACTATTTTTGGGAGGATTCAGGATTCGGGGGTCAGGGCTTCAGGGGATTGGGGAATTTGATCCTGCGGGGAGCTTCCAGCGACACGAAGGATCTAGCCTACCGCTTGCAGCTTAAAGTCTAGAGCCAATAAAGCTTCCAGCGACGCAGTCCCACCATCGCTTCACCAACCGCGCAGCAGCGAACAACCACGCTGGCAACCAATCGCCTGCGTGTCGATGCTGGCATTCATTGGAACTCAAAAACTGTTAAACCATTTTGCTCTCCAGCAACGGACTACTGACCACAAACAACGGACCAAGCGTGAGTGTCCATTAGAACACCACGGGTGGCCAATTCCCAGCGAAAAGTGGGAAGGTCAGAAAAAATGTTTAGCCCGCAGCCGAAGGCGATGGCTAGCGATGCGGAGCAAGAGCGAACGCAAATATTCTCACGCAGAGACTCAGGGCCCGCGGAGCATTCGGGTAGCACCGACAGCTGGGCGCACGACGCTTTGCCACTTGGCGAAACGAACCACGCCCAGTTGTCGGTGGGCGAAGCCCAAGAGGTCGAGAGGCTTGGTGCTTCGAGTGTCGCAGCACGCCGCGCCAGGCATCCAACCCACTGCTGGTGATTAGGTAATGTGGCGGATCATGATCGTGCCGTTGCTACTGCCATACGATAAGTAAAGTCCGTCCGCGACAAGCCAGCAGTGGCACCTTACGCCGTTAACCCTTTTCGTAGTACTGGTTTGATTTGCTTTGCTCGCAGGGCCTGTGTCTTGGTAGCAGTGAGCAGTTGTGGTACTCCTGGCGGTTTGGCTTGTTTTTTTCGTGGGTAGTTGCGGCTGGTTTTGTTTGCTCTCTTGTAGCTGTCGATGATGGCTTGGCGAAGCCTCTCGCACAGGCGTTCGTTTTTCTCCGTTGGATGCAGGTAATCACGCATCGTGCGGCGAAACGCCAACAGCAGCTTGGCGAAACTCAACTTTGCTGGTGTGATGCCTTGCTTCATCGCTTCGACCAACGCGAACAGCGACATCGCCCATAAGCCGAACAACGACCAGGTGATTTCGAGCTTGGCGTTCTCGGCTTCGCGAGAGAGGAGTTTTCGACGGTGAAAGGTCTGCTTGAGATGGCGATAGAATAGTTCGATGCCCCAGCGACGTGCATACAATGCAATCACCTGCTTGTCGCTCAATTCACGCCGAGAAAGGATATTGGTAACCAGGTAGACCGGCTGCTTGCCATCCGTAGCGACCACCAGTCGCAACACGAGCGGTTCGTTGCCACGCTTCGATTCCCGATCGGGCCATAGATAGACCGTGCCGGTCCATTCCCGTACATAACCAAGCTGTTTCAGCAACCGCACATTGGCTCCCACTCGCAGCAGGACGTGTCGGCCACTTTTGATAATCGCTTGCAGCCCTTCGTACCCCATGAATCCGCCATCGGCCGTTATCAAAGCCCCGGCTGGCAAGCTAGTGAGCATCTCCCGCAAGTGGACACGTTCGCTACTGTCACCAGGTCCGACCCGCCAGTCCCACGGCAATCCCGTACCGATGTGCCACATCGTTGTGAGCCAGAGTTGAGGCGAGTTGACTTTCTTCGCATCTTTGGCCTGCCGTCTCTTGTAGCGACTGTTCTTTACCCGTCGTGCGTGACGAATCGTCGAATAGGCTTGTTCGTGCGAGCGGGTGCGAGGCAATTCAAGGCGACTACCATCGACCGCGAATACGAGGTATCCCGCGGTGAGCCAGCAATCGGTCAGCGTCGCTTGCATCCGTTGTTGCAGCACTGACTGCAACAACGCGGCGAGCGGCTTCGTCCAGCGACGAAGGATTTTTATGAAGGCTTGGTAGGAAGTGGCCAGTTGCTGTTGCTCTTTATCGAGGCAGAGTAGTATCTTACGCACAACGAAAAAACGCTCGGTGAGAGTCTGCTCGTCCGACCAGGCCCATAACAGCGCGGCTGCCATTAGTGACCGAGGAGTCCAACTGCAGTCGTTGCGGAAGCGGATCGTTCGCCAACAGATTCCCGCCAACAACCAACGCAAACATTGCCGAAGGCACACGATATTCAGCCGCACTTGAGTGTCTCGATGTAACATGCCCGATTCCCTTCGGGTAAGTGATGGCCGCCCCTTCCTTGGTTCAACTGAAAGGATGGCCGAAATACGCTGTTACATCGAGACCTCTTTTTTAAGGCAAAGAAAGGGTTAACGGCGTAGAGTGGCACCCAGAAAGCGGAAGCCAGAGCAGAGCACCCCGCCGATGCGGAAGAGGAGAGGACGCAAAATATCTCACGCAGATACTCAGAGTACTTACCGACTACTCTCCCGATTCACCCGCAGCGGTTCTTTGGACTTCCGTTCTTCGGCAAGCCTTGCTCGGTGCTCTTTCTCGATCTGGTCGGCTTGGCCCTGTTCGATGAGTTCTCTCCAGTGGGCGAGATCATAGATCGCATCATCCATCGATTCCCCATGGGCCTCGAGCCAGGCGATGAGCTTCAGGTATTCTTCGGACTTGTGGATGGTTTCTTTTTCGAGTTGTGGTTTCAGTTCGGACCAGGCGAGAAGGTGAATCAGGCGGAAGTAACATCCCTCAAAGGGATTGGGGTCGAATCTACCAGCGGTCTGTTTGTAGTAGAAAGTGTAGTCGGCTCCCGCTTCCAGTACCTTCAGGATCATCCGGCATTGCATCTCGGATTCGATGGCCTCGCGAGCCTTCTTGCTTAGAAAGGTACTACCATCCTCCAGGCGTAAATCTAACTTGGCACCTTTGTCCATCAAGAGCTGTAGACGCTCCAGGGCGTCGGGGCATTGGTGATAGATCAGCATGAAGGGCGTCGTCCACCCGGTACCACCTTGCTTACCTAGATTGAGTACCTGGTTGGGATCGCCACCTTCTTCAAACACCTCTTTGAAGTAGCGATTGTAGGTTCCAAAAGCAGTGAGATGGGAAACAGAATGCCCCATTCTGGCAGTATCTGCGATGGTTGCAATCACGTTCGGATCGGCCCCATGGTCTAGCAAGTACCCAAATGGTCGGGGGTCGGTGTCGAGTAAGAAGGCCCAATAGAGCGGAGTGGCTCCTCGCTTGCCGACGCATTTTACATCGACACCCCCAGCAACCAGGCGCTTGATCGCCGGCATGTCGGCCGCAAAGATCGCATCGCATAGTGCAATCACTTGCGGGTCGTCGAAATACTGATCTGCTTTAAGCTTTTCGCGGATGCTCGCACAAATGACATCACTGGTACTGAAAGCAGTATGCCAGAGTTCTTTCTCCACTCCAGGTTTCCAAAAGATAGCACCTTCTTCAGGCAGTTTGCCATTCATCGAGACGGGCAGTTGTGTCACCCAGTCGGGTAACTCGTTGTCCGTTTGCGCAACAGGTGTTGGCTTGGCAGGGGAGGGGGCTCCCTCGTCGGTTTGGGCGGCAGCGTTATTGCTTGTCAATAAGCCGAGTAGCAGCGTGAGGGGCGGCCAGAAGTGTTTGTGGAAGGTACTCATCGAATCTCTCGGTCGTGCTCTGCTGGTGAAGGATAGCTCACCCCAGTCTCGTGCGAACACCTCGCCGGCTCCGGCGGAGTTGCCAGAGCATCAAGGCTGCGGGGGCGAGGAGTGCGAGCGCGTGGGGCTCCGGCACGGGGGCTAGTCCGGTGGTGGCGATCAGCACGTAGTCTTGATCGGTGACGATGGCCAATCGATTGGGGCCGGCAAGGTACACCGACTCGGCGTTGCCGTAACGGGGGCGACGGGCCAGTAGCAGCGAGGCGACCTGCTCGAGGGACTCGAGGTCGAACACGTCGATGTATTGTCCGTTCGGTACGTAGGCGTAATCGCCATACGCAACTAGATTGCCACCCATGGGGAGTCGACCGGCCGACGTGTGCGTGGCGGTGTCGACCACTTGCCCGGTGGATGCGATCACCCGTCCGGCGGCGTACTCGATGTCCACCCCAAACCCGTAGATGAGTCCTTGGTCGACTTGGGTAATGGTCGCGCCGGTTTCGTCGACGTTCATCGTAATGAAACCAAATCCGGTGGAGTCGTGATGGAAGCCATACAGTGTATTGGGTGTTTCGCCGAACTCAATGCGATTCGCGCCCGAGCTGTGCCCGGAGGTCACGTTAGGTAGCCGCACTCCGTTGCTCCATACCGCGACCCCAACCGCACTGGGGCTAGAACCGGGAGCATACAGGGCAGCGGCCACCGTGTTGGGATCGCCTGGCATCACCTCGAGATCCTCGGCGAGAATGCGTGAGGTTGAGCTGGGGAAGGGATCGTACCGATCACGTATGGTGCCCGATGCCACATCGAACTGCACGGTCTCTTGGTCGTCGAACAGATTGGCGTAAAGGTACTGCCCGTTGTCGGCGATGGCCAACTCGGTTGGACGATTGCCGAGGAAGTACGAGTTGCTCACGTTGCCGGTCGCGACGTCGATGGAGGTCAGTGTGTTGGCGTACGGCGACGTTGCATCGCGAGGCACGCTGGCATAAAGCTGCTGACGCACCGGGTCGTAAGCCAAGTCATGCACCGGCAATTCGGTCGCGACCAACCGGTCGGGCAGCAGGATGGGGATTTCGGTTGCTCCCTGCACCGCGGAGCCAGCAGACATGAGGGCGAACATCGAAACAGCGAGCAGGAGCGTCGATGGCGATTTCATGAGCAAGCCTTGTCGTCTGAGGAGCGGGCGTTGGTCCAGTGGATGCTGGCCGCGATTATAGGCCAGTTGCGATCGACCCGCAAAAACGACGTGATGAAATCAAAGTCGTGCAAAATTGAGAGACTATTGCTCGTGCGTCTGCGAATCTTTGCAGGCTGGCACCCCATGGCGGGCAAATTCGCGGCAATTCCATCCCCTTCCTGGTGCGATTCGTCCTAAAAAACAAGCTAGACTTTCAAGTGGGCGGGGACAGAGCGGTGAGCTTCGTGCTCCTCGTGAATCGCGATGGCCATGGGGGAAACACCAGCTTGCCAGAGCTTCTTTGGGCATCCGGCTGCCGGCAGGTGACGCGTGGACTGGCCGCGGCGATTGGCTGGGGCAGGCTGCCGTTTACCGGCGACGTGCGATGCGTCAAAATACGCGTGGCTTGTCTTCTTTTGTGCGATTCCTGATATACGGGTGAGGTCGAGATGGCTTGGTACTGGCTGGTTGGCATCGGCGTCGTGGTGGTCTTGCTCTTGTGGGTTGCTTACGACCTGCTGCAGACCAAGCATGCGATCTTGCACAACTTTCCGATCATTGGTCACTTTCGCTACTGGCTCGAGGCCATTGGCCCTGAGCTTCGGCAGTACATCGTCACCAGTAACAACGAAGAGCGACCGTTCAGCCGCGACGAACGCCGGTGGGTGTACGCGTCGAGCAAGAAGCAGAATAGCTACTTTGGCTTCGGCACCGATAACGACCTGGAGCAAACGCCAAACTACCTGATCATTCGGCACTCGGCGTTCCCGCTGGAAGATCCTCGCCCTGGCGATGCCGATTTCGACGCGCAGCACAACATTCCGTGCGCGAAGGTGATGGGCGAGCACCGCGGCCGCAAGCATGCGTTCCGCCCCGAGTCGGTGATCAATCTGTCGGCGATGAGCTACGGGTCGCTGTCGAGCGCGGCGGTCGAAGCCTTGAATCGCGGCGCCCACATCGCGAGCTGCCTGCACAACACCGGCGAGGGAGGCATCTCGAAGCATCATCTGCACGGGGCCGATCTCGTGTGGCAAATCGGTACTGGATACTTTGGCTGTCGCGACACGAACGGGCGGTTCGACTTCCAGAAGTTTGTCGATACCGCGCAGGCGAACCCGGTGCGGGCGATCGAAATCAAGTTGAGCCAAGGCGCGAAGCCGGGCCGCGGCGGGTTGTTGCCAGCAGCGAAAATCACCCCTGAGATTGCCGAGATCCGTGGCATTCCCATGGGCCGCGATTGCAACAGCCCTGGCGGACACAAAGAGTTTCGCGACGTTGATAGCATGCTCGATTTCGTCGAGCGGCTGGCCGAGGGAACCGGGCTGCCGGTCGGCATCAAAAGCGCGGTAGGGCAGATGAGCTTCTGGCACGACCTGGCCCAGCAAATGGTCGACACCGATCGCGGGGTCGACTTCATTACCATCGACGGCGGCGAAGGGGGCACCGGGGCCGCGCCGCTGGTGTTTACCGACCACGTGGCACTACCATTTAAGTCGGCCATGAGTAGCGTGTTCAAGGTGATGAAGGAAGCGAATATCGACGAGCGGCTGATCATGATTGGCTCCGGCAAGCTGGGCTTTCCCGAGTCGGCCTTGTTTGCCTTTGGCTTGGGGTGCGATATGATCAACGTCGGCCGCGAAGCGATGCTGTCGATCGGCTGCATCCAGGCCCAGCGGTGCCATACCGGGCATTGCCCCGCGGGGGTGGCTACGCAGAATAAATGGTTGATGAGTGGGCTGAATCCGAGCGATAAGTCGCACCGATTTGCGAATTACATTGTGTCGCTACGTAAAGAGATCATGGAAGTGAGCCGCGCTTGCGGAGTGGCCCACCCGTCGCAGATTACGATCGACCTGTTCGATATCCTCGACGCTTCGCTGATGACGCGTAACGCGGCCGACTGCATCGATACCAGCGGCTCCGCGGCCAATGGCAAATACACTGGAGTCATGATTTGAACGAACCGGAATCGCCCAAGAAGCCACGATGGCAATTTTCGACACGCGAACTTCTGATCGCCATGGTAGCCGTGGCAGCGGTGGTAGCGTTGTTCGTCAAGAACCGCCCGTATGGGCAAACGTCGTTCCTGGCGAGCTTTGATCCACGTGCTGAACTCGCCGCCATCTGCCAGGCAAAGTCGCACACGCTCGACATCGGAGCAGCAGGGGAGGGCGCAAGCGAAGTCTTTGGCGGCGGCTACGAATTGCAGGCCGATTACTCGCTAAGCGAACCATCGACCGATGTGATGGAAACAGAAGTGATGCTGGAATGGTATCAACGCATCAAGGCGAAGCTTCAGGAAACCGGGTGCGACATCATCGGCGAGTCGCAAGGGGGCGAGTTTATCCCCGGCACCCGAGATTATGCTCGCCTAACGCAGTTCAGCTTTCGCTATCGTCAGGGGACCGCCAAAGGGGTGCTGCGCGTGTACTTGCTGCCGAACAAACCGAACAAATCGCGGCTGTTGCTCTTGCTGGACGAGTACTAAGTTGCCAACAATTGCGGGAGTCCTTTTCGCTCTCTCTCTTGAAGATACCAGGCAATGAAACTGCTCGAAATGCAACCGGCGTTCCGGGTGAACGTCGCCGCGCCGCCCGACGAAGCGCTCCGCCGATTGCGACAAGCGATCCGATCGCCCGAGCTTGCTGGGCATGCCGAATCGGCGGGCCCCTGCCTGGATTTCAAAGTCGCTCGTAGCGAGCGGCGGATGTGGTCGCCGCATTTGTCGGTGCAGTTGTATCCCACCGACGAAGGGACCGAGCTGTACTGCCGATTCTCGCCGAGGCCCGAGATCTGGACCTGCGTGATGATGGCCTACTTCGCCGCGGTGTTTGTGATGTTCGTTGCGGCCATCTATGGCTACGTGCTCTACACACTCGACGTGCGGCCCTGGCCGTTGTTGCTCGTTCCGCTGGGCGCGATCGTGATGTTCAGTCTGCACGTGGTGAGCCTGGTTGGCCAGCGGCTGAGCAACGACCAGATGGAAGTGTTGCACGACCGCCTCGACAGGGCGGTGGAGCTAGCGTTTGCCGAAAAGCACACGTAGTTTCCGGTAGAGGTGTCTGCGATAGCTGTGCGGACCGCGTGGGAGTCCCCCGCTGTGGGATTGGCTCTCAGCCGATACACTGGACGAATGAACGACCAAGTTGACGACACCCCCGATTGCCCCCGCCCGCAACGCACCTGGCAGCCGCAGGCCTCGGCTGGCTGGACCGAGTGGATGGCCGACCAGCAAGTGAGCCTGGCGGTTACCACCTATCAGGTAGGCAAGTTGCTGCTGTTAGGGCTGAGTGGTAATCAGCAGCTGGCGATCGCCGAGCGGAGCTTCCGCCGGGCGATGGGCGTGTCGACCGATGGCCAATCGCTGTGGCTCGCCACCGCCTATCAGGTGTGGCGCATGGAGCATCAGTTCGACCAGCGGGCGAAAGCGGCCGGCTACGACCGGTTGTTCGTGCCGCGGGTTGGAACCACCACCGGCGATCTCGATCTGCACGACATCGCCATCGATGCGGACGGCCAACCGGTGTTCGTCGCCACGCTGTTCAACTGCCTGGCGACGCTGAGCATCACCGATAGTTTCCGGGAGCTCTGGCGGCCGCCGTTCATCGATACATTGACTGCCGAAGACCGTTGCCATCTCAACGGACTGGCGATGGTCGACGGGCGGCCGAAGTACGTAACGCTCTGTGCGGCGACCAACGTCACGAGGGCGTGGAAGTCGCATCGTATGTTCGGCGGGCAGCTCTGGGACACCGAGAGCAACGAGCCGCTTGTGACCGAGCTGTCGATGCCGCACTCGCCGCGCTGGCACGACGGACGCTTATGGCTGTGCAACTCGGGCACTGGGTACCTGGGCTACATCGACTTCGCCGCGGAGCGGTTCGAGCCGGTCGCGTTCGTGCCGGGCTACGCCCGCGGGTTGGCGTTCGTCGGCAACTACGCGGTGGTTGGCTTGTCGCGTCCGCGGCGCGAAAACAAGTTCGGCGGGCTAGCACTCGACGACGAACTCGCCAATCGCAACATGACCAGCTACACCGGCCTGGCGGTGGTCGATCTCACGACTGGCGACATCGCCCATACGCTGGAGCTCGAAGGGAGCATCGCCGAGCTATACGACGTCGGCATCCTGCACAAAGTGCGCCGCCCCACAGCCCTCGGGCTGGCACTCGACGCCCTGCGCTACAACGTCTGGGCCGAATGCGAAGGTACCCGCCGCCACTGGCGGAGAACGCCGAAGGGGAAGTGAGCCGACGAAAGCACCAATAAGCAGAATTCTGTGTTATCATAGACGTAGCGAGGTAAGTGACGACCGTTGGTCGCACGCAGTTCACTAGTCAACCAATATTCATTCCAACATGGTTAGTATCCGTTACACGGGCGACGAACTTTGGGAAAGGATCGAGCGTGCTGTGGACAAAGTAAAGGACCGGCTGAAGCGAGTCTCGGCTGCTCTCGACGAGGCCGGAATACCCTACGCTGTGGTGGGAGGAAACGCGGTGCAGATTTGGGTAGCCCAGGTCGATGAGACCGCGGTGCGAAATACCCGCGATGTCGACATTGTGATCAATCGCAGTGATCTTGAAGCCGCCAAAGTTGCCTTGGAAGCAGTTGGGTTCGTTTATCGGCACGTGAAGAGTGTCGATATGTTCTTGGATGGTCCTGACGCGAAACCACGCGATGCCGTACATGTGGTGTTTGCTGGTGAGAAGGTCCGCGACGACTATCATGCTCCTGTTCCCAGTATCGACGAGCGCGAGCGAATCAAGGACCTCAGCACGATCTCACTCGAATCACTCGTGCGAATGAAGCTCACCTCGTTCCGCGACAAAGACCGCATGCACTTGCGGGACATGCTGGATGTGGAACTGATCGACGAGAGCTGGTTGCCACGGTTCGTTCCTGAATTGCAACAGCGATTGCAGATGCTGATTGATGACCCCGACGGTTGAGATGACTCAAGCGTGATCAAACGTCGATACTCCAACTCACTAATACTCAATCGAAATACCCGTGTAGATCCGCCGGCCGCCGTAGGCGGGGAGCGAGTTGATTTGGTGCCGGGAAAACTCGGGGTGGTAGATCTCTTCGTCGAGCAGGTTCTGGATCAAGAATGGCCTTGTTGAACAATTAGTCACAAACCTCCGTAAAAACTAACGTGGAATGGAACCACGTACCTTTTTTACGGAGATCGAACATGGCTACGAAAGAAAAACGAACCTACAAAGTCACGAACTGGAAGGAGTATAACAAGTCGCTCATCGAGCGTGGAAACATCACTATTTGGTTTAGCGACGAGGCGTTGGAGAACTGGGAACATCCTAACGACCAGACAAAAGTCGGTCGCCCTTTTGTCTTCAGCGATACGGCGATCGAGTGCTTGCTGACGATTCGCGAACTGCTGAAACTTCCCTATCGGCAGACTGAGGGATTCGGCCGCTCGCTGGTGGCGATGTTGGGCGTCGAGGCAGCGATTCCCAATTATTCTTCGCTCGCCAAGCGAGCCAGCAAGCTGAATGTTTCGCTCGATATCGCTAACAAGAGGGGCGACATCGATATCGTGGTGGATAGCACCGGCATGAAAGTGTTTGGCGAGGGCGAATGGAAGATGCGGACGCATGGCAAGTCGAAGCGGCGGACATGGCGGAAGCTGCATTTGTCGGTGAATCCTGACACCCGCGAGATTGTGGCGGAGATTTTGACCGAGAACAGTTGCCACGATGCCGATGCGGTTCCCGAAATGCTGGAGCAGGTGGAGCAGCCCGTAAAAAAGTTTCACGGCGACGGTAGTTACGACAAGTGGAAGGTTTATGAAGGGCTGGAATCCGAAGGCATTGAGCCGGTGATTCCGCCGCAGCACAACGCCAAGATCAAACAACATGGCAACTCTGCGGAGGAGCCTTTGCCCCGGGACGAGGCAATTCGTCAGATTCGACGCAAGGGGCGTAGGAGTTGGAAAGAGGAAGTGGGCTATCATCGTAGAAGCTTGGCGGAAACGACCATGTACCGAGTGAAACAAAGCTTTGGGAGCCATCTCAAAAACCGAGTATTCGAAAACCAACAAACGGAAGCCCGCTTGCGCTGTAAAATCATCAATCAATTCACCCAACTCGGGCTTCCACAGTTCGAGTGGAGTTAGTCAACAAGGCCATCAAGAATTGCCATTCGACGACATCGCTGCGGTACCCGCACAAGCGGCCGAGGTCGACTCGCGTGTTCAAGCTCATCGAATGGTACTCGGTCGGTATCGGGTTCACGATGTCGGCCGCCGGGTTGATGATGGTCACCGACGCTGGGGCGCTGAAGTACGAGTCGAACAACCCGAAGCCCACCAGCCCGTTGTCGTAGGCCACGCCGACCTTGGCC
The DNA here is from genome assembly GCF_007748035.1 of Aeoliella mucimassa. Taxonomy (NCBI): domain Bacteria; kingdom Pseudomonadati; phylum Planctomycetota; class Planctomycetia; order Pirellulales; family Lacipirellulaceae; genus Aeoliella; species Aeoliella mucimassa. Next base: position 349,231 of record NZ_CP036278.1, read on the forward strand.
ATCCAGTTCGGCACCAGCGTGGTGTTGGCCACTCCTTCGTCGGAGATGTTTTGCTGCCAAGTCACCGAGCCGACAAGCTGCCAGCAGCTAGAAGCCTTGACGCTGCTCTCCAGCTCGACCCCTTGCACCTCGAGGCCACCGGTGTTTTCGTACGTGATCGGAATGCCCGAAGTGTCGCGGGCGATGATGCTCTCGTACTGGCTTAGAAAGTAGGTGCCGGCCAGTCGCGAGTGTTCATTCGATCGCACGAACTGAATCTCGTACGTGTCGATCGTCTCAGGTGCCAGGTTCGGATTGCCCGCGAGTACCGGCGGGCTGTCGAAGTCGGTCTCGATCGCCGAAGGAGAGCGGAACGCGTGCCCGTACAGCAGCTTGGCGGTCCATAGGTCCGTGAGTGTGACGATCGCACCGGCACGCGGGGCAACGCCACCAGGCAGCGTGCCTGGCATGTTGCCTTGCACCCCGCCGGTGAGGGTGAGCCAGTCGGTCGCGTCGTAGGTGAGCTGCGTGTATGCGCTGTACCAGGTCTTCGAGTAATCCTCGAAGATCGTGCCTTGGCGCACTTCAAACGTTCCGCCAGCCATCCAGTTTAAGCGTTCGGTGAGTTGGGCTCGCAGGATCGGTTCCACCAGGTAGTCGTGAGACTTGAAGTGGAATAGAACTGACGGTGTCCCCAGCGAACTCTGATCGCTGTAGTTGTAGGTAAAGTGGGTTTCGAGCGACAGTTCGTCGTCTCCCAAGCGATAACCAACGTCGGCAAACGCACGCACCGCCGTATAGAAACCATAAGGAAGCGCCTCGCCCGTCGGCAAGCCGACGCCACCTTGTTCGGTTTGTCCGTAGAACGTGTCGAAGCTCCAGTTGCCATGTCGCAGGCTGCTGATCACTCCCACGTTGTTCTGGCCGAACTTCTTCGAGAAGGGCTGCAAGGCTTCGTCGACCCCAGCGAAGTCGTACCCGCCGTCGTTCAGGGTCATTGCTCCCACGTACAAACTATGGTCTTTCTCCCCCGACGCAACGGTCAGCCCGTACCGCTGCGTATCGTCGGAACCCGCCAGGGCATTGCCGCCGGTCTTGGCGGTTTCGCTCGACTTGGTCACCAGGTTGATCACCCCCGCGTAAGCATTGGTTCCATACAGCACCGAACCAGGGCCACGGATGATCTCGATGCGGTCGAGCATCTCGATAGGAAACGAATTGTAGATCGCCATGCTCATGCCGCCTTGGGCGGTATCTTTGAAGGGGCGATTGTTGAGCAAGATCAGCACGTGCGTATCGTAATGGCCAAACAGGTCGCCACGAATCGAGGTCACGTTGTTCGGTGCATAGATCGAGTTGGGAGTCCATACACTGGTCGCCCGTTCGAGTACTTCGCGAAGGGTCTTACCGCCGTACGCGCGGATTTGTTCGGCGGTGATCACCTGCACCACGCCGGGCGCGGTCGAAGACTTCTCGCTGGTTCGCGAAACACCTTCGACTACCGGATCGCTGAACGTCGCTACGCTCTCTTTGACCTGCACGTTGCCGAGGTCGGCGAGGTCCATGTCGAGCAGGTTGTCGAGATCTCCCTCCGCAGTAGACTCGTCGTCGGCCGACTCCTCCGACTCGGCAACATCGGCAGTCGACGAGGGGGGCATCGGCCCTGGAGCCTGACCCCATGCAGGCATCGCCAGCAGTAGCAAGCTACAGCCGAGTATCCCGCACCATCTTGGTCGACGAACCAACATCCAGTCTGCCCTCCTTGAACGGTCGAAGAGGGTCTTCCCGGGAAGTAAATGCCCAGGTCGAAGCACGGGATTCCTACCCTTGCTCATCGCTGCCCTCACCGAGTACATCGACTGTTGTTGCCCACAATAGGGATGGGATTAACCGCCGGACCAACCAATGGAAACCGCCACGAGCGAAATAACCGGCACAATCGTCATTCAGGAAACCGAAACGTGCTAGCAATGCTTGCCGAACGGATAGGCCGGCCAGTGAGTCGCAGCTAGCGAGCTTTTTAAGACCTGTGAGCTGGCTATTTCAATGGTTCGACCTCGCAAACAGGCGTCGCCATGGTCCGTTGAACACGAGCCGGCGTTTGGTATCCCCTGTTTGGGTTGGCCTTTCGGGCTGCTCTCTACTTCACTCACTTCCGCAACTACTCTTGAGGGGGCCAATCTCCCCAGCCCAGGCGAAATAGATTCCCACCACCCCGAATAGATTCCCAACGCTGGGCAAATAGATTCCCAATTTTCCCACCGATGGGAAAATTGAATCCTCGCCCACTCTGCAAAACCAGTGGTTTTCGCGCCCGAATAGATTCCCCTTTCCCAAAACGCATCGAGTGGGAATCTATTTTCGCAGTGGGAATCAATCGCAAGTCGTTTGTCAGTAGCGAGTTGCATCAACACCTCCGCGATAGTTGCCCAAAATAGATTCCCACCCATGGGAAACTATTCTGAGAGGGGACTCGATTGGGGATTTGGGATTGCGGATTGCGGAATGTCATCCTGCGGGGAGCTTCCAGCGACCCGAAGGATCTCAGCCTACCGCTTACAGCTTAGAGCCTACAGCTTTACCAACCGCGCAGCAGCGAACGCCCACGCCGGCAAACCTTCGCCTGCGTGTCGATGCTGACATTCATTGGAACTCAAAAATTGCTAAACCATTCCACTCTCCAACAACGGACTACTGACCACAATCAACGGACCACAAGTCACATGTCCATTAGAACACCACGGGTGGCCAATTCCCAGCGAAAACTGGGAAGAATCTAAGCATCAAATTTCACCCTCCCGTGATTTTTGAAACAGCTTCTAGTTTATGGGATGCTCACACTTTGGCATGGAACCCCATTCAGAACTGAAGTTGTCATGCCATTGACTAAGAATGGAGTAAAAGTTGTCGGCTTCAAGCCAAATATCGCTAAGTGTGACAGGATCGTAGAGAGACTCTTGGCCAGACTTAAAAGCGATAAGGCGAACATGAGCTTCAAAATCGAACTGGAGAACGTAGCTCCCATCGTCAAAAGCTTCATCGCCATCAGGCGCCCAGACTACGCGACTTGCATGAATCATGTCATAGAAGGTGGGCAATGCAATGCCAAAGTAGTATTGCTCTGGATTCGATGCATATAGGGCACCACTAAACGCGAGGGCGATTTCACCTGCGTCAAGTTCGGAGAATGGGACCGTGTGATTGCCTCGACTGGAGATACGCCTCCCCACTTCATCAAATGAACAGGCTAGCATCGTAGCGTCTGGCTTGAACACACCATAACGGCGGCCACTAATGTGAATAACGAAACATCCAAGCGCAAGCCAACTCAGTTGTTCGTAGGCTTGAGTAATGTTGGACTCGATAGCAAAAGTGGAAGGGTTTCCAGCGATCATTTTAACGCCGTTCTAATTTTGATTCGAATGTCTTCCAGTCTAATCGGGGCCATCCCGCCGGTCGATCCATTTCAAGGTGCATAACCGTTGCTGTGGTCGCTGGAACGATGGATTGTTTCTTGGTTATCCACAGCCTAACGCTTGCCCTTATCATCCACGATGGCTTCTATCGAATAGGTCTTGGACAATGATTGGTTCAGGACTTATCGATTTTGGGTGGTGTGCTTAGGATTTGAAAGACACCTTGCAGCACTGGCGGAGCCCATTACTGTCCGGAGTTCGGTTCTTTGCATTCCGGGAGTGTTGCGCGGCGTCTTATGATTGCATGGATTGGCTTACGCGATCAAGACTCGCCGCCTTTTTCCTTTCACATTGCGCAGGCGGCAGCGTGAGAATCGCGGCCGAGTGGCAGCGTCTCTAAGTCGATTGCTGTTTCTTTTTCTCGCTCCGCCGCGCGGCCGACTGCCGGGCCAGTTCGTTCTGACGTTCTCGCTCGCGGAGGATCGGCAGGATCTCTTCCAGGGTTGCCGCCCCGCGGCCGACCTGTCCCATTAGGGCGAACAGGTACTTGCTCGGTCGATAACCGGTGTGCAGGTACATCAGCAACACGGCAATGACCGCCACGTAGAAGTGCGTTTGCACCCCTTCGCTTGCGTGGCTGATCAAGTGTCCGAAGTTCGCAGAGCTCTTCAGCCACCGAAAGAACAGTTCTACTTGCCAACGATAGCGATACAGCATGGCAATCACGTGCGCCGGTACATCGAGCAGGTTGGTGATCAACCGCAGTTGCGACGGTTTTCCCTTTTCTTCGCAAGCGACGATGACTTCGCGAAGCTGCACTCGGGGAACTCGATGTCGGCTCGGATTCGAAGACTTGAAATGTCCCACTCCATCGCTGAGCACGCCGGCCGCTTTGTCTTTTTCGGTGAGTTCGCGACTTTTCACTTCCCGCAGCGTGGGCGAATTGCCCCCCGCTGGGCGATAACGAGCCACGAAGTGCGATTGCAACGCGTGTGTGTCGTCGTAGTGCGCTGCCAAGAGCGCGAAACTCATGAAGCCGCGGTCGTACAGATAGATACGACCGGGCTGCAACCGTTCGATGGCTGAATCGGCCTCGCTCTGGCCAGGGGATGGAATGACGATTGCCTCGGGAAGCCACGTGCTCACCGGCAAATGGACATCCACCCGCGCTCGATGCTTCTTCGCCCCATGATTGTTCGTATTGCACATGGCCCAGGCGACTTCGGCCACGGCCGGGAGAAACGTGCCATCGACGGCCACGGTCTGCTGGAGCAGTTCGTCGAGATCGTCGTCACCTATCGATTGCCGTTTTGACTTGCGGGCAAGTTGCCGGCGGAGGGCATCGAGAATCGGCTGCAATCGCTCGGGGTCGGCCAGTTGATTGAAGTCTGAGAGCGTACTTCTAGTGATCTTGCGAATCGAAAGGTGTTTCTGAGCCTGTACCGTTTGGCTGAAATCTTCGATGGTTCGCAAACTGCGGATGGTGGGATTGAAGAACGCCAGCAGGTAGGCTACGAACACGTCATCGAGAAATAACTTGCGATTACCGTGGGCGTCTTCCGAGCGGAGTTGTTTGAGAAACTTCTCCAAAAGCCGGACATACTTCCCCCCAATGACCTGCTCGGGCCACACTGGTAGCTCGTCTTTAGCAACTCGCTGGGAAGGCATGGACTATGTCGTACCACACCACTCCCCACCGCGCAAGTTCAGAATCGGTTAAGATTAATTCCGGACAGTAATGGGCGGAGCCAGTGGCACCCAGGCGAGTTCCACGAGCCAAATCGCTACTCTGGAAGATGCAGGGTGCATGCAATGAACCGGCTAACTACCATTTGACGCCGCAATCAGGTCATCCAACTCGCTTTCAGAGATCTCCGTGATGCCGGAGTGCCTCATTATCTTTGCGTCAATTGCGGCTAGAACTTCATTTGGGTGATCTGAAAGTGCTTGTACGCAGAAGGATTTAAGCGTACCAGCGTCGGGAAACTTGTAGCGCCGATCGGCCCAAGTTCCAAGAATCCAAGTGTTTGCCAGGAACGTTACCCAAAAACTGTTGCCTGTGTACCCACCTCCATCGCGGCGTTTGGATGCCAAGCAAACACGATCCCAGTCCTCCAATTGCTCGACTGGCGTCGCGTAGTAACCTGCCTCCCGTACCCAAGACGTCACGTCATCAAACTTGTCCATTCATCCCTCGGCATTCCAATAGAGGCTTCGGGTAGCACCGACACCTGGGCGCACTATACATGGTACCTCAGAAAAACGCACCACCGCCAGTTGTCGGTGGGCGAAGCCCAAGAGGCTAACCCCTCCGTGACGATCCGTGACGATCCGAGGCTACACCGAAACCGTCTCTCATATTCCATGCTCCGCGGGGCCTTGTTGAACAATTAGTCACAAACCTCCGTAAAAACTAACGTGGAATGGAACCACGTACCTTTTTTACGGAGATCGAACATGGCTACGAAAGAAAAACGAACCTACAAAGTCACGAACTGGAAGGAGTATAACAAGTCGCTCATCGAGCGTGGAAACATCACTATTTGGTTTAGCGACGAGGCGTTGGAGAACTGGGAACATCCTAACGACCAGACAAAAGTCGGTCGCCCTTTTGTCTTCAGCGATACGGCGATCGAGTGCTTGCTGACGATTCGCGAACTGCTGAAACTTCCCTATCGGCAGACTGAGGGATTCGGCCGCTCGCTGGTGGCGATGTTGGGCGTCGAGGCAGCGATTCCCAATTATTCTTCGCTCGCCAAGCGAGCCAGCAAGCTGAATGTTTCGCTCGATATCGCTAACAAGAGGGGCGACATCGATATCGTGGTGGATAGCACCGGCATGAAAGTGTTTGGCGAGGGCGAATGGAAGATGCGGACGCATGGCAAGTCGAAGCGGCGGACATGGCGGAAGCTGCATTTGTCGGTGAATCCTGACACCCGCGAGATTGTGGCGGAGATTTTGACCGAGAACAGTTGCCACGATGCCGATGCGGTTCCCGAAATGCTGGAGCAGGTGGAGCAGCCCGTAAAAAAGTTTCACGGCGACGGTAGTTACGACAAGTGGAAGGTTTATGAAGGGCTGGAATCCGAAGGCATTGAGCCGGTGATTCCGCCGCAGCACAACGCCAAGATCAAACAACATGGCAACTCTGCGGAGGAGCCTTTGCCCCGGGACGAGGCAATTCGTCAGATTCGACGCAAGGGGCGTAGGAGTTGGAAAGAGGAAGTGGGCTATCATCGTAGAAGCTTGGCGGAAACGACCATGTACCGAGTGAAACAAAGCTTTGGGAGCCATCTCAAAAACCGAGTATTCGAAAACCAACAAACGGAAGCCCGCTTGCGCTGTAAAATCATCAATCAATTCACCCAACTCGGGCTTCCACAGTTCGAGTGGAGTTAGTCAACAAGGCCCTGTAAAATCATCAATCAATTCACCCAACTCGGGCTTCCACAGTTCGAGTGGAGTTAGTCAACAAGGCCGCTCCGCGGCCGGAATGGATGGATAAGAGCCAAATCGCTACCCTGGGAGAAGCTCAGTCGCGCGGGGTGTTTTCGGCCACCGTCGACGCATACTGAATGGGGCCGACCATGGCGGTGTCGTTCTGGTGCCAGCCAACCACCACCGCCTCGCCCTCGGGCAAGGCATCCTGCAGTGCTAGGTAGAGATAGCCTTCGCCTTGCTTCCAGAACGCTACCTGCTGGGCAGCGATCCAAGTGGGGAAGCGGTCGCTCTCGAGCGTATAAACCCCATCGGGGCGGCCGTATTGCTTGGTGAGTATTTCGAGTCCCGAATCGTAGTGTACCGAAACAAGGCGATGCAAGTTTTTGTTCGAATTGGTAAAGAGCTTGACGATGCGTGGGCTCGCTTGCTTGCGAGCGAGCGACTCGCGGGCCGAGGCCATGAGTTCGGCCTCGTCCAGTTTGTAAATGCCGCGGCGGAGTTGTTCGAGCAACTCCGCAATTTGGTCATGCGTATTCAGATCGCAAACCACGACAAGTGATTTGTTAGAGGGGAAGGGATGGACATTGCTCATCGGACCACCATTCACGGCCCAAATCTCAGAAGAGATGGTCGAGTGAATCAGCGCGGTCAGCCCGTCGAAGGCTTCGATGCCCACCACCGCATCAGGGTCCTGAGAGACAATGTCGCCGACATCATAGACGACGTTCGCGAGCGTGGTACTTCGGATGGCTTGCTGCTTCTCGGTGACTCCGTAATGGTAGCCAGCAAAGAAACCAGCGGTACAGAACATAAGGAACAGCAGCGTACCCAGACTGAACCGCAGCCACGTGCGACGCTTCGCCATCTCATCCCTCCCTGGTAGTGGATCGAGTTAAATCACCCCGCGAGCCTCCAGCAATTCTACCACCTGCTTCGCACACTCTTCAATCGACGACTCGTGCGTGTTGAGCACCAAGTCGGGGGTCGCTGGGGCTTCGTATTCGGCAGAGACGCCGGGGAACGAGGCCAGCTCGCCGGCGTCGGCCTTCGCGTACACGCCTTGCTCGTCGTGCTCGCGGCACCACTCCACGGGAGCGGCCACGTGGGCGACGATAAACCGCTCGCGTCCCACCACGTCGGCCGCCTTCTGGCGGACCGCTTCGTGCGGGGCGACGAACGCGGCGATAGTGATCAGGCCCGAGTTGTTCAGCGTCTTGGCCACCTCGGCCGCGCGGCGAACGTTTTCGCTACGATCGTCGACCGAGAACCCAAGGTCGCGCGACAGGCCGCGACGCATGTTCTGGCCATCGATCACCGCAACCGCCCGACCACGGTCGAACAGCATTCGCTCCACCGCGTTGGCGATCGGAGTCTTGCCGGCCGCTGGCAGGCCAGTCAGCAGCACCGTGGCTGGCTTCTGACCGTAGCGAGCCTCGCGTTCGTCGGGCGTTACCGGGCTGGTGCGGGCTTCGAGCGTCTCGCGAGCTTCGTCGGCCCAGTGGTCCGACTCCTCGGCTGTCTTGCGGTCGAGAATCATGCCAGCGGCCACGGTGATGTTCGACACGCGGTCGACCACGATGAACGCACCGGTGCCTTTGTTGCGACGATAATCGTCGAGCGCAATCGGCTGGCTCAGCTGAATCTGGCAGCGACCAATTTGGTTGAGCTTCAGCTCGGCCGCAGGACTGCGATGCAGCGTGTTGACGTCGATCTCGTAACGCAGCGTACTGATGCGGCCCGGCACCAGACTACAGGCGTGCTTGATCAAATAGTCCTTGCCCGGCAGCAACGGCTGCTCGGCCATCCAGACGATCGACGCGTCGAACTTGTCGGTAATGTTCGGCTGGTTGTCGGGGCGGACGAGCAGGTCGCCGCGGCTGATGTCGATCTCGTCCTCAGTAGTGAGCGTGACCGACAGCGGGGCGAACGCTTCTTCGAGCTCGCCATCGAAAGTGACGATGCTCTTCACTTTGCTCGTTTTCTTGGAAGGGAGCGCCATGATGGTGTCCCCCTTCGAGATCGTGCCCGAAGCGATGGTGCCGCAGAAACCACGGAAGTCGAGGTTCGGCCGATTCACAAACTGCACCGGCATGCGGAAGTCGATCAGGTTGCGGTCCGACGCGATATGCACGTTCTCCAAGTGGTGCATGAGCGTCGAGCCCTCGTACCACGGAGTGTTCGGGCTGTGCTCCAGCAGGTTATCGCCTTTGAGCGCGCTGATCGGGATAAAGTGCTGGTCGGGCATTTCGAGCCGCGTGGCGAAGTCGCGGTATTCGCGGACGATCTCGTTGAAGCGATCTTCGCTGAAGTCGACCAGGTCCATCTTGTTCACGGCTACCAGCACGTGCTTGATGCCGAGCAGCGAGACGATGAACGAGTGCCGCTTGGTTTGGGTCATCACGCCATGGCGGGCGTCGATCAGGATGATCGCCAGGTCGCAGGTCGAAGCCCCGGTGGCCATGTTGCGTGTGTACTGCTCGTGGCCCGGGCAGTCGGCGATGATGAACTTCCGCTTGGCGGTCGAGAAGTAGCGGTACGCCACGTCGATGGTGATGCCCTGCTCGCGCTCGGCCTTCAGGCCGTCGGTCAAGAGCGCGGGGTCGAACCCGCCGGTGGTGCCATGCTTGATGGAGTCTTTCTCGATGGCTGCGAGGGTGTCCTCGTAAATCATCTTCGACTCGTACAGCAGCATGCCAATCAGCGTGCTTTTTCCGTCGTCCACCGAACCACACGTAAGGAACCGCAACAGCTCCTTATTCTCGTGCTGCTTCAGGTAGGCATCGATGTCGGTGGCAATAAGATCAGATTGATGGGACATGACAATTATGATTTATGAATGATGATTTATGATTTGGTCTGTCGGTTGGCCGGCGACTTGGTGTTGTTCGATTTGGCTGATTTGACGGTTGCCGTGAGGATGGCAACAAGCTGATTGCACTCGTCGATCAGGTTGGATAGTTTCTTTTGTGTAAAGATTTCAGAGTCTGCCAATAGCTCTAACCAGTAAATGGTTTCATCGCCTTCTCTCAGGCATATCTCCAGGGTCGAAATGAAGTGCCGTTTGGAGGAGGCTCGAAGAGCTTCACGATAGTTTGCTCCAATCGAAGTTCCTGACCTCAGTAGCTGACGACCCAGGATGTCCGCTTCTCGTGATTTAGGAAGTGCTGCTGAGAGACGAATGATTCGTAGTGCAAAGCTCTTGGTTCTATCCTTGAGGTCACTCTGGTTCATCTTGTCCCCCCGCTTGCGCAAATCAGAAATCATACTCCTTGATGGCCTTGTTGACTAACTCCACTCGAACTGTGGAAGCCCGAGTTGGGTGAATTGATTGATGATTTTACAGCGCAAGCGGGCTTCCGTTTGTTGGTTTTCGAATACTCGGTTTTTGAGATGGCTCCCAAAGCTTTGTTTCACTCGGTACATGGTCGTTTCCGCCAAGCTTCTACGATGATAGCCCACTTCCTCTTTCCAACTCCTACGCCCCTTGCGTCGAATCTGACGAATTGCCTCGTCCCGGGGCAAAGGCTCCTCCGCAGAGTTGCCATGTTGTTTGATCTTGGCGTTGTGCTGCGGCGGAATCACCGGCTCAATGCCTTCGGATTCCAGCCCTTCATAAACCTTCCACTTGTCGTAACTACCGTCGCCGTGAAACTTTTTTACGGGCTGCTCCACCTGCTCCAGCATTTCGGGAACCGCATCGGCATCGTGGCAACTGTTCTCGGTCAAAATCTCCGCCACAATCTCGCGGGTGTCAGGATTCACCGACAAATGCAGCTTCCGCCATGTCCGCCGCTTCGACTTGCCATGCGTCCGCATCTTCCATTCGCCCTCGCCAAACACTTTCATGCCGGTGCTATCCACCACGATATCGATGTCGCCCCTCTTGTTAGCGATATCGAGCGAAACATTCAGCTTGCTGGCTCGCTTGGCGAGCGAAGAATAATTGGGAATCGCTGCCTCGACGCCCAACATCGCCACCAGCGAGCGGCCGAATCCCTCAGTCTGCCGATAGGGAAGTTTCAGCAGTTCGCGAATCGTCAGCAAGCACTCGATCGCCGTATCGCTGAAGACAAAAGGGCGACCGACTTTTGTCTGGTCGTTAGGATGTTCCCAGTTCTCCAACGCCTCGTCGCTAAACCAAATAGTGATGTTTCCACGCTCGATGAGCGACTTGTTATACTCCTTCCAGTTCGTGACTTTGTAGGTTCGTTTTTCTTTCGTAGCCATGTTCGATCTCCGTAAAAAAGGTACGTGGTTCCATTCCACGTTAGTTTTTACGGAGGTTTGTGACTAATTGTTCAACAAGGCCCTTCATAAATCAGAAGTATCCTTCCTTCTTCTTGTCTTCCATGCCGCCTTCTTCGTCGTCGTCGACGCCGCGGCCTTGGCGTTCGCTGGTGGTCGCTAGCAGCATCTCTTGGATGATCTCGGGCAGCGTCGTGGCGGTGCTTTCCACGGCGCCGGTCAGCGGGTAGCAGCCGAGCGTACGGAAGCGAACCATTTTCATTTCGGGCTCTTCGCCTGGCTCGAGCTTCAGCCGTTCGTCATCGACCATTACCAGGGTCTCGGCTCCCTTCATCTTGCGACGAACGACCGGGCGCTTGTCGGCGAAGTAGAGCGGCACGATCGGGATGTTCTCGAGGTGGATGTATTGCCAGACGTCGAGTTCGGTCCAGTTCGATAGGGGGAACACGCGAATCGACTCGCCTTTGTTCACCTTCGTGTTGTACAGGTTCCAAAGTTCAGGGCGTTGGTTCTTGGGGTCCCAGCGATGGAACTTATCGCGGAAGCTAAACACCCGCTCCTTCGCGCGGCTCTTCTCTTCGTCGCGGCGGGCACCACCGAACGCGGCGTCGAAGCCATGCTTGTCGAGCGCCTGCTTGAGTCCCTCGGTCTTCATCACCGTGGTGTGCTTGCCACCTTGGGTCAGCGGGTCGAGCCCCAGCTTGCGACCTTCCTCGTTGATGTGCACGATCAGGTCCCAGCCGAGCTGCTTGCGGATGAGTTGCTCGCGGAACTCAATCATCTCGCGGAACTTCCACGTCGTGTCGACGTGCATCAGCGGAAACGGCGGCTTGCCAGGGTAGAACGCCTTTTCGGCCAGGCGGACCATCACCGACGAATCCTTACCAACCGAGTAAAGCATCACCGGATTGGAGAACTCGGCAGCCACTTCGCGAATGATGTGGATGCTCTCGGCTTCAAGCTGCTTAAGATGCGTAAGGCTATAAGATGACATCGGCAGGTGAGAGGGGGGAGAGTGGATGGTGGACAGGGCGTCGAAGGCTCGCCCGCGGGCGAGGCGGGCAAAACCAACATCATCGGCAGAATAACGAGTGGCGTCCAGGGTGCTTTCGCGAGCCTGTCACCCGATCGCGGCGTTCCGTCGCTGCTTTCACCAGCAGCATAGGCGGGTTTGGCGAACCAGCAAGCGACACAGTTGCGGGGAAACTCGCCGGATTCTCGGTTATTCGCCCCGTTTGCGGAGCATGACCGCTCCGCCGCCGGCGATGATTAGTCCCACGATCGACATTGCCTTGCCGGTGTACTGGTGAAAGGTCCGCGCTCGCTCCAAGCGGTTGCGGGCCTGGTTGAGTTCGGCGCGAGCGGTCTCTAGATCGGGCGGAGCTTCGGCGTTGTCGTCGGAGTGCTCACCCTCGTCGTGGGTGTGTCCCGACGAGGCGGCGTGGGCCGACTCGTACGCGGCGGCAAACTCCTGGTAGTCCTGTTCGCTCCAAACCTGGTCGGGAGCCACGAGCCAGTTCCAGCTCAATCCCACCAGCACCAACACCAACCCCACGCCGACCAGGGCGTAGGCCCAGGGACTCGCGGTAGACTCCGATTGCTTGGCGTTCGACATCGATTCAATCCGTCGTGAGCGTCGTTCTTGCTATCGACGGGCCTGCTTAGGGTGGGGGGATGATCTCGCCATCGTTGATGCCAATCATGTACAGCATGGCGTACTCGTTGATGTCGTCGGCGAGGAACTCGACGTGCCCATCAACGAAGCAGGTGACCACGCCGTTGAGGTGCAGGCTACGCGGAGCGGCCGAAATGTAACCGTAGTACTGGGCGTTGCAGGGCATGCCTTCGAATTGGGCGGCCGCTGGGTTAGGGCATTCGTAGAGTACGTCGGGCCATTCGCCGTTGGGCACCTGAGTGAGTCCCAGCGAGTTGGCGTTCGGCGTATAGACATAGCCGCCAGGGCTGTCTTTCTCTTGCGATGCGCCGTAGTAGGTGGGATGAAAATCCATCGACAGCAAACTAGCGCCCGACCATGGCAACAGCCACGCCCCGCGTTGATCGGCCGGCAAGTCCCGCGAGCGTACCTCGGACAGCAGCAGCGTGAAGGTGGTGCCATCCTCGATGCGGCGGAGCGACATGCCGTACAAAGCCATCGGACCGGTGTGATAGTACGAGTCGATATGGAACGGGCTGGCGTACGCGGCGTAGTTGGCTTTGCCGATCGAGGTCTGGCGGGTGCCATAGCCACGCGAAGTTGCGAACTGGCGGCCAAGCGTTTCGCCACTCGGACAGAGCAGCGTAGCAGGTGGGTTTTGCAGCACTTCGTCGGGAGCAGCGGTTACGTGCTTGGTGGGATCGATCGCGTCGTGGATTGCTTCCTGTTCCATCTGGGGAAGCAGGTCGTAGATCCAGTTTTGGTTGGTGCCCGACTTCAAGTCGACTCGCCAATCGCCATACGACCAGTACAACGCCTCGGACGGCGGATCGAAGTGACCCGCCGCGGGTAGCTTGCCACTGGCCGACGCGAAGTTCTGCGCTGCCAGGCCGAGTTGCTTCGCGTTATTCGAACATTGAATCCGGCGTGCTGCCTCGCGGGCTTGCTGCACGGCTGGAAGCAGCAGCGATACCAGCACCCCGATAATGGCAATTACCACCAGCAGTTCCACCAAAGTGAAACCACACCGCAGCCAAGTCGCGCTGTGAGGTTGCCGGGAGTTGATCACTTACCGAATTCCAATCGAACGAAGGATGCAGGGAAGCTTACCGTCGACGATCAGTATAGCCGGAGATCGCAGTTCTGTGGAATGTTTTGTCGATCGTCCGACTCGGGTTTATCGGGCAAATTGCGCTTACAAGCCGCGGTCGATCAGGCCAAAGTCGAGCCCGAATACAAACAGCATCAAGCAGACAATAAAGGCCAAACCGGCCAGATTCAGGACGCCAGCGAAGGTTTCGTTCGGCGGACGACGGAAGATACCCTCGTAGGCCAGGAACACCATGTGACCGCCGTCGAGCACGGGAATCGGCAGGAAATTCACTACCGCCAGGTTCGCACTGATCAGCGTGAGGAACAGCAGCAGCGTGCCGGGACCCTTCAAAGCTTCCATGTAGCTCGCCCGGGCGATCGTGACCGGACCACCCAGCAGGCGGGCGTCGATGTCGCCGTTCACGAGCCGGTAGAGGAATCGGTAGACGCTCAACAGCGCGTGCTTGGTTTCGCCCCAAGCCATGCTGGCCTGCTCGCCGATCGACTCGCCGTAGCGATCTTCCAGCACTGGTGTCAGCTTCACCCCACGCGGGGCGATGTACTGGTCGGGGGCCATGGCCAGGCCGACCTGTACGGTCTCGTTCTCTTTGCGTCCTTCCCGAGCCACCTGGAGTTCCAGTTTGGTTTCGGGGGGAGCGTTTTGAATGGTCTGCAAGATCACTGCCCACGCTTGTTGCTTGTCGGTCAGCTCCAATGGTTTCTTGCTCACTTTGTATTTCTTGGAGTACTGCTCTTCGACCACCAACTTGACCGAGGCAATCTTATCGCCCGGCTTGATGCCTTCGATCTTTGCCGCTGGCGAGTCGGGCACGACGCCGACCACTTCGTTCAACAGGTAGTAGGCGATGCCGAGTGCGGGGGCCGATGCGGGACTCTTCTCGCTGACCGGGCGTTCCATCCAGGTGACCTTTCGCAGCGGCACCGAGATCGTCTCGCTGGCGGCTTCGGTCTTGGCTTCTTTGTCGGCCGGATGCTCAACCGTCAGCTCGACGGTCTCCCCGCTTTGGGCCATGGCCGACAGCTTGTCGGAGAGGGTCCGCGGATCCCAGCCCACGGTCGATTCGTCGACCATGCCGACGGGAGTGCCATTAATGGCGGTAATCAGGTCGCCCTTTTTCAGCCCAGCTGCTTCGGCTGGCGAGCCCTTTTGCACCGCAGTGATGGGGCCCATCTTCATCACGAGTCCCACGTACTGCGCTTGATTCGGTTGCACCTCCACGGTCACCGGCTCCGGCAGCACTGGTTCGGCGCCCGACTCCGCCTTTTCGGCAGGTGGTTGCAGCGTGATTGATAGCGACTGGCTGGCGTTAGCAACCAGCACCGCTTGCAGTTCACGGTAGTCATTCACTGGTTGGTCGTTGACAGCCACAATGGTGCTACCAGCGGGGATCTTCTCCTGCACCTTATCGGCTGGCGTAAAAGCCACGGTTGGTTCGGTATCGCTTAGCTTCAGCGAAACGGGACCGATCACCCCGATCTGCGGAATCTTGATTCGTTCTTGCGACGACTTGAGCTGCACCACTTCGCTCTCGCCATCGACGCGAAGCACTTCAAGCTCCAGCGGGTCGTCTTCGCTCGAAAGCATGACCTCGCCGCGAAGCTGGTCGTACCAGGTCGTCTTGCGGTCGTTGATGCGGACAATCTGGTCGCCAACGCCGATGCCGGCCGTCCAGGCGGGAGCGCCCGGGTCGGTGCCGCTGATGATGCTGGGCTGCGAGGGAACGCCGATCGTGAACGCAATCATGGCAAACACGAAGGCGAAGATCACGTTCATGATCACGCCGGCCGAGATGATGGCCATCCGCTGCGGCACCGTCTTGGCGATGTAGCTCCGCGCGTCGACCTGATGCATCTTGCCATCGGGGCCCATGATCTCTTTGGTTTCGACGCCTTCCTGGCCGACCGTGGCTTCCGACTCTTTAATCTGCTCTTCGCTCATGCGAGGGTCGTCGTTCTGACCCATCATGCGCACGTAACCACCGAGCGGCAGGATGCCGATGCCGTAGTAGGTTTCGCCATACTGCTTGCCGATTTTGTAGCCGCCGATGTCGAAGCCGATCATGAACTTGTCGCACTTCACGCCGCACGCCTTGGCGACGAGGAAGTGGCCCAGTTCATGCACGAAGATAATAAAGCCCAGGCCGAGTGCTGCGGCCAAAATGGCCAGCACCATCGGACCGTAGCCGGTGGCTGCAAGAATCATCGGTGTTAAGCACATACCCAATTTTCTACTTCCCGCCTGGCCCACTGGTCGAGCTTTGCCAGCTCGTCGAGGGTGGGCGTTGGATTAAAGTTATGTGATTCAAGCACGCTCTTGCATGCTGGTACAATTTCGGTGAAATGTAGTTCCCCTTCCAGGAACTGCGCTACGGCCGTTTCGTTGGCCGCGTTGACCACCACGCCGGCCGTGCCACCCTTGCGGGCAGCACGAAAACCAAGCTCGATGGCCGGATAGCGACCAATGTCGGCCGGTTCGAACTCCAGGTGCATTCGCTGGGTCCAGTCGATTCTTGGAGCCACGGCTTCCCGACGGTGCGGATATTCCAGAGCGTACTGGATCGGCAGCCGCATGTCGGGGGGGCTCATCTGGGCGATCACCGAACCATCCACGAACTCCACCATCGAGTGGACGATGCATTGCGGGTGAATCATCACCTCGATGCGATCGGCCGGCAAGTCGAATAACCACCGTGCTTCGACGATCTCAAGCGCTTTGTTCATAAGCGTCGCCGAGTCGATGGTGATCTTGGGGCCCATGTCCCAGGTGGGGTGAGCCAGGGCTTCGTCGACGGTCACCTGACGCAGCGCGTCGGCATTCCAGGTGCGGAAGGGCCCGCCGCTGGCGGTAATCACGATGCGGTGCACTTCGCTCCGCGTGCCCGACTTCAGCGATTGGAAGATCGCACTATGCTCGCTATCCACCGGCAACAGCGTTGCGCCGTGCTTGTCGGCCAGCTTTTTGACGATCGGCCCCGCGGCTACCAAGGTTTCCTTGTTTGCCAGGGCAACGGTCTTGCCTGCTTCGACCGCAGCCAGTGTGCTGCCGAGGCCGGCACTGCCGACGATCGCTGCGAGCACCGTGTCGACTTCCGCATCGCGGGCGACTTGCTCCAGGGCTTCGGCGCCGACGAGCAGTTCGGTTTCTTTCGGCAGTCCGCGCCATTTGTAGGCCTTCGCGGCCACTTCGTCGGTAGCGATCACCCACTTCGGCGTGAACTTCTTGGCCAGCTCCACCAGACGTTCGAGTCGGCTGTGGGCCGACAACGCAACAGCGGTTAACCGCCCCTGGCTGGCAGCAATCACTTGGAGCGCGTTGTCGCCGATGCTGCCGGTGGCACCCATGACCGCAATCCGACGAGGCGACTCGGCCTGCGGGTTGCTGCTGACTTCGGAAGGGAGTTGGCTGGGACCCACGGGCTTGTATCTCAGTAAGTGGTGAACGGTCGGGAAGCAGGTGTCTGTCGTATGACCCGCGGCCCGACCGTTTTGTTGGTTATGCGGATTGCATCGTTCAGGGCCGAATGCTCGGCCAACGATTCGCGATCAAATATTGTTTTAAGGCCCTGTGAAATAGACGTTTACGCGTTTGGAGGTAATTCTAGGTAGGGTGCCCAACGCGAGCAAGCTGGCTGTAGCCGTGCGTTGCTAGCGGAAGCCCCAATCCCTAGGATGATGTTTCACGATCGAACCATCGCCAAACTGGCTGCGTTAGCAATAGTAGCTTATATCGCGGAACAGTTCGGATCGCGAAACACCAGACAAGTTGTAATTTCTGCTTGATTTGAGGATTTCATGGATAACCAACCCTCCCCAAACCCCAACAGCGGCGACAAAAAACAGGCTCCGCAGGGGGGGAGTTTCATCTGGTACCTGCTGGCGCTCGGCGTCGGTTTGCTGTTTTTGGTCACCATGTTGACCACTGGCAGTCAGCTCAAAATCAAGCTTAGCGACTTCGAAAAGCTCGTGGTTGCTAGCAAGCAAGACGTGCCCGAAGACCAGCTCGAAGAACATCCCGGCTGGATCACCATCGAGAAAAAGAAGGGCGACGTTACCTATACCTACAAGATCTCGATGCTCGACAACGTGGTGGTCGGCGACGAAGCCGTGACTGGCACCGTGACCCAAAAGCTGGAAAGCGTCACAGGTACCGATGCCGCGCTCGATGCCGACGACATGAAGCCGGTCGAGGAAGTCCGCTTCCAGACCAACCGCGTGGAAGGGGACGGCATCCCCGAACTCCTCCGCGAAAATGGCATCGAACGCCAGGGCCAGGAGCCCGACAACCCGCTGCTCGGCTGGATTCCGTTCATCCTGATGATGACCGTGTTCGTCGGATTGTTCGTGTTCATGATCCGCCGAATGGGCGGCGCCGGTTCGCCTATGGCATTCGGACGCAGCCGCGGCAAGCTCTACGCTCAAGAAGACATCGATATCACCTTTGACGACGTCGCCGGCATCGAAGAAGCCGTCGACGAGCTTCGCGAAGTGGTCGACTTCCTCAAAAACCCCGAACGATACCAACGCCTGGGGGGGCGCATTCCCAAGGGTGTGCTGCTCGTAGGCCCTCCCGGTACCGGTAAAACGCTGCTCGGCAAAGCCGTCGCTGGCGAGGCCGGTGTGCCATTCTTCTCGATCAGCGGCTCGGACTTCGTCGAAATGTTTGTCGGCGTCGGTGCTGCCCGCGTCCGCGATATGTTCCAACAGGCCGAGCAACGTGCGCCGTGCATTATCTTTATCGACGAGCTCGACGCCCTCGGCAAAACCCGCGGCAGCGGCAATCTGGGTGGTCACGACGAACGCGAGCAAACGCTCAACGCGTTGCTGGTCGAGATGGATGGCTTCGGCAGCAACAGCGGTGTGATCGTGATGGGTGCGACCAACCGCCCCGAAACGCTCGACCCCGCGCTGCTCCGCCCGGGACGTTTCGATCGCCATGTGCTGGTCGATCGCCCCGACGTTTCCGGCCGTGAAGAAATCCTGGAAGTCCATCTGCAGAAGATCAAAGTCGACTCCGAAGTCGACGTAAAGGCCTTGGCCGGCATCACCAGCGGTTTTGTCGGTGCCGATCTGGCGAACATGGTTAACGAAGCCGCGCTGCTCGCTGCCCGCAATGGCAAAGAGCTGGTCGGCATGGAAGAGTTCAACGAAGCGGTCGAACGCGTGAGCGTCGGTCTCGAAAAGCGCAGCCGCATCATTCAGGAAGACGAAAAGCTCCGCCTGGCCTATCACGAAGCGGGACACGCTTTGGTGGCTTACTCGCTGCCGAATACCGATCCGGTTCATAAGGTCTCCATCATTCCTCGTGGTTTGGGAGCCCTCGGGTACATGATGCAGCGTCCTGAGAAGGACCGCTTTATGATGACTCGCGGGCAGCTCGAAAGTGATATTCAAGTTTGCCTGGCCGGCACGCTCTCCGAAGAGCTCGTGTTCGACGACGTCGGCAACGGCGCGACCAGCGACTTGGAGCGAGCGACCGAAACCGCCCGCAGCATGGTCATGGACTACGGCATGAGCCGCCTGGGACGCATCAAGTTCCGCGAAGGTGGCCGAGGAGCCTTCCTCGCTGGCAGCGAAGGTCCCGCCCAGCGGTACTACAGCGAGCAAACCGCCCGCGAGATCGACCAGGAAGTCAAACGCATCATCGACGAGCAGCTCGACCGCACGCGCGGCATTCTCGAGTCCCGCCGGCTGGCCCTCGACGCGATCGCCAACACGCTGATCGAGCACGAAGTGATCGACGGCAGCACGCTGCAGAAGGTGATCGAGGAATCGCACCCGAGCCCCCGCCTGGTGCCAGGCACCGACCTCGAGCGCAAGCCGACCCCAGCCCCTCAGCCCAAGCCCAGCGAAGGCGACACCGCCGAAGGGACCGGCGGAGCCTAACCCTCGCTGCAAGCGTGAGTTACGTCGACCGCTAGCGATAGATTCCCAATTTTCCCACCGATGGGAAAATTGAATCTGCACGCACTCTACAAAACCAGTGGTTTTCGCACTGAAATAGATTCCCATTCCCAATAACGCATCGAGTGGGAATCTATTTTCACGGTGGGAAACTATCGCAAGTCGTTGGTGCTACTCAAGTTACATCAACACATCCTTCGTAGTTGCCCAAAATAGATTCCCATGGGTGGGAAACTATTCTGGGAGGAGAGTTTGGATTTCGGATTGGGGAATGCGGAATGCGAATTTGTCATCTTGAAGGAGCTTCCGGCGACCGAAAGATCTAGCCTATCGCTTAAAGTCTAAAGCCTAGAGCCAATAAAGCTTCCAGCGACGCAGCCCCACGGCCGCTTTGCCACTCGCGCAGCAGCGAACACCCACGCCGGCAACCATTCGCCTGCGTGTCGCTAGAAGTTTGTTATTTAGAAAAACATCACATCTGATACACCTCCTTTCATAAAAAGCCAACAGCCGATAGCTGAAAGCCGACAGCCTCAACTACCTGTCCATTGGAACACTTGTGGTGGCCATTCTCCAGTAAAAAGTTGGCCGATTGCAGAAAGTTCTCTGCGTTAATTCGCAGTCAAAAAGGCTCGACACGTCCCCTGACTCGGTTACCAACGCGGGCCGCGTGGCGGACCGGCTACTGCTGGGGAGTTGCAGTGAAAGGTGGTATGTTCTGGGTAGTCCTCCACGTTCTCACCAACGGCCTCGGCCATGTCGCTCGACCCGAAGAATTACCGCACTTGGAAGAGCCTGGGGGAGCATCCGGTGTTTGGACCCCTCAAGACAAACATTGAATCGTGGTCTCACGATGCTTCTCAGTACGGCGATCTCTCAAACTACCGTGGCTTCCTACCCGAGTGGTATGTTCACCTCGATCCCGCACCGCCGGTGACGGTTCAGATCGCGACAGCGGAACGAGACCTGCAGAACCTTGCTTCCGTGTGTTGTGGCATCGAGAGGGCCTTTGGCGATATTTGCTACGAGCTAGTCGTTTGTGATGACTTCACTGTGTTTGTGTGGGTTCGACACACCATGTTTGGAATCGAGCTCTATCCAGGCTTGTTCGGCGAAGCGACCCTGCTCAGAATGTTTGTCGATCATCCCAAGGTTGATTGTGCCGAGTTTGATTTCACGAATGTGTCGAACGTCGTGGAGACGCTCACCGAGCTGCTCCGCCAGGCGTGAAGCAAAGCAGGCATGGGTGGCAACTCACCGGCAAAAATCCCCCATCTCCTCCCTTGAACACTCCTAGCCGTGACCGAAGAAACGCCCCTCCTCGATTCCGATTCCGCATGCGGACACTATTACTGCTCACCGTGATTGTCGCGGTTCCGTTGGCTTGTTACGTGCTCTGGTTGCGGAGGATGGAGCAGTTCTTCGAGGCGGTGTTCGAAGGCAACTCGGGCGAGGTTATGAGTTCCGAAGACTGGCCGCTGGCGCTGAAGCAGTTCGACGAAGCGGCCAACCAGGCCGGCGTGGTTATCGACGACCTGCAGGTCTACTGCATGGCCAATGGACTGAGCATTGCCTACGTCTGGCGCATGAGAGCCACCTCGGGCCTGCAGGAGTTCATGACTGAAGAGTACGGGCTGAGCGACTACACTCCCCCCGAGTCCCACCGTTTCCGGGCGCAGCCCCGCCTGCCCGACTGGTGGGATCCCCAAGAGCATTCCGGCACACACTACTACGCCGCCAACCTCGGCGAAATCGGACGCCAGTACGTCGTGCTGGTCGATGAAACCAACGAGGTCATCTATGTCTACTTCTACGACAATTGGTAAGTGGGGGAGTCTAGTTGGCCGTGAAACGTAGTGCCGTTGGTTCTCGCTAGACGGAGATGTATGGGGCAATGCAGACTGACCGTCCCACTGGTTTTACGCACATGTTGCTGAATAGTGCCGACTGATACTTCTGCCAGCCTCAGCCTATACGAGTGCACGAGCGAGTCCGTGCCCGAAGTCTCTAGTGCTTCCTCCTACAGCGCCCAATGCATTGGCTCGAAGCTGATTATAGATTTCCTGTCCGCTTACACCTGGCTCTTGTTGCACGATCAGCGCGGCGATTCCAGAAACGTGAGGCGTAGCCATGCTTGTGCCATTACGACTTCGGTAGCCATTCGGCGTGACATCACTGGAGTAGATGTCGACTCCTGGTGCAACAAAGTCGACATCTCCACCTTTGCAGAAAGCGCGATTCGTGAAGTTAGCCAACCTGCGACGCTGGCTAATCGCTCCGACACCTACGATAGAAGGGCAATTCGCTGGAGCAGAGACCGGGACATATTGACTGCTTTGCCGGTTAGAGTGGTTGCCTGCCGCAGCTATAACTAGCGCCCCTCGACGGAGAGCATTGGCCCCTGCTGTTTCATAGGCGATTGAGACTGGTACCTGACATTTAATAACGCGACGTTGTATGGAGACTGATATCACTCGACAGCCTTGTCCTAGTGCCCAGTGAATACCTTGGACAACGTCACCCTCGCGTCCTCGACCCTGATTGTTGAGAACCTTACCAATGTACAATTCAACTGCAGGAGCTACCCCATATCTAATAGTGCCTGCGGTAGAACTTCCGCCAAGAGTGCCTGCGCAATGCGTTCCATGACCGTTTCCATCTTGTACCGTGAGGCCTTGTACGAAGCTCCTTGAAGCTGCAATACGCCCTTGGAAATCAGGATGTCGCAGGTCTATTCCCGTGTCGAGTACGGCCGCTTTTACCCCTTGGCCGTTCAGACGTGATATGGAGACTCGAGTCGCTTGTAATCCCCAGGTGAATTCTTGGCCGGCAACCATCGACTCATCGGCAGTGGTGTCGAGTGGAATGTAACCCTCATCACTAAGTGATGGAGTCGTAGTCTCAGAGATGCCCTTATCGTTGAAGTCTAGGAGAATCTCGTCGACGGCTCGGCTCACTCCTGCTTTGTAACCGATCCAATAGTCCCGAGTGCGACCTGTCGTAGATGGCTGTAGTTCGTCGATATCGCTCGCTGTATAGCAGTAATACTCTCGTTCTACGTGGCAATACTCTTTGGCCGGAGCGCTTGCTCCTTGAACCATTGATTCTGCAGCCACTATTTGATCGGGAGCAGCGTCCACAATCACAATGCCGAATTCGCTCAACACGGTTGCTTCGACATCATCACTCGCTGAGGCCGACTCATCACCTGCTGTCAGAGTTAAGGTGTTGCTAATTCCTGCCCGGTTTTTCAAGTCG
This sequence comes from Aeoliella mucimassa, assembly GCF_007748035.1. Lineage (NCBI taxonomy): Bacteria > Pseudomonadati > Planctomycetota > Planctomycetia > Pirellulales > Lacipirellulaceae > Aeoliella > Aeoliella mucimassa. Next base: position 372,238 of record NZ_CP036278.1, read on the forward strand.
CGGACGATTCTCTTGACGGCATCAGGATCATTATCCACTGCTGTCATGATAACACGACCGGTAGTCTCCAGTTCCGGCGATCCAGAACGCGAGAAAAGGCTGGGAGTGTCTGTCGAGGCTGTTTGGCGTAGTTCAGCGGCCGCTCGTTGGTAAGGCGGCTCAGCTTGCGGACGAGTGTGACTGGCTCGTTTCTTTCCCATTCGAATTTCCTCCCCTGTGAAGCTGTTTAAACAACCTATTTCCCCTGGGTAGCCTAATGGGCATCGGTCGCCAAGGCAAGCAATATCCTTCGGTCTGCCGCAGATATTCACTGTTCCAGGTAATCAAACATACCGATTCTTCCATTTGTATTGGCGGGATAACCGCAAAAAGCGGTCTAGAGCGATTAACTGATTTTCCTAGAAAGTCACTACCTTCTATTTAGTAGGGGAATACAGGGATGTTTAACCGGAATGCTTGCACAATCTGCCTGCTGGTGGTTTGTGTTTCCATCGCATCAGGATGCGGCTGTTTTGAAGGCCGGCATCGTAAACCACCAATAACGGCGCTTTCGGCCTCTCCCGGAAACTGTGAGCCACCTGGCATACCTTTCTATCTTCCCAAGCCATTGTTGGTCATATCGAAGAATTTTTACCACGTGGAAGACGCCAAAGTGGGCCTGACCGGCACTGCTCCGATTCCGGGCAGTTTTGACGAGCAGGAAACCTACGCAGATGTCAATCTCAACGGCTCTTTCAGTCGAACCTCTTCAAGTAACATGGGAGGTGGCGACTCTGAAGGTGGGGAGGCCGACGGAGCAATGACCAGCAGCCTTGCACACGCTCCCACATTGCACTCGTCAAATGGCATTCCCAGTGCGCCGGGCTCCGACGCCATTCCAAGTGATGGGTTGGGCCCGCACATGTTCTACACTTACGAAATTGTGTTCGTTCCGGACCTCACTCAGAAGTACATGCTCCAGGTTAACGGCGGACCAGGCGAGATCCGAGCTGCAATGAACTTGGTGAATGGATGGCAGTTTACAGGCTTAGGCCCCTACTACCTAAAAGACAGCTCCACTGCACAGAACATTATTTCGCGAGGCGTTGCCGCCAACCTTGGTCTTGGAGGGGCGAGCGATGTGATCAACAGTGTTGCTAACTTGAAGAGCCTGGGGGGATCGGGAGGTACCGTTGATACTGGCGCCATTGCCGATCTGGCTTTGGCTCTCGACGAGGCAAAGAAGGAGCAGGTGTTTAATACTTCTTGCATCCCGATGGATCTATGGTCGACGAAGACCGTCCGTAACGAGGATGGAAAAATCGAAGTGATCAAGGTCCCGCCACGGATTGAAAAATACGCTCAGATTGCTGTCTATGAAGCTCGCGTAGAGGGAGGGCACATGCTATGGAGTCCAGTGGCTCAGCACGATTTTGATCGGGAGTACCTAGGAGTTATGGAAAAGCGAATCGCTCCGATGGCCACAACTACTGGTGATGCTCCGAGTGAGGAAGGCCAAATACCTGGTGACGACGAAGCTAGTGGCGCAAGCGAAGAGGGATTCCATTCAGCTGAGCCGATCCCAAGTCCTCCAGGTGCGGCGACCGAGTCAGCCGCAAAGGGAATGCTACAAATGCTACTTCAGCCACCAGTGTCCTCAGGTGCGGCTGCAGCCGATGGGCCTGGGCTGGACAGTGGCCTAGACCAACCGCTTCAAGGCGTAACCTATATGCAAGGCACTCCCGCTCCAGTTCAATTTATCACTCCCGAAGTCACCGGTGAGGTGGTGGCTAGATTCTTGCCGGAGCCTGTAGAGCCGAGGGAAAGCTGGTTGGAGAAACTCTCCCCCTGTAAGAAACGAGTGGTTGCTAATCAGAAGGTCAACAGTATTACCCAGTAGAAGGTGGTAGCAGTTTAACATGGTTGCGGGCGATTTCGTTTCGAGTGAAATCGCCCGCAACATCTTCGTTGTCCCATTAACACCGAGCACCTCAAATGCCCGTTTGAGCGTTCTCTTCGACTCCCAATACCGCGTCGTTCTCTTTCAGTTCTTTAGCCGTTTGGTCTGGAGCTGATACGATAAGGAACTGGCCAAAGGTCGTTTCTACTTCCGCACCTTTGGCTCGGCAAACATCCTGCAGCTTAGGGATATCGGATTCATTTCGGAGAGTGATGATCCAGCTCTTCATGAAAAAAGTCGTTGTGATAGGTTTGTGAGAGAAGTGATGTCTGCCAGTAGATTCTATACAGTCATCACTGCATTGAACACTGAAATGGCAATCAACTGCTCGATTATAGTATTCTAAGGATCATCAAAACCCATCAACTGATGTTTTCGTATTCGGTGTGCAAGAAATAGGCGCATCTTCACGCTTTTCTATAGAAACCCATGCTTTCACAGCCGTTTCGTAGGTAATTGTTCGGGGGCATTGGTGAGGGACTCGGTGCGAAGTCAGTGGGTAAACTGAATCACAACCACGTTCCACTCATTCACCATTGCCTCTCTGCATTTCCACTCCGTCCAGTAAATCCCGCTGACACCACCCATGGCGTTGTTCGTCCATCTTGCTCCGGAGAACCAGAGTGCGGCCATCTTACGGGATGGTATCAAGCCGCACCGCAGGTTTCGTCCGCTCGCCGAAGGGTACGAGCGAGTGGTCTTCGCGATGCCGGTGACGCCCGACTTTTATGTCTCTCACCAATGGTTGCGGGAGCTCAAGCGTCGTGGGCAGCGAACCATTGTCGGGGTGTACTTTCGCATTCCTGACGACCAGCAGGTGATGGTCGGTCATTACAACGAGTCGCACACCGAGATGTCGGCCAGTGAAGCGGTGGGAACCATCCTGCATGCGGACCAGCCGGAAGGCTTTGAGGTAGTGATTCCTCGCAAAGTGGAAGCGAGCGAGATCCATAAGATCCGCCCGCTGCCGCAGGTGGTTGGTTGGCGATACTACCCAGGCGCGAAAGGCCGCCAGCCGTGCGGTTGCCCCTTTTGCACGAAGGGCGACATCAAGTCGAAGCGAATTCGCGACGCCTACGAACAGTCGTTCGGCGAGTAACCTCGCGTGGTTTCAGCGGGGCGTAGTGGGCGTTTCTTCTCCTGGATTATCCATTCACAGTTAGTTCGTAGCATCTTACCACGAGTTGCTTCCCCATCACGGCTTCTGCCACGCCCCCCCCGTTACCTCACCCGCGAAATAATCGAGCTCGCCGCCGAGTCGATGCCTTTGAGGGCCGAGCTGAGTACTTCGCGGCTGGGGGCGTAGTCCATCGCAACTTCGCGGAGGATCAGCTGCTGCTCGACCAGCTCGCATAGCGAGTGGGTGTAGTCGCGCATGCCTTCCTCGCGGCATTGGTGCAGGATGGCGCTCATGTCTTCGTCCTCTTCGCGGATGATTTTCGACTTGACCACTGAGTTCACCAACAACACCTCGGTGGCAGGGAAGCGAGAACCGTCCTCGATGCCGGGCACCAGGCGTTGGCACATGATGGCTTTCAGGCTGCTGGCCAGCGACGAGCGAATGAACGTGTGCTCCGAGCGGTCGAAGAACTCGAGGATCCGCGAGAAGCTTAGCTCCACATTCGCGCAGTGCAGCGAGCCGAGCACCAGGTGGCCGGTTTCGGCGGCCTGGATGGCGGCGAGCATCGTCTCGCGATCGCGCATCTCGCCGATCAGGATGCAATCGGGGTCCTGCCGCACCACCACGCGCAGGGCACTGGCGAAGTCGGGCGTGTCGGTGCCGATTTCGCGCTGCGAGATGATGCTCTTCTTGCCCTGGAACGAAAACTCGATGGGATCTTCGATGGTGACAATGTGCAGGCTGCGGTGCTGGTTGATGTGTTCGAGCATTGCCGCCAGGGTCGAGCTTTTTCCCGAGCCGGTCACGCCGCACACCAGGATAAGTCCCTCGGTCGTCTTGCCAATGACATCGTTGTAGATCTTGGGGAGCGTTAAATCGTCGTAGTTGAGTATCTTGGCCTGGACGCGACGAATGGCGACGGTGACCTCTCCCTTGGAGAGAAACATGTTGATGCGAAACCGATCGCCGGTGTCGCCGGTAGCGGCAAAGTCGAGCGATCCATTTTTCTCGAACTCCCCAAGTCGATCGCCCGGCACAAACGGAGTGATCATCTTTTTGACTTCGTCGGAGGTGGCGATTGGCGGGAGTTCCAATTTCCGCAGGTGTCCACCGACACGCACGTAAGGGGAGTAACCGAACTTGATGTGCAGATCGGAAGCCTCGTGGGTGCTGAGAAAGTAGAGCAGTCTCTTCAGCTCAACGTCCGGAGTCAAAGTGCCATCCACGTGCAAGTCCTCCATAGAAGAAAGAACCAGATAAGCGGAGCCACGCAAGTTGTCGGAGTCGCAGGAAAAGTCGCTAAGTTGATCATACCAGCGTTTTGTGCCAATACCATCAGCAGGGCGGCTTTGGGCAAAGAATTTTCGCGGTGTACCTGCCGCTAGGGCAGGACATCGCCCATGGATGGCACGTGGGTAAGTTCTGCAAAGCGCCCAAACGTTGACCTTCTAGTGGTAAGTCTCGAAGATGGGACTGTTGTGCGGCAGGGACCGTTTCGCCACCCCATCCAAAGGTGCCACGTTTATGTGTATTTTTTCGCAGCCGGTGATGTCGGTCAGTAGTACCCAGATTTTTGCGCGGGCGACGTCGCAGGGAACGCAGCTGCTTGCTTATCAGATGAGCTATGAGTCGCAAGACGAAAACGCGATGATCTTGCCGCTGCCGATTCGTCGGCCAGTGCATGAGGGGAGCTTGCGGTTTGTTGATTTGAGCGACTACGACGACTTCTTCGACGACCTGACGCAGGGGTTCCCGTTCGTAGCACCAGAGTTCAGCATCGGGTGTGCTGCCTTTCCAGATGAGACGGCTGAGGCAGTGCTGGAGGTGTTTGAGGTCGGCAACTACATCGCCTCGTTTGTGCCGACGCTGGGCGACTTTGAGCGGCTCGACGAGCGATTCACGTTGTCGAAGGAGATTTGGGAGCAGTTGCCAGAATACGCGAACTATGGCTTTGCGGTGTTTCAGTTGGCGGCTGGTTCGCTGAAGCCCCATCCGATGGCTTTCGAGTTCGAAGGCCCTAGGGATTCTCTGTTTTTTCCGACCCTGCATATTCACGATGGTGAGATTCACGAGCTGGAGGAGTTCGACCACGAGCACTACCTGCAGCACGCGGGATTCGATAGCCGAGTGCATGGGTACCGGAACTGGGACGTCGAGGACGAGTCGACTGGTCTCGTGCGTTCCAAGTATCCGGCCAAAGACTTTTGCGATATCGACCGTACCGAGGGGCTGGTCGATGGCAACTTGCTGGTGCATCGCAAGGTGATCCGTGGTAGCCATCCCAACCAAGACACCCCGATGGCCACGTATGGCGACCCGACCCGCCGAACGTTTAACTTCCGCCCCTGGTTGCCGCTGACTCCGTACCTACTCGTGGCAGCAGCAGTCACCTGGTTCTTCGCCCGCCGGTCGCGGATTAAGAAGTTGCGGGAGAGGCAAGTTGCTGGTGAATCGCCAAGCTAACTCACAGGGGAAGCTTGGAGGTGGGTGACGGGGCCATCGAGTTGAAATGTCCTTCGACGATGGAGCTGGCGACACTTCGTGTGGAGCGGTATGCTTGGGCGTTCTTGAATCGGTTGATTTCTGGCTAGAAGGTCTTGGACATGATGCGATTCGCTGTGTGTTTACTTTTGATTGCCTGCCTGGGGTGTTCGCGGGAAGAATCACTGTCGACCGCGTCGCAGAAAGATAGGGAAACAGTGCATCCACCAGTCGACTTCGAGCATTGGGCAACGCTGTTCCCCAAGGAAACGTTTGAAAGAACAAGTGGGCCTCGGCAGTACGACTCCACTGAGCCAGGAGACCCCTTGGACTTGTGGAAAGCTCAAGGGGCGATCATTACCAGCCCCGCCGAGTTGTGCGAAATCGAACTGGTTCGCAAGGAGTATGAGAAGACCAAGGATTTGGGGCCGGCGGTGCCTGTCGACATCTTTATGTGGAGTGTGGAACCACCCGAAAAGCCGTATCTGACAAAACTGGGAGGTACTCCTCATCGCGAGGCAGGCCTGCCTTGGCCAACGATAGAGGGTATGCCGTTGACCTTTGTGGGTCAGTTCTGTTTTGCTGATTCGCGCGACATTGTATCGGATAAGTTGCCGAACGATGTCATGCTGATCTTCTTCAAAGACGCCGAGAGTATCTACGACAGAAGTGGCGTATACGTCGAGTGGAGTTCTATCGAACTCGAATCTCCCCTTTCGCCCGACCAGTGTCCTGCGCCGTCGTTTACTGTGCCCCAACTCTCGGGCCACATTTACCGCACGAACGAGTATCCCGAGAGTTGGGAGGTGTTTGAGCAAGCAGGCCATGATCAGTGCTATTTGTTTCCAACGACTCAATCTACCAAGATTGGGCGCGAAACGTACTTCATTCAAGGTGGTCCTAACCTATTAAAGAGAGAACTGTTTTGTGCCCTCAATTCTGTTGATCCACCATCCTATCCTTCCGAATGTAAGTGGCCGTTGATTGGTCTGGAGGCCTTGCCGGACGACTGGGATCAACCAGACGATCACGATGGATGGGGGAAGTATCAAATGATGTTTGGGGACGTCGGGTGCATGTACTTCATGATCGACGAACAGGGCAGGGTGTCTTGGGACTGGGATTGCTACTAGGTAGGGAGCCCGCGGACCTGGTCGGCGTTCACCGGAGTGGCACTCGGGCTATGGTTGATGTTGGGTTCACGCGGCATCGTCGGAGCCATCCACTGGTGCCGCTCGACAGGCACACCGGAGCTAGAGGAGGAAACGTACATATGAGTACTGATCACGATGTTTTTGTCGCATTGAAGCGGCGTGCTGATGCGGGGGAATTGAAAACGGACGAGCCACTTCTCAAGGGCGACACGTCGCCGCTGGATGTTCAAACCTTGGCGGCGGTCGAAGCAACGTTGGGTCGTCCGCTTCCCTCGCTGTTGTTCCGTATCTACTCCGAGATTCAAAACGGTGGATTCGGTGATTCTTATGGATTTCTTGGGCTAGTCGGCGGTCCCACAAACGAGTTCAATCTCGATGCGATCGGTTTGTGGAAAGCGTGTTGCGAACCGAATCCGAACGATGATTTCTGGGATTGGCCAAAGCACCTGCTGCCGATCGGGCATCTCGGCTGTGGGATGTATCACTGCATCGACTGCAGCACTCAGGCGGGGGCGATCGTATTGTTTGAGCCCAATCCACATGAAGATGAGGAACCATGGGACGACGCGTTCTTCGCGGTTTGCCCATCACTGGCTGACTACCTCGATACCTGGCTGCGAGGCGAGAATATCTGGGAGGTATTTCCACCGCAACCTATTGCCTAGACACACTCACTCAGCAGGCTTACAAAAACCCATACTTCCACCGCAGGGTCGCGGGTAGCTGCTGGTGTTCGCCGGTGGGGGAGAGGGTGAGGCGGTGGGTCGACTCGTCGATATGGAACGTGCCGACTGGTTGGCTGCAGGCGAGCCCTGGCGGTTCGGTGGTGGGGCCTTGGTATTCGATCACTCGCATCGGCGGCGCGGTGCTCACGCGGGCGGCGACGTCGAACGTGATGGCCTTGTCGTCTTGTTGCACGCTCATCGACCAGTGGGCTCCGCCGGCGGCCCCGTTCAGGAACAGCAGCGTGTTGCCTTGGTGGTCGGTTTGCTCGTGCAGTTCCTGGTAGGCGGGGCCTTCGTCGTGGTGCTCGATGCTTTGCCAGACGACGGTCGGTTGTGCGTCGCGGACGATCGACAGCGTGTGCGAATAGCGGTCGTCGAGTTGATAAAAGTCGACCCGCAAACCTCGTCGTTCAAGCGTGGCGATCGGCGTCGAAGCCATGGGAGCGATCCGCTGCAGGAAAGGAGTGGGGAGTTGGTAAGCAACGCGAGTCGCCCTGTATCGGGTTACTCGTCGTCGTCCTCAATCGGTTGGCCCGCTCGCCAGCGTAAAGTGCTTTCGAGGAAGCCTTGGATGTCGCCATCGAGCACCGCGTGGAAGTTGCCCATCTGAAACTTGGTGCGGGCGTCTTTTACGCGTTGGTCGGGATGCAGGAAGTAGTTGCGAATCTGCGAGCCGAAACCGGTTTTGGCCTGCTGTTCGTACTTGGCGGCCTCCTCGGCTTCGCGTTTTTCTTCCTCGATGCGAGCCATGCGGGCGCGAAGCATCTTCCAGGCAGTGGCCCGATTCTTGTGCTGCGAGCGTTCGTTCTGGCACTGCACGACGATGCCGGTCGGTTCGTGGGTGAGACGCACCGCCGAGTCGGTTTTGTTGACGTGCTGCCCGCCGGCACCGCTCGCGCGGTAGGTGTCTTCGCGAACGTCGCCTTCGTTGATTTCGACTTCGACCGAGTCGTTAATCTCGGGCGACACGTCGACTGCGGCAAAGCTGGTTTGGCGTTTGCCTTCGGAGTTGAACGGGCTGATCCGCACCAGACGGTGGATGCCGGTTTCGCCGCGCAGGTAGCCGTAGGCCATCGGCCCGCGAATGGCGATGGTCGCGTTGTTGATGCCGGCCTCTTCGTTGTCCTGGCGATCGATCAGTTCGATCTTGTAGTCGTTCTTGTTCGCCCACTGGATGTACATGCGGAGCAGCATCTCGGCCCAGTCGTTCGCGTCGGTGCCACCGTCGCGGGCGTTGATGGTCATGATCGCCCCGGCGGCGTCGTGCGTGCCGGAGAGCAGCGCGCTGAGCTTGAGTCGCTCAAGCAGTGCTTCGATGCGTTCGACCTCCGCAGGCACTTCGGCAGCGAACGAGTCGTCCTCTTCAGCCATCTCGACCATCGCGGCCAGGTCGTCGGCGGCGGCAATCGCTTCGTCGAGCGGCCCTACGACCGAGGTGAGCGACTTCAGCTCGCCGATTCGCTCTTGCGCCTTTTCTTGATCGTTCCAGAACCCCGGATCACCCTGCTCTCGTTCGATCGCGGCGATTTGCTCTTTCTTATGAGCGTAGTCAAAGAGAGTCCCTGAGCTGAGTCAGGGCCTCCTCAATCGCGGTGGTGCGATCGATGTATTCTCTTTCCATGGGAAAACTCACGAGCTAATGCGGTGGTTTGGGGGCAAACAGAGAGGTATCTTCGCGGTTTCGGGCGAAATGGGCTAGACCCCGCCAAGCGAAGCAAGGTTCAGAGGGCAGCGAAGACTTCAGCGGTCAGGCCCGCGTGGGGCAGGGGGGATAGGGGGCAGTGAGATAGCCCGCACGCTACGCTGGGGCCGATTCGGCCGAGGTCAGCCGAAACCGGGTGATTTCGGGCGAGCACATGAATCGCACTTGCAGCGAGTGACCGAGGCCGCGATTCACGTACAGCGTGGTTTCGGGCGTGATGCTCACCTCGCCCGAGACATAGCGGCGATTCTTGATCGGGATGATCGGCGCGCCGAAGTAAGGCACTCGGCACTGCCCGCCGTGGGTGTGGCCCGAGAGTACCCAGCCTTGGAACCCGTCCCAGCCGTTGTGGTCGACGGAGTCGGGATTGTGCGACAGGGCGATTCCTGCTCGGGCGGTATCAAACTCCTTGAGCGCCCGCCGAGCACTAAAACGGCCCGACCATAGTTCGTCGAGACCGACGAACTGCAGGCCGCGATAGGTGGTGGTTTGGTTCCGCAGGCACTCAACACCGATGTTGGTGAGCCGCTCAAAGAGCACATCGGCCACCTTCACATTCTGTGCGCCGTGCCCATAATCGTGATTGCCAGGGATGGCAATTACTTTGCGTTGATCGGGTTTCAGGCGTTTGACGAGGTCGACCACCGGGTCGATTTGTTCCAAGTGTCGCGCGGTCATCAGGTCGCCAGTGATAGCGACAACCTCGGGATCGCTCGCTGCGACGCGGTCGATGGAGTGTTGCAGATAGGGGTAAGATACGAACTCGCCGACATGAATATCGGAGAGCTGTACTAGCTGCGCGCCTTCGAGTTCTGCGGGTAAATTGCGGAGCGGCATCGTGCGCTCGACGACGTCGACCCAATGAGGCTCGACGCGCCAGGCGTAAAAACCAGCAGCGGCCGCCCCGCCGACCGTGCAAAGCGCAGCACGGCGTAGAAAACGTCTACGGTTGACTTTCACGGGTTCGGTCGGCATGGTGATGATTGAGAGGGTGTGGCCGCTTCGCGAGTGTAATATCTGGCTAGCAGAGCCAATCATTTTGGTGGTTTGGGAAGTATAGGCAATATCCCCGTGACGACTCTTCGTTTAGTACGCAAAGCTACTCCATCGGTTCGTCTGGCGACGGCAAGAAGCCAGATTTCCGCGATATTCACACTGTTTGCCCTCCTGGCAGCCGGTTGTTCGGAAGATGTGCCTTACGTGGCTCCGGACGAAGAGCAGCCCGCTCCTGCGGCTCCCGACACCGATACGACCGATCCGTCGGCCGCTACGGAGCCGGAAGTCTTGGAGAACGATCCGTATGGCACCCCGCTCTCCAGTGGGGGCGGAGAGTCTGCCCCACCCGCAGAGTCGACCGTGGAGGACGAAATTTCTTCCGATAACTTATTTGGCAGCGGCGACGAGGAAGAGGAACTCAGCACCCCTGGGCTGATTGCGGCCGACGAGTTGGACGAAACCGCTGCCGAAGTGGCGGAGATGGGTGACGATGAGTTTGCCGATCTGATGTTCGGCACAGGGTCGTCGATCACCGATGACGAAGCCACAGGTGACGAGGCACCGCTGGCCGACATCGAGGCGCCGAGTTTGCCGTCGATCGATTTGCCGCCGCTCGAAGAGCCGACGGTCACACCACCGACGGTCGAAGCGTCGGTCTCGAGCGATTTGCCCCCGCTGGAACCTGCTGACGAGCCAGTGGAAGAGACCGTGGCCGATGCTGGCGAGATGTTGCCGTTCGGCTTCGACGACACTTCCATGGACGACACCGGTGTGGAGGAGCCGCTGGAGCAACCAACTGATTTAGCCCCCGCGACCGAAGCGGTCGCCGAGACTCCGACTTTCGAGAGCCCATCGATCGAATTGCCACCACTCGAGCCATCCGCCGGGCTAGAGCCTGCTCCGGACGAACCAATGGGGCTAGAGCCCGCGCCGGAGGAATTGCCTTCGACCGAAGTGGCCAACAATCAGGACGACTGGCAGCCGACCGCCCCCCAGCCTGTTCGCCCGGACAGCGATAACACGCATCAGTTGGTGTGGCTCTACGCCTCGCGATTGAGCTTTGTAATTCTGGCTCCCGATTCCGACCTGGCCGCGGTGCGTAAGGAACTGGCTCCGGTGGTCAAGCGATTGGACATTGCCATGCCATCGATCACGAAGATTGAATCTGACGAGGGTCCGCGGCTCAAGCAGCTATTGAGTGTTGGTCGCGAGGTAGGCGAGGGCATCGGCAAGCAGTACGGCGACGATCATGCCGCGCTGGTCGAAGTGGCCTTCAAAAGCAATCTGCTCCTCGCAGTGGCCAAAGATCGTCCGCAGCTCAAGCACGCGATCAATGCGTCGGTCTCGGCCGCCGCAGTGCGAGCTGGCTTGCCCGACACGTTGTGGCAACCGTGGCAATCGCAAGTGGCCGAGAGCGACGATGCCAGCGAAATCGCCGATGCGGTGATCGACCTGCAACGTCAGGTCGGCAATTACCTTCAACAGGCAACGCCCGTGGATGCTGGCGAAGAAGCACCAGTGCTGCGTTAATCCGCGGTTCGATTGATCTATCAAGCAGGGATGCACGATGCCCGCCGAATCGGATGATTGCCCGCCCCCGGTACCTCGCTCGCGGACGTTGCTCGTCGCTTTGACCGGTTCGGTGCTGCTTTGGCTTGCCCAACCGCCGGTTGGTTGGAGCCTGTGTGCGTGGGTGGCTCCGCTCCCATGGCTGTACCTGGCGACGAAGCCGGTGCTCATGGGGCGCCGCGACTACTTGAAGATCTGGCTCGCCGGCGCGGTTTACTGGATGCTGGCGGTGCACTGGATACGCCTGGCCCATCCGGCGACGATCGTCGGGCTGTTCTTCCTGGCTGGCTATCTCGGCATCTATCTCCCATTGTTCATCGCGGCCACACGGATGGGGGGCCAGCGACTACGAATGCCGCTCTGCCTGGTCGCCCCTATGGCGTGGGTTGCCATCGAATGGCTCGAAGCCCACGTGATTAGCGGCTTCCTGATGGGCGCGCTTAGTCACACGCAAGTCGACCACGCACCGCTGGTGCAGATCGCCGACCTGGCGGGAGCCTATCTCGTGTCGGCGCTCATCATGCTGGTGGCCAGCTGTTTGTGGGAACTCGTAGCCGTGCAGCCAGTGGTGCGTCGCCGCCTGGAGCAGTCGGAATTGCCGGTGGTCTCCTGCTGCCCGCCAGGAGTGCGGGTGATCGCGAGCCTGATACTCGCAGTCTGTGCGGTCAGTGCCAGTTGGTGGTACGGACAATGGCGGCTAGCGCAACTGGCCCCTGCGGATGACGCCATGCCCAAGCGGCTCGCGCTCATCCAAGGCAACGAGCGGGCGGTGTGGGTGCCGGATCCCGGGCGCGAGCAACGTGTGATGGAGACCTACCTGAGGCTCACGGCCGAGGCCAAGCAAAAGTCGGCCGACGGCGAACTCGACCTGGTCGTCTGGCCCGAGGGAGCGTTTCGCACCCCGCTTTACTCCTGCACGCCCGAGGTGGCTAGCACCATCGGGGCGGTGGAGCTGATGCAGATGGAGTCGGCCGCACCTGGCGACTTACAGCGAACCGTCGAAGACCTCGGTGCGCCGATCCTGGTCGGCTGCGACCGTTTCTTCCATCACGGCACCGAAGGGTCGATGCAGCAGCAGTATCAAGTGTTCAACGCCGCGGTGGCGGTCGACCGGCAAGGCGAGCTGCTCGGCATCTACGATAAGACCCACCTGGTGATGTTCGGCGAGTACGTGCCTGGCGGAACCTACTGGCCGGGGATCTACAATTTCTTCCCCATCGGCGGCGTCACGCCCGGCGAGCTGCCGGTGGTGTTCGACATCGAAGGCACCCGCTACATGCCGACCATCTGCTACGAAACCGTGATGCCGCACGTGGTGCGACGTCAGGTGGTGCAGCTGGCCGACGCCGAGCAGCGGCCCGATGTGCTGGTGAACGTGACCAACGATTCGTGGTTTTACGATTCCAGCGAGCTGGCGATGCACCTCACCTGCACCCGGTTGCGGGCGATCGAGTGCCGTACGCCGGTGGTGGTGGCCGCCAACGGGGGGCTGTCGGCCAACATCGATGTGGCTGGCCGTGTGCTCGACCTGTCGCAGCCGGTGACGAACCAGGTGCTGCTGGTCGATGTCCAGCCTGGCGGGCACGCGTCGCTCTACCTGCGGTACGGCGACACTTTCGCCATTGCCTGCCTGGCTGGTACGGTATTGGTATTCGTGGTCGGAATCATTCAGCGTCGCCTTGCAACCCAGTCCTAAAAGATAAGATGCCAGTAGTTCTCACGCTTCAAGATGCGCATAAACGGTACGGCGAACAGCTATTGCTCGACGGGGCAACTTGCGCCCTGGCCGACGACCAGAAGGTGGGGCTCATCGGCCGCAACGGAGCAGGCAAGTCGACGTTGTGCCGCATCCTGCTCGGCGAGGAAGATCTCGACGCGGGCGAAGTGGTGAAGAGCAAGAAGCTGCGACTCGGCTACCTCCGCCAGCACGACCCGTTCCACCCCGGCGAGACCGTGATCGACTTCCTGATGCGCGATAGTCAGCAGCCCGATTGGAAGTGCGGGCAGGTGGCCTGGCAGTTCGCGTTGACCGACGCCATGTTGCACAACCCCGTGAGCGAACTCTCCGGCGGATGGCAAACCCGCGTGAAGCTTGCTGCGCTGTTGTTGCACGATCCCAACCTGCTGGTGCTCGATGAACCAACCAACTTTCTCGACCTGCGTACCCAGATGCTGCTCGAGCACTTTCTCCGCGAGTTCCGCGGCGGCTGCCTGATCGTGTCGCACGATCGCGAGTTCCTGATGAAGACCTGCTCGCACACGCTCGAAGTCTCGCGCGGGCAGCTTAACATGTATCCCGGCAACGTCGAGTCGTACCTGGCGAACGTCGACGAACGCCGCGAGCACGACTTGCGAGTCAACGCAGCGACTCAAGCCAAACGCAAGCAGCTCGAGACCTTTATCAACAAGAATCGGGCGAACGCCAACACGGCCAGCCAGGCCCGCAACAAGGCGAAGCAGCTCGAACGATTGGAACTGGTCGAAGTGGCCGGCGACGAAGCGACCGTGTCGTTTAGCTTTCCGCAAATCGAAGCCCGCCGCGGCCCGGCAGTCCGCACCGAAGCCTTGGCCATTGGCTATCCCGATGTCGTCGTGGCCGACGACATTCATGTGGAGATCGAACATGGCTCGCGGGTCGGTATCGTCGGTGATAACGGCCAAGGCAAAACCACCTTTCTGCGAACCATCTGCGATTCGTTGCCGCCGCAAGCGGGCGAGATTAAATGGGGCTATGGGTGCGAACTCGGTGTCTACGCGCAGCATGTTTACACCACGCTCGATCCCAAGCACTCGGTCATGGAATACCTGGAGTACCAGGCCGCGCCCGATACCACGACCCAGCAAATCAAGGACATCGCTGGAAGCTTCCTATTCAGCGGCGAGCTGATCAACAAACGCGTCAAAGTGCTCAGTGGTGGTGAGCGGGCACGGTTGGTGCTAGCGGGTTTGCTGTTGCAGAAGCACAACGTGCTAGTGCTCGACGAACCAGGCAACCACTTGGATGTCGAAACCGTTGAAGCGCTGGCCGACGCGCTGGAGCGTTACCAAGGAACGGTGATCTTCACGAGCCACGACCGGCACTTCATGCACCGCGTAGCGACCGACGTGATCGAAGTGCGCGAAGGTCGGGTGGTGATCTATCCCGCGAGTTACGACGACTACGTCTACCGCGTGCAGAAAGAAATCGATGCGGGGCTTCGCAGCGAAGCGGCCGCCCACAATCATCAACCCGCGGCCGTGGTCGACCGCAAGGCCAACGCGCGGGCGGATCGTGAGTCGCAAAAGCGACTTAAAGCGGTAGAACGCAAGATTGCCAAACTCGATACCGAACGCCAGGAACTAAACGCTCGTTTGCTACAGGTAACCGATCCGAAAGAAGCAACGGATTTACACGAGCGGACCACAGCCATCGGGGAGGAAGTCGAGACACTCGAGCACGAATGGCTAGAGCTCTATGAAGAGTTGGAAGGCGCTTAACCGCTCATGTGGGTGGATTTCTGCGCAATTGACTGCATTACCAACGCAATTTCCGTATAAATAGTCGACTTTTTTTATAACGAATTGACGGATCTCGGGGCAGTCTTTACTATTTCTTCATGGGACGCGCGGCGGTTTGCGGCCCTTAAGGGGATGAGCCGGGTTTAATGCCCGGTCCTGCAATTTCATCTTTCATACCTCCCCCCCACCCGGAGTTCGCATGAATCGCCATTTCTGTGAGCCGGCTGCCCGCGTGTGCAGGGCAGCTTCGGCCCGACGTTCTCGTATTGCTTTTACCCTGGTCGAGTTGTTGGTGGTGATAGCCATCATCGGCATCTTGGTCGCCTTGCTGTTGCCCGCGGTGCAGAGCGCCCGCGAAGCGGCCCGCCGCACTGGTTGTACCAACAACCTTAAGCAACTAGCACTTGCGACGCTCAACTACGAGAGCGCCTACAGTAAGCTTCCTGCCGGATATCTCTCGGGTCGCGACTTCGACGATATCCGCGCTGACCAGGTGAATGGTAAGAATCAGCAGTGGACTGGCGTTTACTCGCAGATTTTGCCTTACCTCGAAGCGACGGCCGTGGAGTCGTTGCTAACCGATAACTACCAGAACGGTGCCAACAGCTACGACTTACCCTACTGGAGTGTCGAAGGACCTTGGTACGCAGGTCAGTCGACGCTGACCGCGTTCCTGTGCCCATCGGTCGGTAACGAATCGCCTTCGTACGGTACCTTCCGTCGCTTGGCTCACTGGGTGGATGGAAGTAGCTACGTACTCGGTGGCGAAGTGTATGGTGCTGAGGCCGAACAACAAGTGACGCACTACTTGCCGATCTCCGGCGTGTACGGTGAACTTGGTCCTGGCTATGAAGCGTATGATGCTTACCGCGGTGTGTTTGGATACCGTACCAAGGTGGCTTTGAGCCGCGTGACCGATGGAACTTCGAACACAATCATGTTCGGCGAATCGCCCGGTTCGATGGGCGAAGGTCTCGACTATGGTGACGGTCCCCAGGGGGGACTCGTAGTGAGCACTGCGTGGATCGGTGGTGCAACCATGACTACCTACTATGGCATGTACACCGGCCAGGAAGATACCGAAACCACCGACTACGATACCCACTACGCCTACTTAGGCAGTGTGCATACCGGCGACACCGTACTGTTTTCGCTTGTCGATGGATCGGTGAAGTCATTGACCCGCGATGTAGATTACACCGTACTCGATGCTTATGCGTCGATGGCTTATGGAGAAACCATCAATGAGGATTAGTTCCCAAAAAACCGTTTCCATTCGTCGCTGCATGAAGTGGCTGACCAGCGGAACTTTGCAGGTTGTGATGTGTGCTTTGATGTTGTTTGTGATTTCGGGTTGCTCGGAGAGTGGCTCGGAAGTGCAAATCCCTGAGAAGCCAACCAGCCTGCCCGACGACAGTCAACTGAAGTCGATGCAGGGAGGCAGCGGACCCGCTCAGCCTTCCAACCCCAAGCGGCAACTGTAAGCTGCCGGGGTGAGAATCATCGCCTTTAGCATTCAGGTATGTTAATCTACAGGCGGACGACTTTCGTGCGAACGAAGCGTCCGCCTGTTTTTTTGTAGTGATTTGCTTTGAAGGGGAAACGCATGTTTGGTCATCCTGGGCGGCTTCTGGCATCTAGTTGCTTACTGTTTCTTACGACTCTCACCGCAGCCGCATCCGCGGCCGAAGGGGACGAACGCTACGTGGTTCAATTCGCCCCGAGTGGACGAGTGGGACAACGCTACAACATGCAGCTCACCGCCCAGCAGCAGCTCAAGCGAATCATCCGCAGCGGCGAAGTGGTGCTCAACAAGCAGGATTCAACGGTCAAGATCGAGTTTGAAGCGACCGTTGAGATTCTTGCGGTCAACGAGCGCAAGCAGGAGACCAAGCGACATTACGTGGTACACAAGGCGGTCGCCACCATGGGCGATCAGCAGATGACGATCGTCGAACCCGAAACAGAAATGACCGCCGAAGCCAACGACGGCGAGCCTCGTTTCGTTCGCAGCGATGGACGTGCGCTTTCGCAAGCCGCGCAGCAGCTGTTGCCGCGGATTCTGCTGTTCGATACCGACGAGGTAACGACCAACGACGTGTTTGGCAGCGACACTCCGCGGAAGGTCGGCGACGAATGGCAAGGCGAGCCCAAGGCTCTGTTGGCCATGCTTGGTCAGGAAGAGGAGAACATTCAAGCCGAGCAGATCAAGTCGAGAGCCAAGTTGGCGTCGGCCACGCCGACCGAGAAGGGGGTGCTGCTCGACATCCTGCTGCACACCGAGTTGGCATTGCCACTGAAGGAGTCGCCAATGGAAGGTGCCGATCCGGTATCCGCGTCGGTGGTGATCGATCACCGAGTCCATCTCTACGAAGACTCCGATCATGGCCCCGAAGCGCAGTCGACTCGCGTCGCAACCTTCCAAGTGCTCAAAGGCAAAGTCGATAGCCCGCTCGAAGGGCAAACGTTCGATGGTACGAACCTTGAGAGCCAAACCGCCAAGTACGAGCAGTTGCCCGACGCCAACTAGGCGTCGGACGCTCGAATCAACCTAAGCCATCGTTGCTTACACCGCTTCGATGTGCAGCCCTCGGCGACGGCGCTCTTTGCGGCGCAGGTCGTCGATCAGGTCGGCCACGGAACGCACCCCTTCGATGCCTGGCAGGGTCATCTTCGGATCGGTAATGTCGCTGCTCAACAGTTCGATGGTGCCGACATTGAACATCCGTTCGACCGGACCTTGGCGGAACGTGACGTCGTCGATGTCGATCAGCTCGATCCGATCGGTGCGTCGCCAGAGCAGACCTGTCTCGTGGATGAATCGCTGGCTGGTCAGGTGGTAAGTCACCCCGAGTCGACGCACCGCGTAGCGACCTCCGATTGCCGCCCAACCAATGGCCAGGCCGAGCACGATCCACCAGAAGGCATTGCTGAAATAAATCAGCGAAGCAATCAGTGCGACCACGGTGATCACTGCGGCCGAAATCCACCAGCCGACCATCGCCTTGGGGGAGTAGCTACCGCTCCAGATGTCGTCTTCTTCGATGTCGGCTCCCGATTGCCGCGAAGCGACCGCATTCTGAAACCGTTGCTTTGGTTCGTTGTCGCCAGGTAGCGGGAAGTCGGCGTCGCGTTCCGCGTCGTCAATCAGTGCTTCGTCATCGGCAATGCGAGCACCACATTCGGGGCAAAACTTTACCTTTTCGTTCACTTCGGTTTGGCAACTGGGACAATTCATCGAATCCGCTTTCTCGTTGATGAGTCGATAGGTTTTGGTACGGGGCAACCGAGCGATTGGCATCCAGTAGAGTGTAAATCGCACTGCGTGTCCATTTCGCCCAGCAAGCGTCGGCTGGCTTGCTAGTGGTGTCCGAACCACCGGTTGCTAGCGTCTGGCAGGCACTAGTTTCACTCAAACCCCTATTCGTCAGCAAGCGCCCGATCTTGGGGTGACCGTAGCGCGAAAGGAAAAAATGCCCCCTTCGCAGCAGTTGTGAGCCGCTAGGCGGGTGCGGTATACTCGGGGGTTATGAAATGCCCCTTTTGTCGCGCCGACAACGATCGCGTGATTGACTCGCGAGCCTGCCAGGACGGTTCGGCCATACGCCGACGCCGCGAGTGTTTGTCGTGCAATCGTCGTTATACCACTTACGAGCGACCCGAAGAGTCGACTATTAAGGTGGTAAAGAAGGACGGTTCGCGGGCACCTTTCTCGCGCGACAAGATTCGCCGAGGTCTCGAGCGGGCATGTTGGAAGCGGCCAATCACTAGCCGTCAGATCGACAATACCGTGGCCGCCATCGAAAACGATGTGTACGCGAAGTACGATACAGAAGTCGAATCGCGGCAACTCGGCATTCTGGTGATGGAACACCTGCGGTACTTAGATGAAGTCGCGTTCGTGCGATTTGCCAGCGTGTACCGCCAGTTCAACGATGTGCAGGACTTCCTGGAAGAACTGCGAACCATCCTCGAAAAACGCCCGCCGGCTACGCCGCACTAGGCTATCCCCTCCGTTTCCATCCCGCCAACGTAACGCCCCTCGTTGCCGAGAGAGCTTCCTGCTGTGAACAACGACAGCCGACTGATTGATTGGATTCTGCGGATCGCGGTTGCCATGCAGGCGCTGGGGTACGCTTGGTTGCTCGGCATCTTGAACGAGTCGCCCTTCCTTGGCTGGTTGTGGGAGCCGACCGACGTCGGCGGGCTTGCGCTTGGCGAAGGGACCGCGCTGGTGATCTCGCGCACCGTGGCAGCGGTGCTGTTCGTCACCGCGGTGTCGACCTTGGTGCGACCTTCCCGCGTGCTGCTCTACGCCATGGCGGCATTCCAGTTCTGCTACGCGGTGGCCTCCTGGCAGATCGGCGAGGGCTACCCGTTGTCGACCAGTTGGCTCGGCTCCGGCGTGCTTCGCCAGGTTGCCGGTCAGGTGGTACCGCTGCTACCATTTGCCACGGGAGCCGCCCGCATCGCTGCGCCGTTGGTGCTGATCCTGGTGCATTGGTCGAACAAGCGAAAGCTGCTCGGCGTATCGTTCGGCTGGTTCAGCGAATGGCTCGTGCGGGTGAGCGTGGCCCTGACGTTCGCGGGGCATGGGCTCGAAGCGCTCTCGATGCACCCCAAGTTCATCGACATGATCATGCTCTCCGGACAGCGAGTGCTCGGCCTTGGCATTTCGCAGTCGCTCGCCCAAACCTCGCTGGTAGTGATCGGCGTGGTCGACCTGACCTTGGCAATGTTGATCTTGCTGTTCCGCTCGCGACTAGTGGCCGGCTACATGGCCTTCTGGGGATTGATTACCGCGGCGGCTCGCTTGATTGTGCTACCAGTGGTGTCGACCGAGTTCCCCGCTGTTGGGGCCTCGGAGTTCAGCCAGCGAGCGTCGCATTGGGCGTTGCCGCTGTTGCTGGTACTCGCCTGGCGGGTTGTGAAACGCGAGCGTCCCCCGAAGGACGACTAGCGGAACAACAGCAGCCCGAACGCATCGGGCGAATGGTCGGCCGTGCCGGTCCAGCTGGCGGCGTGCCCGTGCGAGGTCTCGCGGGTCGCCCGCAAGCACCAGGCGTCGAGCAGCGCGGGGCCTTCTTCCGACATTTCGCTCCATGGCACCGCGATTTCCACCGACCACTCCTGCGGAGTCAGTCGCTGGGCGACATACCACTTGGGGTTCCACGAGCGATCGCCCCAGCAGGCATCGCTGGTCCAACCACGGCAGTCGACCGTTAGCTCGTAGGCCGACGAGTAATCGCGATCGATATCGAACGACAGTTTCACTCGATCGAACGCCGACAGGTCGGCATCGCGGGCGCGGGGGCCGTTTTCTTCAGGGTAGGTTTCACCTGCCATTCGTGGTGCTCGGATCGCGATGTACAGGAAGTTCTCGTCGCGGGCGAGTTGCACACTCGCTGCGGTCAGGTCGTCGCGTCCTGCTTGCGTTTCAACGCGAAACGCGCGGGCTTGTTGCCAGAAGGGTTCGTCGAACTGCCCATCGAGGTGCGGCGGCTCAGCAATCGCCTTGCAGGTAGCCACCGGTTTGTTTGGCGGCAGTTCGTCGGGCTTCGCGAGCCAGGTTTCGGCCTGCGCGGCAGTGCTCCAACCAGCGGCTACGTCCTGCTTGGCGAGCACCATGAAGTAGCGGTCGGCCGTGTTGTCGAAGCCCAGCTTGCGCGATGCGACCGCGAGCGGGAATCGCAACGCAGGCTCCGCGTACATCGCAGGGCGATTACTAGAGAGATAGTCGCCGAGCGCGGTTGCTCGTTCGAGCCGACCATCCGCGTCGAGGTCGTTGGTGCCGCCCCCTTGGTCCTGTGGAAGCTCCGCCGGCGGAGGAGTGCCCGGCTGCGAGCGGTCGACATTCGCCAGCGGCCGCTCGCGAATTTCCTTAGCTTGTCGGCGGACAGTCAGGTGAGCGATCTCGCCGCTCGCGTAGTACTGCACGAGCCAGCCGAGGGCTTGCTCGGTGAGCGGGTGGTCGGGGTATCGGCGGGCCAGCAGGTATAGTGTGTCGGCAGCCATCGCTTGCCGCCCGGTCGAGCGATATCCCTCGGCCAGTTGGTACAGGAGCTCGCCGCCCGATTCGGTGTCGAGTCCCGCGGTGAGCTGCACCACCTGGCCGCTCCAGATGGGGCTTCCTTCGGTGTATTCAAGCAGGCGAACGAGCTGCCCTCGCTTTTGCGTTAGCTTGCGCAAGCGGTCGAGGTCGGAGGGGTTCGACATGATCACCGGGCGTCGGGCGTCGCCGCCGCTCGGCAGGTTCAGCCCTGCGAACGGGTCGCGGGTGCTCGTGGCCAGGCCAGCCAGTTGCTTGATGATCTCCATCTCCACCAGCGGAGCGGGAATCGTATGCTCGCTAAACAGCAACCCGCGAGCCGTCGAGGCTTGATGACTGGGCGAACCACCCAGCGCGGGCACGAAGTCGTCGGTCGCCATGCGAATGGTGCCGCGCTCGCCGGCGGGAAGCAACCCAACGGTTCGCTTTACTTGCCAGGCACCAACGCCGAGCCCTGCGAGATTAACCTCCTGCGTGGGATCGGCCGCTCGCACGATGGCTTGCTCCAGCAGTGCTTCGACCAACCGATCGGCCGCGCTGCCGGCTGCATTGCGATTGTGCGACACCAATATCACCTCGGGCCGCCAGCCGCGGATCGCGAGTACCATCTTGGCGACCAGTCGTTCGGTTGCCTGACCATCGCTCATGCGATTCAGCTCGGCCAGCAATTGTTCCGGCGAGGCGTGATAAGCCAGCGCTGGCAGGTCGTCGCTCCAGAGCGGCGGTTGGGCTTCGCCGCCGCACGCGACCAGGGCCTCGGCGGTGCGATGCTTGTCGATCGTGGTGTCGGCGGTCGGGGTCGAGCCGAACAGCGGCACGATTGCGGTGCGGTAACCGTCGCCTGCAGCGTAGCGGGCGGTGGCCTCAAGCGGCATTTGCTGCGAAGCGCCGACCACTGTAAGCATGGCAGCGCGTCCGCCGCCGCGTTGGCGTCGCCAGGTGCGACCGCCATCGTCGGTGGCCACAATCGTGCCGGCAGCGCCAACGGCCCAGCCGCGCTGAGTGTCGACGAACGCTAGTTGTTCAATCGGTAGGCTCAACCCGGTCGCTTGGGGAGTCCAGCTGGCTCCAGCATCGGCCGAGTAGGCAATCACGCTGCCTGGCATGCCTGCGATCCACACGTGCGAACCGACCGCCGCGACCGCGTTCCATTGCCAGCCACGTTCCATCGCTACCGAAAGCGACAGCGGAGGACTCGTGGGAGGTTGCCAAGTGGTGCCGGAGTCGGTGCTGTGCAGCACTTGGCCATCGCTGCCGACGAGCCAGGCTTCGGTGGTCGACACCGCGCAGAGCGCGCGAGGTTCGCGAAGGTCGGTCGACCCGAGCGGAGGAGCATGGATCTCGCGATCGAACACGACGCCGCGAGCGCCGTGCGCACCGGCCAGGTAGCCGGTGTCGGCATCCACGAAGTCAGCAGCCAGCCAAGTGCTCTGCGATCGGCTCGCCAGGGCCTGCCAGCTTTTGCCACCGTCGCGGGTGGCGAACATGCCAGCGGGGTAGAAGCTACTGCCGTAGCCGGTCGCAACGCCATGAGCGGCGTCGAAGAACTTGACGAATGTCAGACGGGGTAGGGTAGGGGTGTCGACCGTTTGCCAGTGAGCACCACCATCCATGGTGCGAAGCACCACGCCGGTGGTGCGATGCGTGAGCGGAGCGGCCGAGCCACCGACGATCCAGCCTCGCTGGTCGTCGGCAAAGCTGACCGACAGCAAAGGGCAAGTAACGCCGGACCGTTGGGCGGTCCAGTGCGCGCCGCCATCGTCGGTGGACAAGATCACCCCGCGATCTCCCACGGCCCAACCATGCTGCGCATCGACAAACGTCACGTCGTGCAACGTTGCGTCGTCGGCCAGTACTTGGTCGAGGGTTTGCGCGTTGTTAGCTCTTCGCGATCGGCCTGATTGCAGTTGGGCGGCCAGCGATTGTGCGTAGATCGGGCTGGCGAGCGTGAAGATCGCCAGCAACGAAACGAATATGCGGGTGGTCCAAGTCATCGATCAAGCATCCTTGCTGTCGCTTGGGAAGAGCGAATTTCGCGATAGTTGCTGGCTATTGTAACCGGTTTGCCGCCATTTCCCCTAGACGAAGTTCGCCTCGAAAGGCCTGTTTATGCCGATTGTGCTAGCAACTTCACTGGAATGTCGGCAAGCCGAATCCCAGGAGTAAGGTAGAGTTCCAAGGCAGGGTCTGCCCGTGCGACACGGCATGGCTCGCCAGACCCAAAAACACTACAAATTAGCCACTCGAAGTCCTTGTCCTCGGACACCACCGATTCGCCATGCCCGATCCATCCTCTCCCTTGGAATCCCTGATTGCAAAGGCTGGTACGCTCTACACGCTGCCAGCGGTTGCCATGGAAGTGCTGCAGCTGACCAATAGCGATCGCGTAGATACGCGGGCGCTGAAGGAGTGCATCGAGCGCGATCCGGCCTTGGCGGCCAAGCTGCTCAAAGTGGTGAACGGCGCGATGTTCGGGCTGAGTGGTAAAGTGGAGAACCTTACTCAGGCGATCGCCCTGTTGGGGATCAAGCCGCTCAAGTTGCTGGTGCTTGGTTTCAGTTTGCCGAAAGGCTTGCTGGCCGACCTCGACGCGGTGCAGCTGGCCCAGTACTGGCGCACCGCCCTCACGCGGGCGGTCGCCGCGCGGCAGTTAGCCGAGACCCAGTGGAAGTCGCCAGGCGACGATGCTTTTCTCGTCGCACTGCTGCACGACATCGGCAAGCTGGTGCTGCTGCAACAAGTCGGCTCGCCTTACGCGAACTTTCTCGCCCAAGTGCAAAGCGAGGGGGGCCGGCTCATTGAGTTCGAACAACGCTCGCTAGGCTTCGACCATCGGCAGCTTACGGTCGCGCTGCTGCGGCATTGGTCATTGCCAGAGATCTACGCGGCCAGCATCGAGACTGCACCGCTCAAGCAAAACACGGTCGGCGACTACTCCAACGAACAATCGATTCCGCAGATCCTCGCGCTCGCGAATCTGATGGTCGAGCTGGTGAACGATCACCGCTTGAAGGTATTGCCCGACTTGCTCGAGCAAGGGGAGTGTTACTGTGGGCTCACCAGCGACGACCTCAGCCGACTGCTGGCTGAAGTCGAACCTCGCGTCGAGCAGTTGGCCAGCGTGCTACAGGTGGAAGTGTCGGAAACGGCCAAGTACACCGAGGTGTTGCTCGAAGCGCACGAACTCATGTCGCAAGTCGCCACCGACGCAGCAGGCATGCTGATGCTTACCGAGGATCAACTGTGTGCGCAGGTGCTGAGCGATTCGAGCGAGTTGCAACAAGCGATGCGCGACTTCACACGGGTGCCGCCGCCAGGCGACTCGGCCTTGCAGGGGCAAGGTCGCGCCGACGCACCCCAGGCTTCCGCCATGCGGGGACCTCGCAGCCGCACTACTTCGGTCGAGGCGGCCCTAGCGACCGCTCGGGCGCGGCTGGCGAAGGTGGTCGCGCAGCAGGCGATCGATTGTCGCGAGCAGCGCATCAGTTTGAGCCTGGTATGCATCGAAGCATCGATGGCCGACGACGGAAGCATGTCGACCGACGCCGCGGCCGCACTCAATTCGGCGCTGCAGCCGCTGATGGAAGAGTACCAGCTGAGCAACGACCAGTACTTGCGGCTATCAGAAGCATCGATTGCCATCGTCTTGCCGAACATCGAGCGTCGCGAGGCCGTAGAGCTAACACAGCGCTTAGTGCGACTGGTCGACTCGAATAGTGGCCACGCGGTGCCGCCGAACATCAAGGCCGGAGCCGCTTCGATTTCCGGGATTCCCAAGGGTTGGGAGTCGGTTCGGTTGGTCGAGGCCGCAGAAAATTGCCTGTCGGCGGCACGCCATGCGGGCGGCAGTTCCGTGAAAAGCATCGAAGTTTACTAAGCCGTGTCCGCCCCTTGGGTCGCAGGCCCGCAGACTGTTTGATAAGATCGGCACCATGCCCGACGACGCCCAGCCCCACGAAACACCGACCACCCCGCCTGCCGCTGCGGCCAGTGCTGCGCCGGAGGGGGCCGCGAGCCCTGCCCGGGGGGTAGAAGTCGAACTCACCGCGCCCGATCACCGGCCAGTCCAGGTCGAGGTCCAAGCCGAGTATCGTGAGCTTCGCAGTTCCGATCTCAACTCCGCGGACGATGAGGACAAACCGATTCGGCGCAACATCCGCTTGCCGATCTTGCTGTTCATTGCGACTTGCATGTCGACTTTCTGGGTTGGAGCGACCCATTACAAGCCGACCGATCGCATGGGCAGCACCACTGAGATGTGGCAAGTGATCCAGCACAACTGGCAGGATGGGCTCATCTATATGGGCGCGGTCTTGGCCATTTTGCTGACCCACGAGATGGGGCACTTCCTGCAAACGCTTCGCCATCGCATACCGGCCAGCTATCCGCTCTGCATCCCGGTGCCGTTCAACCCGATTGGGACCATGGGAGCTGTGATCAGCATGGATGGAATGAAGGCCGATCGCAAACAGATCTTCGATATTGGTCTCGCCGGACCACTGGCCGGCCTGGCCGTGGCCATCCCGATTCTGTGCATCGGCGTCGGACAACTCGACCTTTCGACCTCGCCGGGTGCGCCACGCGAGATTCAACTCAACAGCCCGTTGATCGTCACGTTGATGATCGACACCATCCACCCCGAGTGGTCGGACCGCGCCGATTGGATCAGCATCTCGCAGGTGAATCCCTGGTTCATGGCCGGTTGGGTCGGCATGCTGATCACTGGGTTGAATATGATGCCGATCAGCCAACTCGATGGGGGCCACACCCTGTACGGTTTGTTCGGTCCCCAAGCCCGCACATACGCGCAAGGGTTTGTGATCGCTGCGATCGTGTACGTGGTGCTGTTCCTCGAACAGGCCGCGCTGTGGACACCCATGCTGATTCTGGTGATCCTGATGGGGGTCCATCATCCCCCGACGGCCGACGACGACGTGGAACTCGACGACGTTCGCTGGATCGTCGGCGTTGCGTCGCTATCGATTCCGGTTCTTTGCTTCCCGCTCTTGGGGCTCAAGCAGTAACTCGAAAGCTAATCCTGCGTCGGCGACGCGTAAGGATTGTTGGGATCCGGCACCGAGTAGCTGGGGCCCCGCGTGGAACTGCTCGTTTGCGGACTGTAGGGATCCGCGGCTTCCAGTTCTTCCTGTGCTTGGCGTTTGTAGAACGTGTTGCCGAGCACGTAGACCAAGACAATCGTGCCGATCACGACGCCTAGATCCATCGCGACCATCACCATTTGATCGGGCATGTCGATCACGCCCGATAAGGCAAGCAGGCCGATCGCCAGACCGATACAGAAAGCAAACGGAAGCACGCAAACACAGAGAACTCCCAAGATGCGTGCCCGCGTTCCGACCACCTCGCGACCACCGCCGAGCGCGAACTTGCCACGAAACAGCACAACGATTCCATAGATGAAGACGGCAAGTTGAAGCATGGCAAGGTCTCGATAGAACGCGCTAGAAAAAGAGGGGAAGATCAGCCGCCTGCTGCTGGTTTCCGCTAGTTTAGTCTCGCGGTTCACCAGGCGTCAAGCTTTTGCATGCCTTCTCCAGGTTCGCCAGTTCCACCTGTTTTGCAATCTCAAGACGTGGCAAAACAATCCTTGCTCGCACGTCTCATTTAGTTGGTTTTCGTGCGACCCGGGGCTAGAATGCGGTCACCAAGCGTCCCGTCCGCTCGTATCTGCAAGGATCCCTCATGCGTCGATTGCTGGTCATTACTGTGGGGATAAGTTTGTTTGCGGGCAGTTGCGTAGCAAACGAGTATGCCACGCTCGAATTCTTCGAACGCGAAGTCCGCCCGATCTTGGCGAATCGTTGCTACGAGTGCCACGATGGTGAGAATGCCGAAGGGGCAGCCAACCTGCGCCTCGATTACGGTGGTGGTTGGACCGCCGGCGGCGACAGCGGCCCTGCCATTGATACGCACGATGCCGAGAAGAGCCTGCTGCTGCGGGCGGTGTCGTACGACGATCCCGATCTGCAGATGCCGCCGAAGAGCAAGTTGCCGCAGCGCGAGATCGATGTGCTGCGCAACTGGATCGCCGCGGGAGCGGTGGCTCCTGAAGAGACCCCCGAGGAATCCAAAGCGAGCCAAGGCATCGACATCGAAGCGCGTCGCCGGGAGCATTGGGCCTGGCAACCGGTCGAGCGCCCCCAGGTGCCAACGGTCAACGACCAGCAGTGGCCGGCCGATCCGCTCGACCAATTTGTGCTGGCAAAGCTCGAGCAGGCGAAGCTTGCCCCGGCTGAGCCTTGCGATCCGGCCACTTGGCTGCGTCGAGTAAAGTTCGATCTCACGGGTTTGCCACCCACGGTCGAAGAGGTTCGCGAGTTTGTCGCGGATCCCTCGCCGGCCGCGCGGGAGAAGGTTGTCGATCGATTACTGGCCAGTCCCGAGTTCGGTGAGTGCTGGGCGCAGCATTGGCTCGACCTGATGCGATTCGCCGAGACCAAAGGGCACGAGCAAGACTACGACATCCCCCACGCCTGGCGATATCGCGATTACGTGATTCGGGCGATGAATGCGAATGTGCCGTACAACCAGTTTGTCGTGGAGCACATTGCCGGCGATCTAGTCGACCCTCCGCGAGTCGATCCCGAGACTCGCACCAATCAATCCATTCAAGCCACGGGATGGTGGCACCTTGGCGAGGCAACGCACTCGCCGGTCGACATCCGCGGCGAAGAAGCCAATCGTATCGACAACCAGATCGACGTGTTCGGCAAAGCCTTGCTCGGCATGACCATCGCTTGTGCCCGCTGCCATGATCACAAGTTCGATGCGATCTCCACGGCCGACTATTACGCGCTGTGCGGGTTTGTTCAGAGCAGCAGTTACCAGGAAGCCAATATCGCTGATCCCGAACGTCAGCAACAACTGGCCCGCGAGTTCGAGTCGCTGCAACAACAGCATGCCGCGCAGGTGCTGCCAGCTTATGTTGCGTTGGTCGAGCAGCGTTTGACCAAGTTCGTCGGCCAGGCGAAGCAAGGCAATTGGACCGATGCACAGCGGGCGGAACTGCAACAAGCGATTCACCAACCAAGCCATCCCTGGCACCTGCTGGCGGTTGCGTCTGAAGCCGAAGGCCGTGGCATGACCGTCGAGCAGATGATTCGCCAGGCGGTGAGCGAGACACCGACCTCCGATGGGCCAACGTTCGACTCCACAACGCCGAACGCAATCGTCGATTTTAGCGCGGTGGCCGAACCGGTTGCCTACGCCGATTGGTTGACCTCGGGGCAGGCATTTGGTTCCGCTCCTCAACCGGCCGGCGCAGTGCTGATTGCCGACGTCAGCGACACCGAGTCGCCGAGGGTGCTGAGCCATGCGGCCGCGACCAACCTGGCGACCAGTCCCAAGCTGACCGGGTTGTATCGCACCCGCACGTTCGAAGTCACTGCCGACCGGCTATGGTATCGCGTGCGTGGTAAGGCCAACGTGTTCATGGAAGTCGATTCGCATCGCACGGTCGCTGGACCGCTGCACGGAGTGGTCCGCAAGTCGATCGACACCCAGGGGGCCTGGCAGTGGATCGAGCATCCCACGCAAGACTACGTGGGGCATCACGTGCATGTCGACTTCAAGCCAACCGGTGAGTTCTCGCTGGCCGAAGTCCGCCATGGCAACACTCGTCCCGCAGAGCCTAAAGCAGTGAATCCCGCGCTCGCTCAGGCGGTGCGCGACGCGAACCCTGCGACGTTTAGCGATGTGTTGGAGGTAGTCACTTCGACTATGTCGCTGGCGCTCGAAGACGCTTGCCATCATCGGGCCGACGAGGCCGTGTTGCCGCTTGCCGAATGGCTGGTGGATCACGACTCGCTTTTGCCTGAGGTCGCAGGAGAGTCGTTCGCAACGTATCGCACCGTGGTGGACAACTACACGGCCGCACGCACGGAGCTGGAGAAGCAGATTCCCCACCCGCAGTACGCGATTGCCCTATTGGATGGGAGCAGCGAAGACGAGTACGTGCACCTGCGCGGAAGCCATCAACGTTTGGCCCCCGAAGCCACGCATCGCCGGATGCTGACCGCGCTGGGGGGTGAGTTCCCTATTACCGAGGGAAGCGGCCGGCTGCAACTCGCCGAGCGAGTGGCGGCGGCCGATAACCCGCTGTTCACTCGCACCATCGTGAATCGCTTGTGGGCGCATTTGATGGGCGAGGGCATCGTCGCGACGGTCGACAACCTGGGAGTGCTGGGCCGACGCCCGACGCATCCCGATCTGCTCGACTACCTGGCGTGCGAGTTCGTCGACAGCAATTGGGACACCAAGGCCATGATCCGCCGCATGGTGCTCAGCAGCACCTACGCACAGCGTTCGCAGGGTTCGCCCGCGAACGACCCGCAGGTGGTGGAACTGGCCGACCCGGCCAACGAGTTGGTGCACATGGCCAGAGTGCGTCGGGTGCCTGCCGAAGCAATTCGCGACAGCCTGTTTGTGATTGCCGGCGAGCTCGACCCGAAAATGTACGGGCCGAGCGTCGAGGTGGAGATCACCGACTTCATGCGGAACAATCGCAGCCCGAGCGGCAGCGGCCCGATGGATGGCGATCGTCGGCGAAGCATCTACGTGAAGGTTCGCCGGAACGCGCTCAATCACTTCCTGGCCGCTTTCGACAAGCCGATGCCGTTTACGACGGTCGGCCATCGCAACTGCAGTAACTCGGCCGCTCAGCCGCTGATGCTGCTGAACGATCCGCTGGTGCATCACCTGGTCGACAAGTGGGCCGAGAAGCTCACCGCGCAGTTCGCCGACGACTCGGCCGCGATCGAACACGCCTACCTTTCGGCCTTCGCCCGCCCGGCTTCGGCCGAGGAGACCGCGCAGATCACCGCGTTTCTCGCCGAGCAAGCCAGCGCCAATGTGCCGCGCGCCGACGCTTGGCAAGATGTTTGCTTGGCATTGGTGAACAGCAAAGAGTTCATTTTCCTCAAGTAGCTTTCGATTCTTTCAGTAACAGCACAGTGCTGAGCAACGTCTGCTGCTCTCGCTTGCGATAGTCCTATCCCACCTTTCGCCTTAGCCCCTCCCGAGTGCCATGCATTGCCAACGCTTTGTGAATCCTCCACTGACGCGCCGCGAGATGCTTCGGCAATGTGCGTGTGGCTTCGGCGGTCTGGCGCTCGCCAGCCTGGCAGGGGGTGCGCCGCCGGCCCCACCCGGCTACCGTCCGCGGGCGAAGAGCGTGATCTTTCTCTACATGGATGGCGGCGTATCCCAGGTCGATAGCTTCGATCCCAAGCCAGCCCTCGAGCGGTGGAATGGCAAGCCGTTCAATGCGAAGATCGAGCCGACGCAGTTCGACAACGTGGGGACTACGCTCGCGTCGCCTTGGAAGTTCTCGCAGCACGGCGAGTCGGGCCAGTGGTGCAGCACCATGTTCCCGAACATCGCCCGCAACATCGATAAGCTCGCCATCGTGCGGAGCATGGTCAGCGAGTTCTCCGAGCACAACACGGCCAACTACTTCCTGCACACCGGCTTCGGGCAGGCGGGGCGGCCGAGCATGGGGGCCTGGCTCAGTTACGGGCTTGGCAGCGAAACGCAAAACCTGCCGACGTTTGTCGTGATCAACGGCGGGCTTGTCCCGAGCGGCGGGGCCGATAACTTTGCCGCTGGATTCCTGCCGGCGCTGCATCAGGCCACCATGTTCAAGCCGCAGAAGCTCCCGGTCGCGAACCTCAACGCACCCGCTTCGATGAACGACGAGCGGATGCACGGGGTCCGCAGCTTGCTGGCGAGTCTCGACTCCGGTGTCGCCGAGAGCTATGCCCACAACGATGCGATCGAGAGCGCGATTGCCAACTACGAGCTGGCCTATCGCATGCAAATGGCCGTACCCGAGGTGGCTTCGGTCGACGACGAACCGGAGTTCATCCGCGAGCAATACGGGCTGAACCACGATTTCGCTCCCACCCGCATCTTCGCCCGCGAATGCCTGCTCGCCCGCCGGATGGTGGAGCAGGGGGTGCGGTTCATCGAGCTGACCTGCCCGGCCATCTCGGGCTGCGATCGCTGGGACGCCCATGGCGGGTTGATCAAGAACCACTCCGAAAACGCCCTGGCGACCGACCAGCCAATCGCCGCGCTACTGGACGATCTCGACGCCCGCGGGCTGCTCGACGAAACCCTGGTGGTGTGGGCCGGTGAGTTCGGGCGCACGCCGTTTGCTCAGGGCTCGGACGGGCGCGATCACAATCCGTTTGGCTTCACCATCTGGATGGCCGGCGGCGGCGTCCGCGGCGGCACCACTTATGGCCAGACCGACGAGTTCGGCTACCGCGTGGTCGAAAACCGAGTGACCATCCACGACCTGCACGCGACCATGCTACACCTGCTGGGCATCGACCACACGAAGCTCACCTACCGCTTCGGCGGCCGCGACATGCGACTCACCGATGTCCACGGCGAACTCGTCCACGGCATCCTGGCTTAGGCCTGCGATGCCTTATCGTCGGCGGTACCACCCCACCGCCAGCCCGGCGGCTAGCAGCAGCGTGCAGCTGCTTGGCTCCGGCACGTTCAGCGTGCCGACCACCGCCGCGGCAGTGGCTCCGAAGTTCTCTTTCCAGAGGTTGTACTGCAACATGCCGATCGACGACGTGTAGGGATTGTTGGTCAGCGTGCCGGCTTCGCCGCCGAAGTTATCGCGCCAGAGCGTGTAGTCGCCGAGATCGACGACGCCATCGTTGTTGTAGTCGCCCGCCAGCTCGTTCGGCAGGTTCGTCCAAATCAAATCGAACGATGACGCGGTCGACTCGCCGAACTCGTTGCTGATCGATACCACTTCCACGGTCACCAAGTTGCGGCGGGTCGGGGCAATCAGGTTGCGAACGAAGAACGAGTTGTT
Source organism: Aeoliella mucimassa (assembly GCF_007748035.1). Classification (NCBI taxonomy): domain Bacteria; kingdom Pseudomonadati; phylum Planctomycetota; class Planctomycetia; order Pirellulales; family Lacipirellulaceae; genus Aeoliella; species Aeoliella mucimassa. The sequence continues at coordinate 404,329 of NZ_CP036278.1, forward strand.
CAAGGTGCCGCCGAGGAACACGCGCCGACCGTCGACCACTTCGTACACGTTGTAGTTGTATACCTCGTTCGAGTCGTCGGGCGCGTAGTCGGCCGAGTGCTGCCACTCGAGCCGCATCGTGTATTGTCGGTCGTTCACTTCCGCGTAGTCGAGCAGCGCCAGGTTGGTTGGCGGGGCGACCGGATCGGCCTCGCCATCGATCACTCCCAGGCGGCCGATGTTGATGCCGTAGTCGTCGTCGGTGCCATCGAAACGAAAGCCAAGCTGGGCGATCGTTTTGCCTGCGTAATCTCCCAAAGGGAGCGTTGCGAGTTCCCAACCGCCGCCGCTGCTCGCACCCACCGGCACCGCGGTGAAGTTCGTGGGATCGTCGGTAAAGGCCACCAGCACTTCCATGTTCGAATCACTGGCCGCTACGTCGGTCTTGAAGGCCACCTGCAGATTGGTCTCCGCGGTGACCGGCAAGTTGGTCATGTACAACCGCAAGTCGTTTTGGCTCGTTAGGTTGCCGCTCACACGCAGGCTGCTGCCACCGTAGTAGGCGATGCCAAAGTCGATCTCGGGAGTCAGCGGGTTCGACGGGGCGTCGATCAACCATCGCCAGGTTGGCACTACATCCTGCAGGCTCAGGTTGTTCCACTCGCCGCGACGAGAAACCATTCCGTCGATCCAATAATGGTTGCCTTGCCCCATGTTAAAGTTGGTGACGAACGGGCCATCGGTAATCGGCGACTTCTCCGGCACGTAGTTCGCCAGCCCTTTCCAGCCTCGCGAACCAACGCTGCCCGAGGTATCCCTCGGATCCGCGTTGGCACCCACCCAGAACTGGTTGTCGCGCTCGTAGAACTGCTCGACCGTGCTGGTAGAGTTCAGCGTCCACTCCGGACGGTAGAGGCCTAGCGACGCGCGATGGTCACCGCCGTTGGGGAACAAATCGCTCATCGACACCCGCGACTGGTCCCACCCCGAGCCTTCGACGTCGACCCCCGCGTAGATCTCGTACTTGTCGCGGCCGAGTGCTTCGGCGTACGAGGCCGAGTTATTAAGCTTATTCGCGTTCCAGCGAAAGTCGAGGAACATACTGTCCGACGCGCGATCGTTCGTCGAGCTTCCTTCGAAGAAGCCATTGTTGAAGCTGTTGAGTTCGCCTTGCCAACTGATGTTGCCGTTTTCGAGCATCGAGTCGTACCAGATCATCTCAAGATCGCTGTTGTCTTGGATGTACTGCAAGAAGTCGATGGTTTGCTGAGCCAGGCCGCTGTCCGCGCCGGACGTTTCCTGATTGAAGAACCAGCCATCGAAGCGATTCTTTTCGGCGATCTCAATCAGCTTGTCGGCCAGCGGATATCGCCCGCCACGCGATTCGGAGACCAGGTCGCTCAATCGGTCGATGTCGCCACCGTACACGTTGGGGGGCAGGAAAATCGTGCCATAGACCGGCACTCCGTTGCGATGGGCCGCGTCGATCACCGGGCCATTAGGGGCGAGAATGTTCCCCTCGCCGGCCGAACCACCCCAGAATACCATCGCGTCGAGGTATTGCCAGTTGTTGAACGCGTAGTACCGTGAGGTGTCGCTCCCTTGCGAGGGATTGTTCGACGTGGAATCAAACGCCGCCAGCGACATCACGCGGGCTTGGTTCGCTCGGGCGTTGGGATTTGCTTGCAGCGCGGGATTAGTGAACCGCGAAGCGAGCGGAACGCTCCCCTTGTTGAATTGCGCGTCGGGGTCCCAGTCGTACACGTAATCCTTCAACGAGTTCGGCTCGTCGTCGGGTTTCCAATACGAAGCATATGGCTGCAGCGGCAAATCCGCCTGGCAGCACGCGCTCCACACGCATAGATTGGCCAGGCCGATCGCGCAGATCGCCCAGCGAAAGAAAGGTCGCATCACAGTCTCCAGAAGCCTTGCATCTCTGTCCGGTTCCATTGTACCAACGGCCCGTAAACTGCTGCAGGGTTTGGCGGCGAAAACGCTGGGAGAATTGAGAGCTTTTGAGGCTTGGTGCTACGAGAATTCAGCCGCCCTGCGGCCCGCTGCGCGCGGCGACGACCGTTTCTTCGCTTCGTGCGGTGTTCTTGGGGGAAACCGTAGTTGGAATAGGTACCAACGTATCTGGATTGTTTACCGTAGCAGACCCGCGTGGTCTCAGCCGTGGCCGACAACATCGTAGAGGTAGTTGGCGACGACGGAACTGAACTGCTTGAATCCGGCGAAGTGGTTCTCTTCTAGGCGGACCTGGGAGTTCATAAAACTACCAGCCGATCCCACTCGCTATCCCCAGGTCGCACCTAGAGTCATGCGGCGTTAGCCCTGCCACGCTGCACCGCTATTCGAACTCAACCAGCACCTGGCCGGTCTTCACCGAGTCGCCAGGCGTGACTTTGATGTTCGAGACCTTACCCTCCCTCGGCGAGGTGATCTCGGTTTCCATCTTCATCGCTTCGACGACCAGCAGCACGTCGGAGGCGGCGATTGCGTCGCCCACCTTAGCGGTCACGCGGACCACTACCCCAGAGATCGGGCTGCGACAAACTTTGCTCTCGTCGGCCACCACTTCCTGGCTGCCGCCGGGCACTGGGACTGCTGGGGTGGCCGCAGCGGCCGGGGCGCGGACGTGGCCTGGTGGCGGAACGTACGCCGGGCGCGGGGATTCCGGCTCGTCGACTTCGACTTCCACCTCGAATAGTTGGCCATCGACCTTGATGTTGAGTTTCAATGCGGACTCCTGGAAGCTAAATCGTGGGACGCTTGAATCGTGGCACGGCCTTGGTGGCTCCACTGTGGATTGCTCATCAGGCGAATCTGGCGAATCTTCGGCTTGACGCCTAGATACGCGGCCACCGCTGCGCTAATGGTCAAAATCATATCTTCGTCAACGACCTTTGCCGGCTGATGCAACTCCAGCGCGGCGACGCGATCGTTCAACTGAGCGATTTCCGCGCGCAGACTCTCGAGCGTGGAGAGGATTTCCTTCGATAGTTCGGAATCAGAGGCCATAACGTTCTCGGCGTTGTTCGCGGCGGCTTAGGTGCTCTGGGAGATACACTACAGGGGAATCAAACCATGCTTCTTCGGCGGGCGATGATCGCGCTTGCTGTGCAGGTACTCCAGCGCCCGGGCCAGGTGTCGCCGGGTACTGGCTGGTTCAATGATGTCGTCCACCAACCGCCGCCCGGCCGCCACGTAGGGCGAGGCGAACGCTTCGCGGTAGCGGGCGATTAGCTCTTCGCGGGTCTTGGCCTTGTCCTCGGCCTCTTGCATTTCTTTGCGGAAGACAATCTCTACGGCCCCTTCGGCCCCCATCACGGCCACTTCGGCAGTGGGCCAGGCCAGCACGCAGTCGGCGCCCAGGTCGCGGGAACTCATCGCCACGTGCGCGCCGCCGTACGACTTGCGAAGGATCACCTGAATCTTCGGCACGCTCGCCGCGGAGTAAGCGAACAACAGCTTCGCCCCGTTGCGGATGATGCCGCCGTACTCCTGTTCCACGCCGGGCAGGTAGCCAGGGACGTCGACGAACGTGATCAGCGGAATGTTGAACGCGTTGCAGAAGCGGATGAAGCGGGCTGCCTTGTTGGCGGCCTTGATGTCGATCGCGCCCGACATCACCGCAGGCTGGTTGGCGATGATGCCGACGCTGCGACCCAGAATGCGAGCGAAGCCGACCACCATGTTCATAGCGTGCCCGGCTTGAACCTCCAGCAGGTCGCCCTGGTCGACGATGCCGGCGATCACGTCCCGCACGTCGTACGACTGTTTGGTGTCGACCGGAACGACGTCGTTGAGCGCGGGGTTCGGATCGATGCTCTCGTCGGTCACGATTCGCGGCGCTTCGGTCAGGTTGTTCGAAGGCAGGAAGCTCAATAGTCGCCGGCAGAGGTAGAGCGCTTCTTCGTCGTCCTCGGCCACAAAGTGAACCACGCCCGAGTGGGCCATGTGGGCGTCGGCGCCGCCGAGGGCCTCGGCCGTAATGTCTTCGCCGGTGACCTGCTTAATGACCTGCGGCCCAGTGATGAACATCTGAGCCTTGCGAGTTTGGATCACGAAGTCGGTGAGCGCGGGCGAGTAAGCCGCCCCGCCGGCGCAGGGACCGCAGATCAGCGAGATTTGCGGCACCGCCCCCGACAGCAGCACGTTGCTGTAGAACACTTGGCCGTAGCCGGAGAGCGAGTCGATGCCCTCCTGCACGCGGGCGCCGCCCGAGTCGTTGATGAACACAAAGGGGCTGCCGGTCTTGAGCGAGCGGTGCATCGCGTCGGCCACTTTGAGCGAATGGACTTCGCCTGCCGAGCCACCGAGCACGCTGAAATCCTGGCTGGCCAGATGCACTAGCCGGCCATCAACCGACGCTGCCCCGGTTACGACGCCATCGGCTGCCGCTTCCTTATCGGCCATGCCGAGCTGGGTGGATCGATGTTGAGCGAATAAGCCGAACTCTTCAAAGCTATCGGCGTCGGCCAGCTTGGCGACTCGCTCGCGGGCGGTGAGCTTTCCCTGCGCTCGCTGCTTCTCGAGTCGCGCTTCCCCGCCGCCAGCTTCGAGCGCCTCGCGCTTTTTCTGCACTTCGGCAATCAAACTCTGCATCGTCTTAGTTGGCTTGGACACAGGTGTTCTCCGTACCTTCGATTACGTTCGATTCTTGCTCACGCGGGTTCGACGCTGACGCTGTGCGTTCGGTTGCCGAGCTTCACTTTGTATGAGATTGGTCCCGTGATCGACTTTCCACCGCCTGAGGCGCTGACCGCAGAGGGCTCGGTTTGACTCTCGGGGCTCTTCCCCAGATTCTTGGGGCCATTTGCGCGATCGACGAAGAACTTGGGGGCGACCTTCGGGAACATGGCGTAGGTCAGCACGTCTTCATCGGTGCCGTTGCAACCTTCGAGCTCCAGCGCGTTGGTGCGGAGCTGGTCCCACTCGGGCTTCAGCATGTCGGCGGGGCGGCAGGTGATCGGTTCTTTCTTGGCCTGCTTCGAGGCGGCCTCGATGAGCTTGGGGTCGCGATCGCCCTGGGTTTCGCCGTAATAGCCGAGCATCAGGTCGGCGAACTCGGCCGTCAGCACTTTGAATGGTCCCATCAGCACGTTCAACACCGCCTGCGTACCGACAATCTGGCTCGAGGGCGTGACCAGCGGGGGAAAACCTGCCGCCTCGCGCACCCGCGGCACTTCGGCCATCACTTCTTCCACGCGATCGGCCGCCCCCTGCTGTTTGAGCTGGCTCTCCATGTTGGAGATCATGCCGCCGGGGATTTGGCTGTCGAAGATGTCGGTTTCGACGCCCAGGATGTTCGAGGCAAACTCGGCGTACCGGGGACGAATGCCGGCAAAGTACTTCTTGATCTTGCGGAGCCGGTCCTTGTCGAGTCGCGTCTCGTACCCGGTGCCGGGCAGCATCTCGACCAGTGCCTCGGTGGGATTATGCCCTGGGCCTAGGCTCATCGACGAAATGCAAGTATCGACGATGTCGGCGCCGGCTTCGATGGCTTTCATCAGGCTGACGAGCGTCACGCCAGTGGTCGAGTGGACGTGCACATGCACCACGGTGTCCTCACCGCACCGCTGTTTGATGCCCTTTACCAGGTCGTAAGCCGGTTGGGGACGCAGCAGAGCGGCCATGTCTTTGATGCAGATCGAATCGCAACCCGCTTCGCAAAGTTGCTCGGCCATGTCGACGAACATGTCGACCGAATGCAGCGGCGAGGTCGTGTAGCAGATCGTGGCTTCGGCGTGCTTGCCGGTGCGGCGCACTGCTTCCAAAGCACGCTTAATGTTCCGCACGTCGTTCAGGGCGTCGAACACGCGGAAGACGTCCATGCCGTTTTCGGCCGACTTTTCGACAAAGCGGTCGACCACGGTGTCTTCATAATGCCGGTAGCCCAAGAGGTTTTGCCCCCGCAGCAGCATTTGCAGGCGGCTGTTGGGCAACAGCTTGCGGAACGTTCGCAGTCGCTCCCAGGGATCCTCGTTCAGGAAGCGGATGCAGGAGTCGTAAGTGGCACCGCCCCAGCACTCGACGCTCCAATAGCCAGCCTGATCGATGTCTTCGCAGATCGGCACCATATCTTCCATCGCCATGCGAGTGGCGAGGAGGCTTTGATGTCCATCCCGTAGCGCGAGTTCCGTTACTTCGACCGTACGAGTCATGATCAATCGCTCCTGATGACATTCCGAGCCGTCGAATGCGTGGTAATCACGGAGTGATGGCCAACATGGTCCTTCCAGTTGGAATCCCATTCAGGGCAATTCCAACCTCTCTCCAACTCGCCATGCTTTCGTCACCGCCCACAGTACAAACTTTGATTGTCGACTTCAAGGTGCGCAGCCCCTACAAGTAAGGGATCGTTCGACGTGGAGTGAAACGCCGCCAGCGACATGATGCGGGCTTGGTTTGCCTGGGCGTGGGGGGGGCTTGTTGCGCGGGATTGGTGAACCGCGAAGCGAGCGGAACGCTCCCAGCGAAAGAAAGGTCGCACCACCGTCTCCAGAAGCCTTGCATCTCTGGCCAGTTCCACGGTACCAACGGCTCGTATCCTGCTGCCGGATTTGGCTTCGCTTTGGCCGTCAAGGCCGATGTCACCTGGACAGGCGAGGTCGAGCGGACCTCTGAAGCGATTGTACAACACACCGTATCGGTGCTTATGTGGTGTTCAAAGGGGTAAAGGGCGGCTACGACAACGCCACTGCGACTCAGCTCCAAAATCGGGCTGAGTGAATTTGGTGATTGGAGAGCTGCTTGCTTTAAGCCCGAACGATGGCAGCAACGGCAGGAACTCGCTCTTCTATGTCGATGTGCTAAAGTTCTTGCACAACCCGATTAAGAATCGTGCGAAGCAGCCCTATCGTGACCACTATGAGCGAGGGCCGTGAGCAAGCCTGGACTTCGCCGACTACGAAATCTGGAAAACCAACTTCTCCGCCAGCCAGGCTGCCGAGGCCCAAGCCAGCCAGGTGCCCGAGCCCGCGTCGCTGCTATTGGTCCTGTTCGTGATAGGTGCTGCGGGTTCGCGTCGCGGTTTACGTCTTGCTCGGTGTTTGTAGCGTTCTCGCGGATAGCGTACGAAATCGATACGCGATGTCGTGCACAACCCGACTCCCGCAAACTCCAGTTTTGGGTGCGCAGACTCGTACTATTCATCTACGGGTTGCCGGTGTTCTTTGAGCTAGGCTTGATGTTAGGCAAGTGCCAATCGCGATGTCGAACGCTTGCTGCTCCTCTCTCATCCCCCTGGTTCCTCACCCAATGCTCGATAAGTCTGCTTACCCTTTACAAGCGTGGGGCAATGGCCACGAGCCATTGCCAAAGCGATTCTATCTGCCTGCCAAACCCGACCACATCGATAGTCGCTGGTGTTGTTGGGTGAACCTGGAAGAGGTGCTGCCATTGCATTTAGCCGCCGAAGCGCATTGGCAAGGAATGGACGAATCGCGAGCGTGTACTAGCGACTACCTCGAGCGGGCGTCGGAAGAAATCGGGGGACTCTGCGGAGGTTGGCTCGACCACGAAGAGTCGCATCTGTTGCGGCAGTACCTGGGGGAGCCACCGCTGCCATGCTTGCCGATTTACTTCATCGCCCTCGAACGCGATGGCACCTACAGCGAGCCCTTGTACATTGGCATCACGAGTTCCAGTTGCCGGTTTGCTAACGGGCACAAAGCGGCTCTCTGGTTGCACGACGACAAGTACGCGGGCTATCGCAAGGTGCTGTTTCGCGCGGCCGTGTGGTTCCACGATGGCACCCAATACCTGCCGCTGGAGTGGATGCTCCCCCACGCGCTGGCGGCTGAAATGCTGGAGAGCATCGAGTCGCAGTTGATCTACGACTACCAACCGGTGATGAACGAGCGAAAGCGAGCCAACGACTGCGCGACGAAACCAATCGACATCCATCTACAAAGCTACGCCGGCAGCGACTTCATCGCCACGCGGTTCTTGGTGCCCTGAAGCGTAGGCTGTGCTGATTGGTAGCTTGTGAAGCCCTCGCGACTCACGGCATTCTTGGGGAGTTGCGAGGGGCTCCGTATTGATGCCATTTGGCGGTGCTGTTGCAGAAGATAGTCCTACCGATCATAAACAAAGCTGGTGTACCAGCCGTCCCGATGTTGCGGGATGGGTAAAAGTACTAGAACTTCAACAATCGAAGGGATTGACCCATGCCGAACGATTCAGCAATGCTAGTACTAAAAGCAATGAGTGGCCTTGAGCTAACCATAGTAGAACGTACTCGTCTCTCAGCGGAAGATCTTACTTTGTTAGCGAATCGTGGATATTTGGAACTGACCAAAGCTGAGCGACAGCGGCTTATCCCCAATCAACTCGCCATACTCGCAGTCAGCGGCACAATTGTGCTGGATCGACAAGAGCGTGATCGTATTCCGGTAGCTCAAATTATTGAATTAGTTGTTAGAGGACATGCACAGATGTCTAAGGAGGAACTCAAGCGACTTACGCCGGAGCAACTGACAATGATTTACTCGGTTATGGGATAGGCAATTTGCGGCTCTGGCCGGAGGTGGGTATACAAATTTCGGGAATTCTGAGAAGATAGAAGAAGTATGACACTTGCGTGAACATATGTGATCTGGTAGTATGTTCGCGCCACGTCGGGGATTCCCAATTCAACGTGCTCTCGATGCACGGATGAGTTCGTTTCCTGGCGTGGGAACCTGGGAAGCGGTTTTACGTTTCCCAGTGACTGGTAGGACGCCAATCACTTAAAGCTATTGGACGGAGTCTGCCAACTTACCATTGATAGGTTAACGGCAGTCCAAGTATTTGGTGCTGCCGTTTTTTTTGTTCGTTAGTGTCCCTTGTCGGAAAGGAGAGAATCATGAGGTGCAAGAAACAGTAAGAGCCGCTCGGCTTGAAGCCACCGAGCGGCTCTATATGCATCGGCTTCCGCGGAAGTAGGTGTTAGAGCACCCAACCCGCGTTAAGGATCTCAGGAGTAATAGCATTGAAAGCTAGAATCCTGCTGTGGTTTTTCCAGACACTCTGTCGATCAAATTTCCACGCGATGACAGGTGTTGGAAGAACCAAAAGGTAGTGGTGCTTTAAGCACCAAAGGGTAAGTTGCGCCTTGGAGCAACTAACTATACGCGGATGGTTTTCGCGCTCCACGAGCCGCGTATCTCGTGGAGTTTTCATCGGGTGTGAAGTATATCACTAGTTGTGGTCATGTCTAGATCGGTCGTTTCGACATTCTGTCGAAATCTGCTATCACACAATTGCTTATCCAGGCATCGTCTAGGCGGTATTCCTATGCAGCCATGTATGCCAAATCAAGATCATCAATCACAGTGTAGAAGTAGTTTGATTGCAAGCTTTGCCCCATCTTCTCTCCCACTTTTTCCTTGAATTTGGCGCGACATGCGATCTAATGTACACATGTCTATTCGATGCTCACCATCCACTGTTTGCTGCTTGCCATTGTCGCTCGTGTTCGCACTCGGCGCGGGGTGGTTGGTTGTCGGTAATGCCCCCACCCGAAACAGGTGGGGCGAAACGAACTCGGAGGCCATTTTGGGTGTCGCTGTAAATGGTGGATTAGAAACGACTTACGACAAGCGGTCGGCGTCGGCGAGAGAAAGTAAAGCCCCCACGAATCGATTTCGGTGGTTTGGGGGCAAAACGCCGGGGCTCAAAGCAGCGAGGGAGGCCAGTAGGGGGAGCCCCCGCTCGCGAGCGGGCACGCTGGCTTTAGCAGGTGCTGGTGCTGGTGCTGGGGAGCTGCAAGCCTTCGAGAATGGCGGTGGCCAACGCCTCGGCCGAGGTCGGCTTGGTGAAGTAGCGGAACACTCCGCCATGGTTAATGGCGGTTTGCATCGCTGGAATGCTCGGCTGCCCAGTGAGCACGATGCGAATCACGTTGGGGTAATGCTCGGCGATCCAGGTGACGAGCTCCGAACCTCGCATGCCGACCATGCACTCGTCGGTCACCACGAGCTGCACCGCGTGGGCCTTGAGCACCGCAACAGCCTCCTCGGCCGACCGCGCGGTGAGCGTGACGAACGGCTGCTTCCGCCACTCGCGAGCGAGCGAGTGCAGCAGGTTCGGTTCGTCGTCCACTAACAGGACCGTTGGCTTCGCAGGAGTATTCATCGAGTTCGGCAAGTCGATCCAAACAGAAGGAAAAACGAATGTAAACAGTAGGGGGATTCGGTACTAACCAACCGGTTGAGCCAGTTGCTCTTCGGTCGGCGCTTCGGCGGCTTGCTCGCTGCTGTAGCACCGCACCCGAATCGGCTGCTGCACGCCATGCGTGGAGCGTTCGAAGTTGCGTAGTCGGTTCATGAGCGACTCGGTGACTTCCTGGCCTTTGGCAATCAGCACCGAACCGGTGAGCGTCTGCACGTTCTCGTCGAACACCATGCCTTCGCGCAGGCCGATGATGTGAACTTCCTTCGTAATGTACGACGAGGTCACCAGCTCGCTGAGCGCCTTGAGCACGTCGGGATCGTATTGCTCGGGATGCTCCCGCAGCATGGTGTGCAGCGCCTCGGGGGGCGAGGTGACTGTCGCCAGCACGTCGTGGTCGAGTACCACCTTGAGCACTCGCGCGCCCATCGGAATGGAGTTGTTTGGTTCATGATACCGCTGCAAAGCAATGAGCTCGGCCGCCCCTTCCAAGCGAGGGATCTTGCCCACCAGTTCGCGCCCGGTGTCGGGGTGCTCGTCCCACATGCGTTGTTCAGTAGGATTCAGCCGAATGCCATCGGTAACTTTTTCGAGGATTTCGTTAGGAATCGCAATGCAGCCGATTTGCGAGAGCATGGCTGCGATTTCGACTTCCCAGGCGTTTTTTAACTTTAGCCGATTGGCAATATCGCGAGCGTACCGCCGCACCCGCGACGCCTGGCCGAACGCTTTCGGATTGGTGAGCGACATCATCTGGACCATCAGGTTCACGCTGCCGCTGAGTGTTTTGGTGAGCAGTTCCTGCTCCGCCCGCACGAGCCGAAACTGCCGGACCGCTGCTTCGAGCGTGGCGGCCATGGTTTCGGGCGAGCAAGGTTTGGTAAGGAAGCGAAAGATGTTGCCTTGGTTTACCGCATCGATGGCGGTTCGCTGGTCGGCGTCGCCGGTGAGCATCACCCGCACGGTGTCGGGGTGGCGCTTCGCCACGGCGGCCAGCACCGCGATGCCATTGACCTCGGGCATTTTCATGTCCGACACGACAACTGCAAACGGAATTTCGGAGGCAATCATCGACAGCGCCTGGGGACCCCCCTCGGCAAGAAACACATTGTAGTCCTTGCGCAGGTGCCGTTTGTAACCAGACAGCACGTTGGGCTCATCGTCGACTAGAAGAATTCGCTCTTTCATGGAACTGCCTGATGTTTTGGTACAGAAGTGTTAGTTGCCCGATGCCATTGTTCAACTCGATCGGCGAACGGGCCATTGGCCAGGAACTCGGACCGCTCGAGCAGCGTCGCTTCCTGCGCCCGACTCGACACGCGTTTGCGACACAAGATATTAGCAGCATGCACGGCAACCAGGGGACTGAAGCCCGTCGATTCGGCTTCTTCGGGAGTGCGGTACAAACAAATCGCTTCCATCACCGGCAGCGGTGCACCCCACAGTCCCAGCAGATAGCTCCCCACCTCGGCATGACTCGATCCGAACACATGCATCTCGGCTTCCCAAAGCGTGATTTGCTGATCATGAGCGAGATCAACCGCCTGGCGGAACTCGTCGGCCGCGCAAGTGGCCAGCACCAGTTTGCCCACGTCGTGCAGCAAGCCAGCGAGTCGCGAATCGCCATGCACTTGAGGATCGTCGCTTTCGAGCTTCGCGATGTTGTAAGCGCACTCCGCAACGTCGCGACTATGGTTAGTCAGTTCGTTCAGCGAAAAATGAGCAAACTGCTCTTCCTCGAACACGCGAAACACCCCTTCGATTCGCAGCAGTTCACGCAGCAAGTCGAGGCCCAACAACGAAACTGCTTGCTCGGCCGACTTGACTCGTTGCGGCTGGCCAAAGAACGAGGAACTTACCAGTTGCAGAAACTTCGAAGTCATGCCGACATCGCCGGCTACGATTTTGGCGACATTGTCGATGGTGGCCGACGAGGAGTTCAGTTCGCTGGTGAGTTGTTCCAGCGAGTGAGCCGACGAGGGTACGGTGTCCAACTGCGAAACCAATTGCTTCAACCGATCGTTCTTCAAACGATCGCGAAGCATGCAGCAACGAGCGACCGTAGAGGTCAGCTTCTCCGCGTCGCATGGTTTCGACAGGTATTGATGAGCAGGACCGAGCGCGCAGAGAATCCGCTCGCGGTCGGACTGTCCCGACAGCACGATCCGTATGGTCGAAGGCCACTTCTCACGGACATTCCCCAGCAGCGCGGCGCCGTCGATGCCTGGCATCCGCATGTCGGTAATCACCACATCGAACCGCTTGTCCTGCATCAACTCGAGCGCTTCATGCCCTCCGCAAGCAAACTCCATGTCCCACTGCTTGTGATAACTGCGCAGCATACGACGAATGCCCGAAAGCACATTCGCTTGATCGTCTACAAACAACAAACTTGTCATCATACAGTTCCTAGCTCAGGGCGTCGTTTCTTGGAGTATCTCTGTGGGGGTGATGGAACGCTTGTCGGCATCGGAGTAAGCTACTTCGGCTTCAAGAATCTCTTCCAGTACTTGCAGGAACGCCAGGTAAACCTCCGGGTCGAAGTGGGTGCCATTTTTTTCTGCAATGATGTCGAGCGCTTGCTCTACATCGTATCGTTTCTTGTACGGGCGTTTGCTTCGCAAGGCGTCGTAAACGTCGGCAATCGCAACAATGCGGGCGGGCAGGGGAATGGCTTCGCCGGCCAGGCCATAGGGATACCCGGTGCCATCCCATTTCTCATGGTGGTAGGTTGCAATGTTTGCGGCCATTTCCAGCAAAGGGTAACGCTCGGTCAAAGTGTCGAGCGACAGGTCGCCTGGCACCAGCGTACGCCCAGCGTGACCTTCCACAAGAATGGAGCGTCCGATCAAGCAGTGCTCCTGCATGATCTTCCATTCCTGCGGACTCAGCTTGCCCGGTTTGCGCAGGATGGCATCTGGGACGCCAATCTTGCCAATGTCGTGCAGCGTGGCAGCCAAACAAAGGTTCTCACAGAATTCGGCCTTCATGCCCATTGCTTGCCCGATCAGTTTGGCATAGACCCCCACGCGGACAACGTGGTTGCCAGTGTCGTCGTCGCGACACTCCGCGGCTTTGGCCAGCCGCCAGACCAGTTCGGCATGCGAATCGAACAGCTGTTTCGTGCGGGCGCGCACCAGCAGATCGAGTCGCTCGTTTTGTTGTTTCAGTTGATCGGTGCACTTTTTGAGTTGCAAAGCGCTCCGCAGTCGGGCAGCCAGTTCGCTGCAGTCGACAGGTTTATGCAACAAGTCGGTCGCACCAAGCGACAGTGCGCGACTCTTCAGTCCATTGTCGTCCCGCCCGGTGACGATGATCACCGGGATATCGATCATATCGGGATGTTCTTGCATCCGCTCCAGCAGTTGCAGTCCCGACATGCCAGGCATGTTGATATCGGAGACGACCACATCTGCCGACGACTCGAGCAGGCCATCCCAGGCCGACATCGCGTCTTGATGAAACGACATCGTCCATTCTTCTCGGAACGGATGCAAAATCCGCGCATACGCCCGCAGGACGTAGTGTTCGTCGTCGATGAAAAGTATTCGGTTCAAACTCATGTTCAATCACTCAATCGGCAAGCGGACGATGAAAGTCGTGCCAGCGTTTTGTTCGGTTTCAAAGCTGATGGTACCGCCATGCTTCTCGACAATTACCGAATAGGTAATCGCAAGACCTTGACCAGTTCCTTTGCCCACCGCTTTAGTGGTGAAAAAGGGGTCGAAGATCTTACTCTGAGCGTCGAGAGGTATCCCAGAGCCAGTGTCCGAAATACGGATTTCAGCCCAGTTGTCGACTTGTTTCGTGCTGATGGTAATCGTGCCGAGCGGCTGCGTTTCGTCGTCGCGAGTCGACTCAATCGCATGGGCGGCATTCACGATCATGTTCAACAACGCTTGGTTCAAGTCCCCCGCATAGCAAGGCACCAAAGGCAGGTCGTTGGCGAATTGCATCTCGACTTCCGAGACGTATTTCCACTCGTTGCGCGAAACGGTCACCGTGCTTTGAATCGCATGATTCAGATCGATGGCGGCCTTTTCGCGGATGCCTGGATGCGAGAACTCTTTCATCGCGCGAACGATCGTCGCCACGCGTTCGGCACCATCGAGAGAATGTTGGATGGCCAGGGGGATTTCTTCCCGCAGGTATTCCAGATCGGACTCTTCCATGAGCGCCTTCGTGCGTTTCACAAGCGAAGAGCAGAGATTGTTGTCTTCGCATGCCTGAATCAGTTGATCGACACTCTCGAAGTAGTCTTCGAGATCGTGAAATGCATTGTTGAGGAACCGAGTATTGTCTCCCACGTACTGAATGGGAGTGTTGATTTCGTGGGCGATGCCAGCGGCCAATTGACCTACCGATTCCATCCGTTGGGCGTGAGCCAGTTGAGCTTCGAGCTGCTTGCGTCGGGTAAGGTCGCGAACCAAGCTCATGTAGGCATGGCGGTTGTTGATGGTGACCTCGCTAATGATCAGTTCCATCGGAAACTCAGTGCCATCACTCCGCCGGCCGAGTATCTCGCGGTCCGCTTCTCGTTTGCTCGAAATCAACCACTGAGGAGTGCAGATTGTTGCGTCGGGCGAAGTCTCCCGGCACGGGTTTGCAAACAGCGAGTCGGCTCGTTTGCCTACCATTTCGTCGGCTGCCATAGCGAACATGCGTTCCGCGGCCGGATTTACCGAATCGATGTAGCCTGCGTTGCTGATCGTGATGATGCCTTCAGCGGCGTTGGCCACAATCGCGTGGGTACGCTCTCCCTGTTCTCGAAGGCATTCGGTCAACGCCTTCAGTTCGGAGTTGGCATCGTACACCGCGCGCGACTTTTCCTCCAGCAGCAATTCCGCCTGCGAGCGGGCGCTCTGTTCGCGAGTCAGGCGTCGTTCAATGACTTCTATGTGTTGCACGGCACCGCCCCTTCTTGGTGAACCGTAAGCCGGAACCGAGCGTAGGTGTCGTCGCCAGATTCAGAATCCTCACGGATCAAATCAATGGACTCCCCAAAGTGGTCGATGCAGCCTTTTATTAACCCTTCCGCAAAATCAGCAAAAGGACGGCTGGAATGGTAAGTCAACTCGAGTGTATCGTCAGCGGGGCGGGACGTTTTGAAACGCGGTACTTCTGCGTCAGGATAGAGTTTTGCGACTTCGGCATGATGGTGTTGATCGACCATGGAAAGCATCGCGAATACCGAACGGGCCTTGGCAAATTGCTTGGCGCTGATTTTCAGCATTTCGGCAAAGGCATACCTACCGAACTCATACAGAAGCTTGGCAGAGGAAGTCTTGGTGCGACGACTCAGTTCGTCGACCAAAGCCAGCAGTTCGTGGTGATCGTAGATGCCTACATTGGTGTAGGCGCCTCCACTTTCCAGAGGAACGCTATCAATAAGTGTCTCGGTGGTGACCATACCGTACTGGTCATCAACCCAACCGAGAAATTGATTGAAGATGGCGCCTTTCACAACTACCCCTTTGCGAAGGAACTTATGAACCTGCCTTGGCAAAGCAAAGACATTCTCATGGCAACTATAGAATGCAAGTTCCGGCAATGCGGTCGGAGACGCGTAGGGTGCACAAAAAAACGATCAAATGGAATGTGTCGAATGCTGCAACTGCGACGAATGTCGAGACGTCGTGTTGTTGGTGGCTGCTATGCGCTAGGCGTTACGTGCGAGACTCTGCGGCACCAAAGAAGCAATGACCTGCACCAACTCTTCGGAGTCGACCGGTTTCGTAAAGTACGCATCGACCCCCAAGCCGAGCATCTTCTTTTTCCAGTGCGATTCCTCAAGGCCCGTCAAGACGATGATCGGCGAACTGCTGGTGGTTTGATTGTTGCGCAGGCAACGAACCACCTCTTCTCCATTCACCAAGGGCATACAGATGTCGGTAATGATGATATCGGGCCGCTCGGTAATGGTACGCCAGATACCATGGACTCCGTGATACCCTTCGATTACTTCGATGTTGTAACGCTTCAGGCAGCGTTTCATGCCATCAATCACTTTCGAATCGTCATCCACCACCAGCACCCGTACGGGCGGTGCCGAATGAAACGGATCCGCTCGATCAAAATCGAGTTCGCAGTCAATCGCCATAACTATTTGCCCCGTGTGAGAAGTTGGAGAAGTTCCAAGGCGACTGACACCTGTTGGCTCTCACGGAGTCCAGGTGGCAAGTCAGCCTACAGCGGTATCCCCTTTACAAACGTAGCTCAAACTCGTTCGGCAGCTTTGCAGGAAATTCAGCGCCAGCATCGGGAATTCGCTTGGCGTAACGATTCTTACGAACCTCGCGATTGCGATGGTCCAGGCAGGTTCTGGTTGCCTGCGAATCAATGCACTGAAGCGAGGTGGAAGCACACACCCGCAAGCCACGGCAGAACTAGCAATTCGATTGCAACGAGAGGCAACTGGAGAAGTCGGTCCACTTCTTGGAAAAGAGACACACAACACAACTAACAACCTATATTTGCACAGTCTAGGGGTTCTCACTTTGGAGGCATTCAGGTGAATAGAGTTTTAGTAGTCGACGACAGCGCCTTCATGGCTCGATCCGTCGCGATCGTGCTAAAGGATATGGATTTCGAAGTCGTGGCACTTGCTCACGATGGCTTCCAGGGCGTTGAGAAATACGAAGAGCTGCGTCCCGACGTGGTATTGCTTGACGTCACGATGCCCAACATGGATGGCGTGGAATGCCTGGTAAAGCTTCGCGAGATCGACAACGACGCCCGCGTCGTTATGCTCTCTGCGGTTCACGATGAAGAGACTGTAAATAAGTGCTTGGAGTATGGCGCTATCGCGTTTTTGCAGAAGCCCATTCGTAGGGGCAATGCCGAAGACCTGGAGCGTTTGCGTTCGACCCTCGAAACTGCCGCCCACTAGTAGCCGAGCCCATGAGTAATATCGCAGCTTACACTTCGGCGTTTCAGTCCATCACCGAACGTGTCTTAAACGACATGTTTGGGCTGGGGGAGTCCGTTCCCTCACCGGTGATTGAAGTGCCATCGGTAGAAACGTCAAAGAACTTCATTGTGTCGTTATTCTATACCGGCTCAGTGTATGGTGAATATCTACTTGCGATGGACGAAGAAGTTGCCGCGCGAGTGGTAGGCATCGATCAAGTATCGGATGGTGAAGATCGTGACATTGCTCAAGAAACCATCTGCGACGCCCTGACCGAAACGCTTAATCTGATCGTTGGCGAAGCGGTAGTCGAACTGCAAGACTGCTACGCTAAGCTCACCATTACCGCTCCGCGGGTGTACTTCGGGAAAATTCGCTATCCCCAGTTCCGCACCGGTAAGGCAGTGCTGCAAACTTCGGCCGGCGAGATCGAATGCTTCTTCTGTCTTGATCAAATGCGGTTGAGTCTCGCAGCGTCGTACGACGAAGCGATGGACTCGCTCATGGTCATCAATAAAGAATTGAAGGAAGCTAATCGCCATCTGGCTGAGCAACAAGCTCAGTTGGTGCATGCCGAGAAAATGGCCACCGTGGGTATGCTGGCCTCCGGCGTGGCTCACGAAATCAACAACCCGTTGTTCTTCCTCGATATGAACCTGGAGACATTGAACGAGAATGTCTCGACCATCGAAGGACTGATTCAACGCTACGAAAGAATCGAAGCCCGTGTCGCCGCCGTCGAGCAACAGCTTGAAGACGAAGGCTTCGAGCGGGTGCTCACGGAAACCAAGGAAGTGGTAACCGAAGCCCGCGAAGGGGTAGAGCGAATCAAGAATATCGTCCGTAGCCTCAAAGAGTTCTCGGACGTGGATCGCAGTGGGTTTGCGGACTCCGACATCAACATGATTGCCAAGAATGTGTGCAATCTGATCTCGCACCTGTTGCCGAAGGGTTGCCAGGTAGAGCAAGAGTTTGAGGAAGTACCGCGACTGAACTGCAACGCTGGTGAAATGAGTCAGGCGCTAGCCAACATCCTCACCAACGCGGCTCAAGCAGTCGGCGAAGATGGCCATATCGTCGTCGGTAGCCATGTAGAAGAAGACTGCGTGGTGCTTTCGTTTACCGACAACGGGGTGGGCATCGATGCTGATAATCTCGATCGGCTGTTCGATCCCTTCTTCACGACCAAAGAAGAAGGCCAAGGTTCCGGGCTTGGGCTGTCGATCTCGTACGGAATCATCAAGAAGCACAAGGGTGTGATCAGCGTCGAAAGCACGTTGGGCGAGGGAACCACCTTCAAGGTGCGGCTTCCCTTCACCACACCCGAAGCCAGTTACTGCTAAGACTCGACCGAGCAGCTAGAAGTGACTACCGCTGCGACCGCGATAGCTGCGGTTTCGATGCGGAGAATGCTAGCACCGAGGCACATGCTCTGCCAGCCATGCTCGTTGGCCAGCGCGACTTCGCTGTCGGAGAAGCCTCCCTCGGGGCCAATCGCCGCGGCAAACTCAGTAGCGGCTGACAGGCCAAACTGCGAGAGCGACCTCCCGACGGGGTGGGCGATGCACTTGGTGCCAGAGTCGACCGAAGCGATAAACTCGCCGAAAGGGCGGGGCGGCGTGATCTGCATCAACTGATTGCGACCGCACTGCTTGCAAGCTTCGACCACCGCCCGCTCGAGCTTCTCGAGCGACTTTCCACGGAGGTCAGCAACACTGTGCTCGGTTGTCAGTGGTACCAAGGTCGCGACACCGATTTCGGTAAGCTTCTCGACCATCCACTTTTGCCGATCCCCCTTTGGCAACGCGACGCCGAGCGTGATTGCAATCCGTGGCTCGCGACTTACCTGCTCCACGGGACCGACCGTGAGCAGCACCTCGCTACGACCACACTTGGCGATGGTCGCAGTGCTTTGGTGGCCTTGGCCATCGAACAGCAGGACCTCGTCGCCTACTTTGCCACGCATCACATGCAGCAGATGATGCGCCTCGGCTCCGGTGAGCGAGGGTTCTTGCGTGTCGCAAAGTTCAGGGCAAAAGAAGCGATCGGCCATTTCACCCGTGATGCTAGCACATTGCTGTTGAAGTTCGCTAGCCGGGCAGGCCGATGATGACGACGGAGCGATATTGGCTACCTGTCCAACGGTGGAACCGACAGCCATATCGTGCGTTACGTTGCTCGGAAAGCTGAACCATGTCTTATCTGCGTCATTGGCAACTCGAAACGTCTCCTTACCGCCCGCAAGCGGGAAGCTACCCCGCCCCTGCGCAGCAGGAAGCCATGGCTCGCATCGACTACTTGGTGGGCGAAAAACGCAATCTTGGAGCGCTGGTTGCTCCGCGTGGATTGGGCAAGACCGTGGTGCTCGAAGAAGCTGGCCGACACCATCTGCGAGATGGCAAGTACGTGGCCTCGATCGATGCGTTCGGGTTGACCCCTCGCGAGTTTTTGTGGCAAGTTGCCTGTGCGTTCGAAACGCAACCGGCGCTCGGCGATAGCGTCTCCCGTTTGTGGCAGAAGTTGGCCGACTCGGCGACCGAGCACGCCTGGCGCGGCGAACAGGGTCTTGTGCTCATCGACGACGCAGGGCAGGCCGGGCCTGATTTATGCCAGCAGATGGTCCGCCTGGTGCGGTTGGCCTCGAACCTCGGCGCTGCGTGGAACCTGGTGCTGGCGGCCACCCCGAGCGAAGCATCGCGTTGGCCGGATACGCTGCTCGAACTCATGGACTTGCGGATTGAGCTGTACGCGTGGGACGAAGAGACCACGTTCGACTATCTGCAGCATGCACTGATGTCAGCAGGGCGGTTGGAGCCGGTATTCACCGAGGACGCGCTGTATCGCATTCATGTCCTCGCACAGGGCATTCCCCGACATGTGGCTCGCCTAGCCGACTTCTCGTTGGTTGTCGGAGCTGCCGCTGAGGTGTCGATCATCGATACCAGCGTGGTCGAGTCGGCCCAGGAGCAAGTCTCTTGGCCTACGGCGGTCGCCTCTTAAGCGACAGGCCTGCTTCCGTTTAAGGTGGAATCCCAGCCTTTCTGATGGGCCGATCTTTCCAAGTCAGCTGCCTTGGCGACGGTGTTCTGTAGCCATCGCAATCTGTGTTCGACGTAACCGATCGACTCTCAGGTTTGTCGTGGTATGGCCAAGAACCAGTACGCGACTTTCGAGACACGCTAAACGTAAAAATGCCGACAGGCTCGCAAAGCGAACCTGCCGGCACAAGTTATTTTAGTAACAGCGCGTCTGGCGAACTAATAGCGACGTGTGCGTTGCGTGTTGCGATTCGCTTGCGTGCGAGGCTGCGATGTGCGAGCTTGCGGAGCTGGCGATTCGGTGGCCTCCGCAACGCCTGGCTGCGATTCGTTGATGGTCTTTAGCGACTCGACCAGCTTGGCGTAGCGTTGAGCTTCGACCATGTTGCCTTGCTTCTTATGCATGGCAGCCAAGTTGCCGTAAGGCACCGCGAGCGTCTTCTTCTTCATTACGCCAGCGGTCACGGCTTGCTCAATCAGATCGGCACCTTGCTCAGTCAGCCGGATCGCCCGGTTGCGTTCGCCTTGGTCCCAGTACGAGACGGCCATGCTAACCAGTGCTTCACCTTCGTGGCGAGGTACCAGTAGTTCCGATTCCGACGCCTGAGTGGTCATCAGCGGAATGGCCTTTTCGTACCACTTCACCGCTTCGCCATGCTGGGTCTGGTGCACTGCATGGACCGCTCCGATGTGGAAGAAGAGTTTGCCAACCTGCTGAACCGTTTGAGGGCAGTCGCGACGCTCTTCGGCCTTGTCGGCCATCAGGGCGATGGCTTTCTCCGAGTACTCCAACGCCTGCTTCGGGTGCCGGCGGTGATGCTCAATTTCCAACGCGTGTTGGTAAGCCACGCCTGCCCGCCACTCGAGTTGATCGATCCACAGCGGATCGTCGGAGTCGAGCTTGATGGTTTCCAGCGTCTTCTCAATTTCTTTGATCAGCGGCTCGGGATCGTTCGATGGCTTGAAGTTCGCCAAAGCTGCCAGCGAACGCTCGGCGACCGTGATCCGCAGACCAAGATCACCACCCTCGTTGCTGATCAACCCCTCGGCAATCTCCGAAGCGCGGGCGACCCAGTCGCCTACGTTTTCCATGTTGTCTTCGTAGTCTTGCTTCGACAGTTCCACGGCGATCGCCAGGTGGGCGTCGACCAGCAACCGCTTAGCAGCCATACGCTCCGTGGGGTCGCTGCTAGTCGCCAGCTTGTCGGCTTCGGTGATGGCCATGTTGTGGAAGTGAATCGCTTTCTCAGCAATGCTCGAATCCCCCAACGCGGCCAACAATCCCATTTGGTAGAGGGCTTGGGCGCGAATCAGCGGATTGGCCCCTTCCGAGTCGAGTACTTCGCGAGTCGTGATCACAGCGTTATCAAACTTGCCGACAGCCGACAGGGTTTTGGCCCACTGTTGGCGATAAGCAAGATTCTCAGGCTCGATGTCGAGCGCCCGCTTTGCCGAGGCTTCGGCTTCGGTGGCCAGTCCTGCGTCGCTCAATGCTTGCGAGAGTTGCCAGTGGATGCTGGCTTCGCGAGGAGCCAGCTTCAAGGCTTGCTTCAGGTCGGCAATGCGATTCGTCAGCTCGCCGAATGAACGTTCTGCGGCACGCAGGCAGAAGGTATCGGGGTCGAGTGGTTGCAGAATCATCTGCGAGATCTTCTCCGTCGTCAGCGGAGTGATGCCATCCGACTCGTCGACCACCATCACGATACCACGCTCGGGATACGCATACGCGACCACGCGATTGGCTTCGGGATCTTCCAGCGGAACAGCTTCGTCCGTATCGGCGGCAATTTTCTCGGCCAGCTCGGCTGGCGACAACGCCCGGCGGAGGTTGATTTTCATCAATGTGACGAGCCCATCTTCCACCAACACTTCAACGCCGCGGAAGCTCTCGAGTTGGAACAACATCAGCTGCCCCGCGTCGGTCGGAGCGACTTCGTCGGGGCTGCCCCACGATTCGATCAGTTGCTTCTTGGTCGATACGCCGGGCTGAATGCCATGGAACACGGCCGGCTGCGCGGGCTGCGGACCTTCGGGTGCGGCCAACTCGGCAGGCTCTTCGGGCTGGTCGCTGGCGGGTACTTCCGCCGCGTTGGCAGCCACCTTTACCGCTTCGTCCTTCGCCTTTGGCATCAGGTGCTCTTCGGGATCCGCTAGCTGCGGTTCCTTGTCCGACACCATGATCGGCTGCAGGCTATCGTCCCCTTCTTCTAGTTCCAAAGGGGCGACGTCGTCTAGCTTGCGTTTCGCCACGACTACCGAGTTCTCAACCACAATGGTTTCGACCACTGCAGGAGCTAGGTCGTCGATGGCGGAACTGTAGCTTGTCGGAAGCATAAGCCCGACCAGACCAGCTCCTAGGGCCAGACGAGTAACGTCCGACAAGCTCGATTCGTGTTGGAAGTAATGGACTAGGCGACGCATGGGAGTGTTCCTCCTGAACAACTTATGCAACCTAGAAACTCTCTAGGATTAGCATCTCAAGGCAGGTGCTAAGACATCGGACTGGATACTCCACTAATTGTCCGAGTTATCTGCACTCGTGCGCAGTATCGTCCACCGCGCATCCAGAAGAGAAATCAAAGTCGACAGAAATCGCCATAACCGGCAAAATCGGTGTCGCTGTGCTGGCACTGCTGTCAGCGTCGAGGGTATCACGAACGCGAAACGCTCGCCATGGTTGCGGGGAACCATGGCGAGCGTTTGCTTGGTTGTTGCTATCCGCGACGCGCTTTAGCGGCGGCGGTAGAGGGCCAGGCCGGCGAAGGCACTGCCGAGGAGCAGCAGCACCGACTGGGGCTCGGGAACCTGACTGACGAACTCGCCGAAGTTGGAGTTCAGGCTACCGGGAGCCATGCCAGGCATGCCCACTTGATTGAGCCATACCAAGTAGTCGTAGCCGTCGACGTCGCCATCGCCATCGGCATCGCCGAGCACGCCGGTCGCGCCAGATTGAATACCGAAGTTGGTCTCCCAGATGGCGTAGTCCAGTTCGTCGACGATGCCGTCGCCATTGAAGTCGCCACCGATCGAGTTGTCTTCGACCACCACCAGGGTGAAGTCGGAGTTCGAAGTATCGATGCTCCAGGCCAGACCGGCAGCGAGTGTCGGCAGGTTCAAGGCTTCGAACGCACCGCTCAAGAGTCCGGTGCCCGAGATCAGCTCGTACTGGTCGCCGACCATCGGGTCGAGCGGCGAAGGACCGTTGGCCGACAGGTCGACAAACAGCCCGCCGCCAAGCACGATGTCGCCGGTCACGGCCATGGTGCTCAGCAGGTAACCGGTCGAGCCGCCGCCGAGGGCCAGGCTCAAGGTCGAAGCAGGAGCGCCGGTGAAGGTGCCGAGCACCGACATCGAAACCGCACTGCCATCAGGCCCCAGTTCAATGTCGCCGAAGTTGGTCAGGTCGCCTTCGAACACGGTGTTCGAGCTACCCGACAGCAGGATGTCGCCGGTCGCGTCGTTGATCACGTTGCCAGCAACAATGTTGTCGCCAGCGGTCAGCGACAGCGAAGCCTGGTTCATCAGGCCCGAGCGGAAGCGAATCTTCGCGTCCTGGCCGGTGATGTAGCCCCGTTTGTCGGGCAGGATGCCGGTCGCCAGTTCGATGCGGTTGATGAACATGTCGGCTTCGTTCACGAAGCTGCGTTCGAAGATCAATTCGCCGTCGACTACTTCGATCAATCCGCTGTTCGCCATGAAGAACGAACCGGAGTCGTCGGACGCGGCTTCATCGGCAGTGGAAGTGAACCGCAAGGTTTCTCCTTCGCTGATCGTAAGTTCGCCGAAGCGACGATTGTTGAAGGTGCCGCTGGTCACGCGACCGGTACCGTAGGAGATACCGTCGTTGTAGAAGCCATCGGTAATCACCGCCCGACCGCCGTCGAATTGCAGGCTGCCGTAGCGACCGATGAACAAACCGGCCGAGCTACTACCGTCGGACTGGGTGATGTTCAACAGCCCCGAATTGGTAATCGCAAGCGTACCACCGAGGTCGGCGCCGTTTTCATACTCGGCTGCGTCGTGGTAGTAGGTGCTCACGGTCACGCCGCCGTTGGAGTTAATGCGCGAACCGGAACCATCGATTTCGACGGTGCCGTTGCCGCCGTAGTAGTCGACGCCTAGCGGGTTGTCGGCATCGCCATCTACCCCGTCTTCGACGACCACGCCGAGCGAACCGATACCGATACCAGCTTTAGCGTTCACGATGCCACCTTCTTCGATTCGCATCGAGCCGCTACCCAAGGCACCGATGAGCATCGGCTGCGAATCGGGCTGTTCCTGATCTTCCTCGAGTTCTTTGATGCCGCTCTGGGTAATCACCGAACCAAATCCGCTTACCAGCACGACGCCGGTGGAGCCTTCGGCCAAACCGACGAACAGCGAGTCGCCGATTTCCAGACGCCCGCCGTCGAGTACTTCGAGCGAACCATGACCTGTGAGGCCGACGTACACGTCGTAGCCATCGTCCTCGGCGCGAGGAGTCGGGTCGTTGATGTTCTCGTAGATCGAGGGAATGGTGCTGGGATCGTTGTTGTAGACCGCGTTGACCCCTTCGATGGTCACGAAGCCGATGCCCTGACCACCCGAAAAGCTGTTGCCGGTGGGGTTTACGTCGTCGGCAGTACCACCGATCACCAGGTGACCGTAGCGGAACTGGGTGCCTTGATAGATCTCGAAGTAACCGACGCTCTCGATACCGACTGAGATATTGACCTTGTCGTCGTCGCCTTCTTCGAAGGTGTACTGAGCGAAGTCCTCAGGGTCTTCGCTGAAGCCACCGCCGTAGAATTCGGTGTAAGGCATGATGCCTTCGTTGCCGTAGTAGTAGCCCAGGCCGCGAGGGTCGGTGTTGTCGTAGACGAAGTCTTGCTCCGTCGATCGATCGTCGACCGGCGTGTAGTCGCCTTCAATCAGAAAGCCGGTTTGCGCCTTGGATTGGGGAGCCAGCAGCAGGCAAGCACCTGCAACTAGAGCCATTCCCAGGGGAAGGGAACGTGAAAGCGAGCGATGATTCATTCCAGTGCCTTTTTCTCTTGTGTCGCCCCAAATCTAACCGTCAGGCGTAGGTGCGTGTACGTAAGGTGGGCTATCTTCGGTGATCCGTCCTGGCCCGACGGATTTCGAAAAGTAGGGTTGCGCGCCGCGGTCCATCGCACGGTATTGCAAGGTGTGTTCCGTAGTCCCCCGACGCCGGGTTGGCCGTTTTGGGCCATACAAGGAGCATCTAGACGCTCCGCGACGCTGCACGGGGACTTGCCTCCATGATCGCTAACGGGTACCTCGTTTGTCAACCTTTTTGTGTCGAGTAGACCCTTTGGATTCGGGCAAACATGGCGGAAAAACCGGAGAATCGACTCATTGGCCTCTAGAACCTCCCAGCGGCAGCAGATCGACCCAGTCGCCGGCCGAAAAAGCGGCTCCTGCCCCGGGGACTCGCAGCAGGCAGTTGGCCGCAACCATGCCGGCCAAATCGGCCGATCCTTGCCAATTGCAGGGGGTCACCTCGCCGGAACAGGCTAGCACCGCCGGGCGGAAACCCTCGCGGCCGGGGCCGCTGCTCAGCGGCTGCGTGAGCCGACCGCGCTGCCAGGGTAGCTCGAACCGCGAGGAGCGGCCCGCGAGCACCTCCAGCGTGGGTCGCACGAACAGGTGAAAGCATGCCAGACCGCTTACCGGGTTGCCAGGCAGGCCGAACACGAGTCGCGGGCGTTCGGATTGCCGCGGGGCGATGCCAAACCAGAGCGGCCGGCCCGGTTTGATCGACACGCGGTGGAATACCCGCTCGACGCCGGCTTCGGCGAACGCCTGCGGCATCAGGTCCTTCACCCCGACCGACATACCGCCGGATACCAGTAGCACGTCGGCTTCGAGTCCGGCGGCTACGAGCCGTGTCAGCTCGTCGAGATCGTCCATGCTCCTTGGCAGCAAGTAGGGAGTCGCGTCGCATTCGCTCACCGCCGTGCGGAGCATCGGCCCGTTCGCGTCGCGTATCTGCCCGGGGTCGGGGCGTTCGTCGACGCTTACCAGTTCGTTGCCAGTGACGAGGATCGCGACTGTCGGGCGGGGGACCACCTGCACCACGGCCGCACCGGCTTCGGCCAGCGCTCCCATCACGTGCGGGGCGACCCGCGTGCCGGCGGTGACCACGGTTTGGCCCTTTCGGCTCAGCGAGCCTTGCGGCTGCACGTTGGTGCCGACCGCCGGATCGACCCAGTCGAGGTGCAGCTGGTCGTCGGGCAGCTCCGACGTTCGCTCCACCGGCACCACGGCCGCGGTGCCATCGGGCACGGGGGCACCGGTCATCACTTGCGTGACGATACCCGGGCGAATCGCGTAGCGAGGCACGTCGCCCGCCATGATTCGCTCGACGATCTTGCGCTCGGCCGAGGTGTCGCCGGCCGCTACCGCGTAGCCATCCATCAGCGACTTGTTATACGGTGGCGAGTCGACGTCGCTGGTTACGTCGTCGCCGAGCACTAGGCCCATGCTGTCGCGCAGCCGCACCCGCTGGGTAGCGAGAGTCGCTACCTGCTCGGCAACATGTTCCAAGGCTTGTTCGAACGAAATCACCTGAATACCTCAAGGCTTGGGTCAGGTTGAACTTAGTAGCTTCTCGAAGTCCGACCGCCAGGCGGCCGACAACGCTGGCAACTCGGCCGCTCGTTGTAGCTCGTTGCGATCGACCGACTTCGCGTGTAGCAGACGGTAGATGTCGGGGATGTTCATCGAGTGCTCTGCTTGCATAACTCGCTCCACCGCTTGCCCCACGGCCAGTCGCCCTGGCTCGAGCACCCGCAGGTAGAACCCCGGTAGCTCGGCCTGGTGGAATTGTTTGATGAACGCTGGCGACTTCATTTTGACGCCGAGCTTCGAGCAAGGCTGGCGAGGCTGCGTGACTTCGAGCAGCACGGTGCCGATGCGGAACTGGTCGCCGATCTGCACCTGGGCGTCGGTCAGTCCGTCGATGGTCAGGTTCTCGCCAAACGTGCCGGGGGGGAGCGGGTGGTCGCTCAGCTGGGTGCGCCACCACGCGTAGCTCGGTTCGGTGTAGGCGTAAACCGCTTTGTCGGCTCCGCCATGCACGCGCTTGTCGGCCTGGTCGTCGGGCACCAGGCCCATTTCGTCGACCTCCACTTCGCCGGTTACCGGCTCCTTGTAGATGGCGGTCGAGATGGTCTGCCCGTTGTATTGCACCAGTCGCGGGCGACCCACGTTTACCGAAAGTAGTTGCATGGCACCATGAGTTAGGTGGTTGTCGGCTCGCAAGCTGTCGCCAAAAACTGCCGCAACAGGTCGAAGCCGCGATGGGTCAGGAAGCTCTCTGGGTGGAACTGCACGCCGTACAGCGGAAGCTCCTTGTGCTGAATCGCCATGATCTCGCGACCACCATGCGGCTCGTTCGCCCAGGCGGTCATCTCGAACTCGTCGGGCAGCGTCGCCGGATCGATCACCAGGCTGTGGTAACGCGTTGCTTGGAACGGGCTCTCGATTCCTTCGAACAACCCTTTGCCGTTGTGATGGATCTGATCGACCTTGCCATGCATCAAGTTGCGGGCGCGGACGATCTTGCCGCCGTAGACCTGGCCCATCGACTGGTGACCCAGGCAAACGCCGAGCACTGGCACCTTGCCGGCCATGTGCTTGATGGCCTGCATCGACACGCCCGCTTCGTTCGGCGTGCATGGCCCTGGCGAAACGATCAGCCGATCGGGCTTCATCTGTTCGACTTCTTCCGGAGTGACTTCGTCGTTGCGCACCACTTTCACATCGAGCGACGAATCGATCTCCCCGAGTCGTTGCACCAGGTTGTAGGTAAAGGAGTCGTAGTTATCGATAACCAGAATCATAAATCAGCAACAAGTTCGGAGAGGGGGGAGCGGGAGAGAGCCTTCCATTCTACGTCTCAAATGCCGGGGCTACTAGCATCAAATAACCGCCAGTGGTGTAATGCAGGCGTCGTTCCCCGCTCTTTCGTTACCGAGGCTACCCCCACCATGGCAAAACGTGCAGCCAAGAAGAAACCCGCCGCTAAGTCCCGCAGCAAGGCCTCGTCGACTGGCCCGCTCGATCTGGTGATGGAGATGATGGCCATCCCCGGCATGAGCGGACAGGAACAGGCCATCATGGACTACATTCGCGGTCGGCTCGTCGCGGCCGGCGCCGACGAAAAAGATCTGGTGCACGACAACGCTCATAAGAAGACTCCTCTCGCTGGACAGGTGGGCAACCTGGTGCTCAAGCTGCCAGGGACGGTTCGGGGGCCTCGTCGCATGCTTTCGGCTCATGTCGATACGGTGCCGGTTTGCGTGGGTAGCAAGCCGGTGAAAAAGGGTAAGTTTGTTAGTTCGTCCGATCCCACGACCGGGCTCGGTGCGGACGACCGTGCGGGCGCGGCCGTGTTGCTAAACACCGCCGAGACCTTGCTGGCCGGCGACGTCGACTACTATCCCACCACGCTGTTGTGGACCGTGCAGGAAGAAGTCGGCCTGTACGGCGCACGCAACGTGATGGTCAGCAAGCTCGGCAAGCCCGAGCTTTGTTTCAACTTCGATGGCGGCTCGCCGGCCAAGCTTACGATCGGCGCGACCGGCGGGTATCGCATGACGATCGAAGTACACGGCATCGCCAGCCATGCCGGCGGCGCTCCGGAGCAGGGCGTTAGTGCGATTGCGATTGCGTCGATTGCCATTGCCGACCTCGTGGAAAACGGCTGGCACGGGCTCATCGACAAGTACGATGGAACCGGCACCAGCAACGTCGGCGTGTTCGAAGGGGGAGCCGCTACCAACGTGGTGACCAACTACGTGAAGCTTCGCGCCGAAGCTCGGAGCCACGATCCCAAGTTCCGCGAGCTGATCGTGAAGGAAATCAAAAAGGCGTTCGATCGTGCTTTGAAGAAGGTGACGAACGACAAAGGCAAACGGGGCCGAATCGACTTCAACGGGCAGCTCGATTACGACTCGTTCCGCTTGCCGGAAGACGATGCGTCGGTGGTGGCGGCCGCCTCGGCGGTGGAAGCCGAAGGGGGGACGCCGGTCATCGAAATCAGCAACGGCGGGCTCGACGCCAACTGGCTCGCCGCACGAGGATTGCCAGCGGTGACCATGGGCTGCGGTCAGAAGAACATCCACACGGTCGACGAACAGTTGGTGATCGCCGAATACGAAACCGCCTGCCGCCAAGCACTGCGGTTGGTCGCGGCCGAGTAACTGGGGCAAGGATCCCCTTACCAAAACTTCCCCTCCCCCTCGGGGGGAGGGCTAGGGTGGGGGCCTTATGGGAGGGGGCTGCGGTCGGGCGTTTTGCCCCCAATCCCCGGAAATCGATTCGTGGGGGCTTTATTCTCTCCGCCTTCGCGGCGAGTGCTGCGCATTTTGCCTTGGTTTATCGGCGTTTTTTCAACTTGCCGGATTGGCATGGATTGGCATTTCGCCCCACCCCACCGAAAAGTGGGGGCAAAACGGCAAACGACACTGGGTTGCTGTCATGTGGTTTCGGTTGTCAAAGATCGGCCGCACCAAACACGCGGTGATGCACTGTTCATTAGTGCATATGTGGTGGCCAATTGCTACAAGAAAATGGGAAGAATATCCGGGTGTTCGAAGTTCGACCGCCTACCTTTGTGGGGGGAATGAACGTTCGCTTTGCGAATCGTAGCTCGACTCTCCGAGTCGTTGGTAGTTGGCAAGTGTTTGCCTGGTGGAACACTTCTCGGCTAAGAGAGTCGACTCGTTGGGGTAACGACACGGAGTGTCGTGCTACCGATGGGGGATCGGCCTCGGAGAGGCCTCCTACAGGACGCTAGAAATGCTGGGCCAAGAGACTTACCGCAACGGCGGTGCGCCCGGGTATAGAAAAAAAGCGAGGGGCCATTTGCATGGCCCCTCGCCTTAAGTGTTACTTGCCGGTGGCGGCGTTTTCGATTTGCTCTTGCACCTTGTCGAGGTTAAAGGAGCCCGGCGTTTGGCTCGGCGGGTACTCTTTCAACGTCTCGTAGAACTGACCTGCCAACTGTTGCATCGGCACGATCACGAACGGACGTTCGAGGAACCAGTCGTGGTAGACGTTCGCGTCAATCTGGGCCTTTTCGAACGGGTCGCGACGCAGGTTGAAGAGCAACGGCACCCGCAGTTCGGTGAACGGTTCGCGCCAAATCTGGAACGCGTCGGCTCGGTTCTCGAGGAACACGGCCTTCCAGTCGCCGAGGCGGATGGCCACCATCTGACCGTCGTCGTTCACGTAGAAGAACTCTTTACGCGGCGACGCTGTGATGCTGTCGTGGTACGTTTCGTAGGTGTCGGCCTTCGACAGGTACTCGTTCATGTCGTAGCCGTCGAGGTGTTGCTTGTAGGTGCGGCCAATGGCTTCGTAACCGTCGAGCATGTCCTCTTTCAGATCATCCTTTCCAGCAGCGGCCGCAAAGGTCACCATCCAGTCTTCGTGAGCCACGAGGCCGTTGACCGTGACGCCGGCTGGGTACTTGGCGGGCCAGCGAACAAAGGCGGGCACGCGGTACGCACCTTCCCAGTTGCTGTTCTTTTCCTTGCGGAAAGGAGTGTAGCCAGCATCGGGCCAGGTGTTGTAGTGAGGACCATTGTCGGTGGAGTACATGACGATGGTGTTTTCGGCGATGCCGAGTTCGTCGAGCAAGTCGAGCAACTCGCCGACGTGCATGTCGTGCTCGATCATGCCGTCGTGGTACTCATCGCCGTGCGGGGCGGAGAGCCCTTGGTGCTCTTCCTTCACATGGGTGCGGAAGTGCATCCGGGTGCCGTTCCACCAGCAGAAGAAGGGCTGGTCGGTCTTCGCTTGTTTCTTGATGTACTCCTTAGCCGCGGCGACGGTTTCGTCGTCGATGGTTTCCATCCGCTTCTTGGTGAGCTGGCCAGTGTCGACGATGGTTTGTGTTCCATCTTCGTTAACCTTGCACTTCAGCACGCCGCGGGGGCCGTACTGCTCCATGAAGGTCTTGCCGTTCGGCAGCACATAGTCTCTGGGGAAGTCGCGGTTTTCGGGCTCTTCCGAAGCGTTCAAGTGGTACAGAGGACCAAAGAACTCGTCGAAGCCATGGTTGGTAGGCAGGTGCTCGTCGCGGTCGCCAAAGTGGTTCTTGCCGAACTGCGCAGTCGCGTAGCCTTGAGCCTTCAGCACCGCAGCGATGGTGATGTCGGATTCCTGCCAACCTTCGGGGGCACCGGGCAGACCGACCTTAGTCATGCCGGTACGAACCGGAACGCAGCCGCCGACGAACGCCGCCCGACCGGCCGTGCACGACTGCTGGGCGTAGTAGTCGGTGAAGCTGATACCCTCGCGGGCGATGCGATCGATATGAGGGGTCTTGTAGCCCATCATGCCACGATTGTTGTGGCTGATGTTCCAGGTACCAATGTCATCGCCCCAGATGACAAGGATGTTCGGTTTGTCGTCGGCCATCGCAATGCTGATCGCAGCAAAAAACATGGCGATGCCCGCGCATACGCGCAGAGCAGTTTTAATCATGGCAAGTTTCTCCGTGGTCCACGTGTAGTGAGTAGACAACGGGAAGGCTAGCTGCCCCCCCAAATAAGCGTCGGCAATCGCAAGCGAAACGCAATTAAACCGACTGAACTATAGATTGCTGAGCCGAGAATGCAATAATCCGCAGTTGTCCTCATTCCAAAAATCGGAAACTACCAATTACCCCTGGAACCGGCGGGGCAGTCGTGGGGGGATGCTTGCAGGATAGGAAAAACGAGCGAGTTCATCGACAAACCCTACCCGCCTTCTTTGGTTTACTTATTCCGATGATGACGCGTGGCACTCTTGTGCTACTTGGGCCGAGGGAGGGCAGGGGAGCGCCCAGCCGTCATGGAAAATCTCATGCACGCAATCCATAGCAGCTGCAAAAACCTGTGAACCGGCCTAGAATGACCCAGGTCGCCGCCGCGAGATGAATGTATGTTCGCGGGCAGATCCTCCATCGCCTCGCCCATTTACTTGCCATAAGGAGTGTCGGATGAAGGTCGCCAAGTTCGGTCTGCTGTTGCCTGCGCTATTGCCGTTGCTGGCTGGAGTGCAATCGTGCACGCTGGGAGTGCCGGGGGGAACTTACCAGGTCGATACGTTTGCGTTCGTGCCTACGAAGCCCGCGAAGCCGGCGACCGAACCGCAGCCCAGCGTTTGGATCGACACCAACTTGAAACTCAGCAGCTTGTCGGGCGGCACCCTCACCAGCAGCTTGCCTTGCTCGGTGAAGGTCGACTACACCGACAATAGCGAGACCATCGAAGCGGCCGTATTCACCAGCGTGAAGGTCACCTACGATGACGCGGTGGTCGAGCCAGCCGTGAAGACGCTCAAGCTGCCGCTACGGATCAAAGCCCGCGAGTACGAGGCGGTGAACAGCGTGAGCGGGGGCAAGATCGTCCATGGCACCGTGTGGCACATCTCTGGCGAGATCCCTAAGCTCATCACCCGCGACCAGCCGCTGCGGATTGAAATCAAAGGGTACTTCGCGAAGAAAGATGGCGAGCAGATTCCGATCGCCATCGACCAGCACTTCGACATCCGCAGAGAGAAAGGCGAAAAGCCCGCGGTTGAAGTACTGCAGGATTGAGGGAGTTGGAAGTCGCTTTGGTGAGAGTGGGGAATCAGCAGGAGCGGGGGGAGTTGCCGTTCACTCAACAACGTTGTCTAGTTCTCTCAATGGCGTTAAGCGGGTGTCTAAATAGCTTCGAAGTTGCTTTGTCCATTCAATAATAGCTGTACCGCTCCGGGTACATATCTCACAGACGCTAGAGTCGATCTTTGTAGAATCGAGGGCCGCGGGTGTGGCAAAAGTCATCATTCCCGTGTGCCACTGTGGGGAGGGTGAAAACTTCGGTGAATTTGCAGGACTCGCGCAAATGTGGTGATACCAAAGTAAATAGAAGAATGTGAATCGAGCGCATGCTAAGATCAATGTCGAGTCGGGGATCACTACTTCATTGCTTTTAAAGCGTATGGCAAATGCTGTAGGCTGATCCGCCAGCTCTTGAGCGATATTGTGATTGCGCAGATGGCCATTGAAGAGTGACCAAGAACCATTCACATTGTCTAGCCGATTGTCGCGAACTTTAGTTGGAGTGATTGTAAGAACTGGATCTGCGTAACTGCTGAGTATGTTGTCAATAGAACGTGAGACTAGGTTTGAGAAGTTAGAGGCCCCTTCTTTGCTGGTAAACTTTAAATGACGAGCATCCATCGGGGTTGCAGAAAGCTCGTTTTGTATTCCTGAGCTGAGAACTGAAAGTGGATGAGTCGGTTCAAGAGTAGTGGCTGGTTGTGTGGTGTTGTGTGGGGAGGATAGTACGAGAATGCCTGACATGTCTGATTGAAAGTGGGGCGTCTGCTTTAACGTTTGCGTATCACACCAATTATTGAGACTGATCTTGGTGTATTCAACCAGACCTTCGAGTGTGACTAGTACGTCGTCCCGGAAGTCATTTCCTATAGAGTTCAGGGAAGACGCGTTTGGCGTCTTTTCGATGGAAGGTCCAATTGATTTTGATTTTCTTCCGATTGCGGTCGCGTGAACAGTGGGAGAGTTCGCTTTGAACCTTGTCGAGCGAAGCCAACCGACGTCCCAGGCATTGTCGCTGTATGGCCGAGATTTCGATCTCGGCCATGTTGAGCCAACTGGCATGCTTGGGGGTAAAATGCCACACAATCCGCTCCAGCATTGGCCGAGCCGCCTCCTCGCCAAAGGTTTCGATCAACGACTTCTCGTTGTGCGTGTTGAGGTTGTCCATCACCAGATGAACCCGCTCTGCGTCGGGATAGCGCTTCAAGAGGTCGCGGACGAACCGGGCGAAGTCGGCTCGCTTGCGGTGACGCTTGGCCTGAACGAATCGCTTGCCCGCCTTCGGCTCGACCGCCACGAACACGCTGCAGGTTCCGCAGCGGCGGTACTCGTAGTCCTGCTTCGCGATCTTGCCGGGTGCCGCGGGCTCGGGCGGCCGCGCGTCGTCGACCCTCTGATAGGGCTGCTCGTCGAGGCAGACGACCGGCTCGTTCGGGTCGAGCGGCTTCTCGTACTGCTCGAGGACGTCCTCCATCCGCTCACAGAACTCGTCGTTCAGCTTGGGCACGCACCAAGTTTTTTTCGCCACGGCTTCAGGTCGTGTTCCTTGAGCCACAGCGAGACCTCCGTCACGCTGAGCGAATCGACGAAGCCTTCCTTCACCGCGTGCTCGCACAACAATTCCAGCGTCCAGCGAGCCCGTCCCTCGGGCGGCTCGCTGCACGCCAGGGCGATTACCTGTTGCTGCTGCCGCTTGGTGAACTCTGGGGGGCGGCCCGAGCGAGGCGCATCGTACACCGCCCGCTGGACGCCCTCTTCGCAGAACCGCTTTCGGACGGCTCGGACGTTGCGCGTCGTGCAGCCCACATGCTCGGCGATCTCTTCGTCGGTGCATCCCGAGTCCGATTTCAATAATATCTGGCAGCGACGCACCACTTGCGCCGCGCGGGCGCCTGAGCGTGCTAGCTGCTCCAAACCTCCACGGGCCTGGTGGTCCAGGCAAACAATGTGCTTTTTCATTCCGCAGCATATAGCAGCGGAATGGATTTCAGGAAAGACGTACTAGTCCTTTTGAGTTTGCTGCTCTGCCACAAATGCCTTCGCATAAGTAATAGGAAAATACTCCTTGCTCAAAGTCACCACTTTCATACGAGTATTCACCAGTCGAGCAAGAGCTGACGGTTGCCCAACCAGTTGCGGTCGCAAAGAGGGCATGTTCAAAGACTGAACTCATTCGGCCAGCGGGAGTGCGGGCTATACCAAATGGGGAGCGACAAGCATCAAAGAAACGCACAACACATCTCGCCGATGAAGCCTTTAAGATGTCATTTACTTCGTTGGTGTCAATGGCGGTTTCCTTGACTACATTCATGCGAGTGTCTGCCGTGAGTAAGTACGGCACCGATGAAATCTCAACGCCATGAGACGCTATATACAAGAAGAGTTCATCTTCTTCCGTTGCTGACTCTGATATGTACTTAAGTGTGTTTGCGATAGCCCAAGACTTTCGGACAGCGGCGGGGGCTATTTTCTATTACGCCGCTACGGCCGGGGCGTATTCGGCTTCGAATGCTTCGGGGGTTTTATAACCGAGCGACTGGTGGAGTCGCTGGCGATTATAGAACACGTCAATGTACTTGAACACGCTCAGGCGTGCTGACTCAAGGTCGGCGTACTCATAGTGCTTCGTCCACTCATGTTTCAGACTCCAGAAGAACCTCTCGGCAACCGCGTTGTCGTAGCAGTTGCCCCGGCGGCTCATCGAACACTCGATGCCAAGTGTCTGCAAGGTCCGTTGATAGCTCTCACTCGTGTACTGACAACCGCGATCACTGTGATGCAGCAGTTCGCCAGTACGTGGTTGTCGTGACTCGATGGCTTGACGTAACGCATCGCTCACCAGCGGGGTGGCCAGCGAATGACTCATCGACCAACCTACCACCTTGCGGCTAAACAGATCAACGACGACCGCCACGTACACCCAACCAGCCAGCGTCGGCAAGTACGTGATGTCGGTCACCCATTTCTGGTTCGGACGCTCCGCATCGAAGTCCCGATCCAAGACGTTCGGCGCTTGCTGTTTGGACGGATCCGCCTTGGTCGTCGTCGGCGTGAACCGCTTACGGACTCGGCTTTTCAGGCCCATTTCTTTCATCGCAGAAGCCACCGTGTTACGACAGGCCGTCTCCAACTCCTCGTGTTGCTGGAGTTCGTGAGCGATCTTCTGGGGACCATAGATCGTGTC
Source organism: Aeoliella mucimassa (assembly GCF_007748035.1). Taxonomy (NCBI): domain Bacteria; kingdom Pseudomonadati; phylum Planctomycetota; class Planctomycetia; order Pirellulales; family Lacipirellulaceae; genus Aeoliella; species Aeoliella mucimassa. The sequence continues at coordinate 440,199 of NZ_CP036278.1, forward strand.
GCTTGCCTCGAAGACCTGCCGGACCGAATCGTGAATCTTTGCTGTTCGTTTCGCTCGCTTACTTCGCGGACGGTCGACCGAGTCGTAGTAGCCCGATCGACTGACCTGAAGGAGCTGGCACATCAGGGCCACCGGAAAGGAGTCGCGATGCTCGCTAATCCAGGCGTACTTCATGTCGACTCCTTCGCAAAGTACGCCGTGGCTTTTTTTAGGATTTCTCGTTCCAGTTCGGTCCGCTTGAGTTGTTTGCGGAGCCGAGCGATCTCGGCTCGCATCTCCTCGACCGTGGCGTCGTCACCGCACGGCTCCGGCGGGGGAGCCAATTTGGCGTGCCAGGCCCGCAGCGTGGCATCGCATACCCCCACCGCCTCGCAGGCTGCCTTGAACGAATAACCTTCCTCAACTACCAGTCGCACCGCGTCTCGCTTGAACTCATCGCTATACGTCGGCCGCTGCCGCTTCGCTTGCTCGTCCATATTTCGGACCTCCTATGGGAACCATTATTCCGGCTCCCGCCACTGTCCGAAAGTCTTGGGTTATCGCAGTTGAGTATGTTTGGCTTAGTTGGTGGTTCATAGTTGCCACTAAAGTGTTCTGGACGTGTGCATGTAAAAAGGTAGAGTTTCTCAGTTGCGATGCCGCATTCATCACGAAGGACCGAATAGACTCTTTCAGCATCCTTCGTTGCAAATGGTATAGGTGTGATTTGTTCTTGGGGTGCGAACTCCGAAATACCAACGACAATTCCAATGCGTCGAGGTTGTTCTGACAATTCTAAGGTCCTTGGATAGTATTTGGAGGATTCAGTAGTGCACGTTGCAGACTGTGTTGCGTGATAATTGCCTCATGCATTCGGAACGTTCCAGGAATTATACTGGATGTCGGAGCCTCCCCAAGGCGCGAAATAGTACTCCTATCCCACGCTGTCTTGCTCATCCATTAGCGAAGATCAGCGCAAATTAGTGTTCCCCAAAAAGTACAGCGGTAACTCACCACCAGTCGTGCAATTCTCTGCACATGGCGAGCCTTCGAAGCATGGCAGGGTGGACGGGATGGGAAGTCGTCGGGTAGGTTCAACCTGCACCCCCACCCACGACGGAAGGCCCTATGACTTGTAGCGACATCTGGTACCACCTTTATCCGCTTGGTTTCCTGGCCGCTGAGGAGCGGAATCCAGCGCCGGGAGCGGCCGAGGGGCCCACCGAGCACCGCCTGGCGAGGTTGAACGACTGGCTCGACTACTGGACCGATCTCGGCGTGACCGGGCTGTTGCTCGGGCCGGTGTTCGAGTCCGAGACGCATGGCTACGACATCGTCGATCCGTTTCGCATCGACCGTCGGCTCGGCGACGAGGGAGATCTGGTGCGGCTGATCGATGCGTGCCACGAGCGGGGTATCAAGGTCGCGCTCGACATGGTGTTCAATCACGTCGGCCGCGCCCATCCTCACTTTGTCGACGTGCTGACGCATGGTCGCGAGTCGTCGCGGAGCGGTTGGTTTCGTATCGACTTCGACCAGCCCGGCTACGATGGGTTCAGCTACGCGACCTTCGAGGGGCATGGCGGGCTGGTGGAATTGAATCACGCGAACCCCGAAGTGCTCGACTGGGCGGTCGACGTCGCGCGGCATTGGCTCGACCGCGGGGTCGATGCGTTTCGACTCGACGCGGCGTATGCGATTCCTGCGGACTTCCTGCGGGCGTTCGGCGAACGGGTGCGGCAAGCCAAGGCCGACGTGCTATTGGTCGGCGAAATGATTCATGGCGACTACCGCTCGATGATCGACGCGTCGCAACTCAACAGCCTGACGCAATACGAACTGTGGAAGGCGTTGTGGAGTTCGCTGAACGATCGCAACTTCTTCGAGCTGGCCCACGCCCTCACGCGCCACGCGGAGTTTTGCCAGAGCTTCCAGCCATGGACGTTCGTCGGCAACCACGACACCACGCGGATTGCAAGCAAGCTGACCGACCGCCGACACCTGCCGCACGCCCTGGCGGTGTTGATGACCATGCCCGGCATGCCGGCCCTGTACGCAGGCGACGAGCAGGGTGCCGAGGGCGTGAAGTACGACCGCGAAGGGGGCGATGCCGAAATCCGGCGGCCGCTGCCGCACGCGCCCGGGGATGCGGAGCTCGAGAGCTCGCCGATCTGGCAACTGCACCGTGAGCTGATCGCGATCCGCCGCGCAAGGCCCTGGCTGGCGACCGCGGAAGTGAACGTGACGAACCTCAGCAACCTGGCGGTCACCATCGAACTGCGCGGCGACGGCCAAATGCTCGTCGTCGTGCTAAACACCGACGACCAACCCACCGCCTGCCAAGTACCACCAGGCCTACGCCCCCTAGCCGGCGACCTGGTGCATCAGCCAGAGGCCACGGAGCTGCCGGGGCATGGATGGGGTGTTTGGGGGACGGAGTGAGGGGCGATATCTTGAACAGTGGTGCTTGTTGAACAGCAACTGTCTGGCAAGCAGGCGAACCCTCCGCGAAGCCCGCGTGTCTGTTAACTCTGCAAGCGGAAGATTGACTTCACCGCAGTGCTATTCTCTTCGCGACGAACGTGGTCGGTTATGGGCAAAAAAAGAAAAAAACCGAATTACATGCGAGGCAATCCGTACATTTCTCGTAAGAAGGAACGGGAGGCATTAAGTAGTTATTGGCGTTACAGCTACCTGAAGACGGACGTGACCGATATTCTTGAGGCCGACATCAGCAAGCAGAATCGCAGTTGGGGGGCCAGGGGCTACTACATTGCCACGCTACATGTGTGTCGCCAGTGCGGAAAAGACTTTCGCTTTACTGCCCAAGAGCAAAAGCTGTGGTTTGAAGAGTACGGGTTTTTCATCGACGCGTATCCCGGCTGCTGCCTGGAATGTCGCCGAGAGAAACGTAAGCAAAAAGCAATCAAGCATCGCTACGATGCCTATCAAACCGAAGAGGACGGCAAACTGAGCATCGACCAGTGTAAAGAGCTAGCCGACCTGATCATGGAACTCTTCGGCCCCGATTTGGACGAGAAAAAGCGAAACCGCTACAACCACATGATGAACCGCATCAGCCGGGAAGAGCGGGAGTAGCGGGATTAGTGAGGGAGCACCTTCAAGCCATTTGCTCCTCCCCCCGCAAATCAAACACCTCGGTAAACTGCGTGGCGAACGAGAACCCTGCGACTTGCCAGAACCAGACGCTTGTCCATAAAAACCCAATGCCCAGGCCGAGTAGTCCTAGGAACGATAGCGCGAGTGCGGCTAGTGCGATTGCCCAGGCGTGCCAGTAGCCGGGGCCGGCTTGCCAGACGCGACGCATCGCCCGGAGTGGGTTGAAGATCTCTTGCGGGTCGCGGGCGTAGCAGTAGTGCGTCATGTAGCCCGGCACCGCCATCGTGGCGACGATCCACAGCACGCTGGCCAGGCACTGCAACGCGACGAGCTGAAAGTACCATCCGGCAAATCCAACCACCACGGCCGGCGCGTGGTACTCGATCATGCCGAGCAGCGTGGGGCAGCCATCTTTCCACAACTGGCGATAGTTGGTCCAGGCCGGCCAGGCGGGCTGCCCGTGCTGCATGCGATGCGTCATCTCGATGCGATGCCCCATGTTCAAAATCCAACCGACGATGGGGATCAACAGCAGCAGTCCACCGATCAACACCTCGCGGCGGGCGAGCCGATTCTGCACCGGAAACCAAAACGCTTGTTTCCAACCAAGCGGGGTCGATAGATCGATGTCTTGCGTGGGGGGCATAGTTAGGATTTGGAGGTGGGAGGGATCGTCTTCAGTGTGCACGGTATCACCAGGTGGCACGAAGGTCAATTTGTTGAGGGAAGGCTATCGTTGGCCTACACGTGGGTCTTGTGGTATGAAAGGGGGGAGATCGCACTGAATGCTATGACCTGACAGTGCGTTGGGGTATGCCATCCTGCTAGGCTTGTCGAGAATCGGAGTGGTAAGAAATGGGCGGAACCGAGAAGCGAACGATCCGGGTGTTCATTGCTTCACCAGGTGATCTAGTTGAGGAGCGTCGGGCATTCAGGGATGCCATTACGCAACTCAATCTCGGGTTCGGCGACGGTGCAAATGTAGAGTTTGTCCCATTGGGTTGGGAGGATGTGCTAGCCTCCACTGGGCGAAGAAGCCAGGGTGTTATCAATCGCGAGATCGACACGTGCGATGTGTTCATTTTGGCAATGCATCGACGCTGGGGACAAGAAGCTCCCGACGCAAAGCCTTACTCATCTTACACTGAAGAAGAATTTCACCGCGCACTGGAGCGTTGGAAGAAGTGTGGCACGCCTGAGATATTTGTGTTCTTTAAGCGAGTCGATGCTGAATCTGAAGCAGACCCGGGAGTTCAGTTACGCAAGGTAATAGACTTCAGAAAGCACCTGGAGCAAACCAAACTAGTCTTGTACCACTCCTTTGATTCAGTAGAGAGTTTTTTAAATGAAGTAGACTGTCATCTTAGAGCCTATGCTAAAGGTGAGCTACCAAAAGCATGTGAGCAAATGGACACAGTGGTGCTTCCGCTAAAAGCACTTGAAGAAGTGGAAAAGGCTAAACAGGTCGCATTGGAGAAGACAGAGGAAGCAAGAGTGGCACACAATGCCGCTGAGGAGGCACGCAGCAAACTGGAAGCTATGCAACTGCAGATTGCTGAAGATGCTGCAAAACTATCCAAGGAGGGAAAGGTCGAACATGCCAGAGAGAAGTTTGCACAGCTTGTGACGGTGACGGGAAATGCTCGCATTTTAATGCTCGGATTTGAGTTCTTTAGCCGTACGGGTGATCTCGATTCTGCCAGGTTCGTCATGCAGAGATGGATAGGAATGTACGGATCTGAGAGTAAGAGCAAGGAGACAGCAGCAGCTTATGGCAATCTTGGAATATTGTACCGACAGCGAGGTGAGCTTGATAAAGCCGAAGAGATGTACCAGCAGTGCCTGGCTATTGAGAAATCGCAAGATAATAAATGGGGAATGGCAATCGTTTTTGGCAATCTCGGAAAACTCTACCATATGCGCGGCGATTACAAACTCGCGGAACAGATGCATCAGAGTTCAATATCCCTGAGTAAGGAAGTGGGGAATATCGAATGTATGGCGAGTCAGTTTGCCAATCTAGGAGTCTTGTATCAATTCTTGGGAAACCTTGGTCGTGCCGAAAAAATGTATTGCAAGGCGCTAGAAATTGAACAATTGCTAGACCGAAAAGAAGGCGTGGCAATTTGCTGCAACCGTCTTGGTTCTCTGAACATTGTCAAAGGGAATCTTGATGCTGCGGAGGAATTGCATTTAAAGGAACTTGCAATCAACAAAGCACTAGGCATGAAAAGAAGAATCGCTAGTGCTTATAACAATCTAGGGCTAGTTTACCAGAAACGAAGACTATTCGATCAAGCTGAGCGCATGTATAAAGAGGCAATTGCAATTTGCGAGAAAGTGAGTGATAAAGAATGTCTCGCAAATGCTTATGGTAATCTCGGAGTTGTATTTCTCAACCTAAATGAGCTAGATAGGTCAGAGGAAATGCAACGGAAGTCCTTGTCGGTTTGCGAAGAAATGGGGAGTCTCGCAGGCGTTGCAAATGCGTTCGGAAACTTGGGGATAGTATTTCAGGTACGCGGCAACTGTGAGCAAGCAAGGTTGATGCACCTGAAGGCTTTGTCAATACATGAGTCATTGGGTCATAAGGAAAACATTGCCAATGACCTCGCAAACCTTGGAAGATTACACATTATCAACGGTGAAACTATTCAAGCGAAAGAAATGTTGCAAAAGGCTCTTGAACTATTTCGAGAATGTCAATCACCAAACGCAGGACTGGTTGCTAGACAATTGAATGAGCTTGGAGATTAAAAGTGACATAGTCCAAGGCTAAAAACATGGCACTCTACCAACTGCTCGGCACTGGTTCTCATTCTCGACAGAGGAAGCCCACCCCCTCAATCGTCGTCGTCCTCCACATCCTCACCCACGGCCCAGGTCGGGTAGGGATCGCTGGTGCCGCGCATGGCTCGCCAGAGGATTTGGTTCAGCACGTCTTCCGGGGCGCGGTCGACTTCGCGGAAGTTTAGCGAGGCCGACACCAACGCATCTTCCTTTAGCACGGGGTCGTTGATCGCTTTGGGGTCGGGGTTCATCTGATCGAGTGGCACCAGCGCCGGCTCGGCGGTGTAAGGCTTGGTGTTGGGCTCGTCGACAAAGCAATCGAACATCGGCGTCGCGCTGGCGTCGAACTGGTTCATCGGCGGCAGGCCGAGGATCTGCTCGATGGTGCGAATCACGCACGTGGTGTTGTACTGCGTGCTCACGTGTGCCCCGCGTTTGGCGTAAGGGCTCGCACAGTAGGCGATGGTGCGGTAGCCGCTCACGTGGTCCCAGCCTGCTTGCGGGTCGTCTTCGATGGCGAACACCGCCATGTCGTTCCAGAACTTCGAGTGACTCAGCCCCTCGACAATCCGCCCGAACGCTAGATCGTTGTCGGCCATGCACGCGGCCGGCGTGGGGCACCCGGGCGAGGTCCCGCTCGTGTGATCGTTCGGCAGGCAGATGATCACCAGCTGCGGATACTCTCCCTTCTTCTCGAACTCGGCCAGCTCGCGAAGCACAAAGTCGGCGCGATACTGGTCGGGCACCGACATCTCCCACCCCACGTAATCGAGCGGCGAAATCGGCCGCAGCGATTCCACGCTTGGCCAGCTACGGAACACCACGTTATCGGTGTTGTTCTTCCAGGCCAGGTAACACGCCATGAAGTTGGGGGTGCCGCCGTTCGGTTGGTCGCGGTAGTGGACCGAGGGGCCCATGAACTCGCCGTAGTTGCGGATGGAAACCTTGCGCGCGATCGCGTTGTCCCACAGAAAGCCGGAGGGAGCGTAGGCCAGCGCGTCGTTTTCGTCGACTCCCATGCCATCGGGATAGCTGCGCGGGAAGCCGGCGAAGCTCTTCTCCATGTAGTCGGTCGAGTATGCCGTGGTGCTCCATTGATGCCCGTCGGCACTCAGGATGCCGCAGCAGTAGGTGTTATCGAGCAGCACAAACTCGTCGGCAAGCTTGTGATGGTTCGGCGTGATCTCGGGCCCAAAGATGCAGAGCGACGGATCGCCATTGCCGCGGGCCACGGAGCCCATCACCTGATCGTAGGTGCGATTCTCCTTGATGATGTAGACCACGTGCTTGATGAGGCTCGGCTCGCCGATCCGCTCGGGAATCGCGCGGGCGGGTTGGTCGGCCCGGGGCGGCAGCAGTGCATTTGCGATCCGCGGTGCCCGCAAGTTGCGTGAGACCCGCTCGCTGAGTGCGGGAAGCTGCTCGTCGGCCGGGATGTCGAACTGGGTGAGTGAGCCAAAGTAATGGTGGGTGTTGTAACCCTCGGCATCGGGTTCGGCACCCCCGCTGTACGGCTTGGGTTGCTTCGGCAAGCCTTTGATGTTGGCCGCGACGATCTTGTTGCGGGTGGAGTCGACCACCACCGCGCCGGGATACCAGCCGACGGGAATCATCCCGAGCAGCTTGGTCTCCTCTGGTTCGTCGTCTTCGAAGTCGAACACCGCGATCGCGTTCTGCGAACCGTTGGCCACGTACAATCGTTTGCCAGAGGGATCGAACGCAGCCGCGTTGGGGGCCGCGCCGAGCAGGTCGGCCGCGTTCGGCTTGGCCCACACGGTCGCGACCTTCGCGTTCGTGCGGGTGTCGATCACACTCAGGTGATCGCTCGCAGCGTTGCAGCAGACCAAGTAGGGATGCTTGGGCGAAGTGGCCAGTCCGCTGGCGTGCAACCCAGTCAGCACCTCGGCAACCGCTTGGCCGCTCTTGAGGTCGATGACACTCACTGAGCCTTCGCTGGCGATGTGCTTGACGGGATCGACACGCACGACGGTCCCGCGACCTGCAGGTCCGGTGAGATCGCCCTCCGCAGGGCGGCGACCTCCCCAGTTGCTCACGTATGCTTTGTTATTGACCAGCACCACATCGAACGGAGCAACGCCGACCGCAAAGGTGCGAAGCACGTCGCCGGTTTCGGTATCGAGTTCCAGCAGTTGATTCGAAAGGTTGCCGCACACGTAGAGTCGCTTGCCATCGGCCGAGAGCGCGAGACCGCTGGGGATTTCGGCACTGCGTCGCGGGGCGTTGGCGGCCGGAAGCTTCCAGGCCATCGCCGGGGCGACTTTGTCGTCGGCATAAATGCTGAATACTTTGATCGATCCATTCACGTCGCTCATGTAAAGCCGATCGCCGGCCGAGTTGAAGAGTAGCCCCGTGTAGCTGAGCTGCCCGCGGGTGTCGGTCGGCACCACTGCTTGCTTGGTTTCGGGCTGCGAGCGATTCTCGGGAATCGCGCCTGGCAACGCGACACGGTCGCGAATCGTCAGATCGGTAGGATCGACCACGATCAACTGATTCGTCTTGCCGGCAGTGACCAGAATGCCACCGTTCGGCGACAGGGCCAACGCTTGCGGGCGCAGTCCGGGCAGGTCGAGTTGCTGGCCAAGGGGAGTGAGCACCTGGTTCACCGGGGTGACGGTCCGCCCCTCAGGCTTCGGCCCCACGGTTTCGTCCGCAGGTGGTTCGGCCGCTACAGAAGCCTGGCAAAGCAACCCGGCACACAACAACGCGAAACTTGTGTGTAGCCAGAAGAGAGTTGATACGCGACGAATCGATGACATGCTGGTCCCCACGGTTGAATAGCAAGCAGCGCATGCGGTGGCAAACAACCGCCAAGCATGCCAACCAAAGTTTAATGCACTGCCGCCGGGGACGAAATAAGCTTCACAGGTTATTCACATTTTGCAGCGCAAGTGACTATCGCTTCTGGCCAATAAAGAACGTGTAGCCGTAGTACTCCTTGTACTTGTTGTACAGGCGTCGCTCGTGGCGTTGGTTTTCAATGAAGCCCTTCGCGGCTGGATTTTCGGGGTGCCTGGCTAGCAGCACCTCGGCGGCCTTGTCGTGCGGGGCATAGAATTCGTCGAGCCAGCACGAGTCGGGCACCGCGAAGCAGGCGATCGCCTTGTAGCCGGCCGCTTGGAGTTGGGCGAGCTGCACCGGCACCGTGTTGATGCCGGTATACGCTTCCATCCAAAAGTCTTCGATCTCGGCCGGGCGAGTGTCGGTAAACCACGAAGCTTCCGACACACCGACATAGCCGCCCGGTTTGAGGAACTCGCGCCATTCACGCAGTCCACGTTCGAAGCCAATGTTGTAAATGGATCCCTCCGACCAAATCAGATCGAGCTGTCCCGGCGAGTAGGGTAGGGCGTCCATCGAGCCGACGCAACCAGAGACGCGATCGTCGAGTCCCAGCTGTTTGGCCTGGGCGTTGAACAGGTCGATGAACTTGGGAAACAGATCGAATCCGGTTATCTTGCCAGGCACGCGTTGGGCCAAGGTCATGGTCTGCCCACCGGTGCCGCAACCAAGGTCGGCCACCTGAGCATCCGGCCCCAACGGCTCGACGAAATCCAACGCCCGATTCGTAATCTCCGTGCTCCCCGGCCCCTGGCGAGGCATCTCGGCAAAGTACTCACAGATGATACTCAGATCGAACTCATGGATCGACGGAACGTCGGACATCACACTCTCCTTCTATGCTACCAAGGGCCACCAAGCGATAAGATGCCGACGAGACACCGCCCCGCAATCAAGGGTTCGGGCAAAGCAGCTAGAAACAAAAAGAAAGTGCCGAAGTGTGGGCTATTCGGGGGAAGAAACGGCAGGAAAGAAAAGAGATTGGACCGTTATCCCCTTTCAGGGCAATTCTTGTAGGGGCAGTTGTCGACCGTGGCGGAAGCCTACTACGGTTACAATCTTTTCCTCATCGTCCACGCGGTAGAGCAGCAAGAGTGTTTTTTCTACTACCAGCATTCGCACCGTGTAATGGCCTTGTTGACTAACTCCACTCGAACTGTGGAAGCCCGAGTTGGGTGAATTGATTGATGATTTTACAGCGCAAGCGGGCTTCCGTTTGTTGGTTTTCGAATACTCGGTTTTTGAGATGGCTCCCAAAGCTTTGTTTCACTCGGTACATGGTCGTTTCCGCCAAGCTTCTACGATGATAGCCCACTTCCTCTTTCCAACTCCTACGCCCCTTGCGTCGAATCTGACGAATTGCCTCGTCCCGGGGCAAAGGCTCCTCCGCAGAGTTGCCATGTTGTTTGATCTTGGCGTTGTGCTGCGGCGGAATCACCGGCTCAATGCCTTCGGATTCCAGCCCTTCATAAACCTTCCACTTGTCGTAACTACCGTCGCCGTGAAACTTTTTTACGGGCTGCTCCACCTGCTCCAGCATTTCGGGAACCGCATCGGCATCGTGGCAACTGTTCTCGGTCAAAATCTCCGCCACAATCTCGCGGGTGTCAGGATTCACCGACAAATGCAGCTTCCGCCATGTCCGCCGCTTCGACTTGCCATGCGTCCGCATCTTCCATTCGCCCTCGCCAAACACTTTCATGCCGGTGCTATCCACCACGATATCGATGTCGCCCCTCTTGTTAGCGATATCGAGCGAAACATTCAGCTTGCTGGCTCGCTTGGCGAGCGAAGAATAATTGGGAATCGCTGCCTCGACGCCCAACATCGCCACCAGCGAGCGGCCGAATCCCTCAGTCTGCCGATAGGGAAGTTTCAGCAGTTCGCGAATCGTCAGCAAGCACTCGATCGCCGTATCGCTGAAGACAAAAGGGCGACCGACTTTTGTCTGGTCGTTAGGATGTTCCCAGTTCTCCAACGCCTCGTCGCTAAACCAAATAGTGATGTTTCCACGCTCGATGAGCGACTTGTTATACTCCTTCCAGTTCGTGACTTTGTAGGTTCGTTTTTCTTTCGTAGCCATGTTCGATCTCCGTAAAAAAGGTACGTGGTTCCATTCCACGTTAGTTTTTACGGAGGTTTGTGACTAATTGTTCAACAAGGCCCCGTGTAATTAACAATCGCGTCTTCGGGGGCTCGTGGACATCGATGAGGCATGATGGCAAGCGAATCAATACCTTTGTCAATGGCTTTCAGAACTAGACTCGCATTCTGAGGAGAATGTTGCTCGGTGACAATGTGATGGATGAGATCGCGAATGGCACGCCGGGCTGTTGTGGCAACTCGAACGGTGTATCTCATCGTTTGATATCAAGCCCATACTCTTCGGCAATTTCATGAATCGCCTGACGCATATCTTGCGTACGACCAGCTGCAATGTCGGCTTCGCTTGCTTGAAGCATGCTCAGACTCTCGGCAAGTTCTTGCTCTGATAGGGGGCCACGCGGATCTCTTGCTGGCTCGTTAGCCAGAGCTTGCAAAAAATGCTGCAAATCAATGTGCCCCGCAGCCTTGGCTAGACCGGTAAGGCTTTCGAACTGATCGTCGGACAAGTGGATGGTTTGCATAGGACCAATTCTAACGATGTGACATTGGAAATTGCATCTCGATTATCGCGAGGTGCTTAAATCCCCAGGTTCGCCAACCCGTCGGCCAGTTGTCCCAGGGCTTGGGCGAGTTTGGGGTGTTCGGTCTCGAAGTCGGCCATCATGGCGCGGATCGAGTCGCTCGAGGGGGCGGTCGACGAGTCGTCGCTGCTCGCCTCGCCGGAGAGCACGTTGGTGATGTCCTTCAGCAGCGTCACGAGCATCTCTTTGGTGGGCTCGTCGACTTGGTGAACCGTGCTGAGTTCTTGATGCAACTGCGTGAGGTGCTCGCGAAGGTGGTCGCTGTTCATGGTCATTCGTCCGCGAGGAGAAAAGGGTAGGGGGTGTCTACTACTATTGTAGCAACTGCCGAGCGTGGAGGCACCGCTGGCTGCGGGGCTAGGCCGATTCGGCGGCGGCTACAAAGTCGTCCACCAAACGATAAAGCACCTGCCGGGTTAGGTCAAAGGGCTCTGGCTGGCGGGCGGTGCCGCGACTTTTGCTGAACCGGCGGAGCGAGATGCCCCCCGCGGTCACCAGCACTTCGTAGTAACTCGTCGCATTCTCCTTGCGGTACGGCGGGGTGCTCCGCATTTGGATCGTGCAGGCCTGGTCGTCGATTTCGATCGGCGCGATCGCTTCGAGCAGATAGCTGACCCGCCGGGCGAGATTGTCGGCCACTTCGCGGAGCCGCTCGGGCGACCGCCCTGTGAGTTTGGTCGACTGAAGTTCTAAGCGGTGGATCGAAACACCAAGGCTATCGATGGCCGCCAGCGCGCAGATGAGCGTATCGCCCTGCTGCTGGATGGCCAGATTGGTAGCGCTGGTGCCGGCGAGCGCAATCTCTTTTTCGAGTTGGGATGTAAGCGACATGGTGGGTCATGGCGAGTCGTTTGCAATTGCCCCTAAGCAGATTGCGCGATCTCGCCGGCTCCTCTTCTCTCCTGTTCTCTCGGGTTGCCTAGCTCTGGTCCTGATGTTCGTAAAGTTCGTCGACCTCTGGCGATTCGTCGCCCCAGTCGATTTCGTGATCGCTGCCGTCGAACGAGAGCACCGCCATCCGCTCTTCGAGCACGGTCTCGATATGCACTGGTCGGTTCCAGAGGCGATGCAGGTTCGAAAGCGTATCGTTGGCGTACTTCATGTCGAGCTCGACGCCGGTGTAGGTGTGCTTGAGGTACAGCTCGCCGCGGTTGCGATAATTGCCATCCTCCACCACGATCTTCGGCCGCCCCATGTTCGTCAGGCTGTTCAGCAGTTGCTGCTTGACCTTGGGGAACGCGCGGCTTTCGATCTCGTAATACTCGGTATCTTGATTGTATCCGAAGCGGAACAATTTGTGCTCGCGAACAAAGTCGAGCGTCAAGAACGAGTCGATAAACGTAAGGTCGTTGTGTACTTTGCGAACCTCGAAAATCTTCTCGCGGCCCAGCCCTAATTGTTTGTCCCAGTTCTGCCGGGTCTTGTAGTCGTCGCAGTCGTCGAACTCTTTGCCGAACGCGCCGCGGTTCCAGCGATCCTCGATGTCGCGGAAGAGCTCGATGCCCACCTTGTAGGGATTGAGCTTCGTAGGACTCGAAGCCAGGGTGCCGCTGTGGTGGTCGCAGTAGTTCACCACGTCGCCCGGCGTGAGGCCCTGGCGGGTCATGATGGTCGAGTGCCAGTAGCTGGCCCAACCTTCGTTCATGATCTTGGTCTGGCCCTGCGGGGCGAAGTAATAAGCCTCGTCGCGGAGTATCGACAGCACGTCGGCTTGCCATTGATTGAGCGGGGCGTATTCGAGCAAGAACAGCATCACATCCTGCTCGGGATGCTCGGGGAATCGCCGCTTCGGTGGTTCCTCCTCGGTTTTCTTCTCCGGCTGTGGCGTGCGGGGGTTGATGTACGAGTCCATGTACGACTTGGCTGGAAACCGCCCGTCGGGTTTGGGCTCGGGCTCGTTGTTCTCGCCGAAACGGTACCGCTCGCGATCGACCCGCCGCTTGATGAACGGCGAGTGGATATCGATCAGGTCGTCGATCGACGAGCAGGCGTCGATGAACTCTTCGACTGGCTCCACGCCGACTTCATCCATGTATCGCCGGATGCGAGTGCCATGGTTGGCCATCTCGTCCATCATCTTGCGACTGGTCTTGCTGAACCAGTAGTTGTTCTTGAAGAAGTCGCAGTGTCCATACACGTGGGCCATCACCAGTTTTTGATCGACCAGCCCGTTCGAACGCATCAAGTAGGCGTAGCACGGGTTGTTGTTGATCACCAACTCGTAAATCTTCGACAGCCCGTAGTTGTAGCTCTTCGAAAGTTGTTCGTACTCCATGCCGAACCGCCAGTGGGGATAGCGGACGGGGAATCCCCCCCGCGCGGCAATCGCGCTGAGCTGATCGGCGTCGACCAACTCGAAAATGGTCGGAAAGAAATCGAGCCCGTAGTTGAGCGCATGCTGCTCCATGATCGCCTGCTGTTCGGCAAGCTCGGGCGTCAAGTTGGAGTTAGGAGTGCTCATATCGATCTATGATTTCTGATTGTTGATTGGCCTTGTTGAACAATTAGTCACAAACCTCCGTAAAAACTAACGTGGAATGGAACCACGTACCTTTTTTACGGAGATCGAACATGGCTACGAAAGAAAAACGAACCTACAAAGTCACGAACTGGAAGGAGTATAACAAGTCGCTCATCGAGCGTGGAAACATCACTATTTGGTTTAGCGACGAGGCGTTGGAGAACTGGGAACATCCTAACGACCAGACAAAAGTCGGTCGCCCTTTTGTCTTCAGCGATACGGCGATCGAGTGCTTGCTGACGATTCGCGAACTGCTGAAACTTCCCTATCGGCAGACTGAGGGATTCGGCCGCTCGCTGGTGGCGATGTTGGGCGTCGAGGCAGCGATTCCCAATTATTCTTCGCTCGCCAAGCGAGCCAGCAAGCTGAATGTTTCGCTCGATATCGCTAACAAGAGGGGCGACATCGATATCGTGGTGGATAGCACCGGCATGAAAGTGTTTGGCGAGGGCGAATGGAAGATGCGGACGCATGGCAAGTCGAAGCGGCGGACATGGCGGAAGCTGCATTTGTCGGTGAATCCTGACACCCGCGAGATTGTGGCGGAGATTTTGACCGAGAACAGTTGCCACGATGCCGATGCGGTTCCCGAAATGCTGGAGCAGGTGGAGCAGCCCGTAAAAAAGTTTCACGGCGACGGTAGTTACGACAAGTGGAAGGTTTATGAAGGGCTGGAATCCGAAGGCATTGAGCCGGTGATTCCGCCGCAGCACAACGCCAAGATCAAACAACATGGCAACTCTGCGGAGGAGCCTTTGCCCCGGGACGAGGCAATTCGTCAGATTCGACGCAAGGGGCGTAGGAGTTGGAAAGAGGAAGTGGGCTATCATCGTAGAAGCTTGGCGGAAACGACCATGTACCGAGTGAAACAAAGCTTTGGGAGCCATCTCAAAAACCGAGTATTCGAAAACCAACAAACGGAAGCCCGCTTGCGCTGTAAAATCATCAATCAATTCACCCAACTCGGGCTTCCACAGTTCGAGTGGAGTTAGTCAACAAGGCCTTGTTGATTTATGAATGTATCCGATCAGAAATCATCCTTCATAAATCATAAATGCTTACTTTCCTGTTCCCAAGAAGATCTTGATCGCGTCGAGTATGGCATCGCGGTCGGGCATTTCGGCCGTGACGAGCGTGTTGTACTGGTCGCCGAATCGTCCTTCGAGGTGGCCAAGGTATTCGCCGCTGCCGTAGGGACTTTCGACTTGCCCGTAGCAGTAGAGGTTCACATGCGGCAGGATGCGTTCCTTGAGTGTCGCAAACGCCCGCTCGTTGTCCTCGCCCCAGTTGTCGCCATCGGAGAACTGGAAGCAGTACAAGTTCCAGTCGGCTGGCGGCAGCTCGGTTTCGATGATTTCGGCACACACCTTATACGCACTGCTGATGCGTGTGCCGCCGCTCTCGCGGGTGTGGTAGAACGTGTGCTCGTCGACAGCCTTGGCGACCGCGTCGTGAATGATGTACCGCGTTTCGAGCCCGCCATACTGCTGTGCGAGCCAGGTGTCGATCCAGAATGCGGCAGTGCGGACGATCTGCTTTTGCTCGTCGGTCATCGAACCGCTGACGTCCATCATGTAAATCACGGCCGCGTTCACCTCGGGCTTGGTGATCGTGGTCCAACTGCGGTACTGCTGATCGCCGCGGATGGGGGTTACTTTGGGATCGTCGGGCGTGTAGCTCCCAGTGGAGATCTGCCGCTTGAGGGCCTTCAGGTAGGTTCGCTTCTTGTGACGCAGCGACTCGGGGCCGGTCGAGCGTACGCTGTTGTACTTGGCCTTCTCCTGCTCGATCGAAGCGGTCCCCTTGGGCTGAATGTTCGGCAGTTCCAGCGCGTCGCCGAGGATGTCGGCCAGCTCTTCGAGCGTCATGTCGACTTCCATCAGGTGCCCGCCGCCGGGATCGCTGCCAGCCTCGCCCGGCCCACCAGGCTGCGGCTGGCCCCCTTTGCCAACAGGGGTACCTTCCTGACCATCCCCCTGACCGACGCCGCCGTTGCCGTTATCGCCAAAGCGGAATCGCGGCACATCCAGCTGCGGCAGCGGAATGCTCACCAGGTCTTTGTTCTTGCGACCAATCATCTCGCCATGCGAAATGTACTTCCGCAGATTCTCGCGGACCTTCCCGCGGACAATCTGACGAAACCGGCGTTGATCGCGTTCGATTTTAAGGGACATGCGGTTGGGGGAGTTGGGAGTTGGGAGTTGGGAGTTGGGAGTTGGGAGTTGGGAGTTGGGAGTTGGGAGTTGGTGCGGCTTCGTGTCATCCTGAAGGAGCTTCCAGCGACCGAAGGATCTCACGCTTCGCTGTTCACTTCCGCCAGGTCTCGCCAGGTGGGGTTCATCGCTTCGATCAACGCGATCTTTTTGCGTCTCACCCACCCTTTAATTTTCTTCTCTGCCTCAATGGCCTCGTTTACGTCGGTAAAGGTTTCAAACCAAACCAAGCGAGTGGTTTTGTACTTCTGGGAGAAGCCCGGAACGACTCCGCTCTTGTGTTCTTGGACTCTCCGCTCGAGGTCGTTCGTCATGCCGGTATACAGCACGCCAGAATGGCTCGCCATGATGTAGGTGTAGTATTGGTTCATGGTTGTCAGCCGATGGTGAGGCAAGATTCTTCAGTCGCCGGAAGCTCCCTCAGAATGACATGCATGTTCTCCCCACTAACAACGAACCACTAACAACGAACCACTGACCACTAACAACGAACCACTGACTACTGACTACTGACTACTGACTACTGACTACAAACCACCTACTCTTGCTTACTATCTCCTCTCGCAAAAATGCTGGCGACGTAGTTCAGCACGTCGGTCGCACTTTCTTGATCGTAGCCGTAGTTGCGGATCAGGCGTTCTTTCACGATGTCGATCTTCTTTTGCGTGTCGGCGTCGACCACGTTCGAAACCAGGCTTGTTAGCTTGATGGTGTCTTTCTGATCTTCAAACAGCTTGAGTTCCAGAGCTTTGTAGAGCCGTTCGTTCGATTTGTAATCGAACCGCTTGCCGTCCATCATCAGCGCGGCAATGTAGTTCATGATCTCCCGGCGGAAGTCGTCTTTGCGGCTTTCGGGAATATCAATCTTCTCTTCGATACTCCGCATCAGTCGCTCGTCGGGCTCTTCGTACTGCCCAGTAAAGGCGTTCTTCACTTTCTCCTTCTGCGTGTACGCTTTCACGCTATCGATGTAGTTGCCGCACAGGCGGGCGAGGGCGTCTTCGTCAGCGGCGATGGCACGTTGCACTTCGTTTTTCACGATGCTTTCGTATTCCTCCTTTACCACCGAGAGGAGCTCTCGATACTCCTGCTTGGTTTCTTCGTTGTTGATCAGACTGTGATGCTTGAGGCCCCCTTCGAGTTCGTTCAGCACCATGAACGGGTTGATGCTTTTCGCTTCGGGGTGGGCCACCAGAGCGTTCGAGATCTTATCCTGCACGTAACGGGGGCTGATGCCGAGCATGCCCTCGTTGACTGCCTGGTCGCGAAGTTCCTTGATGTTCTCTTCGGTGAAGCCAGGCAACGTCTTGCCGTTGTAGAGCTTGAGCTTCTGCAGCCGAGTCAGCCCGGCGTGCTTTGGTTCTTCGAGCCGAGTGAGGATCGCCCACATCGCGGCCATCTCGATCGTGTGCGGCGCAATGTGTTTGCCTTTCACGGTGCGATTGTTGTAGTCCTTCTCGTAAATCTTGATCTCGTTGTCGAGGATCGTCACGTACGGAATGTCAATCTTTACCGTGCGGTCGCGGAGTGCTTCCATGAACTCGTTGTTCTGCAACCGTTTGTATTCGGGTTCGTTGGTATGCCCGATAATCACTTCGTCGATGTCGGTCTGGGCAAACTTCTTCGGTTTGATGCGGTGTTCCTGGCTCGCGCCGAGCAGGTCGTACAGGAACGCGACGTCGAGCTTCAGCACTTCGACGAACTCAATCAGCCCACGATTGGCAATGTTGAACTCGCCATCGAAGTTGAACGCCCGGGGGTCGCTGTCGCTGCCGTATTCGGCGATTTTGCGATAGTTGATGTCGCCGGTCAGTTCGGTTGCATCCTGGTTTTTTTCGTCCTTCGGTTGGAAGGTGCCGATGCCGACACGATCTTTCTCGCTCAGCAGCAGGCGTTTCACGCGAACGTCCTGGATCACGCGGGTCCAATCGCCATCGTACTTTTTGAGTCGCTGCTGGTACGTGAAACGGCAGTACGGATCGAGTTCGCCGGTAATCTTCACGCGGAAGTCATGCTCGCCTTTGCCTGCATTCAGTTCCTGTTCCACGTCGCTGCGGAACCGCTCGGGAATTAGGTGCAGTGGCTCCTCGTTCATCGGGCACCACTCAATGGCGTCCAAATCTTCCGGATCGTCTTCGCTCACCCAGCCAAGCGTGTATAGCGCCCCGTCGTCAGTGGCCGAGTAGCTTTCGAGACCTTTCTTCAGCAACCGGGCGATGGTGCTCTTGCTGCTGCCGACCGGGCCGTGGAGCAACAACACGCGGCGCTCGATGCCGTAGCCATTTGCTGCGCTCTCGAGGGCGTTCACCAGGTGCTCGAGCGATCCGCGCAGCCCGAACACGGCGTCTTTGCCGCCGTTGTCGGGGTCGTCGAAGAAGCGGTAGTACTTCTTTTTCTCGCGTCCTCGCTCGACGATGTCGACTCCGTAGGAGTTGATCATGTCGTACAAACGCTGATAGGCAGTGCGCGTCACCTTGGGATTAGCCCGCACCAGGTCGAGATACTCTTCGAAGGTGCCGATCCAATTCTTGCGGCGAAACTGGTCGCGGTCCTGGCGTTGGGAAACGAGGTCGATGATCGTTCGTCCGTCGCTCATCTCTGTTCACTCCGGTAGGAATAAAGACTCGTGTGCGATTGCGAGTCGTAAGGAATGGAATCGTGTCGCTAGGTATCTACGAACGGATTTTTAGGGAGTTGCCTTTCGGCAACACCAATACAAATCAAACTGTCAAAATACCGGTGCTTTGTCAGCGACGCCCTCGTTCCTAAGCAGCCAGTGCATGGCACGTGTGCCATGGGACTGCCATCGGGTGGCATCACGCGCACTCGTTGCGCGACGATGTGCGGCGTAGGTAGCCGGGCGGGGGATAGACTTTCGACCCCACGAGAAGGTGCTGCTCGCCGCGAACACCCGATAGAACCTCAACCCTGCGACTTTGCTCTTGGTGCTCAGCAGCAACAGCCAAAGATTGGATGTTGGTTGCAAAAACACACTGGCAAAATCGCCTGCCGAGGGCGAGTTGGCAAAGATCGGCGGAAGGTGGGAGGGGCGAAACCGGCTATAGGTTCACTCGCGACTGATACAAAAACTCGCGAAATGAAATCTCCCTGCCGCGGTGTTCGTACCCCAAGTCTTCAATTCAAGTATTGATTGCCCCTAGATTAAAGGCAACACCGATAATCATCCGGCCCGACGGATTATCATTTTTGTCGAAGAAATTCGGGGGAATCGGCCCCCCGGAATTGGGGACAGTTGTGCATTACGTGTTGTTTCGCACGCTTGGCGAAACAACACGTTGCGGATGAATTCATTTGCCGCATGCTGGTCGGCAGTCGCGATTGACCGCCAGCAGCGCTAGCTTTCCTGCTTCGGCGAACTACTACCGCTGCCGCCACTATTGCTGCTGCCACCACCGCTGGGACGTCGGCGACCACGACCACCGCGGCCGCCACGGCCACGCGACGTGCGCTTGCGTTCGCCGCGGGCGGCGATATTAGCATCAACCACCACGCTAATGGCTTCTTGCCAGGCGGGTATGTTCTTGTGCGAGATGTTGCGGGCGGGGCGATCATCGTCGTCGTCATCGCTCGCGGGGCTGCTCTCGTCGACTTCCGAAATGGCTTCGGCGAGTTCGTTATCACCTGTATCGGCGGTTTCCTCGGTAGCTTCTTTCTTGCGCCCTTTACCACGTCGACGTCCGCGACGTCTGCGGCCACGACGCTTTTCGCCACCCTCGGCGGCTTCTTCGCCTTCGGCGGAGCTCTCGTCGGTGGAGTCTTCTGTGGCCTCGGCTTCTTCCGTGGCTGGAGCTTCGGTTGCTTCAGCCGGGGCTGCTTCTTCCTCAACCGGCTTGGGAGTCTTCTTGCGACCACCAAACGGGAACCAGTCGGGCAGGGTCAGTCCGGTGCCGGCGAATCCCGCAAACGCCGATTTCTCGGCCTCGGGTTCGGCTTCCGCGGTCTCTTCCACCACGGGGGCTTCGGCGACAGGCTCGACCACTTCTACCGGTTCGCTTGCGGCCACTGCTTCGTCTACCGCCTCGGCCTCGGCAACTGGTTCGGGGGTCTCTTCGATGGTGGGCTTTTCGGCCTTTGTCTTCGACTTGCCGGCCGACGATCTGCCGCGACCCCGTTTGGCAGTTGGGGCGGGCTGGGGAGCCGGGGTAGGTTCTGGCTCGGGCTCTGGCTCTGGCTCCGGAGCAGGCTCCAGGCCAAAATCGGTCGCCAGCGAATCCCAGGCACTCGCGGGCCGCGAGGGAATGCGGTGTTCTACCTCGGGCTCGGGAGCGGGAGTCGGGGCGGCGGCGGTCGCTTCTTCCTCGGCCGGCGCTTCGGATTCTTCGCTCCGCTCGATGCCCAGACTATCGGTCAGGGCTGCCCATTTGTCGTCTTGTTCAGCAGGTTCCATAGGAATCGCGTTTCCAGTGTGTGGGAGATCGTTCGGCCGCCGCGGCGGCAGACCTGGTGTCTGCGGCCACCCCTTTTGCGGTTGTTTCGGGTACTCGACCAGCGGCCAAAAGTGTAAACAGTATAAGTAGTTGCGTCGTACGGAGAAAGCCAGCTATTCCATCCCTCTGCCAGGAAGTGCCATGAATTCGCAGTCGAAACCAGACTTCGTGGAGGAAGTCGAGCTCCGCGGCCATATCATCGACAGTTTGCTGCTTCCCAAGGTGCTCGACACCATCACCGCTAGCGGCGGAACCTTCGAAATTCGCCATATTACGGTTGGTACCAACCGCAACGACCCGAGCCACGCCGTGCTGGGGGTGTACGCCGATTCGCAGGCCGAGCTCGACGAGCTGTTGGCCCAAATTTCCGACCACGGCGCGGTGCCGACTGCCGGACAGGATTGCCGGTTGGTCGAGGCCGACATGGACGGCGCGCTGCCCGAGGGGTTTTATAGTTCGACGAATCAACGGACTGAGGTGCGGCTCAACGGCAAGTGGATCGAGTTGGAATCGCAGGAAATGGATTGCGGGGTAGTGGTGGATGTCGCCAAAGCAACCGCTCGTTGCTTGCCAATGACCGACATCCGTCGCGGCATGCAGGTGGTGCTGGGGCACGCGGGCGTGCGGGTGTTTCCGCTCGAGCGCATCGACACCGCGCATTCTTTCTCGTTCATGAACAGTTCGGTCAGCACCGAAAAGCCCAAGCGAGTGGTCGTGCAGGAGATCGCTCGCAACCTGCTGGCCAATCGCAATGGGCCAGGCAAGTCGTTGTTGGTCGGCGGTCCGGCCATCATCCACACCGGCAGCGGTCCGCTGGTGAGCGAACTGATCCAACGCGGCTACCTGCACAAGCTGTTTGCAGGCAACGCTCTGGCGACGCACGACATTGAGCAATCGCTGTTCGGCACCAGCCTCGGCGTGAACGTGCAGGACGCGCAAATTGCCGAAGCAGGACACGAGCACCATTTGCGTGCGATCAATCGCATTCGCCGCGCTGGCTCCATCGCCGAGGCGGTCGACACCGGGGTGCTCACCTCGGGCATCATGCACGACTGCGTCGCGTACGACGTGGAGTACCTACTCGCAGGGAGCATTCGCGACGACGGACCACTGCCCGACGTCGAGACCGATGTGCTCGTCGCTCAACGCCGGATGCGCGAAAGTCTCGCTGGCGTGAACTTCTGCTTGATGGTCGCCACGATGCTTCACTCCGTAGCGGTAGGCAACTTGCTACCAGCTTGGGTGAAGGTGGTTTGTGTCGACATCAATCCATCGACAGTCATCAAGCTTGCTGATCGCGGAAGTTTTCAAACCGTTGGTCTGGTGACCGACGTCGAACCCTTCTTTCGCTCGCTCTTGATCGAGCTCGACGCACTCGAGGGGGCGAGCTAGCCGCCGCAGCGGCCGCTCGCTTCCCCCCCGTGTGTAGACGATGTTACTCGGTAGCGGCGGTTTCGGTGCCGAGGGCAGCCGACCACACGCCGATTCGCTCGTTGCGATGGAAGCGATCAAGGAATTCGTGCGAAATCTCCGACGCTTCGCCCATCGGATTACGATTGGCACCCAGCAGGCATTCAGCCGCGTGGACTGCAGCCAGCGGAGTGAAGCGGTCGTGAGTCGAATGGTACGGAGTGTGGTGCCAGACAATGGCTTCGACGATCGAAGCTGGCAGGCCCCACAGACCCAGCAGGTAAGCACCCAGGTCAGCGTGGCTCGCTTGGAACTCGGCCAGCTCCAGCTCGTGGAGCGGAGTCTCGGTTTCCAAAGCGTGAGCCCGCAGTTCGTCGTACTGGGCGGTAAAGTTGCTGGCCAACACTACCTGACCCAAGTCGTGCAGCATGCCAGCCATGAAAGCGTCGTCGCAGTCTTCGGTCACCGCGCCTTCGAGTTGCGAAATGCAGCGGGAGGCCATCGCTACCTCGGCACTATGCTCAATGAGCGTCGGCAGCGAGAACTGCCCCAACGAACCAGGCGAGAACTGTTCGAACAAGCCCGACGACAGCACCAGCGGCTTCACGACGTTCACGCCGAGCAAAGCGACCGCGTGCGAAATGTCGGACACATGCACCGGCAGGCCGAAGTACGACGAGTTCACCAGTTGCAGAATCTTGGCGGTGATCGCGACGTCGTTGCGAACGATATCGCCCACGCGAGCCAGACTCGATTGCGGCGAGTCGAGTTCCTCGACCAGCTTCAAGTAAGTGTCGGGCAGCGTCGGCAAGTGGTCCACGCGTCCGACCAGATCGCGAATCGCATGGCTATCCATGTGATACCGCAAGGCGAGCGCGTCGTTGATCGCCATTTCGAGCAGGTCGACGTCGCAGGGCTTCGCCAGGTGTTGATGGGCGACGCTCGTCGACTCGACCGCTTGAGTCCGCTCGCGACGATACGAAAGCAAAATGCGAACCGTCTGCGGAGAGTACTTCTGAACTTCCTTCAGCAGCGCGGGGCCCGAGACGTCGGGCATGTCGAGATCAGTAACGACCGCGTCGTATCCGCGGGCCTTAATCATCTTCAACGCTTCGGCGCCACCTTGGGCAAATTCCATGTACCAGTCTTGGCGAAACTTGCGAAGAGATTTTTCGAGATCCGCTAGTTCCTCTGGTTGGTCGTCGACAAACAAGATATCGGTCATCGCTACTGCTCTGCCTTCATGCATGAACGGGGTGCGGCCTCATTGCCAGCGTGCTGGTCGAGAGGCATACGGAAACGAAGAGCCAGCGTAGGGAGCCAGCCTGACCACCGCGGTGTCCCTAAAGTCTAGGTCACGAATAGCTCCCCAAAGGTCAGCCAGAAAAGGAAATCAGCGGCCCCCGCAGAAGGGGGGCGACCGTCGAGCACAGGCTCTGCACCCCCTGTGCAGGTCATATCGATTGCCGAGCAGCGCTACGTTGCAGATGCCGATAACTCTGCGGTTTTTCGTCGATTTGCCCGCTGCGATACCACAGGTGTCGCCTGTGAATACCACCCCAGGCGCTCGGGCGCCCGCAGGCGGGGCGAAGCGGTCGTAGGGATCGCAAGCGAGTTGTTTTCGTGCGATCCAGTAGATCTACTACCCGATGTTGCCCGAATTCCAACAGCGATGTTTGCGTCGAGCAGTACCATCAAGGCCGCAAGCTACTCCGGCAATTTGATGCCTGAGAGCTTCTGATACATGTCGACCGCGTAGCTATCAGTCATGCCGGAGATGAAGTCGGTCGCAGCCAGAATGCGTTGATAGGTCGACAACGGAGTGAGCGCCTGCTGTGCGGCGTCCGGCGACAACGGTCGGCTCGACACCGACTCGCGAAGGAACCGTTCGGGGAACAAGCTCAACAGCTTCCACTGGTCGGCCCCGCGATCGTGATCGTTCACCAGCGCTGGCACAAACAAATCGAGCAGCCCGCCGATCACTTTGTAACCAGCCGCTTCGACCTCGAGCACCCGCCGGTTGCGGTACGCGAAGTTCACCACCAGGTCGTAGGCTTCCTTGTACTGGTCGGCGATCGTCGACAGTTCGATCAGGCTCTTCGGCAACGTGCCTGCAGTGAACTCATCGAACCGCGATTCGATGATCGTCATGCAGGCATGCACCAGTCCGCCGATGGCGATCGCCCGCACCCAGCCGAGCGGGGTGTTGGCGGGATCGGAGGGGGCAAAGTCGGGCACCACCAGGCGCGCGATTGGTAGCAGCGCGTTTACTGCCTCGGCATGGCTGATGCATCGCTGGTCGACCGCGTCTTCCAGGTCGATCACCGCGTAACAGATGTCGTCGGCCGCTTCCACCAGATAAGCCAGCGGATGGCGACGAAAGCCACCTGGCTCGGTCTCTTCCATGCCGATTTCGCGGAGCTCAGGTACGATCGTCTCGGCGTCGTCGCTAAAGTAGCCAAACTTCTTCCGCTCGGCCGGCGGTTTGCAGCCTGCTTGTTTGGCGGCCGCTTTCGACTCGGCCGAGAGCGACGAGCTGCAAGGGTACTTCATCATCGCCGCCAGCGTGGCGACCGTCATCCGCAGCCCCCCTTTGCGGCGGTTCGCCTGCAAACGGGCCAGCACCCGCAGGCCTTGCGCGTTGCCTTCGAAGCGATGCAGGTCGAGCAACTCCTGCTCGGTGGCCACCTCGAACGGGCGGTGGTCGGGATTATTCGCTGCGCAAGCGGTGTTCTTCTTGGCCCACGTTTGAATGGCACTCTCGCCCGAATGCCCAAACGGCGGATTGCCAATGTCGTGGGCCAGCGACGCGGCCGCGACGATGGTGCCGATGTCCGACTCGGTGTCGGGCAATAGTCCTTTGCGCGTGAGCAACTCGGCCAGCTTCCGCCCCAAGGTCCGTCCCACGCAGGAGACCTCGAGACTGTGCGTGAGTCGCGAGCGGGTGAAGTCGTTGCGCGACAACGGAAAGACCTGGGTTTTGTCTTTCAATCGGCGAAAGTCGCTGCTGTAGACGATGCGATCGTAGTCGATGTGGAACTCGTCGCGAGTCGGGTCGGCCGAGTAGCCATCGGCGCTGGTGCAGATCCGCCGGGGAGAGAGTAGCCGTGTCCAGTGTAGCTTGTCCGCCTCGCTCATGCTCTCGCTGCAGCCTTTCTCCATGCCATGCTTCCGGCCACGCCACCGGAAAACCCCTTCCGGCCGACCAACAGCCAGCCGCCTACGATACCCGCAACCGTGGGGCGAGTTCTAGGCTCAGCCGCGGGGGACGCCAGTGTGGCACTGCTCTGGCCTCGGCTTTTTGGGCGCCACTGCTGGCTTGTCGCGGACAGCCTTTACCTGTCGCATGGCAGTAGCAACGGCTCGATCATGATCCGCCACGTTACCCAATCACCAGCAGTGGGCTGGATGCCTGGCGCGGCGTGCTGCGACACTCGAAGCACCAAGCCTCTCGACCTCTTGGGCTTCGCCCACCGACAACTAGGCGTGGTTCGTTTCGCGAAGTGGCCATGCGTAGTGCGAACAGCTGTCGGTGCTACCCAGTTGCTCCGCGGGCTCAGTGCCTCTGCGTGAGAATTCTTATCGTCGCTCTTGTTTTCACCCTCCGCCAGCGGAGGGTGAAAATTGGTGTTTAGATTCTCTCCAGTTTTCGCTGGGAATTGGCCACTTGTGGTGTTCTAATGGACAGGTTGTCGTTGGCTGTCGGCTTTCAGCTATCGGCTGTTGGCTTTTTTAGTGATTGGAGGTTTGTGAGATGTGATGCTTGTTTTGAACTCGAACGACTAGCGACGCGCAGGCGAAATGGTTGCTTGCGTGGGCGTTTACTGCTGCGCGCATGGTAATGCAGGTGATGGGTCTGCGTCGCTGGAAGCTCCTGGACCACATCCTACGGGCGCTCGTTGGTGACACGTTCGAAGTGGCCAGCTGAGATCCTTCGGGTCGCTGGAAGCTTCCCGCAGGATGACATCCGCTTACCCGCATCCCCAAAACTTCCCTGACCCCCGAATCCTGATCCCTGACTCCTCCCCAAAATACTTTCCCATGGGTGGGAATCTATTTTGGGCAACTATCGCGGAGGTGTTGATGCAACTTGTTATCTATCAACGACTTGCGATGCTTTCCCAGCGGGAAAATAGATTCCCACTCGATGCGTTATTGGGAATGGGAATCTATTCGAGGGTGAAAACCACTGGTTTTATAGAGTGCGTGCAGATTCAATTTACCCATCGGTGGGTAAATTGGGAAACTATTTGCCCAGCAGTGGGAATCTATATCCCTACGCGGCTCGGCGCATGGGTGGCATCGCCTCTTCGGCGGCGACAGCGTCTTGCACCAGTGGTTCCAGCCAGCGGTGGCGGCGCGATTCGGCCAGTGGGGCGAGCGTGTCGATCGGGGGGTGCCAGCCGTTGCGCATCAGGTAATGGTGCAGCCCGGAGAGGGAGATTTCGACGCCGATGCCCATTTCGTCAGCCAGTCGGCGGAGTCGCGAATTGTAGTCGCTCGCAGTGGCCGAGTTTTTCAGCTTCCGCGAACCTTCGATCGGCAACCGCGACTTGGTGCCGAGCACGTACACCGCATGGTAGGCGAGGCTATGAAAGTAATCGCGTTTGTTCGGCACCAGGCAGAGATCGCGATGGCGAATCGCTCCCCGCATCGCCTGATCGGCCAGGTGCTCCGGCAAGCAGGCGTCGTCCTGTTGTTCGCCATGCACCTGACACGGTTTGATGCCAGGCGCGGCGTCGAGCAGGTCGACCAACGTGCCCCAGGCGTCGTCGGAAGCGAGAATCGCCAGGCCGATTTCCGAATCGATCCTCGGCAGTCGCTCCCAGCCGCGGAGCACCACGTAGTCGAGGTCGCGGCCATTCAGCTCGGCGAACATACCGCGGATGCCGAGTCGCTGAGGAATGTAATGCAGCCCGCTAGGACCACGTGCTTTGCGATGCCGAATGTGGGCGACGAAGAACCGCTGGGTTAACGCCCCAGGCCGGCGGAGCGTCGCCATGCGAGCCATCGAGTAACGCCCGGTCACCAGGTGCCAGAGCCAGCCGAGCAACCCGAACAAAGTCCAGAGCGAAATCTCCGCCCTCCAGGCAACTTGATCCACATGACGCACATTACGATAGTACCAAACCTGCAGCGTGGCTGGTCCGCTGAGCATCAGCACTTCGGCGTTGTTCCGGCGGACCACCTGATTGTCGTCGGTGTAGGTAAAGTAGTTTTCCAGATCCGAACGCGCAGCATCGAGCGACTCGGCTCGCAGCGGTGTGTTGCAGATCCCCAAGTACCGATCGAAACCATTCGCCCGCAAGGCGTCGGCCGTATCGGCGTTCTCCGCACCAATCTCAATGAACACCTGCTCGGGTTTCCAAAGATTGCGTGGGTTCATGGGGTGGCTTTCATGAAACGATGGAAGCTAGTGGGGACCGGCAGCGTCGACTTCGGTAGCTCCGTCGACTCGTGCCGACAAAGTGCTAAGCCGCTTGTTGGTTGTGGTTGTCTCGCTCTAGTTCCGGGTCGGGCTGGGGCAGGGCGTAGTGCATCTCCCACAGCTTGGCTTGTTTCTGATACGAGTAGTAGGCCGAGTGCATGCAGACTTGCAGTCCGGGGATTCCATCGAGGAACCCACCACGCAGCAAGTAGAGCTGCAGGAACCGCACGGGAGCAGCCAGGGCCAGCTTCAGCAAATTGGGGTGCTTGCCAGCTTGATGGTAGTTTCGCGCGCCCCATTCAGCGTAGCGAACCATCTTGCGGCTGTAGTGATCGGAGTCCCAGGTGGTGTAGTGCACGAAGCGGCCTTGGAGCCTGCCGACTCGCTCGGCCGGAGCATCGATCTCGGCATGCACCCAGCGATCGGTGTAGCGACAAGCATCGCGCCGCACCAGTCGCACGACTCCGTCGTTGTTCCAGCCACAACGTTTGATAGGGTGACCCAGGTAATGATTATCGCGACCGATCCAGTAAGCATCCTTCGTTGCATCGTCAGCACCATCGACGATACGGCGGATTTCTTTGGCGAGCTTTGGGGTGACTCGCTCGTCGGCATCGACGATCAGCACCCACTCGTGCGCGGCTTGGGGGATGGCCCAGTTTTTGAAATCGGCCGAGCAAACGTACTCGCGCTCAATCAGTCGGCAGCCGTCGATCGAACGCACGATCGCCAGCGTATCGTCGGTCGAACCCGAATCGGCCACCAACACTTCGTCGGCTATCGACTGCACCGATTCGATGCACGGGCGAATGTTCATCCGCTCGTTCTTGCAGGGGATCAATACAGTGAGTTTGCCGGCCATCGCTTTCGACTCAGTTTATCGCTTCTGATTTGGAAAAGCCGACGAGGGTCCGCTCGTCGGGCGTGCAACCCGGGGACCGTAGCAAAATGGAAGAGATGCCGAAAGAGAAACCGCGGCCATGCTAGCATTCGGCGCAGCCGAATGCGCAGAGAGCTCTGTTTTCAGAACGCGACAGGCGCATCGCGGGCGCAGCAGTGTAGCGGGATTGCAGCTAGCAGCGAGTGGGTTGCCGAGTCGCGACTACCACTTCAGGCCGAATTGCTCGCCACCGCTGGGGCGGCCGATGCCGCCTTTGAGCTTGCCGTCGTGCTTGCGGGGAGCCTTCGGGGCGTCTGGCGGGGGAGCGAAATCGGTTTCGGCCGATTCTTCCTCGCCCTTCCGCTTGGGGGCTTCCATCAACGCCTTGAGGCTCAGGCCGATGCGTTGCTTCTCGCGGTCGAAGCTCAGCACTTTAACCTGCACTGCCTGGCCTTCGGACACCACGTCGCTGGTGCGGAACACCCGCCCGTGAGCGAGTTCCGAGATGTGGATCAGGCCTTCGACGCCGGGTTCGAGTTTGACGAACGCCCCGAAGTCCATGATCTTGCTCACCGAGCCTTCGACGGTTGCTCCGGTGTAGTAGGTCGATTCGGCCTTGTCCCAGGGGTTCTCGGCACTCTCGCGGTACGAGAGACCAATCTTACCGGTCTGGGGGTCGATCTTATCGATCTTCACTTTCACGGTTTGACCTTCGGAGAGCACCTCGCTGGGGTGGTTCACCCGATCCCAGCTCATCTTGCTCACATGAATCAAACCATCGACGCCGCCGAGGTCGACAAACGCACCGAAGTCGCGAAGGCTGCGAACAATCCCCTCGCGCATCTGCCCGGGGGCCAGCTCTTTGAGCAACTGGTCGCGTTTTTCCGACTTCTCGCGTTCCATTACCGCGCGATGACTGAGCACCAGGTTGCGGCGCTCAGGATTCGCTTCGGTGACCACTGCGTTGAGTTTTTGGCCGACGTACTCTTCGGCGTTCTCAGTGCGGTAGATCGAGATCTGACCCATCGGCATGAAGCCTCGCAGGCCGGAGACCTGGCACTCGAGGCCACCTTTGTTTACGCCGGTCACGGTGACTTCGATCACCTGACCTTCTTCCACGTCTTCCCAGTTACCAACGTCGACGGCCCCGCCTGGCAGGGTGATTTCGTAGAGCCCGTCGTCGCCGAGCTTGACGACAGTCACGTCGAGCTCGCTACCTGGTTCCGGCAGGTCGCGACCTTCAAACTGCTTGAAGGCGACCACGCCTTGGTTGCGGCCGCCGAGGTCGACGAACACGTTGTCCTGGTACACTTTGGCCACGCGACCCATCAGGCGGGTTCCTTCGGGCAGCTCGCCAGGCTCGTTGGCCTCTTTGGAAGAGATAATGTCGTCGAGCGACTGACCTTCCAGCGCGGCTTCGAGCTCTTGCTCCAAGTCGGCCGACAGACGATCGCGAACATTCGGTGGGGGATAGATCTTGCCGGTCGGGGCGGGGGCCTCTTCACGCTGCCGGGCGGCGACCTCGGGATCGAGCATCGCCGGGGGAGCGGTGGCCTGGGCCTTGGGCTTCGACTCGGCGTCTTCAGGACGCTGCGTGCCGATCCGAATCCGGTGGCCAGGGCGATCGTCGCCCTCTTCGCCAGCAGTTTCGCCAGCGGGCTCGCCAGTCGGGGCCGCTTCGTCGACTGGCTTTTGCTCCGCCGCGGGCGTGGCCTCGGCCGGAGGAGTTGGCTCAGACGGAGTAGCCTCGGCAGCCTCGGTGGCGACTTCGGTTACTTGTTCAACGTTCGTTTGTGCCTCGTCGGCAGGGCGCTCGGGAGCGGAGTCAGACATCGTTTCAGCAAAGCAGAACAAAGAGTTTTAAGGAGGCTGGGCCCACCACCCAGCAGAGCCTCGCATTCTAACAAGCTGTTTGGCCAATGGGGAGTGTTTAACAATTTTTCATGCGTTTTGCGAAACTCGCGCTGCTGGCGACCAATCGACCCAGGGGGGCCCGACCATGCGACAGCTCCCCAGAACGTACGCAAAGCCCTGTGAGAGTCCCTACCAGAGGGTGGTCGCTGGGCGATCAGCGGTATACCCAGATGCCATTTACCCAGGCGCCAGTATCTTACGCAAATGGTAGTGGAACTTGCCCAGCTTACCTCCGTAGTTGCCGGCCGACAGGGCGGGAATCTCCGGGCCAGCGGCCGCATGCAGGGCTAGCCGCATGGCGTCGGCCACCGCGGATTCGCTGGTGCCGTTTATCACAACTTCGTACGCACACTGGGCTTCCGGCACGAGCTGCGTGGCCACTCGCCCGCGAAGCGTGGGGCAAAACGCGTCGTTGGTCGAGGCTACCAGCCCGTCGTAGCGCGAGCCGACTTTGCTGCCGCTGCGGACTACGCCGCCAGGGAACGGGGTTATCACCTCGGCCAGCGAGGCGACTGCTTCCACGGCTCGCCGGGCCGAGTCGAGGGCCGCGCGCTGGCTGGTTCCCTGCACGATCAGGTTTCCCCCAGCGACCCCTTTTTGCACGCCGAGGGAGTCTTCCACCAGGAACTCACCATCCATTACGGGGATCCGCCAAAACCGCCGATCGGCTGGTTTTTTGCTCTTTTGAAATCCGTCGCCGAAGAATCGGATGTGGCTCCCCAGCGGAATGCGATCCTGCTCCACGGAGTCGTCGGGCGGCAACCCGTCGTACACGGCCGAGGTCGCGCAGGTCATCACGCACTGACCCACCCGCTTCGGCAAGGCCTTGGCCAGCGCGTCGGTCGAGAACCCAAACGCCAGCACCGCCGCGGCCGGCCGGCCGTCGGGCGATTCGTCAGCCGCCAGGCGGCGTTCCACGGCAATTTCGGCATCGCACTGAATGACGCTCGAACCGTAGCCGCACAGCTCGCGAGTCGCAGCGTCGAGCCAGTAGTCGTTGATGGCCGACACGATGAGCCGCGCGTAACGCATGCGAAACGCTTCGGCAAAGGTATCGACAACAAACGTAGGACCTATCTGCATGCGGTCCATCATCGCCGGACAAAGCAACCGCGACAAGCCGAGGCAAGTTGTCGGAAATCGAGATCGCTTGGTTTAGAAGAATCCCCCGCCACCTTGAGGAATGGGGGGCTGAGGAGCCTCCGGGGCATTCGTGCTGTCGTCGCCGGTAGCTTCGCGATGTTCTCGAAGCTGGCGAAAATATTCTTGCATGGAAGCTTCATAGTGACGTTGAGCAGTCAGTTGTTGTTGGTAGGAAAGGTCGACGTGTGGTATGGAATATTCGTGTTGCTTCGCCCGCCTTAGGGCATCGAACAAATGGGTGAGCTGCTCGTGCACGTCGGTGGTCTGTGAAATAACCAGTAGCCCTGGCTGTATGGCGCGAATCTCTGCTTCGGGGCCACCATTCTCTACCCAGGTGTCGCTGGCAACCGTCGAGATAATCAGATCGATCAATGCGCTGATGTCTTCGGATCGGCGTTTCTTGTCCTCTGCTTCGGAGTTGTTCTCGTAACCAGGCTTTGCTGCCAGAATATCGCCGACCGGATATATAGCCACCTTAGGTCGGGTGAGGGCTTCGTCATCGCTAGTAACCAGCAGCACCTCATCGGAGATCATGTAAGTCAAGTCGAATGGACGCAGCAGGTGTTGCAGTGCCGACCCAAGCGACATATGACGCAGGTTGACGGAGACCACTTCGTCGGGGGAAATGGCGAGGTCGTCGAGCGCTGGGAGATCCAGCAGTACTTCGATTTCGTATTCGTCGCGAATGAACGCGACGACTTCGCTCAAAGGGGTATCGGTGAATTGCAGCCCACTCTTATACAGCGGGCGGGCGAGCACCTTCCGAATCCGCTCGTTCACCAACGCGTTCGGTTCGGCATAGAACACAGGAGTATTGATGCGGCTACTCGATAGAGGCTGTTCGCGCAGAGCACTATTTTCCCTCGCCCGCGATTCGGGGGCAGGCTCTTCGGCCGGTGCGGCGAACAGGCCGTCGGCGTCCCCCATCTGGTCCGGCTCTGGGGAGCCGAACAAATCGTCATCGCTCGCGTTGCCGTCGGAGGGGGCGAACAGGTCATCTTCCGACGAACCGAACAGATCCGTCTCTCGTTCGTCGTTTGCCGGAGATCCGCCGAACAGATCGTCCTGGCTATGCCCAAACTGCGGGGCGAGCAGGCACCCAGCGACCAGGATGGCCGCCAGTGAAAGAATGGTTCGTTGAACGCTCATGATGTTTTATACCCCTGTGGAATTGGTGGACCGAGCCAAAGCTTACTGCGGAGGAGCAGATGCCTCGTCTCGCAGGTCGCGAGCTGTCGGAGCGATTCGACGCAGGCGCGCCTGGTACGCGGTGTCGTCTTCGTCGAAGCCTTGCGACGGAAGTCGGGCTTGTGGCCCAATGCGGCTTGGTTGGGCATACTCGTGTTGCTGGGCCTTACGAATAGCCTGCAGCAGGCTCTGCACCTGTTGATGCACCTCGTACGTATTCGAAACGATGATCAAGTTCGGTTTGGCATAGCGAATCAATCCAGGGTGGCCATTGTACAGCCATCCATCCACATTGCAGTTTGCCACGACGATCTCTTGCAACACCTGGATCGGCAGTTTGGGGTTGCCTTGAGCATCGCTCGCCAGTTGACCATCGTCGACTTGCATCGGCTCGATGATATCGCCTGTTGGGTAGACGATCACCTTCAATTGCGACAGGGCTTCGTCCTCGGAAGTCACCACTAACACCCCGCTGTTCTCCACCAGAAAGGTCAGATCCAACTGGCGAAGCAGATGACGCAAGGCGCTGCGAAGCGTCACCCGCTGCTGGTCGATGGTTACCGGATCGTCGGGCGACAAGCCGAGGTCGTCGAGTGCATCGAGGTCGAGTCGGATTTCGAGCTTGTATTCCTGGCGAATATATCGCAGCACTTCCGATAGTGATTCGTCTTGAAACTCCAGGCCCTCCTGATGCAGCGGGCGGTCGATGATTTGCTCGACCTCCTGCCAACGCTTGGGTAGATCGTCGGCCCAAAACACAGGACCCCCCAGGCGCTTGGTGATCTCGGCATCCAGCTCCGGCGAGCGAGTGAGCGGGGCTGGGGCCTGCGGGGGCTGGCCGAGACCCCTGAGCGTCGGCAGCACCGCCACCATCACCAGCAGGGCAAGTAATGTGGTTTTCACTGAACTCATCGAGATTCCCTCTCTTGGGGCTCGACCTCACGTGCTCGACCTCCTGCGCCTGTTCTTCCACCAAACTCTCCGCCACGGCCGCCGAACCCTCCGCCCCCGCGGCCGCCGAACTCTCCTCCACCGTAGCCGCCATCGCCACCATAACCGCCGCCAAATCCTTCGTTACGCGGTGGTTGGGGGGAGGGCACTGCGTAATCGTCTTGCTTCGCCAACCGAAGCGCAGCGAGTAACTGCTGCACCTGTTCGTGCACCGCTTGCGTTTGCGAGATGACCAAAAGGCCAGGCTGCAGCGGTCGCATCTCGGCCAGGGGACCTCCGTTTTCGACCCACGTGTCGGAGGCCACGGTCGAGAGGATGTTGCCAATTAGGCTGTCGAAATCTTGGGGCATCCGGGGATTGTTGGGGTCGGAGAGAATATCGCCGACCGGGTAGACGGCCACGGTCATCATCGTGGCGGCTTGTTCTTCGGAGGTAATCAGCAGCACCTCGTTGTCGACTACGTAAGTCAGCTCCCCTGGCTTGAGCATCAGGCGAAGTGCCGAGCCGAGCGTGATGTTGCGCATGTTGACATTGATTGGATCATCGGGCGAGATTGCTAGATCGTCGAGGGCGGGGATGTCGAGCTGAACTTCGATGTTGTACTCATCGCGAAGAAAATCAACGATCTCCGACAGTGGGGCGTCTTGGAACTCAAGTCCCAGAGGATTCAGCGGCTGGGCCAGGGCGTAGCGGATGGCTTTGTGCCGTTCCGAATCGCCATCGGCCCAGTAGACGGGCGTTTTCGGTTTGGGCGGGGCGGGGCGAGCATCGCGCTCCTGTGGACGCGGGGCCGGCGGGGCAGGTGCCTCGGCAGTAGGAGCCGACTCGGATCCACCAAAGCCAAAGGGATTATCACCTTCGCCGAAGGGATTATCGCCACCAGGTCCGTCGAAAGGGTTCTCTTCGCCAGGGCCGCCGAAAGGGTCCTGGGCCTGCGTGAGCGTGGGACTCATCGCAAAAGTGCAGGCTGCCAATAGAAATACGGGTGCCGCCAGACGCGAAATACTCATCGTCGATCTCCCCTTGGATTAGCGCTGACCTCGCCGGAAATGGCGAAGCCGGTTGATTGCCACGATAACGGGAATCGCAGCGCGCGGGGAGATTTATTCCGCAAAACCTGCAAAGTACCAAGGAGTAGGCAAATCGCTCGAGTGGCTTGCAAGCGTAGAGAGGACTGCTTTAAGCGAAAGCAGCATCAAGCCTGGCTCAGCCGGCCTTGCAAGCGGGCGACAGTCCACTCGTAACCCCAAGCAGGCGACCGCCACTTTCGTACCAACCAAAGCTGGTGAACCGGCACCAAAGCAGGTCGACCTCGAGTTGCACGATGCCTTCGTCGGGCAGTTCGATTTCGAGCATCCCGTGGCGGTAGGGAATCGGTTTCTGGTGGAAGAATCCGATCCCACGGTCGCATACGTCTTTGCCGACCACGGTGAACGACTGCGCAAGCTCCGGCGGCAGTTCGTCGCGCGGTGAGAGTTCAAAGATATAGGGGATTGCATGTCGCGTGGTGCTGCGACGTTCGCGGCCAACTTTTGGTTGTAGCCGCTTGAGGAGTTCTGCGACTTGCGATCCAAGCATACGAGGAACTTGGCACGTCAGTCCGCCGGTAGGGGTGTTACCAATCCAAGCCATGAATGCGAATTCCAGACGGTGCAGCCCGAGCGCAACATCGGGCAAAAGGAGGAGGGGGCTTCGCGTCGGTCGTGACAGAAGCGGGTGGTGGGACGAGCGGCCCACGGCACGAGTAGATTGGGTCTACCGAGGCGAACCAGTGAAAAGTAGCTTGCCAAACAGAGCTTTGCCAACGAAGTTTTGGCACTTCGCGCAAGGGGTAGGAAGTATTTTCCGGCAGAATCGGCAAACGCGCAAACGCAGGAGCTTGCGGAATAATAGGAGTGTGCGGACCTGGCAGAGGTGTGTCGTTTGGGCTCGCTACGGAACCAGATTCGAGACCAAAAGGGCGATGCCGCACATCACGGCGACGATGCCAGCGACCACAAACACGTCGCGCCAGCCGGCCATCGCCTGACGCTGCTGTTCGACTGCCAGCGGCATTTGAACCAACGTCCGCGACTGCCGCCGCGTGGCCGTGGTGCGCAAAGCCGTTTGTTGCAGTTCGGCCATTACCGCGCGTGCGGGCTGCGACTCGCCCCAGTAGCCAGGCAGGTCGCGGCCTTCCCAGGCGGGAACCGACTCCTCAAACACGTCGTGGGCGGGGCGCAACGCTTCGGCAATGCGCCAGCAAGTGGGGCAATGGTCGAGATGGTTTTCCACTTCGATGTCCGAACGATCGCCTGTGGGAAAGGGACCACTCGTGAGAATCATGAAAACCTGATCGCAATTCATCGAACAAGCCTCCGAACCAACGACTTTTTGAAAGAGGTGCAGCGGTATCGCTACGCAATCCAAGTGGGCAAACCGGGCAGCCGGATTGGTTGCGCGAGATATGGAAAAAGTGACGACCGCCTAAGTCGAAGTTGCAAGTCCAGAAGAGTGTTTCGTAGTTTAGCCGAATTAGCGGGCGTGATGCCAGACGTGTTTTTCAAGAACCAGCGGTCCTCGGCCATCCGCAGTTGCGGGCCGAGGTCGCTGATTCTGCAAGCCGGCAGGTGGTTATTCGAGCGACTTCAGCGCCGCGAGCACTTTCTCGTCGTGCCCATCCACTTGCACCCGCTTCCATACCTTCGCAACTTTGCCCTGGGCGTCGATGAGAAACGTGCTGCGTTGGATGCCCATCGACTTCTTGCCGTACATGTTCTTCTCGCGCCAGGCACCGTATTTTTCGGCGACTTTGTGATCCTCATCGACCAGCAGCGGGAAGTTCAGTTCGTATTTGTCGCGGAATTTCACGTGGCTTTCGATCGAGTCGGTGCTCACGCCGAGCACGACGGCTCCCAGTTTCTTGAGCTCGGCTTTCGCATCGCGAAACGCGCAGGCCTCGCGGGTGCAGCCGGGCGTGTTGTCGCGGGGGTAGAAATAGAGCACCACCGGCGAGCCCGCCAGTTCCGACAAGCGAACCTTCGACCCGTCGTCGGCGGTCAGTGTAAATGCGGGGGCTTTTTTGCCTTCCTCCACCCAATCGGCCATCGTTCGATCCTTAAAATATTTGTGAGTTGCACAACGCGAAACGCTGTAATTGTAGGCGTCTGCGGGCGAGTGAGGAGCCCCGACCGGGCCGCCGCAATTGTTCCGCCGCCGATTGTTCGATAAAATGCAGAGCTTAGGACAACAATTCCCCTTACTCCAATGAACCTTACGAGCCCCTTGTCTGAACCCACCCCCGCCAGCGACACACGTGCCGAGCGCAGCTTGCAGCTCGCGATAGCCGCTGCCCGCACCGCCGCCGATAACCGTGGCCAGAACATCCGTCTCCTCGATATGCGAGGGGTCACGCCCGAGTTCGACTACTTCGTGATTGTCACCGGTAATAGTCGCCGGCAGCTGCACGCGATCAGCGAAGAGATCGATCACTGCCTGGAAGACGACCTCGGCGACAAGCGGATAGGCATCGAAGGCTACAGCGAAAGCCGCTGGATCTTGCTCGATTATGGTTCGGTGGTCGTGCACCTGTTCGATCAGGAAACCCGCGACTACTACGCCCTCGAGGATCTCTGGCAGGATTCGAAGCCGGTAGAGCTTCCCTGGCAGGACGACGAGCCGACCGCCGGCGAGTAAACCGCAGCGGTTTGTAGTTTCCGTCCACTCCCAGACTTTACTCCTAGGGGGCTGCTGTGTCTGTAGCCCGCCCTGCGCAGCTGCGTATCGCGATCTGTTGCCTGGCGGCCCGTAGCGCGAGCCCCCTCCATGCTCGCCCGTCGCTAGGGTACAAACTAGGTTTTGCGGTCGCCTAGGCACACTCTCCCACCCCTCGGAAATCATGAACTTTCTCGCCGAACTACGTGAACGGTTTGCCAACAGCCTGGCCTCGCTCGATGGATTCACCGGCGACGTTGCCCCTGTGTTGGAATTGATTCGCTCGAGCAACGATGCCAAGTTTGGCGACTACCAGGCCAATTGCGCGATGCCGCTCGGCAAGCAGCTTGGCAAGCCGCCGCGGGAGATTGCCGCCGCGCTGGTCGCTGCGCTCGACGTGTCCGACCTGTGCGAACCGCCCGAGATCGCCGGCCCGGGCTTCATTAATCTCAAGCTCACCGACGCTGCCTTGGTGGGAGCACTGCAGGCCGCGGCCGCCGATACCGAGCACCTCGGTGTGCCGACCGTCGCGAAGCCGCGCACCGTGGTGGTCGACTACTCGTCGCCCAACGTGGCCAAACCGATGCATGTGGGCCACATTCGATCGACCGTCATCGGGGCGGCCATTGGCAACGTGCTTCGTTTCCTGGGCCATCGGGTGATCACCGACAATCATATCGGCGACTGGGGCACCCAGTTCGGCATGATCATCTACGGCTACAAGCACTTCGCCGACGAAGCAGCCATCGCCAAAGATCCCGTGCCCGAACTGAGCCGGCTCTATCGGCTCGTGAACACGTTGGTGGAGTACCACAACGCGAAGAATAACGGACTGCCGGCCCTCGAAGAGAAGCTCGCCACCCAGCAGCAGCTTGTCGACGAGCTCAAGGCCGTCGAGCCGACCGGCGACAAGAAAGCCGACAAGGCGGCCGCCAAAAGGCTACGGCAGGCGGAGAACTCCCTCAACGATCTGCTCGGCGAGCAAAAGTCGCTCGAAGAGAAGCTCGCCAAGATCGACGACGACCCTCAGCTCGCCCCGCTGGCAACGGAACACACGAACATCGCGCGGGCGGTACTCGACGAGACTGCCAAGCTTCACTCTGGCGACACGACGAATAAAGAGCTGTGGGAGACGTTCCTGCCAGCGTGCCTGACCGCGATCCAGAAAACATACGATCGGCTGAACGTTACGTTCGACCATACGCTTGGCGAGAGCTTCTATCACGATCGCTTGCAAGCCGTGGTCGACGACCTGGTCGCCCGCGGGCTGGCGACCGAGAACGAGGGGGCGATGTGCGTGTTCCTCGAAGGTCATGCGGCTCCGTTTATTGTGCGGAAGCAGGATGGTGCCTTCCTGTACTCCACGACTGACTTGGCGACCATCGCTTACCGGCTCGAGAAGTGGCAGCCCGATGCCATCCTGTACGTGGTCGATCATCGGCAAGGTTTGCACTTCGAGCAATTGTTCGCCACGGCCAAGCAGTGCGGCTGCGAGAACGTTGAACTAATGCACGTGAGCTTCGGCACCGTACTCGGTAAAGATGGCAGGCCGTATAAAACCCGCAGCGGCGACGCGGTTGGTTTGATGGGTTTGTTGGACGAAGCGGTCGACCGCGCCCGATCGCTGGCCGACGCGAGTCCCATGCTCAAGACCGACGAGGAACGGCAGCAAGTCGCCGAGCGAATCGGCATCGGTGCAATCAAGTACGCCGACCTGGCCCACAATCGAACCAGCGATTACAAGTTCGACTACGACAAGATGCTGGCCATGAATGGCAACACGGCTGCTTACATGCAGTACAGCTACGCCCGCGTGCGGGGGATTTTCGAGAAGGCCGAAGTCACCGAAACCGAGGCCCTGGCCGGCGCCGACCAACTGGTGCTCGGCTCGCCCGAAGAACGGGCGCTCGGGATGATGCTTTGCCGATTTGCCGAATCGCTCGACAAGGTGTTAGAAGAGTACCGACCAAATCATTTGACGAGTTACTTGTTCGATCTGGCAAGCTCGTATGCTGGGTTCTTCCAGAACTGCCCAGTGATTAAGGCCGAGACCGATTCGCTACGAACGAGTCGCCTGGCCCTCTGCGCGCTGACCGCCCGCACCTTGGGAATAGGCATGGGGCTACTTGGTATTGAGTGCGTGGAGCGGATGTAGACCGCGAGGTCCAGATTGCGCATTCCCCACGACTTCTCTAACTGGAGTGTGCGAAGCTGCGCACTCTGCTCTTTGTGGCTCACCAAGTAACCAGTCGCAAGAGTCAGCGGCACTTGAAATACCGGCGCGCGAGGGTGAGCGGTTCTGGCGACACCCAGTCGGGAGCATCAACCTTGTCGTGTGATGAAGAAGCTGACTTTTCTCTTGTTCCGCCTGCGGTAGGTACGCTGCGGTGATCTATGTTTGCACAGTTGTCGCTAGCAATATAGGCATATCAAGACGACTAGAATCGCTCGCATGTGTGGGGGCTGAGATCATCCACACAAAGTCCGCAGAGGGGACCCGAAGATGAATGGCACGCTTCCTGGTATCGAGTCAGCACTCGTACTCGAACCGCTCCACGTAGCGCTCGAAAACGAACCTCGGGATCTCACCTTTCGTTTCCAAGATGCTACTACCGAAGCCACGACTGCACTCAACACGGTGCTTGATGGTTGGATGCAGGACGTCGATTGGGTCGACACCCGTACGGGGCGTCTTGAGGTGTGCACGGTGGAGCTGGCTTCGAACGCCAATCAGATTGCTTCGGAGACGCAGTTAATCTGTCAGGAAGTCACTTCGGTCGCTACCGCTAGCGAAGAGCTGAACACCAACATGGCCAGCATCGCAGCCAGCGCCGAACAGATGTCGGTCAACACCAAGACACTTGCTGCCGCGGCGGAAGAAATGTCGGTTTCCATTATCGAAGTCGCCAAAAACTCCGATCGTTCCGCCCACGACGCCGAGTCGGCATCGACGCGGGCCAAGGAAGCCAATGAAACCATGCGTGAGCTAGGCGAAGCCGCGCTCGGCATTGGCAAAGTGGTAGAAGCCATCAAAGACATTGCCGAGTAGACCAAGTTGCTCGCGTTGAACGCAACGATCGAAGCCGCTCGCGCTGGCGATGTCGGACGTGGCTTCGGCGTAGTCGCAACCGAAGTCAAGGAACTCGCCCGGCAGTCGGCCGACGCTAGTGAAGACATTCGCAAGCGGATCGAATATGTGCAGGATCAAGTAAGTCGAGCCGAGCAGGCGGTGGCCAGCATCAGCGAAGATGTATCAGGCATGAGCCTGATCTCGCAGTCGATTGCGACCGCTTTGGAACAGCAGCGAGCCACCACGCAAGAGATCGCCCGCAACGTTGCCGAGAATTCCTCGGCCGCGCAAAGTGTCGCTCGGCAGGTTTCCGAGTCGGCCACGGTCTGCGGCATGATCACCAAGAGTGTGGTGGAGATCGACAGCGCGGTAAAGAAAGTAGTAACCGGAGCTGGTGAGTCGCAGCATGCAAGTGATGAACTCACAGCGATTTCGGACGAGCTACTGGAGTTCGGTAAGCATCGCAAAGCCAATCACAAGCGGTTCGATTCTATCCCCATCAAGGCCGCCCACGGCAAATGGCGGGTGAAGCTGGCCGAGATCTTGGGAACCTGCCGAGCTTCGCGAAAATCGAAGCCCAGCACGCAGCCGTACACGCCATGGCGCGGAAGATCGTCGATCTCTATCACCAAGGCGATTGTCGCGAAGCGGCCGTGGAGCTGAGCGAGTTCCCCAAACTCACCAGCGAGCTATTCAAGACGCTGGATCAGCTAGAGCTGGAAGCCAACCGCTCGTAGGTCGAGCAACCATTCTCGTGCAAGCTGGGCGAGCGCGCCGGGGAGCTTTTCGTCGCAAGGCGGAAAGCTCCCCATTTGCGTTTGGTAGCAGGTGAACCTGTGGAACCAACTTGCCGGCTAGTTCCATCGGTAGTGTGATAGGAACGGGTGTTCAGTGCATGCATCAGGTTGAAGTAGCCAAGGCTTCGATTCGACACGCTAATAGATTACAATATTACTTGACAATGAAGGTGAGCGGGGCATATTGCCAAGCGTGCTTGCCGCTCAAGTGTCTTTTCTAAGCGTCTCTTAATTCAGCATCCTTCACCCCCAAGGAACCATGCCTCACCGATACAGGCTGCAATTTCCCGCCGCGCAAGAGCACAATCTCGACCAAGACCAAGCTTACTTTAATCTTGTAGAAGACGGCACACAGCGTAAATATCTCTTTCACGATTACGATCGTATCTACACCAAACCAGGCTTATACGAACAACTGTTCTACGAGCGGCTCAAATGTAACTCGCCACAGAAAGTGGCCAAGTTGCTGGAGGTAAGCCTGATTGCTGAATGGGCGAACCGCAACGAGTTGCGCGTGCTCGATCTGGGAGCCGGCAACGGCATGATGGCCGAGCAGCTTCGCAACTTGGGAGTCGCTCGCATCGTGGGAGCCGACATTATTCCCGAGGCTCGCGAAGCCGCCTATCGCGATCGTCCCTACGTGTACGACGATTACGTGGTGGCCGACTTCACCGATCTGCCGGAAACGGTCACTCAAGATTTGATCGAATGGCGGTTCGATTGCTTGACTTCGGTCGCCGCGCTAGGGTTTGGCGACATTCCTCCGCTGGCGTTCTTCTCGGCGCTCAAACTCATCGAAACCAACGGCTGGGTGGCGTTCAACATTAAAGAGACCTTCCTCGATCGTTCCGACCGCACCGGGTTCTCGCGGATGGTTCGCGAGCTGATTTTCTCCGAATATATGGACGTGCACATCCTCGAACGGTATACCCATCGGTTGTCGATGGAAGGGGTGCCGCTCAAGTACTACGCCTTGGTCGGCCGCCTTACCGCGGCGATTCCCGATGACTTTCTCGATCGAGTCGAGGCAAATGGCAATTGAGTAGTGAGCCCACGCAATCCGGCACACCAGTGCTGTCGCCCGCTCGCCGGGCGGCGGTGCTGACCACGTTGATCGTGGCCGGCGAGTCGATCTTCTTCTTGCCATTTCTATTGCCCCGTACATTTCGCCCGACGTTGCTCGAAGTGTTCGAGCTTACCAATCTTCAGCTCGGCACCGCCCAGGCCGCTTATGGCATCGTTGCTGTGGTCGCCTACGCCCTCGGCGGCCCGCTGGCCGATGTCTTCAAGCCGCGTACGCAAATGGCCATTGCCTTGGCAACCACCGCCCTCGGTGGAGCCATGCTCTGGCAAATTCCCTCGCTCACCAGTTTGAAGGTGCTGTACGCGTACTGGGGATTCACCACCATCGCCCTGTTTTGGGCGGCGCTGATGAAAGCCACCCGCGAGCTTGGCGGCAAAATGTCGCAAGGCACTGCCTTTGGGGTGCTCGACGGAGGTCGCGGGCTGCTGGCCGTGGCGATCAGCACCGTGTTGGTTTGGGTGTACGCGTCGCTGTTGCCGAGCGACGTGGCCGCCGCCACACTCGCCGAGCGGACCCTGGCCTTTCAATGGGTGATTGGCATTACGGCAACTTGCTGTCTTCTCGCGGGATTGCTGGTGCTGGTGGTGATTCCTAAACAGATGACCGCTGAGAACGATACCGTAAGCGAGGGCACTCTGGCTGAACGCATGGAGCAGGCAAGGTTGGGGATTGCCCGCGTGCTGGCCATGCCGAGTGTCTGGCTGCAAGCGGCGATCATCGTAGCCGCTTACGCAGCATTCAAAGCGACCGCCGACTTCTCGCTCTACGCCACGCAAGTGCTGGGCGCCGACGAAGTGCAGGCGGCCAAGTTGTATAATCTGTCGCTGTGGATGAGGCCGATCGCAGCCATTGGTTTCGGAGTATTGGCCGATCGCTTGAAAGCCTCGTACCTGGTGATCGTCTGCTTCGCGCTGGTGTTGTTCGGCAGCATCGGCCTCGCTGGTCAGGCCTGGGGAGCTGATACCTACACGCTGTTCATGGTGAATGTGATTAGTGTGAGCATCGGAGCTTACGCGCTGCGAGGGCTCTATTTCGCCATCATGGAGGAAGCCAAGATTCCGCTGCTGCTCACAGGCCGGGCGGTGGGGCTGGCCTCGGTGGTAGGCTACACGCCGGAGATCTTCATGGCTCCCTTCATCGGTTACCTGACCGATTCGTGGCCCGGTCGTGTGGGGCATCATTACGTCTACCTTTCGGTCATGGCTTTCGCGCTGCTGGGGATCGTCGCTGGGGTGCTGTTCCGTCGGGTGGTGGCTCCTCGAGCGGGGTAAATCGGCCACGAGTGCTATCGCACGCTGTAAATCGATGGGCATATCTTCTTTTCTAAGTCGTGTCCTCTAAATGGTTTGTGATAGTTGACCGATTCCGCAACTTTCGACTAACCGACATCTCGTGACCTGACGATATATGGAGTAACCGAGTCACGCTCGCCGCTTCGGATGGCAGCGACTCGTTTTCCATTACGTCTACTACCACCATTTGGAGGGTTAGTCATGGTTCGTACACTACTCGCTACCGCGGCGGTTCTGGTTGTTTCGTATTCACAAGTTCAAGCGCAAGCTCCTCGCACTCCGGTGTCCGCCAAGCCGGTTTCGGCGCGTCAGGCCGAGCCGCAGCCGCTGTTCCGCCATGCTTCGGTCAACGAAGCCTGGGCGGCCGTGCAGCAGAGTCGCAAGCCGATGTTCTTGTACGTGACTTCCGACAACTGCTACTTCTGCAAGAAGATGATTCAGGAGACCTACACGAATCCTCAGATTCGTTCGGGCGTGTCGGCTTACTCCGAGCCGGTGGCCTTCAATGCTTCCGAGACGCCCGAGCTGGCGAAGAAACTTGGCGTGCGTGCGTTCCCCACCACGCTGGTGATTTCGCCGGAGAACAAATTGCTGCACAAGATCGAAGGCTTTGTCGAGCCCAAGGACTTTGCCGAGCAGGTGTGGCCCGTACTGCAACAGGCCGAGCTGGAGCGTCGCGAAGTACTGCAAGCCGCGGCGGCACGGCGACGGCAAGCCGAAATGCAATCGCAACGCATCGGTCTGCGAAACATGCACGAAGCACCTGCCGACCAGAACATGGTGACGATTCAGGACTAACCGGGTGCGGTAATTCATCTGGATGCAAAAGCTACTTGCTGATAGAGTGCTAGCGGAGGATTTGTGATGAGTACGACAACCATCGAGCAGTCGCCGAACGATATGGCGGATACCGGTCGGCCGTTGAAGCAAGCCGATATGGAAGCGCTCGGCCAGGCGGCCGAGTGCCTGCGGACCCTCGCCCACCCGGTGCGGATTCGCATGGTGCAGCTCTTGTTGCACAACCGCTATACCGTGGGTGAACTGGCCGAAGACTGTGGAGTGCTCGAAAACGTTGCCTCGGAACATTTGCGATTGATGCAGCGTTGTGGTTTCTTTACCAGCGAGCGCGATGGCCGCCGAGTGTACTACCGGGTGGCCGAACCGCACTTGGAGCGGATGCTCGATTGCATTGAGGGTCGGTTTCAGCCCGATTGTTAACATGCGTTTCTCTTCGTTTTGGTGGTCGTGTTGCTTGCTAGCGATGCTGGCGAGCATCGGTTGTGGACGCGAGGCTTCGGTGCCGACTTCGTCGACCGAGCGCATCACGCCCGAAGAGCTTACCGAC
This sequence comes from Aeoliella mucimassa, assembly GCF_007748035.1. NCBI lineage: Bacteria > Pseudomonadati > Planctomycetota > Planctomycetia > Pirellulales > Lacipirellulaceae > Aeoliella > Aeoliella mucimassa. Next base: position 485,011 of record NZ_CP036278.1, read on the forward strand.
GCCGAACAGCAAATGCTCGATCGGGCGAACGAAGCTCGGCAGTCTCTGGCGACTAACCTCAAGGCCAAGCTCGTCGAAACGCTCTCCTCCGAAGGCCCGGCGGCCGCCATTGCGGTCTGCTCCGAAGCCGCCCCCGAGATCGCCGCCACCGCCGGTAGCGACCATCAGGTGCGAATCGGTCGCACCTCGCATCTGCTTCGCAATCCATCCAACGCACCCCCCGAGTGGGCTGAGTCGTACGTCGACGCCCAGACGCCCGAGCAGGTGCTGTTGCGACAGGCCTACGGGCTGCGGGTGTTGCAGCCAATTCGGCTCGAGACCGCGTGTCTACTCTGTCACGGCGATCCGGCGAAAATAGCCCCGGAAGTCACCGCCGCCCTCGCTTCGCGGTATCCTCAAGACCAGGCTCGCGGCTTCAGCGAAGGCGACTTGCGAGGTTGGTTCTGGGTGGAAGTCGATGCCGACAATTCGGCTGCCAACTGAATTCATGGATTCATCACCATGAATTAACTGGCCTCTCTGGGAGCCACCCTTATAATGGTCCCCTGACGGCGAACGTCTCGTTTCCATAAGCCTCGTTTTATTTGGGGCTGCTATCATGAATGTCATTTTCGCACTTATCGAATCCTCCTTATTCGCTGCAGGTGGCATCGTGATCGGCATGCTGTCGTCCCGTGTGTTGGACGACCGCTGGCAGTTCGACCAGCATCAGGGGCATTGGTTTTGGGAACCGATGCAGATGGTGCAACTCTCTTTATTCGGGTGGAACGCAGGCGAGCGTGCTTCGCAGGTCGAAGCACCACTTCAAGGCATGACCGTTTTGGAATCCAGGTACGTAGCGTTGAGTTTCTTTGGGGGTGCATGGTGTTGTTCGCTTCGGAGTAACATGCTTGAGCGGTGGAACGATCCGCTCGCGAACCTCCTGGCAGTTCAAGAGTAGACCGCGCTCGAACGTCGTGAGAAGGTGCAATATGGCTCATCGTGGCATGGGCGAATGCCCCGTCTGCAGGTACGAAGTAAAGCTCTCGCAGCAGCAATGCTTTGCCGAGCAGCATATCGCTGTTTCACATGGTCCCAGTCGCGAGCAGGTGTTCGCGGGAATCCTTACCGGCGGCAATCCCGATTGGGGATCGTCGCGGCAGTACGTGCATTGGGCGTGCGACACTTGCATCGAGAAGGGCAGGGCGATACTCGCTCATCCCAAGCAGCAGGAGTTCTATCGTTGCTGGCCCTACTTCGCTTACTTTTCGGTGCGGTTTACTTGTCCGCGCTGCGAGGTGGAGTTCGAGTTCGACAAACGCGACCAGTTCAATCGCTTCGAGGTCGAGCATCATTGGGTGCAAGTCTGGCCGCGATTCTGTCGGGCGTGCAGTAGTAGCAAGCCGCTGCGAACGCCGCTTCGTTACGAGGCGATCCAGGCAATGCAGCCACCGGCGACCAGTTCCGGCGAAGCGTAAGCGACCAGCACCGCAGGTGTATGAGTCGCTTTGGTTTGCGCGGCCAAGTCGTGTTTCTCTATGAAAAAATAGTGGTGGAAATTCTGTTGACACTCCGCGGGAATCCGCTACGATAAAACCAAATCTAAAAAACCAAATAACTTCCTGCTTGCGAGGAACTCCATGGCCCGGCCGAAGTCGCCTGAGCTCACCCAGCGTGAACTCGAATTGATGCAAGTGTTTTGGGACTCGGGGGCGATGACCGCCGCCGAGGCTCGCGAGCGGTTTGCCAACGCGGGGAGCGACCTGGCGTATACCACGGTCGCGACGCTGGTAAAGATCCTGGTGGAGAAGAAGTATCTCAAGCAGCAAGGGGAGCATCGCCCGTTTACCTACGAGCCGATTCGTTCGTTCGAAGATGTCTCGACCCGCCTGGTGGGCGATCTGGTGAAGCGGGTGTTTGGTGGTTCGCGCGAGCAGCTTCTCGTCCGTTTGTTCGATGGCAAGAAGCTGTCGAACAAAGAGCGTGAACTGCTGGAGCAAGTATTGCGGGAGGGTAAGCAATGAGTCCATCTTTGATTACGATTCTCTGGTGTGTGATTCAGGTCACGTTGTTTTCGCTGGTAACTGGCGTGTTGTACTTCGCTGCTCGTCGGTACGCGGCAACGCTAGCGAGCGGGGTGCTGGTGGGTAGTTTGGGGTTGGTGCTAGTGCTTACGCTGCTGGCAGCGAGTCCTTGGCCGCGATGGTCGTGGACTACCGAGTCGGCAACTACTCTCACAGCGCCCGACGCATCCGCGGCCGAGGTCAACTTGCCGGAGGAGGAATCCCCCAGTTTGCCGACCACCGACCAGCAACTGCCTTCGGCCTATATGGCCGCCTGGCAGGCGTTTGCCGAAACGGTGACCACACCAAGCGAAGCGAGCGCGGCCATCAGTAGCGAGTCGAACTGGAGTGTTTCGCTACTAGTGCGAGTACTGCTGATGGGTTGTTTGGTCGTGAGTGTCCTCCGTTTGCTACGTGGCATACACTACGTGCAATCGCTGCTAAAAACGAGTCAACCGATTACCGACGACGGGCCGAACGCGACGCTTGCGCAGCTTGCCGAGCGTTTGCAGCTGCCCGGCCAAGTGCAGCTTCGCGAGTCGTCCGATCTGGCGACCGCGGCGACGTTTGGCTGGCGGACCCAGTACGTGCTGCTGCCGGTTGCTTGGCGCGACTGGAGCGAGCAGCAACTGCGGGCGGTGTTGGCTCATGAGCTATCGCACGTGGCCGCTCGCGATTACCGCTCGTGGCTTGTTGCCCGCTTGGCGGTTGCCATTCACTTCTATCACCCGCTGGTGCGTTGGCTGGCGGGCCGCTTGCAGCTGGAGCAAGAGCTGGCTGCGGATGCCAACGCCGCCCAATTGGTGGGCGATCGCCAGCAGTACCTCGAGTGCCTGGCACACTTGGCGTTATCGACGCCGATGTATCGAACCGCGGGACCCGCCCGCACGCTGATTCCCAACCGTTCCCTATTAATGAGGAGAGTCGAGATGCTTCGAACATCCCCCCCATTGCGATCGTTGGGCAGCCATGCCACGTTGCGCCGAGTCGCGATCGGTTTTCTGGCAGTGGTCGCGGTCGCGGTTGCCGGGTTCCGGCAACCGGTGGCCAGCCAGGAAGAGTCCGCCACCAAGTCCGACAAGACCGCCCCGGTGGAATACGATGTCGTGGAGATGCCGCAGCGGATACCGCTCAAGTACGTTCCTCCTAAGGCGATGTGTGTTACGTCGATTCGAGTAAGTTCTATCATCAAAAGTCCTGAGTTAGCGGCGGAGATCGATGAGTTGACCACCGACACCTTCATGGGCGAGGCGGATTTGTCGGTCTCTGATATTTCGGAAATCATGTTCATCGTGCCAAACAAGGCCCCGTACGAGCCGCGGTTTTTGTTTCGATTCAAGTCGGCGGATGCCTGTCGTAAGGCCTTTGCAGCTGCCACGCGGAAAGCACAAAATGCGGTTCTCGGAATACGGGATGATCGTAGGTTGGTTGCTCGCGCCGGCGAGACGCAGTACACACAGCTCGATGCCACTACGTTTGCCATCGACCGTGTGCTAAACGGCATGCCGGATCACAAGGATTTTGAAAACAGTGCTGAGCCGGTTTGGGCCGAGCAGTGGGCCAGTGCTATGGAGAGCGAGTTGTGCTCGGCGGTCAATGCTGCCGCCTTCCGTGCTGAGTTCCAGGACGAAGTCGACAGCATGGATCGTGAACCGAACAATTTCCTGCTTCGCTCAGTAGCGCCAGTGGTGCAGCACACCGACTGGGCGGTCGCTTCCATCGATATCGAACAAGGCTTGCACGCTCAGGTGCACGCGCAGTGCGATTCGGCGGAACACGCCCAGCAGGTTGCCAGCATCGCCCAGGCGTTCGTCACCTTAGGCGGCGGGATGCTCGATCAGCAGGTCGAAATGCTCAAAAAGCAACTCGAGCAAATGCCTGACGACGAGCAGCAAAATATCAAAACACTAAGCGACAAGTGGTTCAAAGTCGCTCGGCACTTTATTGCCAACGCCCACCCCACGGCCGAGGGCGACGTTGCCAGCATCGACTACCAGTGCGACCTCATCTCGCGAGGCGAGTCGGAAATGCTGGTGCAAATGCTCATTCCAGGTGTCGTTGCTGCCCGCGCGGCGGCTCGACGCACCATGAGCATGAACAACATGAAGCAGCTCGCTCTGGCGATGCACAACTATCACGACACGTACGGGCACTTCCCCGCAGCGCAAAACTACGCCGAGGGTAGCAAGTACCCTCACAGCTGGCGGGTAGCGTTGCTACCGTTCATGGAGCAACAAGCGCTCTACGATCGGTATCAGTTCGACCAACCATGGGATAGTCCGGCCAACAAGCAAATCGCCGACACGGTCGTGAAGATTTACCAATCGCCGTTTGATAGCCCGGGCTCGACCAACACAAGTTACTTTGCGTTGACGGGACCCGATACTATTTTCTCCGATAACAAAGGAACGAAATTTAGCACCATTACCGATGGAACAAGCAACACGATCATGTTTGTGGAAGCCAAGCGTAATATTCCTTGGACCAAGCCCGAAGACTTGCCTTATGCGTCCGACATCCCACTTCCAGAGCTTGGCGGGTGGATGCCGAACATCTATCTAGTCGCGCTTAGCGATGGCAGTGTGCAGGTCGTCTCTAAAGAGGCCGATGAGGGCAATATTCGAGCCATGATCACCAAGAGCGGGCGCGAAGTTGTGCAGCGTCCGTAATCGGTGTCGGTACTTGCTGGTAATTGCTTGGTGCTGACTACTTGATGGGCTTTACCTCCCCGTCGATGGTGAGTTCCACCACGCTGGCGATGCTGTTCTCAGCGTCGCCGGTGAGCATGAGTTCCAAGCCCTTCGGCGTGGCGTTCGTTTCGAACGTCCGCTGAGGGGCGGCCAGCAGTTTGCAGCTGGTTACTTCGGCGGCGAACGGAACCACTAGCTTGCCGTCGGCTGGCCAGTCGAACACGTGCAGGAACACCCGATCCCCTTTGCGGGTCACGCGACCCCACTCCGGCATCGGGCAAGGGCTGGCGGTGGTGCCGTAGATCGAGTCGCCGTTGTTGTCCATCCAGGCACCCATTTCGGCCAGGCGTTCAATCGACTCTTCGGGGAACTCGCCGTTGGCCATCGGGCCGACGTTCAGCAGGTAGTTGCCACCTTTGCTGGCGATATCGATCAGCTTGCGAACCAAATCGGTCGTGCTCTTGAAGTTCTTGTCGAGCTTGTTGTAACCCCAGTGACCATTCATAGTCATGCACGATTCCCAATCGACGCCGGGGACACCCGTAGCGGGGATCTCTTGTTCGGGCGTGCCGAAATCTCCTCGCCAGTCGGTGCCCTCGGCGTTTAAGCCAGCCATGCCCCGGCGGCCTTTGTCGACGCGGTTATTCACAATGATATCGGGCTTCAAGCTACGGCAGTATTCGTCGAGGTCGATGCCGCGCTCGTGGGTCCAGGTGCCTTCCCATTCGCCATCGAACCACAGCACGGCCGGATCGTAGCGTTCGATCAGCTCTTTCAATTGGGCTTTCATGTACGTGACGTAGCGATCGTAGTCGGCATCGTCGGCCGGGCGATCCTTCTCCCATTCGCGGCGCGGCAGGTAGTCGGGATGATGCCAGTCCATGATCGAGTGATACATGCAGAACTTCAGGCCATGCTTGTCGCAAGCTTCTTTCAGCTCGCCCATGATATCGCGATCGAAAGGAGTCGACGACACGTCGAACTCGGTCTGGTCGCTGGGCCACAAGCAGAAGCCATCGTGATGCTTGCTGGTGATCACTAGGTACTTCATGCCTGCCTGCTTAGCCATCTTTACCCACTCGTCGGCGTCGAACTCGGTGGGGTTAAACTCGTCGGTGTACTGGTTGTACGTCTCCAACGGAATGTGGGCGGTATGGCGAATCCACTCCGCGTGATTCGTGTTGCCTTGCCACTCGCCGGCCGGAATGGAGTAGAGTCCCCAATGAATGAACAGCCCGAAGCGTGCGTCGCGCCACCACTCCATGCGTTGGTCTTGGTCGATCGCGTTAGCGGCCGGCTCGTCGGCCAGCACTGGCATTGCCATAGTAAGGGCCACGAGACCAATCATGAGTTGTTTGAGCATCGTATCGCTCCATTGGTGAGATGAGTTGTCCAAGCTACGCCCGCCATTCTGGCCGCGGGACGAACCGGAATGCAACCTGGCGAGACTCCGTTTTTTCGTACTCATAGGCTTAGTTTTGCGGAGCATTCGATAATCCTCCCGCACGACCATCGGCCTTGGTCCGCAGCCGAACAAGCGTAAAGAGCAGGCCACTGCCGATGGCGAACACCACCAAAGCAAAGTATCCCAACGGACCCATCGACAGCAAAATGGCCGCCAGCGTGAACGCGACCAGCAACTCCCGCAGCCGGAACTGCAGCTCGTGACGTACCGTGGGCCAGGTGCTCGCCATCGCGGCCAAGGCGATCAGGTACATGATGACTGCGAAGAACATCGCGTCGTTGGAAACGATGCCTTGCACGCTGAGGTTGTAGTTGGGAGCAACCACCGTGGCCGCGCCGTACGTGAGCGCGGCGAACATCATTAGATTCGCTGCGATCCAGGAGTACCGATGCACAAAGCAGGCGATCAGCACCGCGACCACAAAACACGCGATCGCGATCGGGCGGACCGCTTGGCGAATCCGTTCGGCCCGGCTCTTGAGCCGAATCATCCGCGGTTGGGCGTTCTCTGGCAACGCACCGGGATTCGCTCCGCGAAGCGAGAACCCTCGCAACTCGTCGCCGGAAAAACTTAGCTGCACAGGTAAGTTGTACTCAGGATGCACCCAGTTTGCGACTTCGCGACCTTCGCTCTCGTGCACCTCGAATGGCTGGCCGTTGTTTAGTTCTTGTTCCAACGTTGCCCGCGCACCAGGTTGCTTCCAAAGCGACTCCAGCAACGTGTCGACTCGCTGGACTTCTTGCTGCGCATCTTCCTGCAGTTGAGCCATGCGTTCGTGCCAGGCCTGCTGCTGGGCGAGGTCGCGACGGTTCTCTTGCGCCTTGTACGCGCTGGCCGAGAGCAACACCGCCAGGAACGCTATCCAGGCGATGGCGAGCCGATACGATTTTGGTGGAGATGCAGGATTGTTTGCGAGCGGTGCTGGCGTCATGCGAGTAGGTGCTCCCTTCGGTTCGCTGCGAGTGCGAGTTGGTGCGAGCCAGGCGGGCGGAGGGGGATAAAGCCCCCAGTTGCCGGAAAATCGATTCGTGGGGGCTTTTCGACCCTCAGCGAGCGATCTTGGTGAAGTAGCGAAAATATCTTGTTTTCTAGTGCTGTTTTCATCCTTTCGGGCCTAAAATCGGACCTCGTCTACGGCTAGTTTTGCCCCACGTGGGCAAAAGTGGGGGCAAAATAATGTCCCCCATCCACGGTGTCGGCCGCGACGACTGCCGCGCGGCGTTACCCACCGGACCCTCCATTGTGAGGCCTCAAGTGGCCAATTACTACCAAGAAATCACAAGAAACAGCAACGAAGAAAATGGGTCGACTTGGTGTAAATCGAAGCGGTACGATGACGCGTAGAGAAGCGACACGTGGATGCTTCGTTGCTGGGTTGAATAGCTGTTTGTCTGGATGAATGGATGACCATGAAAAAACGTAAACGCAAACTTCGTGTGCGGGCGGTCATCGTGCGGGAAGGGCATCTGCTGTTGTGTCGACACGACGATCGCGACATCGCCTTCCTGCCAGGTGGGCGGGTGGAGCGCGGCGAGCGACTCGACCTGGCGCTCCGGCGGGAGATCATGGAGGAGACCGGCGCACCGATCGAGCAACTCGACTACTTGGGCGCGGTGGAGCATCGCTGGTACGAAGCCAGCCGTCCGGTGCACGATCTCAACCATTTCTTCGCGGCCGAGTGCCCCGCGCTCACCCCCACCTACACGCCAGAGTGCGAGGACGAAGGAGTGCATTTGGTGTGGGTCGAGGTCGCTCAGGTGCCGCAGCAAGCCATCTACCCGCAGACCGCCAAGCGGTGTCTCGTGGACTGGCTCTCGGGGGAGCGGGCGACCTGGTGGGGCGTGGAAGACGACTGGCCCGTCGAAGCGAGCGACGGAGACAAAGTGGGGTGAAAGGATGAGTGTTGCAGCTCGTCCGCTTTATTGCTGATGGCAGGCACGAGGGGTAAAATCGGCCCCGTTCAGATGTCGGTCGCACGATCGCATCGCCGGTTCGCTTACCCTTGAGGTCCATCATGTCGTGGCACACCAGCATTCTGCTGATCGAAGAGCAGACACCTTCCGACTTTGGCCAGTTGCTGGAAGAGCTAGGCTTTGCCGATTGTAAGCCCAACGGAATCACCGATTTCGAATCGGCCACCAGTTCGAGTTACAAAGATAAATCGGTAGCCCATGTCGATGGGTGGACCGTGCTGTGCGATGGCATGTTCTTCTATAAGGTCAACTTTGCCGTGGATACTGAGCCACCGATGACGAATGGCTTGTGGCCGGTGCCGGTCGACAAAGTACTCTGCGAGAAGACTGCCGGAGGGAGCAAGGCACTTGGCATCCTGCTGGAAGGGGCAAGCTGCAGTTACGGGTTTACCTGGTACAAAGCAGGAGTCCTGAAGCGTGGATTCTTGAGTCAAGAATCCGAGGTGGTGTTCAGCGAAGGGGAGCCGTTGCCAGCCGAAGCGGAACTCGACGACGACAATTTAGAGTCGGGCATTTTGCATATGATGTCGACGCTCTGCGTTCCCTTCGAAAAGCTCGCGAGCACCGACTTTCAGGTCTACGAATATGGAGGTGATTATGGCCTCAAGTCGCTTGGGCTAACGTAGCCAGTCGTTGGCACCGCCGAGCGAGCACCATGTCGACCAGGCGGATGACGACGAAGAGCGATCCCGCATGCACGAGGAGCCAGCATGCCAGCCAGGGGTAAGTGGTTGTCTCTGGGAAGGCATGCAGTTGCACCAGGGTGACGAATACCGCGACCCACACGGTGGCGATCAGCAGGTGACGCACCTGGAATTGCACCGGGCGCGGCTCGGGGCGCTCGACCAGTCGGTAGTCGCGAATCGTGGCCCCCAGCGCCCCACCAAACTGGCCGAGTACCATCGCGATGCCCGGGACTACAACGCCGGCAAAAAAGGGGGTGCTTGTCGGTGAGGAATCGCTAGCGAAATCGATGAATATTGCGACCATCAGAAAGCCGGCCATTCCGCCTGCTATCGCATACAGCCACTTGGCCGGCATGCAAAACCCTAGTGTACGAAGTAGGCCCCACACGAACAGCGACATGATTAAGCCGAGCGTCGCATACAGTATGGCCGACGCACCCGTGGCGGTCGTCATGAGAAAGAGAAACGCGAGGAACCATTCGTCGCCGGCGAGTGCGCCGCCGAAAGAGAGTAGCAGGTAGATCACGACCGGAAAGACCAAGCCTGCGATGGCCATGCCAGCAATGGCAGTGGTCGCCGATTGGGGATGCTCGGCCAGCACCAGGGCGTGCGATCGGTTCGATGGAATCGTAGCGGCTGTCGACATGATGGGTCCCTCGGGTTCCATGATAATGGGTAAACACCGTAGGGGGCCAGTTGTTACGGAGCAATGCGACTATAAAAGCAGAGCAAAGCGACCATAAAAGCCGAGCAAAGCGATCACAAAAAAACGCCAGGAGCACCATGCGATGCTCCTGGCGTGAAAGTGCAGCGAAATGTTCGCCGACCATCTCGGCCGTGGCTACTTGCTCTCGTCGTTTTCTTCCGGGAACCGGGCCATCTCCCAGGTCTCGGTATTATCCTCGCCGTAATGCACCAGCGCGGTCGTGCGATCCTGCGTAAGGTTGTGGATCGTAGTCTCCATGACCACTTGCAGGTTGGTGCCATCGGCAAATCGCCAGGCAGCCCGCTGCGTCTCCTGGTCGACCATGCCTTCGACCGGGCGGCCTTCGTCCTCCTCGTTCAGGTAGAAGGTGCCAGCGATGATGCCTTCCTTGCTGACCGCGAGTTGCAGGATCATGCCGGTGTCGACTCCCCCTTGCTTGGCAATCGCGTAGACGCCTAATGGCATCCACTCGACCGCGTCGGGCTGAATCTCTTCGGGCACGCTGGCCGCAATCGTGGCTGCCTGATCGTAGTACTCCACGGAGGTTGCTACCTGCTGGTCGTCGACGTACACGTAGTTGTCGCGATACACGACCGAGGTGCCATAGTCGTAGACCACCGGTTGGTTCCAACTGTTCCACACGAACCAGCTACCGACCGCGGGCCAGGCCGCGTGACGCCAGTACCAGCGATTCGGATAGTTGTTCCAGTGGTCGTGCCAGTACCATGGTGGGCGTGGCGGAGGACCAACGTACGGCGGACGATTCCCTGGACGGTTGCCAGGTCGATCCCCCGGGCGGTTGATATCACCTGGGCGGTCGCCGGGGCGGTTTCCAGGTCGATTGCCTTCGCCGGGTCGGTCGCCAGGGCGATTGCCACCTTCGCCAGGACGATCTCCACCACCGGGTCGGTCGCCGATGTCAGGTCGGTCTCCTGGACGGTTACCAGGTCGATTGCCTTCGCCAGGACGGTCGCCCGGCTTGGTCATGTTGCCATCGCCCGGTCGATCGCCGATGCCGGGGCGATCACCGACGCCAGGCCGATTGTTGCCCGGTCGGTCGCCGACGTTCGGCCGATCGCCGCCAGGTCGGTCGCCAATCACGGGGCGGTCACCAACGCCGGGGCGCGTGGTCGGCGGATTGGGTAGTGTCGAAGGACGGTCGCCGCCGGGGCGGTTTCCGATGCTGGGTCGATCGCCAACGTTGGGCCGATCGCCAATGCCAGGCCGATCACCCACGCTGGGTCGGTCGCCAATGCTGGGACGGTTGCCGATGTTCCCTGGCAAAGTGCTCGGGCGAGAGTTGTTGCCTGGCAGGTTAATGCTAGGACGTTGCGAGTCGCCAGGGCGGGTCGCTGGGCGGGTGCTGCCCCCTTGGATGCCGAGGAAATCGCGGACGTCGTTCGTCGAAGGTCGCCCCGACAGGTTGGGACGATTGCCGGAGCCAGTGCTCGGGCGGTTGATCGACGGGCGCGACGTGCCTGGCTGAGTGACACTGGGTCGACTCACGCTGGGCCGTGATCCACCGGAGTTGGGCAAATTCATCGAAGGGCGACTGCCAGAGCTGGGTCGGCTCGTTGCAGGTCGGCTTACACTGGGTCGACTCGTGTTGGGTCGACTCACGGAGGGGCGACTCACCGAAGGGGTGCTCGGGCGGCTGATTGAGGGTCGGCTGCTGCCACCGCTGGGGCGGCTAATGTTCGGCGAGGGTCGACTCATCGACGGGGTGCGCGAGGAGCCACCGCTGGGTCGGCTGATGCCGCCACCCCCGCGGCCTCCGCCGCCACCACCTCCGCCACGGCCAACTCCGCGGGCCCAACCAACGTCGGCCGACGCCAGGGCGAGGGAAGTAACCACGGCGACAATCGCAAGTAGAGTGCGTCGGTACATGAGAATGTTCCGTTATAACGAGTATGATATTGAAAGGTGAAAAGGTGTCGGGCGCCGCAAGCCGGGTTACTGGCGAACCAGTTCGACGGCGTCGATGCTCGGCATCAGCTCACCATCCACCTGACGGGCGGTCGACTCGAAACGCACCGTGTTGTCGTCGACCAATTCGTAGATGTTCATCGCGGTTCCTACGCGACCGTCCGGCAAGTGGTGCCGGGTTTGTACGATCCAGCGATTGCCATCCTGGCTCCAGAGCCCGACTCCAAAACCACCGTCGGAGTCAAACACCCACGAGCGAATCGTATCGGTGTGTGGGTCCCAGCCGATGACTTGCGTGCCTTCGAAATCCACCTGGTCGCCGATGACGACCTGAAAACTGCGAATCAGGAAGTTGCGATTCGTGCTCCACCGGCAAGTGCTCAGGAAGGTCGACTCGTCGGAGTCGTTGCTCCAGGTGCCGACCATCCATTCCAAGCTGGTGAGCTGCTCGTAGTGCGAGGGGGGAAGCTCCAGCGGAGCTCCTTCGCGAACGCTATCCATCTTCCAGCCGCTTGGGCCTTTGACGTGCACCACTTGGTACTCGGAATCTTCCGGCTCGCTATCGGGCGCGATCACGCGGGCGACGCCCGACTCGATGGCCACGCAGGGCGAGACGCTCTCGACCACCATGTCGACGATCTCGATCTTCGCTTCTTTGTTCTCGGCAAAGTAGGCGGCAAAGGCTTTTTCGATGGCATCGTGACCTTTGACCACCGCTCCGTCGGAGGTAATCAGCTCGCCCGATTCCGACCAGTGCGCAGCTAGCGCCTTGGCGTCGGCCCCGTTGAACGCGGCGACGTAAGAGTCGACCACCTTGCGAATGGCGGGGGTGGGGTCGTCGGCCGCAGGAGCGTCGGGAGTGGGTGTTTCTGAGGGAGCAGCTTCGGCCGCTGGCGGGGCGACGGAGTCGGATTCGGGCGTCTGGCCAAGCACCGGAGCACCGCTGAACAATAGAGCCACAAGAGACAAGCGAGTAAGGTGCCGCATGATGGATCCTCCGCTGGGTGTGTTCGGATTACGCTGTAGGATACCTCACGCTCGCCAAGGCGAACAGCATTGTGGCCGAGATGGGGCACCTAATTATCGCCCGATGCCGTGGAGGGTCCAGTTTTCTTTCGCGAAACTACCCCAGTTTCACGGCGAATGCCGGGCGAGCGATGCGGCAATACTAGCAACTCGGCGACTCGGTACAGGCATTGCATGTGGAACAAACGTGGTACACCGGAACCAATGATCGTCCGAGTCGTCTCCCAGCACCGTGAGGCCCGAGATCTGCGAGGCGTCGAAGCCTGCTTGTCGTAGTTTTGCCACCATTTGCTCCGGCTCGCTGGTGATTAGCGGAAACACCCAGTAAGTATGCGTTGGATTATTGCAACCCGCGGCCATCATCGAAGGCTCCAGGGCTCCGGCCAGCTGCTGGCCCCGGCGGGTTCGCTCGGCAATCGCCTGCTCGTCGAAGTGTTGCAGCCGGTGAGTCATCATGGCTTCGAGCGCGAGACAAGGCTGCTGACGCAAGGCGTCGAACAGTCCTTCGTCGGGGAACCCCTTCGCCGAGTGGCCGACAAACGCGTCGGCGTTGCCGCCGGTGCGATCGATCCACCATACCAGAGGACCAAACAACCAAGGCTGCGACAGCAACTTGAGCAGCATGAACTTTCGCACCCGATGACAGTAGCTACGAGCCGATTGCCGTGGCCAGGTGCTGGCGACTTGTTGCATCCGCTCGCGAAGCGAGTCGTCGCGCACCAGGGCGATCCCTCCCCCGAGCGCGGTCGCTGTTTTGATCGGCCCGAAACTATACAGGCTGGCGTCGGCCGCAGGGTGCCGAGTGAGTGGACCACGAGTGAGCGCCTGCGCACAGTCTTCCACGAGTAGCAGTTCGTGCTGCTGGCAAAGCTCGCCGAGGTCCTCGAGCGGCATCCGCGAACCATACAAGTGGGCGACCATCAGCAGTTTGCTCTGCGGACTCAAGCGACTGGCGACGTCGGTGGGCGAGACCCCCAGCGTGCGGGCGTCGACCGGCACCGGCACCGGCACCAGGCGATGCTCGCGGACGATGCGCTCCATGTGCGGCACCGTGATTTCGCTCAGCAGCACTTCGCTGCCAGGCGGCAACTCGAGCGAGGTCAGCAGCAGGTCGAACGCAGTACGAACCGAGAGCGTCGCCAACGCTTCGCCGGCGTGCTCCGCAGCGGTCGGCAGCGCTACCGGTTCCCGCGGCGGGCGCAGGCAAAGGGACATCGCCCGCAGTAAATCCCTCCACGAGATATCAAACGCCAGGCGTGGGTACATGTTTGGCAAAGCGAAAAGAGGAGCTGCATCGACAACTGCGATTCCCTCTCTAGTTTACTCGTTGTTCGAGCCGCTTGTTTCAGCCGAGTCGCCCGATTCCGATGAATTGCCGCGTGCTGGATTGCGCAGCTTCTCTGGCGATTCCCAGTTCGGCGGCATCGAGCGGATGTGCAAATCGCGTTGCGGGAAGGCAATTTCGATCTCAGCCTCGTTGAAACGACGATTGATTATCGTATGCAGCTCGTGAATCGTCTGCAAACGATTGTCGAGGTTCGGCAGGTAGCACCGGACGATCAGGTTCAGAGTGCTGTCGCCAAAGCCATCGAAATTGATCAGCGGTGCAGGATCGTCGAGCACGATCGGATGCTCTTTAACGATCTGGCGAAGCAGGTCGCACGCCTGGTCGGTGTCCGACCCGTAAGCAATGCCGACCTCGATAACGACGCGATTAATCTGATCGGACAGAGTCCAGTTCAGTAGTCGCTCGGTCACCAGGTCCTTATTGGGTACCACGTACTCTTTGCGGTCCCAGTCGGTAATGGTGGTCGCCCGGATGCGAATGCGGCTGACGATACCGGTTTTGTCGCCGAGCGTGATGATGTCGCCGACGCGGATCGGGCGTTCGAACAGCAGAATGATGCCCGACACGAAGTTGGCAAAGATCTCCTGCAAACCAAAGCCGAGACCGACGCCCATCGCAGCGACCAGCCAACTGATGCTGGTGCCATCGATGCCGAGCGCGGCGGCCGATACCACGATGCCGATCGCCAGCAGCGAATAGCGAGCCAACGTCGCGGTCGCATAACGCACGCCTGAGTCGATCGGCAAATGCTGCAAGATCACCAGTTCGAGCAGGCTCGGTAAGTCGCGAACCGCAACGTAAGTAACCAGCGCGGCCAGCAGCGAGCGAAGCAGGTCGCCCCAAGTGGTGGGATGCTCGCCGCGCGACCAGGGCAGGGCGTTTTCGTCGAGCCAGGCCAGCGCGGTGAAAACATCTCGCCAGATCATGATGACCCCGACCACACCGATGACGAATAGCATCACGCGAAGCAGTTTGCGGGTTTGTTGACTCAACGCGGAAAGGTCGACCGTTTCTTCCACGATCTCTGCGATGCTCGCGACTTCGTCTCCTTCGGTCGCCGCGGCCAGCAACTGAGCGCGACGCTTCATTGCCTGCTCGCGGGCGAGCAGGCGTCGGTTCAGTAGCACCCAGCGTCGCAGCAAGCCACCCGCGATGAGCAGCAACAGCAGCATCGCCAGCGTACCGAGCATGCGTTGGGCCAGTTGCTCGGCGGTGTAGTAATAGCCCAGCGTTGCCATCACCGCGAGCACGATCGGCACCAGGACGAACAGCGGTCGCCAGATCTTATGCAGGTTCACGATCCAGTTCGAGGTGCCGCGCATCACGAACTGATAGAGCGAACTGTTATGTGATAGCAGCAAGCGATACAGCACGAAGGTGGAGTAAGCCAGGATGGCGAGAAACAACAGTCGGCCGAGTGAGTCGCTACGGAGCGATTCGCCAGTTTGTGCGTCGAGGCCGATTTGCCAGAACGCCAGCGGGATGGCTACGATCGGCATCCAGCGAAGGTAACGTCGTAGCTGGGCGAGCCACGAACGCTGCGCGTCGAGATGAGCCTCGACCAGTCCGTTGGCTCGACAGCATTGGCGAGTGAACTCGGTAAGCAATAGCAACCAGGCAGTGAGTTGCAGTGCTTGTGACAGGGCAAGCGAAAAGTCGGCCTCCACCGGCGGACCTTCCAGCAGCTTACCAATGCCCCATAACAAGAGCGGCCAAGGCAGCGAAACAATCACCGTGAGGTACAACGCACGGAGCGATAGCATGAAGTCGGTGCAGGTTTTCTTCTCCGCTTCTTCGCCAAGCTCGCGAAGCTGCACCCGTGAGCGTCGTTGCACCCATAACAGCAGCAGGAAGGCAACCGATAGGCTCAACGCGATAAACGGCTGGCGCGAGGCGGCCAACTGCAGATCGTTGAGCACCTGCAGCCAGTTTTCGGGGCTCAGGCTCCAGGCCAAGGCTTCAAGCGTGGGATCGAGATAGAATGGCCGCCAGTTCTTCAGGTTCGCATCGTGAGTCAGACGAACATCCGACGCCCATAGCGGACCGCAGCTACGTATCCACAAATCACGCTCCGCGATAAAGTCGCGAAAATCCTGAGCGGTATCTTTCAGACGAATCTGCGCAGCGATCAGCGCGTTGAGATTCACCTCGAGTTCGTCGAGGTTCTCGATGTAGCTCTCCAGATACTCGGCTTTGCTCTCCAGTAGTTGCCGAATCACTTTGGCGGCCGCGCTGCGATCCTCCGCGCGAACTTTCTGCAGCATTTCAGCGACTACCTGATCGCGATTGCTCAGGTTCTTGCGTTCTTGCGTCGCATTGAAACGCACGAAGCTAATGTTGTTTCGCTGGTTGGTCCGCTTGAGAATCTCGCCTTGTAGTTGCGAAGGGCGGGGGAGTCGCTCGCGCTGCTTGCGCAACAGTTCGCCCGACGCCTGGGCGAGTTGCGAGTCGTCGCCGAACTGTTGTTTGAACTCCGTGAAGTCGGTGCTGATTTCGCCTTGCAGCTTGGTGGCCGAAGTCGTTTCTTCGATCACCTGCTGGTCTTGTTCGACCAGCGATTGAATGTCCTTGGCCAGCGCCTGATTGTTGGTTGCCAGGGTGCCAAGCGAGTCGGGATTGCGTTCGATCAAAGCCTTGTAACGATTCGCTTCGGCCTCGGCTTCCTGTACCTGCTCGTTGGCGGCTCGCTGCCGACGGGCGTTGATCTCTCCGCGGACGTCCTTGAGTCGCTTGTCGTACGCGTCGGCCAGACGCTGCGTGTACTTCAGCTCCACGTCGTACACGCTCAAGGCCCGCTGGTAGGCATCGCGCTGGGCGTCGAGCGCTTGCAGCTCGGCGGTGAGTTTCGCCTGACGTTGCAGTAAGGCGACTCGCTTTGCGTTGCTAATGGTGCTGGAACCGCCGTTGGCGGTCAGTTCTTCCAGTTCTTTTTGCGTTTCGGACAGGCGTTCTTCAACTGCTTGGCGGGTGCTCGGGAAGCTATTGAGAAACGCTTTGTACTTGCTGGGGTCGGTGGTCAGTTTCTCGAGCTTCTTGTTCCATTCGTTCGACCGCTGTTCGAGCTCGGCAGCCCGTTTCTCCAGGTACGCCTGATCGGCCGTGCGAACGTCGAACTTCTCGATTTCCGACACCCACGGGTGTTCGACCGGCAGCGCAAGGCGGCGTTCGTACCAGGATTTGCTGTACTGCTTGGGGCCATCGGGATCCTTCTCGTCCGGCTTTTCCAGGTGGTCGGCCGCGAACCTGCGAAGCTCCTCACGCTTTAGTTGCAACTCGTTGGTCGACTGAATGGCGTCCTGGTAATACTGCTTGGCTTCGGTTTTCTCTTCTTCGGGAACCGCCTGCGCGTCGAGACCCGATTGCATGGCCTCGATTTCGGCCTTGGTGAACTCCTTCTTCACCTCGGCTGGAGCTTGTTCGGTCGGTGGGTTTGCCGGAGCGGCTGCATCGCCATTCGCGGTCGGTTGCGGAGCCGACTCCCCATTGGCCGGCGGAGCCGCGGCGTTGTTGGTGTCGGTCGCCGCTGCAGCCGGCTGCGCGGCGGGCGTTTCGGCCGCACGCAACGGATTGATCGGCTCCGAGTCTTGGGCCAACGACCAGCTCGTCAGTGGCAAGCAACTGAGAATGACGAGAGAAACAAAAAGGTGCAAGCGTGGCATATCCATAAACCCCCATCCTTCGGTAGACGGGGGGCAGTGCGGGTGAAACGGTGGCCTGAATCGATCGGACGATAGACTATAGTCGTCCGCTGCCAAACAGCATGAAGCATATTGGCAAATCACGAAACCCCGCGCATGCAAACGCCGCGCGCCCAAGCATTCGGACCGCGGCGTGCAAGCATGTAATTGGTCGCGTCGGACTAGGCCGAGATCGACTCGATCTTCACGCGGGTGAACATCGCGCGGTGGCCCGTGTGGCGGCGGCTGTTCTTGCGGCGGCGAAGCTTCTGAACTTCCACCTTTTCGCCCTGGGTGGTGCCGATGATCTCGGCAGTCACGCTAGCACCTTCGATGGTCGGTGCGCCGAGCTTCACGTCGTCGACTCCGCCGATGGCCAGCACTTGGTCGAGCGTAAGCTTATCGCCCTTGGCTGCATCGCGGTAAGCCAGGTTCAGTTCTTGACCTTCTTCGACTTTGAGCTGCCGACCACCGTCAGCAATAATGGCGTACATCGGTTTCGGTTCCTAACGTAGGGCCGCAAATAATGGGTATTTGAGAGTCCCGAATTGTAACGGAGCAGTCGCGGAAGTGGAAGGGGTGACCCCAAACGAACAACCATTGATTTTGCCGCTCTGCGGGACGAAAATTCGGCAAAAACCTACCCCTTTGCCAAGGTTTTGGCCGAGATGACGAATACCGCAACACACGAACCCCCCGCCTGTGCGGGGGAATTTACCCCTTTGACTCTCGCCCCCACCGACGGCCATGCTACCAATCTCGCACGCGATTCAACCGTTAAGATGGATTTTCTGGGGGCTCATGCTGTGCGTGTTCGATTTCGCGTTCAGTACTACCCAGGAGGTGAATGGGGTGGTCTCGGGTTTTCGGTTCGATGTTCTCAACGACCTTCTGGGGATGATCATCGTTACTTGTGGGGTTTCGAAACTTCGGAAGTTTGAGCTTCCGGGCAGTTATCAAAGCTTCATGTTATTTGTGTTTGTGGTGTCAGTACTCAATTGCCTGGTAGCCCTGAAGGAGCACTTTATCTTTCCGGAGCCGACTCCGCTCTCGCTGTTGTCCGATGGCATCAGTATCGCAACACTGCTGGCCGTGGTACTGTTTTGTTTGTGCATGCAGCAACTATCGCAAACCTATGGTCTGGTGCGATCAGTCCAAAGCTGGCGCATGACCATGCAGCTGGCCTTGTTCTTGTTGGTGCTTCCGCTCGGCATTATGCGTGTGGTCGGACTGCTGGCGATATTCCTCGGTCCCAACTTCGGAATTGCCTTGGGAGTATTGGCAATCCCAATTCTGCTGGCGATGCTCGTTCCGTTTATTCACTTCTTCATTTCCACCTCGCGAATGAAACGCGAGGCCGAGATGGTCACGGCCCAATCGATCGACCTGCCTGATCCCTCCGTCGATGACACATCCGTTAGTTTCTAGGAAGTTATTAGATGACCTGGTGCGAACAACTCACCGGTTGCGAAGAGAACTCACGCGGCTCGTCGAACATCGCTGTTCAACAGCTGGTGAAGGAGTGGAGGTAAGCCACGCTTGATATGCAAAAAAACGAGGGGCACGACTCGTGTCGTACCCCTCGGGAGTGTTCGCGTTGGATGATCTTCTGGCGGTGGAAGCTAGATCCGGTCGATCGCCAGCAGTCGTCCAGTTTCGTCTTCGCAAGAGATATCCAAATGCTCGGGCGCGATGCCTTCGCGGCCGATCACGGTGATCGTTAGCGAACTGTCGTCTTCCAGGCGGGTCAGCTCGCGGCGCTTGCGATTGTTCAAGTAGGTGGCCACTTCCTCTTCCACCGTGACGGTGATCTTGGCGACGCGGTCGATCTGAGCGGCCATTATCAGCTTGCGGACCACTTCGATCGACATGCTCTCGGCGCTCTTGACCAGGCCGGCGCCGCTGCAGCTCGGGCATTCCTTGAACACGCTCCGTTTCAAGCTCGGCCGCACCCGTTGGCGGGTCATTTCGATCAGGCCGAAGGGGCTGATGCGGAGGATCTTGGTGCGGGCGCGGTCGCGTTTCACCGCGTCGCGAAGCGTTCGCTCGATGATCCGACGATGACGATCGCGACGCATGTCGATGAAGTCGTTGACGATCACTCCGCCCAGGTCGCGGAGGCGAAGCTGCCGGGCGATCTCTTTCGCGGCGATGCGATTGAGCTGGAAGGCCGACTCTTCGGCGGTGCCATCGGTGCGGAAGCTGCCGCTGTTCACATCGATCGCCACGAGGGCTTCGGTTTGATCGATCACCAGCGAGCCACCACCCTTAAGCGGCACCTTGCGTTGATTGATCTGCGAGATCTCTTCGTCGATCTTGTACTTGTGGAACAGTGGTTCGCGACCCTCGTACAAATGCAACCGATTCACGTACCGCGGCATCACGATCTGCAGGAACTCCTTCGCCCGCTCGTAGGCCGAAGGCTCGTCGATGTGAATCGCATCCACGTCCGCGGTAAAGATATCGCGGATCGTGCGAATGATCATATCGCTTTCTTCGTAGATGTCGGTCGGCGCTTCGGCGCTCTTGATCCGCCGGACGATGGTCTTCCACAGCCGTAGCAGGTACGCCAGGTCGCGGGAGATCTCTTTCTTGGTACGGTCGGTACCAGCGGTGCGGACGATGAAGCCGAGACCCTTGGGAGGATTCAGCTCACGCAGGATGTCGCGCAACCGGCGGCGATCTTCTTCGCTCTCGATCTTCCGCGACACGCCGATCCGCCCGAGGGCGGGCATCAGCACCACGTAACGACCGGGGATGCTGATGTAGGTCGAAAGGGTCGGGCCTTTGGTACCGATGCCTTCCTTGATGACCTGCACCACGACCTCGTCGCCGCGTTGGAAGATCTCTTGAATCGGTGGCTTGATCCGCGGACGCACACCAGGGCGGTGGCGACGGTTGCCCCGCTGACGGCGTGGTCCCGATTCGTCGACATCATCGTCGTCGATGTCGTCGTCGCCATCGTAGTCGGTCTGGTCACCTTGTTGGGTGCCGTCGGATTGAATTGGCTTGTCGGGGTCGAACCCACCTTGGCGGAAGTACTGAGGTTCCACGTCGCTGATGTGCAAGAACCCGTTGCGGCCGACACCGAAGTCGACAAACGCGGCTTGGATGCTGGGCTCGAGGTTAACGATCTTGCCCTTGTAGATGTTGCCGACGTAGTTGTCCTGGCTGCTACGCTCCACGTACAACTCTTCGAGGATGCCATCCTCGAGAATGCCGATGCGGCACTCTTCGGGCTGGGCCACGTTGATCAGCATCTCTTGCTTCACGGTGGGGCGGCCCGACTCTTCGTCGTCGCTGACTTCCGCCGCCTTCTTGGCGACCTTCTTCTTCTTGCGACGCGCTCCTCGACGGCGGCGACGCTTGGGGCGACCCTCGCCTTCGCCTTCGGTCGGCGCTTCGCCCGAGCCTTCTTCGGCGGTGGCTGCTTCCGCGTTGTCTTCGGCCGATTTGTCGTCATCGGCTTTCGCGTCCGACTCCTCCGCTTCGTCGGTCGTCTCCAACTTGGCTTCGGTGTCGCTATCGGTTTCCGCTGCGGAAGTCTCCGCTTCGATCACTTCGGTGTCGTCGTCAGCAATCGAGTCTTCCTCGTCCTCCACTTCGTCGGTGGAGGCTGCGTCGGCTTCGTCTTGTTCCGAGGGGGTTTCAGTGGCCGCTTCTTCCTCCGAGGTTTCTGTCTCGTCGGTTTCGGCCTCTTCCTCAGGTTCTACTTCGGCGGCTACCGGTTCGTCCTGCGGTGCTTCGTCGCTGGGAAGTTGGTCTGCTGCGTCGTCTGGTTCCAGATTCGCTTGCTCGAGCGTTTGATCTTCGGGCGCTTCGTCGGTCGAAACCTGAGTTTCGGCTACCGCACGAAGTCCACCCGGATCGTCTGGCTGGAGTTCGTCGTTAGGGGTGTTGGATTTGTCCATGAGTTCTCTTGATGTGCCTGTAGGTTTCAGGTGTTTCGTCACACCGGTTGGTCGGGGAGGATGCGGATGATCTCATCGCGCAGGGCGGTGCGTACGTCGCGCGCGCTCTCGAGAGACAAGGCTCGCGCGGCGAGTTCTTCGCACTGCGGAATGGTTACCGACCGGCAGACGCGTTTAATTTCGGGAATGGCTGCTGGCACAACGCTAAAGGTGCGAAGACCAAGCCCCAGCAGCACCATCGTGTAAATGGGGTTGCCGCACATCTGACCGCACATGCTAATTGGGCGGTCGTGTTGGTTGGCGGTATCGATCGCCATTTTGATTAAACGCAGAATCGAGGGGTCGCTTCCGGTATACAGCGAAGCGACGTCCTTGTTGCTGCGGTCAACTGCCAAGGCGTATTGAATCAGGTCGTTGGTGCCAATGCTGAAGAAATCGACCTCTTCCACGAAGTGATCCATCATCACCACGGCCGAGGGTACCTCGACCATCATGCCGACTTGGATATCGCGGCTGAAGGGAATGCCTTCTTCGTCGAGATCTTCCATCGCGTCGCTGAGCACCATCTTTGCGCGACGCAACTCAATAAGGTTCGTGATTAAGGGGAACATAATCCGCATCGGGCCTTCGACGCTTGCTCGGAGCATCGCGCGAAGTTGGGTGCGGAACATATCAACGTGTTTCAATGCAAGTCGCGTGCTGCGGAGACCGAGGAACGGGTTGCGTTCGTCGTCGGGCAGCGGGAAGTTTGGAATCTTGTCCGCACCAAGGTCGAGCGTCCGCATCACGACGGGGGCTCCACCAGTGGCTTGTAGCACTTCGTGATAAGCCTGGTAGTGATCCTCTTCGTCAGGCTGTACTTCGCGGGTGAGGAACAGGAACTCGGTGCGGTACAGGCCGATGCCTTCGGCACCGCGGTCGAGGCATTGCTTCACTTCGCTCGGTAGCTCGATGTTGCCAAGCATGGTGACATGCACGCCATCCTTGGTATCGCTCGGCAGGTCGCGGAACGTTTCGAGCTTGGCCGCCAGACTCAGTTGCTCGTCGACTTCGTGACGGTAACGAGCAATGGTCTCTTCATCCGGCTGCAGAATCACCAGACCGTTGTCGCCATCGACGATCACGGTTTCGCCGCCGGAGACTTCGGTGAGGAACGATCCCACGCCGACCACGGCGGGAATGTTGAGCGCTTCGGCCACGATGGCGGTATGGCTACCGGGGCCGCCGACTTCGGTCACGAATCCTTTGACAAAGTCCGGATTCAGATTGGCCGTTTCGCTCGGCGTAAGGTTGTGGGCCAGGATCAGTACTTCGCTGGTAAGCTGTGTGGGGCCCTCGCGTCGCTCGCCAAGCAGGTGGCGGAGCAAGCGTTTTTCGATATCGAAGATGTCGTTCGCCCGCTCGGCCATGGTGTCGCCTTCGAGCGACAGGAACACCTTGGCATACCGCCGCATCGCCCGACTCACCGAGTACTCCGGCGAGTAATGGCGGTCGCGGATCATCTGCTCCAACTCGTTGTGGAGCTTGGGATCGAGCAGCATCTGCAGGTGGGCAGAGAAGATGGCCGCGTAGTCGTCGCCGAGTTGTTCGGCGACCCGCTGGCGGTTGGTGTCGAGCTCTTTGGCAGCAGCGGCGATCGCTTGATCCAAGCGGTCGATTTCGGTGTTCACCGATTCGCGCGAAAGGAAGCGCCGAGAGATGCGAAATCCCTCGTTGCCAAATACGGCAGCCTCGGCGATGGCAACGCCAGGCGATACGGCAATTCCTTGCAAGCGCTGCATAAAGCACTCGTCAAGGCACCCAGCGCCGTCGCAAGTATGCGGTTGCTCTAGCCGTTTATGGTCGGAAGTTCACCGGATCAGGTAGGGCAAAGCAAGCATTCACGTTCGGATTCGCTAATTCGGAAGGCAACCAGCAAGTGGCAACGGCAAGCAGCAGGTAGGCGGAGCGAACGCGACCAGTGTGGTTCCGCGACGGTCCGCAATTGGCGACCTTGCGTTGCATTCGTGTCGGATTTTGCACACCCCAAGGTGGTGTCGGTGGGACGTGCGACGATAAGCCGAACACTTGCATGGCTGGCTTCGCAGGGCTTTCCGTGGGTATCAGGCAGGCATTGCCTTACCGCAGCGGACAGCACTGGTGTGCCAGTAAATGGGTAATGTAGTGGGTTAATGTTCTGGTA
The DNA here is from genome assembly GCF_007748035.1 of Aeoliella mucimassa. Taxonomy (NCBI): domain Bacteria; kingdom Pseudomonadati; phylum Planctomycetota; class Planctomycetia; order Pirellulales; family Lacipirellulaceae; genus Aeoliella; species Aeoliella mucimassa. The sequence goes on from NZ_CP036278.1 coordinate 508,643, forward strand.
CCCCGCGGAAGCCGGAGGCTGCGAGCCGTGCGATGCGGCTGCCAGCAGGGGGCTCCCCATGGGGTGGTTACGCTGTTCTGGTTATCGATGCATGACCGCTCGATACCCTCCCATTACGTTATACGCACCGGAGGGGGCGATGGTTCTCTACATCAATCATTCGGCAATCCGCCGGCATTATTGTTGCTTAGGGGAGTCGCCGTTGGCAAAATCGCTGGCAAACAGGTGCACAATCGACTCTACCGCTGCTTCCGCGTCGTTGCCACGCGCTTCGATTACCACGCTCGCGCCCTGTTGGGCACCCAGAGTGAGTAATTCTAGGATGCTTTTGGCATCCACGCGTTGACTCTCGTAAATTATGCCAATCTGAGACGTAAACTGGTTGGCCAGCCGAACCAATTGTTCGGCGGGTCGGATGTGGAGCCCGTTTTCGCAGGTCACCACCGTCGTTTCAGTGATCACGGTTTCAGCCATAACTTCGCTCGCCGTGAGGTACATTGCGGTCTTAGCAACAGCACCGCCTTACGCCTGGGCTCCAAAGGTTACGAACCGAACTGGTTGTTGTCGGCCTCTTCCAGCAGGGTCCAGACGTCTTCATCGGTCTTCGACTGCTTGAGGAAACGGCAGAACGTATCGTTGCGGAGCTGACGCGAGATATTCTCGAGGGCTCGCAGGTGGTCGCCAGGGCGATCGGGAGGCGACACCAGCATGAACAGCAGGTGCACCTTTTCGCCATCCAGGCTATCGAACTCCACGCCCTCTTCACTAATACCAACCGCTCCGCACAGCTTGTCGACCGTGGGATGCTTGGTGTGAGGGACGGCGACGCCACGACCGATGCCGGTGCTGCCAAGTTCTTCTCGCTTGAGAATGGCTTCGACAACGCTCTCCATCTGGTCTGCGGCGATCGAATGAGCCGTTTGCAGTGCAGAGGTCATCTCGCGAATCACCGATTCCTTATCCGTCGAAGATAGATTGGTGCAAATGGCGTCTTTAGTGATGAACTCAGAAAACTTCATTCCTAACAATTCCTTGTATCAAGCGGGGCAACCTTTGGGCCCCGATAGGGTAAGCAGCCTGCAGCGAGGGCCGACTGGCAAGAAGTCAATCGTGCAAACCGCTACGGGCCTATTCTTCTTCGTCCGCGGTGTACTCGCTCTCTGCTTGCCGGCCTTCTCGATCGCGATCACGGTGTCGTTCTACTACTTTTTCTTTGTACCGGCGCAATTGCTTCTCCAGCTTATCGAGCACCAGGTCCAAAGCGGCCATCATCTCCGTAGACTTCTCGCTGGCCACGAAATCCTTGGCCTTTTCGGCCGAAGCTTGCACTTCCACAATCGGATTGTGTTCGTCTTTTAGGTCCACCACCACCTGAATATCATTCAAGCGGTCGAAAAGCCGCCGGAGCTTCTCCACCTTCTTGGTGATCTTCTCCTTGCTGGCTTCACTCAGATGTCCGTGACGCGTCGATACTCGTACTTGCACCGATGATGTCCTTCGGGGGCCTTGTTGTCTTAGCTTCTGCCGGTGCCGCTGAAAAGCGGGGGGAAACGCGAAACACGCCTGGGATTCCCCTTAGCAGACCCTCTAGTCTACCACCCTCTGGAGAATCTGGAAACCGAGCAAATCTCTGGCCATTTTGCAGCTTACCACACCTTTTTCCGGATTTTCAGCCTCGGCGAAATCGGCTTAATCCTACGGCGGCTAGCAGCAGGCACAGGCTCCACTCGGTGCTCGGCTCGGCCACCTGCTCCGAGGGGGCGAAAACGCCGGCATTTGCGGAAAAGTGGTCGCGCCATACCGTGTAATCGGCCAGCCCGACCGTACCGTCCAACGAGCCATCGGCCCCGCTGCCGGGGGGCGCTGACTGCCCAAAGCTCGCTTTCCATGTTGCATAATCGGCCAAGTCGACGGTGCCACTGCGATCGTAATCGCCCGGAATTACCGGATTGGTGAAGAACGTAAAGGTCACTTCGTCGGCAACAAAGCCCGCCAGCGGTTCCCCGGTGCTATCATCGCCAATGTATACCCGGTAGGTGGCAAAGTATTCCGACTCCAGCGGATTAGCGATCGCGTAGAGATTGTGGGTCATGCTGCCGCTCCACCGCCATCGCAAACTGCTGCCATCGGTACCAAATATTGGTTGGCCTTCGGGATTCGCCGGCGGGCGCTGGTAGGTGCGTAGCTCGGGCGAGGCGTCGAGCTGCTCGATCCAAATACTCGAATTGTCCGGCGGATAGGCATCAAATCGGCTTGGGTTCCAGCCGTACTGAAAGTTGTACGCATCGCCGTTGATCATGCCCCAAATGCCTTCGGGGTCGAAGCTCAGCCCCTCTTCGAGCGGCACCAGCCAGGGAATCGGTACCGACTCGTCGATCACCACGTCGATCGTGCCATTGGTGAACGAAATGTCCGCATGCTTCATGGCCACCTCGCCCCAGGCCGACTGGCCACCCCCCATGGTGGGTTCCACGTAGGTTGCACCGGCCGGCGCGGCGAACATCGCCGCTGCGAGCAAACAGTAAGTCAAATATCGCATCAGGTTGGTTCCTGGTTGTGAAGAGTATCAGGCAAAGCCAATCGAGGGCGGGGCCGTCCTGACGAACTTTGGCCCCGCACCTCGAACGAGCAAACGCTTACCAGCACGAAGCGCGCGATCGCATTACCGCGATACCTCCAGCGATGCCGAGCACTAACAACGCGGCAGTACCTGGTTCCGGCACTGGAACCGTCCAGCCGATGGTCGTCGTGGCCGAACCATACGACGCAAGCGCCTCGCCGGTGGTCGGGTCGCCTAGATAGACCTCATAGGTCATGGAGTACTCGCCTGGCATGTCGGCCACGTACATGTCGTGCTGCATGTCGCCATCCCACATCCAGCGATCCCCATCGTTGAGATACAACGGCTGCATCGTCCAGTTTGCCATGCCCATTCCCATGCCCCCTTCGTACACGCGGAGCGTCGCGCCGGCCGGGGTGGTTTGATCCATCCGGCGAATCCAAATGGCCGAGTCTTCGGGCAGCACCACGATGTTGTCGAAGTTCCACCCGTACTGGCTGTTGAAGTACTGGTTCTCAATCACATCGAACTGGTCGGGTGTGTAGTCGACTCCCTCGCCGGACATCATGGTGACCATCGTGGTGGCTGCGTGCACGGTAACGCTCGACTCGTCGAAGTCGATCGAGAGGTGCTTCATGCCATTGTTGGCGACGATGCCATCGCCATTGGTGGCACTCGGCAGCGGTGGCAGCACCGCCCCCGCGTTGGCACCCAAGGCGAGCAAGGTAAGTAGTAAGAAGCTGGTACGTTGAATATTCACTTGGCTGGTTCCTTGTTGAAATATCATGAGCTTGTTGAAGTGTTGTGAGAGAGTAGAGCGGTCGAACGTCAGCGCAGGCCGGCCATGCCGGGATCCCAGCGATCGATCGATTGCTCCATGTCGAACGTCTCGTTCAGCAGGTGCGACGAAACGTGTCCATCGACCCACAGGTAGTTACTGACGCCTTGATGTCGGTCGAAAGCCACTTCCGGCGCGCCGCCGAGTCTCCAAAAATGGGCCATGATGTGATCGGTGGTCGAGTCGGATAGTAACTCGCCGACCATTACCGTGCGGCTGGTCGACTCGATGCTCCGCAACCGATGGTAGGTGGGGCCTTCGCGCACCCCCTCCACGTTGCCGGTTTCGACCGACGTCAATTCGAACCACACGTTCTTGCCATAGCTCCAAAGTTGCAGGTTGTCGCGATCGTCCTCAGGGCATCGAAACGACTGGCGCATCAGCGCGTCGGGCAGGGGGCCCAAGGCTGGCTCGACCGTGGGGTCGAGGTACGGCGCAATCCGCTGCCCCCATTGGAACTCGCGATGGGCGAATGCCGAATGGCTGCTGCGAGGGAATCTGCCCTGGTTGTCTTCCAGAAACAGATGAAACGCCAAGCCGATTTGTTTGAGGTTGTTCGCGCACTCGGTCCGGCGAGCTGCACTGCGGGCCGCCTGAACTGCTGGTAGCAACAGCGCTACCAGCACTCCGATAATGGCGATCACCACCAGCAGCTCGACGAGCGTAAAGCCACGTCGAGTGGACATAGAATCTCCTTCGCGCACGCTCTCACGTCAGGCCAAGCCAGGTCGGCAAGGCGCGCAGCTCGAGCGCGGTGAATGCGGACAGTAAAAATTGTCGCGATTCAGCTGATGTGCTGAGGAGGGGGCGTGGCAGGCTCGTAAGACATCGAGCTGCAAAGACTCCCAGCCAGCGGTACGAGTCGCTCAGGCGACGCGGCTGGCCAGGCTATTTGGATTTCGGGCGGAGTGGTCTTCAGCATGCAGAGCCACCACTTCAGCGTTCCGCCACAGGTGGCTGCTTGCCAGGCTGAGGTGCGACTGCAAGGCTCCGCGGCATCGGCGACTTCTTCCGTCGCAGCGGTTTCGGCGGATTGGCAACAGCAGCAACAAGGCTTGCTCGACTTGGTGCTGGTTGCACATGTCTCGGGCGAGCTTGTCGTCGACTCGCAAACGGTTGGTTCCTCGATCCAGGGGGCGACGTTCAGCCGTTGCTCGCGGGCTAGGGCCAGGGCGAACTCCGGCGGCCGCACACCTTCGTTGCGCGCCCACGCGAGGCGTTCGGCAAGCGTATGGCAGCAGCAGTTGGTCCAGCACACCAGCGCCGAATCGCAGCCGCAGCTACAGTTTTCGCACGGATAGCGTTCGATCGTGCGTTTCGCAATCCGCGGCAAGTCGAGCGGCACCCCCACCGCAGCGACTGCGAAGGCAGTCAGCAGCAGCGCAGCGATGAATCGGCGGTGGCGAACCAGCGACATAGCAACCGACAAACGGGGCGAGTGTGCGAAAACAGACCATTATTACAGTTCACGCACACTTCGCTAGCCAGTGTGTCAGAATGTCGCAGTTAGCCACCCGTAGGAGGTGGGTATATAGGTCGGGTTACCGTCCGCCGGGCACGAGTTCGTTGTCGGCCAAACGGGTCCGCCAGAGCTTCACCGCGCGTTGCTGACGATTAGGCTCGGTGACTACCGGATTGTAGCCCAACGTCTTGCCACCATAGATTTGCTTAAGGTTATGGATGGCCAGCACGCGATACTCCAGGCGATCGTGCTCGAGCCAATCGATCAGTTGGCGGGTGATGCCGCTCTTGACCTGATCGGGGGTCGTGCCGATTTGCGCGGGAGTGTAACCGCGAAGCATGTTAAACAAGTCGTCGGCCAGGTCGGCACCTCGTTGCTCGGTAAGCGTCTGGTGAACCAGCTTCGCCGCTTGGGTGCTACGCGACATCGCCAAGCGAAGTTGCGTGATGTGGTCGTCCCAGTTCGATTGCTGCTGCGTGTCGGCCAACGCTTGCACGAAGGGTACGAACTGACCAACATGCGTCGCACACGTGGCCGCGAGTGCTTTGTCTTCGCGACGGCGAGAGGTTTCGAACAGTTCCAGCAACTGAATGCGGGCGGGGCGTTCGGTGTCGAGTTGCTCTTCGAACGAACTCGATACGTTCTTCTCCAGGTAGTCGAGCGACTTGCCTTCGAGCCAACCCGCGTCGTCGGTCAACGCCACCGGCGCGGCATCATGCCATTCCCATTGCGAGGCCGTGGCCACCGGCAGGGTGCCCCAGGTCAGGTTGCCCGTGGGAGCGTAGAGCATCGCGTGGAATGCACCCAGCGAGTTCTCGACATCCGCGCCGGGGATGAAGGGGCGATCGACATCCAAGGCCAGCACGGCCGTCGATTCCATCACTACCTTCTTCGACTCGTCGCCGATCATTAGTTCCACTTCTACCGGTTCCATCCCGGTGTTGAGCAGCAGGAAGCGGCCATAGGTCACCGCGATCCGCGGCATCTTGCCATCGTCGCCATAGCTAACCACTGCATTCGCCCCGTCGCACATCTCTACACGCAAGGCACCCGAGGCCAACGCGAGCGAGGGTCGATAGGTCGGCAGCGACAGCAGGTGGTCGCCTTCGATGATGCTCGGGCGAGTCGGCAAACGGAGCCAAGCCCCTTTCGCTTCGTCCCAGCGGAGCAGCACTTCCTGCGAAGTTACCACGGTGCCCAGCGGCATCGGCCCAGCAGGCTCAGTGGCTTCGTCGGTGGCTGATTCCATCTCGGCGGCATCGACCGAGGGGTCGGCCGTCGGATCCACTAGCGGATCCACCAACGGATCGACCACGTTGTTGGGATTCATCGCAATGAGAGGTTCGGTGGTGTCGGCCGCATCGGTCACGGGAGGTTGCTCGACGATGGTGGTCTCTTCCACCACCACGTCAGGCGTGACAGCCGTGTCGGGTATTTCGAGCGGTGGTACTTCAATCGCCGGAGTCGAGTCGACCATCGCTTCGTCACCGTCGGCTGGTTCCACGACCGGTACCATTTCTTCGACGACGGCTTCGGGAGTCGGATCTTCGAGCGGGCCATCCAGACCGGTGATCACCGGTAGTACAAAGTCGTCTTGCTCGTCTTCGGTTGCGGGAGCCGGAGTCAGTTCGTCGGGACCACCTGGAACGGTGGGAGCATCAATCGTAAGTACCTCGGGCTCAACATTCTCTTCGGGATCGACCGGCGCTGCAGGAGTGCCAGCATCGGGCGCGGGGGTGTTCGCATCGGCCTGGGCGACCTCTGTTTCCGACGAGTTGTCGGAGTTGAGCATGCCGTTGGGGCCGAACAGCATGAAGCCGCCGAAGCCAAGCAGCAGGGCAGCCGCGAACATCAGCGCGTAGCGACCCATCGACGACGATTCGCTCGCCCGCAGGTAGTCGGGCACTTCCGACTTGTGGGGCTCGGCCAGCGTGCTCTTGGGGGTGACCTTCTCGGCCGGGGCGGGAGTGGTTTCCACCGGGGCTTCGGCCTCCGCTTCGGCGGTGGCTGCGCCGGCCATGGGGTGGGGAGCATCGAGTCGCAGCTTGCGCCACTCGTCGACACGGGTGGGGATGCCGTACATCCGCTCGCGCATGGCGGGGTCGATCTCGGCCGGTTCGCCGAGGACCATTGTCAGGATGTGATGGCAAGAAGCCACTTCGGCAAGATGCACATCGGAGTCCAAGCAGACCTGCTGGTATTCCGACATGTCGTCGGCCGACATCGTGCTGTCGAGGTATTCGGCTGCCGCGTTGGGGTCGAGGTCCATGCCATCGCCGAGTACCGGAGGGGCGCCCAGACGCAGCCGCCGCATGGCATCGCGGGTGCGGTGCAGCAGTTCGGTCGCGTTCTCGCTGGAAGCTACCTGTTTGGCCAAGTTCTCTTGATCTGCGGGATCAAGAATATCGTCCATATAAGCCAGTAGGGTGCGTAGGGTAAGTCGCATGGTATTCGCAGGGAGTAAAAGGCATCACTCGGTTCGCCGTACGGCTTGCGTGCGGGCGAGGGTACGCGGAACCGCGCGTATCCATAAGAGTTAGTGGCAACTCGGCGACCGATCCGTGCAAGAAAATGCCACAAAGGCGAAAAAATCGCTACGAGCGGTGCGTTGCCACCAGCACCGCGATGCCAGCCAACGTCACAAACCCTGTGACCACAAAGGGATGCAGCGGCGGCTCGACCGGCGGCGGGGTTTGCCAACTGCTCGGCTGTTCCCACCCGTCGACGGTGCGGACCCACGTGAGTTGCGTGGGAGAGTGGGCCATTTCAGTCTCGAGATCGTTGCGCGTTGGCACCACGGCCGCTATCGCTCCTACCGATAGCAAAAACAACGTGATGAAAAGGATGCTACGCAACGGACTTGCCCACCAGCGAAGAGAATCGCTCGAGTGGTGCTGCCAGAGAGAACCCAGGCAGCACCACTGGAGACGAAAGAAGGATGCTGGGGATGGGTAAACGCAGCCGTCGTGCCAGAGCCGCGGGGGGAAGCTCGCGATGCGATGCAAGTGCTTGCGATTACGGCACTTAGGGCGTTTCGCCGCCCAATGCACCGAGTCGCTGGTGTGGCAAAAGCACCTCATCGCTGTGGGTGCGCGTCGCGGAAGTGCCACGTGTCGCTAGGAAGCAACGAGCCGCTTGCCGAGTAGCCGAGGGCAAACCGGTTCGACAATTGGGCCGTTTTTCGCTGGAAATTGGCCACTGATAGTGGTCTAATGAATAGGTATTTGAGGCTTTTGGCTATCCGCTTTCGGCTGTTGGCTTTCGGTGAAAGGAGGTTTGCGAGATGTGATGCTTGTTTGAATGGCAGACTCATAGCGACGCGCAGGCGAATGGTTGCTGGCGTGGGCGCTGGCTGCTGCGCGTGTTGGTAATTTGGGTGATGGGGCTGCGTCGCTGTCGCTCCTGGACCGCATCCTACAACTTGCGCGTTGGTAATGCGTGTGAAGTGACTCGCTGAGATCTTTCAGTCGCTGGAAGCTCCCTCAAGATGACATCCCCTATCTCCTGACCCCCGAATCCTGACTCCTCCCAACAATAGTTTCCCACCCATGGGAATCTATTTTGGGCAACTATCGCGGAGGTGTTGATGCAACTTGTTACCGGTCAACGACTTGCGATAGATTCCCATCGCGAAAATAGATTCCCACTCGATGCGTTTTGGGAAATGGGAATCTATTGGGGCGCGAAAACCGCTGGTTTTGCAGCGTGGGCGAAGATTCAATTTTCCCATCGGTGGGTAAATTGGGAATCTATTCGCACGGCGTGGGAATCTATTCTGATCCGGCGGCAAGTTAGCGGACTTGGGTGGAGTGCAAAGGCAAGCAGGCATGCCCAACCTGCTGAGGCTGCCAATCCGCAACTTGCGGTTCGGTCCGCTTTCGCGAGGCTTGTACGAACGAGTATGCAATCGCATTTTTATTTATCTTCGCGCGGTGTTGGTTGGTGCTTTACAGCCTCGCTATTCGGCACCAATTATTGCTTCAGTAATTCCGAAAATTTGCATCCGTGCGCGCAGCAAGAGAGTGTCCAATGCGCCACAGATTACCAGGCGATTACAAGCAGTAGCTTCGCGCAACTCGTTTTTTGGATGTTAGTCGAGTAATGCCAAGTACTTGCGACGCGATTTTAAAATTAGTGCTTGGGTCCTACGGAATGAGTGCATAGAATGCACTCACACCACAGAGCGCGTGCCGTGTGCAAGGAAGCTTTCGGCCTGTGAACAAGCTGCCCTCTCACGTGCATAACATCATCATGCCCCAACGCAATTCACGTACAACTCGTGCGATCCGCGAAGCGGAAGGTTACTTGGAACTAGGACTCCCTGAGTACGCAGCGATGGTGCTGCGTCGCCGGCAAACCGTCGTTGTCGACAGCGCCAGGGCCAACTACCTGCTTGGCGAAGCACTGCGCGAAGTCGAGCGATATAACGAAGCCGCGGAACCACTCGAACGGGCGATCGAGCTCATGCCCGAAGACATGCATGCGAGCCTCGCGCTGGCATGGTGTTACAAGCGAACCGGTCGGCTGAAGCATGCGATCGAGACCTTGGAAGTCGCCCTGGAGAGCGACCCCCGCGAAGCGATTCTGCATTACAACCTGGCTTGCTATTGGAGCTTGGCTCGCAATCGTCGCCGGGCGCTCCGGTGCTTGAGTCGCGCGCTCGATCTCGATGGCAACTACCTGGACCTGGTGCCTTACGAGTCGGACTTTGACGCGATGCGTGATGATCCCGACTTTCAGTTGCTCACTAGCCTGATCGTGTGAGTGATTCGCTAGTCAAGTCAGCTACTCGGCTGCATGCAACATCCGGCGATACGATCGCCGGCCCGCTAGAACGCTCTCCGCGGAACTGGTAGGTTTGCGTAGAACGGGTGGCCTGTAGCAGGTACAGGCGACCATCGCGCCGCTCCGCACGTTTATCGCTGAGAGTCCGTTGAATACTGCCGCATCGTCTGAGTCTGCCTCGTTGTCGTCGGAGCCTGGTCCGCAGCTTCTGGTATCGATCTGCACGTATAACGAGCGCGAGAATCTACCGCCGCTGGTGGAGTCGATTCACGAGCACGCACCCGACGCCCACATACTGGTAGTCGACGACGGCTCGCCCGACGGCACCGGCGAGCTAGCCGACCAACTGGCCGAGAGCGACCCTCGGTTTCGTGTGCTGCACCGAGCCGGCAAGCAGGGGCTCGGCACCGCCATCCTGGCAGCGGTGAACTACGCCATCGAGCATCACTACGACCAGTGGCTTAACCTCGATGCCGACTTTAGCCATCATCCGAAGTACATACCCGCCATCCGCGCAGCGATGGGCCACGCCGACGTAGTGATCGGTTCGCGCTACGTGCCCGGCGGCGGTACTGTGGACTGGGGATTCAAACGCCGGGCGATGAGCTGGGCCATCAACACCTACGCTCGCACGCTGCTGCGATTGCCGGTACGCGACACCAGCGGCAGCTACCGTTGCTACCGACTCGATCGGTTGCGCGAGCTCGACTTCAGCCTGTTCAAAGCCCGCGGCTACGCAGTGCTCGAAGAGCTGCTGTACCGCTGTCGGCGGATCGGTTGCCGCTTTGCCGAGGTGCCGATCGTGTTCGAAGACCGCCGCTACGGGCAGTCGAAAATCAACTACGGCGAAGTCTTCGCTGCCTTGAGGGTGATCGCCAGCCTAAGCCTCGAAAGCCTGACCAGTAAACGCGTGACGAAAGCGAGTGTGAGTGAAGCGGAAGGAGTTTCGTGAGTGTTCCGCTAACAGCAATGGAAGAAGAAGCTTAGCTTCGTGCTAAGCGGCGGCGAAGAGTTCGGCGTAGTCGAGTACCCAGCGTTCGATGATTTGCTTGAACTCATCGAGGTCGGTGTCGTCGAGTTTGCGGAAGAACTGGCGATTGAAGTTCTCTTTGTTCCGCACCGCCCCTTTGGCGGTCAGCTCGAGCACGTGGTACGTGTTGAAGGTGCCGACCAGTAGTTGCACTCGGCTGTAAGCGTTGTTGCGTTTGCCGCGGTCGAGCACCAGGTCGTCGCGAGTCACGGCGCCGCCCCAGCCGCGTTCTTCCATCACGGTCTCGTAGCGAAAGCCGGGAAAGTTATCCGACAGTTGCGCAAGGCAGTGCTCGATGTGATCGGTCAGTTCCAACCGATAGTTCGAGTGCAACCGGCGGAGTTCCTCCTCGCTCATCGCCGCGGCCGCTTCGCGCTGCTCGCGTTCGTCGCGGGCGCGTTTTCCTCGTTCGGTGGCAATCTGCAATCGCTGGCGAAAATCCATAGAGCGGCAACAAGGGGGATAGGGCAGGGGGGCGAAAGGGCGAAACAGCCAATTCTACGCCAGCGACGGGGCTCCGCCCACCCCGTTCCGTGCGGAACGGGGATCGGTAGCCAGCGGGCCTTCGGCAAATCTCGGCAAGATTAGCTGCCGCTGTTCGAATCGTCCTGCTTGTCTTTCGTCGACTGCTTTTTGTGGAATTGCAGCAAATCGCTGAAGCTTCGCATCGCTTCTTTGCCCTCTTCCATCTCCTTGGTGAGCGGCACCACCTCGCGTTTGGCTCGCTTCTCGAAGCTGCCAGTGCGGGGTCGTTGAGGCTTCTCGCCGCGGCGGCCACGTCGATCGCCCCGGCGTCCGCCGCCGCCACCGCCAGCCGAGCCGCGCGAGTCGTCGCGACGACCACCACCGCTGCGGGGTGGGCGCGAGGAGGTCGAGGCGGAAGCGCCTTGCTCGCCACCGCCACTGCCAGCGGCCGGAGCGGCTTCTCCTGGTTTTGCCCCGGAGCTGTCGGTCTTCGGCTTTTGCGGTCGCCGCTTCGGTCGTCGCCGAGGAGCTTTCTCGGGCTTAGGACGTTCGGTGCCAGGTTCGATCATCGTCAGCGCGACCCGACGGCGCTCCGTGTCGATCGCGGTCACCCAGCAGTCGACTTGATCGCCGACCGATACGACCTGATGCGGATCGCGAACGTAGTCGTTCTGCATCTGGCTCACATGAACCAGACCTGAGTCGGACAGGCCGACGTCGACGAACGCTCCGAAGTCGACCACGTTCAGCACAGTGCCGCTGAGCTTCATGCCGACTTCCAGGTCGTCGAGCTTCACCACGTCGCGGCGGAACACCGGCGGCGGCAAGTCGCTACGCAGGTCGCGGCCGGGACGCTCGAGGGCTTCGATCAACTGCGCAACGGAGTGCTCGCCGAGTTCCAGCTTGGCTGCCAGTTCGGCGCGGTCACGTCCTTCGAGCGCGGCGGCAAACTTCTTGGCCCAACCTTCGCGGCCAACCTCGGAAGTTTCGATGCCAAGCTCGGACAGCAATCGCTCGGCGGCTGCGTAGCTTTCGGGGTGCACCCAAGTGGTATCAAGCGGATTGTCGCCGCCGTCGATCTTCAAGAAGCCAGCGGCTTGCACGAACGTCGCCTCGCCTAGCCCGTTGACGTCAAGCAGCTGCTGACGCGACTGGAACGGGCCTTTCTCGGTGCGGTGTTCTAGGATGCGTCGGGCGACCAACTGGTTGAGACCTGCGACGTTCTTCAGCAGCGCACTACTGGCGGTGTTCACGTCGACACCCACGAAGCTCACGCACGACTCGACTGTTTGGTTGAGCGTGTCCTTCAGATGGGCCGGCTTCGCGTCGTGTTGGTAGAGACCAACGCCGATACTGGCCGGATCGATTTTCACGAGCTCGCTCAGCGGATCCTGCAGGCGGCGACCGATGGAAATCGCGCTGCGGTCGATCGCTTCGCAGTCGGGGAACTCCTCGCGGCCGATCGCACTGGTGGAGTACACGCTGGCGCCGGCTTCGTTAACAATCACATACTGAATTTCGGTGTCGGCCAGTTCGCCGGCCAGCAGTTCGCTCACCATGTTCTCAGTCGGGCGACAAGCCGAGCCGTTGCCGATGGCAATCACCGACGGCGAATGCTCGCGGATAAACTCGAGCAACTGTGTGCGGGCCTCGGCGGTTTTCTCTTCGCTGCCGGTGATGTTCACCAGCCCGATGGTTACCAGGTTGCCATGCTCGTCGATCATGGCCAGCTTGCAGCCGTTCTTATAACCAGGATCGATCGCCAGTACGCGTCGCCCCGGCACCGGTGGTTGCAGCAACAGCGCCCGCAAGTTGCGCGCGAACACTTCGATCGCGTGGGTCTCGGCTTTGTCAGTCAGCTCCCGGCGCGATTCGCGTTCGAGGCTCGGCAACACCAGCCGCTCGAGGGCGTCCTTCATGCAGCCCCGCAGGTACTCGGCATGCGCGTGCTCGGCGGGCACGGCTTGCTCGATGGCCAACTGCTCGAGCGCGGCGGCGTCGCATTCCACGCCGACGCGAAGCACCTTGGCCTTCTCGCCGCGGTTGATGGCCAGCACCCGATGGGGCGGCACCCGCGAAAGTGGTTCGCGATAGTCGAAATAGTCTTTGAACTGGGCGTTCTTCTTGTGATCGTCCGAAATCTTGGTCGCAACCAACTTGCCGGTCTTGCGATACAGTTTGCGCAGTCGTTGACGCAACTCCGCTTGCTCGCTGTACCGCTCGGCCAGGATGTGGCCAGCACCAATCAGCGCGGCCGCACCGTTTTCGACTTTGCGATCTTCGCTAACGAACTGAGCCGCCCGGGCGTCGAGATCCTGGGCCGCTTCGGCCTGGTCGAGAATCTCCATGGCCAGCGGTTCGAGCCCTTGCTCGCGAGCCTTGGAAGCCAGCGACTGCTTCTTTGGCTTGTACGGCAGATAGAGGTCTTCGAGGCGCCGGAGCGTCTCGGCCGCCTCGACACTGGCCCGCAACTCGTCGGTGAGTTTGTGCTGCGACTCAAGCGAGCGAAGGATGGTTCCCTTGCGTGCCTCCAAGTTTCGCAGATCGGCCACCGCGGCGCGTATGTGTTCGATTTGTTCTTCATCAAGCCCGCCAGTCTGATCGCGGCGGTAGCGGGTGATGAACGGAATGGTGTTACCTGCGTCGAGTAGCTCGACCGTGGCGCGCACTTGTTCCACTGGCAACTTAGTGGACCGGGCAACCCTAGTGAGATCGACTGCGAGAGAGGAATCCATGAAAAGCCTTGTGACAGGCGAGCGACACGTGTCACCCGAGGAAGGGGTGATAGACGAACCTAGTAGCTAGTGGCTCGTGGCTCGAACAGAAAGGAAAGGTCTGAAGTTTACGAATGCAATTCAAAAGACAATGGGGGGATTATTCAAAACGTCGGCGAGTGACCAATAGGTAGATCGAGAAGAGGATGCGATGGTTCGGTTCTCTCGCTCAACGATGGGATGGGAATGCAATGCTATCAAAGATTCATCATACAGGTTTTCACAGGGTATTTTGAATGGCTCGGGCCGAACCTGTCAAGAAATCCCGGCAGCATTGCTAGCGGTTAAAACAGTTTTTTTCCTCAAAACCGGCCTATACCGCCAATCGGGCTAATTGCTCGCTGATGGGCTACCCGATGTTAACCGAGCCGGAAAGATGCCGGCCGCTCGTCTACCCCCAACGATTGAAGTGAAGGATTCACGCCGATGCCTGCTACCAGACTTCGACTGTATCGTGGCCCGGAACAACCCACCGAAGGTGCCGAACCAGAGCTGCAAAGCTCGGAGCGGAAGAAGGTGACTCGGCCGGCAGGCGAAGTCATGGCACTGCTAGCCGACGCGTATGCGAGTAGAAGGACCTGGTTGTCCGATTTCGACGAAGATCACATCACCATCTCCAACGATCTGTACGAAGTGTTGCTCGCGTACCGCTTTTTCAATCGTCCTGCATAGTCAGCAACCCGCGTCATCAGGCTCGCCTTGCGTGTTCGGCACGAATTAGGGGGCCTGGCAGTCTCAGGCTGGTTCTCCGTGTGATCATAACGACTGCGCTTGCAGATGGATGCGCCGCGATGGTGCGACGTGCCGAAAAACCTGGTTTTCTCCTAAGTTGTTTCCTGAAAACAACTTAATGCGATTGTCGCGGCTTCGGTCGGGGCTTCTGGCACTGTGGTTGCCTTAACGGTATGGCATGACCGGCCAACGCCGGAAACCACTTTCCACCTTCTTTCGCATGGGAGACCCAGTCATGTCACGTTTCACTACTTTCGCCGCTCTTGTTTGTGTTGCTGTCGTTTCGTTCGCCGCTACTAGCTCGGCTCAAACCGCCAAGATGTTCATCGGTGGTCCTCCTCAGGCTCAGCCTCAGCCTCGAGTGCAACCCTTCGTGCAACCGGTTCCCGATACGGTTCCGTTGCCTGCCTTCGGTTTCCAGAGCTACAACATCGCCGGCTACGGCGAACGCGTTACTCACGTCAACTGCTACGGCCGCGCATCGCAGCTCGGCTTGGAGCCGGGCGACACCATCCTGACGCTCAACGGCATCCCGCTGACCTACCACGGTTCTTGGAATCAGGCCCTTTACAGTGCCATGCAACAGGGCGGTTCGGTAACTTTGGCTATCCGCGACGTTCGCTCCGGAGCAGTCGTGTATCGCACCACCTACCTCGGCGGCGGCGTGATCGGCAACCCGGTTGGCCCCATCACCCCGAAGAGCATGCCAGTGGCCCCTCCCACGTTGAAGCACCAGGTGCCCAAGAACAGCAACCATGGTCATGGTAGTGCTCAGAACTACAACCCCGGAACCACCATCCAGGTCGGCAACGTCGCCAAGGTTCAGCTTCCCAATCTCGGTAACCTGATCAAGAAGGGTAACTAAGACCACAACCGCCGTACGGCGTTCTACATAACCAACCGGTCGGTGTCCCGCGGGATGCCGACCGGTTTTTTGTGCGCTGCGAGTGAGGTGAAGCTCAATCGAGCCAGATGGAAATACCGACTGCAGCAAGAAGAGATTTGGCTGCCGCGAAGAAACCAACGGTCGTGATTAGCAAGACCAGACCAATTCCATGCATGAGGCGTCTGTCGATGTTGCCAGCAAACAAAGTAACCACTACAGCGATTTCCAGTCCCAGGAAGGTAAGCGTGGCGAGGAAAAGCAACCATCCCCACAAGTTAAGTCTGCCTAAGTCGAAGTTGGCGAACCTATGCTGAAGGCTTGCATGAGTTGAGCTCCGAATGGTTGGATGCTTACTTAGGTCTTCTACGAAGCGATTTTGCAGTGTTTTGAAATGGTCATTTGTTGCTTCGGTTGAATTGGATTCGCTTCGTTCAGCAATTCGGACTTGCCGAATACCAAAGGTTAGTAGAAGAGTGCCAATGCTTGCCAAAATCGCCATGGCAATCCACTCTTCAGGTTTCAGGCCTTGATTCGTAAGCGTCGTGAGCCCGACCGCTAGAATCACGAGCGTCACGATACCGAAGCTCACCAAGGTGATTCCGATAGCATATCGAAATTTTATGGCAGTTGATCTTTCCATCGTGGCACGTGTTCTTAAGAGCTCAACTCGTGCACCATATCCACCAGTGCCCGCGCGTTGTCGGGCGGGGTTTGTTGCAGTACGCCGTGGCCGAGGTTGAAGATGTGCCCCGGGCGGCCGGCCGCTTGGTCGAGCACTTGTTGAGTGCGGGCGCGAATCGTATCGCGATCGGCCAGCAGCACCAGCGGTTCCAAGTTGCCTTGCACCGCGCGGTCGTGCCCAACGCGTTGCCACGCTTCGTCGAGATCGATTCGCCAGTCGACTCCTACTACGTGCCCGCCAGCGTCGGCCATCGGCTTGAGCAGTTCGGGGTTGCCGGTGCCGAAGTGAATGACCGGCACGCCCGGCGTGAGACTCGCGATGAGCGACTTCACGTGCGGCGCGACGTAGGTGTTGTAGTCGCTGGGGCCAAGACAGCCGACCCAACTATCGAACAGTTGCACTGCTTGCGCGCCGGCTGCGATCTGAGCGTTCAGGTACGACGCGACCGAGCGGGCGAGGCGGCTCAGCAGGGCGTCCCAGGCCGAGCGGTCGCGGTACATCAGCGTTTTGGTGTGCAGGTAATTGCGACTCGAGCCCCCTTCGATGGCATAGCTGGCCAGCGTGAAGGGAGCCCCCGCAAAGCCAATCAGCGGCAAGTCGGCAGGCAGGTCCGCCCGCGTTTGCTTGACCGTTTCCATCACGTAGTCGAGCGAGTCGATGCTCTCGAGGTCGAACACCCGATCGACATCACTCGCTTCGCGAACCGGATTGTGAATCACGGGACCATCGCCAGGAGCGAACTCGAGGTCGAGCCCCATCGGTTCGAGAATCGGCAGCAGGTCGGAGAAGATGATGGCCGCGTCGACGCCGAGAAACTCGACCGCCGTACACATCACTTCGCTGCAGAGTTGAGGGTTGCGACAGAGTTCAAGGAAGCTGACCTTCGCGCGGACTTCACGGTACTCAGGCATGTAGCGGCCTGCTTGTCGCATCAACCACACCGGCGTGTAATCGGTTGGCTCGCCGCGGCAGGCTTTGAGGAACGCGCTCTGCTGGTACGGTTGGTCGGCCTGCTCCGCAGGCGGGGTGAGTGTGGAGAGCGTCGCGACGCGTTGCTTTCGAGCGACCAGTTCGTGCGATTGCTCGGCCAGGCGATTGACCAGGATGCCCATCTTCGGTGGCGACGCTTCGAAGTCGACTGGCAGTTCCAATTCGCGGAGCGCGTCGCTACAGGTGGGACCAATCGAAGCGAACACAGTTTGCCTCGCTGCTTGCCGCACTGCATCGGCCAGTCCCAGGTCGTCGGCCATCTTCAGCACGTTGTGCACCTGGTTGGCCGAGGTGAACATGGCGATGTCGAGCTTGCCATCGGCCAGCAAGCGAATGTTGGCTTCGAGCGGGGCGGAGTCTTCCGGGAAGTCCCACGTGTAGACCTGCAGTTGGTCGACCTTCGCACCGCGGGCTTCGAGCCCGGCGATCAAGCTTGGGTTCGAGACGCCGTACTCTTGCAGACCGACCGTCAGGTTGGCCACGGGGAAGCTCGCGTCGAGCGTGTTCAGGAGCTCGCGCCAGGTGTTGGGTTCCGGAACACGGAGTGACGGGGTGATGCCGAGTTGTTTGAGCACTGCGGTTGGCTTTGGACCACGGACTAGCGTGGTGGTGTCGCTAATCGCGTCGAGCAATCGCTGCTTGCCGACGTGCCGCTCGACCTGATCGACAAAATGCTGGGTGCCGACGCCGGTCATCAAAACGAACAGATCGATCTGCCCGGTCATCAGCCGATTGGCGAACTCGATGGCCGGGCGGGGGTCGGGATTCGGCACCTCGCGCATCGAGGGACTCACGTGGGCCTGCCCGCCAGCTCGCTCGATGAGTCGCTGCATGTCGTCGGCGCGACGGCTTTCAAACGAAGCGACGTGAAGTCCAGCGAAGTTGCGCGATTGGTCAGGCATCGAGTGAGTGATCCGAGGGGGAGTGATACTAAACGTATGGATAGTGAATGGAGTCCGCAATGGTTCGCCGGGAGCGGAAAATGTCAATCCTTGTCGCCTGGTTATTGTAGGTGAGTTTTCATCGCGCAACCATGGTCGGCAATTGGAGATGGCGGTAAGCCATATCGCGAAATCAATCGTCTACAAACTTGATAATTACATCTAGGATATCGCAGGAGCGCGCGAAATTGTTTTGAAAACAAGGGCTTAAAAAAAGAACGAATAGAGACGTTGACAATTCTTGGTGACTTCGCACAATAGCTCCCAGTGGACGTGACAACCAATTGACGAACCAACCTTGTACTAGTTCACGAATCGATAAAACTCACCTGTTGATATTAAATCAAATAGGGTTTATCCTTTCGATTACTCATAACTTTCGGAGTAGTTTCTCAATCAATGGCCACTGGCTTGGAACGACCTTTGGCCGACATTCTTGAGTACCGCGCGCAGTAGCGGCAGCACGTCGACGGAGTTCGGCAGTTGTCGTGTTCAACGATTGAAACTCGCATCGCGGCTTGTCGGTAACGAGAACTACTTTTCCTGGCGGACGTCGGTCAAGGGAACGGACTGACGATGGGTTATGACTGCGGTTTTCGTTTCCCCACTATGCTCAACTGCGCACGGAGTGCGCTAATGTGTAACGGGGAGCTCAACTGATGGATCGACCTTGGCGACATTAGTCGTGGGCTCAGGATACCCTCCCCTTTATCTTTTAGCTGTGGGGCTTTTCGCTGCGATTCGTAGCACTTTTCACCTTCGCCCCTCCTGTATTGATCTCGCATGGTTCACTCGTTGTTGGCCCTCGGTTCCAACTTGGGTGACTCTCAAGCAACCGTCGAAAACGCACTAACAGCGATCGACGATTTGCCGCATACCTCGTTGGTGCGACGCAGCGAGCTGCATGCAACTTCGGCCGTCGGCGGACCAACTGGGCAGCCGATGTTTGTGAACGCAGCTGCGGTGGTGGAGACCACACTCGAGCCCGCCGCGCTGCTAGCGGCTCTGCACGGCATCGAGCAGCAATTCGGCCGCGAGCGCATGGTGCGGTGGGCCTCGCGAACGCTGGACATTGATTTGCTGCTGGTCGATCAACAACAGCTTGTTAGCGAAACGCTGGTGCTGCCTCACCCACGGATGAGCTTTCGCCCGTTCGTGCTACAGCCAGCCGTTGAAATCGCCGGCGACTGGGTGCACCCTGGGTTGCAAACTACCCTTTCTGACTTGTTGACGACGCTCATCACAGCCGACGGCGGCTTGTCGATCTACGGCGGCAGCAGCGACGCGCGGCAGTATCACGCGGAACAAATTGCCAAAGAGTTTTCCGCAATGCGCATCCAAAACGATGGTCGCGATGCGTTGCGTTTGGTGCTGGGGGAAAGTCGCGAGCCATTGCCGACTCCACGACTGGCGATCGAGCTAGTCGTGCGCCGCGGGGCGACGCGACCAGGTGTCCCGACGCTTTCGGTCATGGCCGATGCGCGAAGTGAGGTGCTGTTCGACACAATTGCCGCAGTCGAGTTGGCCTGGCCCGAGTTGTGTCGCAGTGAAGTGAGGGCGGATCGCGCGTAGTGCGGGCGGGGCGATTTGATTTCTGCCCTTTAAAGCGGCGTAAGCGCGACCGTTTCGTGCATCGTGGGGTAGCGGATAGAATGCCAGCAGTGTTTCCCGCCGAATTGCCGGCCGCCGCAGCGTTTGCCCACCGTTTGATCGTGTTTTGCTTTTATGACCAGTACCAAGATGCCGTCGATTGTCCATACCGGCGCTGAGATTCGCCAGCTCATTCACTCGGCCCAACTCTCTGGCAAGCGCGTCGGCGTGGTGCCGACCATGGGAGCCTTGCACGCGGGGCACCTGAGCTTGATCGACGCCGCCCGCGAGCAATGCGACTTGGTGGTGGCCACGATTTTCGTGAACCCGACGCAGTTTGCGCCTGGGGAAGACTTTGAACGCTACCCGCGCAACCTCGAAGCCGACGCGGCGAAGCTCGCTTCGTGTGGTTGCGACATCGTGTTCGCCCCGGCGGTCGACGAGATGTACCCGCAAGGCTATGGCACCTCGATCGACGTCGGCGCCGTGTCGCGGCCGCTCGAAGGGGAACGCCGACCTACGCACTTTGCCGGCGTGGCGACCGTTGTGCTCAAGTTGTTTCAGCTGGTGCCAGCCAATCGGGCGTACTTTGGCCACAAAGACTATCAGCAAACGTTGGTGGTGCGTCAGATGGTGCGGGATCTGAACGTGCCGATCGACATCGTGGTCTGCCCAACCGTTCGAGAAACCGACGGACTGGCGATGAGTTCTCGCAATGCGTACCTGAGCCCCGACGAGCGCAAGCGGGCCACCGCGCTGCACGACAGCATGCAGCTGGCTGCACAGCTTGCTAGCACCGGCGAGCGGAGCGTCGCCAAACTTACCGCAGCGATGGAACAGCATCTGAACGAGGTCGGCGGGTTCGTGCTCGACTACATCGCGTTCGTTCGCCAGGATACCGTGGAACTGGTAGACGAGGTGACCGGCCCGACGGTCATCCTGATTGCGGCCCATTTGGGACAAACAAGGTTGATCGATAACTTGGTGATCGGCTAAAACCCGCGAATTGCCTTTCTTCACCGAGTGACTCACCATGTGCACGAATCTATTCATCGTACCGAGCAAGCTGTTCGGCATTCCCCTGTTTGGCGTGGGGCTGTTGCTAGCATTGCTGGTGGTGGTCACTGCGGTGTGGGCGGCCATCGTCTGGCGGCGGCCCAACGGCAAGGCCGAGGTGTTCGGCGCGCTGCCGGTGCTCGGCATCGTCGCGCTCGGCATCTTGTTCATGCCGCGGGTGTTTCCCAGCGGGTTTCCCGTGCGTGGCTACGGGGTGATGCTCGTCGCCGCGTCGGCCGCAGGACTGCTGCTGGCGTACGTTCGCATGAAACAAGCGGGACTGAATACCGATCTGTTGTTTTCGCTCACCTTAACGATGTTCGTGCTCGGCATCGCCGGTGGTCGGTTATTCTACGTGATCGAATACTGGGAGCGGGTGTACGCCCCGTTGCCGCTGAACGTTGCGCTCGTCGAAGCGCTGAAGTACGCCAATGGTGGGCTCGTGGTCTACGGGGCGCTGTTCGGCGCGACCGTGGCCTTTGTGTGGTTCACCTGGCGACACAAGCTGCCGATGCTCGCGATGGCCGACTTGCTGGCCCCCAGTTTGTTGATTGGATTGTCGCTCGGACGAATCGGCTGCCTGCTGAACGGCTGCTGCTTCGGTGGCGTGGTCGATTTGCCGTGGGCGGTGACGTTTCCCCAGGAAGGGCAGATGGCTTACAGCCCTCCGTACGGCACGCAGTTGTCGCATGGCGAGTTCTTTGGCATGTACGTCACCGAGCGCGAGGGGCAACTGGTGATCAGTCGGGTGACCGAAGGCTCGGCGGCGGCCGACGCTGGCATCGCCGTGGACGACGTGCTCGTGGGGCTCGATGGTTACAAGGTGAGCAATCTCGATGACGTCGGGCAGACGTTTCGCAACGTGATGGTCGAACCGGTGCCGCTCCGCGTGCATCTGGCTGACAAGCCCGATATCACGCTGCCGGCAAAACCGCTTCCCGCCCGGTCGCTCCCGGTGCATCCCACGCAGATCTACAGTTCGGTGAACGCAGGGCTGATGGCCTGGCTGCTGTGGAGCTTCTACCCAGCCCGCCGGCGCGATGGCGAGGTGTTTGCCTTGATGATCACGCTGTATCCGATCGCCCGGTTCCTGCTCGAGATGATTCGCATCGACGAGGCCTCGTTCCTCGGTACCGGGCTGAGCATTTCGCAAAACGTGAGCCTGCTGTTGCTAGCATCGGCCGGGCTGCTCTGGCTGTATCTCAGCCGCCAACCGCGGCAACGGGTGTTCGACGCCGAAAGCCCCGCAGCCTTGCCCGCTTAAATTTTTCTCCCTGCGAACCACCGCCAAGTGGGCTGCGTAGAAGATCTATGGTGAGCTGAAATACAGCTGGATGGCACCACACAGACACTGCCGTTTCTGATCGAACGCACCCCCCCCTTGGGGGGAGCCCCCGATTCGAGGCGGCAGCGTTGCATTATACGCACTACCAGCAAGCTATGCTTGCAAATGGCGGAACGCCTGGTTGAACGTAAACGCACGAGTCGGTTTTTGAGCAAACAAAGGAGACTCAGAAAATGAACATTCCATGGCAAAGAGTATTGTCGGTAGCCTTGGCCAGCTTGCTGGCGGTAGGAGTCACCCTGTCGCTGGCAGTCGCGCAGGACGATGGCGCCGACGAAGGGCGAGTGGTTCCGGTCGATCCACAGCAAAACGATCCGCTGCCCGGCATCCTCGGTGGCCCTCAGGTGCTGCAGCGTCGCTCGGCCAATGGGCCTGGCATGTTTTTGTTCCCTGGTAACCCAGCCGACATCACTCGACAAACCTCTCCCTACTACATTGGTGTAGCGGTTGCTCCCGCGAGCGATCACCTGCGGGCGCACATTGATCTTCCCGAGCAAGTGGGACTCGTCGTCGAGCATGTGTGGGAAGGTAGCCCAGCCGAAGAAGCGGGCATCGAAGTGCACGACGTGTTAGTTGCTGCTGATGGTAGCGACCTGCGTACGATGGAAGATTTGGTGAATGCGGTAAACGATCACTCGGGCGACCAGTTCACACGGTTTTCGCTCGATATCATTCGCCATGGCCAGCCACAAACCGTGTTTGTCACGCCGACCGAGCGCCCGCAGTCGCAGCAGCATCCGCTACTGCCGCATGCGATGCCGAACGCTGGGTTTGGGTTCAACGGACTACAACCGGGTACCAACAGCATGTCGGTGCAGGTTCAACGACAAGACAATGGTCCCCCGCATATCGTGATTGAGCGCGATGGCGAGCGGTGGGAAATCGATGGCGGCGACCAAGCAGCCATTGATGAGCTACCGGAAGATCTGCAACCGGTCGTCGAGCGGATGCTCAACAGCGAAGCCAACGGTCAGATGAACTTCCAGTTCTTCTCGCAGCAGCCAGGTGGATCGGCGCAGCCGATGCCGCAAATGGACGAACTGCAACGCCAGATGCAAGAGCGGATGCAGCAGATGGAAAACCAACTGCGCCGGCTTGAGCAGCAACTCGACAACCAGATTGAAGAAGACGAGCGGGCCTGAACAGAGATCCGCTAGCGAATAATCGTCAACTAGCACCTGGGGGTTGGGGAAAGTCATTCACTGCTTTCCCTGGCCCCTTTTTCATGCGCAAAAGGACCGTGAAGTGTTGCCCTAATCGATCTGAGTAAGCGACTCGTTGGTTCCTCTGCGCAACTGCCCGCACGCGGCGTTGATCTTATCCCCTTTGCGATGCCGGAACCGCACCGCGAGGTCTCCCTCTTCCAGAATCCGCCGGAACGTTTGCTGGGCGTCGCTCGACGGAGTGCGATACGGCAAGCCCGACACCGGGTTGTACGGGATCACGTTCACCAGCGCGGTGCGTCCCTGCAGCAGGTCGACCAGTTGATGGGCGTGCTCCGGGCGATCGTTCAGGTCGGCTAGCAGCACGTACTCAAACGTAAGCCGCCGCCCGCTACGCTCAAAGTAGTAGTCGGCTGCGTTCAAGATATCATCGAGCGGCATCTTGCGATTCACCGGTACGATCTCGTCGCGGAGCGCGTCGTTCGGGGCGTGCAGCGAGATCGCCAGGCGGTATCGTGTATCGAGATCGGCTAGCTTGCGAATCGAATTCGGCAATCCCACGGTCGACACGGTGATCCGGCGGTGGCTAATGCCGAGTCCATCGTCGCGGGCAACGTACTCCAAGGCCGGCAACAGCGCTGGCAAGTTGGCCAGCGGCTCGCCCATGCCCATTATCACGATGTGGCTCAGTCGCTCGTCGTCGTCGAGCAGGCGTTGTAGCAGCAGGATTTGTTCGAGGATTTCGCCGGTCGTCAGGTTGCGATCGACCCCATCGAGTCCGCTGGCGCAGAACACGCAGCCCATACCGCAACCAACCTGGGTGCTGATGCAAAGCGTGCGACGCACCTTATCGCGGAGCAGCACGCACTCAATCTGCCCCCCGCCGGCGAGGGTGAGCAGCAGTTTCTCGGTGCCATCGTCGGCCTGGGTATGTTTGGCAACCGTGGAGGTCCACAACGTAAAGGTGTCGGCCAGGTCGTCGCGAAGTTTCTTCGACAGGTCGCTCATCGACTCGAAGTCGCCAGCACGACCCTCGAACAGCCATCGCCGAACTTGCTTGATGCGAAACTTCGGCAGCTTACGCGCAGCAGCCCACTCGGCCAGTTGTCCGTCGATGTCGTTTAACAGGTGCATAAATTGGACGTATGGAGAATCGAGTAGGAGGCTAGTTTGCCGTTGCCGGATGTCATTCCGGAAGCTCCCTCAGAATGACAGAAATGCTGACTTACTGTCTATCCCTTGGTCGAATAGCGATTCTTCGACAGCTTGTTCTTGATCTCGTTCTTCAGGTGTTCGATCACCGACTGCTTGTCGGTGTTTTCGAGAATGCGAGCGACCACTCGCTTGGGACCTTTCTCGCCCCAGCTTGCGCCGTGTTCGAAGTAGTAGCGGGCGGCTTGTCCGACGATGTACGAACCGTAGCCGGCAGCCGCGCCTTGGGGCAACGCGCTGATGGCGGTGCTGGCGCCCCAGGTGAGTCCCTTGAAGAAACTCGAAACCGAACTGACGATCACTTCGCCGGCCATCATCCACCCAGCCGCTTTCAGGATGGAGGTCACTAGGTCGCGGGCGTTATCGGTGGTGATGTTGATGCCGTACACTTTGCCGAGAGTCACCACCATCGCCGCGTCGACCGCGGTGCCGCCGACCACGTCGAGCACGGGGAAGTGATTCACGGCCACGGCAATGCTCTTCACGGCCGCGTAGCTCCAGATAATGCTGTTCGCCCGATCGTTGCGCATCTTCACCCGCATCGCGCCGACACGGTCGCTACGGTCGGCAGCAAACATCGACGCGTTCAAGGCAATCAGATCCGAACCATCGTGTTGCAGCACTTCGAGAATGCGTACCCGCAGTGCGTCGACATTCGGCTCGGGCTCGCGCCATTCCTGACGCACGGAACCGTCGGCCGACTCGATGTGGTATTCCACCGGACGCGGATCGGCGGTGACTTGCACGATGTTCTCTGGCTCGACCAGACCCTTGAGTCGCGGGCCACGGAAGAGCGACATCAGATCGTCGAGCTGTTTCGGCGTGTAGAGGTCGACCTTGTTCAGCACCAGGATGATCGGCTTGTGCCCGGTCGCGAGTTCGGCCAGGGCGGTGTACTCGGTTTCGTTCAGGTCGGAGTCGGTAACGAACAGTACCAGGTCGGCCCGCTCGGCGGTGTCGCGAGCCATGTCGGCCCGGCGTTTGCCATCCACCTCGTTCAGGCCCGGCGTGTCGAGCAGTACCACCGACGAATCCGCAAAGCCCGGCACCACGTAGCCGTCGGCATTCCACGGAACGTCCCAGATGTCTTTGGTCCAGCCGCCGCGGATGTTGACCGAAGCCACTTGCTCGCCAACCAGGGCGTTGATCAGCGCGCTCTTGCCGGTGCTGATCTCGCCGAACACGGCAATCTCCACCCGCCCCGCTTGCAGCTTCGCAAGCATGTCGCGGAGCGAGCGAATATCGGCCGACAAGGCTTCCTTCTCTTTGTCGGTGCAATCATCAAGCTGCCCCAGCGCATGCTCCACCGCCCCCAGCGCATCAAGCAACTGGTCGTCGTCTTTCGAAGGGGTAGGTTCGTTGGTCATGTTGGTTGGGGGGAGCTTGTTCAGTCACTTGTCATCCTGAGGGAGCCTAAGCGACTGAAGGATCTCAGGCTACGGTCGGCCCTTTTGTGGGCCGATACCCTGCAATGTTACTGCGTACTATGTGCCTCAAAGAACATACTGTTCGATCCACTAGATTCTTCGGTCGCCGGAAGCTCCCTCAGAATGACAGTAACAGGTGTTGTGTCAATTGTATCAGTCGTCGAGTTTTTGCCGTCCCATGGTGATTAGTTTTCGCAGCTGTTCGGGGCTGGTGACCTCTGACCATTGGCGGCGGGCGAGTTCGGCGATGCCTCCTTCGGGGGGCTTCATTTCGTTTCGGAAGTATTGCATGAACACCCGTCCGATCCAACGGGTGACGAGCGCCTGCACGAGTCCCTGCAGCAGCCCACCTGCGATGGTGCCGACGCCGGGAATGGTTTTCAGCACCGTGGCTACCGCGCTGGTAAATGCCGGCGCGGCGGTGATGGCGCTGACACCTAGGATGGCGAGCAGGTTCTTCGTGAGCTGGCCCAGCAGTTCGATGATGGTTTCCGAATCGATCTTCTGCTTGTAGATCGCTGCCAGGTCGATCACCATTTTGGCGGTGACAGCCGTACCGCCAGCGATGTCGAGAAGCGGCACCGGGTTTGCCCCGGTCACGCCGGCCGCGGCCCACATGTACCGATCAACCACTCGCGACGCCTGTTCGTCGAGCGCGGCCAGCACCCGCTCTTTCGCGTCGTCGACCAATCCCCGGGATTGCATCAGCAGGTTGGCCAGCAGTAGTGTTTCGCCTTCCTTTTTGACGATCTGCAGCAAGCGGTTCGCCAGCGGCACGATGTCGGGCGGTTCGGTCACGGTGTCGGGCTGTTGGGTGCCATCGGCCAGCATCCGCACGATCGGCCGCTCGACCGACCGCGACCGCACGCTTACGACGTCGTCGGCCGCAACCAGCCCTCGCACTTGCTCGGCAATCTGGGCACACAGCTCCGCCCGTTCGCTGTCGGTGTACCAGTCGGCTTTGTTCAGGCACACGACCACGCGTTTGCCCATCGAGGCCAGGGCCTCGAGCAGTTCGTGTTCGTAGTCGCGAATCGGCCCGTCGATCACCATCAGCACCAGGTCGGCGTTCTTCGCGGCTTCGGCGGCTTGCTGGCCTCGCTCGCTGCCGGCGACTTCGGCCAGGCCAGGCGTGTCGACCAGCACCACGCGATCGCTGCCGGGCCATTCGATGTTGCTTTGCGCGGTGGTGGTACCGCCGACCACTCCGGTGCGGAACACATCGCGCCCCGCCAGGGCGTTGAGCAGCGAACTCTTGCCGCTCGAGATGGCGCCGAACGCGACGATCTCCAGGCGTTCGGCTTCGCGCTTGGCTTCCATCTCGGCCACTGCCCGCTCGATCTCCGCCCGCACTGCGTCGCCGATGCCGCCGGTGGCAGCATAGTCGCGACCTGCTTCGATGTTGTCGTCAAGTTCCGCGCGACGATCTGCAGCCGATAGTTTGTTGGGATCGGTCGACCGCCGGCGTTCGCTCTGCTGGCGGGTGCGGGTGTTGATCCACAGCTTCCACATGGTCCATGCGGCAAGTCCCGCAAGCACTAACCCGCCGAGCGACACCACCGCCAGGTAGCCGTAGCCAACGAGCTGGCTCTGCTCCATCGCAGCGTTGTACTGTTCCAGGACCTTCGGCGGTAACGTGACCGCCAGATACGCCGCCACGGCGATTACTGCTAGCAGTAAAAATCGGAACGTGGTCGTGCGATTGGGCATGGAAAAAAGATAGAGTTCAGTGGTCGGAGCGTACTAGCGGGCAACCACCGAGCTCTCCCTCGGCGGAATAATCGAACCACTAAGTATACTCCTAAAAGCCTCGGCGGCGATTGCCAAACATCGCTTATCGCGGGAAGATGGCAGAATGCGATTTCCAACTCAACCAGGGCGCGATCCATCATGAAAGCAGCTTATATCAATGACACCGGTTCTCCCGACGTAATCCAGGTAGGCGAGGTGCCGACGCCTGAGCCGCTCGAAGGGCAGGTGCTGGTTCGTGTGACCGCCGCCGCAGTGAATCCCATCGACACGTACATTCGTAGCGGAGCGGTGACCGCCGAGTTGCCCAAGCCGTTTGTGATCGGCAGTGACTTCGCCGGAGTGATCGAAGCCATGGGGCCCGGCGTCGACGAGCTTCCGCCCGGGCTGCGGGTGTGGGGCACCAACCAAGGACTCCTCGGCCGGCAGGGGAGCTTCGCCGAGTACCTGGTGGCCGACGCCGACATGGTGTACCAAACGCCGGGCAACGTGAGCGACGAGCAGGCGGCCGCCGCATCGTTGGTCGGCATGACCGCCCACTTGGGACTGGTTCGCGAAGCCAACTTGCAGGCGGGCGAAACCTTGTTCGTCAACGGTGGCTCCGGCGGTGTCGGTTCGATGGTCGTGCAGATGGCCAAGCTGCTCGGGGCCACGGTGATCACGACGGCCGGCTCCGACGAGAAGGCCGAAATCTGCCGCCAGTACGGTGCCGACCTGGTGCTCAACTATCGCACCGACGACGTCGAGGCCGAGGTGCGTAAGTTCGCTTCGTGGGGAGTCGACGTCTGGTGGGAAACGCTTCGCGAGCCCGACTTCCGCCGCACGGTCGACCTGCTAGCCCGCGCGGGCGGATGATCGTCATGGCTGGGCGCGACGCGCATCCTGAGTTCCCCGTCGGACCGTTCTACGTGAAAGAGTGCCGGCTGATGGGCTTCGTGGTGTTCAAAGCTCCCCGGCACGAACAACGCGCGGCCGCGATTGCCATGAACGAATGGCTGGCGGCCGGCAAGCTGCAGGTGCCAATCGGGGCGACCTTCCCGCTCGAACAAACCGCCGACGCCCATCGCCTGCAGGAAGACAACACCCTGCATGGCAAAGACACGCTGCGTGGTAAAATCGTGGTGACCATCGGCGACTAAACTCGCGCCCGCCCGTTCTTGCTTCGACCACTGTTTAACCACCCCCACGCTGCATGTCCTCCGTTCGTTTCGCCAAGGTGACCAAATCGTATGGCGGAGCGTCGCCGGCTGTTTGCGATTTGACCGCGAGCATCGACGAGGGAGAGTTGGTAGTGCTGGTCGGTCCGAGTGGTTCCGGCAAGAGCACCGCGCTGCGGATGCTGGCCGGGCTCGAGACCCCCACCGCCGGCGAGCTGTTCATCGGCGACGCGCGGGTGAACGACCTTCCGCCAGCCAAGCGGGATGTCGCCATGGTGTTCCAAGACTACGCGCTCTTCCCGCACATGACCGCCCGCAACAACATGGCGTTCGGTCTCAAGATGCAAGGCACCCCGCGGGCCGAGATTGCCAGCCGAGTCGAGCGAGCCGCCAGCCTGCTGGGCATCGCCGAGCTGCTCGATCGCAAGCCGCAGCAACTCTCGGGGGGCGAGCAGCAACGGGTCGCGCTAGGGCGGGCGATCGTTCGCCGGCCGGCCGTGTTTTTACTGGATGAGCCCCTCGCGAACCTCGACGCCCAACTCCGCGCCGGCATGCGGGCCGAATTGGCCGAACTGCAACGCGAGCTGGCAGCGACCATGTTGTACGTAACCCACGACCAGGTCGAAGCGATGACCCTCGGGCACCGCCTGGTGCTGCTCGATCGCGGAGTCGTGCAGCAAATCGGTCCGCCGATGGAAGTCTACCGCCGCCCCGCGAATCGGTTCGTCGCCTCGTTTCTCGGCAGCCCACCGATGAACCTGATCGCGGGCCAGGTCGATGCTGGCGTGTTCCGCTCCGGCGAGCTAACCTGGACCGTCGGCGGCAGTCATCAAGGCCCCGCCGTGCTCGGCATCCGCCCCGAGCATCTGGTGCCAGTCACCAGCAACGAGCCCCCGCTGGTGGAGCAGAAGCCGACCTTCGTCGAACACCTGGGCCACGAACTGCTGCTGCACTTCACGCTGCCAACCACCACGCTCATCGCCCGCTGGCCCACCAACCGCCCGCTAACCACCGACCAACCCGTGAAGCTCACCGTGACCAGTCACGAGCACCACCTTTTCGCCGCGGATGAAGAAGGCTTGGTACTGGAGGGATAGGGGGGAAGTCTGCAGGCGATAGTGATAACTACCGGAAAAGCACCGGTGTGGTTAAGCTTTAGTGATAGTGTAATGCTGAATCGCTGTGATCAGCGACATCGATGTAATTGAGTTGCTCCGTGTAGTGAGATCATCTTCCAGCAATGAGCGAGAAGCTGACTTGAAGACATTTTTAATTGCAATTCTCCAGCGCATTTCAGTCTGTCCGAAATGCTTGGATTATCGCAACGCTGGTTGCGAGGCTTTTCGTTTTCCGCAATGCGACCATGGATATCTGATAGTACAAAGGTCGCTTTCAAAATGCCCAGAAACCTACTAACTGCCAACCATCTTTAATGGCCAGATACAATGGCAACTAATAACGAACGCGACCGACTAGTACGTCTTTCCTGAAATCCATTCCGCTGCTATATGCTGCGGAATGAAAAAGCACATTGTTTGCCTGGACCACCAGGCCCGTGGAGGTTTGGAGCAGCTAGCACGCTCAGGCGCCCGCGCGGCGCAAGTGGTGCGTCGCTGCCAGATATTATTGAAATCGGACTCGGGATGCACCGACGAAGAGATCGCCGAGCATGTGGGCTGCACGACGC
Source organism: Aeoliella mucimassa (assembly GCF_007748035.1). Taxonomy (NCBI): domain Bacteria; kingdom Pseudomonadati; phylum Planctomycetota; class Planctomycetia; order Pirellulales; family Lacipirellulaceae; genus Aeoliella; species Aeoliella mucimassa. The sequence continues at coordinate 539,174 of NZ_CP036278.1, forward strand.
GCAACGTCCGAGCCGTCCGAAAGCGGTTCTGCGAAGAGGGCGTCCAGCGGGCGGTGTACGATGCGCCTCGCTCGGGCCGCCCCCCAGAGTTCACCAAGCGGCAGCAGCAACAGGTAATCGCCCTGGCGTGCAGCGAGCCGCCCGAGGGACGGGCTCGCTGGACGCTGGAATTGTTGTGCGAGCACGCGGTGAAGGAAGGCTTCGTCGATTCGCTCAGCGTGACGGAGGTCTCGCTGTGGCTCAAGGAACACGACCTGAAGCCGTGGCGAAAAAAACTTGGTGCGTGCCCAAGCTGAACGACGAGTTCTGTGAGCGGATGGAGGACGTCCTCGAGCAGTACGAGAAGCCGCTCGACCCGAACGAGCCGGTCGTCTGCCTCGACGAGCAGCCCTATCAGAGGGTCGACGACGCGCGGCCGCCCGAGCCCGCGGCACCCGGCAAGATCGCGAAGCAGGACTACGAGTACCGCCGCTGCGGAACCTGCAGCGTGTTCGTGGCGGTCGAGCCGAAGGCGGGCAAGCGATTCGTTCAGGCCAAGCGTCACCGCAAGCGAGCCGACTTCGCCCGGTTCGTCCGCGACCTCTTGAAGCGCTATCCCGACGCAGAGCGGGTTCATCTGGTGATGGACAACCTCAACACGCACAACGAGAAGTCGTTGATCGAAACCTTTGGCGAGGAGGCGGCTCGGCCAATGCTGGAGCGGATTGTGTGGCATTTTACCCCCAAGCATGCCAGTTGGCTCAACATGGCCGAGATCGAAATCTCGGCCATACAGCGACAATGCCTGGGACGTCGGTTGGCTTCGCTCGACAAGGTTCAAAGCGAACTCTCCCACTGTTCACGCGACCGCAATCGGAAGAAAATCAAAATCAATTGGACCTTCCATCGAAAAGACGCCAAACGCGTCTTCCCTGAACTCTATAGGAAATGACTTCCGGGACGACGTACTAGATTCCGAGTGGGTAACGGCCTTGTTGAACAATTAGTCACAAACCTCCGTAAAAACTAACGTGGAATGGAACCACGTACCTTTTTTACGGAGATCGAACATGGCTACGAAAGAAAAACGAACCTACAAAGTCACGAACTGGAAGGAGTATAACAAGTCGCTCATCGAGCGTGGAAACATCACTATTTGGTTTAGCGACGAGGCGTTGGAGAACTGGGAACATCCTAACGACCAGACAAAAGTCGGTCGCCCTTTTGTCTTCAGCGATACGGCGATCGAGTGCTTGCTGACGATTCGCGAACTGCTGAAACTTCCCTATCGGCAGACTGAGGGATTCGGCCGCTCGCTGGTGGCGATGTTGGGCGTCGAGGCAGCGATTCCCAATTATTCTTCGCTCGCCAAGCGAGCCAGCAAGCTGAATGTTTCGCTCGATATCGCTAACAAGAGGGGCGACATCGATATCGTGGTGGATAGCACCGGCATGAAAGTGTTTGGCGAGGGCGAATGGAAGATGCGGACGCATGGCAAGTCGAAGCGGCGGACATGGCGGAAGCTGCATTTGTCGGTGAATCCTGACACCCGCGAGATTGTGGCGGAGATTTTGACCGAGAACAGTTGCCACGATGCCGATGCGGTTCCCGAAATGCTGGAGCAGGTGGAGCAGCCCGTAAAAAAGTTTCACGGCGACGGTAGTTACGACAAGTGGAAGGTTTATGAAGGGCTGGAATCCGAAGGCATTGAGCCGGTGATTCCGCCGCAGCACAACGCCAAGATCAAACAACATGGCAACTCTGCGGAGGAGCCTTTGCCCCGGGACGAGGCAATTCGTCAGATTCGACGCAAGGGGCGTAGGAGTTGGAAAGAGGAAGTGGGCTATCATCGTAGAAGCTTGGCGGAAACGACCATGTACCGAGTGAAACAAAGCTTTGGGAGCCATCTCAAAAACCGAGTATTCGAAAACCAACAAACGGAAGCCCGCTTGCGCTGTAAAATCATCAATCAATTCACCCAACTCGGGCTTCCACAGTTCGAGTGGAGTTAGTCAACAAGGCCGTGGGTAACTGTGAATGCAGTACGCGAGCTGATTCGACTCGCAACGGAAGGTGATGGTAGGAAAAGTACGTACGACCAAGCGTTGGAGTTAGGTGCATTGATCTGTCCGGAGATCCTGGGGCCCGATGTCAGTCTGATTCGACGTAACCGTGAAAGCGACACTGCTCGGGAGTATCGGCAACGGGCCGAAGCAAAGACGCTGAAAGAAGGTAAGCAGGTCGAAGCACTTGAGCTCCTGGATGTAGAAATAGCTGAGTTGGAGTCGCTTTTCAATACGGCAAAGAATCAACAGAAAACCGACCGACTCAAACGGCGTCTTACTGAATTAAGAAGAGCGAGAGGAGAGATCGCTCCACAGCGACAGACTGAACATGCTATTATCTTTCGCGACGCTTATAATGTCGAGAGAGATGTACCTGAGTTAGGCATGGGGAATGCTTGCCGCGATTTCCTTCTGTCTGATGGTGAGGTTCTTCGGTTGCGAGTTTTTCATCCTGACAATGCTGAGCATGTGAGCGGTGCGGATGTTATTTATGAAAAGCATCACCCTAAGGAGCAGAAAGCCAGCATTGCGGCCATACAATATAAAATCTGGGAAGATAGGACTTTGTACCTTAATGACCCGAGGATGAAACAGCAATTACTCAAGCTTAAGAGTTTTTTCTGTGACAAGAATGTTTGTGTGGCCGGTCACGAAGACCATCCATTTAGGTTCCCATATTGCGCGGGGTTTCTCAGGCCAACCGATCGCCTTCAAATGGAAGACCAGAAATTGGCTTCCAGTGGTGAGCACATTCCTGTTTGCCAAATCGATCGACTTAAATCTGAAGGAGTGAAGGGTGGCGAGTGTCTTACATACAACGATGTAAGACGACTATCACTGTCTCATGAAGAGTTTGAGGGGCTATTTACCACAGGTAAAATTGGTTCGAAAACTCTAACCTATCCGGAATTGCTTGATCTCTACAAAGGCATTTCAGGGTTGACTGATCCGAATCGTGTCTTAATACATGCGCAAGAATTTGCTTCACCGTCGGAAGATCAACCAAGTTTGTTTAGCACTTGAGAATGCTAGTTCTTACCGCTATTTCACTTGGCTGACTGTCCGCTCGGAGGGGAGCTTTAGGTAGCCAGGAGTGTTGTCGTACTGTGTTTGACTGTGTGGGAAACTATTCTAGACACGGACGAACACAGATCATAACGGATGGGGCAGCCTCCTGGGCTTCGCCCACCGACAACTGGGCGTAGTGCGTTTTTCGGAGTGGCATCGCGTAGTGCGCCCGGCTGTCGGTGCTACCCAGTTGCTCCGCGGGCTCCGCGACTCTGCGTGAGAATGTTTACGGTCGCTCTTGTTCCACATCGCTAGCCATCGCTTTCGGCTGCGGGCTAAACGGTTCTTCGGATCTTTCCAGTTTTCACTGGGAATTGGCCACCTGTGGTGTTCTAATGGACAGGTGGTTGTTGGCTGTCGGCTTTTTAGTGAATGGAGGTGATGGAGAGGTGATGCTTGTTTTCGTCTCAAACTTCTAGCGACGCGCAGGCGAAATGGTTGCTTGCGTGGGCGTTTGCTGCTGCGCGGTTGTGAAAGCTCTAGGCTTTAGGCTTTAAGCGATAGGCTAGATCTTTCAGTCGCCGGAAGCTCCTTCAAGATGACATATTCGCATTCCGCATTCCGCAATCCCCATTCGTGTCTCCTCCCCAGAATAGTTTCCCACCCATGGGAATCTATTTTGGACAACTATCGCGGAGGTGTCGATGCAACTTGTTGCTAACAAACGACTTGTGATTGATTCCCACTGCGAAAATAGATTCCCACTCGATGCGTTTTGGGAAATGGGAATCTATTCGCAGCCGAAAACCACTGGTTTTGTAGAGTGGGCGGAGATTCAATTTTCCCATCGGTGGGTAAATTGGGAATCTATTGCTGTGTCGTGGGAATCTATTTGCCGAGCGGTGGGAAACTATCGCTCGCTGGCACTTGCAGGTGTCGCTTGGTTAGACCATTGGGAGTTGCACCCAGAATCGGCTGCCGTGGCCGACGGTGCTGTCGACTCCTACGGTGCCGCCGAACGATTGCACCAGGTGTTTGACGATTGCCAGGCCCAGGCCGGTGCTGCCGAGTTCGCGGGAGCGGGCTTTGTCGACCCGATAGAATCGCTCGAACACGCGGGCGACGTCGGTGCGGGGGATACCTGGCCCGTTGTCGATTACTTCGAACAGAACCTGGGGGCCTTGCTTGCTCCAGCGGACTTCGACTCGGCCGCCTGCGGGGGTGTACTTCACCGCGTTGTCGATCAGGTTGTTGCAGATGACCCGCACGCCTTCCTCGTCGGCTTGCACCACGACTGGCGACAGGTCTTCGGGCGTGACCAACTCGATCGACTTGCTGTTGGCCTGCGGGCGCGAGTCGTCGACCGACCGCATGACTACCTGGGCGATGTCGACCGCTTCGATGTCGAAGGTCTGCTGCTGGTCTTCGATGCGAGCCAGGCTGAGCATGTCCTGAATCAGGTTATTGAGTCGGCCCCCTTGCTCGGCGATACGGCTGAGGAAGCTATCGCGAATTTCGGTATCGTTTACTGCACCCCGTTGTAAGGTTTCGGTGTAAGCCATGATGCTACTAAGCGGAGTCTTTAACTCGTGCGACACATTGGCAACGAACTCGCGACGGATGTTCTCGAGCCGGCGCAGTTCGGTGTTGTCGTGCAGCACGATCACTGCACCAACGTCCGACGACTGCGGCAGCGGGTTTAGTTGCACCGCAAAGATACGAGGGGTGTCGAGTTGCCATTCGAGCTCGAACTCAATCGGCTTGCGAGTCTCGATCACCTGCCGGGCGGAGTCGTGCAGTTGGTGGTCGCGAACCACTTCGAGCAGCGGGCGACCGACCGCACTCGGCGGCAGGAAGCCAAACAGCTTGCCGGCTGCGGAGTTAGCAAACAGCACGCGAAGGTCGTCGCCGACGGCGACCACGCCTTCGACCATGCCTGTGAGGACGGCCGCCTGGCGTTCGTCGCTATCGCGCAGACGCGAGAGTTGGGCAACAAGCTCACCGCCGATTTGGTTGAGCGAGCGGGCAAGGTCGCCGAGTTCGTCGCTCGACTGCACCGGCACCCGTTCGGCGTAGTCGCCAGCAGCAATGGTGCGGGTCGCGCGACCGAGCGCAAGGATCGGAGCGACGACGCCGCGTAACACCCAGGAGGTAAACACCGCCGCGGCTACGAGTTCGACGAGTACGAGTCGTTGCAGGCGAACTGCCAAATCGGGTTCGTCGCGCCAGCGATACGCGAGCATCGCAGTGAGTACGGTCACGACCAGCGCCATTCCGAAGGTGGCGATGAAGCGACGGACAAACAGGCGTGAGCGGACAAACATGAACCTATCATGCCCTGAAACCGGCAAGTTGCGAAGAGTAAAACAGCCGCACCTGCCGAGCGGGCGGACACGAATATACGAATTATGCAGGGTGAAGAGCGTGCAGGGTCAAAAACAAACGCAAGTTGCAGGTAACCATGGGCGGCGGGCGAGTGCGCCGGCCGCCCGAGGATTGGGTAGACGAGGGTGTTTACTCGATGGCTTCCAGGCCAGGCAAACCGCCGTACAGGAAGTAAGCCCGCGGGGTTGCCATGTTCTGCAGGGTCTGGATCGACATGGGATCGGCCTTCGACTCGATCTTGGCGTTGCCGGTCAACGCGTCGAACGCACTGGGAGCACGCTTGTAATCCACGCAGCGAACGTTCTGGAGGTCGGTTCCGCCGAGTTCGGCCGCGCGGGCCATGGCGTCTTCGAGGTAACCCTTCTTGTCGACCAGCTTCAACTCGATCGCCTGGTCGGTGGAGAAGATCTGCCCGGTAGCAATCTCGTCGAGGTCCTGCGGATGCTCCTGGAACACGGGACGACCCGCTTTAATTTTGTCCTTGAAGTCGTCGAGCATTTCATCGACCAAGGTCTGCAGGATCTCGCGTTGCTCTTCGGTCATCTCTTTGGTCATCGAGAGAATCTCCTTGAGCGGATGCGTGGCAATCGAGTCGTTCTCGATGCTCCAGTTCGCGAGCAAGCCCGAGAGGTCGTAGTGGGGGATGATCACGCCGATCGAACCGGTGATGGTCGCAGGCTCGGCGAAGATGCTGTCGGGCGTGTCGCCGACGGCCGAGGCAATGTAGTACCCGCCGCTCGCACACAGGCTGCCCATGCTCACGACGATCGGCAGCGGCTGGTCTTTGCCGGCGCCTTGGCGGATTTCGCCGGTCGCGAGCTGACGCAGCTTGTGGTGCAGGTAGTCGCTATAGGTGACGGTTCCGCCGGGCGAGTTGATTCGCAGCACCACGGCGACCACCTGGTCGTCTTTGGCAACGCGGTCGATCTGCTCTTTGACAAACGTGTCGGCTTCGCTGATGGTGCCAGAGACTTTGATCACGGCAATCTTTTTCTGCGCGAAACGCTCGCCATGGAGATAGCGTTCTTGCGGCCCCCCGGCTTCGTTGAAGTAGCTTTGGTAGGCGGTTCGCATGCCGATGATCACCATAATTGCCAGTACAAGACCGGCAATAAGAAACTTGCCGTAGCGGCCGAACATGCTTTCTTTTTGCTGGATAATGATCTGAGGCGAAGGCTGATCGGACGGCATCGGGTTTTCTCCACTCATGTTATTCAGTCCCCGCCGGCGGCAGGGATCCTAGGTATTCGAGTCGGGTGGATCGCTCGCAAACAGTCATCCCCAGAGGACGATGAGGATGAAGTCACTGCTAGCACAGGTGCGATGGAACCATTCATTCTAAGTCGGTAGTATCCGCAAGTGTAGCACGTCCCCGGGGCGACGGGTGTTGCCTTTGAGCTGGATTCAGAGGTACAGTACGCCAGTTCCCCAACGAATTATGGAATAATAGACCCAGCGTCTACAGGCCCCCACAAAAAAGCGACAAAGGACTGGCATCGTGTTTATTTGTGCTTCGACCGAGTGTTTTCCCGAACTGGGACCCAAGGAAGTCTTGCAGCAACTGGTCGATCTGGAATTTACGGCCGTCGAGCTAGCACTGCATGAAGAAAATGGCTGGATGAAGCCGAGCGAGGTGCTCGGCGATTTCGAGCGCGCGGTGCAAACTTGCGGCGACACTCATCGCATGCACATTGCCGCGCTGTCGGTCGACATTCACGCGACCGGCGACGACTACTACAAGCAGTTTGCTGCGATCTGCAAGCTGGCCAAGGCCATCAAGGTGGTCACGCTGGTGGTTCCCTCGTCGGAACTCGGCACCCCGTTCAACGAAGAGATCGAGCGACTCAAGAACCTGGTCGGCATCGCCGCATTTGAAGGAGCGGTGGTTTCGATGAAGACCACCATCGGCTGCATGACCCAGGATCCCGACACCGCTGCGGTGATTTGCGACAACGTGAAGGGTCTCGCTTTGACGCTCGACCCCAGCCATTACATTGCCGGCCCGCACCAGGGACGCAGTTACGACAAACTACTGAAGTACGTGCAGCACGTGCACTTGCGTGATACCTCGAAAGACAGCCTGCAGGTTCGCGTGGGGCAGGGCGAGATCGACTACGGTCGGCTCGCGACCATGCTCACCAAGCAAGGCTACAGCCGAGCACTCGGCGTGCACATCACCCCGAGCGAAGGGGTCGATCACTTCGGCGAAATGCGCAAGATGCGACTGTTGCTCGATAGCCTGCTGTAAGGGGTGTTCGATCGCCTTTTGTAACGGGTACTCGATCGCTTGCTGCTGTGGCAAAAAGCCACCTGACGACGGTTCGTTTGAACGGTCACGAAACAAGGACGTTTCTCAAGGAGCCAACCATGCGACTCGCGTTACTCAGCCTGGTGATGGTATCGACGCTCGGCTGCACCGGGCCCATGTTCACCAACGTGGGAGTCGGCAGAAATTACGGGGTGCGTGAAAACTATGTGCAGAAGTACGCCGAGCGGCACAACATCACCTACGAGCAGGCGATCGAAGAGGTCCGCGATAAGACCGAGCAGGCAGCCATCGCCGAGCACGCCGAGAAGTACGGCATCTCGGCCGAAGAAGCCCGCAAGCAACTCGGCTACGCAGCAGCCAATGAAGAGTAGCGACCTGCTTGTTCGCAAGTCGGCGTGATCGATGAATCGTGGTGGTTTTGCAGCGGAGCAGCTGCTCTAATGCGTGAGTACCCGCTCCCGCACCCACCCGCAGGCATCGAGCCATGGCACTGCCGATCGAAGGTTACACGGTTGTTCTCCTGAAGCAGCGTGTCGCCGCGCTTTTGGAGCAAGGCAAGATTACGCCGCCGAACAGCACCGTGCTGCAGGACGAGCACTTATGGCGGTGCTCGTTCATGGCCGAGCAGGACGCCATCGACTTCGTCGAGCAACTAGCGGCCTTGGAGCTGAACACCACGCAGGGGCCGGACCCCGATGTGGTGCTCGCCAGCGAGTTCGACCAGTCGGTCGCACCCTACTGCGAATGGCTGCAGCTTGCCACGTGGGAGCAGGCAATCATCGCCTGGAGGGCTGGTACCAAGCCCGACAGCGTGACCGCCCGCGAGGGATGGGATCCCAAGAAAGGATCGGGGCTCACGTATGGTACGCAATACGACATAGAGAAGCTGGAGTTCGTCCGCTTAGAAGGCAACATCGAAGTCTATCGCGACAAGGAGTCGGGCAAGCTGTTGTACATCGGCCGCCAGACACCAAGCTTGCAGGCGGTGCTCAAGTCGGCCAGCGAGTTCATCGGTCAGCACATGATACAACCCGGCCGGCGCCCGCTCACGGGAGAACTGCACACCAAGATGAGCCAGGTGGTTGAGCAGTTGGAGTCGATCCGTGAGAAGCATCGCGATAAGTGGAATCTGCACTGGATGCTGGGGAAAGGCTATCAATCGCTCGGCAACAACGCCCAGGCGTACAAGTCGTTCCGCACGGCGCTGGAGCTCAACAACAACGAGGAAGCGATCCTCCGCGAACTAGCTGGACTCTGCCTGACCGCGCGACGATTCGACGAAGCGGTCGGCTACGCCCAAACGGCCGCCAGCGCCAAGCCCGACGATCCCCAGGTGCTCGGCAATCTGGCGATCTCCTATTTGCTGGCAGGGCGCATGGAAAAAGCGTCGAAGACCATTCGAGCGGCGATGCCGCTCAACGAGCAGGATCAGGTGAATCAACACATCTACTCACTGATCCTCCAGGTGGAACAAGGCCACGCGGCACCCCCTCGCTCGCTGACCGAGGCCATGCTCAGCCAAGTTCCTGTGAAACGGAAGAAGAAGTTCTGGCAGATCTGGAAGTAACGCGCGGCTTCATCGTAGGGAACTCAAGGGGGGTATCGGGATGGGAAGTCAAAATCGCCTGGCCTTGCTGCTACTCGGCTGCTTGCAGCTGGGGATTGCTGGTTGGTAGGGCGATTCGCCCAGCAGTGCTAAGCCGACGCGACGTGCAGGAAGCCGGTGCTGTAGGTCACTGCGCGGCCGCCGATGGCGACTCGCTCGCCGCGGTGTTCGCAGCTCAATTCGCCGCCGCGTTGCGAGACTTGTAGCGCCCATAGTTGGCTGCGATCGAGTTGTTCGGCCCAGTACGGAATCAGCGTGCAGTGAGCCGAGCCGCATACGGGGTCTTCCGGCACGCCGGCACCAGGGGCGAAGAACCGCGAGACGAAGTCGGCCTGGTGTCCTGGTGCGGTCGCGATCACCCCCAGGCAATCCAGCTCTTTGAGCAACGTCATGTTCGGGCTCAGATTGAGCACGTCATCTTCCGATTCGAATACCGCCATGTAGTCGCGCGACTTGATCACCGTATGAGGTTCGGCACCGAGGGCATCGATCAAGGTTTGCGGTGCTTGGCACCGCTCGCCAGCGCGGGTGGGAAGGTCGAGCGTCATTAGGTCGCCAGACGCCTGCACGGCGATCCGCCCAGCGCAGGTTTCGAAGTCGAGTCGCTCATTGCGATAGCCAAGGTGCTGCATTACCACGTGGGCGGTCGCCAGGGTCGCGTGCCCGCAGAGGTCGACCTCGCGGGCGGGGGTGAACCATCGCAGGTCGAAGTACTCGCCGCGGGGCACCACGAAGGCGGTTTCCGAAAGGTTGTTCTCGGCGGCGATCGACAGCATCAACTCGTCGGGCAGCCACTCGGCTAGCACGCAAACGCCAGCCGGGTTACCGGCAAACACGTGGGAAGTAAATGCATCGACCTGATAATACGGAATGCTCATGGCAATTTGCTCGAAGCCAGGCGGGGGAGCTAAGGGGGAACTTACCATTCTATCGGTAAGCCGAAGTCGCGTCACGCGCCCGGTGACCTCCGACAGCCAGAAGACAAGCCACCCCGCAGGGTGGTTCGATGGACAGATGGGAGGGCTGGTTTTGGGGAGAATGAATTTTTATGAGGGAATAGTCCCACTGTTTTTTAGGGAAGTATTTCTAGTCGATCCGTTTGTGGTAGGATCGCTGGAACTGTTCGCGATCGATGCAGACAAATCCTGGTAAGGAGCGTGCTGTTGTGAGCGATGAAAAAGAGATTCCCGATCAAGCTCGTAACATGCTGTCGCAGCATGGCAGGAGCATCGACTTTTCCGATGGCTGCTCATTGGGCCTTGTTGACCTCTCGCGCACCAAGGTCGACAACGACGACTTGCAAAGCCTGGTTTTCTATCCTGGGATCAGCAAGTTAAATCTGGAAGGTACCACGATCTCCGACGCTGGCATGGTGCACGTGGGCAAGATGCAACACCTTGAGTCGCTGAACGTCGACGGTACGCTTGTTTCCGATAGCAGTCTTGCGAAGCTCCTGGAGCTTACCAGGCTCGAGCGGCTGAATCTCGGTTGCGCGCAGCCATGTTCTCCTGCAGGCCAGCGACCGATGCCAGTGTCCGCGGTGCTGAGAAACCGGATTACCAACCGGGGACTGGCGGTATTGGTCGACTGCATCTCGCTCCGTCGATTGAACTTGCAAGCAACCCACGTGAACGATCGTGGGCTTCTACACTCGCTTCCCGAGATGCCTGGCCTGCAAAGGTTAACGCTCAGCTATCTCGATATCACCGACCACGGCATCGACGCCCTCGAGTCGCTCAAGTGGTTAGTGGAACTAAGACTCGAACATACCGCGATCAGTAGCGATGCGATGATCCGCTTGATGTCGAGCAAGGTACATTCGCTTCGCGATCTCGATTTGTCGAATACCGTGGTTAGCGACGCAACGCTTGCCGCGTTTCCCGCGGATTGCCTGCTGCAAGAGTTGCGACTGATCGACACGGTCGTTTCCGACGCTGGTTGTCAGCATTTGTCCCAATACAAGTCGCTTCAGAATCTTCGCTTGGATTACACGCAGGTCACCGACGACGGCGTGCGTGAGTTAGCCGCTTGCGGTCAGTTGCGAAATCTCGAACTTTTTCGGACCAAAGTGTCCGATACCTGCTTGGTATGGCTCTCCGATCTCTGGCTCGAGCACTTGGGACTTGGTTACACGGATGTGACCGACGTCGGCATGCCCGACGCGGCGGAGTTTCCCGCGCTCAAGAGTCTCGATCTGCGCGGCACGAAACTCACCGATCGAGGGCTGCGGCATTTGGTGCAATCCTCCAGCCTCGAGCAGCTATTCCTCGACCACACATCGATCACTGGCGAGGGGCTGCGTTGCTTGATCGGCGGCCGGCTGCAATCGCTCTCGTTGCACTCGCGAATAGGTGACGACGGACTGCAGGTGCTGGCGAACTGTCCGAGTCTGGTACGGCTTGCCGTCCGCTCGGCGGGCGCGAGCGACTGGCGTCCGCTCGCTGAGCTACAGCAACTCGAAGTACTGTTGATCGACGACGAAGTTGCCGACTTGTCGCCGCTGCAATCGCTCCGCAACCTGAAATACCTGCTCCTCTGGGGCGACCGGTTCTCGGCCGCTTCGCTGGCCAGGCTTCGGCTAGCACTGCCCGACTGCCAGATTGCCACCTATGAACCCAAGATGGTTGCCTGGTGCGATTTCCGCAAGCTTTGTCCTTATGGCTAGAGCGAACCTAGTTCCGCCGCGGGCACGACGATGGCTCTCTTGCTTCGGACGGGGCCAAAGTTCGAGAGCCATCGCTGGAGTGATTCCCGCTGGCGGGTATCGGGGCTCTATCGGCGGCGGCTAGATGGCTTCGAGATAGCGCCGGGAGACTTCTTGCCAGTGGATGAGTGAGAAGAAGGCCGACACGTAGTCGGGCCGGCGGTTCTGGTAGCTCAGGTAGTAGGCGTGCTCCCAGACATCGAGCCCCAGGATCGGCGTGCGGCCTTCCATCAGCGGGCTGTCCTGGTTCGGGGTGCTTTCGACCACGAGGTTGCCGGAGTCGACACTCAGCCAGGCCCAGCCGCTGCCGAAACGGCTGGTTGCCGCGTTGGCGAACTCGGTCTTGAACGACTCGTAGCTACCAAACGTCGTTTCGATGGCTTCGTGCAGCTTGCCGCTCGGCGCGGTGATTCCTTCAGGGGTCAGCACGCTCCAGAACAACGAGTGATTGGCGTGACCGCCGCCGTTGTTGCGAACCGCGGTACGCTTGGCCTCGGGGATCGCCGAGAGGTTGCCGAGAATCTCTTCGAGCGGCTTATCCTCGAAGCCGGTGCCCGCCAAGGCGTCGTTCAGTTTGGCGACATAGCCTGCATGGTGCTTCCCGTGATGGGTCTCCATGGTCAGGCGATCGATGGCTGGTTCGAACGCATCGGTCGCGTAGGGGAGGGCGGGTAGTTCAAATGGCATGATCGTTTAATCCTTGATAGGGAGAGTGTTGAGAGGGGGGAGCGTGCTGGCCGCGCCGCGGCGGCACGGCAAACGCGTTACCACACGTGTACCCCTTCGCGGTCGAAGAACCCGCCGGTGGGGCCGTCGTCGCCGATCAAGGCGTACTTCACCGACGATTCAGCGCCGACTTCCACCGGTTGCGCCCCCTCGAGGGTCACGTAGCGGGTCGCGGTCAAACCAGGTTCCACTGCGTTGACCTTGATGCCGGAGTCTTTCAGTTCGCGGGCGAAGTGAATGGTCAAAGCGTTGAGCGCCGCCTTCGATGCCGCGTAGGATGGCAGCACGACGGAGTAGTAGCGACTGTTCTCGTCGGACATGTTCAACAGCGACGCTAACCTGCTGGAGACGATCACGATGCGTCCTTGCGACGACTTGCGAATCAGCGGCAAGAAGAGCTTGGTGACCGAGAAGGTGCCGATCACATTGGTTTGGAACGTGAGCGTGAAGTCTTCGATCGACATCTCGCTCAGCGGGGTGCGATCCAACGCAATGCCGGCGTTGTTTACCAGCACGTCGAGCCGACCGTACTGCTCGCCGACCTGCTGAGCTGCTTTCTCGATGCTCTCCCGGTCGGTCACGTCGAGTTGCACCAGGCCGACTGAGAGTCCGGCTGCGGCAAACGCCTCGACCACTTTCTGACCCTTCTCCAGGCTTCGCGAGCCAATCAGCACCTGCAGACCCTGCTGCGCTAGCTGGCGTGCGGTCTCTTTGCCGATTCCGTCGGATGCTCCGGTAACCAAGGCGATCTTTTGTTCTTGTTCGCTCATCTCTCTTTTTCCTTGAACTGTTGACGGTTAGGTTGCGGCCTACCAGAATTGGAAGGACTAGTCACCTCAACCAAGCTTGAGGTATAACCTCAAGTTAACTTTAGGTGAAGGGCCGGCTTATGTCTAGCCAGGACAACGACGAGACTTTGCTAGCGATCGGAGAGCTAGCCCAACGCAGCGGCATCGCCGTGTCGGCCATCCATTTCTATGAGTCGAAAGGGCTGGTCCGCAGCACTCGAAACAAGCGGAATCAACGGCTTTTTTCGCGTCGCGAACTCCGCGTGCTTGGCCTGATCAAAGTGGCCCAGGACCTGGGATTCACGCTCGACGAGATCGGCGAGGCCTTCAGCGGTATCCCTACCGATCGGGTTCCCACAACCCGCGACTGGCAACGGGTGAGTCGCGCGCTCGACGAAGCACTGCAGGCAAAGATCGAACTCGCTACGCGGATGCGGAACAAGCTGAACCAGTGCATCGGGTGCGGGTGCCTGTCGCTGAACGACTGCCCGCTACGTAATCCGAGCGACGAACTTGCCGAGAAAGGTCCGGGACCTCACTTGCTGCGGTAGCCGGTACGAAGCTCCTCTCAAGGTACTGGCGATGGGCTCAAACTGGCGACGGGGTGGCTCTTTTGGCAAGCCAATTCCCGTATTTTGCCGCCGAAAGTGGCCAATAATCGCGCTGGATTTGCCGGAAGAGTTTGGTCTAATGGAGGATGGTCGGCTACCAGCGTGGTAGCGGCCCGAAGGGGCGGATTTCGCCCCACCCTGTAATCACCGCAACCAACTTGCGACAATGGTGCTCGATGTAAATAGTGCGTTGCAAACGACTTACGCAGCTTGGGTGCGACGTAAGAAATGCCCCCACCCATCGATTTTCCCGTTTTGGGGGCAAAACCACTTCGGGCGGAATCCCCGAAGCACCTGCGTTGCTACCACGAAACTAGTCGTACCCCTCGGGGTTTAACTTTCCAGGTCAACCGAACTAACAACCAACCAACACCACGTGAGCGTCAGCCAAGCAACCATCGACCGATATACGCAGGCGGATCCCGACGTACGGCTGATGCTGCGCGTCGCGGCCGACGATGCGTATGCGTTCGAAGAGCTGATGCGGCGATATCAGAATCGCGTGGTCGCGGTACTTACCCACCTGGTGGGACGACGCGACATGGCCGAGGACCTGGCACAGGATGTGTTCTTGCGGATTTATCGTGCTCGCAAGCGGTACGTGCCGGCTTCGAAGTTTAGCACCTGGCTTTTCACCATCACCAACAACGTGGCTTCCAACGCGCTGCGATCGCTCTCGCGGCGCAAAGAAGTGAACGTAACGCCGGCTTCGCCGAATGCCTCGGGGGCGAATCCCATCGAGAACACCGCGCTAGCAGCCAGCGGCCTGATGCCCACCCGGCAACTCGACAAGTCGGAGATGTCGCAGGTCGTGCGTCAGGCGATCGAGAGCCTCAACGAGCGGCAACGCATGGCGGTGCTGCTCGCCAAATTCGAACAACTCAGCTACGCCGAGATTGGCGAGATCATGGACCTCACCCCGCAGGCCATCAAGTCGCTGCTCAGTCGCGCTAGAGCCAACTTAAGAGAAGTACTCGAGCCCTACCTGGAACAGGGCGAAGTGAAGGTTTAATCCACTTTCGGCACACGCAACTCAACCCAACTCCCGATTATCGAATACTAACCAACTCCACCCCCTCCATTTTCCATGTCCAGTCCTCAACAATCTGACGAGATGCTCCGCGAAGAGCTGGTTGCGTATCTCGATGGCGAGTTGTCGGCCGCGGATAGCGAGTCGATAGAGCTTCGCATTAGCAAGGACGATTTCGCGCGGGAAGAACTGCAACAGTTCGATCGCATTTGGAATGCACTGGACGAATTGCCTCGGGTGGAAGTGGGCGACGGCTTTACGAAGACCACCATCGAGATGGCGGCCGTCGAAGCCCAAAAGGAACTCGCGGCCGAAACCGCGATGCTGCCGGTCCGCAAGCGGAACCGCCGGCTCAAGACGATTGGCATGATCGCCGCGGCCGTGGTGGTTGGCTTCGCCGCGCTCGGCGTGCTAGCGCCGAATCAAAATCTGCAGCTCTACAACAATTTGCCGGTGATCATGCAGCTCGACGCTTACAGCGAAGCGCATGATGTCGACTTCCTGCGCCTGCTGCATGCGAACTGCGGCGACTGGCTGCTCAAGGAATGGGCTTCGGAAGTGGACGACGACGTCGTGTCGCTCGAACAACTCACCACGGCCAGCTACCGCGATCGCGTGACATTCGTCGAAAACCTACCCGCGGATCGGCGGACCGAACTCGCCAGCCAGCATCAGCGGTACGAGAGTCTTAGCTCCGATAAGCGTGCCGAACTCGCCAGCTGGCACCAGACGATGGCCAGCGATCCCGATGCGGAAGTGCTGCAGAAAACGATGCTGGCTTATTACGCCTGGCTGTCGCGCATTCCCGAGAGCGATCAGTTCCGCTTGCGAGCGCTGCCGGCTGACGAACGAGTGGCCCGCGTCGAGCAAATGCACCGAGAGGCGGTGCAGAAAGACCTGAGTCGACTGACTCCGGCCAATGCGGCCGCGCTGCGCAAGGCCATGAATCGCATGGCTCAAGATCCCAAGATCCTGCGGCTGCAAGCCGAAATGCAGGCGGCCATCCCCGATCTGGATCAGCGCGAAGAACAGTTCCCCCCTCGATTGATCGAAGGGCTAAACCGGATGAAAGAAACCTCGCCGCAGATGGCGATGCGGGGGGTGTTGTGGATCTCGGCAGGCGCCCAGCCTGCGAAGGGAGTGTTTCCCAAGTTCGAAGCCTACAGCCAGGCGATCGAAGATGGCTTGATGAGCGCTCTGGACGACGAAGCGGCCTCGCGACTGCGGGGCTTCGATGAAGGGCATCGCCGCGGATTGCTCACTTACTGGCTCTGGATTGCCTCGCAGGATCGTCCCAGCAAGCTCGATGTTGCCACGCTGGAAGAGTACTTCTCGAACGGCGACCTGTCGGACGAGGATAAGGCGGTGCTGCTGGCGATGCCGAAAGAGCAGATGATGACCGAGCTTCAATTCCGGTACTACAAAGAATACTTTGCCGACGAAGAGCAACGCGACCGCATGGACGAAGTGTTCCGCAGCTTTGGTCAGCGTCCCTGGGGACGTGGGCCAGGGGGGCGTTACAACGGACGTGGAGGCCCCCGCGGCGGCGACGATCGTGGTCCCCGTGGCGACGACCGCGGTGGTCCTCGTGGCGAAGATTCCGACGCCATGCAGAATGGCGACCGTGGCGGCCCCGGCGGTAACGAACGTGGCGGCGGTCCCCGCAACGGCGGCGAACGTGGCCCACGCGGTGAGCAAGGTGGCCCCCGCGGCGAAATGGGGCCTCGCGGTAACCAGGGCGGTCCTCCCTTCGGACCGAGGGGACCTGCCGACGAGCAGCCAGGCCCTGGGCCTCGGCCGAACGATGCTCCCCCCGCCGAGCGGAATGCTACTGACAACAAACCAGCTGCTGATCTGGATGCAGCAGACAACACGCCCGCCAGTCCGGCTGCTGAATCCAGCGAGTCGCCCGCGGGTACTTCAGAGAGTACTACCGAGTAACGCGAGCGACCTTTGGTCGTTAGGCTCGGTTAGCTAACAGGACTACGTTTGAGCACGCCCAAGGCGATGCCCACCGGGTCGTCACGCTGGCAAAGAATGGCTTCGTAGCGTTGCCAGTCGCCACACTTGGCAGCCAGTTCCACCAGTCGTGGTGCGTAAGGCGATAGCCGAATGCCTTCGGGCACCAATCGCTCGTACACGGCCATGGCTTCGTCGGCCGCTCCACAGCGATCGAGCAGCACCATCAAGGTTTCGATGGCTGCGGTGCCATCGCTGGCCGGATCGCTGTTTTCGGCCTGCTGGCGGAAGAATGCCAGGGCTTCGTCGGTGGCTTCACCGAGCGAGGCCTGAAAAAAGAACCGATGGGCCGGGTACAGCTCGGCAAACGGTAAGTCGCCCGCGTATTGCAGCGTAGGGTCGAGCTGCCGCCCGTAGTCGCACAGCTCGAGCGCCAGGCGCACAAGCGGCGGATGCGTGATGACTCGCGCAAACCGCACGGTCGCTGCCAGGTGCGAAGCATCCACGTGCGACGCTTGCGACTGGAACAACCAGGGACGGTTCGCGATCAGCTGCGGCACGGTGTCGTTCGCAGCCGGCGCGGTGCCTTCCTGATCGGTAATGTGCGTGCGAAGTCCGCTACGGAGTTCGCGATCGACATGCCGCACCAGCGCGGTAGCGCACGAGATAACCTCGGCCGGCGTAAGCTGCGGGGCGATGCCTTCGAGCGTGGTAATCGCGTTGCAGGTGCCGAAGTGGCCAAGCAACCAGGCGAAGCCTCGCTCGACATCGATGCCTTCGTGAAGAGCGAGCTCGATGAGCTCCTCGATGTTGTCAGGGTTCGGCACCGCTCGGCCTAGGACCTGCTGCAGCGGAGCCTTGTCGCCGGCTGCACGCAGGTACTGCCAGCCTTCGCGAAGCCGCCCGGCGTCGACCAGCAACCCGCCGACTTCGCGGCAAGCAGCTGTGTAGTCGTCCTCAAGTTGAACACGAACCGGCTCTTCCAGATCGTCGAGCCTTGGAGAATTGATGAGTGGAATAGGCCTTGTTGAACAATTAGTCACAAACCTCCGTAAAAACTAACGTGGAATGGAACCACGTACCTTTTTTACGGAGATCGAACATGGCTACGAAAGAAAAACGAACCTACAAAGTCACGAACTGGAAGGAGTATAACAAGTCGCTCATCGAGCGTGGAAACATCACTATTTGGTTTAGCGACGAGGCGTTGGAGAACTGGGAACATCCTAACGACCAGACAAAAGTCGGTCGCCCTTTTGTCTTCAGCGATACGGCGATCGAGTGCTTGCTGACGATTCGCGAACTGCTGAAACTTCCCTATCGGCAGACTGAGGGATTCGGCCGCTCGCTGGTGGCGATGTTGGGCGTCGAGGCAGCGATTCCCAATTATTCTTCGCTCGCCAAGCGAGCCAGCAAGCTGAATGTTTCGCTCGATATCGCTAACAAGAGGGGCGACATCGATATCGTGGTGGATAGCACCGGCATGAAAGTGTTTGGCGAGGGCGAATGGAAGATGCGGACGCATGGCAAGTCGAAGCGGCGGACATGGCGGAAGCTGCATTTGTCGGTGAATCCTGACACCCGCGAGATTGTGGCGGAGATTTTGACCGAGAACAGTTGCCACGATGCCGATGCGGTTCCCGAAATGCTGGAGCAGGTGGAGCAGCCCGTAAAAAAGTTTCACGGCGACGGTAGTTACGACAAGTGGAAGGTTTATGAAGGGCTGGAATCCGAAGGCATTGAGCCGGTGATTCCGCCGCAGCACAACGCCAAGATCAAACAACATGGCAACTCTGCGGAGGAGCCTTTGCCCCGGGACGAGGCAATTCGTCAGATTCGACGCAAGGGGCGTAGGAGTTGGAAAGAGGAAGTGGGCTATCATCGTAGAAGCTTGGCGGAAACGACCATGTACCGAGTGAAACAAAGCTTTGGGAGCCATCTCAAAAACCGAGTATTCGAAAACCAACAAACGGAAGCCCGCTTGCGCTGTAAAATCATCAATCAATTCACCCAACTCGGGCTTCCACAGTTCGAGTGGAGTTAGTCAACAAGGCCCTGTAAAATCATCAATCAATTCACCCAACTCGGGCTTCCACAGTTCGAGTGGAGTTAGTCAACAAGGCCAGTGGAATACCTAACCTCGCCCGAGCAGCCATGAGCCTGGCCTCGAACAGTTCGTGCCACCTGCCGGCGGCCGCGAGTTCGTGTGTCAGGCGATCGAACAGTTCGTCGGTGGTTCCGGTCCAATTGGAGAAAGCTTGCAAGTCCATGTTTCTATTCTATCGACTTGGTGGGGTGGTCGGCTATCAATTCCTGGCCAAAGTCGGCGGGGTCGACACAAAAAAAGCCCGGCTCCCAAGTGGAAGCCGGGCTCGTTCGAAACATTGCAGCGACAGACGCTGGTTAGATCAATTCGTAGCCGTTTTGGTATTCGGGCTTGACGATCTTCTTCAGCTTGTCGTCGTTCAGCGGGGTCATGGTCTTGGCATCCCATTCCACGCGGTTGCCACTCCACACGGCCAGGTTGCCGAGCAGGATGGTTTCGGTCAGCGGACCGGCGTAGTTCGGGAAGTTCGACATCGGAGTCTTCGAGCGATCCTTGATCGCATCGTAGAACTCACGCTCGTGACCACGCGAACGTGGGTATTCGACCTTCAGCGGATCGGCGCCGAGGATCTCGATGCCCTGCTCGGCGTAGTCGCCAGCAGCGTACATCTTGGCCTTGTCGCCGATGATCATGCAGCCCGAGGCCGAGGGGGCCGGGGTGCCATCGCCGTTCTTCACGGTCACGTCGGCAAACAGGGCGTTATCAGGCTTCTTGCCACCGTCGTACCAGTACATGGTGAACGGAGCACGACCGTCGAGTTCGGGGAACTCGAACTTGATGGTCGACCATTCGGGATAGCTGTCGCCGTTGTGGCCCGAAGTTTGAGCTTCGACCGACACCGGGTCACGCATGTTGAGGCCCATGAACGGCAGGTTGCACGTATGGCAAGCCATGTCGCCGAGAGCACCGGTGCCGAAGTCCCACCAACCGCGCCACTTGAAGTCGTGGTAAGCGCCGGGAGCGTATTCACGCTTGGGAGCAACACCGAGCCACAGGTCCCAATGCACGTGCGACGGAACGGGAGCGCCAGCAGGGCGTTCGCCACCTTGAGGCCACACAGGACGGTTGGTCCAGATGTGAACTTCCTTCACGTTGCCAAGGTTGCCTTCCTTGATGCGATGAGCTGCTTCACGCATCGGGTTGTAGGCCGTGAACTGGTTGCCCATCTGGGTAACCACGTTATTCTCCTTGGCCAATTCGCCGAGACGACGAGCTTCGTAGATGGTACGAGTCATTGGCTTCTGGCAGTACACATGCTTGCCGAGCTTCATGGCGGTAGCCGCGATGATGGCGTGCATGTGGTCGGGAGTGCTGACCGTGACGACATCCAGCTTGTCGCCCATCTTGTCGAAGAACTCGCGGTAATCGTTGAACGTGTTACCGGTCTTCATCAACGATTCCATGCCCGTGAGGGTTTGGTCGTCGATATCGCAAAGCGCGGCAATCTTGCCGAACTTCTTGGCGTTCTTGGTATCCGAATCGCCTTTACCGCCAACGCCTACACAACCAATTTGAAGTTGCTCGTTTGCGGACTTGCTTTGTGCCAGAGCAACACCGCCCAGGGCCCAATAGCCTGCCCCCACGGCAGCAGTCTTCTGCATGAAGTCACGTCGGTTTTGTTTATTCGCCATGTTTGTGGAACTCCTCAAATAGATACGGAAATCACAGAGTGTGAGTGCCGGTCTAGGGGCAGTGATGACCGGACAGGAAGGCAACGATGTATTGTATCGCCAAGGAGTATCATATCCAAAGTGGCGACCATTTACAAAAAAACCTTTGCCGAACAAAAAAGTTTCGCCGCCGCACCCCTAATCCGGCGACACGCAGTCCCCAGGATTGGGGGAACAAAATCGGGGGAAATACAGCCCTTGGTGCCGAATTATCGACTTTTTCTCACTGCTAGTACGGTCAGCAGGTCGCATTGCACACGGTCACAAGGTATAAATAGTAGTCCTGCCCTAATGACTCGATTCTCGAGTCAATCCACTTTCTTTTACCGCATTCCCTTTGATGGTGGATGGAGACCTATGGTTACGCCGCTTCGATTTATTGCAGTTATTTGGTCGGTTCTCGTAATGATGTCGCTCTCGGCGACTGTGATGGCCGACTCCGCGTCCGAGCACGCCCTGAAGCTACTCGGAAAGCTTACCACGAACGCCGAAGGCGATTTGGTGGGCATCGACCTCGACGAACGCCCGGTGAGCGATGACGATCTCGAGCCGCTGCTCGACGCCACCAAGCTGACGACCCTCAAATTGTGGGGAGCCGAAATCACCGACGACGCGCTCGACACGATCCTGAAATTCCCGAATCTCCAGGATTTGTCGCTTCGCAACACGCAGATTACCGACGAAGGCATCGCTCGCCTGAAGGAACTGCCCAAGCTCAAGTCGCTCAATCTCGAGCGGACCACCCAGATGACCAACGACGCGTTGGTCGATCTGGCCGAGATGCCGAACCTCACCTACTTGCACCTGCTGTTCAACCGCATCAACGACGAGGGTGTCAAAAACCTGGTAGGGGCCCCCAAGCTCCGCTTGCTCGACCTCCGCGGGTGCACCATCACCAACGAAGGCATGAAGAGCCTGGCCGAAATCCCCTCGCTCGCGGCCATTAAAATCCGCAGCAACTCGGTCGACGACGAAGGCCTGAAGGCCATCAGCAAGCTCACCAAGCTCAAAGGCCTGATGCTGCAGGATTCGTCGATCACCGACGAAGGGCTGCAGTACATCGCTGGTATGACCAACATGGACGACCTCGACCTCATGCGAGCGGCCATTACCGACAGCAGCTTGAAGTACCTGGCCGGCATGACCAAGATTCGCCACCTGAACCTGCGGGGCACTTACATCGACGGTTCTGGCTTCGACGCCCTGCAGGACTGCAAGTTGCTGCGTAAGGTAGACGTGAGCGAAACAGGGGTCGACGACGCGGGACTCGAGTACCTGACCGACAAGGAAAAGTTGGTCTACCTGAATCTCTGGAACACCCCCGTGTCGAACGACGGGCTCGACGCCATCAAGGACCTGAATCTGCTGTACTTGAACCTCGATAACACGATGGTCGACGACGAAGGCATGGCCAAGCTGGCTTCGCTTCCCGCGCTGACCACACTGTCGATCGAGGCGTGCGACGTCGGCGACGAAGGTCTCGCCGCGCTTGGCAAGATCAAGACCCTCAATCGGGTGTCGGCACGTCTGACGCTCATTACCGAAGAGGGCGTTGCCGAGCTGAAGAAGGCACTGCCGAATGTAACGATTGAGTGGGACGAATAGGTCGTCCTATTCAGGAATGATTGGCTCACACGGCGATTTCGTTGCCAGGGGAGCGATGCGTGATTAGGCTGGAGCCATGCTCTCGCCATACGCTCCTCCCCAAGCCGATCCTCCTGTTGCCGCCGACCGCGACCTGCCGACCCGCGGCATGCTGTGGGTGCTGCAGGCAGCCGTCGCGCTGCTGGCCATCGGAGCCTGGCTCGTGCTGCTGTTGCACGTGGTGCTCATCGTGCGAGCAGAGTACCGCCTGCAGGCGATGCTCAAGCAGGCGAGTGCGTTTTCGGAGTTGCCGCAGGTCAGCCGCCCGGAACTCGCCAGCTACGTCGACCGCCGGCTCACCAGCGCCGGCCTGGCAGGCGCCCAGGTGACCATCGTGCCCGACGCCGAGCAGCGAGGACTCTGGCACACGACGTCGATCCAGGTGCCGGCCGCCGCGTTCGTACCCGCAGGACTGCAGAAATTTGCGGAGCAGTTAGGAGCGCCCAAGCAGATCACCGCAACATCGCAGCGTGCTTCGCACAAGCTGCTATCCCGCTAAACAGACTGGGGCGGAGCACTTATAGAGGGATAAATCGCACCTGGCGGAAGCCAAGCGACTCGATCGGAGCGTTCTCGAGCACCGTGTTGTAGACGGTCAGAAGTCGTTCGCGGAACGTGACCAGGTTGGGGTCGGCAATCTCGTTGGCGTTCGTCTGCCGGAGGGCGATCACGACTTCCTGCCGCAAGCGATACTCTTGTTCTTTGAGCTCTTCTTCCAACGCCGGAATTTTGTGCCGTACGACGGTACCGTACATCTCGACTTCCACTTCCATCGGCGAGTCGTCAACCGCACTCCGCGGGAGCGTGGTGCGAAAATAGCCGAGGTCGAGTTCGTCGAGCCGGGTGCGAATGGCCTTATTGCGCACCTCGTCGATCAGGCTCTTGCTGTCGTAGCAGCCAGCTGCTCCACCCAGTACGAGGGTGGTTAGAGCTAGGCAGAGGATCGCACGGGGATAACGCATGGCACCAGAGGGAATCAGCCGAGCGGCAGCATAATCGATACAACGCGTGCGACCATCGCACACGCAGTGTACTCCGCTCAAGCAAGTTTAGCTTGCCGCCGGTGCGCTACGGCGAGCTATGCTTGAATATGAGACGATTCCCCGCCAAACCGATGGTGCAGGTGGCCCGCTGCGCGGCAATCGCGCTCGGCTGCGCGGTGCTGACTGGCTGTGGCTCGTCGGGCAAGTCGCCTTTCGAGCGTTTCGAGCGGCTACCCACCGTCGAGGACCTCTCGACGGTCGACCTCGGTGAGTATGTGGTTCCCATCCCGGTCTACCCGGGCGACGGAGCCGGCCCGACCGCGGCGACGCAGGTGCAGATCGAGTTCGAGCTCTACGCGGCTGTCTTGCCCGAGTACGAGCGAACCCTCACCAGCAACTTCGAACGGCTGCAGGGGCGGTTTCGGAACAAGGTGATCGAGGTCTGTCGCAACACCGCGATGGAAGATCTGCTCGACCCCACGTTGACCACCCTCAAGGCTCGTCTGGCCGACGAGCTAAAACCCTTCATTGGTGATTCGCATATCGAACGCATTCACATTGCTGATCCTCAGGTGAAACGACTGTGACCTACCAAGCTTCCTCCACTCCCTCGGTATTCGCACCACGTTGCGGTTTGTTGCTGCTAGCGGTGCTGCTGCTCAGTGCCAGCTGCGCCCCGCTGGCCGGCGCTGCCGACGCCAAAGCAAAGGCGAAGAAGGGGGACAAGGAGGACAAAGAGGCCGAGCCCGAGGTGCCTCCTCCCCATGCTTACAAGCTTGGAGACTTCCATATAAAGAACTACCGACCGGTAGAGCGGGAGAAGGTCACGTTGTCGTTTACCGTGTATGCTGAGGTCGAAGACGAGTATAACGAGCTATTTGAGAAGATCT
Organism: Aeoliella mucimassa; assembly: GCF_007748035.1. Taxonomy (NCBI): domain Bacteria; kingdom Pseudomonadati; phylum Planctomycetota; class Planctomycetia; order Pirellulales; family Lacipirellulaceae; genus Aeoliella; species Aeoliella mucimassa. The sequence continues at coordinate 563,599 of NZ_CP036278.1, forward strand.
GGGACGTCAGACAACACCGGGTTCGCAACCAGATAATCACCTCCGCCCGGCTGATGGACCCGAATCTATTCGACGATCCCACGCTGCATGCGTTTCGCCGCCGCATCTACCTACGGCTGCGGCGGGCGTTTCCGGAGCTGCTGATCCACGAGATTTACATCAGCGATTTCAGCTATATGCTGGAGTAGGTGCCCTGGGGTGATTGCGTAAATCCGACGATTTTCGAGTCGAGGTTGCCGATCTGGCATTTCGCCCACCCGCCCGGTGCGATGGCTGTTCGCATGAAACAGGGTGTTGGTTATAATCGGCCAGAGCGGGACCCTTCCATTCTCGCTGGAATTTTCTGTAGTCGATGAATCTTGGCGGAATCGGCTCCCCGACGGCCAGTCGGGTCTCTCTCTGGAACAGATATGGATTAAACGATGAATTCGTGGATGTGGTCGTACGTCGGGCGAGCCAGCTCGCTCAGTCTGCTCGTGCTAGCGTTGCTCATTCCGGTGGTCGGCTGCTTCGAGCGCCCCACGTCCAACGCGCCAGCCGCGAAGGAGTCGGCCGACAGCGACTCGGGCAACGAGACCGAGAACAACGAAGTGTTCGAGGAACTGGTGAAATACGATCCTCCCTCGCTGGATGAGATCGACGCTTCGGCCAACTGGGTCGACCGACCACTCAAGGAAGTTCGTGATCCGCTCGTCGAACGGCTAAAGGACAGTCCTCCCTTGGTGCCAGCAGAAGAAGCGATGTCGCTCAAAAACGACTCGCCAGAGGCCAACGACAAAATATACAGCGTTATGCGACAATTGCCCGAGAGCGACGAGCAAGTCGATGCTGATGCGACGTGGGTGCATTTCTTAAACGGCGATCTCAAAAGCCTGAATCCGTTGATGATCAGCGCTTCGGTCGAGATGGAACTCTTGGATCTGACGGGAGTCGCACTCATTGGTTTCGATGCCGATTTCAATTGGTTTGGTTTGAAGTCAACCATCAAGTCTTGGCAAACCAGCGAAGACCAAATGATGGATAAGTTTGTGCTGCGAGACGATCTCTATTGGTCGGATGGCGAGCCGGTTACGGCCCACGACTTTGTCTTCTCGTTCCAAACGATCATGAATCCCAAGGTGACGATTCCGGCAGTACGATCGAGTACCCAGAAACTCAAGTGGGTCGAAGCCTACGATGACCACACGTTGGTGTTCTTTCACAAGAAGCCACTGGCATCGAACAGCGGTAACATCTCCTATCCAGTTGTGCCTGAGCACATCTACAAGGATAGCCTTGCTGATGACTATACGATGGAGAATAGCAAGTACCATCAACAGTTTATCAATAAGCCGCTCACTTGTGGCCCTTATGAGTACAAGTCGCGTGCACGAGGTCAGAACATTATTCTTACCCGTCGAGATGACTACTGGCAAAAAGATGGCAAGCAGATTCGTGAAAAGCCGTATTTCAAAGAGATACGCTGCGAAGTGATCACCGATCCCAATACGGCTCTGCTGACACTTAAAACGGGCGACATTGACGATTGTCGCCTGAATGCCGAGCAATGGCTCACACAAACAGATAACGCGGACTTCTACGAGAAGAACACCAAAGTGCGTGGTATGGAGTGGACCGAGTTCCATATTGTGTGGAATGTCAAGCGGCCCTACTTCGAAGACAAGAACGTGCGCAAGGCCATGGCTTTCGCTTTCGATCATCAAGAAATGCTTTCAAGCATTCACTACAACTTGGCACCGGCAGGTTTGGGGGCATTTCATCCGACCGGATGGATGGCGTCTGACAAGCCAAAGGCCTACGAGCGAAATCTCGACGCCGCGGAAGACCTGCTCGACGAAGCAGGTTGGGACGATAGCGATGGCGATGGCATTCGCGATAAGGAAGTTAACGGGCGACTCATTCCATTCCGATTTACCTTGCTCAGTTCCACGACACCAAATTCAATCAAGATCTGCACCCAGATGAAGTCGAATCTCGACCAGATTGGAATCCAGGTTGATGTGAAACCAATGGAGTTCACCGTATTGCAGGATAAATCGCTCAAGCATCAGTTCGACGCGATGATTGCGGGATGGGGATCGGGTGCCGATCCATCGACACTGGAGAATGTCTTTGGAACAGGTGGGGGACGTAACTATGGAGAGTATTCCAACACGCGTGTGGATAAACTGTTCGAACAAGGCGAGTTGGAGTTCGACCGCGAAAAACGAGCCGAGTACTACTCGGAGATCCACGAGATTCTCTGGGATGATCAGCCTTACTTGTGGTTGTTCTACCGTCCCACGTTGTATGGTCTGAATAAAGAGATTCGAGGTTTTAACTTCAGCCCCCGCGATCCCTTCGGCGTCAGCCCAGGTATCCACGGCATTTGGAAAATGAATTAACCGCGAGCAACACAGCGATCCACCTCTCCGACAACTATGATTAATTATCTCATTCGTCGTTTGCTCATTGGTGCAGTTACCTTGGTGTTAATCACCTTTTTGGTTTACGCGCTAATTCGCAATATGCCCGGCACACCACTCACGGTGGTTCAGGCGGCGGCCGATCCGAGCATGCAGCTCAGCGAAGCCGATATGAAACGCTTAGAGAGAGCCTACGGACTCGATAAGCCTTGGCCGCTTGGTTACATGGAGTGGGCAGGCAAGGCAATGTGGCTCGATCTGGGCAATAGTCTCTCACGCAAGGAACCGGTAGTTCGGTTGATTCGTCAGCGGGTGGGAGCCACGCTGGTGCTGACTGTATCGTCTTTGATTTTGAGCTATTTGCTTTCGATTCCTTTAGGGCTGTGGTCCACGGCCAGAAGCAATACCACGGCGGAACGTAGCGTGAGTTTGTTGCTTTACATGCTGTACTCGCTACCTTCGTTCGTGGCCGCACTCTACTTGCAAATTCTGTTTGCGGTGAAGCTGGAGATCTTGCCACTGCGCGGGATTGTCTCAATGGACTACGCCGAAATGACAACGTTTGGCAAAGTGTGGGACATCTTCCTGCACTCACTGTTGCCAATCGTTTGCTTTACCTACGGTTCGCTGGCTTACTATTCGCGGTTCATCAAGTCGAACATGCAGGAAGTGATTCGCCAGGATTACATCCGTACTGCGAAAGCAAAAGGCTTGAGCGAGTGGGCGGTGCTGGTGAAGCATGCCTTCCGCAACACGATGATCCCGCTGGTAACTCTGGTAGGCTTGACGCTTCCCAGCTTGCTGGGGGGAGCCATTATTCTGGAAATGATTTTCGACTGGCCCGGCATGGGCCGACTGTTCTTCGAGTCGCTAAGTGAGAGAGACTACCCGACCATCATGGGCCTCACGCTCATGTTTAGTGTACTCACTCTGGTTGGCCAATTGCTGGCCGATGTTTTGTACTCGGTTGTCGATCCACGCGTCACTTACAATTAGCCCACGTTCCATGGCAGATGAACCACCAGTCACCGAGCAGGTGACAAAAGCTCCGAAATCTCCAGGGTTCTGGCGCGAGACCTGGCAGCGATTCCGTCGCCGCAAGGCCGCCATGCTGGCGTTGACCTACGTATTGCTGATGGCCCTGGTTGCCTTGTTCGCACCAGCCATCGCGGGCACCAAGCCGGTGGTCTGCAAGTACAAAGGTAACCTCTACTTTCCCGCGCTCGGTTACTTCAATCCAAAGTGGGAAAACCCCGTGTTTCAGAAAGACCGCTTCCGTAAGCGGTACCCCAAGAACTTGAAAGAGAAGGATCCTGAAAGTTGGGCCATCTGGCCGCTGGTGTACCAGGATCCGTTCCGCCGGATCACCGAAGACGAATGGCCCGGCCAGCCGGAGAATCCAACCGGAGCCGATGGTGTGCCGAGTCGCTACAACTGGTTCGGGACCAACCAGCAAGGATTCGACGTGTTTGCCATGATGGTGCACGGCACGAGAATCGCGTTGCTAGTGGGCTTCGTGTCGATGGGCATCGCCGCGACGGTCGGCATCACACTCGGTGCCTTGGCCGGTTATTTCGGTGGCTGGGTCGACATCATCATCAGCCGACTCATCGAGGTAGTACTCTGCATCCCCGCGCTCGTGCTCATTTTGGCGATGCTGGCCATTGTCGAGAAGGCGACCATTTGGCACATCATGGCGGTGATCGGTTTCACCCGCTGGACCGGCATTGCCCGCCTGGCGCGAGCCGAGTTTCTGCGACTCAAGCAATCCGACTACGTCACCGCGGCCAAGAGCCTGGGGGCAGGGCAGATGCGAGTGATCTTTAAGCACATTTTACGCAATAGCCTCGCTCCGGTATTGGTGCCGATTACGTTCGGCATTGCTTCGGCCATTTTGCTCGAGAGCGGGCTGTCGCTGCTCGGCTGTGGTACCCCGCCGCCGAACCCTAGCTGGGGAAATATCCTTCGCGAAGGAAAGAGCACCATCGAACAAACCTGGTGGCTCATCCTGTTCCCTGGCTTGGCCATCTTCTTCACCGTGCTGGCTTACAACCTGATCGGCGAAGGGCTGCAGGAAGCAACCGACCCGCGGCTGCGTAATGATGACTAAGACCTCACCCCTCGCATTTCGAGGAGTTGCAGGCAGAGTTGGTTTTGTAAATCAGGCAAGCGTTCCTTCAAGCTTTCACAGCGATTGCTGTGGTTCCCACTATGACTTCCACCGCCGCGGTTATTGATATTCAGAACCTTCGCACCTACTTCCACACCGAAGAAGGCGTGGTGCGGGCGGTGGACGACGTTTCGTTTCGCGTCGAGCGGGGCCATACGCTTGGCATCGTCGGCGAGAGCGGTTCGGGCAAGAGCGTCACTTCGCTCTCCATCATGCAGCTACTCGCTTCGACGGCCGATATCGAGTCGGGCAGCATCTCGTTTCTTGGCAAAGACCTCGTGAAGCTTCCTGAGCCCGAGATGCGCGAAATCCGTGGGCAGGACATCAGCATGATCTTCCAGGAGCCGATGACCTCCCTCAATCCCGTGTTTACGGTCGGCGATCAGGTGGCCGAAGCCATCGTGCTGCATCAAAAAGTATCGAAGGAAGAAGCCCGCAAGAAGACGATCGAGCTCTTCAGCGAGGTCGGCATCCCCGAGCCCGAGGTGCGAGTCGATAGCTATCCGCATCAGATGTCGGGTGGGCAGAAGCAGCGGGTGATGATTGCCATGGCGCTGTCGTGCAATCCTCAGTTGTTGATTGCCGACGAGCCGACCACCGCGCTCGACGTGACCATCCAAGCACAGATTCTCGACATCCTCCGCCGACTCCGCGACACCCGCGGCATGAGCATCCTGTTCATCACGCACGACCTCGGCGTGATCGCCGAAATCGCCGACGACGTATTGGTGATGTATCGCGGCAAGATGGTGGAGTATGGCACCGTGCTGCAGATTTTTGAGAATCCGCAGCATCCTTACACCAAGGGCTTGCTGGCGTGTCGGCCGCGGCTCGATACCAAGTATCGTTTGCTGCCGACCGTGAGTGACTTCATGGCGACCGAAACCATCGAAACGCCGGAAGGTCCCGAGGTAAAGATCATCGAGAAGACGCTCGACGAGAAGCGGCTGAATCAGTTGATGACTCACGGGCGGGGGCGTTTGCTCCACCCGCGGGCCGAGTTGCAGGCGATGGGCCATCCCTGGGAGGAAGGGCACCACTCGCCCGACTCCACCATGGTGCCCGACGATGCCCAGCCGCTGTTGGAGGTGAAAGACCTGCAGGTTTACTTCCCCATCCGCCGGGGCGTGTTCTCGCGAGTCGTGGGGAACGTAAAGGCGGTCGACGGAGTGAGCTTCAACGTCTATCGCGGCCAAACTCTCGGTCTGGTCGGCGAGAGCGGTTGCGGCAAGACCACCACCGGGCGGGCGATCTTGCGATTGGTCGACTACACCGGCGGAAGCGTGAACTACAACGGCAAGAACGTGTTTGCCATGGGCTCGCGCGAAATGCGTGCGATGCGGCGCAACATGCAGATCATCTTCCAGGATCCCTATGGTTCGCTGAACCCACGCATGACCATCGAAGCGACGCTCACCGAGCCGATGGTGATTCATGGACTGGCCGCATCGCGGGCCGAGCGGCGAGAGAAGGCCGCTGCCTTGATGGAAGAGGTCGACCTAAAGCCCGAGCACCTGCGTCGCTACCCGCACGAATTCAGCGGTGGGCAGCGTCAGCGGATTTCGATCGCCAGGGCCTTGGCCGTCGAGCCCGACTTCATCATCTGCGACGAGTCGGTTTCGGCTCTCGACGTGTCGGTGCAGGCGCAGGTGCTGAATCTGCTGAAGAAGCTGCAGGAAGATCGCGGGCTGACCTACATCTTTATTAGCCACGACTTGTCGGTGGTGAAGTTCATGGCCGACATGATGGCCGTGATGAACCAGGGCAAGATCGTTGAGTTTGGTCCCAGCGATAATATCTACGCGCTGCCGAAAGAAGCCTACACTCGGCGACTCATCGAAGCGACTCCTCGCGACAGCCTGGAGCACATTCGGCAGCTCACTGAGCAACGCAAGCAAGTGCGTAACCAGGGGTGATGAACGCTCGATAGGAGGTCGGGTTGCTTCGCAAAGCAACCGATAGCTGGATGCCTGCACTCATCGAACCAGAAACCAATCGACTGCTGCTCCGCCAATGGCGCGAGGAGGACCTCGCCCCGTTCGCCCAGCTGAATGGCGATGCGACAGTCATGCGATATTTTCCCAAGACACTCACTCGCAGCGAAAGCGACGCGCTAGCCATAAAACTACAGCACCGCATCGCAGAGCAGGGCTGGGGATTTTGGGCGGTCGAGCTTCGCGACACCGGAGCGTTCATGGGGTTTGTGGGGCTGAATCGACCCGATTACGCGCTTCCCATTGGTCCTTGTGTCGAAATCGGCTGGCGGATGCTGCAGGAATACTGGGGATTCGGATATGCTACCGAAGCTGCCCAGGCAGCGCTACGCGTGGGCTTCGAAACCCTGGGGCTCGACGAAATCGTATCGTACACCGCGACCATCAATCTTCCCTCGCAGCGGGTGATGCAGCGACTCGGCATGCAGCTCGACCGCGACACGTTTGAACACCCGCTCGTGCCGGAAGGGCATCCGCTACGCACCCATGTTGTGTACCGACTCACCCAACAACAGTGGCAGGAATCTCATGAGTAACGAGTCCTCAGATCCACGCGTCTACCTGGCGGCCGAACGAACGCTACTGGCCTGGTTGCGGAGCGGCATTGCCGTGATTGGCTTGGGATTCCTGGTCGCCCGCTTCGGCATGTTTCTCGCGATGGTGCGAGGGCAGGTCATGGGTGGCCATCAAATGGCGTCGTCGATCATCGGCATCGCGTTCATCCTGCTCGGAGCGGTGATGATCGCACTGGCAGCCTGGCAGCACCGGCAGTTCGTCCGTGAGTTTCAGGGCTCGTTCCCGCCCACCCGCCGGTGGCCAGCGCTGAGTCTGTGGGTCTCAGCCTTGGTGGCCACCGCCGGAGTAGCGCTGGCGGCGTACTTAATGCTTAGCGTGGCGGGAGAGTAGCGGCGCAAGGATGCAACTATTCAGGAAAGAATCTGCGATTGCAGATCTGGGAACTTTGCGAAGCCTTTGTCGAAGGAAACTAGTCTCAGGCTACCTTGGATTGCAAATGCGGCCAGGTAGGCATCACTCCATACCTTATTCGAGAACTTGTAGTCGACCGTAAGTCGCCGCCAGACCGGCTCAATGCCTTTCGGTTCATCTTTGTAGACGATGCGGTCGTCTCCAAGCATCTGGTCGTACAGCGACCAAGCATTGTTCAAGGTAACTGCATCGGCACCAACTGCCTTCGGGTTGGTAGCGATTCTTAGAAAACCCTGTTGGGTCAAACGGCAAAAATAAAGTGGTAGGTCGTTAGAAGTCTGAAACCACTTTAAAGCTGCTGCGTGGTGCAGATGAGAATCAAACGCCAGAGCGATCCAAACGTTGATGTCAGGGAGAAGCATCTTCTTCCCCTAGTAGTTCGGCGATCTTTTCGGAAGTGAGATCGACCGAGCCGGGGTGCTCTGAGTGTACGAGTGGGAACGAAACTGGATTCGAACTCACTGATGTTGTTGAATCGTGAGAGCAAGCAACAATAACCAGGGTGCCTTCAGGAAGAACGGCACCCTGGTCCAAGATGATAACACCATTTTGTACGTGACCTGAGTATTCCATGCTTCAATTATTCAGTATAGAACTCGGTCAATCAAGCATTTTGATCGGCGATCACTCCGAAGGAGCGACGGCCAGGGCTTTGAGGGCGTCGAGCGAAGCGAGCACGTCGTCGCAGGAGACGTCTTCCCATTCGGTCATCTTGTGCGACAGAATGGCCAGTTTCATTGCTTCGAACGCGTCGGCCAGGTCGTCTGGCAAGTCGCCGAGCGACTCGAACGGGCGGCTTTTCGGCATCGAGGTCGAGCGCTCTGCGGCCGGCATCTCTTCGCTTGGGCCAGCCGACTCGGAATCGGTCGTGCGCTCCGCGGTGGCGACTTCGCCATCGTGATCCTCGTGACCATCTTCGTCCTCGGGATCCATCACCGCGGCCAGTTCACCGCCGGACGTGGGTTCGAGTTCGGCCTTCGAGATGGTCGACGAGCTGACGCCGGCATCTTCGTCGGACTTGCCGTGAGCTTTGTCGCGGGCTTTGCGCATCTGCGAGATCGACCAACTCTTCTGCAACGCACCTTCGAGCCAGATTTCGGCGTCGTCCCAGTCGATGGCCGCGTGGAAGTGGCTCCAGTAAAGGCCTTCGTAATCGGTGTAGCGGTCGCCGTACTTGTCGTGCACGCGACGCAGCCGACCCACATGCTGGCTGGTGACTTCGCCAACCAGATTGGCCCAGGCTTCGTCGGAGTATTCGTTGACTTCCTCGCCGGCTTCTTGTTTTGCGGCCCGCCATTCGCTGATGATGCGGCCTTTCTCCCAGTTAGTCGTGCTAACGAGTGTGTGCCATTTTCCCACGAAGGGGCGCGACGCATCGTCGACCACGGCTGTCGTATTTTCTTGAGTTCCGGTAGTGGTATCGGCCTCGGCCATTCAGTGCCTCCTGCAAGCAATCAGAGTTTCGAATCGAGCACCGCCAGCGCGGTATCCGCGACTGGCGGGCGGCGATTCTAGCACGCTAGCAACGCCAGCGCACAGATACGAAATGCTTGATTCAAGGCAGGAATTCACGCATCACGCCCGAATGCCGCGAAACAATCGACAGGATCGTTTTCTCTGGAAAACGAATAAACGGCTCCAGGCGTGGATAACGTGTCGATGCCGACTAGCTTGCCTTTTCGTCAGATTCGAAATTGGCGGTTTTGTGCGCCCCGTCGCAGAAGGGACGGTTGGCCGACGCCCCGCAACGGCAGAGCGAAATGGCCGGTTTGTCCTTGGGAATGTTGAACTCGTTACCTTCGGAATCGGTAACCGTAAACGAACCCTTTACCAGGAAGGGGCCATTCGCGCGCATCTGGATATTGGTATCAGCCATCGTGTATCTCCTCATGCCTGGGGAATTAGAAACGCATTGCATGAAGAGTTTAAGCTTACTGCCAGGTGTTGACCATTGCAGGTAGCCAACTCAGGGAGACTCGCTGGATTCCGCTTCCGCAGCAGGCGGCGGCTCGGCGGCCGGGGAGGCTGTCTCTGGCAGGTAGCGATTGCGCAATACGAACAGCACCTGCACGGGTTGTGCTTCGTGCAACGGTTCGATGAGGTTACTGGTGTTGCCAGCAGGGTCGAGGGAGTTGAGCCGCATGTTGAACTCGGCGAGTTGTTGTTGCCGCAGATCTTGCCGCTGCTCGAATTGGTTGACCTCGGCTTTCGACATCTTGGCCATCGTAGGCTCACGCAGTTGATACGCGTTGTCGGCATTCACAGGAGCCGAATTCTGGAAGTACCAACCTTTGGTCTGCTTCAATCGACGGGCGTTACCTTCGGGTAGTTTGTTATTCACAAGGTTGGGGAGCGACTCCACTTGCGTGTTGTCGGGAGTCTCGACACGTTGGGCTCGCGACATGGCCTCGGATTCCAGTGGTTGTTGCGCCAGCACGCCAGAGTCGGATTCGTTGGCGGAAGAGGAGCCACGTTCGACTCCCAGCATCCGCCGGGAAGTTCCGAAACCACCGAAGCCTAACGACTCACCTGAGCGAAGCGAATTGACCATCGACAGATTGCCGATCGACTCGACCGTGATTTCGGCAAAGTTATCGGGATCCATTTCCATGGCCGACAAACACCCCATGATCTGTCCCGCGGTGGCTTCGACTAGAATGGTCTCGCCTTCGGGTTCGGTAGGAGTCTGCTCGGCTACCTTCAGATCGGCTTGCTCCTGGTCGTCCGTACCACGAGTATCCAAAGGAGTACTACTGGCAGCAATCGAGGCGGGAGCGCTTTCCTCTCGAGTCGAACGGTTCGATTCCTCCGGCGTGGGGAACCGAGAAGTAGGCACTTCGTCGGCCACTTCTCCTGCAATTCCTCCTAGCGTCAGAGAATCGTCGCGGGTGCCAGCGTTTCGCCTTTCGATCTGTTGACGCACCTGGCGAAGCGGCTCAGCAGCGGTGTCCCACGATTCGGCTTTCAGCTGTACTTGGATGCCATTGGCCCCCAGCACTTCGTTCATATGGTTTTGCTTGAGCGTTTGCGGCGGAACTTCGGCCCACACTACCAGGTAAGGCTCGTTGCTGATGGCTCGATCGGCCATCCTTACCGCATCCGTTTCGAGCCCACGGTAAAGGGTGGGGCCATTGCCCGCCGGCAGCGATCGCACTGGCGAGTCGCTCGGTGCGACTGCCGCTTCGGCCATGCGTTCGACTGGAGCGGCTGATTCGAACGTGGGGACGTCGGAGTCGGAATCTTCCATCGCAGGCTCGCTGGCTGAGTCGGCAGCGATTTCCGCCCCATTCGCCATTTTGGGGCTCTTCAGGCCGCCCGACATGACGACCTGGGGAGGCTCGTCTTGGGGCATCGCGACCATGATCGCAATCGCGGCAGCAATCGCAGCGGCCGACCACCAGAGCCCGCGGAGCGACCGCCCGAACGGAATCACCGGCAGGCTCACCCCACCACTCGAGGGGGGCGAATCGTCTTTACGTTGCGCCGCTTCGTCGAGCCGCGCGGCCAGCGCGGTGGTCCACTCGCTCGGGACCGATTGCCGTGGGAGCGCCTGCACTTCTTGCGACACGCTCCGCAGCTCCTCGAGCGTGGTGCGGGCAGCTTCGTCGCGAGCCAGCCAGCTTTCCACCTCGCGCAGTTCGTCGTCGGTGAGCTGCCCATCGAGGTAGGCACTCAGCAGTTCGTCGTCGAATTGGAAGGAAGATTCAGACACAGCAAACGTCAGGCAAAAAAGGGGGATACAGGGCTATATTAATCATTCGATGGAATGCCAAGGTTGGCAACTTATTCCACCATGGTCGCGAGTTTCTCTTTCAATTGAGTGCGGGCGCGGAACAGCCGGCTGCGGACCGTTCCCACCGGGATATCCAAAATATCGGCAATTTGTTGGTAATCGCATCCTTCGAGTTCGCGCAATACGACCACCACGCGGTGCTCTTCGGGCAACTGCTGAATGGCTGCATGCACCTGAGCGGCCCGCTCCGACTGTTGCAGGAGGTCGTCGGGGCTCGATTCGGTGCTGGCAGGTTCGATTGTGCAGGTTCTGTCGTCGGTGTGCATTATGGACACTGGCCTCCGCTTTCGGGCGTGGCTCATGGCCAAATTAAACGCAATGCGGTATAGCCAGGTGTAAAACGCGGAGTTTTGCTGAAAGCTGTCGAGTTTCGTAAACGCTTGTACGAACGCGTCCTGGGCGATATCCAGGGCATCGTCGGCCGAGCCCATCAAACGCGTGAGCGTCGTCGACAGCCGGTCCTGGTAGCGGACCACCAACGTGTCGAACGCCGCCCGATCGCCTTGGCGGACGCGGGCAATACAGTCGGCATCGGTCGGTTCGGGTTGCACGGTGACGGATGTCCGACTTCTGAAGGTTTGACGCAGGGCGTTTTGAGAAAGTTCCATCCGAATAAGGGAAAGCGGGCGCCCGCTGGTGCATTTTTCGCCCATTCGAGCGGGAAAGTCAAACGTCCAACCTGCAGATTCCTGGTGCGTGGATATTCAACCGGCCCCCCAGCAAGCTACACTAGCACGTGCAATCGAAAATCCCCGCATTTCTGAGTGTCACCCATGCTGCTCGACGAAAGAATAGGTGCCCACCTGACGGGCCAAGGATGTTTCTTCCGCGTTTGGGCTCCCCATGCCGAGCGCCTGAGGCTGCTGCTGCAACAAGGCGAGCGTTGGCAGCCCCATGAACCTGCCCGCGAGATCGACATGCAGCGGGCCGCCAATGGCTACTGGAGCACCACGGTGCCGGAGGTCAAACCAGGCACGCTCTACCGGTTCGAGGTCACCTACCAGGGACGAACCACCCAGCGGCTCGATCCTGCCGCTCGCGACGTGGTGAGCTCGGCCCTCACGCGAGCCGATGGCAATAGCGAGAACGCGTCGATCGTGGTCGAGAACAAGCCATACCCTTGGGAGCCGTTCAAGACACCGGGCTTCGAGAACTTTCTGATCTACCAGTTGCATATTGGTAGCTTTGCGGGCCGCAACGATCATTTCAATAAACCGATTGCCACGTTTGGCGACGTCGAAGCGAAGTTCGACTACATTCGCTCGCTCGGGTTCAATACCGTGCAGCCGCTGCCGGTTCAGGAGTTCGCCTTCGACCGCTCGTGGGGCTATAACCCCGCTTCGTACTTTGCTCCGGAAAGTGCGTATGGATCGCCGAGCGAACTGAAGCACTTTGTGAACACGGCCCACAGCAAAGGCCTGGCGGTGATCTTCGACGTGGTCTACAACCACGCCGGCCCTGGCGACAACGTGCTCTGGCAGTACGACGGATACGAACACGAAGGGGGCGTGTACTTCGAAGGGGGCGGCATGACCCCCTGGGGACGCGGACCCGCCTGGTGGAAGTGGGAAGTGCAAGACTTCTTCTACCAGAACGCGCGGATGTACTTCGAGGAGTACCATGCCGACGGGTTGCGCTTCGACGCGACCACCATGATCAATGGCAACTACCTGCGCAACGTGCTCTGGCGGTTGCGACAAGACTTCCCCGAGAAGTACCTGATTGCCGAACACTTGCCAGCCCATCCGTGGATTATCACCGCGGGCAACTTCAACGCGACCTGGCACGCGTCCGCGCATCACGAAACCCAGCGGGCGCTCGTCGGTGATCAAACCGTCGATCGGTTGCTAGGGGCCATGAACCCCGAGCCGTTCGAGCATAGCTGGAATCTGGTGAACTACCTGCTCGGCTCGCACGACGACATCGGAGATGCCAACAACGGCGACGCCGAGAATGGCCACCGCGATTGGGACCATCGCCATCGCTACCTGGTCGACCTGCTCGGCGGGCGACACAACAAGTGGGCGCGGGCCAAGTGCCGACTCGCTTGGGCGCTAAACGTAACGATGCCCGGCACGCCGATGTGCTTTATGGGGAGCGAGTGCATGCTCGCTTCGCCGCACGTTGCCTGGGGATACTGGCACGACGGCGTCGACCAATGGGGCGACCACCGTTTCGACTGGCATACCGCTGGCGACGCGCTGGGACTCGAAATGCGACGCCTGGTGGCGGCCGCCAACACGGTGCGGTGGGAAAATGCCGCGCTACGGTGCGACGATTACAACGTAGTGCATGTCGATCGCGAGAACTGCGTGATTGCGTTTACCCGTGAGTTCTACGACAACCGCGTGCTGGTGGTCGTGAACGCGGGCGATCGGAATTTCACCAACAAGAGCTACCAGGTGGGAACCGGCAGCCTTGCTGGCGAATTCAAAGAAATCCTCTGCACGCAAGAAAAACGCTACGGAGGTTGGGACAATGCCGGCAACGGCTCGGCCGAACTGACCGGCGAGGACGGACACTTGAATATCAACTTGCCGCAATGGAGCGTGCTGGTATTCAACGCCAAGTAGGTACTCGGCTTAAGCAGCGCAAAGCGTGCGTCGAGCAACTGGCAGTGCCAGCCCAATGGCGAGCAGCACCAGCGACATCGGCTCGGGTACAGCGACCGTCGAGAGCGACCCAGCACCGGTGGCGAAGTTGTACTTCCACACGTCGTAGTCTTCCATGGTGACCGAACCAGGCGAGGTATCGCCTGGCAGCACTTTATCGCTATCCAGGTTGTCGCGCCAGATGGTGTAGTCGGCCAAGTCGACTTTGCCATCGGCATTGAAGTCGCCATTCCGTACAAACGCTGGAGTGTAGTCGTACTCCAGTTGCATGTAGGGATCACCCAGGTCGCTTATTAGCTCGGCGATGTAATCGACCCCAGTGAAGTCTGTGCTCAGAAAGGCTTCGACATCCACGCTGCCGGTTCCGATGAACTCGTCGAACAGCATGTCGGAACCATTGCTACCAAAGAGCGTAATGGTTTGCTCGTACAATTGATCTACGGGGTACGACCCAGGTGCCCCACCGGCACCGTTGCCACCGCCGGTAAAAGCGGGATCCTCGATGTCGTTCACGTAGACGATGCCAGTGACCGAACCACCACCGCCCCCCAGCAGGGTGACATCGAAGTCGAAGTCGAGCGTGAACGAAATGCTATTGAGCGTACCGAGACCGGGGTTGAACTGGTCGTAGGTTGCCAAGAAGCCTTTTGTGAATTCCCCGCCAGCTGGCGAGTTGCTTTGATAGAACGTCTCGGAGGGAAACGTAACATTTTGCGAGAGCGTATCCGCGTGGGTTGCTCCGCAGAATCCAACCAGGGACAACACTACCAAAGTATTGCGCAGAATCATCGTGTGCCTTCTCCGTTCGCCGCGGTGCGGCGTGCTTGCTGTGGACCATGGATTCCCGACTTTGCAGGAGCGTGGTTCTAGGGCAGGTAATTTCTTCGCCTGTAGCAAAAATGCCTCCGCAGCAGGCCATCTAGAAGGTCTGCTGCGTTAGGCTCTCCCACCGGTAAGGTCCAAGCAGGGGAGAACGGAATGCCGCACTTCTTTTATACCCTGATACACCGCCCGGTTACACCGGAAGTGTAAAATATTGGGCGAAAAACCGCCGCGTCCTCCCCTGATTAGGGGCCCTGATTAGGGGAGCTTCACCCCTTCGAGCTGGAACTTGTATTCCTGCTCGACAATCGACACCGGCGACTCGTACACCCAGCTCAGGCCTTCGACGCCATCCGGCAGGTCGAACAAGTAGGCGATGCCGATCTCGGTGCGGGTTTGCTTGTTCACTTCGAACCCCGCATGGTCGATCGGTTCGCCATCGGCTCCGACCAGATAGGTGAGATTGTTGAACACCCAGCCGCGGTGCGAAGCGAGCGCGTCGTGGGCGTCTTCGAGCACGAAGCTCATGTGAACTTCCCACACGGGCCCGTTCTGGAACACCCGCTCCAGGGTTACCTTGACTCCCCCCACGGTCTGTACAATCGGCTCCTTGCTGCTAAGTTCGTCGAAGCGGAACTTCTCGCGTTTGCCAGGCATCAGGGCGCGGATCGAGCCGCCGAGTAGCATGATTTCGTCAACGTCGCGCGAGGGGAGCGCGAACGGCATCGTGATGGTCGACGCACACGAGCCTTCCTGCACTTCGATGTTGTACACGCGGCCCGATTGCTTGGCATCCAGCCGGTTGCCGCCGGCGGTGACCACGTCGACTTGATCGAGCGACTGCGTGATGGCAATCGGGCGAAGTCGCGGCTCCCAGGAGATTTCGAGGTCGATGTTGAGCGCCTGATTGTCGACTTGTCGCAAGCCGCGAATGGCCGAGATCTCCGTGGCTTCAAACCGGAACGGCCCCGTGTAGTTGGCCCGGCCGAAGCGAGAGCCTTCGCCTTCGCCACGCTCGACCAGCGACACCGCATTTTCGCCAGCGAATGGGTACATGCTGAGCTTGGCCTGGTCCATCACCTGGTCCATCACCGACCAGAAAGGCTCGTCCTTCACTTGCAGCACGATCTCGCCTGGCGACAGCGGGCCGGTGTCGAGGTTCTCCTCGCGGTCGCAGATGATTTTGTTGCCAGTTTGCTTTTCGAGTTCTTTGAGTGTGTCTTCCAGCGACCACGCAACCGCGTCCATCGTAACGAGGGTCGGCTTCACCGAGTCGGAAGCGATGCGGGTCTCGACCTGCTTGCGAATGATCGCCAGGCGTTCGCTCACCGAAGCTGGCATACTGTCGTTGGGCTTGGGGAGCACCTGCAGGAACTTCTCGGGCCCCACACCCTCGACATCCACCAGTCGCAGCAAGTTTTCTTCGGCAATATCGCGTTCGCTAATCGTGTCGGCATCGAGCCCCGCAACGAGTTCCTCGATTTGCTCGGCCAGAATATCGTCGACCTCATCGGCCCTGGTGGTGTAGGGGGGAGCGATCAGAGTCGCTGCGAACAGGAGAACCAGTAAGCTTCGTGTCGTACGGGAAAACATTTCGGGGACCCCTGTGGCTCGAAAGTTGCAATCGGATTCCGACGATGTTGCATCTTGGCAACATCGTCGCGGCTCACCGTATTCTAAGTCAGAAGAGCGTCGCTGTCTTGCCTGTTTTGCAAGGTAAGCTTGTGAGTGCGAACTCCCGGTGGTTTTCCCCAGGGGGTGAGCGACTCGTTCGGCTGCCAGCAGTGGATAGTCGGTTGCGAACTTTTCCAGCAACGGTTCTCGGAGAATGATCCAGCCATGAAACAGTTGTTGCTCTGCTTGCTGCTCGTTGTCGCCAGTCCTGTAGCGGCCAAGGACTTTATGTTCGAAGCCACGTTTGCTGGAAACGTGATCGAGGGGTCGCCTTTGTTCTGGAACGAGAGCCAGATGCTGCTGCTCGCCCGCGACGGGGTGTTGCACACGGTCGATCCGCGAAAGGCAACCGACGCGCATCGCTCCGAGGTACCTTTCACGAGCCTCGGCACCAGCGAAATGCGGGCGGCCTTGCAACGCGAGTTCGGCCCGTCGATGACGGTCACCTCCACCGGCCATTACCTAGTGGTCCACTATCCAGGCGAGAGCGACGCGTGGGGTCAGCGGTTCGAAGAACTGTATCGCTCGTTCCAAAACTACTTTCGCGTGCGTGGGTTCCAGCTCAACCGCCCGAAGTTTCCCCTCGTCGCGGTGATCTACGCTTCGCAACAAGATTACTACGAAGCGAGTCGCGTTGCGGGGCAGGATCTCGGCCCGGGAGCACTGGGCCATTACGATCCGCGTACCAACCGCGTGCTGATGTTCGACCGTGTGGCCCAAAGCGACAACGATTGGGCGATCACGGCCAACACCATCGTGCACGAAGCAACGCATCAAACTGCATTCAATGTGGGACTGCACAGTCGCACGTCGGTCACGCCGAAGTGGGTGATCGAAGGCCTGGCGACTATGTTCGAAGCCCGCGGCGTGCACCACAGTCGGGCGGCCGACACGCGGATGGATCGAGTGAATTACAGCCGCCTTGGCGACTACCGCAGCTACGTCCGCCCGGTGCAGAAACGCGACATCGCACAACTGGTGGCCAGCGACACGCCGTTCCAGGCGAACACACTCAAAGCGTACGCGGATGCCTGGGCGCTGACGTTCTATCTTAGCGAGACCAGACCTCGCGAGTACGAGCGGTACCTACAGATGCTGGCCGATCGTCCCGCGCTGACGCTTTACCCGGCCGCAGAGAGGGTGCGCGACTTCCGCGAAGCCTTCGGCGACGACCTGTCGATTTTCGAATCGAACCTGGCGTCGTGGATGGACGAACTCAGGTAGATCGCCGCCAACCGACGATTGCGACCACCGCGGTCGCGATCAGCATCAGCAACCCGAGCAGCAGCAACGCAACTGCGGATACCTGGTCTTCCACTCCGTAGTGCAGCAGGTTGAACAGGTGGATTGCCAAGGTCGGCCGCCCGGGTGGCATCACCAGAATGGTCGCCGCCAGCTCGCCGATCGACAGGGCGAAGGTCATCAGCCAGGTCGCCAGCACCGTGCGCCAGGTGAGTGGGAAAGCGATGCGAAGTAGCTGCTGATGCCAGCGGGCCCCTTCGACCCGAGCGGTTTCGATCAGCGCGGTCGGCACGCCAGCGAATCCGGCGGCCATGGCCATCGAGGCGACGGGAAGCAGTCGCACGGATTGCACCAGCCAGGGAGCCAGCAGCGTTTGGTCGTACAGCTGCGTGAGCCAGTAGAGGTGGGAGTCGTACGAGTGATTCAGCAATCGAATCACGATGAGCCCCAGCACCGGCCCAGGCACCGCCAGGGCGAGCGAGAGCAGGCACAACAGCACGACGGGCCACCGCCGGGCGGTGCGGAATCGCCAACCGATGGCGATGCCAAGCAGCGTGACCGCCGAAGCGACCGCCAGGCCGAGCTTCAATGACTGCAGGGCTTCGCGATAGTGACTGCCTGGGGCTCGCGACAGTTCGGCTCGCAGTTCGCTAAGCATCCATACGCGTTGCCAGCCATCGCTGGTTTGCTGCGCACCGAGACCGGTCTTGTAGATCAACGCCAGGATCGGCAGACCGAGAATCGCCAGCAGTACGAGCAGCACCAAACTACCAGCACCCCAGCGACCTCCACGACGAAGCTCCCAGCGCCAGGTGCGACTGCTCGGACGGTCGGCAAACTCGCGGAGGTAACGATACACACTTAGCAAAATGGTGAACGCGATGGTTGCCAGCAGCAGTGTGCCGGCAGCCAGGCTGATGTTCATCAGCCAGGGCGACTGCGGGGCGTAGTCGTCAAGCGGTTTATCGGTCTGAAAGCCCCCGGTGGCGGCGACCGTGTAGACTTCTTCGGCGAACGTGCGGATCTGAAAGAAGTCGGTCACGGTCATCTCGACCGCTACACCGACGATGGTCCAGAGCGTTGCGATCGCGATGGTCGGGCGGAGGCTCGGCAGCGTGATCGACCAGAGCACGCGCCAGGGGGGAGCCGACAGCGACGCGGCCGCTTCGGCCTCGCCGTTGGTGCGCCGCGTGGCGGCCGCTACCAGGCACACGACCCATGGCATGGCTGCGATCGAGTGAATCCAAATAGTGCCGCGCCAGCCATCAATCCAGGCCCACGAGTCGAGCCCGTTGCCTGGTGGAGTCAGCCAGCCAGACACCCCGAGCGCGGCTTGCCAGGCGGCCGCATGCAGGTAAAGCGGTACGAACAGCAGCACCCCGAAAGCCGCCAGCAAGATTCGGCGACCAGGCAGGTTGGTCTTGGTGAGCAGCAGGGCCACGAGCATACCGGCCGGAACCGCCACCAAGGCGACGGCCACGGCCAGGTACAATGTGTTGAGCGTGATGCCGCGCACCCGCTCGCCGCACGCAAGCAGCGCAGCCAGGGCGACGAACGCCGCCGCGGCGAAGGGAAGCTTAGAGCGAAAGGCTGGCAACGAAATCACGCGCGGGTCCGGCGTTTACTTCTGGGCCTTCGAGAAATCTTCCCAAAGCTCTGGTGCCGACTTGCCGGTGTATTCTTCCCACAAGTCGTTGCTGAACTTATCTTGCCGCATCGCAGCGTTCAGTTTCGGGATGATCTCTTCGCCATGCTTGCTGACCACGTAGTTCAGGAACGCACCAGTGGTGCGGTAGCTGTCGTCGTAGTTCGCCCGGCTGAAGTTCACCCGCGGCTGAATGGCCGAGTCTTCGTACATGAACCAGCGGATGTAATCGCACAGGCCTTCGACCAACCAACCTGGGTTGCGACGCGAGCGATACTGCTGCACCACGTGCACCATCTCGTGCACTACTGCGCCGGCTGCTTCGCCATCGAGGTTGCGGCTGAACCAAACCCCTGCGCAATGCACTTCGGTGCCCATCGTGTAAGCGACCCCATCCATATTATTGCGGAAGAAGATGGTGAACTTCTTCGGGGCTTCGTAGCCTTCGCTCGGCAGCATCTCGACAATCTTGGGATACCACTCCTGGCAAACCGGCTTCAGTACCTTGTCGACCCACCCGCGAAGCTCTGGGGCGCCGGTCGTGTCGAACGTGATCTCGAACTCGTCGTTGATGGTGATCGAGTCGATGTGGGCGTTGGGCTTAGGTTGCGGGTGCTCGTTGCCATCGACGATGTCGATTTCGGTGTAGAACGTATCCGCGTAGCGCTGACGATTGTTGGTGGGTTCGATGTCGAGCAGCACGTAGCGATAGCTGCCGACGCTGGCGCCTTCGCTATCTGCGATGCTCACGCCGACCTGGCCTCCTTCGCCTTGCATGGCGGGGCGGGTGTCGACCTTTGCAACCATGGTCCATCCGGACTCCGTGGGATCTTCCATGTTCTCGGCGTCGAGGTTCAGGTTCTCGGTCCCCTCGGCGGCTCCCCAGACCGTATACACTTGCGCGGCACGCAGATTGGGATGCCAGGAGTAGCTGTTGATCTGCTTGATGTCGACGTTCTTGCCCAGGTCGAACAGCACGAATCCACCACCGGTGGAAAAGAAGAAGCTGTTCGAGGGATCGTCTTGCGTCGTTGCGAGTTTGCCATCGTGCAGGGCGAACTCAGGAGTGCTGCGGAAGAACCGGCGACGCGGAGTCGCTTTGATGGTTGCGATGTTGGCCGCGTCGGTGGCCGAAGGGGCCGGCACCTGCTCGAATTTGAACTCGGCCGTCGCCTTCTCTAGCGGCAGTGCATCTACCGTGGTGGTGACTTCGGCTTGCAGGGTGCTGGTAGAGATGACTACCAACGACAACAAACAACCAACAACATATCGCATGCTCTTGTTCCTCGCGTTCTTCTCTGTTTCTTTACGCCACATGCACCAAGGGGGTGCATCGTGGAAACCACAGACCAGTCTACTTGCTTCATTTACTGGGTGCCACAACCCGAGACAGGAATAGCGGCAAAACCTTGGCAGTTTTCGATTGGAAATGGCCACCTAATCTGGTAGGCTAAACGCACAACTTAAACGGTATCCCAAGGAGCCACGACTCGCCCTGTGCGAGTCAGGTATCTCTTAGAGCCCGCCGCGAGAATTCGTTCTCGCGGCGGGCTTTTTTTGTGCCTGGATGGTTCGTAACTCTAAACTTGATTTAGAACGAATGACACAAAAATTCCTCTCGCTCACTGCCGCTCGCCCTCATCTCTACGACGGCGACCTGCTGCTGTTTCGTCATCGCCGGTACTCGCTGGGCGCGCTCATCGCCATTGCGGGTCGAGGCACCCATAGCCATGCCGGCAAGGTCGCCTGGTGGGGGGACGAACCCTTCTGTCTCGAGGTCCGCGAATGGCATGGCGGCCGCGCGGTAACGCTCGAAAGTCAGGTCCGCAAATACCCAGGGCGGATCGATGTGTTCCGCACCAATCCTCAGTTGCGTTGGCCCAGTTACGACCGCATTGCGTCGATTCGTTACATGCGACGCCTGGCCGGCTGCGACTATGGCTACGCAAACGTGTTGCAAGCTGCGTTGCTGCATTTGCCGCTGCTGCGACTCTGGACTCGTCCCTCGTTAGACGATCAGCAAGTGGGCAGTCGGCCGCCGTTTTGCAGTCAGGCGGTGGTGATGGCCGATCGCCTGGCCGGGGGAGTCGACCCCGTGCCGCACCTTGCCGACCGACTTACCGAGCCCGCGGATCTCGCGCAAAGCCCGTTCTACGAATACCAGCTAACGCTGATCTAAACGCCCGCAACCAACGCTTGCTGTTGCGTCCTGCGAATTGCCCTTCCTATTCCACGCTTACGGACACCCTTCGCCATGTTCCGACCGATTTCGTTCTCGCTACTGCTGTGCCTGGTGAGTTTGCTCACGACGGACTCGACGCATAGCGAGTGCATTCAACTCCCCAACGGCACCTGGCAGTGCTTGCCGACGGCTCCGGTGCAACCACGTGAGCCGCCGGCGCAGCCCGCTGCGATGGACGTGCAGGTGGAGTGTCCCACTGCCCGCGGAAGCGGCACCGCGGTCGCGCTCGACCATAGCGGGGGAACGCTGGTGGTTACCAACCATCACGTGATCGTGGGTCAGTCGCAAGTGGTGCTGCACAACGGGGCAGGGCGGACCTGCACGGCCGAGGTGGCCGCGATCGACGAGCAGAACGACCTGGCGCTGCTACTAGTGGCCGAGCGATGGCCTCGCGCAATATTGGGGAGCGAAACGTTGATCGGCACCCCAGTGCAGTTTCGTGCGTTCGACGCCGGCGTGACTTTTCGCAAGTACCTTGGCCACGTGCGAAGCGAGTACTACAGCGGCGATGGAGGTCGCGGCTATTTCGCCACCGGCAACAGCGTGCCTGGCAACTCAGGCGGCGGGGTCTACTACAACGGTCAACTGGTGGGAGTCGTGTGGGGCAACCCCGATGGCGGTACCGCCTTCGTCCCCGTGACTTGCGTGCGGGCGTTGATCGACCGCGTGCAGAACCGCGCGATCCCTGCACCTGCGTTTCCCAAGAACCAGCCGCTCGCACCCCGCATGGATCCCGGGCCGACCGACCGTTCCCCGGCCACGACTCCTGCGACGGATACTCCTTCTCCAGTCGCTCCGCAGAGGATTTGCGAAAGCTGCGACTGCGACGAGCGATGGGAGCAACTGCAGCAGCAACTCGACCGACTCGAGCAGCGGCAACTTCCACAGCCGCAGCAGTCGCCGGCTAGTGAGTTGCCCGCACGGGAGTTGCCTACACGAGAACAGCCAGAGGAGCGAACGTCGCTACTAACCGAGATTCCCTGGCTGCAAATCATCGCAGCTGGGATGGGCGTCACCAGTCCCATCGGCTTGGCGATGGTCGGCCTCGGCTGGATGCTGCGACTCAAGCGATCGCACGAAGTGCGCGGTGCCGGAGGTCCGCGCGACGACGACTTTCCCCGCGACCAGCCCCACGCTTCCCAGTAACGACACGCCAGAGAGCGCCGAGCCGAGCGAGTCGCAACATCGCTACGCCTGGCACACGCGCGAGCAGCGGGCGGTGCCGATTGCCATCGAGCAGCCGCCAGCCAAAACCGAAGTAATCGAGACCAATCGCTACGTTCCGTACGAGACCAATCATTTTCAACACGCCTACACCTGGGCGGCCGAGCAGGTCGCCCGCAAATTGCCGGCCGCGGTCGAAACGCTCCGCATGCTCGACAGCCTGATTCGTCAGCAAGTCAACGCCCAGCGTTCCGACAAGTCGTCGGAAGTGTCCAACGAATGCTAACTGTTTTGTTTCCTTAAACCCTTTGAGAACTCTGATGCCCATTACCAACACCGATGCGATTCTTCACTACAACGTAGGTGTCTTCGGACAGGCCGGCTACGCAGTGCCGAACTGGTCGAACGACGTCGGCAGCTTGAACCCCACGATCGTCGATTGGGTGCAGCTGGTCGGCCGCAACCTGTTTCACATCATGCACCACGAGGACGTCGATCTGCGGATTCCCCCTTCGCGCAATACGCTCGAACGCATCCACAAACTCTACCTGCGAGCGGCGAACATCCTGGCTGGTCGGGCGGTGCCGCCTGGCGAGCGAAACATGGAAGTCAGCCACGTGCGGCCCGCGGGCGAGGTGTTTCGCGTTTATCCGGTGCCGTATTTCAAGGTGCGTAATTCGTTTCTCAAGCGATGGGCCGAGCTAGTGCTGCTGTCGCTCTCCGAGGCGATGCAGCACACCGAGAATCGCAAAGAGATGGAAGTAAGCACCGCGTTCGCTGGCATGGTCGGGCAGTACTTGCGACGCGTTTACGCGAACATGGCGATCGAGCTGTTCGGCAAGACCCGTACCGAGGCCATGGCCGACGGGTTCATCCTGACCGAAGCCGATTTCGCTGCTTACAACCCTGCGTCGTTCTTCACGTCGACCGAAATGGTCGATACGGTCCCGCGGCTCGATTACGTGATGACCGAAGACCGACTCGAGCTACTGGCCGAGGGCATTCTGGTTACCGAGTTGCCCGCCGACATCGGACCATGGCCCACGAATCTGTCGAACTTCTACTCCACCTTGCGATCTGGCAGCAGCGCTGCGAGTGGGTCGACCACCACTGGTGCGACGAGCCAATCGACCACGGTCACCGGCCCGGTAATTCCCGCGGCCCCCGCACCGTAGCGACTCGCGCGAGGCTGAACTGGCAAGCTACGCCTTGTCGTAACACCAACCACCACCAATCACCAACTCATGCTGGCGAGGCGTAGCTCGTCGGCCTGTTTTCAAAGGACTGCCATGACCAAAACGCAAATCGCGAGCAACTCCATCGACAAGGTGGAGCAAAGCGTGCAAGCCATGTTCTTTCGCTGGGGCGCCCTCGGCGGCGTCGCCCTGTTGTTGGGCTTCGTGATCGAAGGCATCGTGCTCACCGCGCAGGTGCAGGGACTCGACCCCCGCATGCGAGTGGTCGAGTCGCGACTCGAACGCAACTGCCAACTGTTCGACCGCTTGGACAGCAAAGTCGACGAAATCCGCAACGACGTCACCCGACTCTCCACGCTGAACGACGAGCGATAACGGCCATCAATCTTCCCCTCTCTCGCTCGCGGGGAGGCCGTATTTATTTTCCCTCCCCCTTGCGGGGAGGCCATCTCTCTTTCCCCTCCCCCTGGCGGGGAGGGGCTAGGGGAGGGGGGAACCCACGCTCCGCTCCATCATCCCCGACCAACCTCGTACCCACGCTCCGCGTGGGCACACACGACAGACCGCTCTGCGGTCACAGTACCAGCAACACACATGGCCGCGGAGCGGCCGCCTAGGCGTTCCCACGCAGAGCGTGGGAACGAGGTTTATTCATTCATTCATTCAACTCCCAACCCCCAACATCAAACTCCCAACTAATTTCCCCCATGCACATTATCGATCGAGTCAAAGAGCTGCGGCGCGTGCCGGCCAGCGAGTTAAAACCGAACCCGCGGAACTGGCGGATTCATCCTGCTCAGCAGCAAGACGCATTGCGCGGCGTGCTGGCCGATGTTGGTTTTGCCGACGCGGTTGTCGCCCGCGAACTACCCGATGGCACCTTGGAACTAGTCGACGGCCACCTGCGTGCCGAGACGATGGGCGACGCTCTGGTGCCAGTGCTGGTGGTCGACCTCGACGATCAGCAAGCGACCAAAGTGCTGCTGACGCACGACGCTTTGGCCGAGATGGCAACGGTCGATCGCACGAACTTCACCAGCCTGATGGGCGACGTGACCTTCGAACACGATTCGGTGATCGCAATGCTCGAGAAGCTCGAAGCGGAGACCCCCAGCCCAACGACCGAAGACCACCGCCCCGAAGTCGAGATCCCCGAGCTGTATCAAGTGGTCGCCGAGTGCGAGAACGAACTCGAACAACAGTCGCTCTACGAACGCCTACGCGACGAAGGCTACAAGTGCCGCGTCCTGTCGTTGTAAACGATATGCCTTTACTCGTTTATTTCCCCTCCCCCTTGCGGGGAGGGGCGAGGGGAGGGGGGCGAACCCACGCAGCGCTCCACCATCTCCAACCTCGTACCCACGCTCCGCGTGGGCACAAACGAAAGACCGCTCTGCGGTCATTGCACCAGCCATAGGCAACACACATGGCCGCGGAGCGGCCGCCTAGGCGTTCCCACGCGGAGCGTGGGAACGAGGTTTATTCGTTCAACCCCCAACCCCCAACCCCCAACCTCCAACCTCCAACCTCCAACTCCCCATGCATATCTCCCTTTCCTGTCCAGTGCACGAGTCGTTTCGCGTGCAGCAACTGGCCGGCATGTTCGACGTGCCGTTGGCCGAGCGATTGACCGAGTCGTTCGAAGTCGAACTGCCCGGCGACGACGAGCCCTGGCAAGTCGGGCTGATCGTCGGCCCCAGCGGCAGCGGCAAAACGAGCGTCGCCCGCCGTGCGTTTGGCGACTCGTTCTACACCGAGCGGCCCTGGCCGACCGACCGGGCGGTGATCGACGGCTTCGGCGACCTGTCGGTCCGCCAGACTACCGAGCTGCTAACAGCGGTCGGGCTTAGCTCGCCGCCGTCGTGGATTAAACCGTATCAGGTGCTCTCCAACGGCGAACGCTTCCGCTGCGACCTGGCCCGAAGCCTCGCGTCCACGAGTCACACGAACGATCGAGGGGAGGCCAAACCAATTTCCTCTGCGACGCGCGGGGAGGCCGTATCTCTTTCCCCTCCCCCTGGCGGGGAGGGGCGAGGGGAGGGGGGCAAACCACCGAGAAAAATCGTCGCCTTCGACGAGTTCACCAGCGTGGTCGATCGCAACGTGGCCAAGGTCTGCTCGGCCGCGGTCGCTCGGGCGGTGCGTCAACAGCGGGTCGCGTGTCGATTCGTCGCGGTCACTTGTCACTACGACGTGGCCGAGTGGCTCGAGGCCGATTGGGTGCTCGACATGGCGAGTCGCACGCTCACGCGGAGGTGTCTTCGGCGACCCCCCGTCGAGTTACAAGTACACCGCACCGACGCTCGTGCGTGGCCGCTGTTTGCGCGCCATCACTATCTAAGTGGTTCGCTCGCTCCGCAAAGCGAGTGCTACCTGACCACCTGGCAAGGCGAGCCGGTGAACTTCTGCGCTACGATTCCGGTGATCGGTTATCGCGGCCGTCGACGCTTCACCCGCATCGTCACGCTGCCCGACTACCAAGGCATCGGCATCGGCATGCGAAGCGTCGCCGCGGTGGCCGAGTTGCATCGCCAGCGCGGGCATCGCGTGAGTGTCACCAGCAGCCACCCCGCACTTATCGGGCATTGCCGGCGGTCGATGCGTTGGAAAGCAGTAAGCGTCAAGAAAGCTGGCCAGGCGAAACGCCACGGCAGCGGATTCAGCAACTATCGCAGCAGCACCGGGCGAGCGGTCGTGTCGTTCGCGTACCTCGGTGAGCCTTCCCCACTACAAATCCAACAGGAAATCGCATGAACGAATCGCAACAACAACATGTCGTCGGCACGCTGCAACTTGGTTGCCCGCTCGACACGGCCGTCGAACTGGCCGGCATCGAACAGCAGAGTCTTCAGGACGAGATGCTCGCGAACCCGGCGTTTGCTCGTCGCGTGCTGCAAGCGCGGGCGACGCCGGAGATTCGCCATATGGAGTCGATTCGCAAAGCGGCCGACGACGTGAAGAACTGGCGGGCGAGCGTGTGGTGGCTCGAGCGTGTGATGCCCGATCGCTATGGCCGCCGGGCTCCGAACACGGTGCCGGAGGCCGACTTCGAGAAGTTCGTCGCCGAGTTGATCGAACTGGTGAGCAGCGAAGTCCGCGACCATCGCGATCACGACCGGTTGGTCGCCCGCATCCGAGGACTCGAAGCCCGCAAGAAAGTGTCCGCTGCGGAAAGCGAACCGGAGACCGACGAAGCGTCGTAACCTGCTTCCGGTATCACAAGCGTCCCCTATTGCCAACATCCATGGAACTAACGAGCTGATGATGAACAACTCCGAAGCCAAACGTACGACCCTGACGCACGCGACAACGCAGCGATGGTGGTCGCGGCTTGCCCGTGGTTTGGAAACCGCACTGCGGCGGCGAACTTCGGCCAGCGAGTCAGTCGACCTGCTGCATTGGGGCCGGCAGTACTTGCCCACGCACTTCGTAGCACCTCCGTCGGGCATGCATCGCTGGCTGGCGGGCGAGCTCAATACGCTTCATGCCCGCCGCGGTACGAAGCTCAACGTTATCGGCCCCCGCGGCGGGGCCAAGTCGACCATTGCCACGTTGGCCTATGTGTTACGCATGGCGTGCGAGGCGCGGGAGCCTTACGTTTGGATCGTCTCCGACACGCGCCAGCAGGCGCAGATTCATCTGGAGAACGTCAAGGCAGAACTATCGGGCAACCCGCGCCTCGCCGCTCGTTATCCGCTCGCTTGCCGGCCAGGTGGTCGCTGGCAAGCGGCCGCGGTGGAGTTGGCCAACGGGGTCGCGCTCGAAGCCTATGGCACCGGGCAACGCATTCGAGGCCGCCGCCGCAACGAGCATCGCCCCACGCTGATCGTCTGCGACGACATCCAAAACGACGGGCACATGTCGAGCGGGCTGCAGCGGGCCAGCTCGCGCGATTGGTTCCATGGCACGCTGCTCAAGGCCGGCACGCCGAACACCAACGTGGTGAATCTGGCCACGGCTTTGCATCGCGACGCGCTCGCCATGCAACTGCAAACCACGCCTGGTTGGCACTCGCGATTGTTTCGGGCGATCGAGCGCTGGCCGCGCCGCGATGATCTGTGGCAACACTGGCAGCAGCTTTACGACAAAGCGACCGACCAGGCTGCCACCGACACTGCCCGCGAGTTTTACGAACGCCATCGCGAGCAAATGGAAGCAGGCGCCGAGCTGCTATGGCCGGAAGTCGAAGACCTTTACACGCTGATGACGATGCGGTGCGAGAGTGGTCGCACCGCGTTCGAACGCGAGAAGCAAGGCGCGCCGATCGACCCCGACGGCTGCGAATGGCCCGAGGAATATTTTGGTGAGCATCTGTGGTTCGACACCTGGCCCGACGACGTGCGGTTGCGAACCATCGCGCTCGATCCGAGCAAAGGAACCGATGCCCGCCGCGGCGATTACTCGGCCTACGCCATGTTGGCCATCGGCAGCGATGGCACGCTGTACGTCGAGGCCGACCTTGCCCGTCGGGGCACGCCGCAGATGGTGACCGACGGAGTCGCGCTGTGCGAGCGGTTTCGCCCCGCGGTGTTCGGCGTCGAGGCCAACCAATGGCAAGAGCTGCTCGAAGCGGAGTTCGTCGCCGAGTTCCGCCGGCAAGGACGCTGGGACATCCAACCAGCGGCGATCACCAACACGACGAACAAGCAAGTCCGCATCCGTCGACTCGGTCCCTATCTATCGCGGCGGCGACTGCGATTCAAACGCGACTCCCCCTCCACCCGGCTGCTCGTCGACCAACTCCGCGACTTCCCCGGCGGCACCCACGACGACGGCCCCGACGCCCTCGAAATGGCCCTGCGACTAGCGGAGGAATTATGGCGGTAGAAATGTTATTTCACTCCCCAATAACAACCTCGTACCCACGCTCCGCGTGGGCACAGACGAAAGACCGCTCTGCGGTCACAGAACCAGCCATATTCAACACACATGGCCGCGGAGCGGCCGCCTAGTCATTCCCACGCGGAGCGTGGGAACGAGGGAGTACTACTATTCCCCCTCCCCCTTGCGGGGAGGGGCTAGGGGAGGGGGGGCACGCAGTGCTTCACCACTACCAACCACTACCAACCTCGTACCCACGCTCCGCGTGGGCACACCCGCAAGACCGCTCTGCGGTCACAGAACCAGCCATATTCAACACACATGGCCGCGGAGCGGCCGCCATGGCATTCCCACGCGGAGCGTGGGAACGAGGGTGTGAGTCATTTCCTACAAGCAATCACAACCAACAATCACCCTATCCAAGGAGAGTCCTATGAAGAGCGACCATCTGGTTCACCAGCGGTTGCAGGAAGCGTTTGAGCTGTTGTGGAGCGACTTTGTCGATCCGCGCGATGCGTTTGCTGGCGACGACGGGTTGGCCTGGCAGGAGCTTTCGGCCGGCGCGGCGACCAGTCCCATCGCGGCCGAGCGTCTGGCCGACGTTCGTCAGCAGTGTCGTGAGCTGCTGGTCAGTAACGAGTTCGCCATCAACGGCATCGAGAATCGCATTAGCTACATCGTTGGACCTGGGCATACTTACCAGGCGGTGGTGCGAAAGCATGCGACCGCGCCCGAGTCGCTGGCCAGCGAGGTGCAGCAGGTGATCGATGAGTTTCTCGAGACCAACGACTGGCACAATCGCCAGCAGGAAATCGTCCGCCGGACCGATCGCGATGGCGAAGCCTTCATTCGATTGTTCGCCACCGCGGAAGGGGCGACGCAGGTTCGCTTCGTGGAGCCCGAGCAGGTGGCGACTCCGAATGCCCGCTTCAACGATCCCGCAGCGAGCCTCGGCATTCTCACCAGCAAGCACGACGTTGAAACCGTGCATGGTTACTTCGTGGATGGCGAGTTGGTGCCGGCCGCCGAAGTGCAGCACCGCCGGGCGAATGTCGATCGCAACGTAAAGCGTGGGTTGCCGTTGTACTTGCCGGTGCGGAAGAACCTTCGGAGGGCCGAGAAGCTGCTTCGCAACATGAGCATGGTCGCCGAAATTCAATCGGCCATCGCGCTGATTCGCAAGCATCGCGCGGCCACGCGTACCGGGGTCGAGCAGTTCGTCGTGAGTCAGGCCGATGCCACGGTGGCTCAGCCGTCGGGGCGCATCGAGCAACTCACGCAGTACGGCCCTGGCACCATTCTCGACGCCCCGTCGCACGTGGAGTACGAGTTCCCAGCGACCGGCGTCGACGCCTCGGCGTTTGTCGAAATCCTGCAGGCCGAACTGCGGGCGATTGCCGCGCGGCTGGTGATGCCCGAGTTCATGTTCACCAGCGATGCGTCGAATGCCAACTACGCGTCGACCATGGTGGCCGAAGGTCCCGCGGTGCGAATGTTCGAGCGACTGCAGGCGGGCATGACTCGCGACGACGCCCAATTGCTCTGGCGCGTGATCGATCACGCGACCACCGCGGGACGGTTGCCGGTGAACGTGCGGCAATTGATCGACGTGCAGATCACTCCGCCCACGTTGGTAACGCGCGACGCACTCCGCGAAGCCCGCGTGATGCAGATGGCGTACGAGAATCGGCTGGTGTCGCCGCAAACGTGGAGCCGCCGATTAGGGCTCGACTACGAGCAGGAACAGCAGAACCTCCGCGTGCACGAAAAGCAAAGTTAGTCGCTGAAATGGACTCGCTGGCAGAGTGGCAAGTCGCTACGAAACGTGTCAAGCACGAAGTTGCTTTGGCAGGCCAAAAGCAGCGATAAAACGGCCAAAAATCGTTGTAGAAATCCCTGCTCCTTTTGCTATGTTGAGACGTATGACAACTGCAACTCGTAAACCATCGACATCCCCCTCCAAGGCCCTGCAAGCTCAAGAAGAGTTTGCCAAACTGCTGAGTAGTGCGTCGGCACGAGGGTTCCACGGCACCGCCGGCATCACGCTGAGCGTGCAAGACGGACACATCCAGCACCTGAAAATCCACTTCGAAAGGATGGTGAGGTAACAGCCATGAGCTGCAAACGCTGAGCGGCAGTTTTTCGCTCGGCACCTCTCTTACTTTCCCGGTATCGCATCCGAGCCGCGCGCTAACGAAGCAGCGGTATCGCATCGAGCCCACCACGATCGGCACTACGCAAGTAGTCGGAACGTGGTGGGCTTTTTTCGTTTCATCACCTTTAACAAGTCACTCTCAAACACCATGCAAACACTTCAAGAGTATGTCGATTCCTCTGGTCAGACGCTGCGGGTCGATGCCGACCATGGCGTGCTTCGCGGCGTGAAGCTGCTGGGGCTCACTTCGAAGAACGGCCGCACCTACCAACCACAGGCGCTGGCCGCGGCCGCTGCGTTGTACGAAGGGGCCAAAGTAAACGTAAACCATCCCAAGTCGGGCAGCAGCCCGCGCGACTACCAAGATCGGCTGGGCGCGGTCCGCCAGGTGGTGTACCGCGAAGGCGAGGGGCTATTCGCCGACTTGCATTTCAACCCCAAACACCCGCTGGCCCCGCAGCTGGCCTGGGATGCCGAGCACGCGCCGAGCCAGGTGGGGCTGTCGCACAACGTGCTGGCCCGCACTTCGCACGATGGCAACACGCTGGTGGTCGAGGAGATTACGAAGGTCGAAAGCGTGGATCTGGTCGCCGACCCAGCGACGACGCGGGGGCTGTTTGAATCGAATACCACCGAATCGAAGAACACTGAGGCGAAGACAATTGAGGCGACGCTCCGCGAGCAAGTCGCGCGACTGAAACGCGAACTGCGGATCGTCGAACTGCTGGCGAAGCATGGATTGCCGCTGCCAAGTGCCGGTGCAATCAACCCGGCAGTGTCGCCGGCGTTTCTCGAATCGCTCACCACGGCGAAAGACGAGCCGACGCTCGAAGCACTGGTGGCCGACCGCGCAGCGCTGGTTCGCCAGCCACTCGGCACGCCGGTCACGTCGCGCGAACAACATTGGTTCACCGACACGCGAGGGCAACAAGAAACCGCCGCCGAGTTCGCCGCCGCCCTGCGACGGTAACGCGAACGTTCTTTCCCTCGTACCCACATTTAATTCCCGTCCCCCTTGCGGGGAGGGGCTAGGGGAGGGGGGCACCCACGCAGTGCTTTACCACTAACAACTCCAACCAAACCTCGTACCCACGCTCCGCGTGGGCACAGACGACAGACCGCTCTGCGGTCATTGCACCTTAACTACGCATGGCCGCGGAGCGGCCGCCTAGGTATTCCCACGCGGAGCGTGGGAACGAGGGGGCTCACTGATCCCAACCAACGAATTTCATCTTCCACTTTCCTTTCCACCCAACAGTAACTCTATGACGATTCAATACGGCCTTGTTGAACAATTAGTCACAAACCTCCGTAAAAACTAACGTGGAATGGAACCACGTACCTTTTTTACGGAGATCGAACATGGCTACGAAAGAAAAACGAACCTACAAAGTCACGAACTGGAAGGAGTATAACAAGTCGCTCATCGAGCGTGGAAACATCACTATTTGGTTTAGCGACGAGGCGTTGGAGAACTGGGAACATCCTAACGACCAGACAAAAGTCGGTCGCCCTTTTGTCTTCAGCGATACGGCGATCGAGTGCTTGCTGACGATTCGCGAACTGCTGAAACTTCCCTATCGGCAGACTGAGGGATTCGGCCGCTCGCTGGTGGCGATGTTGGGCGTCGAGGCAGCGATTCCCAATTATTCTTCGCTCGCCAAGCGAGCCAGCAAGCTGAATGTTTCGCTCGATATCGCTAACAAGAGGGGCGACATCGATATCGTGGTGGATAGCACCGGCATGAAAGTGTTTGGCGAGGGCGAATGGAAGATGCGGACGCATGGCAAGTCGAAGCGGCGGACATGGCGGAAGCTGCATTTGTCGGTGAATCCTGACACCCGCGAGATTGTGGCGGAGATTTTGACCGAGAACAGTTGCCACGATGCCGATGCGGTTCCCGAAATGCTGGAGCAGGTGGAGCAGCCCGTAAAAAAGTTTCACGGCGACGGTAGTTACGACAAGTGGAAGGTTTATGAAGGGCTGGAATCCGAAGGCATTGAGCCGGTGATTCCGCCGCAGCACAACGCCAAGATCAAACAACATGGCAACTCTGCGGAGGAGCCTTTGCCCCGGGACGAGGCAATTCGTCAGATTCGACGCAAGGGGCGTAGGAGTTGGAAAGAGGAAGTGGGCTATCATCGTAGAAGCTTGGCGGAAACGACCATGTACCGAGTGAAACAAAGCTTTGGGAGCCATCTCAAAAACCGAGTATTCGAAAACCAACAAACGGAAGCCCGCTTGCGCTGTAAAATCATCAATCAATTCACCCAACTCGGGCTTCCACAGTTCGAGTGGAGTTAGTCAACAAGGCCATTCAATACAAAGAACTGAAACGGCGTTATCAACTCGACGGGGCCGACCGCACCGTGCAGCACCTGAGCGAGGCCCTACGCGAGCGGCATCTCGCGCCCGACGACTTTAGCATTCGCGACCTGGCCGAGGCCTTGGTGCCCGACGGCAGTGAGTGGGTGCGGGGGCTCGATCCACGCAGCGGGGCTCACTTGCTCGAAGCCTCGGACGGGGTCGATACCACCGCGTTCCAAAACATCGCCGGGCAGGTGATCTACTCCAAGATTCTCGAAGCGTTCGCTCAGGAAGCGTTTGTCGTGAGCAAGCTGGTGAGCACCGTGCCGACCCGGCTCGACGGCGAGAAGATTCCCGGCATCGCCCGCACCGCCGACATCGATGGCGAAGTGGGGCCTGGCATGCCTTTCCCGAACGTCGGTTTCGGCGAGGACTACATCGAAACCCCGGCGACCACCAAGCGGGGCTTCATCGTGCCGGTGACGAAGGAGGCCATCTTCTTCGATCGCACGAACCTGATCCTTCGCCGCGCGGCCGAGGTCGGCGAGTTGCTGGGACTCAACAAAGAGAAGCGGCTGCTCGACGTGGTGATCGGTGCGGTGAACAACTACAAATGGCGCGGCACCACGTACGACACCTACCAAACGAGCGGCCAATGGATCAACGAGCTTAGCGGCAACGAGCTGGTCGACTGGACCAACGTCGATGCGGCCGAGCAGTTGCTGGCCGATATTCTCGACCCCAACACCGGCGAGCCGGTATTGGTGAGCGGGACCACCGTGCTGGTGATGCCAGCGTATCGTCATGCCGCGCATCGGGTGTTCAACGCAGCCGAGATCCAGTACGCCGGCTCCGGCAGCGACACCTCGACCGTCGCGGCCAATCCGCTCGGCAACTACACCGTGGCCGAAAGCCGCCTGGCGTATCGGCGCGTCGTTGCGACTGGCGAGTCGGCCGCCGACGCGAAGAAGTGGTGGTTCCTCGGCGACTTCCGCAAGGCGTTCGCCTACATGGAAAACTGGCCGATCACGGTCACCCAGGCTCCCCGCGGCAGCGAAGCCGAGTTCACGCAGGACATCGTCATGCGGTTCAAAGCGAGCGAACGGGGTGCGGCCGCGGTGATCGATCCCCGCTACGTGGTGAAATGCACCGGCTAGCGATTTTGAAATGATGTGATTTCTTTCCCGCCCCGCGCGCGCGATGCGCCCCCGCTCCCGCCTGCAAGTTCAGGCGCGGGGTGGGGGCCTCTGCTACCTCACGCGGCGCGGCAGAGAAGAGTGGTTGCTGCTTACCCTTTCCCAAGTTTCTCCCTGGAATCACGATGCCAACTTCTCACACCTTAGCGATGTTCGACGCCGCGGCTGGCCGCCCGCCGGCGGCGAACTACCCGCAGCTCGACCTGCGTAACGCGACCCTTGTGCTCGACTTCGACGATACGGCGGCCGAGTCGATCGACTTCGTCGGACTGTTACCAACCACTTACACTGCTGGCGACTTCGAAGCGATCGTCACCTGGGCGGCCACTTCGGCGACCACCGGCAGCGTGGTCTGGCAAGCCGAGTTCGAGCGGCACCCGATCGACGATGCAACGTTCGGCACGCACGATTTGGACGACGATAGCTTCGGCACCTCGAGTACCGTGACCACCGCGGTGGCCTCGGCCGCGGGGGAGATCGCACAAAGCACGATTAGTCTCACCGCCAGCGATGCCGACTCGCCGGCCGCTGGCGAAACCTACCGACTCCGCATCACCCGCCTGGCGAGCGATGCTTCCGACACCCTGACCGGCGATGCCGAGCTAGTCGCGGTCGAACTGCGGGAGGTCTAACCCAATGGCACTCGAGTTCATCAGTGGCCCCGCGGTCGTGAGCCTTGGCTCGCTCAGCGAACTCAGCGGAGCATCCGCCATGTCGATCGCTGGCTGGATTCGCCTGAACAACTTGTCGGGGGATTCTGCCATCGTGGTCCGCGGCAGCACGTTCTCGACGTCGGCCGCGTGGATGCTCTGGCGCGACCAGGTTGGTTCGCAAAGCTATCGCGAAAACATGCTCGCCGGCATCGTGAACACCAACGTGGGGACGTTGCGCGTTGAATCGGCCGACAACACGCTCAACGATGCGACCCAATGGCATCACCTGGCGATGGTGTTCGAAGCCGACCAGGCGGATGGGCTGCGGTTGTTTATCGATGGGGTTCGCGACCCTTATCACCAAAGCACCGTGGGGCACGACCACTTGGTGGTGAACACCTCGGCTGCGACGCTCGGACTTGCCGACACCGCGCGGCAGTTTCAAGGCGGCATGGCCGAGTTCTCGTTTTGGAACAGCCCGCTGGCCGACGCGGAAGTCGCCCACCTGGCGGCCGGTTTCTCGCCGCTTTCGGTCGCCGGTTCGCTCTCGCGATTGGTGCTTTATCAAGACTTCATCCGCAGCGTGAATCGCCCCGGCGTCGGATCTGTGGTCTCGACCTCCGGCAGCATCGCACCCCTCTCGCACCCGCGCACGTTGCCTTGGACTAGTGCCATGGCGGCCGCCGCGCGAGTGGTCACAACCACCACGCTCGCGGGACCGTACCGCCGAGAGCAGGGCGAACTCACCCTCGGTGGCTTACTGACCGGCAGCATCGGCGTGCCCGGTGCGGTGGCCGGCTCCCTTTCACTTTCTGGCGAGGTAAACAGCTAATGCCAACTGCACACGATATCCGCGGAACCGTTTTCAAGCATGGCTCGGCCGTGCTGCTCGCTCGCATCGTCGGGCCCGAGGGAACCGCGGTCACTACTAGCGACTTAGCGAGCGTTCGCTACAGCGTCTACCAGGTCGACCCGGTGGATCCCGACGCGCTCACCGCCGTCGAAGGGCACGCCGAGGTGTCGCTCACCGTGGCCGATGTGTTCTACGACACCCTGCAAACCGGCGGGCCATGGTCGGTCGACGAGACCGGCTACAACTTTCGCCACGACTTGCCGGTCGACTCGGACGAGGCGTTCCCCATCGCGGGAGCCGACTACCAGGTGCGGTACGAGGTGATCCCCACCAGCGGGCAGAAGCTCGTGTTCCGTTTCGCAGTCCGCTGCATCTAGCGTCAGCGCACGCTGGCATTCTCTCACGAACTCTATCCCCCAAGACGACGATGAACGATACCCAACAACTCGAGACGATTCGCTCCCTCACGCTTTCGCAGATCGAAGAGATTCGCGCCGACCCGAAACCTACCTACTGGCTCGACGGCCAGCGGGTGCATTGGCAAGAGTACGTCGAGTCGCTGCAGGCGACCGTCGATTGGTGCGACCAGAAGATCCTGGCGCAGGAGCTATTCGAAATCCGCTCGCGAGGGGTTTAACATGGCGATTACTTGGAACATGGCCGGCGACTTTAGCACCGTGCTCGACGCGAGCGAACCGCTCACCCTCGTGCGGCGGGGCGGAGCACCGCGGGCGACGATCGACAAAGCCTGGCGTGTGGTCGATCGCCGCGCCGAGGCCGAACCGACCGATGGGCGAGTGCTACAAGCCGACGTCGAGTGGCAGTTCGAATGGCCCGATCACGTGCAACTGCCACAACTCGGCGATCGCCTGATCGATGCGGCTGGCGAGCACTACACGCTACTGGCCATCCACCGCCTGCGTGGCAACACGCGACTGAAGGTCGAGTCTCGCAACCTGCGCGTTGCCCATCGTCTCGACTGCCTGATGGATATCGAACAGGCCGAATGGGACGCTGAAACCCTCGTAGGTTGGACCACTTACCGCCCAGCGATCCGCGCCTGCGTTCAGCCCAGCGAAACCACCGTGGACGACTCCAGCAGTTCGACCACGCGGTATCGCGTGCTACTGGAAGACCCAGAACTGCAGCTCGACCACAATCACCGCCTGGTCGACAGCGACGGAGCCGTTTATCGCCTGGTGAGTTTCACCAACGCAAAACGAATCGACGCGCTACCGGTTGCGGTGGTGGAGAGGGAGTAATGTTTCGGCCCACATCCCGTCGTTACACGGCGGTTGGCAACCGCGACATCGTTTCTTCGTACACGTGCAGGTACTGTTCGGCGCTGGTTCGCCAGCTCCAGTCCTGGTTCATGCCGGTGCGGACGAGTCGTCGCCAGGGGTCGGGGCTGCGATACAGCGACAAGGCCCGCTCGATGGTCGAGCCCAACGCGTCGCTGTTGTATTCGAAGAACGAAAACCCGTTGGCGGTGCCATTGTTCAATGCATGGTCCGTCGCGTCGGTAATCGTGTCGGCCAAACCGCCGGTGGCCCGGACAATCGGCACGGTGCCGTAACGCAGGCTGTACATTTGGTTGAGCCCGCACGGTTCGTACCGGCTCGGCATCAAGAAAAAATCGCCGCCGGCTTCGAGTCGATGGGCCAGCGGATTCGAGAACTCGAGCCGCACGCCGACTTGCTCGGGATAGCGAGCCGCCAGTTCGGTTAGCAGCGTGTGGTACTTCGGTTCGCCGGTGCCGAGGATCGCCCACTGCACGGCGTTGCGTTGGGCGTAGGTCTCGATCAACGGGGCGATCAAATCGAACCCCTTTTGATCGGCCAAACGACCGACGATCGAAATCATCGGCATCTCCGGACGCGTCGGCAATCCAAGCTCTTGCTGCAGCGCCTGCTTGCAAGCGGCTTTGCCAGAAACGAAGTACTCGGAGGAATATTGCTGAGCGATAAACGGATCGGTCTCGGGGTTCCAAGCCCCGTAATCGCATCCATTGAGTACGCCGAACAGGTCTTCGGCACGATCCTGCAACACCCCTTCGAGTCCGCAACCATGCTCGGCGTGCTGAATCTCTTTCGCGTAGGTCGGGCTCACGGTGCTCACCGTATCGGCGAACACCAGCGCGCTCTTCAGGAAGTTGAGCTTGCCGTAGAACTCCATCTGTTGCCAGTTGAAGTATTTCCAGTCGAGCCCTGTGAGTTCCATGTCCCAGTGCCAGAACGAACCCTGATAGGCCAGGTTATGAATCGTAAAGAGCGTTGCAATGTTGCTGTAATCGACTGTGCGACCACGCTCGGTACGCAGGTAAACCGTCGACAGGGCCGAGGTCCAGTCGTGGGCGTGCAGCAATTGGGTGTCGGGCACGAAGCGTTCGATGACTTCGAGCACCGCGCGATTGAAGAACACAAAGCGTTCGCAGTTGTCCTTGTAGTCTTCGCCATCTTCGCGATACAGCTCGGCCCGGTCGTAATACCCCGGGTGATCGACCAGGTAGACCGTAACGTCGGAATCGGGCAAGGTGCTCTTGAGCAAGCGACCTTTTACCGGGCGGCCAGCGATCGGCACCACGATTTCCACGCCGGTCGGTTCGATCGGCTGACCACAGTTCAGGGCCTGGCGAAACGCGGGCATGACCAACGTGCAACGCACGCCGCGGGCGGCAAGCTCGCGGGGCAGACTGCCACAAATGTCGCCGAGCCCTCCCGTTTTAGCGAACGGAACAGCTTCGGCGGAAACAAACAGGACGTTCACAGGGGCGAAGGGGGGTTGGAGCGGTGCGGGGAGCAGGCGATATACAACAACAATACCACGATC
Source organism: Aeoliella mucimassa (assembly GCF_007748035.1). Classification (NCBI taxonomy): domain Bacteria; kingdom Pseudomonadati; phylum Planctomycetota; class Planctomycetia; order Pirellulales; family Lacipirellulaceae; genus Aeoliella; species Aeoliella mucimassa. Next base: position 602,359 of record NZ_CP036278.1, read on the forward strand.
GGCACACCCTTGGCGGCCGATTTAGTTTGCGCTCTGCGCATAATACGAAAAGCTTCGCGCGGGGCGGTGCAATCGTTAAGAGGCAAACAACCCTACTTGTCGCTGATCCCTCGAATCGAGTCCCACTGGGGGTTACCCCACCACGTCGGCAATTGCCTCGGTCAAACGGTCGACATTCACCTCGGTGATACCAGCCACATTGATTCGACCCGAGTCGACAATGTAGATCGCATGCTTCTCGCGCAGGGCCAGCACCTGATCTTTGGTCAGGCCCGAGAACGAGAACATGCCTCGCTGGCGCTCGATAAACGAAAAGTCACCTTCCACGCCTTTTTCTTTGAGCTTCGATACCAACAGCACGCGCATGCCATTGATACGGTTCCGCATGCGGGTCAGTTCGGTGTGCCATTCCTCGCGCAGTGCCTCGTCTGCCAGCACCGTGGCGACGAGTCGGGCACCGTGCGCGGGCGGGTTGCTGTAGTTCGAACGAATCGCCCGCTTCACCTGGCTGCCGACCACCTTCGCGCGATCCGCATCCGCACACACAAACGTCGAAGCACCAACTCGCTGATTGTACAAGCCAAAGTTCTTGGAGAACGAGCTGCACACAATCAACTCGGCACCTTCGCGGGCCATGGTTCGCAGGCCGACCGCGTCTTCTTCGATACCGTCGCCGAAGCCTTGGTAGGCGAAGTCGAGAATCGGCAGCAACTTCTGAGCGTACATCACGTCGGCGATCTGACTCCACTGTTCCTGCGTGGGATCGACACCGGTGGGATTGTGACAGCAGCCATGCAGCAACACCGCATCGCCGGCAGGGATCTTGCCGAGCGCTTCGATCAATTCGCCAAAGGCCAGGCTGTTGGTTGCCTTATCGAAATACGGAAGCTTGGCGAGCGACACGCCAGCCGCAGTAAAGATGTTTGCATGGTTCGCCCAAGTGGGGTCGGTAATCCACAGCGTCGTGCCGGCGAAGTTCTGCGCCAGGAAGTCGCCGACCACGCGGAGTGCGCCGGTGCCGCCGGGGGTCTGGGCGGTGAACGCGCGACCTTCGGTCACCACTTCGTGCGATTCGCCAAAAGCAAGTTGCTGCACCGCAGCGGTGTACTCGGCCAGACCAGGAATCGGCAGGTACGAACTCGCCGTCTTGGCTTGAGCAATCCACTGAGTCGCCCGCTGAATGCACTTGAGCGCGGGGGTCTTACCATTCGAATCCTGGTACACACCAACGCCGAGGTTGATTTTGTTTGGATTCGGGTCGGCACGAAAGGCGTCGGTAAGTCCAAGAATGGGGTCAGCAGGAGCAGCTTGTACGGATTCGAACATAGGAGCAAGCAAGTTCTCGAGGGGCAAAAAAAGGGGATCAAAGAGCAGGAGCCTTATGCCACTCGACTACCGCCCGTAGACAATCGTTATAAGGTGACAGCAGCCATGGAACTAGTGTTCGCCGCCAGTTCCGGGGGCTGCGGGGCAGGGCGGAACCGCGGTTCGCCCGGTTCGTTCGGTCGGGTGTGCGGAATCGTGACAGCAACTGACAGTTTAGCCGCCAACCGTCGCATGCCACCTCAGGGGAACCCTATCCGCCGGGTATCGAATGGCAACTCGTTTTGCCACCCCAAAGCTTACCCAAGGGGGGGCACGATCGGCACTCCAGCGCGGCTTGCACTACAAGTGCTGCTCGCCAAAAGCTGCGGTGGTTCGCAGTCGTATCCCCACCCGATCGCACAGATATCGTTGCATGGAGACCCAACGAGACCGCGCGAAGCGAATGAGTTGGTCGTTGATCGACCAGTATCGAACCTCCATCGGGTCGAATCACCGAGGTCGACACTTCGCACTCAAGCCATGCTCGACACTCCTTTGAACCCACCTGCCGATCGACCGAACACCAAGCGATCGCGCGACGTGGAGCGATGCGATCGACGTTGGTCAACTTGCGATCGATTCGCGCGCGATGAACCGATAGATCGACCAACCAACTCGTTGCGCGCGAGTCGAATCGAACCGCGCATCGCACAACAACACTCACTGTCGTTTGTAAGATTTACTTCCAAGGTGACCACGTTTGGGGGGATGAAAGTGGCCGAATGCGAAAAAAAATTTTGGTACTCTCAACACGACCTGATAACCGGTTGCAGGAGGATGAATTTCGCCCCCTCGCCAGTGATGATCCAACCCGCTCGCAAGCGTACTCAACGTGTTGCCAAGGCCGCTTTGACGACCTCGCGATCGGCGTCGCAGCACCCATCAAGAGACCATGGTTTCGAGGGTGAGTTTCGGTTCTCAATAGCTGCTCGCAACGAGCCCCATTCACCCGCTATAGCAGGAGGGGAATCGTGTTGTAACCACGCTTGGCAAACCAGCCGCTTGGCAAGTGTTCTGCGTATTTGTCGGGATTTACAGTACTTTGAAACATTCGAGGCGTTCGAAACGGTTGTTGCGCGTAAGCTCCAACCCCTGCTGCAGAACGCTTTTGGCAGCGGCTGTCAAAGCATCGCGAACACCTTGCGAAGAGGGGTCGGCGACCATCGCGAGAGAGCGATTCGAGTTGGTTGCGAACCGCTACAACGAAGGGGGACGCAGCGCCGCGCATCGCGCGTTTCGAACATGGTGCGCGCAACGGTCGTCGCGTGTGTCGTTAGCACGGTTGCGCGACGTTCGTTCGATGCGTATGGCGCGCATCGCGGTTCAATTTTGTGTGGTGCCGCCCCTCATTTTTGCCGATTCCACTTGACAAGCGCAGGGGCGACTTGCTTCAATTCGCGCAGAGAGGTTGGCTTGTGGTCTTTGTAAAGAGCCAACCTGCCCTCGCATCGGAGGCGCACACGCCAGTCTCTCTCCTTCCTTCGAGTGCCCAAGGAAGAGACTTTGACAACTAGGGCACGTTTAAGAAGGAGCCATTGGAAATGGCAGGAAAGAAGAAAGCAGCACCCAAGAAAGCTGCTCCGAAAAAGGCCGCCAAGAAGTCGACCAAAAAGAAGGTAGCCAAGAAGAAGGCTGCCCCGAAGAAGTCGACCAAAAAGAAGGCAACCAAGAAGAAGGCCGCTCCTAAGAAGTCGACCAAGAAGAAGGTAGCCAAGAAAAAGGCCGCCCCGAAGAAGTCGACCAAGAAGAAGTCGACCAAGAAGAAGGCCACCAAAAAGGCCGCTCCTAAGAAGTCGACCAAAAAGAAGGTAGCCAAGAAAAAGGCCACCAAGAAGAAGAGCTAAGTTTGCTCCCGACCGGTCGCCTTTAGACGACTGATGCAGCAACCCACAAGGCTGGACGCGGTGCTCTTCGAGTGCCGCACCAGCCTTTTTTCGTACCCCCACCCGGGGGAGCTCGCCAGGGCGTATGGCGGGCAATCGCCGGGCAACATTGACTATTTAGGCCCTCAGTGCTAACCTAACTTCAAACGAAACAACGAGTTAGGAGCAATCTTGTCCCAAGTGTCCGATCTCACCCCAACCACCAATCCGTCGTCTTCTTCCCACTCGAGTGCCCAGTTTTCCGAGCTTGGAGTCTCGGAAGTCATGTTGGCGTCGCTCGAAAAAGCCCAGTACCACCAGCCTAGCCCTGTGCAGGCGGGGGTCATTCCTCTTGCGCTTGAGGGGAAAGACGTGCTCGGCCAGGCCCGCACTGGTACGGGAAAAACCGCCAGCTTCGGCATTCCCATTCTCGAACGCCTGGAGCGTCAGGGCCGTAGCGCCCCGCCGCAGGCGCTAGTTTTGGTGCCGACTCGCGAATTGGCCGTGCAGGTGCGTGACGAGATCGACAAGCTCAGTCACGGGAGTAAGGTGCGTACGCTCGCCCTGTATGGCGGTAAACCGATTCGTCAGCAGGTCGTCAAGCTCGAAAAGGGAGCCGAAATCGTGGTCGGCACGCCCGGCCGGGTGCTCGACCATATGAGCCGCGGCACCCTGGTGCTCGAAGGCCTGAAGATGGTAGTGCTCGACGAGGCCGATCGCATGCTCGATATCGGCTTTCGTCCCGACATCGAGAAGATCCTCCGCCGGTGCCCCAAGACCCGGCAAACGCTACTGTTGTCGGCCACCGTGGCTCCGGCCGTCGAACGCCTGGCCCAGCGCTACATGCGTGATCCCGAGGTGCTCGACTTCAGCGACAAGACCAAGACCGTCGACACGATCGACCAGTACTACTTCACCATCGAGCAATCGAAGAAGTACGACCTGCTTGTCAAACTGCTCGAACGCGAGCAACCAGAGCAGGCGATTGTGTTTTGCCGCACCAAGCGGGGCACCGATCGCATTCAGCGGAAGCTCTCCAAGAGCTTTCCCGGCGCCGATTGCATCCATGGCGACATGCACCAGCGGGCTCGCGATAAGGTGATGAAGCGGTTTCGAGCTGGCGAGATCAAGCTGCTGGTCGCTACCGACGTGGTCGGCCGTGGCATCGACGTGAGCGGCATCTCGCACATCGTTAACTACGATATCCCTCAGGCGTCGGACGATTACGTGCACCGCGTTGGCCGTACAGGCCGTATGGGCCGCGAGGGCGTCGCGTACACGTTTGTAACGCCCGAAGAGGGGCAGGAACTCACCCGCATCGAAATGCTCATCAACAGGCTCCTGAAGCGTGATGAGATCGAAGGCTTTGCCGTGATTGAGCCCGTCGCCGGTCCGTCCGGTCCAGCCGGCCCGTCTGGTGCCGCCGACGCGCCGAAGGAAGAAGAGAAGCCCAAGCCGGCTCCACTGCCAGGCTCCCGCCGCGGCCGCCGACACCGCCGAGCGCTGTAGCCACGGTCGCTCGTCTTAGCAGCCTGCAAAAATCAAAGCCCCAGCAAGCGCCGTCCAGGCAGCGAATGCCGCCAGCAGGGCTAGGTAACTGGCCAACCACACAGCCTCCTCTCTTGGTGGGGGAGTCTCCGAGGATGGCCGGTGTCTTTGTCGTAGCCATAGCTCCGCCAAGCTTCCCAGCGAAGTCAACGCCAGGAGCAATAGCAGCCGGCACCCGGTCTCTTGCTCGATCGTGGAGTCTGGTTCGATCGGAAGGAAGTAAAAGCACAAGAGTGTCACTGTGGTGGCGAGAAAGTACCACAGGCACTTTGTGTTCGCAGGCGTGGTCAATTGCAAGACCAGAATAAAGATCACGCAGCCAAAAAAGACAAAGGGTCCGAAGAACAGTCCGAAATAGGCAACACCAAACATCAGCCCTTCCGGAAGTTCCTCCACCAGCAGCGAGATGGACTGCTCGACGAGCCATGTCGCGTCGATCCATGTGCCGCGGGTGACGAGCGTCAGCAGTGTCATGCCGATACACGCATGCAGCATCGCTCCCAGCAGCCATCGCAAGCTAAATCGCCAAGACGAGCTTTCGGTTGCAGGGGACATGGATGGGAATCCGGCGTTCGAGTGGGTGACTTCCGTCGCTGAGAGTATTCTAATGCTTGATAAGCTGGGAAAGCAGCGGAAGCTAACGCCGTGTCGTTAGCAGTTTGGCATCTTCGTGAAATACAGGCTTAGAGAACAATGAACATCTCTCTAAAGGTGAGCGTCCAAAATACGAAGGTAGAGAGTGTGGAACAGTAACTGGCCAACCAGGCTGTCTTCTCTTCCGCTTGCGTCACCTCGTCTGAGTGCTGCCTACTCCGACGCAGCCAAAGCTCTAGGTAGCTTCCGAGCGAAGTCCAAGCCATAACCAGAAGCAGTCTGCACAAAACTTCCTGCATCCGATGAATGATAGGGAGGTAGAGCACTGGAAAAATGAGCGCCCCCGAGGTTGCCAGGAAGTACCACAGGCATTTTGTCCTGGCAGGCGTCGCCACTTGCAGTGCCAGAACGATGAGCACGCTGCCGAAAAAGATGAGGGGAGAGGACATGGCCAATGCGCGGACAACATGCACAAGTCGTTCTGGCAGCATCGAAAACAAGAAGTCGGTCGCCACCAGGTTGGCTTCCACAGCATTGATCGTGCTGTGAGTGACAAACCCCCACAGTGTCATGCCGATACACGCATGCAACATTGCTCCCAGCAGCCATCGGAAGCTAAATCGCCAAGACGAGCTTTCGGTTGCAGGGGCCATGGATGGGAATCCGGCGTTCGAGTGGGTGACTTCCGCCGCTGAGAGTATTCTAACGCTTGATAAGCTGGGAAAGCAGCGGAAGACACCGGAGAGTCGTCGCTTGTGGTACTCGGCATGCTTATCAGTGTCGGGCTATTCGGAGTCAGGTTCTCGCTTGTCGTCGTTGTTCGGTTTAACGACAAGGTTGTCGAACACTGGGGGCTCCTTCGGTAGTTTATGGCGATCGTTCCCCTTCACATCGAAGTAGAAGTACACGAGTAACGGCAAGACAATGATCGAAAAAAAGAGAACGTACGCCAGAGCGGGGAACCATTCTCCATCGTAATTGTAGCGGCTCTGATACACGACAAAAGCAAAGGCACTCGCCAGGTAGCCAATTGTTATCATCAGTGTCCGCAACGAGAACCTCAGGCACGCGTTCCGCACCGCACGACCGATGATCTTCAGGTCGAACAGCTCCCGCAGCCCTCGCAGGGTGTCATGCGGGCTGAGGAGGAGCATCAAGCCCACCGCGGCGGCCGAGACAATCGCAAACACCAGCAGGGCTTCTGGACTAAGACGGAACATACGAGGATCGAACTAATCGAAATCGCAAAGTTTTGCTACACTGCGTCATGCGACACGGCTGCTGCTTTGCGGCGGCTAAAACCTTTCGTTCCAGTATAACCACCCACCCTCACTCATGGCCCAATCCTGGCGACATCCCCGTTTTACGAAGCAGTCGGGCGAACTGTCGATGACTGCCATGATCGACGTGGTGTTTCTCTTGCTGATTTTCTTTGTCTGCACGGCCAGCTTTCAGGCGGTCGAAATGGTGCTGCCGAGCAGCCTGTTGGTCAGCAGTTCGGCGACGGTCGACGTGCCGATCGAGCCCCCTGAGGACCTGGAGCGGATCGTCGTGGTGGTCGCGGGGGATGCTAGCCGCGTACGATGGTTGGTGAACGACCAGCCTTGCGATTCGATCGCGACGCTTACTGAACTGCTTGGAGCGATTGCGTCGGTCGATGCGTCGTTGCCGGTGGTGGTCGACTGCGGCGATGCGGTACCGCTGGCCCAGGCGATCGAGGTGTACGACCTGGCTCGTTCGTTGGGACTCAGCAAGGTTCAATTCGCTGCCGACGCCCCCTAAGTTACCGTTCTCCCCAGCTTGCCATGCGTTCTCTGTTGCTACTGCTTGTTTGCTCGTTGCTCGCCACGTCGCCTGCGGTGCAGGGGGAGTCGCTTGAGCAACGCTACCTGGCCGAGCTTCGCGAGCGCGGCATGTATCGCCTGGCCGAGTTGTACTGTCGCGATCGACTGGCCGATACCAAACTGACCGACCGCGAGCAAATCGAACTGGCCGTGGAATGGTCGCTCGTCGCTGTGGCCCAGGCGTACGACTCTGCCCCCGTTGCCCGAGAGCCGCACTGGCGCACTGCCGATCGTGTGCTCGAACCATGGACCAAGGTGCCCGATCGGGCGTATCGGTTGCTAGCGCAGATGCAGACCGGACTCAACGGATTGTCGCGAGCCGAGTTAACCACCTTGGAGCAGGTGGGAGCGATCGACGACGACACGATGGTCGAACTGCAAAGCGATCTGCGAAACTCGATCGGCCTGTTGCGCGAAGTGCTCGACGAGGTGCAGCTTCGCCGGCAGGAGATCGCGATGCGAAGAACCCGCGGCGAGCCGGAGCTAACCGATCGCGAACTTGCGGGGCTCGAACGCAGCTTACAACTTTCGCTGGCCAAAGCGTTTCACACCCAAGCCCGCACGTACGCCGAAGGTTCGGCCGATCGGGTGAACTCGCTGCAGCAAGCGGCCGAGTCGTTGGGGTCGCTCAGCACGGCCGAACCAGTCGACGAGCTAACCTGGCAAGCCCGCATTGCCTGGCTCGAAGCGATGGCCGAGCTGGCCCAAGGCGAGCAGGCGATGGCCGCGATTGCGAGCTGGCGCGAGTCGGGCGAGGTGCCAACCGATCAGCAGGCCGCTTTGGTTGCCGCCCAGACGCGGCTGCTGATTGCGACCAATCAAACCCAGCAGGCGACCGCCTGGTTGCAGGCCAGCCAGTTTGCGGTGGGACGTTCTCCCGTGGTCGACCTGGCTCGGTTGGAACTATTGCTAAGCACGACCAGCGGCCAGCAGCAACCGCTCGAAGCGTTGCTGGCGACGATTCGCCGGCAGCACGCCCCGCGGTACGTGCGTCAGGCCGAGGCGATGGTAGGCCAGCGATTCGCGGCCGCCAGCGACGCGAATTCGGCGATCGCGCGGGTGCATGCGGCCGAGCACTTGTATCGGGCGGGGCAGTTGGCTTCGGCCATCGCAGCTTACGATCAGGCCGCCGAGCAGTTTCGCAACGATCGCGATCGCAATCAGGCGTTTGCCGCCGAGCGTGCGGCCGCGGCCATTGTGCAGAAGCAGGGGGAGTATGCCGACGCGGCCGCTCGGTTCCGACGCTTGGCCCTCGGCTCGTTCGATCGCGAAGACTCGGCCATCGATCATCGCGAGGCACTGCTCTGCCTGGCCGAGATGGCTCGTCGAGCCGATAGCACAACGCGCGACGAGTTGCTGTCGGTGTACGTCGACGCGTGTCGCGAGCATCTGCGGCATTGGCCCGAAGGAACCACGATGCCCGAGGTGCGTTGGTGGTTGGCCAAGGCGCTCGTCGCCCGCGATCAATGGCAAGCGGTGATCGAGTTGCTCGCCCCCGTCGAAGTCGGCATGCCTTACGCAGAGGATTGCTACGCCTTGCTGGCGGTGGCGTATCGCGGGCGCATCAACGAACTCACCGAGTCGACCGAGCGGACCAAGCTGGCTTCGCAAGCGGTGCAGCGACTGTTGCCGGCGATCGTCGGCACCGGCGACTCGGTCGGCTGGCCCACCGAGTGGTCCGACGCCCAACGAACCTGCGCATTAGAGCTCGCCCGTATCACGCTCGACTCGGGTAACACTTCGTATGCCGAAAAGGTGTTGCAGGCGGCCATGCAGCGCGACCCGCCGCCGGGGTTTGTCGACCAAGCGACTCCCGTACTGGCGATGGCTTACGTGCTGGGGGGTAAGACGAAGGAGGCCATCGATCTGCTGCGCAACTCGGCCGGCGGGGGAGTCGGTGCCGGATCGCTCGAAGGACTCGCCGAGCAACTGACCGACCAACTGAATGTCTATGCCAGGGCGACACCGCCGCGCACGACCGAGAGAGCAGCCATGGGGCAGTTGTTGCTGGCCGTGATCGACGTAGCTGGCACCAATACCAGCACCTGGAAGCTGTCGGCCGATCGCTATCGGGCGGCTGCGTACGCCGCGATCGAAAACGTGCAGGAAGCTCGTAAGCTGTACCTGGCAGTCATTGCCAAGTATCCCAACGATGGCGAGCTACGCGAAGAGTACGCCCGGGTGCTCGGTTCGAGCAGCACTGCGGCCGATCGCGAAGCCGCGCTGGCAGTGTGGAGCCAACTCGAACGCGGCAGCACCCGCGGCGGCGAACGCTGGCACCGCGCCCGTCAGGCTCGTATCGACCTGCTCAACAAGCTAGGGCGTCGTCAGGAAGCCGAGAAGCTGGAGAAGCTCACGCGACTGCTCTCGGGTGGCAAGTAGAGTCGTCGCAGGTGAGATTTCATCGATTCATAGACGCGGACCGCGCACGCGGTCCGGCTGTGGGGTCTCGCATCTCTTGCCAAGATCACCGAATCGGTTTCGAATAACGGGAGCCAGCTCGCTTGATGTGGTGAGTTGGGACGATCCTGTAGCAAGACGCGAGGCACCGACCGCCGTGGAAAACCCTTACGAAAGCAGTCAAGTCCCGGATGTCGAAATTGACGTTACGAGACCTCCGACGACTGGAATCCCCTCGTCGATGCGATTGCGCGAAGTCAAACAGATCGACCTGTTCTCGTGTGGGAAGGTTGGCGGAGCGATAGGGGCGATGGCCGGCTTGATCGGTGGGGTGATCTTTGCGGTGATGACCCACTGGGGACCTTTTGCCGACCTCTCCGAAGGCTTCAGAGAAACAGACCCCATGCTGATGATTGGCTTTGGGGTGATTATTGCCGCCCCGATTGTTTATGGCCTCGGTGGATTCATAAACGGACTCCTCTTCGCAGGCATCTACAACATCGTTGCGAGCCTGGTTGGCGGAGTGAAGATTCGGCTGTCGGATTAACGCCAGAGAGATGCAGCAACGACGCTGGCGCTACTAGAACGCGGCCAGCAGTTCTGCGACGTAATCGCCGACGTCTTTCAGCACTTCGTCGCGCGAGCGTTCGGCCGCTTCTGCGACTCGGCGGACGATGGCCGAGCCGACGATCAGTCCGTCGGCCACCGGGGCGAGCAGCTTAACGTGCTCGGGCTTGTTGATGCCGAAGCCAATGCAAATCGGCAGCGACGTGTGCTCGCGGAGCCAGCTAACGTTCTCCACGATGTCGGGCGGCAGCTCGGTGCGTTCGCCGGTGATGCCGGTGACCGACACGTAGTACACGAAGCCGCTCGAGGTCTCGCAGATCTTCAGCGCCCGCTCGCGCGGGGTAGTGGGCGTGACCAGTTGAATGAGCGACAGATCGCGTTCGCGACAAATGGCGGCCAGCTCGGCAGCTTCTTCCACCGGCAGGTCGGGCACAATCAGCCCGTCGATGCCCGCCTGTTTGGCTTGGTCGCAATACGCGGTCACCCCATGGCGGTAGATGATCGCGTAGCAAATCATCGTCACCACCGGAGCGGTGAGCTTCGGCGTGGTCTCGCCCAGCATGTCGAGAATCGACGCCAGCTTCACCTTGTTGTCGAGCGCCCGAGTGTAGCTGGCCTGAATCACAGGCCCGTCGGCAATCGGGTCGCTGTAGGGGACGCCAACCTCGCAGAGGTGCGCGCCGCGCCCGACAATCTCCTGCAGCACCGCGGAAGTGAACGCCACATCGGGATCGCCCGCGGTGACGAACGGCATCAGCGCCTTCTGGTTTTCGGAACGAAGCTTCTGGAACAGGTCGTCGATGGCGGGCATGATGATTGGACGCAGAGACGCTTTGAGGGGGCAGGGAAGTGCAATAAGTACGGCCGGCCGCGACTACGGTTTGCGAATCCGGCGCTGTAAATATCGTATCGCGTCCTCGACGTTCTGGATATCCTCGGCTTCTTTTTCTGGGATGCTAAGATCGAACTCTTCTTCGAGTTCCATCACGATTTCGACGACCTCTAGCGAGTCACTGCCAAGGTCTGCGAACGAAGTCTGCGGTGTAATCTTCTCTGGTGCTACGCCGAGCTGCTCGCTCCAGAGCTTCTGGATGCGCTCAAATGCCGACGTTGCGAACCACAGTAAGCAGCCACACTGCGGACAAGGAGCATCGCCCGCTGGTTCGGAGAATTCCAAGTTCACTTTCGCGCCGCACAGTGGGCACTCACTCGGAAACCCCTCGGGGGTGCGGGAAGCAATGTTCATAACCCGAGCCCCCGAGGTTTGTGAGTGAATTAATCGACGGTGACTTCCACTTCGCAGGTGGCGGCCATCGTGGGATCGGGACGATCGGCCAGCGTGGCGAGAATCGCTCCGGCCGAGCGGCTGGGCTCCACGGTTTGGCTCTTGCCATTCACCACGACCTCTACTGGTTTGTCGAGGTTCACCAGTTCGTCGGAGAGCAACAGCGTGAGCTTGGCTCCGCTAAGCGGCTTGATCTCACCCTCGGGGGGATCGATGTGCGTGGGGTGACCCTCCGCGACTTTCTCCGAGAGCTTCTCGGCCTTCAGCTCGATACGATTCGCTTCGCTATCGGCAGTGCCGACAATGCGGTTCAGGCCTTCCTGTTCCGACTCGGGGTAGTTCACCCAGTACATCCGGCTGCGACGATGATTGTCGAGCGGCTGATCGATCCACACAAACTTGTTGGGGAACGGTTTGCGGGTGTACTTGGGAATCCAACCGGTGCCTTGGCTGTAATCGACTCCATGGCCGCGCCCCGCTTGCACGTCCAAGCGGTGGACGTATCCCTCAGGATCTTCCTCGTGCAAGTCGTCGAGCGCGGCGTGGAACTTCTCGGCCAGCGGCCGGCGATCGAACATGGTGTCCTTCTCGCCAACGTCGGTGCTGAATGCAACGTTACGCAAGTTGGCTACCGGGTTGCCAAGGCCCACGCCTGCGGCCATGGCGGCTGCCCCGGCGAAACGGTCGGGCATGTAGGGAGCCAGGATGTCGGTTCCATAACCACCCTCGGAGATGCCGAGAATGTACACGCGGTTCGGGTCGACTCCCCAGTGCAGCACCGCGTGGTCGATCACCGCGTCGATGGCCACCTGATTGTGGTAGTGCCACCAGCGACCAAGGCGATCGTCGGCCATCCGAGGAATCCAGTAGATGCCCTCCGAGGGATACACGCCGAGCGACAGTTGCACCTGAGCTTGCAGCTCGCGGGTGTTGATCGCCCACGAGTGGGGGCCATCGGCATCGGGCTTCGCACCGCCGCCGTGGAAGCAAAGGAACAGCGGCCGGCCTGCTTCGGGCGCGGGTTGCTGCTCGCGACGCAGCACCACGAATGGCATCGTGTGCTCGCCAAGCGGCAACGTGCTGGCGTGCAGCTCGAGCTTGCCATCTTTGATCGACTCCTGAACCGACTTCGGCAGCGGGCCGAGGGCCGAGCCTTCCACCGGGTCGGTTTCCTGCATCAGCTTCCAGAGCTGCTCGGTCACCTGCGCGGCGTCCTCTTTCGACAGGTCGCTCGGCAGATCGAGCGAATCCACGGCCGGTCGCTCGTCGGCTGGCTTCTCGAGCCAGGCCTTCGCGGCTTCGAGCTGGTCGGGAGTGAGCGCCGCCTGGGTGGGCGAAACCGCAATAAACAGGAGCAAAACCAGGGTGAGAGTCGCCAGTCGCGTCATCGGGAAGGTTCCGGAGGGAGGGCATTCGAGGGAGGGGGTAGATACTGTATTACCCACCGACCGCCCCGGGAGTTTCATCGTTCTGCCAGTTTTTTTGCTGCGGCAAAGCGAACTATTTCGGTGGCGCGGCTAGGCTTCCAATTTCCCTCGTGTTCCCACGAAACTAAAGCTCAAGAAACTCCAGCGAGCGGGGCATCGTTGCCCGCTCTTCGGGCGGGAGCTTCTCCATGAGCACGCGGAGCGTGTAGGCGCCCCAGATTTTCTTGCCGTCGACGATCATCCAGTCGGAGATTTGGTCTTTTTCTACCTTCAGCTCGTCGCCGAACTCGACGTTCGACACCAGCCCGGGCTTGTTGTTGAGCACGCCGATGAACGTGGTTCCTTCCAGCCGGACCGGCGTGAGCCACATATGCTCGTGGGCGTCGCCATCGGTGATAAGCAGCTTCACCGAGAAGTCGCGTTCCGACTCCGGTTGGTTCAAGGCTTCGATGAACTTGTCGACTGTCGCCCGCGCTTTGTCGATGGCTGCATTCATGTCGACGTCATCTTCTGCGACGTCGATCACCGGGTCGTCTGGTTCCTGCACCTCGACGTCGACTGTCGCCTGCGCTTTGTCAATGGCTGCATTCATGTCGACATCATCTTCTGCGACGTCGATCACCGGGTCGTCTGGTTCCTGCACCTCGACGCTATAGGTCATTTCGGTGCATCCAACAGCCATCGCGGTGCCAAACAGCACCAACAGTAAAAACGCGTTTCGCATCGTATTCCCCCTTGAGTCGCCTGAGACTGATTGCCACGTGCTGGTGATTAACCGAAGTCGACGCCTTTGAGCCGGGCGATTTCCATCGCGTCTTTGTCGCCGCGACCACTCAGGCAGACCAGCACCACTTCGTCGGGCTTCTTGCCTTTCGCGATATCCATCGCCTTGGCGACCGCATGCGACGACTCGAGCGCTGGCATGATGCCTTCGCTCGCTGCGGTGGCGTCGAACGCATCCATCGCGGTAGTATCGTCGCAACTGGTGTACTTCACGCGGCCGGTTTCTTTCCAGTAACTATGCTCGGGACCGACGCCAGGGTAGTCGAGTCCGGCGCTCATCGAGTGGACATCGCAGGTCTGGCCATCTTCATCTTGCATCACGTAGCTGAACGAACCATGCAGCACGCCTGGCTGACCATACGTGAGCGGCGAGGCGTGATCGCCTGGCTGGTTGCTGCGGCCGCCAGCTTCGACTCCCACGAGTTCCACGTCGGTGTGTTCGACGAACGGATAGAACATGCCGGCCGCATTCGAGCCACCGCCGACGCAGGCCACCACGGTGTCGGGCAGGCGGCCGAGTCGTGCGTTGCACTGGGCGATCGCTTCTTGGCCGATGACCGATTGGAAGTCGCGGACGATTTGCGGGAACGGATGCGGACCGACCACCGAGCCGAGAATGTAATGGGTCTCGCCTACGGTGCTCATCCAGTCGCGCATCGCTTCGTTAATCGCATCGCGAAGAGTGCGCGAGCCACTGGTCACCGGGCGCACCTCGGCGCCGAGCAGCTTCATCGAAAACACGTTCGGCTTCTGGCGGCGGATGTCTTCCTCGCCCATGTACACGACGCACGGCAGGCCAAAGTGGGCGCACGCGGTCGCGGTGGCGACACCATGCTGGCCGGCGCCGGTTTCGGCGATCACGCGGCCCTTGCCCATCCGCATGGTGAGCAAGCACTGACCAATGGTGTTGTTGATTTTGTGCGCGCCGGTGTGGTTCACGTCCTCGCGCTTGAAGTAGATTTGTGCGCCGCCGCATTGCTCGCTCAACCGCTTCGCATGGTACAGCGGCGACGGCCGACCAACGAAGTCGCGGAGCAGCACCGCCAGTTCGTCGTGGAACGCCTGATCGGCCTTGGCCTTGGCGTACTCTTCGGTCAACTGGTCGAGGGCTTTAACCAGGGTCTCGGGTACATAACGCCCGCCGAACGAACCGTACCGGCCCGCTGCATCGGGTACCGCAGGAGAAGCTGTCATGGGGTGGATTACTCGCATCTGTAAAGGGCTGTGGAACCTATGATTGTCGACTGCCGCCGGGGTGTAATCAAGTGTGGAGAAAAAAGGGCCCGATTCACCAGCAAGGGCAGGGGGGAAGCAGCACCGGTGCTGGCTATTCTATCGAGCCGGCGAGCAGCAACGGGCCTCGTCTTTTGCTTGCGAGGCACCATAATGCAGGGGCAACATCCGGCCATCGACGAGTCGTATTTCTGCTCACGGTTTCCTCACTCCTAGATCCTCACCGCACTACGAATGCCTGAACTTCCTGAAGTCGAAACCATGCGACGGGGGCTGCTCCCGATTGTAGGTCGCCGGGTGGCCGACGCCCAACGCCTGGCGTGCCCCCGCAAGCCGATTGCGGTCGCTCCGCGGATCGATCACCTGCGGCGACGCATCGTCGGCCAGCAGGTCGCGGCCATAGAACGCGTTGGCAAGCGGGTGGTCGTGGTGTTCGACGACTCTGGCGACCGACTCGTCATCGAGCCCCGCATGACCGGGCTGGTGCTCGTGGCCGATCCGCCCGATCCGTTGTACCTGCGGCTGCGAATCGACCTGGCCGGGCGAGGGATTCCGTCGTTCTATTATTGGGACCGCCGGGGACTGGGGAATGTTCGCCTGTTTTCGGCCGAAGAGTTTGCCACCGAGTTCGGGCCCGATCGCCTGGGACCCGATGCACTGGCGATGACCGCCGACGAGTATCGCACCCGGCTGCGAAGCAGTCGCCGGGCGGTGAAGGTCGCGTTGCTCGACCAGCGGGTGGTCGCGGGCATTGGCAATTTGTACGCTTCGGAGCTGCTGCACGTCGCCGCGATTCATCCGGCCAAGCGGTGCGATCGACTCACCCGAGGCGACTGGCAACGACTCGCTGAGGCGTCGCTCGCGGTACTCGAAGAGGCGATTCGGTACGAAGGCTCCACGCTCGGCGATGGAACCTATCGCAACGCGCTGAACAAGGATGGCAGCTATCAAAACATGCACCGCGTGTACGCTCGCCAGGGGACTCCCTGCCCCCGCTGTGGGCAGGTGATCGAACGCATCGTGCAAGCGCAGCGGGCGACGTTCTTCTGCGCGGGCTGTCAGAAAAAGCGCTGAAGGTAAGCGGGGCTAGCGATCAAGTTTCTCAGGTAGCGGCTCCGGTCACCGGAGGAAGCCTTACGATGCAGAACCAATACTCGCCGATTTCACGGAGCACGTTACGAAACTGTGCCAGGTCGACTGGCTTGCTCACGAAACTACTGGCCTTGAGATTGTAACTTTCGAGCACGTCGCGTTCGTCATCGGAGCTGGTGAATACGACGATCGGAATCGAGCGGAGTTTGGGATCTTCGCTGCATTGCCGCAGTACCTCGCGCCCATCCATCCGCGGCATGTTCAAGTCGAGCAGAATCAGATCGGGCAGGTGCGATTTGGGGTTCTCATTGGAGTCGTGCAAGTGCGACATCGCATCGACCCCGTCGCAAGCGTGATGGAACTCGATGAGAAGCCGATCGCGTTCGAGCGTTTTTTTGATCAGCACGACATCTTCCTCGTCGTCTTCGACCAGCAGCACTCGAACGGGACGGACTCGGTTCATAGACATGTAGTATCCTTCGTGTCGCTACTGTTTCACGGTAAAGTGGAAAGTGCTTCCTTCGCCTGGGGTCGACTCGACCCAGATTTGTCCCCCAAGTCGCTGCACAATCCGCCGGCAGTTGGCCAGGCCGATGCCGGTTCCCCCTTCGCGCTCGCGTCTCGCGTGAAGTCGTTTGAAAATCTCGAAGATTTGTTCCCGGTACTGGGGCTCGATGCCAATACCGTTGTCTTTGACTGAAAACTCAAACCCTTCGGATGTCTTTTTCGCAGCGATGTGAATCTTGGGAGGCTGGTCCGATCGGTATTTAAGGGCATTGCTGATGAGGTTTTGTAACAGCAAAATCAGCTGGCTCTCGTCCGCGTGAATTACCGGTAGTTCGTCATAAGTGATTATTGCGCCGAGTTCTTTGATGCGAAGCTCGAGCGATTCGATCACCGCTCGTAAGCACTCGCCGGGGTCGACCTTGGAAAAAGCCTTTCCGCGGGAAGTGATTCGCGAGTATTGTAGCAGATCGGTGATCAGGTGTTGAAGCCGACGGGCTCCGCTCAGCACAGTTTTTAGGTAACTCTTGCTGTCGCTGCTGAGTATGGTGTGTTCATCTTCTTCGATAAGCTCTGCGTACGCAGTGATCTTGCGGAGCGGCTCTTGCAGGTCGTGAGAAGCGATGTAGGCAAATTGCTCGAGTTCCTGATTGCTCTGCTTAAGCTTCTCGTTGAGCCCCTTGAGGTCAACCACTTGACGCCATTCTCGAAGGTCGCGATTGGTTTCAAGAATCACCTTGGTCTCGCCAAGATGCATGAGTTGCTGACGGCTAAATACTTCGATTTCCTCCCCGTCCTTGGTGCGGTGAATCATGCGGCCGCCCCAGTGACCTTGCTGCATCACCTGATCTTCAACTTGTTCTCCAGATATAGTTTGGACCGCCCGCAAAAGTTCGTGAGGCCGGGTGCCGATGGCCTCTTGCTTGCTGTAGCCATATAAGCTGGCAGCCCCCTGGTTCCAACTGCGAATCGTACCCCCTGGTTCCCAGGACAGAATCGCATCGTGGCTCAGGTGGATAAGCTGCGACATTTCCCGCAACTTGCGATTGCGGTTCTCCAACTCTTCGATGTATCCCTGAATCTTGCGTTCTTGCTCGATCCGTTCGGTGACATCGACCCCTTCGGGAATCAGATAGATCACCTCGCCATCGTCCGAGAACACCGGTGTAATGCGCAGGTCGATGTGCACCAGCGTGCCATCCTTCATGGGATGGTCCGCGGCGAGATTCATCACCTGTCCAGCGGCAGCCTGCTCGATGGCCTTGCGGACGCGGTCTTGTAATTCGGGGGAGTGAGAGATCCACGGAGTATCGCTGAAGTGTTTGCCATAAACCTCTTCCGGCGGGACCTCTAAGAGCTGCAGAGCAGCTCGGTTCGCGTCGACCACGGTGCCATCGATGTCGAGCAGGCCGACTAAGTGACTGCAGCTGTCGTAGATGCCTTGCAACCGGTACTTGGCGTCGCGCAGTGCGTCTTCTTGTTGCTTGCGGTGGGTAATATCCTGGGTGACCTTGCAAAACCCGGTAATCTGCCCCAACGAATCGTAGACGGCCGAAAGTCCCACGAGCGCCCAGAACTGGGAACCATCTTTGCGTACTCGCCAACCTTCGTTCTCGAATTTACCCGTTTTGCGCGCCTGTTCGAGTTCGACTTCCGGAATTCCCGCAGCGATATCTTCAGGGGTAAAAAATAGCGAGAAGTGCTTGCCAATGATTTCGTCGGCTTCGTATCCCTTAAGCTTCTTCGCGGTGTCGTTCCAAGTTCGCACCTTGCCATAAGCATTGAGCATGAAGATGGCATGGTCTTGGATCGACCCGAGCATTTCTTGCAGGAGGGCTTCGTCTTGAACCTGACCCTGTGTGTTGGTTCTCGTTCGAGAGAGGTCTCGTGATTCAACAACAGGCATAGTTTAGTCCTCGGAAACAATGCTTCGTATGCGCGGGCGATAAGCGTGATGGCCAGGCACCCAACAATGTAACGACTGACTTTGGACATCGTACAAGAGGCCGGAATAAAAAAACAGCATTCTAGCCTGACGTTTCGAGTCGATCGATGAAAGACCGTTGCTGCCCCCCCCAGGGATGCATCGTTAGGAAGAGCAACCTGACTGCACAACCATACCTTGAATTGAGGAAAGTTCTCGCCCAATCATGAATTCGATAGGGAACCCGCAATACTTGAGAATGCGGGTGTGGGTATTTGCCAGTCGGTAGCCGTGCATTTACCGCAGAGAGCGGTACTTATGGCGTAGGGCGAGCAATGCCTAGCAGCAAGGTGTGTGTTGTGTGCGATGCCCTATCCTGGGGGTACACCCAGGCACGGCTGATCGATTGACACCTGCAAGAATTTTTTGTGATAAAGCCTGTTTAGCCGAGTTCGGCGGCAAGCCAAACCGATCGCGCCCACCGCACGCTGAGCAAACCGACCACCACCACCGCGGCGGCCAAGCAGATTCCCATTGCGTATCCAACAAACTTTAGCGACAAGAACACGCCCGCTGCGATACCAAACAACAGGTACAACGTGAGTATCATGAGCACCAGCCGCTTCAAACCAGAACTGATTAGCGAGAAGCGGAATGGCAACCCAACGAGCAGCGGTTGCATCGCCAGGCCGGTGATCAGTGCCGCTGCGATGTTGCGTGCAGTAAGTTGTTCGGGGGCAAACGCCATGGTGGTCGCCAGCACCATCGCTGCCATCGGTACGATCGCCCAAAGTACTAGCAGGACGAACTGACGCAGCAATCCGTCGACTAGTGCTTCGCGACGTAGCGGTAAGAGCAGGTCTTGCCCCAAGCGTGTCCGACGGATTGCAATCGCCTGGCTGGCAAACATAGGTGCCATCGCACAGAAAATTGCACCCTGCGTCGCGAGCAGCATGGTGATTTTGCTTGCGCCGGAATCGCCTTGGTTCATGCTGCCTACGATAAAGGTTTGCACAGTGGTAATCGCAAGAACGATCAGCAGAACATTCACTGCCATCACCGGAGCCGGCATCATGCCCATGCCGTAGCGAAGCAGTCGCGGGCGGGTTGCCTCGTCGGGCGTCGAGATAGTTGCCAGGCGGTCGTGCCAGCTGTCGGTGATCCACCGCATCAGCGGACGCCGCGTCACCCAGCGTGAGATCAGTTGCCGGCCTTCCGACTTCTCCATTCGCGACTGCTGCGTAAAGCCCGACTGCACTGGGACCAGGTAGTCGCTATCTTGCTCGCGCATTTGTGTCAGCCGCCAGAACCAGGCGACGATGCCAGTCAGGCCGACGAGCATCAATCCGATCCGCGGCCACAGCAGCGCAGCGTCGTCGGCCATCCAGAAGTAAGCAGCTGTTGCATTGAAGAAGCTGAAGTAGAGGGCCAACGACACAATCGTCATCACCCCGCTCATGGTCTGCATCTGCCAGATCACTATCGCCAGGAATAACCAACTGAATGCGAGTATGCCAAGCACCGCATGCTGCCCGCAGGCACTCACGAGCAAGGGCAGCACTACCCCCAGGCAGGTTAGCAGTAGCACCAGCACTGCGAGGTGCGGCGCGCGGTAGTTTGGCATTAGTCGGGCGCGTGGGTGCACGAACTGGAACTTCGCCTGCACCGCGATCAGGAAACCGCCGAGCATCAGTGGCAAGCCCAGCTGGTTCATGCCAGTCAGGCCATTCATGTGTTTGTCGGGCGGGCCCGACCCGCCGGTCATCATGATCAGCATCGCTGTTTCAAAAATCCCCCCGACCGCGAGCGCCAGCATTAGCATTCGCCGGGTGGTGTAGGTATGCAGTACCGCAAGGCATTGGTCGATCATCCGATGGCTCCCGTCAATTCGGTCTCGGCGAGTCGCGGGGCGTTATGCTCGTGCAACTCTACGAAGATCTCTTCCAGGTTCAGGTCGCTGACCGTAACGTCGGCCTTCCAGGTAGTGCGAATCGCTTCGATATCGTCCGGCGAAAGGTCCGCCACCGTGGCCACGGCCATCCGCCCATCCACCTGACACGACAGCGCGCCCGCAATGCCGAAGCTCGCTGGCAAGTCGTGGTCGGCCATGATCCGCAACCGCTTCACGCGATCCTTCAGCAGATCAAGGTCGCCACAGAACTCGATATGTCCTTCGCGGAGCAAAGCAATCTTGCTGGCGACCCGCTCGAGGTCGCTGGTAATGTGCGTGCTGAACAGCACCGTTCGGTTGGGGTGGTCCACCAGGTCGATCAGCATCCGCAGAAACTCCCGCCGCGCGCTGGGGTCGAGACTCGCGACCGGTTCGTCGAGGATCAACAGCTCCGGCTCGTGACCCATCGCGAGCACGATACCAAGCGTTTGAAGCTGACCGACCGAAAGCGTGCCCGAACGATCGTCGAGCGGCAATCGCCATCGTTGGCACAGGTCGGCCACGAGTTGCCGGTTCCACTTCGGATAGAACGCGGCCGTGTAGTCGATGACATGCCGCACCCGCATCCAGGGGTAGGTCGCTACCTCCTGCGGAACGTAACCGATGCGTTCTTTCGTAGCAGCCGAGAGGTCCCACGCGGGGTCGCCAAACACGGTTGCCTGTCCGCCGCTAGGGCGGAGCAAGCCGAGCAGGCACTTGATGAGCGTGGTCTTGCCCGAGCCATTTGCCCCGAGCAGCCCGAGCACCGTGCCTGGCTCGATGGCCAGGTCGAGATTCGTCAGCACCGGCTTGTCCGTGAAGCTCTTCGACAGTCGGTCGGCAATCACGGGGAATCGAGCGGTATCGTTCATGGGGAAGAGTCCTTGAGAGTCGCATCGAACAACGCACGAATTTGTTTGTCGGTCAGCCCTAGCAGGCGAGCGCGGTGGATGGCCGGCGCGAGCAGCTCCTGGGCTTGCTTCCGCCGCTCGGCGAGGGGACCGCTAGCGGCGCTCGCCGATACGCACATCCCTTGGCCGCGGACCCGCTCGACCACCCCCTCGGCCTCGAGCAGGCCGTAGGCTTTGCTGACCGTCATGGGATTAACGTCGGCCGTTTGGGCTACCTGACGAACGCTTGGCAGGAAATCGCCAGGCGTAAGCCGCCCGCCGGCCACGAGGGCAATCACCTGGTCGACAATCTGTCGATAGATCGGTACGCCGCTCGAGGGGGCGATGTCGAATTGGTGAGGTGAGGTGCCCATGTGTATTAATATAGTGATACACCAAGGGGGAGGCAAGCGGAATTTTCGAGGTCGCTCCTGTTTTCCTCGGTTTGACTGGGGAGAGTGCCCCGCAGCCGCCGCGCGACACCCCCTCCGCGCCAGCGGAAATAGGCGACTACAGGCTGGTTTGCGAGGTAGTATTAAATGAGTAGGTAGTCGCTGGCGGATTTCGTTAAAATCAAGGCAAGCTGGAGCCATGCCCAGCGAACATAACAGACGCAGCGAATTAATAGCGACCTGCTGGTCACCTGGGCGAAAGTTTCTGGGAGCACGACGATGTGGCAATGCAATCAATGCCGAGAGTTGCTAGAGGATCAATTCGACGCTTGCTGGAAGTGCGGCTGCAGCCGCGCCGCGAATCTCGCGACCGATATGCTCAGCGATTCGAGCAACAGCCAGCTTAGTGAAACCGACTCGCTCCGCTTCATCGAACAGTACCGCTGCGCGAAGTGCGGGCACGACGAGTCGGTACTCGAACGCATCGAAGGCCGCGGCACCGGCCACGGCCACGGCCGCATGCTGGCCAAGGACTTTCTCGCGGTAAGCTGCGACCGCTGCGGCTACGCGGAGTTCTACAACCTATCGATCCTCGAACAACGCACCGGCATGCAAAACTTCTTCCGCCAACTCTTCCGCAGCTAAGCGGGGTAGGGTGTCGGGGTAATAGGGGGGGCTAGCGTGCCATGTATTGTGGAGTGGTACCCATCGCTTTCCAAGGTGGCCGAACATTCAAAGGGGGCCATTCTCGAGGCCTGAGCACGTTCGATGTTTATCGCTTGGTTGAGTAGCAACTTGATCGCCTAGGCCATGTCTCAAAATCTATGTCGGTCAGAAGTTGGACGATGGGGAGAAACACGTTAGATACATTCTGGTGGGGTATAAGGCAAAACAAACCGTTTCATTGCTATTGCTACTTGAAGTAGGATGGTACGGGAACAATGGGGCGATAGGAGAAAACTCGGACAAAAATTGAACTCTTCTTCACTTGACTTCAGTCAATTCCCCACTCAAGACTGTGGGCGGTAGAATGGTCCTCACGCCAGAAGTAGATCCTCATCACTGTAGGCACCGTATTGGTATTGCCGATTTTCACTTCATCACAAGTCTGTGGGGTATTCGACACGCAAGGATCAAGAAGAGAGTCACTAGCGAAATCTAAGTTCGTAGAGGCTGGACGGATTGGTCGTTGAGTTCTGCAGCAGAGTTCGATGCTTGCTGACTGTTCTTTTGGGTATACAGGTACTTTCTCGCATGCCAAAACTCCATCGTAGAGAGACGGACGGCGGATACTATGTACGTAGACGACAGAACAATGCGATGTCAACATTCCAAGTATCTCTTGAGGGAGTGGAAGAGTTGCGAAGACGTGGCTACGAAGATGGAAGTGAGTTATCGGCGGGGTTGGTAGCGGATTTCCTGAATAGGGGATTGATGTATAGTGGCGGATCTGGGCCGGGGCCATTAGATGAGGAAGTTCCTGTTCTGGTCGAGAAAGCTCCACATAGCAATCGTGAGCAATCTGGAACATCCGCTCCGCCCGTGCGAAGCCACTCAAAGCATCCATCGATTACTAGCACATATCCTTCATCTTCAGAGTCAACACGAAGAAGGGGCATAATACCGAAGAAAATGCTGAATCACTCAACGAAGAGTGATGCGATGGATTACATCTTCACAGCTATTGTGCTAGTAGTTTTAGTCTTGCTCTTACTAGTGTTCCTGACAATGCTGATAAATGGCAGGTAATGGGGGGCACAGGTGTTGCAGGGGAGTAACTATCGTTAGTGATCAAATGAATGGGTAATCAAAGCTGTCGGCTATTGTGATTGGTTGCTTGCCGGTACATTCCATTGGTATTCACTTGCCAGGGGGGGCGTTTTGGCCCGTCGAGCTCGCCGGTGCTAAATTCTACTTCTGGACGACGTTACCCTTCTAGTCGCTTCCAGCCACGGATGAACCAGATCGTCACGGTTGGGGTTGCCTCACGACCTCTTGGGCTTCGCCCACTGACAGCTGGGCGTCGTACGTTTTGTGAAGTGGCCACTCGTTGGGCGTCCAGCTGTCGGTGGTACCCAAATGCTCCGCGGCTCTTCGCGAGGAATCGTACTCGTTGCTCATACCACATCGCCAACCATCGCCTTCGGCTACGGGCTAAACGATTTTTCTGGATGTGGCAGTTTTCGCTGGAAAATGGCCACCTGTGATGTTCTAATGAACAGGTTAATTGAGGCTATCGGCTGTTGGCTTTTTTGATGATTGGAGGTGATCGAGATGTGATGTTTGTTTTCATGTTCAACTTCTAGCGACGCGCAGGTGGAGGGTGCCGGCGTGGGCGTTCGCTACTGTGCGTTGATGGGATTCCGCGCTCGATCCGGTCGGCTACTGCTCGCTCGGCTGGTCGGCGACTTGTTGCAGGATGATCGGGGGGATGCCGATGTCGATCACGTGTACCTCGCCCAGGTAGGGGAGGGCGGTTGGTTGCTGGTAGCCGATTTTGCTGGTGACGAACGTCGCGGTGGCGGTCGCTTGCACGGTGGTCGGCGATGGCCGACCGGTGTCGCAATCGAGGCCGCTGGGGACGTCGATCGCCAGGCGTTTGGCTGGTTCGGCGTTCATCCACTCGATGATCGAGTCGTACGGCGGTCGCGGCGAGCCGGTTGCGCCGGTGCCGAGTAGGCAGTCGACCAACCAGTCGCAGCGGTGGCTCGCGTAGTCGAGTGCGTCGGGCAGGGCGGCCGGGCCTCCTTCGGCGGCCAGGTGCACGATCCGCAACCCCGCGCGGTGCAGGATCTCGTAGTTGGCTTGCGCGTCGCCCGTCAGTTCGGCGGCCGGCGGAACGAGCAGCACCTGCACTTCGTGGCCGCGAATCGCCAGGTGGCGAGCCATGACGAATCCGTCGCCACCGTTGTTGCCTTTGCCGCAGAGGATGGAGATCGGGCCGGCGATGCCGAGCTGCTCGAGCAGGTCGACGCACCCGCGCCCGGCGTTCTCCATGAGCACGAGCCCGTGCATGCAGTAGTTGTGGATCGCGATGCGATCGATTTCGCGAGATTGTTGACGAGTGAGAAAGGGTCGCCGGTCCATGGTGCCGCCTGACGCAAGAAACGAAATGCCGAGGAGCCGAATGATGACTACGAACTCGAAACCCGCGGGCGTCGCTCGTTGGCTGCTGGCCGCGGTGCTAGGTGGGGCCGTCGGTGTCGAACGACTTCCACTTCATCGCGCGGCGGAACGGCTCGATGCGGAGCTTCACTTCGCCATCCTGGAACACGCGGACGGTGCCGTTCGACTCGCTCACGGCCACGGCAATCGCGCCGGTGGCTTTGGTCACTTGAGCGGCGGCCCAATGGCGGGCGCCGAGCCCTTTGGAGAGGGTGAGGTCGGGCGTGTTCGGGGCAGCCAGGTGCTGGGCCGACGCGACCACGGTACCATCGGCGGCAACGACGAACGCGCCGTCCATTTGGGCGATCTCTTTCACCCCTTCCCGCACCTTGGCGTCGGTCAGTCGGCGTTCCTGGCGGGTGTAGCCTTTGACGGGGTCGAAGCCCATCGGGCGGGCGAACTCCATGCACTTGCGGTGATCGCCGACGACGAACAGCGAGCCGACCGGCTTGCCTTCGCGGCCTTCGCGACCGATTTCCACCGCCAGGTCGACGACCAGTTTAATCGTTTCGACCGGTACTTTCGTTTTGAGCTGCCGGAGGTCGCGAACCGTGAGTCGGCCGAGGTGCTCGTCGAGCTTGATCAGGCTGACCGAGTCGATCGGCCCGGCCTCGAAGCCGCTGTAGGCCGCTACGACCGAGGCACCTTCGGGGAAGAACTCCTCGGCAACGCCCTCGAGCAGGGCTTGGGTGAGCCGCTCGTAGGTGGGAGCGTCGGCCGGCATGTTTAGCACAATGGTGTCGAAGCCCTCGTCGGCCGCACCGGCGACGACTTCCTCGGTATCGCCGGCGATGACCACATTCGACTTAGATACCGCTTTTTGCAGCTGTTTCCAGTCGGTTGGCCGCTCGAACACAAACAGCACGGCGTCCACATCATGCAGCTCTGCCAGGCGTAATGCCAGGTCGCAGAACGATTGCAGTTGTTCGCTGAACTTTGCCATGCAGGTCCGCCGCCAAACTCCCCTGACAACGACCGGTTGCCGGGGATCGATAATCTTGAACTTCCTAATTATGCAGCGGGGGCACAGAACCCAGCGACGCTGCTTCCTTAGTGTAGCTCATGGTTTGGCAAGCGACAATCAATCCCAAACCCGACCGCTAGCGGTCCCACTACCTTCTGGTGGCCGAGTTGTTCTGGCGGCTTACCGAGTTGCCCCCCGACTGTGCTTGGGCCGCCTTGGCCTGCTCGTCGTAGGGTTGGAACTTGCGGGTGTCGTACTCGGTCAACGCATGCAGGGCATGGCACAACGCGCCGGTTTCCCACTCGTTGCTCGAGTTGCTGTAGAGCAGGTTGGTCAGGTAGTTCACCGCTTTCACCACGCGGTACGAGTCGAGTTTCTTGTCGGGCACGTGATACAGAACCCACTCGGTCAGGTGCCCCGTGGTCCGACACCGGCGGTCGATGCTCTTCTCGTCGCCAGGGCCGCGGAACCACTCGGTGCTGAAGCTGCCGTCGTTGTTCTGCAGGCGATAGCAGTACTGCTCGTATTGATTGGTGAAGTTCTTGGCCTTGAGCCAGACTCCGTCCATCGGTTCGCCGCGGGCTTCCCGCTGCTTCACTGCCAGGCTGAGCCCGTTCAAGCGGTGGGTACCACCGCAGGCGACGCCGCGAATCGGCTGGGCGAGTTCTTCCTCGACCAGCCGCTCGATGCTCCAGACCTCGCCCCGTTCGTTCACCCAGGTCGTATCCGAAGGCAAGTAGTGCATCAGTGCAATCAGTTTGAAGCTCAGCTCGCTGTTCGGCTGGCAGGTCTTCTGCTCGCCTGCGATCAGGTCGTGGATGGTGAACTCTTTGCCTTCGACGCGGATCGGATAGTTCGGGTCGACGTTGCACTGGGCGAGCATCGACAGGAACTGCCCCGAGTGACCCTCTTTGCCAACGCCGTACACGCCGTGCGGCAGGCCTTGGTCGCTGAGTGCCATGATGCGATGGCCAGCACAGTCGTTGTTGTAGCAGAGCCAGCCGACCGAGGTCATTGCCTGGCCGTTCGGACCACCCACCCGCACCTGGCTGTGCAGTTCGAAAGCGAGCATGTTGTGCATCACTTTCCACGAGTCGTGCTCTTCGGTGTTCAGCATCTGGCGATAGTAATAGGTCAGCACCCGTCGCATTTTGTTACGCAAGTAAATCTGATTGCGAGTCAGCGGCGGCAGTTGTTTGACTGGTTGAGGTTTGATGTCGACCACGCGGGTGCGGGGCGACTCTTCCGCGGTCGGTTCGTCGTCCTGCTGGTCGAGGTCGTCCGACACTTCGAACGAAGCAATCGGCGGCTCATCCGCTTCTTGTGTGTTGCGCTTCGGCGGTTGCAGTTCGGTATGTTTGGGCTCGTCGATCGGAGTCGCTTCGGTGGTCGACTCATCGCTCGGCAGCACCTCTTTCAGCGGAGCAGGCGTATGCTCGGCCGATTCTTCTTCGGTGCTCAGTTGCTTCGGCGACCGCCAGGCCGGTTTGAATTCCTCCGGCGTGCTCTCTTGCTCGTCGCTCTGCTCAGGCTCCAATTGCAACGGCGCGGCTGGCTCGACCTCGGTCGGCTGCTCACTACTCGGCTCGGCGGTTGCGGGAAGCTGGGCAACCCGCGGGGCGTCGATCTGCGGGGCAATCAGTGCTGGCATGCTCAGCGTCAACTCGTCCGACGTATCCGCTTGCGCCGGCGGTGCCAGCGTTGGCGTTTTGGCGACCGGCATCTTCAGCACCGGCAGCTTCGCCTTGGCCGGCGCGCTCAGGTCGAGTCCATGCACGGCGCCGAGCGTTTCGACCGGCAGCCCTTTCGCACTTCGAGTGCCAGCATTCGGGCTCAGTGTGGTCGGTTTATCGATCCGGTACGTGTCGGCTGTCAGCGGAGTTGTTCCCAGCACCAGTGTCAGCGTCAGAACCACACGAATGGCCCGTCCGCGACTCCAACCGTGCGTACGCTCCACATCTACAGTACACAGTTTGGTGCGCACCGTTCCCCCCCGCTTGCGTAAGTCGTATCCGATA
Organism: Aeoliella mucimassa; assembly: GCF_007748035.1. Classification (NCBI taxonomy): domain Bacteria; kingdom Pseudomonadati; phylum Planctomycetota; class Planctomycetia; order Pirellulales; family Lacipirellulaceae; genus Aeoliella; species Aeoliella mucimassa. The sequence goes on from NZ_CP036278.1 coordinate 630,146, forward strand.
GACGACACCTTGTCGCCTGACAGCAGTCCATGCAATGGACGCGAGAACCTCGCCGGCCCCCTTGCACACTGTATCGGGTGACGACCCCCGAAACTCCAGCCAGCTAAATCCGGTTCTCCGGATGGCTCGCGGCATTTCGGCTTGATGACGCTCCTTGCTACTCGCTCGGTACAACTCGTTCGCCCAGCTTACTCAGCTTAGCCGGGAAGCCGTTGTGCTAGCACGCAAACTCTCGGAAGTCCGACGTCAAAAAAACATGTCCACTAACAAGATCAATCCGCATATAGCCGACAGCCATTCGGTGGATTACCCCACCCAATAAGGCTAGCTCTAAGCAGCGATCAACCACCCAACAGGTGGGCGACACATCGTTTTGTTGTCCCTAACCATGATCCGAAGCGAGAGTTCCTCTCTTCGCCTTTAGAACGGCATCATGTCGCGCACCCGACCTGCCACCGAGATCTCGTCGCTTTCGGTGTTGGTCGGCGTTTGCCCGCGGGCGTATTGCAGATAGCTTTCGACGCGGCCGCCGAAGTCCTGCCCGCTAATCGACTTCATACTCTTCACCCCCGCGTATTGCAGCGCGGGATCACGATCCTCCATCGCCACAGCCAGCGCGGTGTACGCATCCGGGGAGTTAATCTCGCCCAACGCATCGACCGCGGCAACGCGAACGTTCAAGTCGGGCTCGCTGTTGATCACCCGAGCTAGCACTGGCACGCCGGCCGGGTCGCCTCGCTCGCCGAGCGCTCGACAGCAGTGCCGACGAACATCCACGTCCTCGTCCCCCAGCCCAAGCTCGATCACCGTGGCCGCCTGCGGCGTGCGGAACGCGGCCAGCGTGTCGATAATCGCCACTCGCACCAGCGGATCCGGCTCTACCTGAATCTGCTGGGCTAGCTGCGTAACGATCTGTTGCTGGTCGGGCGTGTCGCCACCGGTGGCCTTCGAGCGGTACGCCCGCACGGCATCCACCCGCATCGAGGCGGTGTGAAAGGTGGTTTTCTCGCTGCGTTGAAACGCTTGCATGTATTTGGGAACGGTCGTGCAGCCGACGAGCGGAACAAGCAACGCCGACAGCAGTAATCGTGGAAAAGTCATACCAGTTTTTGCAGTTGGCTAGTATTTGCGATAAACAGTTGGATGCTTCGAAAGCGTTCGGAAAAGGAATGTTTCCACGCCGAACCAAACCCGGCAGAGAAACAGGCGGCAGGACCATAGCAGAAGCATCGGCCGAGCGTCTACAGCGATTTATCGCCGCTAGCCGCACCTCGCGCGGAACTGCCATCGGAACTGCCAGCGGTGGGTCGAACAACGCCCGCTCGCATGGCCTCCGAGCCACCGTCGATGTGCCCCCAAAAGCCCAAAATCGATTCGTGGGGGCTTTATTCTCGCCGCCGCTCTCCCCACGGTCGTCGTAAGTACTTAGGAACAAATAAGTTGCCGCGAGCCACCAAAATCCGCCCCAGAGCGTTTCGCCCCACCCCCAACCAAACGGGGGCAAAACCCCCCGCGAACCACGCGCAACGAAACACCCTCGACCATATCCCTCTCAGGCCCCCACTCAAGAAAGCACCACCCCGGCTCCCCCACCGCACAATGCTAGCACCCTCGCGAATCGCCCCGACAGGCGACCCCGGCAAACTGCTAGCAGACGGATTGGAGTGTGAAGTTGACATGTGTACATTAGATCACATTCCGCTCCAATTGCAAGCAAAAAGTGGAGAAGTGCGGGAAGGTAGGAAGGAGGCTGCTTGTACTGACTTCAGTCGCGGAAAGAATGCTCGGCGAGAATCCTCTCGTATGCTTGGGATTGCCGCTGGCACCATTCTTCGGAGACCAACGAGAGTAGCTCTACATGTTTCCGGAACTGCTGCCGCCGAAAGTCTTCGCCTTCGATGCGGTGCCGCAACTCCCAATCGGTTGCCATCGCACAGGTCAGATCAGTGACCAGCCAGAATAGCAGCTCTTCTGCATCGGCGGTCGTCTGCCGTTGAAGCTCGGGTGTGAATACCAGTGAAGCGAAATCATTAGCTTAGGGCAGAAAGGCCATGAACCCGAGAAACCAGGGCTCTTCCATTTTTGCTTGACTTCCTAGCGTCCTGATCTTAGATTCGGCATTCCGTATCGCGGGTGGGGTGCGTTCGAGCCGCCCCAGACTGGCGATTACGTTCGGGGCAGGCTTATTTCCGCGTATGGCATTTTTGTTGGCAGCAAGAATAGTTTGCCCTAACAGTCCATCAGGAGAATTTACCGATGCATACGTTTCTCAGAGTTTTGTCGTTAGCGTTTGTGGTTAATTTCAGCGGGCATCTACATGGAGCTGTATTCGACCTCCCCGAAGTGACTGTATCTTCGATGGCGGCAACTAGTGGGCCATCATTTGTACTCCCGGTTGACCTAGAACCAGCTGATTCATTTCGAGCTCTAGTGTCAGGGACAGTAGATTTTGATTCAGATAATGGAGCCAACTATAGTGCCGACTGGAACGCTGCGGGAGTGGTTGTCCGAACACGTTCAACGAGACTGACTGTAGGTGGTTCAGACCCACAATTCGTTGACATTGGTTGGCTGCGTTTGAGTTTGGGGAACGACTCACTTGGATACTTCCCTTTGCTTGAGGTAGATGAGCAAAATGGATTCGGCAGTGCAGCCCCACCAGAGAGCTTAGTCCTCAACAGAGAGCTAGGCGACATTTTCGACATATCGGGATTTTCTGGTCTGCCAGCTGGCACTACTCTTCAATTTCGTATTTATGACTCGCCTACTTCTGACAATTCAGGTAGTTTCAAGATCTCGCAAATTCCGGAGCCAAGTACAGCGAGCATGGTGATAGTTGGTGCGATCGTTTTTGCCATGATGCGACGACTGTATGTCTCAGAGCGATACTCACGGGAATGCTCGTGAGTCGCAGCCGTCCGCTTTCGCGGGAGCTTCTCCGCGCGGAAGTAGAATGTTCTACTTCTGAATCAATTCCAGAAAGACTCAAAGGCCGGGGGCTAGACTCCTCGGCTTTTTCTGTTGGAGCGACGGCATCGCACCGGTCCTACCCAACGCATCGAGAGCAAGATATCCAGACTGCCAGAGAGGTGATCCAGATACTTCCGGGGAATCGTTTCTTCGCAGGTTGCCAGACAGCCCCCGGTTTTCAGCCAACCGTAATGTGCCTTCGATGTCATGGCGTAACCTATCTTCCTTGACGAAAGGAGAGTTGTACTCATTTCATTCGTTGCGTTCACTGATCTGCACTCCTTGCAATGTAGCCGATGGTGGGAACTCCAGGAAAGCATGCGCAGTGTGGTCGTGCATTTCGCACTCATCGTAGGGCCTCACTCCGCATAGAGCTCCGATTCCCGTTCCATCGCGAGGAACTTCTCGCAGATGGGGTGCAGCGACTTCCATTCGGGCGGTAGGGTGGAGTGCCATCGCAGTCGCTTGCTGTCAGTTTCGGGGCCAGCGTAGAGTTCGTACGATGTTCCGTCGAGGCTGGCGGTGTTCGCGGTTGGCGATGATGTGAGGTCGACTTCACCGATGGCCGAAAGCAGGTGCTGCAGCGTTGGTTCGCCGATGTTTAACGGAACCGATTCGTAGGTCGGTATCGGCTGCGGGAGGTGCTTCAGACGTTCGACCGGGTTGGCGAAGCGTGGGAGGTCGGTGGTCGTTCTCCACACGGTATGAAACGCCAGTAGCGTGTTGTCTTGCTGCAGAATATCGATCGAGCGAGTGTCGGAGAACGAAGGGAGAATCAAAAACTGCGCAGCAGGGCGATACTTGGTGGTGTCGACATGGGCAAAGCTACGCAAGTGATCCACCGCGTGCTCACGAAACCGTTGCCATTCGTGTTGCTGCTGGAGTTCCATGTTGCTGTAGTCAATAGTGAACTAGAGTCATTGCCGACTAGAATCAAGTGTCGGTGTTGCTCCGGCACGTATTTGTTCCACAGAGTCGAGCACGAGGACTGCGTAAGAACTTTAAGACACTCCCGTTCCTGCGCCGAGAGAGTCTCGCAGTACTCATCGCTGAAGTACCATAGGCTATTCTTGTCTTCAAAGTCAGTCATCGGTTACGGACTTATTCCCTCGCTCTCATCGACACGTATTAGCACGAGGGCTCGTTGATCGGTCTCCTTGATGACACGTACGGATACGACACCATGCGTCTTTCTACTATCGTAGGTGAAGTTGCGGGCATTCATTGAAGCTCTGCGTTGGATCGCAACTGCGGTAGTTCCAGAGTACTGAGGGCATGTCGTATGTAGCGACTCAGCCGCAACTTGGGGGACTAGATCTACGAATCGGTCGATGTCGGCGGTTTGTACTTCGAAAACGGCTTCTCGCCATGCGCTGTGTTTTAACTGCTGGACTTGACCATTTGAGGCAACCAATAGTGTGTAATCAAGGTCCAACAAGTCGCAAGCGTTCGTGATAATCTGCTTGCTGTCGAGCGATGTGAGGAACTCACTCGGCGTGTATCCTCGCTTCGAATCCAGCATCGCGACGACAGCCGCGACGGCCACGGTAAGAATCAGAATCTCGCGAATTGAGATTTGCCAGAAACGAGACGTCATGCGATTTGCGGAGGATAGATAGTAGGCTAACACAAGCGTTATTGATTATAGCAACCAGCCAGGTGGGATACTCGATGGGGGGGGTGAGTCGTTTTGCACTCCGTTATCTCCCAACTTCTCCACCCGAACTGCAACCGAGCCGGCTGCGTATCTCTTGGTGATTGAGGTTGACTTGCGGAGCCGTTCGCGTTCAGAATCGGCCAATCCCCGCACTTTTTCCTGGAGCACGATGAGATATGCCTAGCCTTTTGAACTTGCGAATGCCGAGGACCGTTCGAGTGATAGCACTGCTATTGGTCGCCGCGGGCATCGAGTCGAGTGCCTACGCTCAGGCGCGCGAAGACGAGGCGGTGCGGGCGTCGATTCAGGTGCTGAACGAGGTGATGGCGATCCCCGCCCAGGCGATTCCGCAGCGGATGCTCGAAGGGGCTGAAGGCATCGCGATTATTCCCAATGTGATCAAAGGGGGATTCGTGATCGGCGCCCGGCATGGCCGTGGCACTTTGATCGTCCGCGACGATAACGGCGGCTGGCACGCTCCGGTGTTCGTGACCCTCACCGGCGGTAGCGTTGGTTGGCAGGCGGGCGTGCAGTCGACCGACGTGATTCTGGTGTTCAAAACTAAAAAGAGCATCAACGGCATTTTCACCAACAAGTTTACGCTCGGTGTCGATGCTGCCGCGGCGGCCGGACCCGTGGGGCGGCAAGCGGCCGCAGCGACCGATGCTCAACTGCAGGCCGAGATTTATTCGTACGCGCGAAGTCGCGGGCTGTTCCTCGGGGCGTCGCTCGATGGTTCGATGCTCAAGGTCGATGGCATGGCCAACGCGGCCTACTACCAGAATCTCGATCCGCAGCAGCCAGTCGCCATTCCTCCGGCCGCGGTCGAGTTGGTTCGACAGGTCGATGCGTATAGCACGTCGCGAGTCACTCCGGTCGAGCCTGGTGCGGTAGCGAACAACGCGGTACCAGTGCCGAACAATCCGGGAACAACGCAGCCGATGGTGCAGCAACCGATGCCGACGCAGCAAGCCCCGTTGCAAGCGGTGCCAGGGCAACCGCAGTTGCTCGCCCAGCGGTACGCGACGCCCGACTCCGATGTGATTCGCGGGCAGCTCAGCAGCACCTCGCCGAAGTTGTTCGACCAGCTCACGCCCGAATGGCGGACGTACCTGGCGTTGCCGGCCGAGGTGTTTACCAACCAATCGCACCCGCCGGTCGAGGCGATTCAGCAATCGCTCCGCAACTACGAGCAGGTGATTGCCAATCCGTCGTACCAGGCGTTGTCGTCGTTGCCGGCGTTTCAGTCGACCTACGGGCTACTGAAGCATTACGAGAGCACACTGGTGCGGAAAGAGTCGGTGTTGAACTTGCCGCCGCCACCGACGTCGACGAACCTAGCGCCGGTTATTTCGCCTTGATCTCGCGGGTGAGCGTTTCGCCCCCTTTGATTTCGACAGTCTGACGCTCGGTGTGTTGGCTTTCGTTCGTCGGATTGGGATGGCCCCAAACTTCGTACGTGCCCGGCGGGATGTTTTGGAACGTCGCCTGGTTGTTGGCGTCGATTTGCGAGCTGCCGCCCCATTTGCCAACCGCGTTGCCCCCTTCGGGTTCGATCTCTACCAGGTACTCGTCTGGTTTCTCACCGGAGGCAAACTGCACGGTCACGGTCAGATTGCCAGCAGCAACCAGCTGTAAATCGTTGTCGTCGCTCGGCACCTTCACGCTGGGAGACAAGCCATTTTGGCTGTAGCCTTGTTTGCCGAAGGCAACGGTCACCGAGCCGAGTGGGATCGACGAGAAATGGAACTCTCCTCGCTCGTTCGTCGTGGTAGTAAGCTTTCGCTCGGGTAGGTCGTAGCGCTCGCCTGCAGGGGTGGCGAAGTGGCGGAGGTCGACCGTGGCTCCCGGCAGCGGTTCGTCGCTGCTGATGAGCACCCGCCCTGCAATTTCGCCGCCGCGGGAGAGTTGAGTCGACTGGTCGACCCACTGCGGTTGATTACGGTAGACCACGTATCCGACTTGTCGCGAAACGTATTCGTCGCAACTGGCGGTCACGCGATAGGTGCCGGGCGTTTGGATCTTGCTCACCCAGTGGCCCTGGTCATCGGTTGTCAGCGTCGTGGGCTTGCGTTCCTGCAGGTCGCCGGCAGGGTCGATCTGAATGGTGCCGACGAGCGGCTCGCCGGTTGCCAGGTCGGTCAGGGTACCTTCGACCACCAGACCATCTTCCAGCGAGTAGCCATGCGCTTCGAGGCGGCGATCGATCACCTTGATGCCAGTAGGGAGCTGCACTTGATCCCAATCGATGTTGCCGCCGGTGTAGATCGTGAACTCGGCCGGGGCGCCTATTTCGCGATCGGCAGCCGACGTGGGATTAATCATCGGAGGGCTAGCCGACAGGTGGTTCCACGATTCCGAACGCCAGACAACGAATGTCCAGTCGATCTTCGCCTGATCGACCTTGTTGGAATAGCGGTTGGAATTGAGCCAGAAACTGCCGCCGACGCCACTCTCGACGATGATACGCTTGTTGGGACTCTCGACTGCGGCGAACTTCTCGAGCGCGGTGTTTAGCGCATCGGTATCGCCGCGGAACTCGCCATGGTACTGACCGCCGCCGAAGGGAGGGCCTTCCCAGTAAGCGACTCGCTGCGGAAGGTTAAAGCACTCGGCCGCGCCGGCCGGCCAGTCGGGAATGTCGATTGGGTCGTTGCCCACGTTGCCAGTGATGAGCGCAGAAGCCGGCGAGGTGACCAGCAGCAGAACCAGCAGCAGGGGAGTCGAGCGTCGCAGCATGAGCAAACTCCGGGGGCGAAGGCAAAGGTAGTAGGTGATCCAACAGAGCATCCTCCACCGCAGTGCTTGCTAGCAATCGGGAAGGAAGTTGCGTATTGGACGTTGTTACCTAAGCATAAGTGCCGGGAATCGCTCGAAAGGGGGCAAAAAAGTTGCCAACTTCGGCAATTATCGACGAATGCCGATGCCGGTGGTCCAGCCGATCAGCGAGTAGTCTTCCTCGTCGTCGCGAACCGAGGTGTACTGCTGGGCCTCGAAGCCCAAGCGGAAGAACAGGCTGCTGTGATATACCCGACTCGTTGCTTGGTCAAGTGATCGTTCGCCTGAGCGCGGGAGGCTTTGCACCCAGCTAAGGAGTCTCGCCGACGATCTCTACCTGGATCACGCTAGGGATGCGTCCCTTGGTGTTGATCAGGTCGCCGTCGACTTCGCCGATCTCGCCGCTGGCGAGTTGCAGCGGGGTAACATGCCAGACGTCGCTACCGAGAACGTTGCCATTGCGATCGAGCGCGGTGTAAACCACTTCGATCCATTCGTAGTCGTCGGGGCTCGTGTTACGAACCGTTCCCTCTACGCGAACTTTGCCGAGTACCCATTCCACTTTGCGTGGAGTGAATGGCAAACCAACGCTGGACGAATCCAGTACCTCGAACTTAACACTCTTGATTTCGCGGGCTTCGGCCGACGTGGCCAGGCAACAAGCAATCGATAACGCGACGGCGGACAACACGGTCCGATACATGGGTAAAGCTTTCGGTGAAAAGGAAAAACGATGAGTAGCGGGGGTAACAGTGAGTTGTTTTCTGCCCGTTCATCACAAGCTTAGTTCACGAACGCAAGTCGTGCGGTCGGGCGCACGGTGTGGATCTCCGATTCCTGCTATCTTTTGCAGTCAGCGTGTAGGACTTGCGCCGGTTGCGCGGCTCGAGAAGCAACCGTGGTTGCACTAGTACGTCTTTCCTGAAATCCATTCCGCTGCTATATGCTGCGGAATGAAAAAGCACATTGTTTGCCTGGACCACCAGGCCCGTGGAGGTTTGGAGCAGCTAGCACGCTCAGGCGCCCGCGCGGCGCAAGTGGTGCGTCGCTGCCAGATATTATTGAAATCGGACTCGGGATGCACCGACGAAGAGATCGCCGAGCATGTGGGCTGCACGACGCGCAACGTCCGAGCCGTCCGAAAGCGGTTCTGCGAAGAGGGCGTCCAGCGGGCGGTGTACGATGCGCCTCGCTCGGGCCGCCCCCCAGAGTTCACCAAGCGGCAGCAGCAACAGGTAATCGCCCTGGCGTGCAGCGAGCCGCCCGAGGGACGGGCTCGCTGGACGCTGGAATTGTTGTGCGAGCACGCGGTGAAGGAAGGCTTCGTCGATTCGCTCAGCGTGACGGAGGTCTCGCTGTGGCTCAAGGAACACGACCTGAAGCCGTGGCGAAAAAAACTTGGTGCGTGCCCAAGCTGAACGACGAGTTCTGTGAGCGGATGGAGGACGTCCTCGAGCAGTACGAGAAGCCGCTCGACCCGAACGAGCCGGTCGTCTGCCTCGACGAGCAGCCCTATCAGAGGGTCGACGACGCGCGGCCGCCCGAGCCCGCGGCACCCGGCAAGATCGCGAAGCAGGACTACGAGTACCGCCGCTGCGGAACCTGCAGCGTGTTCGTGGCGGTCGAGCCGAAGGCGGGCAAGCGATTCGTTCAGGCCAAGCGTCACCGCAAGCGAGCCGACTTCGCCCGGTTCGTCCGCGACCTCTTGAAGCGCTATCCCGACGCAGAGCGGGTTCATCTGGTGATGGACAACCTCAACACGCACAACGAGAAGTCGTTGATCGAAACCTTTGGCGAGGAGGCGGCTCGGCCAATGCTGGAGCGGATTGTGTGGCATTTTACCCCCAAGCATGCCAGTTGGCTCAACATGGCCGAGATCGAAATCTCGGCCATACAGCGACAATGCCTGGGACGTCGGTTGGCTTCGCTCGACAAGGTTCAAAGCGAACTCTCCCACTGTTCACGCGACCGCAATCGGAAGAAAATCAAAATCAATTGGACCTTCCATCGAAAAGACGCCAAACGCGTCTTCCCTGAACTCTATAGGAAATGACTTCCGGGACGACGTACTAGGGAAGCCGAAAAGCGTCGCGGAGTTCGCGAATAACCCAGGCACCGAGCGTGGTCCGCCCGGTTTCGACCTTCGCCCGCCCACCGCTTTCGAGCGGCAACTCGAGCCGTGGATCATCGAGCACGACGCGGGCTTCGTAAAGCGGTCGGGCATCGATCGTTGGGGTGCCCCAACGAGAAGGGCCGGTCGACTCGCTCGTTGCAGCGGTCGATACGCGAGCGATGTCGCGGATGGATCCCCACAGCGGAGTCGAACCAACGCCTGCGAGTTGCACACGAACTCGCTGCCCGGGCGTCACGAGTTCGACATCGTTCTCGTCGATCGCCAGCGCTACTTCGCGCGTGTCGGCGTCGGCAACCATCGCGACCGGCGTGCCCGGCTCGATCCAGGCACCTTGGTTCTCGCGATCGAGCGGGGTACCACTCCAGCGGGCGAGCGTCAGGCTCTGCTCGTCGGGCAGCACACTCGGCGGCGGCATCACTCGACCGGCGTGGGCCGCACGCAGCGTCAATCGCTCGGTCTGTTGTTGATGTTCGCGAAGTTGCTCGCGGGCGGCATCGAGCGCGGCTTCGGCCGTTGGTAGCTGGCGAGCCGCTTGCGCGTCGCGAGCGCGAAGCGTGCGAAGTTGCTGCACCCGGAGTTCGGCGAGCTTCACTTCGGCGGCCAGTTGTTCGCCGGTGACTTGCAGCTGGTCGTTGGTAAGGGTGGCAACCACCTCGCCCGCAGCGACCAACTTGCCAGCCGGGGCGGCCTGTTCGAGTCGCCCGCCGAGCGTCGCGACGATCGGCGCAGGACTGGCTGCGACCACGCGGGCTTGGCACTGCACGCGATCGGCCAGCGGCCACCACCAGAACGCGGCAAACACTACCGCGGCCGAGAGCAACACCAGCGACGAAGCGAGCGGGCGGAATTGTCGCCGCTTCAGTGGATTGTCGAGCGTTTGATGCAACTGCCGAGCGGGGCCGGCAACCACTCCGCCAAGCATCACGAGTCCTAATCCGTACGCGAGGGTATCGAGATGGAGTGGCTTTAGCGCGACGAGCAGAGTCCAAAAAATGGTGACGAGTACCAGCATCATGTAAGCCGACGAAAGCCCACCGTACAATGGCATCCACCAGGGCTCGCGGGGCGATTGGTGGCTGGTCGGTTCGAAGAACCAGCGACCAGCGAGCCGATGCCAGGCGTCGCGCGAGCGTTGCCAAAGGTTAGGGGCTTCGACCAGGTCCGATAGCAGGTAGTAACCGTCGTATCGCATCAGTGGGTTGGCGTTCACCAGCAGAGTGCCGACCGAAGCGACGAGCATCACATTCATCGCCAGCAGGTTCACCAGGCCCGGCTCGCTGTTCCACCAGACGAATGTCGCGATAGCGGCCAGCAGCAGTTCGATCGCCATGCCAGCGGCCGACACCGCCATGCGATGCCATTTGTTCGAGAGATTCCAGATGTCGCTCACGTCGCAGTAGAGCGTCGGCACGAACACCAGCAGCAACACGCCGATCTCGTGCACCTCGGCCCCCATGCGTTTGGCGACCATCGCGTGAGCCAGCTCGTGCAGCACCTTCACGACCGCGACCACCACTGCGAGCCACAGCCAGTTACTGGGAGCAACCAGCGAGTCGAGTGCCGGCAAGCGGGCAAGAAACTCGCTGGCGTGCGATGCCATTAGCAGTAGCGCGGCCAGTACCACCAGTGCGTAGGCGAACAGGGCCAGGGGACTCATCAGCACCTTGGCGGCTGGCAACAACGCGTCGAGCAGGCGATCGGGATTCACACCGCGCAGTCGCAAGGCCAAAAGCTCGGTCCAGGCCCACCGCCACCGCGTCGCCCGCCGCTCGTTGGCTCGCTCGACAAGCTCGGCCGCCTGCCCGCTACCGCTGGCGACCAGCAACCCGGCGCGATGCAACTGGGCCAGGTAGGTGTGGATTTCGGTCGGCTGGATCGTTCGCGGGGCGAATTGCCGCTCGTAGAGTTGTTTGAGATCGCGAAGCGACGCAGGTCGCTCAAGCGCGGTGAGCAACAGGTATTCGGCCTCGCCGAGTTCGTGATGCTCGAGGGTGATCGGGTCTTTCACCACCCACATCCGCCGACCCGCGACCGGCACCGCCGTGGCCAGCACGTCGCGTCGTGCGGCAAGCGTTAGCAAGGCGTCGTTCGTCGAGGAGATGGCCATGGGATGTCAGTAAGCAGGTGTCGACTTACAGTAAGGAGTCTTCGAGTCGCGAGCGTTAACGATCGACCGGCGGTTGCAGCTGCATGCTCACGGTCTGGCCGGGACGCAAGCGACCTTCGCTGTTTTCCACTTCGGCCCACAAGCGAACTTGCTTGTTGATCGGATCGATCTCGGGGCTCACGAACACCACCCCCCCGGTCACGCGGGAGCCGTCGGCCAGTTCGATCTCGGCCTGCCAGCCATCGAGTCCTTGGGCGGCTTGATCGGCGGCCACGAAGCCCTCGGCCTTCAAGCGATGGGTGCTGACCACGCGGACCAGTTTCTGACCCGGTTCCACCCACTCGCCGACACTGGCTTCGATGTCCACGGCCACACCCGCGATGGGAGCAAGCACCCGCCGCCGCTCGATCTCGAGCCGGGCGGCTTCGAGCTTGCGTTGGGCGACAGTTTGCGACAGTCGAGCGAGGTGCAGTTCGTGCTTGCCGGCTTCGACTTCGAGTTTGAGCTTGTCGACGTTCAGCCGTTCGATGTCCATCTGAGATTGCGACACGCTCTTGGCGAACTTGGCGATCGACTCTTCGCTGCGGGCGAGTTCGGCCTCGGCCACGCGCTGGGCTGCGGCGGCGGTGCGAATCGCTACGTCGTTTTCGGCTTTGGCCTTGGCTAGCGCCAACTCGGCCTCGGCCGCTTGTTCGGCAATGCGAGCGTCGGTGTCGTCGATGCGGGCGATCACGTCCCCTTTGGCAAACGTTTTGCCTTCGCTCGCGTTGAGTTCCACCAGCAACCCGCTTTCGCCTGCCGCCAGGTCGGCGTGGTCGATCAACTGCAGCACCGCCGACTCCACGACAATCGGTTCGGTAGCCGTGGCCGAAAGCGCCGAGCAGGTGAGCAGGCAGAAGGTGAGTAGATAGTGTTTCATGATTCGGTGATTCGCGGCAAACGCCTACGCGGTGCCAGGTTAAAACTCCCACCAGTTACACACCGCCCGCCACAGATCGCTGGTCAGCACGTAGCCGAGCGAACGCTTGCCCACCACGATGCGGGCGCGGAGAGTGCCGCCGGGGCGCAAGGCGGCTTCGCGAAGTTCGGCTGGGAGTTCATCGGTCGGGGTGGCTTCGATCGTCACCGTGGCTGCTTCGCCGCCGGTTGGTTGTTGTCGATGTTCCACGCGGTCGGCGATACGAGTCACCGTGGCGTGGTGCAGTGCACTAGAGTCGCTACCGAGTCGATACTCCACCTGCAGCGGCCAATCGTCGGCAGTGCGGAGCAGGTCGAGTCGTTCGTCGGGCAGGTCGAGTTCCAGTTGCCAATCGCCAGCGGTGTTGGCGACCGAAACGAGCACCTGCCCTCGCTCGACCGGCCGGCCAAGGGCGAGCCGCTCTTCGACTTGCCAGGTGGTGATCTGCCCGGTAAGGGGGCTGGTGACCACCAGCGACTTGGCTTGCTGCTCAAGTAGGGTTTGCTCGGCGGTCAGGTTTTCGAGTTTAGTCTTTAGCTCTTCTTCTTCGGCGCTCAAGCGGTAGAGCTCCAGCGGATCGCGCTGACGAACATCGGCCGTGGTGCGCGTGGCGCGAACCGACTCGAGCTGGCGGGCAAGCTGCTGTCGCTCGCCGGCGAGTCGTTCGATTTCGATGGCAAGTTCCGGATCGCGAAGCGCGACGAGCACCTGGCCAGCGGTGACCGACTCGCCATGCAGCGCGTCGAGGCGATCGACCAACCCGCTGCGGGGAGCGAACACTTCTTGTCGCTCGGTCGGCACCAGCCGCCCACGGACGTCGACCGTCATCGGTGCGGGAATCGCCCAGAGTGCAGTCGCTACCGCTGCGATCACTAGCACTGCGGCCGACAACCGGAACAGCGTCCTCGGCATCCGTAGCCAGCCGATGGTTTGGAGCAGCCCGCCGAGGGGAAGCTCGTGCCAGGCGAGGGAGGTCGAGAGCGCAGGGGCCGCCGCGCGGGCGAGTTCGGCCACGTGCATGCGGTTGAGTGGAGTCGAGTCGCTGGCAAACTGTTCGACTACCAGCACCCCGCGGTGCGAAGTCCGCTCGGCCTGCTCGTCGTCCATCGGCACCGGCATCACGATCAGCGAGCGGGCGTGGAACTCGTCGACGTAGCGACCAAGCACCTCGGCCACTTGCGGCAGCGACTCGGCGTCGTCGCCTGCGTGGTCGGTGTAGTCGATCGGCTCGCCGAGCTTCACCGCCATGGTGGCAAGTTGCTCGAGCGCCCTGGCCGCGCGGCCGCGGCGTTCCACGTGATCGGTCCCGCTAGTGGCCCACAGCCGCGCGCTCCGCGAACTGGCAGTGAGCACGCTGATGCGGTCGCAGGCGATCACCCGCCCCCCTTCGTTGGCGATCGCCATGGCGGTGCGTTGCAGGTCGACGTGGCCGCCGATGCGTTCGGCAAAGGTGAGTAGCGATTGGGTTTCGGCCCCCGCGGTGCCCAGGCGTAGTAGTTCGCGACGCACATGGTACTCGGCGGCAACCTGCGTGAGTGTGCGAAGCAACTCTACCGAGCCGCGATAGCTCGAAGGGGCCCGCCCCGCTGGCAGCGCGAGTTCCACCACCGCTACAACGCCGCGCTGGTGGTGGGTCCACTCGGCGAGCGTCACCGGGGCAAGTAATAAGTAGTCGGGCGTGGGGTTCGTAGCCTCGCCGATCGACGCGCCCGGCGGCAGCTCAAGCACCTCGGTGCTGGCGATGGCTGCGGAGACCAACGCCTGGTGCGCTTCGTGATCGGCAATCGCCGAGAGCCAGGTCGACGTGTGGGCGATCGGCCGCACGGCTTGCGATGCTTCGACGATCCAAACCGCTCCGCGACTGGCAGCCAGCAACGGAGCCATCTTTGCTAGCACCGCGCGATAGAAGTCGCTGGGTGCCTCGGCGGTGCGCGCGGCGTCGTCTACCTGGTCGAGCACCAGCGACAGGTCGTCCCATACCGCTTGATCGGTGGTCGAGGGGGCATCGGAAGTGTCGGAAGAGGTGGAACGCATAGCCTTCAGTATAGTGGTGCCCGCAGATTCTGCCGCGGTTTTATCAAGTGGATTGCCAGTGGAAGGGCGACAATTTTTGCCGGTTGTAGTGGATGTACGGCTCGCCGAGACCGATGAACAACAACAGCGCCTGCCTAAGCGTAGTGCGCCGAGAGTGCTATCGCAGCGGCAACCGTGGGGGGCGCCGTGGGTAGTGCTCGCTTAACAACCTGCCGAACATGCATCGCCAACTACGCATTTACTGTTCGCTGCTGATGCTGTGCACCAGTTTTGTCGGGTGCCGCAGCAATCAAGTGCGCAATTTCCAAGCCTGCAGCGAGTCGTGCGATTCTCATTACAAGCTGGTCAGTGCCGAGATCGAGTATCCGGCGACCAATAGCTGTACGCAGCAAGAGTGCGATACGACGATCGACTCGCTTGCGCCGCGCACGCTGGCCACCGACGAACCGGCCGAGTACCAGGACGTCACCCTGGCCGAGGTCGTGGAGCTGGCGTTTGCCAACTCCGACGTGCTTCGCGATGTCGGTGCGGCCGTGGTTCGCTCGCCGGATACCACCCGTACTCAGATGGATCCCGGCATCGTCGAAACCAATCCGGCCCAAGGCATCGAATCGGCCCTGAGCGTGTTCGACGCCCAGTGGACGACGAGCATGTACTTTGAGAACAACGACCGCCAGATCAACAACGAGTTCTTCGGCGGCGGCATTCGCACCTTGCAGCAGAACGTCGGCGCGTTCCAGACCCAGCTCTCGAAGCTGGCGGTCACCGGTACCGAGCTGTCGGCCCGCAAGATCGTGGAGTTCGACGGCAACAACGCGCCTGGTAACCTGTTCGACGACGCCTGGACCGTAAAGGTTGAAGGCGAAGTGCGTCATCCCTTGCTGCAAGGGAGCGGTACCCAGTTCAATCGCATCGCGGGACCGACCAAAACGCCTGGCAATTACACTGGCGTGGTGATCGCTCGCATTCGTACCGACGTGGAGCTGGCCGACTTCGAAGTCGCCGTGCGCGATTACGTGAGCAACGTGGAGAACGCCTACTGGGATCTGTACTTTGCTTACCGCGATCTCGATGCCCAGGTGGCCGCCCGCGATGCTTCGCTCGAAACCTGGCGACGGGTTCGGGCGTTGTACGAGTCGGGCCGGCGCGGCGGCGAGGCCGAAAAAGAAGCCCAAGCCCGCGAGCAGTTTTATCGCTTCCAGGAAGAGGTGCAAAACTCGCTGGCGGGGCGGTTGTTCGATGGCACTCGCACCAACAATGGCAGCATGGGTGGCACCTTCCGCGGCACCGGCGGTGTGCTCGTGGCCGAACGCCGGTTGCGTCGGTTGCTGAACTTGCCTGCCAGCGATGGACGACTGCTGCGACCTGCCGACGAGCCGATTCTCGCCCCCGTGGCGTTCGACTGGTACGAGATCAGCACCGAAGCAGTCGCTCGCCGGGCGGAACTTCGCCGACAGCGATTCCAGGTGCGTCGTCGCGAGCTGGAATTGATCGCCAGCAAGAACTTCCTGATGCCGAGACTCGATGTGGTCGGGCGGTATCGGTTCCGCGGCTTCGGCAAGGACCTGATCGATAGCAACGGCGGCACCTTGCCGCGGTTCGACAACGCGTACGAAGACCTGATGACCGGCGACTTCCAGGAATGGCAAGCCGGTTTCGAACTCGACATGCCGATCGGCTTCCGCCGGGCGCACACGGCGGTTCGCAACGCCGAGATGGAACTCGCCCGCTCGCGAGCCATCCTCCGCGACCAGCAGGAAGAAGTGGTGCACGCCACTGCGGCGAGCATCGCCGAAATGGATCGGGCGCTCATCGTTTCGCAAACCAGCTACAACCGGTTGCAAGCCAGTCGCGAGCAACTGGCCGCGATCGAAGCCGCGTTCGAGGCCGACAAAGCGTCGCTCGACTTGCTGCTCGACGCCCAGCGGCGGGTGGCCGAGGCCGAAACGCGGTACTACCGCACGCTGGCCGAGTACGCGATTGCGATTAAGAACGTGCATTTCAGTAAGGGAACCCTGCTGGAGTACGATGGGGTTTACCTGGCCGAAGGGGCTTGGCCCGCCAAGGCGTATCGCGATGCGGCCGACCTGGAGCGGCGTCGTGGGCGGCCCCGGCCGCTCAACTACGCTTCGTCGCGGGCGCCGGTCGTCGCCCATGGGGCACACGATCAACACCCGAGCGAGCACTCGCTCGGCACGATGACTCCTGTGACCGAGTCGGTGCTGCCCGAGCCGAAGGAAGCACCTACCGAGTTGCCGCTGACGCCGAGCGACGAAATCGAGCAACCCTCGACTCTCACCACCCCGGTGCTGCCAGGAGCGGTTTCGGCGATGCCGACTTCGATGCCGACTGCGATGCCAACCGCGCCGAGCGAACTGCCGCTCGCAGCGACCGCAGGGCCGAGTTTCCTCTCGACCGGGCAGCCCAGTGCGACACTAGCAAGCCCCGAACTGCCAGGGATCGAGGCCCCGGCCATTCAGGCTCCCAGCATCGAGTTGCCTCGGCTGGCGACCGATTCGATTGAGGAAACCTTATTTCGATAAGGCCCTTTTACGCGGCTTCAGAAAAAATGTTCGCCAGTTTGTAACAGTCGCTATGGCGGGCGTATGAGGGAGTGAAGCAGGAAACAACCACCTGCACCACAAAAAACCCTCTTATATTCTGGAGAAATGCGATGAAGACTCTACGTGACTCGAAGGCTTTGGCGATCTTTGGTGTGTTGGCTCTGGCCCTGGTGGCCTCGCTCGCAGCGGCCTCTTCGGCCGAAGCCGGCGGATGCGGTGGCTATGGCGGATACCGCTACAGCTACGCTTCGTACCATGCCCCGGTCAAAACGCACTGCGTGACCCCGGTGAAAGTCTATAAGCCGGTTTGCCCGCCGACTTACACCCCCACGCCGTGCTACACGCAACCTTGTTACACACAGCCTTGCTACACCCAAACTTGTTACACTCCGCAGTACTACTACACGCCGACCTACAGCTACTCGCAGAGCTGCTACTATACTCCGAGCTACAACTACTCCCCTAGCTGCTACTACACCCCCAGTGGCCACTACGGTTGGTAAAACTCGGAGAACATAAACCACACAAAGCCGACCTCTGGCAGTTGTCAGAGGTCGGCTTGTTTCGTGCGCGATTCGTTTGCGGTTGCTACTCTTGCACTATAGGAGCCACTTCCGCGGAGGACTCTTCGGCTTCCGCCGCTTCGGCTTCGGCGGAGTCATCAGCCACTGGTTCTTCAACAACGGGCTGCTCGGCCACGGGTTCTGGCATCAGCTTCTTGGCCGCGCGAACCAGTTCGACGAACTCCGCCCGATCGCCGGTCGGATCACTGCCGAGCGACGACTCGGCGATCTCGATCACCGCGTCGTAGTTGGCCAGGCCTTTGAACTGCGAGTCGCGAAGCAGCATGCCGAAGCCAGCCACGGCCGAGGCGAATTGGAAGTCGGTGCTCGCCTGACCGAACGTGTGGCCGCTGTCGGAAATTGGCCATTCGAGCTTGCTGCTCACGTCTTCGTCGGGCTGCTTGTAACGCATCTTGAGCGTGAGCAGATCGCCGGTGTCGGCCTCGTTGGTCAAACCAGCCGGGTGTTGGTATTTGAGTTCGTCGATCGGAGGGGCCGCCACCGGTTCGCCGGCAGGAACCACCTCGTACAAGCAAGTGACCGTATGTCCCGAGCCGATTTCGCCGGCGTCTTTTTTGTCGTCGTTAAAGTCTTGCGTTTTGAGCATGCGATTCTCGTAGCCCAGCAAGCGATAGCCAGCCACCTTGGCCGGATTGAACTCGACTTGAATCTTTACGTCCTTGGCAATCGTGACCAGCATGCCGGTCATGCCGCGGGCGAAGATCCGCTCGGCTTCCGCTTCGCTATCGGCGTAGTAGTAGTTGCCGTTGCCGATGCCGGAGATCTTTTCCATCATCTGATCGTTCAAGTTGCCGCGGCCAAAACCGATGCAGGAGAGGAACACCTTGGTGTCGTTGGCCTTTTGCTCGACCAGTCGCTCCAACTCGGCGGGGTTGGTGAGGCCGACGTTAAAGTCGCCATCGGTGCAGAGGATCACGCGGTTGGTGCCCCCTTGGATAAAGTGATCCTCGGCCAACTGATACGCCAGACGAATGCCCGCCCCGCCGGCGGTCGAACCCCCTGCGTTCAGCCGATCGAGCGCGGCGAGAATCGTCTCCTGCTCCGTGCCTGGCGTGCTCGGCAGTGCGAGTCCTTCGCTCGACGCGTAGACCACGATCGCCACGCGGTCGTTCTCGCCGAGTTTCTCGGTAAGCTTGCGCAGACCATGCTTCACCAGCGGTAGCTTATCGGGGTCGTTCATCGAGCCCGACACGTCGACCAGGAACACCAGGTTCGAAACCGGTCGCTGCGATTCAGGAATCTCACGACCTTTGATGCCGATCCGCACCAGCCGATGCTCCGGCCGCCAGGGACAGGCCGCGGTTTCGACGTGGGCGGCAAAAGGAGCCACTTGCTCGCTACCGCTTGCAGGATGCTCTTCCCCTCTCCCACTTGCGGGGGAGGAGGCATCGCTTTCGGCCACATTACTTTCCCCTCCCCCTTGCGGGGAGGGGCTAGGGGAGGGGGTAGAAGAATCGACCGCTGCATCCGCGTCTGCACTACTGACACCAGGGCCAAAGGGATCGACGCCCGGCGCTGGACGCTTGCTCTCTTCGGTTGCTTCGACGGGTGTGTCTTCTGAAGTTTCAGGGGAGGGGGGAGTACCGGCAGCCACTGGCCCCTCATATCCATACTCGAAATAGTTCACCAGTTCTTCGATCCGCACCGCGTCGGCTGGCGGTTGATGGCCGGAGAGGAGCATTTGCCGGATGTTCGCGTAGCTGGCCGTATCGACATCGATCGAAAACGTGCTGACCGCGTCGCCGCCGA
Source organism: Aeoliella mucimassa (assembly GCF_007748035.1). NCBI lineage: Bacteria > Pseudomonadati > Planctomycetota > Planctomycetia > Pirellulales > Lacipirellulaceae > Aeoliella > Aeoliella mucimassa. The sequence continues at coordinate 649,681 of NZ_CP036278.1, forward strand.
TGGCTGCCAGGAAGGGATTCTCGACGATCCGCTCGTACCGATCGCCCGCAGCCCCGGGGCCATTGCCCTCGCCATCGGGCCGACCTTGCCAGTCGCCGTTTGGCCAGCGTTGCCAGTCGCCACGTGGTTGGAATCCCCAGGTAGACCGCGCGAGTTGTTGTTGCTCGCCGAGATTGGCGAACATGGGAGTCGTGTAGGTGCGTCGAAGGGGCTCTCCGTCGCCATTGATGTTGCTATCGATGATGTGGGGTGTTACTGCAAGCTGGGTGATACCATCCTTTAGGTTGTCGCTATTCGTCAGTCCCTGTAGCCCCAGTTTGCGGTCGCCGCCGGTTTCGCCAGCGACCTCGTCGTCGAATGCGAGTGGTCCCTGCAGACCAAGATCCATGCCAAACTCGCCGCGACCATCGCCTCCGGCATAATCTGCGGTCGGCAATGGTTCTTCAGGCAAGATGGTTATCTCCGGAATTTCTAAACTCAAGTCATCCGCCAGACCCTTGCCAACTTCCGCGCCGAAGGTAGCTGGCCCTTGCGGCTTCGATCTCCTCGGTGCCGTGGGGCGTGCTGCAGCTTCAGCGAGCGAGAATGATGAATGTTCTCCTGATTCAGGTAGTATCTCCATGTCGTCGAGCTTCGCCTCTCCGGCTTGACCACTAGATTCCACCTGCTTGTATCTCTCACGCCGATTGCTGAGTTCTTCCCAAACTTCTTCATCTGGATAAACAACCGGGGGATCGGCAACATCGAACCCTTCCATCTCCTCCGCGACACCAGCATATAAGTCGTGAGACGGACTCGCTGCGATCGTCGCCGGCGCAGAGTCTCTTCCTCTGGCGGACGTTTGATGAGGATTGCTGGTCGCAAAGCGGCTGCTCTGCACTTTGATGGATTTTGAGAAAATCACGTCGGACGAGTCTTCGACGGGCAACTCTATCGCGGGCACAGCCATCTCGGACAACTCGGACAACTCGGACATCTCGGACCAGGGACGGCTTGCTTCTTCCGAAGGATCATTCAGCTCCACGTTGCCTAGCGGGTAATAATGTTCGCCGGCTGGCTCGTTCTCAGCTGGTGCAGCGGTGGGGGAGGAATCCTCCGGCGACGGGGGGGCCATCGTCAGTTCGGGCGAGTTGCCCTTCGAGGTCATTAGCACCGTGATCAACGCGGCGTTCACCAGCAGGCTGGCTGCCAGGGCCCAACCACGAAAACGTCGCACGCCAGTCGCCTTTGTCATGATCGGTTCTCCCAGGGAACAGGTGGTATCGAGGTTGGCCGCGGCGAGAATGTCGTCCGACAAGTCGGGCGGGGTTTCTCCGCCGAGTTTTTCGGCGAGCCCGCGATCGACCAAACGGTCGCGCCAATCGTCGGGGGGCATGTTGGAAGGGGTGTCTGACATAGTGGGGTGCAAGCAGTGCACCAATGGGAGTGAATGTTGGAATCGTGACGCCTGACGTCCCACGATGGGACGATGGGTTACTCTTCGTTGGTTTCGACGCAAGGTTCCTCTTGCCCCGCCTGCTGTTCGCGACGGGCTTCGAGGTACTTCGCAATGTGGTCCAGCGTTTCGCTGGTTGGTTGGTCGGCTGCTTCCTTCGCCTTTTCGATCAGGCTCGTGGAGTCTGGCTTCTCGGTCCCGGCTTCGAGCTTAGTATTCGCTTGGTGAAACACCGTGGGTACGTAGCCGAAGTCGACGGCCAGTCCGTCGGGGATTTTCAGTTCATCGAGCTTGATCTTTTCGTTCTGCACAAACAGCGTGAGCGTCGGCGGTACCGCGACCGGAGCGGCCGTGAACTCCATCACGCCGAAGGGTTTTCGCACCTGCGCGTACCATTGATCGATCCGCTTTTGATTGCCCACCGAGAACACGACCGGCGTGTCGTTGCCTTCGTCGAGCTTCGTTACCCAGCCCAGCCCGCTTGGTTCTTTCAGGTGCGACAGCTTTACTTGCCGCACGTCGCACTGGATGGCCGCGAGCAGTTCGAGCAGGCGATTCACGTCGTCGGTCGATTCGATCTTGAACGCGTACTGGTTCACGTCGTTCGGCCATTCGCTGAACCACGAGTTCCAGCCAAACGTCCGCGCGGGATCGTTGAGCACCGCGGCTGTTCCTTCGGGCAGGCCAGGCAAAATGAACGCCGGCTGGCCTTCGGTAGCAACCATGCTGGTTCCCCCCATCGCGTTTGTGCGACTGGCGAACGACATCGCCAGGCAAACAGCCATCAGCGGGAGAGCGAGTAAGGCGGATCGGTTGAGCATACTTAGGTTCCTGGAGGGTGCATGGAATGCACCAAAATTGGGGGATGCTTTGTCGTAACGCAGGCAACCATCTGGCGAAGCGTTACTCTCGGTGCATTGCCTGCACTCTACGATTTGATTTTTCGTTCAATACAATCCCGCAGCAGCTCGCGGATGCGGCGCAACAGGCTTTTCACCCCTTCGGGCTTCATCTCCAGTTCGGTGGCAATCTCCACTCGGCTACGACGGTCGGTGTAATGCAGGTCGAGGGCCCGACGGGCGCGGCCTTCGAGGGTTTCGAGGCAGTGGTCGAGGGCCTCCAGGTAGGGATCGACTGGGCCGTCGCCGACCATTTCGGCCCACACTGCGTCGGCCGCTTCGAGTTCTACTTGGCTTGGTTCGCGACGCTGCTGGCGGCGAAGTATCAGCAGGCGGTTGCGGGCGGTCGTTCGCAGGTAGCTAGCTGCCTGGCGGGCCGATTCGTACACGAAATCGGAGCGGTGAACAGCCAGAAAGGTCTCCTGCACCAAGTCGTCCGCCTCGGTGGAATCCGCCCCCAAGTAGCGGACGTACCGCCAGACCGTGGCCTGATGATCCTCGATCAACTGGGCCAAATCTGGCACTACGGCGGATGGCGAAATGGGGACGCTCACGGCGGTCATGGTAGTAGAGTGCCAGCGGCGGGAGAAAAGGGGGTACAGAAATCAAAAAATGGCAAAATCATCGAGCCGTAGCAAGCGGAAGCCTGTGTCGCTGGGGCAATTCGCCGGAGAATCGCAGTAGCGATCTACCCCTCGCCAGTTGGAGTTCTCGATAAGCCAGGTGGTTTATTCTGAAGGAAAACCACGTCCTCTGGACGTGGTCACAATCAGGTGGCTACGCCGTACTTCCACTTATTAAACAAATGAGCACGCCCTCCGGGCGTACACTTGAAAGCCCCCGGCTCTGCCGGGGGATCATTTACTCCGCGGGATCCTCGGCGGCTTGCGACTCCTTCTTCTTCTTCTTCTTTTTTCTGCCAGCGAATCTGATCGCTCAGGTGCCACCAGCGACCCAGGCGAAACAGTGTTTGGCAGCCGCAAGCAACCATCGCAGGGCCAAACAGCACTCCGCCGATCACCGAAGCAACGTCCAGCACGTTTCGCAGCACCGAGTTCCACGCCTCGTTCGCCTGGGGTTGATGAATCCAGTGGGCGATGGAAATCGAAACGCCGCAACCAGCTAGGCAGATGAGCGTCAGCACCGCAAAACCAATCGTTTGCTCTTTGGCTATCAGCCGCTTTTCGTCGAGCGAGAGACTCGGTTTCGCGGGCTCGTCCGCGGACTGCGGGGCCTGGTAGGGGTTCGGGGACTCACGGTTGGCGTTCATCTCTCTTATAGTAACGGTTCAGCCTGGCGAGGCGTAGCTCGTCGGCTGCGATTGCGTTCACGCCGACTAGCCGAGTGGTTTCGTGCTGCATCTTCGCCCCCGTTCGCTCGACCGCACGCCTGTCTCAATGGCCGGGGTGGTGCCCGACGCGCTGGCCGATAAGTCGCTGGCCGAGATCGAGCGGATCGACCTCTGGCAAGGCAATCGTCAGGTGCCGCTGGCCGAGTTGTTCGACGTGGCCGGCGACCCCGCGGATTTGGTGATCCGCATCGAGGGCGATTGCTCCTCGGCGCACGACCTGGCGGCCGACATGCAACAAGGCGAGCTGCACGTGGTGGGCTACGTCGGTCGACATGCAGGGCAGGGGATGCGCGGCGGGCTGCTGAGCATCTCGGGCGACGCTGGCGACTGGCTCGGCGCGGCCATGCGCGGTGGACGCATCGACGTGACCGGCGACGCTGGCAACCATGTCGGCGGTTCGTTGCCAGCAGCCAAGGTCGGCATGCGCGGCGGGCAGATCGTCGTGCATGGCAACTGTGGTACCCACGCTGGCGAGCGGATGCGACGCGGCTGGATCACCGTGGTCGGCGACTGCGGTGAGTGGGCAGGCTACCAGATGCGAGCCGGCACCCTCATGGTGCTCGGCCAGTGCGGCCCGCGGGTTGGCTCTGGCATGCGTCGCGGGACCATCGCCTTGCTCGGCACCGCACCGACGCTGCTGCCGACGTTCCGCTACGCCTGCGATTTCGCCCCGCAGGCGCTCACCTTGATGCTTCGCGACCTGGCCGAGCAGGGACTCGACGTATCGAGCACTTCGGCAAGCTACTCGCTGTTCAACGGCGACCTACTGGAAGGTGGGCGCGGCGAGCTGCTGGTGTTGTTGGACCCCCTCTCCTAACCTCGTTCCCACGCTCTGCGTGGGAACACCCGGAAGGCCGCTCTGCGGCCATGGTGGTCGCCACGTATGCGGCGCTCGTCGTATTCAATGGCCGCTCACTGCATCTGCGACCGCGGAGCGGTCCACTCTGCATTCCCACGCGGAGCGTGGGAACGAGGTTAGGAGAAGGGGAGAGGGACATGTAGTGGTTGGGATCAACCGCCCCAGGGGGTGATGTGAAGCTCTGGCTGCACTAAAAGTTCTTGCACTGACTGAAGATTCTGCAGCGAAGCTTGGGCACCTCGCAACTCTCGTTCCAGCGTTTCGATATCCAACTCCAATTGCTTCTGGCCGACTTCGGCATTGAGTCGCTGAGCGTACGCCTTCTTCGCCCGCTCGACTTCATCGGCCATGGGGACCTCCTGCCCTTCAAGCTGGTCGAGGTCAATCAACACGGTCGTGAGCATCGTGTTCAACTCAGCGAGCCGGTCGCCATACTTTTGCTGTTTAAGGCGATCGATCTCTTGCAGATAGGCGAGGCGTGACCTTTCTACGTCGCGTTCAAGAAGATGTTGTGCCTCACTATAGTTCCGCTGGTTCGTATGTAAGGCAGCCCGCAATTGTTCAATGTGTCTAAGTAGTTCCGAGTCCTCTTCTCCAGCGTCTTTCAATAAGTTGGCACGTTCCTGCAGTTTCTCAATTTCCTTAGCGGTAGCTTCTTCTTTATCCTTTAGCCAGGTTCCGTTCTTAGGGAGCTCCTCTTTCAATCTGGCTTGACTCTTTTCAAGCTGTTCCTTCAGTTGGGTGAGCACCACGTTGGGTTCTTCGGCAATCGATCTCGCTTGCTCCTCCAGCATCTGTAGCTGTTTCTCAATCGCTTCTCGCCGAGCCTGCAACTGCAGTTGCTCGAGCCGGGCACCGCGCTGTTGGTTTTTGAGTTCAAGGTAGTTGTTACGCAGGGTGTCGGCGTCCTCGATGGTCTCAAGTTTAAGGCCGACAGAATCCCTGCGATAGATCTCGAGCTTCTTTTGTAGCTCGCTGATGAGTTGGTTGAGACGCTCCATTTTTTGTTTCGACGTCTGCAGCTGACGAGCATATTCCGACTGCCAGACACGACCGACTCGTTCGGTAAACATCTCGACTAAAAGCGGCCCTGATTGGTTTTCGACCTCGGTTCTCAAATCGGGCGGGACGTTGACGATGGCGGCCTGGAGTTGAACGACGCGTCCAAACGCGTGCTGGTATCTGTCACCTCGGCTCACCTCATCAACCCTCATCATATGGACTTCAAACTGGTTGGCCGTTTCCTCATCGACCAGCGAATCGAGCTTCTGCTTGAACTCGGAGCGAAAGCCACTGGTGAACAGCGCACTGAGCGAGCTTTCGTCGAGCGGTGGTTCCGACGAGCCACCGGTGATAAGCAGCGACGTAGAAATGTTTACGACTCCCGGTAAGGAGGAGGCTGCTTCCTGCGCAGAGCTGGGAGCCGGCGCAGCGACTGCCGCCAGTACGAAAAGGGTGAGCATCGTGTTCGCGTAACGTTTCATCATGAAGACTCCGTTTGGGGGAGAAAATAGGAGAAAGGGTTTCTGCAGTCGACGGTATTAAGGTGCTTGCGACAGCATCCGTTGGGCTTGTCGGCCCCACTGGGTGTCGGGGTAGATCGATGCGATCTGGCGGTAAGCTTGCTGCGCGCGATCGGGATGCTTGGCCGCGTCGAGGTCGGCCAACTGCAACTGCAACGCGGCCGAACGCGACCGCTGGTAGTCGTATTCCAGCTCGGTAGTGTCGACCGCCAGCTTATGTTCGAGTGCGGCGACTTGCTCGCGAAGTTCCGCGAGGCTTGGTTCGCCGGGGAGTCGATCATCGGTCGTCAGCTCGGCATCATTTGTCGGCTGGTCGATCAGCGCGTTCAGTTCGGCTGCCTTGGCCGACCACTGTGCATTGAGTTCGGCCGTTTGTTGTTCGAGCCTTGCCAGGTCGGCGCGAATCGCGTCCCAACTGTCAGCCATCGCCGGAGTTGTAGGCCCCAGCGAGGTCTCGGCCAGCGTGGGCGAGTCGCCGGAGGTGTTTGGTTCGTGCGACGTTTGGGCGAGCACACCGAGCGTTACCAGTCCACCAAGCATCATTGCAGCGACGGTACTTACGGTGCGGCGGCGGCGACGATCGCGAGCGCGGGTGACCAGCCGCTCGGCGTCGAGCGTTGGGCGCGTTGCGGGGTGGTCGCTCTCGGCCAGGCGAGCGAGCAAGGTTTCGAGTTGGGAATCGTTGGTTGGCATTTTGGGTGGATTGAAAAACGAAGCGTACGCCTACGAGGGATCGATCAGCGCGGGGTCGAGTAACGTCCGCAGGGCGTCGCGGGCGCGGGAGAGTCGGGTAGTGGTGGCACCGGGGCTGATGCCTAGCGTTTCGGCAATATGGTCGATGCTTTGGTGTTCGAGGTAATGCAGCACGATCACTTCGCGATGCGTGGCCGAAAGCTCGGCGATCGCTCGCTGCACATGCTGGTTGGTTTCGTCTTGTTGCGAGTGGGTGTCGGCCGCGGGAGCGGTGCGGTTTGGTTGTTGACCCTTCCACCACGACAGCAACAGGTGCCGCCGCCGGTGCTTGCGAAGGTACGCCCGGCACTGGTTCACTGCGATCCGCGTGAGCCAGGTCGCGAGGGTCGATTGCCCGTTGAATCGTTGTCGCGATTCGAGGGCGCGTAAAAAGGTCTCCTGTACCAGGTCGTCGACGGCTTCGGGGTGTTGCCAGCCCAGCATGCGAACCACCAGCCGAGTGATGTCGGACTGGTGAATGTCGATCGTGTGCTGCGCGGCCGCCATGTCGCCCTCGGCAAACTGGCGGGCCAGTGATTGCTGGTGGGGCTCGGGCATTGCAGGTCGGGCAGAAGCGGGGGCGAAGCCGCCCGCCTGTCGCGTTGCTGCACGCCGGTGGATGGCGGATAGTTCCATCATTTGCCCTATTAGATGCGCGGGGGTGCCGAAGCTTACGTGCTTTTTACCAGATTTCTGGCCGGGCGACCGAAACGCAACGAATGGGGCGAAATCACGGGGGGGAACAGGCTTGCAGGCGAACGTGGCTCACTGGATTCAGCGAGCGATGCGGTGAGAGAGGCCCGAAATTCAAGGGCGGCCGCCGGTCGGTGGGGTTTCCATCGATCGGCAGCCGCTCCCTTCGTGGCCAAGTGGCAAGACCGGTGAATCATGCCCCGCAATTCGCCCGCAGGGTGCCAGGGGGGCGAAAGTTCCCCGAAAAAACCTTGCCCGCTGCGCGATTGTTCCGATTGGCGAGCCGGGAGAAGCCGCCGAACATCCCAGAGCGGAGGAGTCGAGGAGCCTTGAGCCCCTGCCGAAGCCCCGAGCAGGTTACGCCACCCAGGGCGGGTCGTACTCCAAGCCGACCGACGCCGAGCAGAACCCCCGCCGGTGGTGCTGACGCCGACGATACGCCCGCGCCTGGCAGGCAACGCAAGGCAACTGCACCCGCGCGCCGCAGTGGGGGCAGCGGCCGATCCGCTGCACCCCGCTGTGGTCGACCTCGCTACGCTGGGTGCGGGTCGTTTGCAGGGCGGTGGCCAGGTTGTTGACCGTACCGCGGCTAACCCCCAGTCGGGTGGCGATTTGTCGCTGGCTAAGTTTCTCTTCAGCAAGCAACATCCGAATTTCGTTGATCATCGTTTGAGTAAGCATGAGGCTCGCAGTGGGTTGCAAGAATCGAGAGAACAGGTGAATTCAGCGGGAATCGCCTAATCGGGCGACCGACCAGGCGATTCCTTGTGGTGCTACAGTCCGGCGTGCCAGGAGCCCGAGCGGGCAGGCAGGGCGGTTTAGGCGGGAGCGATCCCCCGCGCGGGGCGAGCGATTACTCCTCGTCCATGTCGAGCAGGTCAAACCAGAAATCCCCCTCCTCGGGGTAGGGTTGCTCGTCGTCGGGCAGGAAAACATCCCAGGCTTCGTCAGGGATTTCCCTCGCGGTCGTAGTGTTCGTGCGTTCAGTATTCATGAACGCAAAGGTAGCAGATCAGGTGGCCAAAAACCATCAAGAACTGGACAAATTTATGTCCCTTTTCTGCGCCGAGTTTGTCGAGTTGAATGCCGGAAATTCAGCGGCCCGATTTCCCCAGCGAGCCTGGAAAGCGGATAGTGGACCCGCGAGTCTTGTTCGCCCGTTGCGTCACGAATCTGGCCCATTGGTCGCCGGCCAGTCGGAGGAATCGGTACAACCCACACTACACGGCGCTCGCCCGCAATGAATCAAGAGCAGCAGGGTGGTGGTTCGATAAAGGTTGGAGAAGGCATGGAATGCCGTCCCCGCACCACGGAAGTGTGCCCCATCCCCGCACGCACTCCGAGGAGTCCCGCCATGCCATTCGATGCTGTTCTGCCAGTACTTGGAACCTGCTTTGTTGTCGCCTGGGTGTTTATCGGCGGTTTGATGGTGAGCGATACGCTGCGCGATGCGCGTCGTAGCCGCGTGGACGGAGCGAGCGACGTTCCGCCTCATCACTTTGCTTAAGCAATGCACTCTCAGGTTGTCGAGCGATCTGTTTGGTGTTCGTCGCTCGACCGCTGGGCGAGGCAATCAGCAGGAAACTACCACCATGCGCTTGTTCGCACTGGTGTAGCGTCGCAGGAAACGCTTGCTAAGATAAGGGATGGCACCAACATCAACGACGCAGCAATGATCGTGAAATCGGTTCGCGATCGTAGGCGGTACACCAGCGGCACATGTTCACCAAACCCTTACAACCTGGCGACTGGGTAGTCTACCGCAAGCAGAAGTACAGCACTTCGCCCGGCCCCCGCGCCAAGCAGGTAGCGGCCGCTCCGCTCGGCGAGAGCTACACGTACGTGGTTCATAAATTCTGGGTCGTGAAACAACAGGTCGACGACGCGCGGGTACTCTTAATCACGCGCACCGGCAAAGAGCACACGGTGCGGCTGGCCGACCCGAATCTACGGGCTGCGCGCTGGTGGGAGCGATGGCTGTACGGCGAGCGGTTTCGTGAGACCGAAAAACTGCTGGTCTAGTCCACCGATTTTGCCGCAATTTTTCGCCGCCACACGCGGCCTCTATCTTGCCCAGATCGCAGGCAATAAGCAGAATAGCGAAGTCCCCAAGGCGGGCGGGATTTTGCTTGTGGGCAAGCAACCACCTGGCGACCTTGGCTGGCGATGTCGGCAGGCCAGTCGGTTGCGGTGTCCTGGTTCCTGCTTTTCAAGATCATTTGGTTGTGAGCTGCACTCATGGAAGCCTTGCTGACCGTCGTCCTGGCACATGCTGACACGCAAGTACGCGAGCAATTAACGAACATCCTGACGAGCTTTGGGCACAAGCTGCACGCGGTTTGCGAAACCACGAGCGAACTGCTGGCCGCTTGTTATCCCAAGCCTCCGCAGATGATTGTCACTGGCATCATGCTGAAGGATGGCCACTCGATCGATACGTTGCTGTCGATCAGCGAGATCGAACCGACTCCGGCCGTGGTGGTGACCGATCGCGATTCGCTGGCGGATGCCGAGCAGGCACTCAAGGATCACGTGATGGCTTACCTGGTGGAGCCAGTGACCGAGGAAGACATCAAGCCGACCATCTTCCTCGCTCGCCAGCGCTTTCGGCAGTTCGAAGAACTGCGGGCGGAGAACAAGGACCTGCGTCAGGCGCTGGCCGACCGTAAGGTAGTGGAGCGGGCGAAGGGCATCTTAATGGCATCGCAGAACCTGAGCGAAGACGAGGCGTATCGCAGTTTGCAGAAGCTCGCCCAATCGAAACGCAAACGGCTGGTCGAAGTGGCCGATGCCATTCTCACCGCAGCCGAACTCGATGCAGTGTAAAACTACGATCACTGCATTTGGTGAGTGAGTAAACATTGTCGCTTCGGGTGACCGAATGCAACGTGGTTTGCGATTCTCTAAATTGCGTTTAGTGCTATCGAACAAGATAAAAAACTTGTTTCACTTGGTTGTCGCCAATGCCAGGCTCCCTATAGTACTTGCAGAGCCGCAACGATTGGCGGCTACTAATGATGCAACACCGACGACCATGGCGTGTCGTTTTAACCTTGCATCACCGGCCTACGACAGCCCGGCTTTGGACAAAATCCGATGCCGGGCTTTTTCGTAACTGGACGCGAAGGTTGCGCTCGTTATTTGCAACAATATTCGTATCCCTAACAAAGGAGGTTCCGATGAATTGGGATCAAGTAGAAGGCAAATGGAAGCAAGCAAGTGGTGCTGCAAAAGAGAAGTGGGGAAAACTCACCGACGACGATTTGCAGCAGATTGATGGCAAACGCGATCAGCTTGTCGGCAAAGTACAGGAACGCTACGGCATCGCCCGCGAAGAAGCGGACAAGCAAGTCGAAGAGTTCACTGGCACCTGCCAGACCACCTGCTGCAGCTAGTTCACACGAGCTAGTTCATCCATCCCCCCAGACACAAATGTTTGGGAAGACGTTTCGCACGGAACGTATGCGACGTATTGAAGAAAAAAACCGAAAGGACAGAGTGATGCGTATTCTATCCCTTACTACCGCTTTGATTACTTCTGGCGCTATCTCGCTTACCTCGCTGTCGCCCGCCATGGCGCAGGACGGTAACGCTCAGCAACGCCAGGCACGACGAGCCACCGTGTCGTCTGCCAAGCTGGATGAAACCACGCGAGGCAACACGGTAAGAGCCAGCCATCTAATCGGCATGAACATCGTCAATCGCGAAGGCGAAGACATCGCCCAGATTAACGATCTGGTACTCGACGCCAAGACCGGCCGCATCAATTATGTGGCCGTCCAGTACGGCGGTTTCCTGGGAATGGGCGACAAGTTGTTCGCCGTACCTTACGATGCACTCCATGTTCGTCATAACCCGAATGCCGACGCGAGTAACCACGACGCTCAGCCGGTACTGATGCTGAACGTTACCGAGCGACAGCTCGAAGGTGCTGAAGGCTTTGACCAGGATCAGTGGCCCGACTTTTCGGACCGTGATTACACCGGTAGCTTGCAAAAGCGTTATGGCGTAGGAAAAGACCGCGCCGATCGCAATCGCGATCGTGACCGCGATGGTGGTGTAAACGTCGATATTGGCCGTCGTGGCATCAATGTCGATGTTGGTGACGAATAATCCACCTCACCTCGACAACGATCTACGTCGCAACGTGTGGCAGCGTTGGTCGCAGTCTCCCCACGATTGCGATCACGCGGCCACACGAAAGCGACGCAGCGAGTAACCAGCGATCTCGCCGATGGATTGCTCTCAGGGGGTAAAACAATCGGTGGTAGATGCGACGTACTTCGCTAGTTCGCAATGCAAGGGATGTTCGCGCTCGGCTTTCTAAACCTTCCAGACTTTAGCGAGTTTGAGCGCGACGCCCCATGCGACTGGCACTAAATAAAGGAGACTTACCATGCTTGGTTGGGCACTCACTTTCTTTTTGATTGCATTGGTTGCTGGTGTTCTCGGCTTCGGTGTTGTGGCCGGAACGGCAGCCTGGATTGCGAAAGTTTGCTTCGTGCTATTCCTGGTGCTGTTTGTCGTCAGCCTGGTGGCTGGTCGACGTCCGACCGCAATATGACGAAGAAGGAAGCGAATTTCACATTCGCCGAATCTTTCTGGGACAATCAAAGACACGCGATCCTACGGGTCGCGTGTCTTTTTTTATGCGCCAAAGGTTACAGATCCAGACTGTAGAAGAGTTCGACCAATTCTTGATCGGTCGGAAGTTCTTGCACGTCGGTCGTCGATACTAGCTGGCGGTGTCGACGAGCTTCGTCCAGGTTGCCTAGCTCCGAGTAGGCAATCGCCAAGGCGACGTTGGCAAACGTCCGCACATTCTTTTGATTGCGGGGAGCGTTGGCCAGTTCCTCGAGCGGTTCGAGCGCCTCGCGATACTGACCTTCGTGCAGATAATGGCGGGCGAGTCCCTGCTTGGCCAGGTTCACCTCGGCGATGTTCGCGTCGGGATGATCGATGGCCGCTTGCCACCCGGCCGGGGTGTCGATCATGCGGGCGTGGAACAATTGTTGGATCGCTGAATCGTGATTCAGTACGTCGGGCTCGCTGTCGGCCAGTACGTAGGGACGTCGCAACAGGAACGCGAGGGCCGCGCCGGCCAGGGCCGCGACCACAATCAAGCGAATGATGCGTCGGCGTTCGAAGTTCGGCAGTTGCAGCGCGCGGGTGCCGCGCATCAGCTGATCGAGTTCGCTGGTCGCTTCGATCTGCGACGACGACAGCGTGGCCAGGTCGCTGGCCGACCAATTCTCGGGGCCTTCGGCCCAGCCTTCGTCGGAAGCTTGCTTGGCAAGCGATCGCAGCGCGTGCAGGAGTTCGAGTGGGGTGGTATAGCGGTCGTCGGGCTTCTTGGCCATCATGCGTTCGACGAGCGCGACCAACGCCGGCGGGGTGGCTGGAGCGTGGGTGGTGATCGGCAACGGCTGCTTGTTCACGTGCTGCACGGCCACCGACAGCGGGGTTTCGCCCTGGAACGGCGGCTCGCCTGCCAGCATGTGATACGCGGTAACGCCGAGCGAGTAGATGTCGCTCCGGCTGTCGACCGGGCGGCCTTCGATTTGCTCGGGGCTCATGTAGAGCGGGGTCCCCATGGTGACCCCCGCTTGGGTGCGATTGTTCGCGCTGTCGGTCGTTACGCGGGCGAGTCCGAAGTCGGCGACTTTCACCTCGCCGGTGCGGGAGAGCATGATGTTCTCGGGCTTCACGTCGCGGTGCACGATGGAGCGTTCGTGGGCCTTCGACAACGCCGCGGCCACTTGGCGAAGGATGTCGAGCACTCGCCCTGGTTCTACCTGGCCATGGCGTCGCATCCACTCGGCCAGATTTTGTCCGGCCACGTACTCCTGGGCGATGAAGTGCGACCCGTTGGCCTGACCCACTTCGTAGACTTGCACGATATTGGCATGCACCAGTGCGGCAGCCGAGCGGGCTTCGTGCTGGAAACGCTCGACGTAGTTCGGCTGGGCTGCGAGTTCCGACGAGAGAACCTTGAGGGCGACCTGCCGGGCAAGCGATTGCTGTTCGGCAAGATAGACCTCGGCCATGGCTCCGCGACCGAGCCGGCGGAGCACGCGATAGTCGTTCAGTTGCCTGCCAGTAAGGTCGGACAAAGAGAGTCGATCCGCAAAATAATTGCCACAGAATCATCTTCGGGCAGCTCCGCCGCGCTTGCCCGAGGCAAGGGGTCGTGCCCCGACACCATGGTAAGTGAGACATCGCTCGAGCGGAATCGCCTCTTCGGCTCCACCAAGCTCCAGAAGCCCAACCCAAGGGATTGTCACCACTTACGCAACGCCGGAGGTCCCGGCGCGATACTTCATTCTATCGCAAACAAGTTGTTCGTGTCAGAATGGGGGAAGATTGTCCAAATTCTTGAACTTTTCATGGAACCATCCGGGCTTCGCATTCGTCCAACCATTTGCCAGCACTGGCTGGAATAAAATGGGTTCTTTTTAACGATTCGCATGGCAATAACAGGGGGATAGGGCGATAATCGATCGTCTCTGGAGAATAACTCTTCTGTTTGCCGCACCTGCCCACACTTTTTTACCCACGGAGGCTCTCTAGTTATGTCGCATCAACACAAAGGTCTGCTCTTTGGAGCAGCTAGCCTGGCAGCCATTGCGTGCCTGGCGCCGTTCGGCCAGGCCGAAGAAGCGGCCAAGGCCGAGCCGGCGAAACCTGCCGTACGCGTGCAGGCGGTGCCTGCGATTCCGCTAATGAAAGCCACGAAGCTAGCCGAACCACGTGGGCTACAGCCGGCCGCGCAGGTTGCTTGCACCGATGGCGAGTGCCCCACCTGTGAAGCGTGCGAGGCAGGAACCTGCACCGACGCGAACTGCCCCGCGAAGCTAGCTGCCCAGACCGTGAGTGTCGAGCTGTCGGCCGCTGGTAGCGATGCCGAACTCGGCACGCCGACCCACCACCAAACCAAGATTCTCAAGGCCAACCAGGAAGGTCTCGAGTCGACCAAGCTCAACTGCTTCTGCATGACCCTCGATGGCCGGGTGCTTGCCGGTTGCGGAACCGACGAGTCGAACGGCGAGATTCGCGTGTTCGACAGCAATGGCGACTACGTCGAGTCGTGGAAGACCCCTGTGATGGTCGAAGCCATCAACGTCCGCGCCAGTGATGGCCAGGTGTTCGTCGCCGGCAATGGTAAGCTGGTGATGCTTGATGATGCAGGTAATGTAAAGCTAGAGAAGCAGTCGCCGCATGCCTCGGTGAGCGAAGAGCAAGCCGCCAAAATGCGCGAAGCGGTCATCGCCCAGCTAACCCAGCGGGTCGAGATGTACAAGCAGCAGGCTAAGATCTACGACCAGCAGATCGACACCTACACCGAAAAGGTGAAAGAGCTGAAAGCCAAGCTTGAAGCCCAGGACGAAGACGCCGAGGATGAGGATGCCGAACGCGTTCGCAAGATGCTCACTCAGCAAATCACTCAGTTCGAGCGGGTGAAGACCAGCTTGGAGAAGACCCGCGAACTGTGGGATCAACGCATCGAGCAACTCGGCGACGCCGAGCCAAGCGATGAGGACATCCAGAACCAGATCAAGTCGCAGATTGCCCGTAAGCTGGCGGTCGCGTCGATTAGTGCGGTCGGCGATAAAGTGTACGTTGCTTGCTCCGAGTCGGTCGGCTACGGCTACTGCGTGTGGGCGATTAGCGACGATTTCGAGTCGGGCGAAGAGCTGGTCGGCGACCTCCGCGGTTGCTGCGGCCAGATGGACGTGCAAGCCAACGCCCAAGGCATCTACGTCGCCGAGAACTCGCGCGATCGCGTAATCTGCTACGGTTTCGATGGCGAAGAAGTCGTGTATTGGGGCCACGCGGCCCGCGATGGCATCCGCGGCTTCGGTAGCTGCTGCAATCCCATGAATGTCGCCTTCGGCCCGCAAGACACGGTTTACACCGCCGAGAGCGGCACCGGTCGCATCAAGCAGTACTCGTCGAAGGGCGAGTTGCTGCAGGTCGTCGGCTCGGCCGATCTGGTACCTGGCTGCAAAAAGGTATCGATTGGGGTTAGCCACGATGGCAATCGCGTGTTTATGCTAGACATTACTCGCGATCACATTGTGATGATGGACCGCATTCCCGCCGACGAGCGGGCAGCCATGGTGGCCCAGGCCGCTGCGGCCGAAAAGGCGGCCAACGAGCCGGAAGAAGACGAGGCCAAGAACACCCAGGCCAGCACCACCGCCATTCAGGTGCTGCGTGCCTTGGTTCCTGCCAACTAGCCGTGAAGCCAAGCCATGCCTTGCTCTCGGCTACCACCGAGAGCAAGGTGTCGGCATCCGGAAGCACCAACGCCCGGTGCAATGCCGCGGAACACGCCAGGCATTGCTTCGGGCGTTCACGCTTTCGGGACCGCATCGTGTTCAACTCCAACCATTAAAGGACCCCAACATGCTCAAGCCGCTTACTCTCCTCGCTTGCCTGACGCTGGGACTCGCTCCCTGGGCCTCGGCAGACGAACCAGAGCAAGAGCCACTCAACATGGTGGTGATGGATCCCCTGGCCGCGCCGCTGTCGTGCCCCTGCGTCGAAGGCTACGCCCAGCGTAAGTACGAGAAGCTGGCCGAGTACCTTACCGAAAAGCTCGGCCGCGAAGTGACCGTGTCGTTCGGCGAGTCGATCTCGCGGGCGATGGAAAAGGGCGACATCGAAACCGCCCACATCATCATTGGCAAAGACTCCGTCGTCCGTGGCGATGCTGCCAAGCTCAAGTTCCGCGTGATGCCAGTCGCCCAGCTCACGGGTAAAGATGGCTCGACCACGCAAACCGGGTTGGTCGTCGTCCGTGGCGGCGACGCGGCGCAGAAGATCGAAGATCTCGAAGGCTACCGCATTCTCTACGGCCCGCAGGAGTGCGACGAGAAGTTCGCCGCGCCGCGCGAGCTACTCGCCCAGGCGGGCATCGACGTGGTCGCCGCCGAGCAGGCCGAAACCAGTGCTGCCTGTAGCGATGGGGCTTGCAAGATCATCGAGTGGGGCGACTCCGAGAAAGCCGCCGCGGTGATCTCGAGCTACGCGGCCCCGTTGCTCGAAGGGTGCGGAACCATCCAGAAGGGCGATCTCCGCGTGGTCGGCGAAACCAAGCCGGTGCCGTTTGTCACCGCGTTTGTGCATCGCAAAGTCGCAAAGGAAGACCGCCGCGCAATCCGCCAGGCGCTCGTCAACTCGCTCGACGATCCCGAACTGATGCTCGCGCTCGAAACCTTGCAGGGCTTCGTGCCGGTGACCAAGGAGTATCGAGAGCTTTACAAAACCAAAGCTGCCGAAGCGAAAGCTGCGAAGTCGCAGGAGTCCACGACCGACTCTGCCTCGACCGACTCAGCAACTTCCACCGACGCAGCCCAAACCGAGCAACCAGCTCCAGCCAGTACCACCCTCGGGTGGACTGGTTGGCGCGGCCCGCACCGCGATGCCCACGTGCGAGCCCTGCCAACCAGCCTCCCCGAGTTGCTGCCGAGTGTCTGGCAAGTGCCGCTCGCCCATGCCGGGCTTGGCGGGGTCGCGGCCACCGACAAGTACGTGGTCATCGGCGATCGCAACCTGCCGAACACCGGCGACGAGTTCCGCTGCTACGATGCCGATACCGGGCTGCTGCTCTGGATGGTCGACTACCCGGCCGAAGGCCACCTCGACTACGACAACACCCCGCGGGCGACCCCGCTCATCGTGGCCGGCAAGCCCGGCACGGTCATGGAGTCGCCGCGCGTCTACCTACTCGGGGCGTTCGGCGACCTCACCTGCGCCGACCTCGCGACCGGGCTCATCTACTGGCAAAAGAACATCCGCCAGGAGTTCGGCGCCGACAACGAATTGGTGTGGGGCACCTGCTCGTCGCCGCTGGTGGTCGACGACAAGCTAATCGTTAATCCCGGCGCGCCCGAAGCGTCGATCGTCGCCCTCGACCTCGCGACCGGCCTGCCGATCTGGCAAACGCCCGGCAACACGTCGGGATACGGCTCGCTGATCACCGCCAAACTGGGGGGCCGCCTGCAAATCGTTGGGCACGATCGCACCTCGCTCGGCGGGTGGGACGTCGCAACCGGCGAGCGACTCTGGACCCTGGTGCCGCCGCGGAAAGGCGACTTCAACGTACCGACTCCGATTGCCATCGACGGGCAGCTGCTCGTCACCACCGAAGGCAACGGCACCCGTCTCTACGCGTTCGACGACGCCGGGCGGATCGTCGCCGAGCCGAAAGCGGTGCAACCGCAGCTCGCCCCCGACATGAGCACCCCGGTGGTGGTCGGCCGCCGGGTGTTTTGCGTCTGCCGGCATCTCTATGAACTCGATCTCGACAACGCCCTGGTCGAAGTCGCCCGACTCGAAGACCGCTCGCTCGACGACTACGCACCCATTCTGGCCGACAGCGAGCGCCTGCTAGTGCTCGCCCACGGCGGCGAACTACTGCTGATCGACATCACCGGCCCCGAGCCAACAATCACCAGCCGCACCTATCTGTTCGATGATCCCCAAACCCGCGAGGCCGAACTCTACAGCCACCCCGCGCTCGTCGGCAACCACCTCTACGTCCGCGGCGAGACGACCCTCGCACGCTTCGATCTTGGTGAATGAGCCAACGATAACCAGTAGATGACCTGCGACAATCCGTTCGGCTGATCCATCATGGGCAAGCAACGATCGCTCTATTTCTATGCAGGAGTAGGGAGTGCCCTCTTTGCTCTCTCTGTTAATCCCCTGCGGCAGACAGCTTTCGGGCAGTCTTCAACAGGCCGGGGATTGTTGGGATCCGCCCCAAGTTTCTTCGGGGTGTTGGCTTTGCTGATGTTATTGCTGGCGGTGATCAAGCCGAAATCAGCTTCGATGGTGTGGGTGACCGCCATCGTCGTCACCGCAGGAACCCTGGCGCACGAAGTGCTGCAAAAATGGAACGAGAACACCTTTGACAATGCCGATCTGATCGCCATTGTGTGTAGCTTCCTGGTGTTCTGTGTGCTCCAATGGTGTTACTCGCCGATGAAAGAGTTGTGAACGGAATTTAGGTGGTTACCTCCCCGCTTGGGTGCTCTATGGAAGTAGTTACGGAGCCGATGAAGAAGACCATCCAACTTACGATTGCTGGTGCCTTGCTGCTCGTTCTCGTTTCGGCAACTTATGTGATTCTCGAATTCGACAAGCTTCCTCTCGAACCACGAGTGCTTCAGCAGTTGCAGGTCGGCATGACTAGGCGCGATGTCGAGCAACTTGTCCCCCCTCCAACCCTCCTGCGCGAAAGTGGCAAAGAGTGGGTTTACATCCGGCGGCTCTCATGGCCCATCATCACGCTGCGGTTCTCAGACGACGACCAACTTGCCGAGGTGGTGGTTGATAGGTAGTCCGTTTTCGCGGGGGTGCTGCATCCCAGGGGAGCGCTTTGGCTCGCGGAACCCTTCGCTGGGCGACGATTCTCTTACAGGGAATGGGGAGGCTGGGAATCGATGTAGTGCATTGTCTTGGGTGCCACTGGCTCTGCCAGTGTTTGCATGCGGGAAGGTTTGTTGTGTCACCTGATGCAGTGAGAGAGGGCTGTATTGCTCCGAACAACACGTTTCCGATAGCCAGGTGCCCCCACGGAGTTTCTTCACTGGCGAAGCCAGTGGCACCCGGAGTGGGGTAGGCTTAGGTAAGCGATTTCGCCCACTCATGCCTTTACCCACCCGCTTGCGGGAGGGTCGGGCTCTCAGGCCCGGGGAGGGCCTGGGGCTTTGACGCTGGTTTTGAGTATGGGGAATCCGTGACTCCTCCCACTTTGGGGGGGGGGGTATGTTCCTAGCAGTTTTACGCTAGCAAAATAAGGCGATTGTCAGGGCGATCGCTGCTGACAGGGGACAATCGCACAACTAGAATAGACTTCCACAGCAAACTCGCCCAAAGCTAGAAGTGCTCTGTGGGCGGAGGTCGATTGGGAACAAACAGGGGACCGGGAAATGTCGCACCGCATATCGTATTTCGTGATGCTTGCTTGTCTGGGATCGGTGTTGGCGATGCCTTCGCTCACACAAGCTGACGATGTCATTGGATTTCCCCCTTTCTTCATTCAAGTAAACCCGGAAGTGCCAACTCCGGAGTCGAATACACTGCTCGAGATTTCGACCTTCACGGTGTTTGTACCTGACTACAAAGAGTTCGAGTCCACGCTAGATATCTCCGACAATGACATCAGCGTGGTGTTTACGGTCATTTCGCCCGATACCATTCCCGATGGTTTGGTCGGCTACATGGCTCTGCACGGAGAGTTCGATCTCGGCAAGCTCTCGCCCGGGAAGTATGAGGTGAAGTCAGAGTTTATCGACGGTGATTACTACAAGGTCGACACCGCAAGCTTTACCGTGGTGCCAGAACCGAGTTCGATTGCCTTGGTCGGCACTGCTGCTCTGCTGCTGGTAGCAGTGCGTCGTTCTTATCGACGCGAATGATGATTCACACGCCAGGGTAACGATTCGGCTCGCGGAGCTCGCCGGCGCGCCACCCTTCGCTGGGCGACCTCGCCCACTCATGCTTTCACCCACCCGCTTGCGGGAGGGTCGGGCTATCAGGCCCAGTCTTTCCGCCCCGGGCGGTGCGACCTGCTCGACGCGGCCTAGATCGCGTGACTCCCAAGCTACCTTAAGGCGGCACGAGGCAATGCGGCGCCGAGCCTTGCCGTTGGCGGCTATCCCAAAGGATTCTGTGCAACCTCTGCCGGACGCATCTCCATATGTTTAACTGACGCAGTGATGAGTACACTGGTGGTAGTAAGCTTGGTTGGGTGTCCCCAATTTCTATTAGTTCTAATCGTTCTCACTCGGGTGAACTTCCAGACGACATATACTACGGTCCATAGCTATGAGTAAACTACACAATAAAGCTGAAAAAGGTGACTTAGATGCTGTTAAAGCATTGATTGAGTCAGGGACTGACATTAACTCGAAGGATAGTAATGATCTTACTGCGTTGCACAATGCAGCTTACGCTGGTCGTGTTGAAGTTGTTGAGTATCTGTGCGAACAGGGAGCGGACGTGAATTTGGGGAACGCAAAAGGTTATAACCCTCTGATGGTAGCCGCAAGACAGGGTAGAGATAAGATAGTCAGCAAATTGCTATCGTGTGGTGCACAAATAGACCACGCAGATGATGAGGGATTCACTGCTTTAATATTGGGGGCTGGGTATAGCATGAATCCTAAAGTAGTTGAGAAGCTGATTAATCATGGAGCAAAATTAGACAAAACCACGAACACAGGAAGCTCAGCTCTGCTCAAGGCTACATGGTTCGGACTGGCTGAAAACGTAAGGTTGCTTGTTAAGGCGGGAGCAAATAAGGATATATCGTTCAATGGCAAATCGCCTTTGGATATAGCTAGAGAAAAAAAGTTTGCAGAAATTGAAGAGCTGCTGGCGCAGTGATGCTCGTAGAGCCCAAAGACTGTATGCCGTGTGGTCCAAACACTCAGCCGGCTGGCTCGGAGGATTACTCTCGCGTCTGGGCAGCACTCTTAGCCATTCATTTTTTTGTGTGCCACTGCTGGCTCCTCGCGGACGGCCTTTCCAGATCGCATGGCAGTAGCAACGGCTAGTTTGTGATCCGCCATGTTACCCAATCACCAGCAGTGGATTGGATTCTTGGTAGGAGGCGAAGCCGAGGGACCGTACAGTAATCGACGACATCGATTCAAAGTCGGCCCCCGAATCAGGCCACAAGGGCCTGGGCTACAGTGCGTGGTGTCAACTCGTCCCATTGCGGCACGACACTCCGTGTCGTAATCCCTGGGGAGAGATTCGCCAATCGACAAACGTTCCCTCAGGCAAAGCTTTGCCAAATTCCAACGACTCGGAGAGTCGTGCTACTTTCTTCCCTGAAAGGGAATCGTCTATCAGCCCAGCGTTGGTTTTCGGTGAGTTCCACGAGCCAAAAATCTACGCTGGGTAACGATGCTAGCCACGGATGAGCACGGATCATCACGGATGGAATAGCCTCTTGGGCTTCGCCCACCGACAACCGGGCGTGGTGCGTTCTGCGAAGTGGCCATGCGTGGTGCGCCCAGCTGTCGGTGCTACCCAAAATATCCGCGGGCTCGGCGACTCTCTGCGTGAGAATTCTTGTGGTGGCTCTATAGGTTCCCGTCGCTAGCCGACGCTTTCGGCTGCCACCGTCGGCTTGCCCGACTGTGTGGGGGGATGCTCTGAAGTGTCGGGCGGGGTCGGCTTGGAAGTCGGTGACATCCGGAGACCTTTACTTCTCGATAAGTGACACATCTCCTCTACTTCCCACCTCCCCGGGCCTGATAGCCCGACCCTCCGCCAGCGGAGGGTGAATTTGGTGCTTGGATTCTCACCAGTTTTCGCTAGGAATTGGCCACCTGTGGTGTTCTAATGGACAGGTGATCGTTGGCTATCGGCTTTCAGCTATCGGCTGTTGGCTTTTTCGTGATTGGAGGTGATGGAGATGTGATGCTGGTCCAAATGTCGGACTACTGGCGACGCGCAGGCGAATGGTTGTTTGCGTGGGCGTTCGCTGCTGCGCGGTTGTCAAAGCTGTAGGCTTTAGACTGTAAGCGAGAGGCTAGATCTTTCGGTCGCTGGAAGCTCCCTCAAGATGACATTTCTACATCCAACTCCCAACATCTAACTCCCAACTCAAAATACTTTCCCACCCATGGGAATCTATTTTGGGCAACTATCGCGGAGGTGTTGATGCAACTCATTGCTGGCAAACGACTTGCGATTGATTCCCACTGCGAAAATAGATTCCCACTCGATGCGTTTTTGGGAATGGGAATCTATTCGGGCGCGAAAACCACTGGTTTTATAGCGTCGGCGCGGATTCAATTTTCCCATCGATGGGTAAATTGGGAATCTATTTGCCGAGCGGTGGGAATCTATTGGGGGCGGTGGGAATCTATCCCGCGGCCGGGGGCCGGGACCGCTGGCGGTTGCCTGCGACCGGGGGATTCGCCATCATGATTCGCTTGATGGTTTTCACTTTGCCCATTTTCTTATTGCCTGTGCAGATTGCTATGTCGGATCCTCAAGTCGTTTGGCACCAACACTCGGTTACCCGCCAGCAGCGGGAGTCGCTGAATGGCCATCGTGGTTGCGTGGTGTGGTTCACCGGTCTTTCGGGCTCGGGCAAGAGCACCGTGGCCAATCTGGTGGTCGAGAAGCTGCACGCCGCTGCGGTGCACACTTACCTGCTCGATGGCGACAACGTGCGGCACGGGTTGAACGCGACTCCCAAGATGCTGGCCGAGCGGCACGAAGAGTCGTTCGCCACGCGGTTTGGGCTTGGGTTCGGTGCCGAGGATCGCGAGGAGAACATTCGCCGGGTCGGCGCGGTCGCCCAGTTGTTCTGCGATGCGGGGCTGGTGACCCTCACGGCGTTCGTGAGTCCCTATCGACGCGATCGCGATGCGGTGCGAAGCATGCTGGCCGACGGCGACTTTGTCGAGGTGTTTGTCGACACCCCGCTCGAAGTGTGCGAAGCCCGCGATCCCAAGGGTCTCTACAAGCAAGCCCGGGCGGGAGCGATCAAGAACTTCACCGGCATCGACGATCCGTACGAAGCCCCGAGCGAAGCCGAGTTGGTACTGCCCGGCGGTGATCTGCCGGCCGAGGAGCTGGCCGACAAAGTGGTGGAATATCTTCGTGGTGCTGGCAAGTTGGGCAAGTAACTCGACGTGCGAGCGAATTACCAGCAACCACCTGCTGCTAATGCTGGAGCCAAGTTGACTACGGATGCTAGCATGGTGCATTTGCGCGATGCGAATCTTAGTGAGCGTGTGAATCGCTAAACCTTGTTTCGTGATTCGACAACGCATGGCGCGGTTCGCCGAGGTTTTCACTAATCAGGGGACAACCATCGAAGGTCGCGCGGTGTTAAAGCTTAACGACGACGCGAGGCGCGCAAGAAACTGTCGCTCGACGATAGGCATTGCTTACCAAAAATAGCTGTGATTTATAGACCGATTCATGAAGTCTCCACCGAAATTGGATTGACATATGGTAGGTTGTAGCGCTAGATTACTGATGGTTCTTCGATTCGATGATGAATTGCATGGAGGAGTCGTACTCGCGGCAACCAACGCTCTGAGCATTTCCTGCACCGAGCCGCGAAACGATCGACACTCGTACCATTGGCACCCATCTACGACATGGGATAGTAGGCCGGACACGGAGGCGACGCTGCCATGAACAGACGCTTGCCAGAACAGGGAGCTGGGTCCCAGACGCATCACACTTGTGATCGGGACGCGTTCTACCAGGGAGGTAAAACCATTACACCGCGCGATGTAAAAACCAACGGCACTTGTGACCTTAGCCGGGCTGTACGCGACCGCATCCACCAACAACTCGGGGTGCGTGTGTACGATCTGGAGGTCGAGGTCTCCCCCGAAAGCGTGGTGCTCAGCGGCCGCTGCTCGACGTTCTACACCAAGCAGCTTGCCCAACACGCGGCGCTCGACGTGATCGAGAGTCGTAGTCTTGATAACCGCATCCAGGTGCACGTCGGATAGACGTGCGTCGAGCTTGCGGGGTAAGCCTGCGAGAGCTGGATAGATTGCGGATGCTGCGCGGAGTGTGCGAACCTAGTTCGACGAGGGAGCGTCGGCCGACTCTTCGGCGGGCGACTCGCTATCGGTGGGTTCGGTCGACTCGGACTCCGAGGCGGCCAGTTGCTCGTCGGCTGGAGCAGCTTCGGCTTCGGTCTTGTCGGCTTCGGCAGCTTCGGCTTCTGAAGTTTCGGCTTCCGGAGCAGTTGCATCAGGCGAGCTGCTCGCGTCGGGAGTCGACTCTGGTGCTTCAACGGCCGGCAGCTCGTCGGACTCCTCAGCAGCAGCTGGAGGAGCAGCAGCGCCGCGACCGCCCATGAGCGACTCAAGACCCGGCAAACCGGGGATCATGGTGTTGGGGCTCGCCGGATTGGCCGGAGGAGCCTGCCCGCCGGCTTCGGGCTGAGCGGTGGTAATCACCTGCTCGCGACCGAGATGCACCTTTTTGAAGACGTCGTTCGGAATCACGTAGTACCAGTCGCCGAAGCGGTCGTTGAGTTCCTCGACTTGCTTCTTGCCGGCAGCGATTTTTTCGTTGTATTCGTCCTGAGCCCGCTTGTTGTTCAGGTCGATACGAGCCCGCTCGGCTTCGATCTGCTCAGTGGTCGGCTGGTCGGTGGTCTCCTCCGTGGAGTCGGCAGCGTCGGTTGTTTCGTCGGTTGCTTCCTCGGCGGACTCATCGAAAGTCGATTCGGCGTTTTCGTCGCTGGGCTCTTCGGTCGCCGGCTCCTTGGCTGCTTCGTCGGCAGCAGGGAGCTCGGGGAGGTCTTCGAGCACGGGTGGCTCGATGGCCGACTCGTTGAAGCGAGCCATGACAAACAGGTAGCGGTTCAGCCCGGCGTTGCCTTCGGTGTCGTCGGTGGTCTGCTCGGCTTCGGTCTCGGCAGCGTCTTCGGCGGTTTCGCCTTCGGCCGAGGAGTCGGCCTGGAGTTCGCCGAAGCGAAGCACGTACTCCACGCCGGAGTTGAGGGTGATGACGATTTCGCCTTCGCTGGAGTAGAGGGCGACGCCGCCGTTCTCGCTGAGGGGGTAGAAGCCGCGTTGGGCGAGCGACATTTTGGTTTCGTCGCTGCTCATGAACTCCTCGCCGGCCTTGAGGTCGCCGCTCAGGCCGTCGGGCTTGCGTTCGACATCGACGATCACCAGATCCTCCAGGGCCGACTTGAGCTCGCGAAGCGAGTCGGCGTTGAGCACTTCGTTGTCGGCCAGGCGGAGGGGATCGTAGCTGTTGGTTTCCGTGTTATAAGTTTCGAGCTTCTTCGGCAACCATTGGTTTTGGTCGTCGTCGAATACGAGGTCGAATTTGTTGCGGTAATCCTCGACCACCTGCAACTGCAGGCCACGGTTGGTGAGTACCGGATTTACCTGAACCGAGTAGTCGTTGATGGAGACTTCGGAGATGTCGAACGTGTTGAGTTTAAGCAGGTCTTTCTCGATCCAGTCGGCGAAGTTGGTGGAGAACTTCGACAGGTCGATTTCGGCCGCGTACACGACGTCCTGCCCGGAGCGGCGGACCCAGTGCTGCTGCTCGGAGTCGGTGACTTGCTCGCCGATGATCAGGTCGGCGAGCGACTGGTCGTTCTCGCCTACCAGTTCGACGTGGGTGCCGAATCCGGCGTCGGCGGAGGAATCTTCGGGAGCGACCACTCCGTAGGTAACATGCTGGGCGGAGTCGGCGTCGACCACTTCGAGAATCTCACGCCCGACGACTCCTTCGACTGCCTCGGCTAGCTGACGAGTCGCGTCGGCCGGGTAGCCGCCTTTGGAGGGGATGATCCACCCGCCCGACTTTTCGGCGACCTCGAACGAGTCGAGCTCGCCGGTCTCTTCGTTCATGTGGGTGATGCGGAGCCGCTTGGGGGCGTCGGTGGGGAAGTCCTCCACCAAGGTTTCGCCTAGTCGCTGCTCGACGTCAAACTCCTCGACCGATGGCCGAGTGAAGATGGCCAGAGCCACGGCAGCCAACGCCGCTACGAAGTAACAGGTAGTTTTGTTGAGTTCGGACATGGATGAACGATTCGGAATCGGGGAGGGGGGATGTATGGTGAAACGATGGTCGGCGTGCGAGCCAGGGGGTTACTCTTCGCGTTGGTTGTAGCGAAGGCGGGTTTTCGAAACGCCTTCACGCTCACCACCGCGGCGGTGGAAGTACACGAGCACGCCGAGCAGGATCGGCAGAATCGGAGGCAAAATCCAGGCATACGTCTTGTAACGGTCTTGCACGCCGCGAACTTCGCGGTCGAGTTGTCGCTGGGTTTGCAGTTGGGTGCGCTGGAAATCTTTCCGCAACTGGCTGATCTGACGCTCGAGTTTGCGATTCTCGGTCACCTCGACACGGCGGATCATCACTTCCATCTCTTGAGGCGACAGATCGTTGCGTTGGCGAATCGCGTCGAGCTTGCCCTGGAACTTCTGTTGGGCTTGCTCAATCGCTTCCTCCATCTCGGTTTGGGCTTCGTCGATGGTCTCTCGCGATTCTTTGCGAGCTTCGTAGGTCGCTTTCTCGATCAGGGTGAGCACCCGGTGCGAGCGCGATCGCTTGCGGATGTCGAGGAAGCGATCGTCGCCGGCCAGGTAGTCGAGCACGTTCAGTACGAACGAAACGTTCTGGAACTTCATGTCTGGAAGGTTCGTGATGTTCTGTTCGCCCTGCGAGCGGATGCGGAAGAACTCGTCGAACAGCCAGTCGATGTCGGTAATGACCACTGCTTTGATCGGGGTCTTCTCGATCGGCTTGCCGGTTTCATCGAGCTTGGGAGTCTCTTCCTCGTCCTCTTCGGCCGCCGCTTGTTCGGCAAGGTCGCCCATCAGGTCGTCGGTGTCTTCGTATTCGCCTTCGATCAAGGCTCCGACCGTGAACGACTCCTTCGAGAGCTTCTGCTGGTTGACCATATCGACGATGTTGTTCATCCGGCCGACGACCGAGAACGGCACTTCGGCGGTCAGGTTGCCAGTGACCAGCAGCGGAGAGTAGGTGAGCTTGGTGGTTTCGTCCTTGCGAAGATGCCCCGGAGCAATTGTTAGTAATTGCTTGAAGCCCGAGGAGATCGGCTGATTCAGGTTGAACGGCTGTGGAGTGCCATACGCCTCGAGGCCTTCGTCGATGAACACGAAGAACTCGGGGAAGGGGTATTGCGGGTAAGGGTTGTATTTCTGCAGTACGACCTGTTCGGGATCGATCTCCAGACCAAGCAGGCTATACAGCTTTTGGATATCGCCTTTCGGCAAGGTTTGGCCGCCACCGAACATAGCCATGGGGCCGCCCATCGTGCGATCTTCGCTGGTGCCGGGCACGTCCCAGGCCCATGGCATCGGCATCGGGTCTTCGAACACCGCGACCGGCATACCACCCTTCACCGCGTCGACCAGGTTGTCCATTGCTTGCGGGCTCATGGCCGATGGTTGCACGGCCAGCAGCACGTCGTAATCGCCGACGATGGGTTCTTCGGGATCGACTTCCACCACTTCGTATTGCTTGCGAAGCTCGGTGATCAGCTGGCTTTCTTCGGTAGCGCCTTGCATGCTGAAACTGCTGAAGAGCTGTACGTCGGTCTTGACCACGCCGACCCGTTTGCGGGTGTCCTGGGCCACGGTGAGGATCGAGCGGACCAGCTCGTACTCCACGGGAATACCCTTGTCGATAAACGGCACCACCACCTTGTCGAGCTTATGCCGCACGGCGACGCCCATGAAGATTTCCTCTTGCGAG
Organism: Aeoliella mucimassa; assembly: GCF_007748035.1. Classification (NCBI taxonomy): domain Bacteria; kingdom Pseudomonadati; phylum Planctomycetota; class Planctomycetia; order Pirellulales; family Lacipirellulaceae; genus Aeoliella; species Aeoliella mucimassa. Next base: position 677,426 of record NZ_CP036278.1, read on the forward strand.
TTCACTCCGCGGGTGCTGGTAATGACTGGTTGCGGAACGATGTTGAACCGTGTTTCGGCCGTGGCCGCTTGTTCGCTGAAGTTTTCGATCTGGTAGACGCTCACGTGGATCTTGCCGCCGCTCATCGACTGCAGTTCTTGCAGCGTGCCGAGCAAGTTCAGCTTATGGGCAGCGTACTCGCTTGGCACTGTGGGGCTCACGTAGGCATCCACCAAAATGGTGTCGACCTCGTCGTTATTGCGCAGCTCGTCGAGCAGCGTGATGGTCGACTCGGAGAGCGAGTTGATTCGCTCGGTGGTGATGTCGGCACGCAGCGAGTTGTAGTTGGAGATGAACACGTTCAGGCCGCCGAAGATCACGACCAGTGCGATCGCCCGGCCGAAATAGTGAGCCCAGCGAGAGTCGCCATCGTCGCCGGTGCCCCAGTGACGCTTGCCGATCAGCACCATGCAGACGTAGAGCATCACTACCATCAGGCTCAGGAAGTACGAGACCCCCGAAAGGCTGATGACACCGCGCTCGAAGTCGGCCAATTGGGCGTCGGCACTCCAGCGGCTGATCATCTGGGCGTACTTGGGATCTTTGACAAACCAGTCGGCAATGCTGAATGCCGCCAGCGGGGCATTCAGCAGCATGCCAAACACGAAGCCGACGGTTAGGTTCTTGGTAAGGAACGAAGCCACCATGCCGATGGAGAGCATCGCCAGGCCGAGGAACCAGTAGCCGAGGTAGGTGCACAAAAACAGGCCCATGTCGGGCGAGCCGAGGCCCCAGCTAAACACGATCCAGATGGAGAACATCGAGAACAGCAGCGACACGGTGAAAATTGCCGCGCACGACAGGTACTTGCCGATCACCACGTCGAAGTCGGACGCGGGAATCGTGAGCAGCAACTCGTCGGTGCCTTGGCGACGTTCTTCGCTCCACGAACTCATGGTAATCGCTGGAATGAACACCAGCAGAATCCAAGGCATCCAGGTGCTGAGCTGATCGAGGTTCGCCAGATTGTTGTTGAAGAACGCAGGCGGCACGAACGTGGCCATCGAGCTAAGGATGACGAACACACAGATAAACACGTATCCGGTGGGATTCGAGAAATAGCTGATGAAGTCGCGCTTAAAAATCGCCGAGGTGACGGTGGGATTCATGGGAGCTCAAAAATCCGTAGGAGGAAGATGCGATTGCGGGGGGAACACCTAACAGCCAAGCGTGATTGGCTAAACAGCGCCGGTTAGCTCGTGGAACTTGTTGTCTAGTTCCGCGGGGTTCGAGCCAAGCTCGTTAGGGTGGCCATCGAACACGACACGACCTTCATTAATGAAGACCACGCGGTTACACATGGCTTCGACTTCCTGAAGAATGTGAGTCGACAGCAAAATGGTTTTGGTCTCGCCGAGTTTGCGAATCAGGTTTCGCACGTCGCGAATTTGGTTGGGATCGAGGCCCGAGGTCGGTTCGTCCATGATCAGCACGTCGGGCTCGTGTAGCAGCACCTGGGCCATGCCGACCCGCTGGCGGTAACCTTTCGAGAGTTTGCCGATCGGCTTGCCGAGCACCTGCTGTAGATTGCACAGCTCGATCACTTCTTCCATCCGGCGGCGGATTTGGCTGCCGGTCATGCCGCGGGCTTGGCCGAAGAACTTCAGCAGCGACCGTGGGGTCATGTCGGGATAGAGCGGGCCGTTTTCGGGCAGGTAGCCGAGTACCTTCGACGCTTCGAGTCGCTCGGTTTGGGTATCGAAACCTGCGATGCGTGCTTTGCCGGTTGATGGGGAGAGGTACCCGGTCAGCAGCTTCATCGTGGTGCTTTTGCCGGCGCCGTTGGGTCCCAGGAAGGCGGCAACTTCGCCCTTCTTAATCTGGAAGCTCACGTTCTGAGCCGCGGCAAACAGGCCGTAGTATTTGGAGAGGCGAACCGCCTCGATCATTACATCGTTTGCATCTGTCGACGAGGTATCTTGCATCGTCATTCGCTCCGCTGTGAGGCCGAGTCCTAGGAGGGGGCACGAGAGTCCGTAGGTGGGAAGGCGCGGCAATCACCAAGGCACGGGAGCCAACGCGCCGGCCGCCCGAAACCCCGCTGGTTGAACCCAACAGGGTAACCCGCAGTCGGGGCGGATGTCTATCCCACGCAATAATTTAGGCTACGATCGCCGGGTTTTGGAGGTTCGCCTAATTTTTTTGTGGACTAGCCGACATCGGCGAATTCCGGTTCCGATCCCTTACGCTGCAAAATATGGCGACGCCAGTTTTCGTCGTCGCTGGTCGGAAAATCCGCCCGCAGGTGCACCCCCCGCGATTCGGTACGCAGCCGAGCCGAGTTGATCATCACGCGGGCAACCGTGAGCAGGTTTTGCAGCTCCCAGCCGGCCGGATCGGTGAATTGCCGCCCGAGCGCGTAGCGAATCCAGGCGTCGATATTCGTACTGGCGTCGGCCAGCACCTTTTCGTCACGCCAAACGCCAGCGTCGCGCCACATGAGGCTCTTGAGCGAGTTGCGAATGTCGTCGGTGTCGAGACGGGCAGCAGGGCGGGGGACTTCGGCATTTTCCAGCGGAATGGCCTGGAACATGTCGGGCTCGTCGAGCGCGGCATCGCTCATCGCCCGTCCGGCGTGAGCCCCGTACACGAGTCCCTCGAGCAGGCTGTTCGATGCCAGGCGGTTCGCGCCGTGTAGTCCGCTGGAGGTCACCTCGCCGGCGGCCCAGAGTCGCGGAATCGACGTGCGCCCGTCGGAGTCGACCCGTACTCCACCCAGCATGTAGTGGGCACCAGGGCGAACCGGAATGGAGTCCTTGGCAATGTCGATGCCAAAACTTGCACATGCCTTGGCGATGCCGGGGAACCGATTGTGCACGTGCTCGGGATCGAGATGGCTGAGCTTCAGGTAGACACAAGGCTGGTTGGTCTTGGCCATCTGCTCGACAATCGAACGGCTTACGATGTCGCGCGGGGCCAGCTCGGCCCGCTCGTCGTAGTCGGGCATGAAGCGGTAGCCCGAAGCATCTACCAACTGCGCTCCTTCGCCGCGCAAGGCTTCGGAGATGAGCATGCGGCTCGACCCGGCGATATACAGCACCGTGGGGTGGAACTGCATGAACTCCATGTCGCCGAGCACCGCGCCGGCGCGGAAGCACATCGCGTGGCCGTCGCCGGTGGCGATGGGAGGATTCGTTGATTCGCGATACACCTGCCCCACGCCGCCGGTGCAGACGATGGTTTGCTTGGCCCACACAAAGGTTTTGCCATGGTGAGCGTTCCAGACCAGCGCCCCGCGGCAAACTCCGCCGGTGGTCAGCAGGTCGATGGTAAACGTGTTCGGCCAGACCTGAGCCTGGAGCACTTCGCGAACCTGGTGGATCATCGCCCGGATGATTTCGGCTCCGGTCGAGTCGCCCATCGCGTGGACGATGCGGTGATGGCTATGCCCACCCTCGCGGCCGAGCATCAACTCGCCTTTGGAGTCGAGGTCGAACTTGGTGCCCCATTCGATGAGCTTGCGAATCTCGTGGGGAGCTTCGCGAACTACCATTTCGACCACCTGCGGATCGCACAGGTTGGCCCCTGCGGTCAGGGTGTCGGCCACGTGGTTCTCGAAGTTGTCGGTCGAGTCGATCACGCCGGCAATGCCACCTTGGGCGTAGGTGCTGTTCGACTCGCGCATCAGATCTTTAGTCACCACCAGTGTGGAGAGCCGAGGATCGATCTCCATCGCGGCCCGCAGACCTGCGATGCCACCTCCAATGATTAGCACGTCCGCAAAGTGGTGCGGAATGCGTTTGGGCTGGAACGGGACCAAGTAACGAGGCGGCGAGAAGTGCATGCCTTGATTATGGGGAGGGCGAGCACCGAGTGACAAGTGGCGAACTGCCCAGCGTTCGGCGGTACGACGCACCGCGACACTCGTGCAGCCGATTGCACCATGAGCCAAACGGTTATTTCTCGCGCGAAATGCCCTCGGTGTAGGCTTTTTGCCATTCGCGATACTTGAGCGGCACCTTGCTCTGGTACCCTTCGCTCAGATTGCGGAAGTCGTCGGTGGTCTTTTTGATTTTGCCACCCTTGGTGCCGAGCGAGCCACCCAGGCTGCGGAGTCGCGCGTCGAGTTCCTGCTGAGCATCGCCGCCGTCGGGGCGTTCGGCCTCTTTGCGAAGCCGGTTCCAGCGATCGACAAACTTACGCAGGTCCGACTCGCTCCAGCCGAGGTCGTCGAGCATGTCCTGATCGACTTTGCCCTTATCCAGTTGATCCGAAAGCTTGTCGAGCACCAGGTCGGTTTGCTTGCGGGCGTACTCCAGGTTGGCTTCGTCGGCTTCGGCTGCTTGAGCGTTGCTCGGGCTGCTGTTGCCGAACTCTTCGCCGGCGTTGCCACCTTGCGCGCCGGAGGTCGACGGGGCGTTGCCAGGCTGGTTGCTTGCTGGGTTCTGCGGATCGCCTTCGGCGTTCTGCTGTTGGTCGGAGGGCTGCCCCGCGTTGTTGTTGCGGCTGGCGTTCTCGGCATTCGCGTCGTTCGGCTTCGACTCGCTGGCTGCCGACTCGCTGCCTTGGGCGTTGTCGGAGTTGGCTCCGCCGGAGGATTGCGGTTGCTGACCCTCGGGCTGCTGACCGTTGGGGTCGTTGTTGCTGGAGGCTTGCTCGTTGCCTTGGCCTTGGCGGCTGGTCGAGCCGTTGCCGCGCTCGTCGCCCGACTCGCCAGTTTGGCCATCGGCGGTTTCGCTATCTCCGCCTCGCTTGCCAGTTTCGCCGGGACCACGGTCGCCCGATTGTCCCGCACCTTCGTCGGCGGCCTGGTTTTGCCCGGCGCTGCCGGTGCCCTCGTGGGGTGACTCTTGGCCGCCACCTTTTTCGCCGCCGCCGGCGCGATCGCCACCTTCTTCGCCGCGGGAATCGCTTTCGTGCTTGCTATGCCCGGGCGTGCCGGCTTCCGACTCGTCGGTGTTTTGATCCTCGCTCGAGTCTGGACGCTTGCCGCGTTGTTGCATCTCGCGCTGGGAGTCGGGGGAGCCATCGGGCTGGCTGTCGCTACCGCCGCCGGCTTCGCCCGAAGCGTTCCGCTCCTCGCCGCCGTCGGACATGCTCTCGGCGTCGGGCTCTTTGCCCGATGCCTGGCCACCCTCGGCCTCGGGGGTGTCGGCCTTGGAGTCGGCGCCGGTCCCTTCGGCCTGCTGGTCGTTCTTGGTGCCTTGCTGGCCTTCGCTCTCTCCGTTGGAGTTGGCATCCTGCGATTCGGACTCGCCGGTTGACTGCTGTGAGTCGCCCGACGACGATTGTTCAGGCTTTTGTTGGTTGGTCGTTCGCTCGCTGCTGTTGTTTTGGGGGTTACCGCTCTCCGAATCGATTTCGCTCGGAGCGTTGGGGTCGGCGTCGCCTTCGCGTTGGCCGCGGGTTGCGTTCTGGCGTTCGTTTTCGGTCAGGCTGCGGCTGATTTTCTCGAACGCTTCGGCGTCGTTGCTGCCATCGCTGGCGGTCGGTTTCGATTCGCCACCTTCGCCGGTGTTGCCGGGTTGGGCCTGACTACGATTGCCTTGGCCCGCGTTGTAGTCGGAGTTCTCGCCCGCTTGCCCGTCGGCTTGATTGCCACCGGTGGCGGAGGAGTCGCCCTCGTTGCCCGCTTCGCTCCCTTGGCCGGTCGCTCCGTTTTCGCCGCTGGCGGAGTCGTTTTGCTGCTGACCGTTGTTGCCTTGCTCGTTTTCGTTGCCTTGCATTCCATTGCTGGAGTCTTGCTGGCCGCCTTGGGGGTCGTTCTGGTCCGACTTGCCGGCTTCGCCATTTTGGTTGCCCGACTCGCCGTTTTGCTGTTCGCCGTTTTGCTCACCATTCTGCTGATCGGCGTTGCCCGGTTGGTTCTCGGCACCTTGGTTGTCGGCCCCCTGTTGGTTGTTAGCCCCCTGTTGGTTGTTTGCAGAGTCGCCGGAGTTACCCGCTTCGCCTGCTTCGCCCTGGTTGCTGTTCTCGCCGTTCTGGCCGGACTCTCCGTTTTGGCCAGACTCGCCGTTCTGACCGTTTTCGCCATTCTCGCCAGGCTGCGAGTCGTCGTTCGGCTGACCTTCGCCCGCTTGCCCGGCGTCGGGTTGTCCTTCGCCACGCTGGCCGTCGCCATTTTGATTGTTGTCGTTCGGCTGATTGTTGTCCTGAGGATCGCCGACCACGTAGAACAGCTTCCGCTCGCTCGTCGTACGATTCGCTTGCGGCGTTCGCACGTCGGTGGCTTCGGCCCAGTACTCCACGATGTCGCCGGGCTGCAGCTTTAGCTCGGCGGGGCTGAACTCCCATTTGGCGGCCAAACGCCCTTCGTGCCGCGCGTTGAGCAGCGACTCGACGTGCACCTGGCTGCCATTCTGCTGCTTCGTGAACTGAAGCGTTACGGTTTTGAGTGCGAAATCGGGATCGTGGGCCTCGACGGCAATTGATACCACTTCGTTCATCTGCACTTCTTGCGCGCGAGCTTCGGGCTCGACGATCGCGACTTCCGGGGCGTAGTCGGGCAACACCTCGAGCGTGTGCTGCGGCGGATCGCTGTTGGTCAGGCCTTCGGTGCTGGTGTACCGCAGCATGTAGCTAGTGGTGCGAATCGACTGGCGGTCGCCCTCGAGCGAGAGATTGATGCCACCGCGGGCGGTGTCGCCTTCGATCACCATGCGAAGGTCGGGCTTGCCGTCGGACGACAGGTCGATGTCGGCCGATTTAATCGGCGTGTTCGCCTGGGCGTGCACGGTGACTTTGGTGCCTTCGATTGCGCGGATGTCGCCGCGGTGTTCGATCTCGCGATCGACGTAGCCAGTGTAGTCGGGGAAGTCGTAGTAGACGCTTGCCACGCGAATCGTGGGAGCGGTGAGCACGTGAATGGGATAGTCGATGCTCCGTCCATCGCCAGCCAGCACTCGATAGTTCATATCTTGATCGATGCCTGCCAGCCCGGTGGTTCCGCTCTTGCCAGGCAAGAGAGCCTGGTAGTGACCCGCGTCGTCGACCAGTTGCATCGCAATGCGCTGATCGAGCAGGTGACCATCGGCGGTGTCGAACGACAGCTCGACCAACTCACCTTCGCGTAGCCCGCTGACGTGAGCATGCACTTCGAGTGTATTGCCTTGCACCACTTCGGCCGCACCGGGATCGACATGATCGATCCGCACCCGGCTCGGCGCGGCAATGTTGGCCCATGGCATCAGCACTCGCGCGGCAGTGGTCCACGAACTCTTCGGCGACAGCACCGAGTAGCCTGCGAACAGCACGACGATTCCCAGCAGCACGTACCCTAGCTTCACTAGCACTGAGCGGTCGACCGACCCTTCGATCGGCGTTTGCGACAATCGCTGTGCGGCTTGCTCTTCCAAAGTGCCATACACGGCCGACGGCATTTGTTTCTTCATGCCACGGAACAGCAGGAAGTTGACCAAACTGTTCTTGAGTGTGGGATGTTCCCGCTCGATCGCGTGCGCCGCGTAGGTGGGATTGATCGGCTGCACGAGCAATGGCCATACATGGCGAACCAGGTAGTAGCCGCCGCTGCCCAGCAGCGCGGTAAACAGTAGCAGTCGCCCGAACAGCCCCAGGCCTTCAGCGGTGAGCCAATGTTCGATCACCGCTGAGGTTAGCAGCATCGCGAGCAGCCCGATGGTCAGCACCAGCAGCGACTGCACCAGATCGATCCGTTTGACGGTTCGCCGGGTCCGCTCCACCTGCTGATCGATGTACTTGTCGTACTCAATGTAGTCGACCTTGGACTTCGGGCGGGGGGTCGCGGGAGTTTGCAGGGTAGACATACTGGAAGATAAGCGTGGGTTTAGGCGGTTCGACAGCTGACCGTCGGCACCGGGGGCTCGCTGGGCGGCGATAGCCCTCGGGTGCGTTACTTCTTATTATACGATTCTTCGGCCCGGCGGCTCGTAATTCCGCAGTGGGGCCGTTTTCTGCCTATTTTGACAAAATTTGCCCCTTTGCTACCGCTTCTGATGCAGCCTACTGATTTTTACGAACTTGTGAGCGGACGCCGTAGGGGGGTATGGCCGGCGATGTTACGCACCGGGCTGCGAATCGGCGAGTTCGCCTACACGCAGGGGGTCGCCTACCGAAATCGCCAGTTCGACCGCGGCGGCGACGCGGTGCAGTCGGTCGATGCCCCGGTGATCAGCGTCGGCAACCTCACGCTCGGCGGCACCGGCAAGACTCCCATGGTCAAGTGGATCGCTCGCCGGCTCCGCGAGCAGTCCTGGCGGGTCGCCATCCTCAGTCGCGGCTACGGAGCGGTCGAAGGAGCGAAAAACGACGAAGCACTGGAGCTCGAACAGTCGCTGCCCGACGTGCCGCACTTGCAGTCGCCCGATCGGGTGGCGATCGCCCGCACCGCCATCGAGGAACTGGAGAGCCAGGTGCTGCTGCTCGACGATGGCTTTCAGCACCGCCGATTGGCTCGCGACTTGGACATCGTGCTGCTCGATGCAACACAGCCATTTGGCTTCGACCACGTCTTTCCGCGGGGCATGCTGCGGGAGCCAGTGCAAGGGCTCGCCCGGGCGGACGTGGTTTGCCTGAGCCGGGCGAATCTCATCGGCCCCGACGAGCGGGAAGCCATTCGAGCTCGAGCAGCGAAGCTGGCACCCGGGGCGAGTTGGTGTGAGGTGTCGCATGCTCCCGCGATGTTGCTCAATTCGCTCAGCGAGGAGCAGCCACTAGACACTTTGCGCGACGCGCGGGTATTCGGCTTCTGCGGCATCGGCAATCCGGCCGCGTTTCGCCAAACGTTGGAATCCGCGGGGGCGAACGTCGTGGGGTGGGCCGAACTACCAGACCATCATGCTTACACCAGCGACGACGTCGCTCGACTAATTAGTGAGATAGAAAAGTCGGGCGCCGAACTGGCCATCTGCACGCAGAAAGACCTGGTGAAGCTGCGAGTGCCAGAACTGCAAGTAATTCCGCTGTGGGCCGTGGTGGTCGAAATCGAGTTTCTCGCCGGCGAAGCTGAGATGCTTGGTCATCTTACTTCGCTGCAAGTGACCGAGTCGCCCGATTTGGACGATTAGATGCTCGATCCGTGGTGGATCGGCTCGACGTACTCGAGTTCGTCAAACTCAAAGTCGGTCGAATCTTCATTGGGCAGCCAAATCGTGATCGCGGTCCCTTTGCCCAGTTCGCTTTCGATCTCAATGCGGCCCTTGTGTTTCTTGACGACTACGTCGTAGCTGATGGCCAAGCCTTGCCCGGTGCCTTTGCCCACTTCCTTGGTCGTGAAGAACGGGTCGAACGCCCGCTGCTGCACTTCGGGGCTCATCCCACACCCGGTGTCGCGAACACGAATCTTAATGCCATCGGATTCTTGCCAGCTGGCCACTTCGATGTGTCCGAGTTCGTGAGAGTGTTCGGCTTCCATCCGATCGGCAATCGCATCGGTCGCATTCACCAGCAGGTTGAGGAACACCTGATTCATTTGGCTTGAGAGCAGCGGCAAGCAAGGTAGTGACTCGTCGAGGTTCAAATCGAGAGTTGCATGGTACTTCCAGCGGTTTTTCGATACCGTGACCGCGTTGCGAATCATGTCGTTCACGTCCATGCTCATCCGTTCGGCGGAGCCCGGATGCGACATCGACTTCATGGCTCGCACCACCTCGACTACTCGCGAAGCGGCTTCGGCCGACTCCACGATGGCTTCCAGAGTGTTCTGTCGCAGTTTCTGGTAGTTATACTTCTGCTCGAGTTCTTGCAGTCTGGACTCTCGATCGTGGTCGCTCATGTCGTGAGACTGCAGTGCTTCGCGGTAGGCATCGGTCACGCTGAACAGATTGGTACAAATCTCGCTCAAATACTCCACGTTGGTCACGACGCACTGCATCGGTGTATTAATTTCGTGTGAGATGCCTGCGGCGAGTTGCCCGATCGATTCGAGCTTCTGAGCTTGCGCCAGTTGTTGCTCGAGTTTCATGCGTTCGCTTAGGTCGGTCACAAAAGCGACAAACACCTTGCGATCTTCAAACGTAGCGCAGTGCACCTTGATGTGTACCGAATAATCCGAGCCGTCTTTGCGTCGATGCCGACCAGTGAAGCTCTTTTCGAACACGTCGCCATCGACGACCGACTCCATTCCTTGAGTAAAGTGCTCCTGGGAAAAGTCCGGATTGACGTCCGAAGGAGTCATGGTGAGCAGTTCTTCGCGGCTGTATCCGACTGCTTCGCAGGCCCCATCGTTTACTTCGACGAATCGCAAGGTTTTCGGATCGACAATATAGATCTCTTGTGGCGCTTCCTTGATCAGTTGCCCAAAAGCGGTTGCTTTGCGTTCGGCTTGAATGCGGGAGGTAATATCGCTTTCGATCGCGATAAAACCGGTGACTTCGTTGTCGTCGTTGGTGAGGGGTTGAACTTCGAGGTCAATCCAGTACTCACGGCCAAACTTATTGCGATTTAGAATCTCGCCATGGTAGCCGAGTCCCTTGGTGACCGCTTCGCGGAGCTCAGCAATCGTCTGAGGATCGGTTTTTTCGCACTGCAACAAACGCCCTGGAACTTCTCCTTGGACTTCTTCGAACGTGAACCCGGTAATGCGAGTAAAGCCTTCGTTGACCCACACGATTTGCCGATTTGCATCGGTGATGATGACCCCATTGGTCGTGCGTTCAGCAACCATGGCCAGCCGCCGAATCTCTTCGGTCATGTGGTTCGCTAAACGTTCCGCGTTGGCAATCTCTCGCTGATGTGTAAGCAGGGTGTAGCTCAGTAGCAGTGTGACAAAGGTGCCGCCGAGGCCGAGTACCCAGGCCAGAGTGGTGCTGGCATAGGCAAACTTCGTAGTTGGAGTGATGTTGGCCGACCAGTCCTGGTCCCCTAGTCGAAGATGAACCAGATGATTGAGACCGAGCGTGTTCTTAGCTTGCTGGTTAGTAGCGGTTTCAAAGATTAGTTCGGCTTGTTTGCTGGTTCCATTATAGAGCTGGATATCCAGCTCTTGATCTGTCACCTTGGTAAGCTGGCTGAATACACGCTCTGAAACCAACGGCATGAACACCCAGCCTTCGGTGCTGGCAACGCGATCTTCCGGTGTATGAGGACGCACTCCCGATTTCCAATAAGGCAGCATGATTAGAAAACCACGCTGCATGGCTGCATCGACTTCCTCGGTAGGCTCTAAGTAAAGATGGATCGGCCCCGTGAGGGTTGCCTGATTGTTCATCATCGATTGCTCGGCTGCCCTTCGACGTGCCGGATGCGATCCGATGTCCAGACCAATAGCATGCAAGTGCTTTGTCTCTGGAAAAACGTAGTCGACAACCATCAGGTCGTCGGTTAGCGCTGATTCCAGAGGTGAAGCATCAGGAAAAGGCACGATGTCGAAATTGACCATGCCATCCTGATGTTTCTTGTTGATAAACGCCTGGATCTGGTCCGGTGAGTTGGGGACTCGGGCGATACAACCAATGCCGATGGAACCCGGGAATTCTGCTTCGAGATTGACGAATTTGCAGACCTGCCGAAACTCGTCTCGAGTCACCGATTCACTACCACCAAACAGCAGCTGTAAGCTTTGCAGCCCATGCCCGTAGTGTGCGATCCGCTCTTGGATATGCGTACAGGCCTGATTCGAGAGCCGATCGAAGCGAGAGTGATTCTTCCGCTTTATATTGTCGAGTTCGTGCCATACACCGAACACCGTTGCGGTGATCCCTCCCAGCAGGACGAGCAGCGCAGGAAGGCTGCGGATCCATGATCTCGGAAATTGCCACATCATGCGCCGGCTCCTTGGCAAGCGAATACTTGCATTAGAAGTCGGTGGTAGGGGAGTAACTTACCGGCGTTACTATTCCCGCAGCTATCATGACACTCTGTAACATTTCCCTTGGCATCATGCTGCGCATGTGTGAAGCGGTGTTTTGGTAGTTGAAGTAACACGGTTTGCCCCACCGATTAATTGCGTAACTTTGTGTGCTGGCTGGAAGATTGGGTATCTTCCCCCCGGGCCAGACGCTCAGTTGCTTGCAAAGAAAGCTAGCGTGCCCCGCAGGTTCGCGAATGCGAAAACTGCTGCTCCACCCACTTTGCCCCCGGTTAGGGGTCCCCTAATCGGTACCGCCCGCAAGACCGACGGGGTTCAGAAAAGGCCACTATTCGTCTAGCTGATCGCTGTCGACTAATGATTTGTCAGGCCGCAGCCGTCGGGCGAATACGGGACCAGAGTGCTAGCACTCCCGCGACTGCTCTTGCCAGCGGGTGGGATATTCGCGACCATCCCCCGCGCTACTGTATAGCCAAGAAATAAAGGGCGGCATCCGTGCCGCGGGCTTGTTAACCTTCCGTGCAAGGTCTCCAGCACTCTGGTCTCCTGATATGCGTGTTTCGTTCGTTACCCTGTCAACTATTTCGCTGGGCATCTTGCTGCTAGCAGGTTGCCAGGGATTGCCTTCGAACGAACCTGCCTGGATCGCGACCGAGCCGGTGATGGTTGCCCCGAACGGGCCGGTGATCGTTTCGCCCACGCCGACCATGGCGCAGCCTGCTGGAGTGCCTGGGTTTCCTGAGCCGATGGCCAACGCGCCGACCGTGTTCGCAGGCCCCACGCCCAACAGCGGTACAGCCATCGCCCCGCAGCTTGGTCTGCCTGCGTCGGAAACGGTGAGCTCCGCATTGCCGAACCCCATGAAAGTGCCGGTAAACAATCACGACTACGCCTGGGATCAGGTGGTCGACGTCGTGGCCGACTACTTTCCGATCGCGTACGAGCAACGCGTACACATCGACCAGCAGCTCTGGACCGAAGGCCGCGTTGAGACGCCCTATCAGGTCGGAGCCACGTTGTTCGAGCCGCACCGGAAGGATAGCGTCGGTTCGTTCAATAAATGGCAAAGCACGCTGCAAACCATTCGTCGCAGGGCGGTGGTTCGTGTGGTGCCTGAACCCGATGGCTACCTAATCGACTTGCAGGTGGTCCGTGAGCTGGAAGACTTGCCGCAGCCCGAGCGGGCGACCGCCGGCGCTGCTTCGCTGCGTAACGACAGCTCGCTACCTTCAGCTGCCCGGGCGCCGGTGAGCCGCACGAAATGGTCGTCGGTGTGGATTCCGCTGGGACGCGATACTCCGCTCGAGCAGAAGATGCTCGCAGAGATTCGCGACCGCCTGGCCGATGTGCCGCGCGGTACGATGTCGGTCACGCCAACCCAGTAACACGTGCGTGCTCTTGGAGGTAACTACACCCCGAGGGCGACCACTGGTTGCGAGGTGGGATTCGAGGCTGCTTCCGATGCCACTGGCAACCGCAGCGTGAACGCGGTTCCGCGTCCCACGGTGCTGGCAACGCGAATCCGCCCGCCATGGGCTTCTACGATCTCTCGGCAGGCAGCCAGTCCCAGACCGGCTCCACCTTTGCCCGACTCGTCGGGACCGCGCTTCGTGCTGAAGCCACGTTCGAAGATCTTTGGTAAGCTCGCCGCGTCGATGCCGCTGCCGGTGTCGCGCACGGTGAGTTCCACAAGCGGAGCCTCCGGTTCGTGCGACAGTTTGATCAGCACCTGCCCTCCGTTCGGCATCGCCTGACGGGCGTTGGTGAGCAGGTTGAGCAGCACCTGCTGAATCTGATTGCCGATCACCATGGCCTTCGGCACTTCGGCAAACTCGCGTTGCACTGCGACTCGGTACTTCGACAGTTCGCGTTCGAGCAGCACCAGCGTTTCGTCGATCAGCTCGGAGAGGTTCGTCGGAGCCGGATCGTTCGATCGGTTCCGCGCCAAACCGAGCACGCTGTTGGTGATCTTATTCGCCCGCTCGGCCGCGCCCATGATCTTCTCGAGCGCTTTGGTGCGGGTTGGTTCGTCTTTGTGACGCAGCCCCAGCTTGGCGTAGTTCAGGATGGTGGTCAGCACGTTGTTGAACTCGTGAGTCGTGGTACTGGCAAGTTCACCGAGCGCGGCCATGCTCTGCGACTCACGCAGCTCCTCTTGCAGTAGTTTGACTTGCTGCTGGAGTTCACTGGCGGTTACCGAATCGCCGCTGTGCATTGCATTCTCCACTTTCACTTTTTTACGACCCGGGTCGTATCCTTAAACTTCACTTCGTCGCCGACGGTTCGCCTAGCTTTCCTGGCCTTAGTCTGTCGCCAAGATTACCTGACAGGTCGGGCTTCGCTTGTTTTTTCGCTGTCGAACAAGCCCCTACAACAACCTATCGTCGGTGCCGTGGGGCGAACTCAAGGACATCGCGGCAGAATCCAATCCGCGCTACGTTACACGTCCTGATGTAGCCGAGTGGCCAGGTGATCAATTTGTCCTTTGAGGTTTGCCATCAACAGCGTAGGGCTTGCGCCGCGTGCTAGTTCGCCGTAGAACACGCTCGAGCCGCCTGCTTGCCGGGCGATGATCGCCTCGGCGGTGCGCCCGACTTCGGCCAGGTCCTGTTCGATGTCGATCAGCCGCCGAGTTGCCAGCCGGCTGTTGTTCCACAAACTTGTCAGCACGCGTATCAGTCCGGCGATCAACAGGGCCTGACCTGCCAGGGCGACACCGACGCCCCATTGCCAGAACCCGTTGTCCTCGCCGAACAGTCCCATGCCCATCAGGCCGACACCGCCGGCTACTAGGCCGAGACCGACCGACACCGCGAACCAGGCGAACCACTGCATGCGGTAGTCGGCTGGTCGCTTCATCAGTTTCTTGCGACGAGTCGACTTGGTCGACGGATAGTTACGCTTCGATTGGTCGGTGCTGGGCACCGCAGTCATGTCGAGCCAGTGAATCGCGTCGTCGCTGGCAGTGCGTTTGCCCGCTGCTAGCGGCGTACGCAGCGAGCGGCCGATGTGGCGCATCCGTCGCTCCGAGTGCCAGTCGTCCGACGCCTCGGCTACCAACACCGGCTCGGCCACCTTGCTAGCGGTGCGAGCACTCGCATGACCACAACGAGGGCAAGCACCGGGCACGCCCCCTTCGGTCGATATCGCTGGTACGTCCTGACCACATTGCTGGCACCACATAGTCGCGCAATCCTTCGCGTCGGAGTCGATAGGGAATCTCACTTAGGCTATCGACCCACCGGCCTGCGAAACTTTGACGATTCTGCGGGCTGGGTAGCACTGCTAGGCGTTCGCGGTAATCGCTTGCCCGGTTTGCCAACCTTCGCTGCTTCGCTCCACGCGATGGTACAAGGTGTCGCGCTCAATCGGGTCGCGGCCCGCCTCGCGGATCACCTGTTCGATATCCCCGACGGACATCACCTCGGGAGTGGTCGCCCCCGCGTCGTGATAGATCAGCTCGTGACGCACGGTGCCATCGATGTCGTCGGCTCCGTAGGCCAGGGCCACCTGGGCGGTGCCGATGCCGAGCATGATCCAGTACGCCTTGAGGTGGGGGAAGTTGTCGAGCATCAATCGGCTCACCGCCATCGTGCGGAGATCGACCAGCGCCGACGGGCGCTTGATGTTTCGCTCGGCACCCAGCTTGGTGTTCTCGGGATGAAATGCTAGCGGGATGAACGTCTGGAAGCCGCCGGTCTCGTCCTGCAGCTCGCGCAGGCGAATCAAATGGTCGATGCGATGGTACGGCTGCTCGATGTGACCATACAGCATGGTGCTGTTGGTCTTTAGCCCCAGCTCATGGGCGGTGCGATGCGTCTCGAACCATCGCCGGCTGTCGGCTTTGTGTTCGCAGATGTGGTTCCGCACTTCAGGGTGGAAGATCTCGGCACCGCCGCCCGGCATGCTCCCCAGTCCCGCTTCCATCATGTCCTCAAGCACCCAGCGAACGTCTTTCTTCGTCAGCCGGCAGAACCAGTCGATCTCAACCGGCGTCCACGCTTTCAGGTGCAGCGTGGGGTAAGCCGTATGCAGCACCTCGACCACCCGGCGGTACCAATCGTACTTGGCCTGGTGATGCAGACCGCCGACGACGTGCATCTCGGTGCAGCCGTTGTCGATGGCTTCCTGCCCGCGGGCGAGCACCTGCTCGTCGTTCATCCAGTAGCCCTTGGCCTCGCGCAGGTCGCTACGGAACGCACAGAACGTGCAGCGGTACACGCAGATGTTCGTGGGATTGATGTGCGTGTTGATGTTGTAGTAGGCCGCGTTGCCGTTCTTCCGCTCACGCACCAGATTGGCCAGCTCGCCCAGCTCGGGCAGCGGCACCTCGGGCGATTCGAGCACCAGCCCGTCGTCGGCGGAAAGCCGCTCGCCGGCTTCCACTTTTTCGCGAATCGGTTTCAGCAGGGGGGAAGTCGTTTGAAGCATGGCAGTTTGTGAAGTTCGGTGTTTCGCCGCGAGCCGCCATCGCGGCGTCGGGCTGATTCAGCAGCGTATCTCGTCGCAACTCGACGCCCATTTCCACCGCCGCTGCAGGTTCCCCCCCTCGCGAGTAGGGGGCAAGCGTGTGCGGCAAATGGGGGCAGCGGATCGGTTGGTCGAGATAGTTTCCCACCGAATAGATTCCCAGCTCTGGGAAACACGATTCGATGGGTAAATTCTTACGCGGCTCTCGTTCGAAGTAAGTCGTGTACTGTTAAGCGTTTACGCGGATGGGTGTCGACGCAAGTCAAAATTCAATTTTCCCACGTGGGAATCTATTTTCGCGGGTTCGTATTATAGCCGCCAGGTCCACTTTGGCGCATCCCGTCCCCTGGGCGGGACGCGACGGACCGGGGAGCCGAAGGATTGGTGTACAAATAGTCATGCAGCTATTAGACCAAACCAGCGGCCATTTTCAAGAAAAATCTGGCCCGCTGAGGCAACTGTTTCGGGAACACTAATCTCCGCTGATCGACGCTAATCGCCGGTGCGGCGGGGGGGAGGTTGGCGGAGCAGACTAACCTCGCTAGTTGATGGTTACGTCGTATAGGAGTTCTAAGTTCCCTTGGCACACAGGGCAGTGGTACTCGTCTTGCTGATTGCGGAAGATCGGCCAGCGTCCGTCTAGCGTGGGATGCTCCAGCGAGATGAGGCTTCCGCTGTTTTGGCAATAATGGCACGAGAGCGATTCGAGTGGTCGGTGACCGGGCCAGGTGTCGATCGTGAGCCAATCGTCTTCGCCGAATGGCCACACGTATTCCCCCAAGATGGCAGAATTTTCCGATTGCTCGGAAGGGTCGCTGAAATCGCGGATCGGGCCAGGGAGCGCCCGATAGGTAGTGACTCCTTGGTGAACGACTTCGCCCGCACTTGGTTTTCTCAATTCCAGCCAATGCATGGTACCACAGTCGATGCAGACAAGCCGGTTCGTGTGGCCACTGACATCCCAGTAAGTGTACTGGCCGATTTCAAACACCAACGGACAACTTGAGCAGCGAAAGGCCTGCATGGGAGCACCACGAAAAGAAGCTGTCGAGTGAACTAGATTCCAAACGGACTGCATTGTAACACGATAATCCGTTCCGTCGGCAGATCGCAGCGACTGGCGAGTTCGGACGTAGTACGGTTGGGAACACTAGGTCGTGTTGACATTCATGCCAAGCTGATCATGAGTGACGCCAGGCAGAGGAATCCATCGTAGTTTCGATCAGTTTTATCGTATCGTGTAGCGACCCTACGGTAGTGTTTTAACCGGTTGAAGAACCGCTCCACGACATTTCGGAGTTTATAGCGTGTGCGATCGTACCTTTTCTGTCGAAACCCACGGCGAGTCGGAATCACCGGCTTCGCGCCTTGGCGACGAATCTGATCGCGAAACCAATGGCAATCATACCCTTTGTCGGCGACGACGTATTCGGGAGTTAGTCCTTCCAGCAGCGTTTCTGCTTGGTGCATGTCGTGTCGGTTGCCACCCGTCAAAGTCAGACGAACCGGGCGGCCATCGCCCGTTACCGCGGCGTGGACTTTCGTTCCCCAACCTCCGCGCGAGCGGCCCATGGCTTCGCCACCGAGCCCCCTTTTACGCCCGCTGCGTGTTGATGGGCTCGGACCGTTGTCGAGTCGAGTAGCAAGTGCTCCAAGTCGGGCTCTTCGCCCAGAGTCTCCAAGACTTGCCGCCAGACGCCACGCTTGCACCATCGATTGAAACGCTGAAATACCGAATTCCAAGGGCCAAAGCGAGTGGGAAGATCGCGCCACGGCGCGCCTGTGCGGGCGATCCACAACACCGCGTTCACGAACCGACGATTGCTCGCCGCGGTTCGACCGGGATCGCCGGATTTGCCAGGCAAATGGCCTCGAATCTTCAACCATTGTTCGTCTGTCAGTTCGTGCCGTCGCATCTATTCGCTCCTCCATGAGCAGGTAGGGGACGACACCGTGATACCATTTCGACAAAATCTACGCTACATAAATGTCAACACGACCTAATCTTCGCTGATCGACGCTAATCGCTGTCGCGGCGGGGGTATTGGGCGGTGCCCCATGAGTCTCTGCGGACTCGGCGTCTCTGCGTGAGAATGTAGTTGGGAGCAAACGCGGTTTGAGGGGAATGCGAATCTCCGCCAATCACTGGTGCGAGAGTTTGGTTCTGCAGCCGCTCGCGTTAGAACTCAAAGCCACCTTGGTAGGTGGGGGAGCGGCGTTTTTGTTCGCGGGGTTTCTCGCCCCGGCCGCTGATGGCTTTGGTGAGGGCGCCGTCCCATACGTTCAGCCGATTCCACGAGCACCCCGCTTGCGAGGTGGCGAATGCCAGCATCAGGCCGAGGATCAGGAGTTTTCGCATGGGGTGCCTTGCCGCGTAGGAGTACAGGTGCGAGAGAGTAGCGATTGCGGCGAACTGGCACAATGCCAACCTGTCGCAGCAAAAACGCCGTGTTTGCGGCAGTGCTCTGGAGTCGGCGGTGCGGACCCTGCCAACCCACGCGGAATCATGGCTCCGGGTACGCAGGAGCGATCAGCTGCCAGACGCAGTGGGCCATGCGTTGATGCCCCGCCTGGGAGAGGTGAATGGTATCGAGGGTCGCATCGCTGCCCGCCAGGATCGAGAGGAACACCCGCTTCGGGACAAGCTTTACCTGGTGCTTGGCTGCTAGCTGGCGTTGGATCCGCCCGTACTCGTGATAGAACGGCGGCAGCGGCAGCTCTAGCATCATCACCTGGCGATCGTCGGCTGCCAGGCTGGCGAGCAAGGCATCGAGCGTCGTGGCAAACTTGGCCGGCGACGTGGAACCGAGGATATCGTTGCCGCCGATTTCGACGACGACCACCGGAGCCGAAATCGGATGCTCCGCGACCCGTTTGGTGGCCGACTCAGCGGTCTCGCCAACGTGCGAAATGTCCTGCACGTCGAGTCGGTGCTCGCGAGCCAGCACTGCCGGCCAGGTTTCGGCGGTCTCGTCGCTGCCGACGCCAGCGGTCACCGAGTCGCCGATGATGGCGATCGCTCGCGAGCCGACCGGGTGGAGCGTCGGTGTCAGGTGATAAGGCAACTCGATGGCGATGGCCACCAACCAAACGATTGCCATCGCCCATCGGATCGGGCGCTGCCAGGTCGGTTTCCAGCGACTGGCCATCCAACCCATCGTGATCAGTCCTGCAATGGCGTAGAACCAGTAGGGGAGCGGAGTCGAGGAGATCGCAATGGCCATCAGCCCCAGCACCCCGCACAGCACCGTGACACGACGCACCCTCGGACGCTTGGCCCCCGATGTCCCCACCGCGAGCAACAGTAACGCGACACCGGAGAAGAACGCATGACCGCTGGCGATGTGATAGACGAGAGGATTCATGTGGGCCGAGGCGAAGGAGGAGGTAGCCCTCTCAGTTCAGCCCCGGGGTTCACCGGTTTTAGGATTTGTCTTGGAGAATAGACCAGTACGAGGTAAGATGAAGCGAAGCACGTGGGTTTGGACCCCACTTCCATGGGCTTTGGACGCTCACATGTTCGGTTGCAGCCGAACATGCCGTGGAAAACAGTTCTAAATTGCTGTGCTTCTTACTTCATCAGCTAATCCAACCTTGTCTAGTAAGTGACCTGAGCCATGGCACCAAGTGCCTCTTGATTGCTCATAATATTGTTGGGGCGATGCGACTCAATTGCAGCTTCTAATCTCTTGATTAATTCAGTGGGGTCATAGCAATTAGACCTTCCTTTGCGGAAGACTCGCTTGATGATCCCCTTTTTTTCGAGCGTGGAGAGCCTGGCACGTAGCTGGCTTACACTCAGTCCCATTTCTTCTGCTAGCTTGCTGACTGATGGAAATGGAAGATTCTCATCCCACTTTCGGGCCATGATATGGACTAACAGCATGGCCTCAGTTGGCGTGATTCCCAGTTGAGCGTAGTGTCGGAGAAAACTCATCGGAACTGCAGAGAACCCAGCCGCGGCAATCTGTGGTGACCATCTGTTGCTAATTGAAAATTGATCATTCATGGTGAGTGCATTGAACTCGCAAAAAAGTGGATCGTCAACCCTATAAACAGGAATATATACATTGTATCTATTAAACAATTGATTTCCGGCGGGGTGTGTTATTGATTTCCGGCGGGGATGTCTTCTTGGAATCCGGCGGGGTTTTAGGGTTTAGTGTTATTGTTTTTCGGCGTAGTAACCTGTGGTTTCAGGTGATGGTTTTGCGAACTGTATTCGGTGTCGCGCATGTAGAAACGGCTTCTTAGTACTGATAACTCACTGCAGAATGCAAAGCCCGTGAGAGAGAGGGTATCACCTGTCAGGGAACCAGGAGGTTGCAATTGCTGGGCTAATTGCAGGCCACATTGACCTTAACGTGATAGCCGTACCGTCATTGCGTAACGAGAAACAGTGATTTCACCGGGATGAATCCCGGGGCTATGAAACGATGATCTCTAAACCACGAGCAAGTCAACACAAGTGACCACCAGCAGGCCGATGCTGATGATCGCGTTCACGTGGAAGAAGGCCAGGTTCACGCGGGCGAGGTCGTTGGGTTTGACGAGCCAGTGTTCGTAGATCAACAGCAGCGCGACCGCGGCGATGCCGGTGAAGTAGACCGTGCCGAGCGGTGGGTAAACCGTCGGCAGCGCGGCGAGCAGCAGCACGGTGCCAGCGTGGCAACCGGCCGCGAGTCGCAAAGCCCCGTGCAGGCCGAGCCTCACGGGAACGCTATGCAACTTGGCGGTGCGATCGAACTCGAAGTCCTGGCAGGCGTACAGGATGTCGAATCCTGCGACCCACAATAGCACCGCACCGCCAAGTGTGAGCGGGGCGATTAAATCGCTGGGGGATTGCAGTACCACTTCGCCGCGAATGGCGATCCACGCGGCCACGGGGCTCATGGCGAGCGCCGCACCCAGCCAAAAATGGGCGAGCGACGTAAAGCGTTTGGCCAGGCTGTAGCCGCACAGCCACAGCAGCACGGGCACGCTCAGGTAAAGCGGTAAGCGGTTGGGCAGGAACAGCAACGTCGAGGCGATGAAACCAACCACGCACACCACGGCAAACGTGGTGACCTGGGCGACGCTCAAGATGCCCGCCGGCAAGTGCCGCCCCGCGGTGCGAGGATTGCCGGCGTCGATTTTGCGGTCGACCAACCGGTTGAACGCCATGGCCGCGCTGCGGGCAAACACCATGCACAGCAAGATGCCGAGGAGTTCTTGCCAGCGGATGGATTCGAAGAGGCCTTGGGTTCTTTCTAGTGCTGTCGCTCCTTGCAGAAATTCATCATCTGAAGTCACCTTAGCGTTTCCAATGGGGAAACGCATCGAGTATCTTCCAAATACGATATGAGTGCTGTAATTCGGCTCTCTGGCAATCGATGGATACTGGCTAACTGCTCGCAGCCACCACGCCATCACCGCACTCATCATGGCAAAGGGCAGCGCGAACAGCGTGTGGCTGAAGCGGATGAGCGACAGGAGGTGGGCGAATGTCTTAAACAAGTTTGAGCCTTAAGGTTTTCCAATGCGGATTGCGGCCGGGCAACGGATTGCTTCGCTTGTGTGTGCCACTGGCTTTGCCCATTACTGTCCGGAGTTCGGTTCTTTGCATTCCGGGAGTGTTGCGCGGCGTCTTATGATTGCATGGATTGGCTTACGCGATCAAGACTCGCCGCCTTTTTCCTTTCACATTGCGCAGGCGGCAGCGTGAGAATCGCGGCCGAGTGGCAGCGTCTCTAAGTCGATTGCTGTTTCTTTTTCTCGCTCCGCCGCGCGGCCGACTGCCGGGCCAGTTCGTTCTGACGTTCTCGCTCGCGGAGGATCGGCAGGATCTCTTCCAGGGTTGCCGCCCCGCGGCCGACCTGTCCCATTAGGGCGAACAGGTACTTGCTCGGTCGATAACCGGTGTGCAGGTACATCAGCAACACGGCAATGACCGCCACGTAGAAGTGCGTTTGCACCCCTTCGCTTGCGTGGCTGATCAAGTGTCCGAAGTTCGCAGAGCTCTTCAGCCACCGAAAGAACAGTTCTACTTGCCAACGATAGCGATACAGCATGGCAATCACGTGCGCCGGTACATCGAGCAGGTTGGTGATCAACCGCAGTTGCGACGGTTTTCCCTTTTCTTCGCAAGCGACGATGACTTCGCGAAGCTGCACTCGGGGAACTCGATGTCGGCTCGGATTCGAAGACTTGAAATGTCCCACTCCATCGCTGAGCACGCCGGCCGCTTTGTCTTTTTCGGTGAGTTCGCGACTTTTCACTTCCCGCAGCGTGGGCGAATTGCCCCCCGCTGGGCGATAACGAGCCACGAAGTGCGATTGCAACGCGTGTGTGTCGTCGTAGTGCGCTGCCAAGAGCGCGAAACTCATGAAGCCGCGGTCGTACAGATAGATACGACCGGGCTGCAACCGTTCGATGGCTGAATCGGCCTCGCTCTGGCCAGGGGATGGAATGACGATTGCCTCGGGAAGCCACGTGCTCACCGGCAAATGGACATCCACCCGCGCTCGATGCTTCTTCGCCCCATGATTGTTCGTATTGCACATGGCCCAGGCGACTTCGGCCACGGCCGGGAGAAACGTGCCATCGACGGCCACGGTCTGCTGGAGCAGTTCGTCGAGATCGTCGTCACCTATCGATTGCCGTTTTGACTTGCGGGCAAGTTGCCGGCGGAGGGCATCGAGAATCGGCTGCAATCGCTCGGGGTCGGCCAGTTGATTGAAGTCTGAGAGCGTACTTCTAGTGATCTTGCGAATCGAAAGGTGTTTCTGAGCCTGTACCGTTTGGCTGAAATCTTCGATGGTTCGCAAACTGCGGATGGTGGGATTGAAGAACGCCAGCAGGTAGGCTACGAACACGTCATCGAGAAATAACTTGCGATTACCGTGGGCGTCTTCCGAGCGGAGTTGTTTGAGAAACTTCTCCAAAAGCCGGACATACTTCCCCCCAATGACCTGCTCGGGCCACACTGGTAGCTCGTCTTTAGCAACTCGCTGGGAAGGCATGGACTATGTCGTACCACACCACTCCCCACCGCGCAAGTTCAGAATCGGTTAAGATTAATTCCGGACAGTAATGGGCGGAGCCAGTGGCACCCGGGGGTGTTCCGATCGCTTGGCGATTCATTCCGCCATCAGCAATCCGAACTCTGCATTCCATTCATTCGCTGCCCCAGCGTTTGGTGAGTCCGTTGTCGACCTCCAGTTGGTCGAGAATGCGGGCGACGATGAAGTCGACCAGATCCTTGACCGTCTCGACGCCTTGATAGAAGCCGGGCGAGGCGGGCAGCACGATGGCACCGGCCTCGGTCGCGCGGCGCATGTTGTCGATCGCTGGCAGCGACAGGGGCGTTTCGCGGGGCATCAGCACCAGCCGGCGGCGCTCCTTCAGGTGTACTTCAGCCGCGCGTTGAATCAAATTGCCCGCCATGCCGGCCGCGATGGCACTGAGCGTGGTGCCCGAGCAGGGGCAGACGACCATGCCGCCGGTGAGGAACGAGCCGCTGGCCATGGGGGCCATAAAATTGCGGTAGTGATAGTAGTGCAACTTACCCCGGCGGACGAGTCCGCTGCCGAGTACGTTGGAGTCGCCGGTCGAGACTTCGGTGAGTTCGGCCAGCGTGTTGCCGCCCGTTGAGCGTCCGGCGCCAAGTAGCAGCGTGTCGGCGGTGAAGTCGTCGAGGTCGATGTGCAGTTCGAGTTCCTGGCGAATCACTTCGCGCCCCGAGGGACTGATCGACAGGTGTACGTCGCGCCCCGCGGACAGCAGCACCTCGACCAGTCGCACCGCATAGGCCGCGCCGCTGGCGCCGGTGATTCCAACTACGATGGGTCTATTCATATCGATTCGCCCTGATCCGCAACGCCCGATTCCTTCGCTGTTTTCGTACCTACATACAATGTAGCGATGCCGAAAGTCATGGGAAAGAAACGTACGTTACTCAGGCCTGCGGCTTGCATCCGTGCGGCCAGGGCTTCGTACTGAAGGAACTCGCCGACGCTCTCTGGCAAGTACTCGTAAGCGGCCGAGTTGTTACGCATCAGCAGTTGCCCAATGCGAGGCAGCACGTTGCGGAAGTACCAGCCGTACATCGCTTTGAGCGGCTGACGCCTGGGCGTGGTAAACTCGAGCACCGCGACCTGCCCGCCCGGTTTGCAAACGCGCACCATCTCGGCGAGTCCTTGGTCGGTGTCGGCGACATTCCGCAAGCCGAACGCGACCGACACGATCTGGAATGTATCGCTCTCAAGCGGCAAGTGTTGGGTGTCGGCTTCGATGAAGTCGATGCGACTGGTGCTATCGACGCCTTGGCTCTTCGACTCGCCGAGTTCGAGCATCTCGTGGCAAAAGTCGGTTGCCACGATCGGCACCTGCTTGCCGCTCGCCCGATCGAAGGCAAACGCCAGGTCGCCGGTGCCGGTGCAGACATCGAGAATCGGCCCCGCGGTGGGCTGCGGGCGGAGCTTCCGCACGGTGCGCCACCGCCAGTAGCGGTCGACGTTCATGCTGAGCAGGTGATTCAGGAAGTCGTACCGCGGGGCGATTTCGCCAAACATCCGGCGAACGCGAGCGGAGGACTTATCGACAGGAGTAGCGAGGTCGGGCATAGGGCGGATAATACTTGCGAATCACGACCGCACGAACATCGCCAACGGCGCTGATTCGTGCTGTGGTGGTTCCTTATAAACGGAGGGGGAATACAGTCTAATAGAACCTCAATTGCTTAAACCTTCTATGGTACGTTAGTCATGCCGAAGCTCTCCGTCCATTATTTGCCTCAGTTTGTGGCCGAACACGAGCTGGCCGATGCGGTGGTGGTAGTGATCGACCAGTTGCGGGCGTCGAGCACGGTTTGCCATGCCCTGGCCGCCGGAGCGGTCGAAGTCCGCCCGCTGGTCGAGGTCGACGCGGTGCTGCGGGAGGTCGACGGGCAGGAGCGCTCGCAGGTGCTGCTCGGCGGCGAACGCGGCGGCAAACGCATCGAGGGCTTCGACCTGGGGAACTCGCCGGCTGAATATACGGCCGACGTGGTATTCGGCAAGCGAATCTACTTTACTACCACCAACGGCACCCGAGCCATCAACCACGCCCGGCTCGCCTCGCGGGTGCTGATGGCCGCGGCCTGCAACTTGTCGGCCGTGGTCGATGAGCTAGCCGACGAGAACGTGGTGCACCTGCTATGTGCGGGAACCGGCGGGCACGTGTCGCGCGACGACCTGCTCGTGGCCGGCGCGCTGGCCCACGAGTTCTCCGCCCGCGGCGACTGGCGGCTGAACGAAGGGGCCCAGGCCACCCGCGGCGAATGGCAGGAACTGCTGAACGCGGCCGCCGCGTTTGGGCGATCGACCAGCGAGCAGCTGGCCCTCGAACTGCAGAACACCCCCGGCGGTAAGAACCTGATGGCCATCGGCCACGACGACGACCTGGTAATCTGCGGCGACATTGACAGCCGACCGGTGGTGCCCGAACTCGATCGCTCAAGCGGGTGTCTCGTTCTGTAGGGTGCTGCCATGCAGCACAGAATCCCGCAAAGCGGTGCGTTGCTGGCACCTTGCAGGTCGCACCAGAAGTGATTGCGTGCACGGAACGACCCTCGCCGCACTGCGGAAGTCGCGTTAGAATGCGAGTTTTTCGCCCCTCTTTTAATTGCCCCCGGTCCGAGGCTTCCCAATGGATATGGAAAAGATCGTTTCGCTGTGTCGCCGTCGTGGATTCTTGTTCCAGTCGAGCGAAATCTATGGCGGACTGAACGGATTCTGGGATTACGGGCCGCTGGGCGTCGAGCTGAAGCGGAACGTCAAAGAGGCGTGGTGGCGCGACATGGTCTCGCAGCACGACGACATGAGCGTCATCCCCGGGGCCCCCAGCACCTATGAGATGACTGGCCTCGACTGCACGATCATCATGCACCCGCAGGTGTGGAAGTGTAGCGGCCACTTCGATTTGTTCTGCGACATGATGCAAACCTGCCGCCAGTGTAAGAAGCTTGTTCGGGCCGATCATGTTCAGGACATGCTGAATAATGCTGATTGGACCAATTCCTTTGCCGCCGAGTGCTTTGTCACTCGCCCAGACGGGGGAGCTACTTTCGACAGTGGAGCCGCCTTGCGTTGGGCGAAGCATCGCAAGTTTGGTAGAAGACTTTCCCCAGGATTGGCTTTGGTGCGAAATCCTGAAGTTACCATGTCGTGGTTAGCAGAGGATGTGGAGAACGGAACCGCCGGCGAGTTGACACTGTCCCTGGTCCTTAGCTACATGGCTACCGAGCAGAAGAATCAAACCGGATTGCAGATGCCATGTCCCCACTGTGGAGGCGATCTGACGGAACCTCGCGAGTTCAATTTGATGTTCGAGTCGTATGCTGGAGCCATCAAGAGCGAAGATAACCGAGTTTTCCTCCGCCCCGAAACGGCTCAGGGCATCTTCGTGAACTTCAAGAACGTGGTCGACAGCACCCGGGTCCGCATTCCGTTCGGCATCGCCCAGGTTGGTAAGAGTTTCCGCAACGAGATCACGCCGCGCAACTTTACGTTCCGCTCTCGTGAGTTCGAGCAGATGGAGATCGAGTTCTTCTGCCATCCCGACACCTCGAAAGAGTGGTACCAGTACTGGCGCGACCGCCGGTTCCGGTGGTACATCGAGCACGGCCTGGCCGAAGGGCGGTTGCAACTGCGCGACCACGATCCCGACGAGCTGAGCCATTACTCGACCGGCACCGCCGACATCGAATACGCCTTTCCGTTCCTGGCAGACGGAGAATTCGGCGAGTTGGAAGGCATCGCCCACCGCGGCGATTTTGACCTTCGCAGCCATATGGAAGGTAAGCTCGATCCAAAGAGCTGCCCGCTCGAGGTTGAACTCGGCGAAGATGGCAAGCCGAAGTACAAAGGCTCGGGCCGCGACCTGACCTATCGCGATGATTTGACCAACGAGCGGTTCACCCCGCACGTGATTGAACCCTCGGCCGGCGCCGATCGGGCGACGCTCGCCTTCATGTGCGAAGCCTACACCGAAGACGAGCAACCCGACGAAAAGGGCAAGATGCAGACCCGCACGGTCATGAAGTTCCACCCGCGGCTCGCGCCGGTGAAAGCGGCCGTGTTCCCGCTGGTCAAAAAGGACGGCATGCCCGAAGTGGCCAAGGACCTGTACAAGGCCCTCAAGGCGAAGTTCCCCGTGTTCTACGACGAGAAGGGGGCCGTCGGCCGCCGGTACCGTCGCCAGGACGAAGCGGGCACCCCGTACTGCATCACCGTGGATGGCGACACCCTGACCGACAACACGGTCACCCTCCGCGACCGCGACTCGCTCGAACAAATCCGCATCAAGCTCGACGACGTGGTCGACGAAATCGAATCGCGGATTGGGTAACATGCGAGGTGTGTGATATTCCTCCAAGTGTGCGGAGAGGCAAGCGTTTATTTTGGCATTCTGGAAGCGAGTGTTCTTAACCCCGTTATCAATACATTGAAACTGTGTGAAGAATTAGTCCCGTCCAGTTTCAAGTGCGGGGATATAGCTCTCGAACCGGCCACCTTTTGGTATTGCGGTGCTATCTTTGCAAGCTCTTCTGACGGGCGGGAAATGGTGTCAGGGGTTCGGAATTTCGCTCGGTTTTGCTCTCGTGACAATTTAGGAACACCTAGGCCCGTTTCGACGGCCGAAAGGTCGCCGAGATAGAAGCTCTCGAGTTCGTGGCAAGCGATCCGAACCAAAGAGTCTGGCCGTCGAGCG
This sequence comes from Aeoliella mucimassa, assembly GCF_007748035.1. Taxonomy (NCBI): domain Bacteria; kingdom Pseudomonadati; phylum Planctomycetota; class Planctomycetia; order Pirellulales; family Lacipirellulaceae; genus Aeoliella; species Aeoliella mucimassa. Next base: position 705,390 of record NZ_CP036278.1, read on the forward strand.
TTTTCAAGCTTCTCCTTTAGACCCTGCTTGATCTGTATGCAATTTCCGCTGTCCTGATCGCGTAGCACAACAAAAGAGGTGTCTGGCATCTGCCAATTTCGTACACGACGTTCAAGACGCTTATCCAGATCTTGCTTACCTTCAAAAACCATGAATTTAGGTGTGATGTTCGAGGGCAGTATCTGAGGCAGTATGCCCTTAAGCATTTCCTCGGCAGAGGGTTCCTCTAGTAGGAAAACCAGCATGCTCATTGAGGATCCACTCCCGTGAAGAGCCCTTCCTTCCAGAGATATCCCATTTGATCTCCATCTTCCATATATGCAGCGACTTGCTTGTCATCGCTAGCCCTTTTTATATGAGAGTAACCCTCTTCTTTGACAAGCCAAAAGACTTCTTCGAGCTTTACTGCATTCAGAAAGTCAGGCGAGTGGGTCGAGACAAAAACTTGACCACCACGATTTGCATAATTACGGAACTCTTCTGCCAATTCCCAAAGCAAGCGTGGGTAGAGTTGGTTTTCAGGTTCTTCAACACAGAGTAGAGGGTGAGGAGACGGATCGTACAAGAGCACGAGGTAAGCAAACATCTTTATCGTGCCGTCCGAAACATACTTATCAATAAATGGGTCTCGAAACGAACCATCTCGAAACTTAAGTAAGAGTCTCCCATCGGCAGTTGACTCCGTCTTGATCTCACCGATTCCAGGAACGCGATTCTTCATAGCAGTAGTGATTTGCTTGAAGATCTTGGGGTGGTTCTCGTAAAGGTGGTTAGCTACGAGTTGTAGATTGTCACCAGAGTCAGAAAGATGATCGTAGTACCCAGCAGCATCTTTGCTGCCTCGTGCCATGTTTATGTGGAAGTCGGAGATATGCCAGTTTTCGATTAACTCACGGAAGGCGTTTGCCGCTTTGAATCGTTTGAACTGCCCAATGCCTTTAATGGCAAGCATATCTGGGCTATTCAGTGTTTGTTCTTCACGATTGAGATCATCCTCTGTCTTGTCAAAGTCTTCTTCGTTTGTTACCGCGTATCCTTGCCCCTTCTGGAAATCAAGGAAATGGTAGGGAGAGCCATGCCTTCCACGTTTGTAACGCAGTACTTCTCTATCTATTCTTGGTTTGTCGCGATGATTGCTGATCTCAAGCAAATAGGTGACGAGGCGATCAGCGCCTGTGATAGTAAGTCGAAATTGCAGTTCAATATAAATGGATTGATCTTCGGCCCCTCGTGAAACTACCTCGCGAAAACCACCTCGACTTTGAAGAGCTCGCGTGACATTGTAAGTCAGGCAGTCTTTGAGGAATCCAAAGACATCGAACAGGGTCGATTTTCCAGTGCCATTTGCTCCAACGACCACACAGAATTCGGGTACGTTGGTCATTTCGATATCTCGAAACGCTCTGTAGTTTCTCAGTCGAATGGTCTCGACTCGCATAGGACACCCAAAATTGCTAGTGGGGTACGAAATAACCGCCCGCTTTGTTGTGTTAGCTATGAGCACTAATAATTTGGATACTTGTTAGACTCACAAGGTCTCCAACTGCACTACAACTACAGCTTATCATAGCAATTTATGGGAGAAGTGTAGAGGTGGTGCGACAACGAGGGCCAGGGAGTATGGCAACAGGGAATTTCCGTCACCTCCTGGTAGAAGCGCCCCTTCGGGGCGATCGCATGCGCACAAAAAATCCCCCGCAACTGGTGAGCTTGCTCATCGGCTGCGGGGGATTGGTCTTTCGTTTATTGCCGGATCGCGCGGCCTTGGTTGGTTAGCTTGAGCACCACGTCGGGCTTGTTGAGGATCACATACACCGAGCCGTCGGGGCCGCATTCGACGTCGCGCACTCGGCCGGCGTTTTTCAGCAGTAGCTCTTGGTGCAGCACGCGGTCTTCGTCTACCACCAAGCGGCGAAGCTCTTCGTGGCCCAGGCCGGTGACCAGCAGGTTGTTTTCCCACAGCGGGAACGCGTCGCCGGTTACGAAGTCGGCCCCGCACACTGCGATCGATGGTACCCAGTACAGCACGGGTTGCTGAGTGCCTTCGAGCGTCAGGTCTTCGGAGATGATGGTGCCGTTGTAGTCGATGCCGTAGGTGCTTTTGGGCCAACCGTAGTTCTTAGCCGGGTAGATGATGTTCACTTCGTCGCCACCCATCGGGCCATGTTCGGTTTCCCAAATCAGCCCGGTGGTGGGGTGCACTGCCAGGCCTTGGGGGTTGCGATGGCCGTAGCTGTAAACCGTGTTGAGTCCCTCGCTACCATCCGCGTAAGGATTGTCGTCGGGAATCGAACCGTCGGGATTCACCCGGTGGATCTTGCCGTTGGGTTGCTTGGTGTCCTGCGCGCGTTCCATGGCCCCGCGATCGCCGACCGAAACGAGCAGGTGCCCTTCGTGGTCGAACGCCAGGCGGCTGCCGTAGTGGAAACGCGTAGTCGAGTACGACGACGGCGGGCAGCTGAACACCACCTCTTCTTCGACCCACTTGTGGTCCTTGAGCTTGCCGCGGACCACGCGAGTCATGGCGGGAGCGTCGCGATTGTTGCCAGCCAGCGAATGCGTGTAGGCCAGGTAGACCCAGCCGTTTTCGGCGTAGTTGGGATCGGCTGCGACGTCCATGTAACCACCCTGGTTAATCGGTAGCGTCTCCGGGGTGCCTTCGATCGGATCGGGATGCAGCTTGCCATTGATGACAACCCGCAACCGGCCTGGGCGTTCGGTAAGTAGCGCGGTCGAGTCGTCGAGGAAGATCAGGCTCCATGGGGTATCGATCCCGTCGGCAATCCACTTTTCGACCCCAACGTCGTAGTGACGGGTGAGCAGCTTCTCGGGCATCGGCGGTGGTTCGATGCCGGCCTGGTTTTGGGCGTCGCGAATGTACTTTACCAGGCCTTGGATTTCGGAGTCCGACAGCACCTTGTCGTAGTCGGGCATGCCGACCGAGGAGATGCCGTACTTAATGTTACGCGTGAGGTCGCCATCGCCGCGACCAAACTGCCAGATGCCATCGACCATGCTCTGGGCGTTGCCGCCGGTCAGGTCTTTGCCATGGCACTGGGCGCACCGTTGTTGGTAGATGGCGTCGATCGACGACTGGGCGTACAAGTTGCCAGCCAGCGTGGCGAGCAACACGAGCGAGAGCAAGCGAAACACGTGGGACATGGACAGATTCAATTTCGGGGTTGAAGAATCGTGAACGCGGGCGGCCCAGCCAATGGCGGGCTATTCTAACAGCAGGCCATCGCTGCGGTTGCCATAGCGACGGTGAATTTCGGGATCGATATCGTAAGCAATCAAACGCACCGAACTATCGGCGAACGCAAAATAGCAGCCAGCCGTGTGGGAGCTGCCGAATTGCTTGTGCCCGGCCGTCTGGCCGTCGACCGCTGGCGGCAAATCGAGCGAGGTGTAGCGAGCGGTGTCGTTGCCATGACCAAGAAACGCGTGTTGGTCGTCGCCCCAGTCGGAGCCTTCGATGAGGCATCGCTTCTCGCCGACCAGGTAGGTATCGGAGGTGCCATCGGTGATGCGGGCCAGGCGAATCTCGCTGCGGGGGTAAAATATTCCTGTCGCGTCGGCGGTGTTTTTCCAGTCGTACACCCCATTTTCGGCATCCGCGAGAGTCTCGGGGCCAAGGTCCCCAATCACCAGGTCGCCTGCATTGGCTCCGTAGTCGGTCTTGAACACCATTTCGGCGGGCTCGGCGTTGCGAACCTCGTGCGACCCGCCGTAGGGGTAGAGCCCCAGCGCGCGGCGACTTGGGCAATTAAGCGAAGCAATCGGGGTGCTGGCGACCTCGGCCGCGAGCACTCGCTTCTGCTGTTCGCTGGCTCCTCGGCCGAGTTGATTGAGCGAGGTCTGTTCGAGATACGGCAAAATGCAGAACGCCCACCCGCCTGGTTGCCGCCGGCCGCTACCGCGATCGGCATCGCCGGTCCACACGTAACCCCACCCGCCTGAGGGTAAGTGTCCCTGGGCGTCGTTGTGCGAATGCATGGCAATGGCCACCTGTCGCAAGTTGTTTTGGCAACTGGCCCGCCGGGCCGCTTCGCGAGCCGACTGCACCGCGGGAAGAAGCAAAGCGACCAAAATACCGATGATGGCAATCACCACCAGCAGTTCAACGAGCGTAAAGCCACGCGATTGTTGGGCGTTGGTCATACAGGCAAAGCACGGTGGGAGGGAGGTCCGCGCAGCAAGGGGAGGGGAGTGGGACGGCCAGAGTATAGTGGATTGCCAAGCTGGTCGCCACAACATTGCCGGCAAACAGCCGAGGGACTCGTTTTGCTTGCCATTTACCGATTGTTTGCGATAATTCCCGTAGTGCAGGCCGCGCGAGCATATTGTGTTCATTCCTATGAATGCGGTACTTGAGTGCTTCACGCAGCAAAACACTTCAGCTCGCTGTTGTGTGCTCTACAGTTTGATCGACATTCGCGCAACGGAGGGTTTGCGATGCAAGGTTTTTGGCGATCGCTATTCATGGCGGTGCTTCTTGTGGGGAGTGCTGACGTTGCGCCTGCTCAACTCATTCGCACTGCGCCCGATATCAAACCGCCGGCTAATTATCAGCCGGGCACGGGGGTCGATCGCAATGGCATCATGCGTCGTCCCTCCACGAGTCGCACCACCAACTACGTGGTGCCTGGCGGTGGGTATTACTATGGCTGGTCGCCAGGCGGCTATTACTACTATGGCGATAGCTACTACTACGGCCGCCGCTACTATTGCCCTTATTGTGGTAGCCGCTGGTGCAACGGTTCCTGCTACTACAATCGCGGCCCGATTGTGTTACCACCCGCTGCGGTGGATGGTGGGCAGTTGTTTGGTCCGCGGGCGGCTCAGAACTTTCTCGGCGTAGGCAACAACAATGCCAACAACAATAACAATGCTGGCGGCGGCAACGTCGCTGGGGCTGGCATTCCGGCCGCGCCGGCAGTTCCTCCTCCGGTAAGCAATCCCACGGCCCGCGCCCAGGCATGGAAGTTCGTGGAGTATGGCGATCGTCACTTCAAGAAGGGTAACTATCGCGAAGCGGCCGAGCGTTACGAGAAAGCCAGCGGACAGGCGGCCGACATCGCCGACGTTTACTTCCGCCAGGCGTTTGCCGAGCTGGGACTCGCACACTACTCCGAAGCGGTATCGGCCACCCGGCGCGGGCTGTCGCTCGACTCCACCTGGCCCGAGTCAGGCTTTGTGCTCGAAGAGCTTTACCCCGACGCCGAGGCGAAGCGGGCAGTCTTTCGGCAACTGCATACCTACTTGAACGAACATGAGCACGACGCCGACGCGCGGTTCATGCTGTCGGTGCTGCAGCACTTCGATGGGCAAACTGCCGCGGCCGAGGTGGGATTCCGCCGAGTGGTCGATCAGCTTGGCCCCAACACTCCCGCGCTGGTGTTCTTGCCTCCGCCGGAAGTGGCCCAGCAACCTCAGCCGGCCGCCGAAGCCGATGCAGCCGAGGCCATTCGCGAGTAGCGCGTAACTAATTCGGCAGCAGGTAGAGTTGCTGCTGCTCGATGTACTGCCAGACCTCGGCGGGAAGCATCGATTGCACGTCGTCGCCGCTGGCGATCCGCTCGCGGATGGTGCTACTCGCCATGTGCATGGCCGGCATATCGACCATCGAGGCTTGCAGCTCGGCGACGCGCTGCTCGCTGGCCACCGGCAACAACGCACGGAAGTCGGGTGCGGGCTCGCCCGCCCGGGCGACCACCAGCGGGGTGGCCAGTCGCAAGATCTCTTGCGGCTCGCGCCAGGTCGGGAAGTCGCGTAGCGAGTCGGCCCCCAGCATGAAGAACAGCTCGTCGTCGGGCCGCAACTGATGCACGCAGCGGAGGGTATCGGCCGTGTAGCTCACTCCGCCGCGGTCGAGTTCGATGCGGCTCACCTGCCAGGTCGGTTCGGCCTGGGTCGCCAGCTCAAGCATCGCCAGGCGGTGTTCGTCGGTAGCGTGTGGCCCCGATTTCTTGAACGGCTGCGTCGCGGCTGGCATGAACCATACCTCGTCTAACGCGGCTTGCTGCTGGCAACATTCGGCCAACTGCAGATGCCCGAGGTGCACCGGATCGAAACTTCCGCCAAACAAACCAAGACGCATAGCTGAGCAGTCGCAATTCAGGGGTCGGGGGACAGGGCAGAATGGTTTATGATTGCGGAACAACGGAACCGACTCAAGCGCTCGCCCGCCAAGGGGAGCCTGGCCGGACGCTCCGGCGGTAAAAACTCCCACGACGTTGGCACTTTCCCCTCCCTCGACGCGCTCCCATGGCCCAGCAGCAGAACTTGTTCGATACCACCCCGCCGGCGTGGGAGCTTGACGATGCCGAAACCAAGCTCGTTGCGCGGGTGGTGCTCTCGACCGGCCCGACCGGCGAGTTCGACTACCTGGTGCCGGAGAACTTCGCCGACGAACGACGCCCCGAGATGCTGGTTGAAGCGGGTCGGCGGGTGCAGGTGCCGCTGGGGCGGGGCAATCGACCCGTGGTCGCCTACTGCACGCAGGTGGGGCTCGAACCGGTCGCTGGCCGGCGGCTCAAGCTACTGGCCGCGGTGCTCGACACGTCGCCGCTGCTTACCCCGCGAATGCTGGAGCTCGGGCGGTGGATCGCCGAGTACTACCTGACTCCGCTCGGGCAGGTGCTCGAGGGCATCCTTCCGGCCGGCGTCCGCGGCAAGGCTGGCACCCGCGAGACCACGCTGTTCTCGGTCCCCACGCGAGTGTCGGCCAACTTCACGCGACTCGACCTGCCGGAGAAGCAAGCCAAGGCGCTCATGGTACTGGCAGCCAGCAGCAAACCGCTGGCGATGAAACAATGGATGGCCAGGGCCGAGTGCACCGCCGCGCCGATCAACGCGCTGCGGAAGAAAGAACTGGTCGAGTCGCGCGTGGAACGTATCGATACCGACCCGCTGCTCGAAGAAGAAGTCGAACGCCGCGCGCCGCACGAGTTGAACACCGAGCAGGCGGCCGCGCTGCATACGATTGCCGATGCGCTCGAATCGCGCGAGCAGCAAACCTTGCTCCTGCATGGCGTTACCGGTAGCGGCAAGACCGAGGTCTACATCCAAGCCATCGAAAAGGTGGTGAGCTACGGCCGGCAGGCCATCGTGCTGGTGCCCGAGATCAGCCTCACTCCGCAAACGGTCGGCCGGTTTCGCGAGCGGTTCGACAACGTCGCGGTGCTGCATAGTCATCAGAGCGACGTCGAGCGGCATCGCCAGTGGAAACGCATCGCCGCCGGTGGAGTGCAGGTGGTGGTCGGCGCCCGCAGCGCGATCTTCGCCCCCACGCCCCATTTGGGACTGGTGGTGATCGATGAGGAACACGAAACCTCGTTCAAGCAGGACACCGCCCCGCGGTACCACGCGCGGCAAGTTGCCATCCAGCGAACCAAGATGGATCGGGTGCCATTGATTCTTGGCAGCGCGACCCCTTCGCTCGAAACCTGGCACGCGGCCAAGGCCGGCGAGTACCGACTGGTGACGCTCGAGAATCGCGTGTCGGATCTGCCGCTGCCGACCGTGCGGGCGGTCGACTTGCGCGATATGGATCATCGTCACAATCGCGGGGCGATCAGCCGACCGCTGTACCAGGCGATGGGAGTCGCGCTCAACGATGGCGGGCAGGTGATCCTCATGCTCAACCGCCGGGGCTACTCGACGCACGTGCAATGCCCCTCGTGTGGGTTCGCCCTCAAGTGCCCGCAGTGCGACGTATCGATGGTTTACCATCGCGCGGCCAATCAGGTCACGTGCCATTGGTGCGACTACACCGAGCTACCGCCGACCTACTGTCCTGAATGCAAGGATGCCAACATTCGCTACGGTGGACTCGGCACCCAGAAGCTCGAGGCCGAAGTCCGCGCCCGGTTCCCCAAAGCTCGCGTACTGCGAATGGATACCGATAGCATGCGCCGGCCGGGCAGCCATGAGCAGGCGCTCGACTCCTTTCGGGCGGGCGAGGTCGACATCCTGCTCGGCACGCAGATGATTGCCAAGGGGTTGGACTTCCCCAACGTCACCCTGGTCGGCGTGATTAATGCCGATACTGCGTTGCACTGGCCCGACTTTCGGGCGTCGGAGCGAACGTTCCATCTCGTCACCCAGGTGGCCGGCCGCACCGGGCGCGGCGACCGCGGCGGGCGGGTGCTGGTGCAGACCCTCTCGCCCGACCACCCAGCGATCGTGGCCGCCATGCAGCACAATTACCGAATGTTTGCCGACAACGAACTGCCCGACCGCGAAATGCTAGGCTACCCGCCATTTGGGCGGATGGCCCGCGTCGTGGTCCGCGGCAAGAACGAGGAAGTGGCCCAGGCCGTGGCCAGCGGCTTTGCCGAGCAGATGCAAGCCACGGAGTCGGGCGGGTCGGTCATCGGTCCGGCCCCGTGTGCGATAGCCAAACTTCGCGAGTATTATCGCTTTCATTTGCTGATCAAGGCCGGCAGCATCGAACAGCTGCACGCCACGCTGGCCCCGCTGGCAGGCAAGCTCAAGCTGCCAGACGACGTGCAGTGGATCGCCGATATCGACCCGATCGATATGATGTAGGCAGGTTTTTCCCGGCATTTGGCCACTTGAGAGCAGCGGTTCTGCGGTTGGCTCGAATCTGGTTCGTACCCTACAATTGACGGGTGACCCGATGGCGACTGTTCATCCGATCCCCCGCCCAACCTCCCGATCCTGTAACCTCGTTCGACCCCCGGCTTGTCCTACTCCACCTTCAAACGCGTGTTCGGCGAATCGAGCCTCGAGCGGAAATGCCGCTGGTGGTTTGGTATCTCGTTGGGTTTGCTCATCTTTCTGAGCTTCTACACCTACGGTGCGTTCGCCAAGAAGATGATTTACAAGCAGAACCGCGAACTCGGTCGCCAACTGGTGCACGAGGCCTACGTGGTAGCTCACGAGGACTTTCTGAGTCGAAGCAATAGCCATGTCAATTCGGGTAGCACCACCGGCGAGGTGAAAGAAGGGGACGAGTACGACGAATACGACGAGATCATGAGGGCCGGCCAGCGGTACGGGCGGCGCGTGCGATGGGCAGCCATCTTTCCGCCGCACGACAACGAGCTAAACCCGCCCCAGCCAGGGCTCGAACAGCGTTTGATGGATAAGTACCTCAGTGTAGTGCTGCCCCCCGACTCGCCGAGCGGCGAAGAGGGCACCGAGGCGGCAGCCGCCGCGCCGGAAGAGGAAGTACTGCCGGACGAAGCCGAACCGTACGACCACCTGGTTACGGTCGACGGTACCGAGCTCTATCGCTACTACTACCCCATCTACGCCCGGGCGGAGTGCGTCGACTGCCATCGTTGGATGGGCGACAGCCGCCGACAAACGCTGCAGGAAGGCGAGCTGCTGGCGATCATGCAGATCTCGTTCGACAACGGCCCCACCGCGCAGAAGATTGCCACGGGCAAGGCGATTCTCTGGACCGCGGCCATCATCACCGGCTTCCTGTCGATGTTCATGCTATGGGCGGTCGTGCGGTACGTGATCGTCAAACCGGTCAAGCATCTTCGCGACGTCAGTAACGCGGTTCGCGAAGGCGATGTCGACCAGCGGGCCGAGATCTACACCGGCGACGAGTTCGAAGAACTGGCCGCCGCGTTCAACCGCATGGTCCGCCAACTGCTGCGTCAGCGCGACGAACTGACCGAAGTGAATAGCGAGCTGGATGGCAAGCTCGACGAACTCGCGCAGGCCAACATGCGGCTGTACGAGATGAACCGCATCAAGAGCGACTTCCTCGCGACGATGAGCCATGAGCTGCGGACTCCGCTCAACAGCATTCTCGGCTTTAGCGACGTGCTGCAGGACATCGATTCGCTCAACGACAAACAAAAGCGGTACGTCGGCAACATTCGCCGCAGCGGATCGATGCTGCTCGAGATGATTAACGACATTTTGGACCTCGCTAAGATGGAGAGCGGGCGGATGGACGTTCGCCCCACCGAGTTCCGCATCGAGTCGATCATCTCGTCGCTCTGCGACATGGCCCGCCCGCTGGCCGAGAGCAAGAACATCGATATCGAAAGCCACTTCGAGCGCGACCTGCCGATGCTCGAGCAGGATCAGGCCAAGGTGCAGCAGATTTTGAACAACCTGCTCTCGAACGCCATCAAGTTCACCCCCGACGGCGGCCGCATCATCCTGTCGGCCAATAAAGATCACTCCGGCATGCTGGCCGTACGGGTCGAAGACACCGGCATCGGCATCAGCGAGGCCGATCAGCAACTGGTGTTCGAGAAGTTCCGCCAAGGCACGGCCGTGCTCCCCGGCGGCGACGCCATGACCCGCGAACACTCTGGCACCGGACTCGGCCTGTCGATCGTGCGCGAGCTATGTCGATTGCTCGGCGGCGAAGTCACCCTGTCGAGCGTCGTTGGCAAAGGGAGCACGTTCACGGTCACGCTCCCCTGGACCATCGAACCAATGAGCGACATGGACGCCGCGCTCAAAGAGCAAGTCGCCGCACTCCACCGCCCCCACGCCGGCGACTACATGGCCCCCGGCGGCGAAGACAACAACGCCAAAGTCGACAAGCCAACCCCAGTCGACGCAGGATAGGTGGATTTATGATTGATGAAGGATGATTTATGATGGACTTGTCATTCATCAATCATAAATCACCAATCATAAATCACTCCATATGATTCATCTCTACACCGACGGCGGTTGTTCTGGTAATCCTGGCCCGGGGGGCTGGGCCTTTCTCATGCGGCACGTGCCGACCGGCAAAGAGATGGAAGACTCCGGCGGCGAGCCCGAAACCACCAACAATCGCATGGAACTCACCGCGGTGGTCATGGGACTCTCGGCCCTCAAGCGGCCGAGCGATGTCGAACTGTTTACCGATAGCGTCTACGTTGGCAAAGGCATGAGCGAGTGGATGCCAAAGTGGAAAGCCAACGGCTGGCGACGCCGCGAAGGCAAGAAGTGGGCCGAGGTGAAGAACGTCGACCTCTGGCAAAAACTCGATGAACTGTTGCAGCAGCATCAGGTCACCTACATCCGCGTGGCCGGGCATAGCGGGCATCCCGAGAACGACCGCGTCGACGAACTGGCCGTGGCCGCTTATCAAAAGTACCTGAAGTAGCTCGCCCACTGCGGGGTAGCGATTCTGCGTTTCTGAGTTCTTCCGGCCGCAATGAGCGTTGCGGATCGCGATGTCCGTTGCTTGACTGCGCTCTGGCTATCCCCTTAGTCTCTCCCCCCAATTCTCTCCCGCTAGTCGCGACTTTGTCGTGGAATTTGGCCACTAGATGTGGTAGTGTACAGGTGTGCTGGTGATGCCCGTGGGGATCGCTGGTGCGGTGTGCTGCGCGTGGCAGAACCAACCGCCAACATCGAAAGGAGACAAAGTGAGCAAAAAACCGTTGACAACAGGGTGGGGCGAAATCGACACAGCGGCATCGCGGCCCGGTGCGCCATACCTCGGTGAACGTAGGGTTTCGTGCGAATTGCCGGACCGCTCGCCAGAAAATAAAGCCCCCACGATTGCGTTTGGGGCTTTTGGGGGCAAAATCCAGGGGGTCGGCTAGCTCGCTTGGCTTTCGCAGCTTCCCTTGCTTTCCACTTTTCCCATTGCTTCCCACAACAGCCTTTGCTTCGCTGGCCAGACGATGACCACCGCAACGCGGTAGGCGACACAACTGCCAGCCAACCCGGCGACTCACTACAATGCGGCTATGACCACACCTGTTCAAATCCTGGCTACCCCGGTTGCCGAAGCCGTCGACGTGCGGCCGCCGCTCAAGCGGCCGCTGGCGAAGCTAGGACTACGAACCGTGCGCGACGTGCTGTTCAACTTTCCTCGCGACTACGAAGACCTGAGCGACCTCCGCGGCATCGAAGCGTTGGAAGAGGACGTGCTGCAAACGGTTCGCGGTACCGTAGAGGAAGTCGATAGCCGGAGCATTGGGTTTGGCAAAACCCGCGTCGGGGTGCTGATTGCCGATCGGGGGTTCCAGCTCCGGGCGACCTGGTTTAACCAGCCGTTCATGCGCGACAAGTTCAAAGTCGGCGATCGCGTGCAGTTTTCGGCCAAGCCGAAGCAGCGGGGAGGTCGCTGGGAGATGACCCACCCGCACACGGTATGGCTCGGCGACGAGTTTGCCGAGGCCGACCAGCAATCGTCGACGAGCGAGCTGCAGCCGGTCTACTCGCTGAGCGACGGGATCACGCAGTTCCACATGCGTCGCATCGCTGGCAAGATCGTGTCGGAGTTCGCCGAGGTGCCCGACGAGGTCTTCTCGGCCGAGCTTCTCGCGAAGTACAAGTTGCCCACGATTCACGAAGCACTCAAAGCGATTCACCTGCCAGAGAATCGCGAACAGGTAGAGCAAGCCCGCCGGCGATTCATCTTTCAGGAGTTGTTCGTGCTGCAACTGGCCCTCGCAGCCCGGCGTCATCAACAGCGGGTGAACTTCACCGCGCCGGAGTTGCCGGTCACCGCGCAGATCGACGCTCGCATCTCGCGGCTGCTGCCGTTTCAGTTGACCGCAGGGCAACGGGAAGCGGTCGAGCAGATCGCCGACGACCTGTCGACGACCACGCCGATGAATCGGTTGCTGCAAGGCGACGTCGGCAGCGGCAAGACGTTGGTCGCGGTCTACGCGCTGCTGGTGTGCGTCGCCCACGGATACCAGGCCGCGCTGATGGCCCCCACCGAAATCCTCGCCCGCCAGCACAGTCACACGCTCGAGAAGCTGCTCGATCAAAGTCGGGTGCGATACCAGCTATTGGTCGGGGGACTGAAGCCGAACGAACGCCAGGAAGTGCTGCGGCAAATGGTCGAGGGGGAAACCGATTTGGTGATCGGCACCCACGCGCTGCTGCAAGAGAAGGTGCAGTTCAAGAACCTCGGCCTGGTGGTGATCGACGAGCAGCACAAGTTTGGGGTCGAGCAGCGGGCGTCGCTCCGCCGTGGCGATCGCTCGCCGCATTACCTGGTGATGACCGCGACTCCGATTCCCCGCACGATGGGCATGACCCAGTTCGGCGACCTCGACGTGTCGACGCTGCACGACATGCCCCCGGGCCGGCAGCCGGTCACTAGCTACGTGGTCGGCCCCGGCGAGCGGGAGCGATGGTGGGAGTTCACCCGCAACAAGCTTCGCGAAGGTCGCCAGGCGTTTGTCGTTACGCCGCTGGTGGAGGAGTCGGAGAACATCGCCGCCACGAGCGTCGACCAGGCGTTCGAGCAACTCACCAGCGGCGAACTGGCCGACTTCCGGGTCGACATCCTGCACGGCCGGATGACCCCTGCGGAGAAGGACGAAGTGATGGAGCGGTTCCGCCAGGGCGAGACCCAGGTGCTGGTCGCGACCACGGTGATCGAAGTGGGGGTCGACGTGCCGAACGCGTCGATGATGATCATCGCCTCGCCCGAGCGGTTTGGCATCGCCCAGTTGCATCAGCTGCGCGGCCGCGTGGGTCGAGGGAAGCACGCGGGGTTCTGCGCGGTGCTCGTAGACGACGAAACCAGCGACGACGCCCGCGCGAGGCTGCAAAAGTTTGCCGACACGCACAGCGGGTTTGAGCTAGCAGAAGTCGATTTTGCGATCCGCGGGCCGGGCGACCTGTTTGGCACCCGCCAGCATGGACTGCCACCATTGCTAGTAGCCGACCTGGTGCGCGACGGCGACGTACTCGTCGACGCCCGCGATGCGGCGATCGAACTCTTCCAGGCCGATCCTGGTTTGTCGAGCCATGCGAAGCTTCGCTCGCAGATGCTTCGCAAGTATGGGGACGCGCTCGACCTGTCGGACGTCGGCTAATCGTAAGGAGGAGTCATTCGTGGAACTCAACGAAAGGAGGTACTAGCATTGCAATCGACCAGCGAGCGGATATCCGCTGCTAGCGGCGGTATTCGTTGACCAATCCTCAAGGCTTACCTAACCGGAACCGATAGTACGGATGAGGAACCCTTTGGGCCGACCGCGCCTGGGGTGATGTGATCACCGCCATTCACAGGGACGCTGGCAAGTGAGCAACGCGACGAAAAACAACGAGCAAGGCCTGATTCAATCCACCGAGCTGGAATTACCTCCGGTGCTAGCACGGGTACCTTGGCTTGCCAAGGCGAGCCAGCCAGCCGCACCGGCTCCGATCAGCGAGCCCGCCGCGCCGGCGATCGATGCCTCGCTGTTCCAGCCGCACAGCGTGGTCGCCATGCCCGAACTGGGAACGACCGACTACGTGGATCGGGCGCCGAAGTACCGGTTCGATCCGCCGCAATCGCCGCAAGCCAGTCACGAGGCCATGCAGCCGCAACCTGCTGCGACGACCGCTGCTCCAGAACAACCAACGACCACCCCAGCGGACACCCCCACGGCCAAAACCATCACCCGAACAGCAGAAAACGAGACCGAAAAAAACGTGGTCACGCACCTGCGGTTCGACAAAGCCGTAGGCGCCAGCACCGAGCCGGTGGTCGAGCAACCCGAAGTGGTGGAAGCCGATACGCACGAACCCTCGACCTGGCACACGATTGTGTCGCTGGTCGATAACGCGATTCGCCAGTATCACCGCGTGATTGTGTTGGTCGCTTTGCTCACCGCCGCAGGCCTGATGATGCTGATGCTGCAAGGGCAGGGTAGTTCGTCGGAGCCAGCGGCAACTAGCAATGAGGCCAACGCCGATAAAATCGCCTCGCAGCCCGAGGAGCTTGATCTGTCGAGCATTCCTCCCCTGCGAACGGACGACGCCGACCAGATGATCGCCGTCGTGCGTGGTCCACAATCGCATTCGCGAAACCAGTCGACCGAAGTCGAGTCGGTACCACCGAGTGGGCCGATTCCGCTGGAGCCGATTGTTCCGCAGAACGAACCGATCGTCCACGATACGAACGCTGTTGGGCCGAACCACATCCAAAACAACACGCCTGCACCGCAGCCGAACGAAGGTCCCGGGGAGCCAGCAGGTGGGTATCCTGTGACGAGGGTCTTCAACGGACCGCCAGCTGTTGCCAACCAACCGACCACAACCGGACAAGCACCGCGGATTGCCCGCCTACCAGGGCACCTGCTACCTGTGAACGAAGAGAGGCAGTAATGAGCACGAACAAAGCCTTTATCGATGCCTACAACACCGCCAGCCGTCCGAAACCGCTGACAACGCCTGCGGTTTCGTCGGGCGATACCGCGGTAATGTTCAGCGCGAGTGAATTGGTGCTGGCCGATGCGTTCGACATGCCGTACTTGTCGGACGAAGCGGCCGACGACTCGGCGCCCGAAACCGCCGTGGCAACCGAAACCAGCGAACCCGCCGAATCGCCAGCGAAACGCAAACCGCTTTCGCAAGTGCGGGCCGAAACCTTGTTCGGACTGCGGAAGGATGCTTCGCACGCACGTGGATCGTCGAAACCCAATTGGCCGCTCGTGTGTCAGCAGGTGCTGGCGCGGTCGGCCGATAAGTTCGACGCGGTACTGCGTAAGCTGCCAAACGAATCGCCGAGCACGCTCGTGGGCCTCGTCGGGGCGAGTTCGCCATCGGGCTGCTCGACCGCTGCGATTTGCCTGGCGCTGCGAAGTTCGGCACTCGGCTACAACACGCTGCTGCTGGATGGCAATCTGGCGAAGGCCGGACTGGCCGAGCAGTTGGAAGTCACTCGCTACTCGTCGTGGATCGACAAGCTGCTGGCTGGCGACAAGATCGAGTCCGCACTGCTGCAGGGCGATGTGTCGGGCGTCGATTTGCTGTTGGCCAAGCCGATGATCGGCGGCGAACTGGAGCCCAACTCGCGGTTCCGTGCATCGCTGGCCGCCGGGGTGCTGCGTCGTAAGTATCATCGCGTGGTCATCGACTTCGGCGCCGCGGTCGTTCCGCAGTCGGGCCTGGCTGCGGATCTAGCGGCTGCCTTAGGAGTCGATTACTTGTTGGCCACCGCGGCACCTTCGACCACCGAGCACGACCTGGCGCAAGCCGTGGTGTCGCTCGACCAATTCGGGTTGAAGCTGGCCGGCGTGATTGAAGCGACTGTTTGATTGAGCCGGGACAACTTCGACACCTCCACTTGCGAGCAACCTCATGTACCTGGAACACTGGCAACTTGCCGACAAACCGTTTGAGCCCGCCGCCGACGAGCGGTTTTACTTTGCTTCGCAAACCCACCAGGGAGCGATGCTCAAGCTTCGCTACGCGCTCGAAAATGGTCGCGGCGCAGCGCTCATCGCTGGCCCGAGCGGGGTCGGTAAGACATTGTTGGTCGAGCAGTTGCTCGCCCAGTTGCCGGCCAGTTTTGTGCCGGTCGTGCACCTGGTATATCCGCAGATGCCCGCTCGCGAGATGCTGGCCTACCTGGCTGCCCGCATTGCCCCGAACGAAGATCCCCAGGGATTGACTCCGAGCGTGGATCAAAGCTGGCGGCGGCTCGAAGAGTCGCTGCAAGGCGCGGCCGAACGAGACGAACGCCCCGTGGTGGTGGTCGACGAGGCTCACCTGCTGGAAGACGCGGGGACGCTCGAAACGGTTCGGCTGCTGCTCAACCTGCAGCAGCATGGCTCGCCGCTGCTGTCGATCGTGATGGTGGGGCAACCGCCGTTGCTGTCGACGCTTAGTCGCACGCCGCGGCTGGAGGAGCGACTCGACATCTCCGCGTTGGTCGAACCACTTACCGTCGACGAAACCGCCAGCTACCTGCAGCATCGCCTGGCAGCAGCCGGAGCGGAACGCAACGTGTTGACCGACGGAGCGGTCGACACCCTGCATCAGCTCGCCCACGGCGTGCCGCGGCGGCTCAACCGACTCGGCGACCTGGCGTTGCTCGTCGGCTACGCAAATGGGGCGTCGATGGTAGATACCGAACTCGTAAGGTCGGTCGCCAACGAGCTGGCCTTCGCCCGGGCGGCCTAGCTCTCGCCGCTTTGCTATCCTGTGAAAATTGCCGCAAAACCAAGTGATTCGTACAACCCGATCGTAGTGAGATCGGTGGTCCGTGGGTAAAATCGACCGTTTGTGTTGATTTTTCCTGCCTTCGCAGAGACCACCATGCCCCGCCTGCTGCTGTCGTTTTTCCTTCCCTTGGCCTTGATGTTGCTCGCCTCCCCGAGCAGTTGCCTTGGGCAGCTTCGCGTGGTGACCTATAACACGCTGCAGGGGCCGAACCCAGGATTCTCGACGGTGATTCAGGCCATCGGCGAAGAGTCGTACAGCGGCTTTGCGAAACCGGTCGACGTGCTGTTGCTGCAGGAGCAGAACAGCATTACCGCTTCGGGCGGTAGCACGCAGCAGATCGTTAACATCCTGAACGGAATCTACGGAGCCGGCACCTACGCGAGCGGAGTCGAGTCGGGCGGCCCGAGCTATTCCGACATCCGCCAGACGGTGGTCTACAACACGCAAACGGTCGAGCTGATCGACGAGCTGGCGTTCGGCTCTTCGAGCCAGGCCCGCGACACCATGCGGTTTCAGCTCCGCCCGGTAGGCTACGACGAGTCGGCCGACTTCTACGCGTACAACAGCCACTACAAGGCCAGCCAGGGCGGCAGCAACGAGTCGCAGCGTTTGGCCGAAGCGGTCTCGATTCGCAATAACTCCGACGACCTCGGCCAGGGAACGCATGCCATCTACGCAGGCGACTACAACATGTATACGTCGAGCGAGCCTGCTTTCCAGGAGCTTATCTCCGCAGGCAATGGGCAAGCGAACGATCCGGTGAATCAGGTCGGCAACTGGCACAACAACTCCAGCTACGCCCGCTGGCACACCCAGAGTCCCTGCGAAAACGACTGCTCCGCGGGCTTTGCCAGTGGGGGAATGGACGACCGATTCGACTTTCAGCTCGTGACCGGCGAGTTCCTCGATGGCGAAGGTCTCTCTTACATCACGAACAGTTACCACACGTTTGGCAACAATGGCAGCACCTACAACGACGCAGTGAACGTTGGCAACACGATTACCTTCGACGGAATCACTTCGTTCAGCAAGACCACGGTGTTGAATGCGCTGGAGAGCGCGAGCGATCACCTGCCGGTAGTGGCCGACTACCAGCTTCCTGCGATGATGCAGGCCGAACTCGCCGCGGCGGTGCCCACGGAGCTTGGCCAGGGCGAGTCGTACAGTCTCGACCTCTTGGTGCGGAACGCAGCTAACGTGATTCACACGCTGGGAGCCGACGAGCTGAACTTCACTTACACCACGACTGGCGACCTGTTGGGCGGCGGAGCCGGCACCGCCTATGCACTTAGTTCGGACCTGAGCTTCCCGATCTCGTTCAACACTACGACGCAGGGGGCGAAGTCGGGAGAGATCATCGTGTCGACCAACAGCCAGTCGGCGGCCAATCCCTACATCACGATTCCCATCAGCTTCCAAGTCGGTGAGGGCAATGGCAATCCTGATCCGGACCCCGATCCAGACCCCACGACCGATGGCATCATCGCCCGCGCGCTCTATCCCACCATGGCCGACGATAAGAACGTGCTCGGCTTTCAGTTCGGGGCGAACACGGTCGGCGAGGCCAGCATCGGCGGTAGTTCCGACGCCCGCATGCTGAACTTCTCGAGCGCCGACGATCTGTTCGGCATCGTCGATCGCAACGACAATCCAGCGTCGAGCGTGCTCGACGATTCGACCCTCGGCGGCGACTCCATCGGCATCATCCAATCGAGCGACTACGGCAACTTCTTTGGGGTCGCCGATAGCATCAACGATCAAAACACCGGGCCATTGTCGGCTGAGTGGACGTTCGATATCTCCGAAGTCGTCGGTGATCTGACGTTGTCGATCGACATGGCTGCGATGGGCGATTTCGAGTCGAATAATGATTCCTATCAATTCGATGTCTCTCTCGACGGAGGGGCCTATTCCACGGTGTTTGCATCGGTGATCGACGAAGCCGGCTCGCAAACCTACGAGTTCGAAAGCGGCGCAACCAGCAATCTCAGCGATCCAGTAACGGTTAATGGAATTACCCTTAGCAACGTGTTTCATACTTTTACCGAATCTCTCGATCTGGTTGGCGATCAACTCACGCTCCGGTTCACCGCGTCTTCCGACGGGGGGAGCGAAGCGTTCGCGTTTCGTAATATCTTGCTCGAAGGGCTGGTTGCCCAAACCCTTACCGGCGACTACAACGGCGACGGCCACGTGGATCTGGCCGACTACACACTCTGGCGCGACTCGCTCGGCGCGACCGTCGATCCCGGCACCGGGGCCGATGGCGATGGCAACGGGCTCGTCGATGCCGGCGACTACGCCGCTTGGAAGAGCCACTTCGGCCAATCCATCAACTCCTCTAGCGTCGGGTCGCAACCGGTGCCCGAACCCAATACACTGTGGCTACTCGCGATGGCTGTTGTTGGCCTCGCTTTGCGGCAACGTAACTCCTGAGCACCTGGATATGACACCTAGCGACTCCAGTTTTTCCCTTGCCGAAAATGCGGTGACGCTCGACGAAGATCGCTCGCGTCGCTGTGGTTTTCCCGAGGTGATTTACGCCGAGGGCAAAACGGTCGAGGCCGTTCAGGCCATCGTCGCTCGGTTGCTCGAACAAGGCGAGCGGGTGCTGGCGACACGGGTATCGGCCGAGCAAGCGGCCGAACTGGTGCCGATGTTTCCGCAAGCCCAGTACAACCAGCTCGGTCGCACGCTGCGGGTCGACCCTGAGGGGACGAGCCAGGCAGCTATCGGGCATGTGGCCGTGATTACGGCAGGCACCAGCGACCGTCCCGTGTCCGAAGAGGTGCGAGAGACCCTCGGCTGGATGGGCGTGCAAGTTACCATGATTTACGACGTCGGCGTCGCCGGCCCTCACCGGCTACCGAGTCGGCTGGCCGAGTTTGAATCGGCCGACGTGGTGGTCGTCGCTGCAGGCATGGAAGGTGCCTTGCCGAGCGTCGTGGGTGGGTATGTTGGTTGTCCTGTGATCGCGGTGCCGACCAGCGTTGGCTACGGGGCCAGCCTCGGCGGTATTGCCGCGCTGCTCTCGATGCTCAATAGCTGTGCGGCCAACGTGACGGTCGTGAATATTGATGCTGGGTTTAAAGCAGGCTACCTGGCGGGATTGATCGTCAACAAAATCCACGCCAAGTAGCGTTGCTTTCGGCTGCTAAAGTCGCAGGGTTACCACTGGTAGACCTGCCCATCGAGTTTCACGATCACTGGATCGTCGATCGACAGGTATTGGTTCACGTGGGTTCCGTGCTGCGAAACAAGGTCGAAGTACTCGCGGCTGTAACGCTCAATATGCTTCGCGTTCTTCTGATCGGCTTCGCTGAGCGACGAATCGACCCAGTTGTCGCCTTGGCGGAAGAACGTCTTGCGGCCGCGTAGCAGCATGTTGTCGGCCACCACCGCGCGGTTCGACCGGTTGTCGTTCCACACGCCGTTGCCATAAAACAGCCCGCGATTCAGCTTTTCTCGCTCGACACCCGACAGTCCTGCGTCGAGCCGGTCCGAAAAACCATTGAGCGAACTCAGGTCGGCCTGCGGAGCCATCTTGAAGTTCGCCTTCGCTGCGCGTTGATTGAAACCATACTCCCCTTGCGCTTGTGAGAGCGACGCTCCCGCGATTTCGCTGCTGAGTCGCCGGTTGGTCGCAGTCTCGGTGTAGCGGGCGGTCGTTTCGTCGGCCAGGTAACTGGTGTACTGGGTGACGATGCCATGCTTCGTAGCAATCGCGATTAGCTCGTCGAGCAGTTCCTTGTTACTGCCATGCAGATCGATTTCGTCAATCAGCTCGCCCACTCGGCGGGCGGCCCACAGTTTGGCGATAAACGCGTTGGTGTCGTCGCTGCTATGTTCCTGGAGTTTCGCAGGGAAGTCGTACGTTTGCTCCTTGCCAGCCACGGTGCCGGAGAGCGTTACCTTCGCGTCGCCCGGCTTCGCGTAGCGGCCAACAATCACCGCCTGGTCGCCGGCAAACAGGTCGAACACCCCGGCCGGGTAGGTTCGCGTGATCATCGGGCCATCGGTCTCGCTGGCTCCTTCCACATCGACTGCCAGCTTCACGTCGGTCAGCACGGGGGTTCCGATGCGTCGGTAGAGCTTGCTCACGCTCGCTTCGATGTCTTCGTCGGGACGCACGTATTCGCTTTGCCCGAAGTTGGCGCTTACCAATCGATCGAGCAGGCGGCTGTTGACGTCGAAGCCAACGCCGAAGCTGAAGATCCGCGCCCGCACTTGATTCGCTTGCTTCGCCAGATCAACAATCTTGGCCTCGTTCGTCTCGCCGGCGGTGGGAAGCCCGTCGGTCAAGAATACCAGGTACGTTGGCCGGCTCGAGTCGTTTAGCATGCCCATCGCGCGATCGAGCGCGCCGGAGATGTTGGTACTACCGCCTGCGAACAGACCTTCGACGAACCCGATGGCCGCATCGCGCGTTTCCGGCGTGCACTTCTCCAGCTCAGGACGGAACGTTTCGATCTCGCTGTCGTAAGCAACGATGTTAAACGTGTCGCCTTCGCGAAGATTGTTGAGCACGAACTTGGCTGCCCCCTTCGCCTGGGCGATTTTCTCGCCGGTCATGCTGCCGGAACGGTCGACGACGAACAACACCGTCTTGGCGGGCGGTTGCTCGTCGGGCGTGGGAATCTTGGGACTTGCCAGCAATAGGAAGTAGCCCGCATCGTCTTTGTCGGGGCGATAGCTCACCAGGCTCGCTCCCACGCCTTGCGGGGTCGCATCGTAGAACAAGCGGAAATCACTAGTTGGAATCGCGTCCTTTTCTTCGTAGGTGACCACCGCGTGGTGATCGCCTGATCGTTTGATGTCGACCGCCTGCGAAGCAGAGTAAACGTTTTTGATCGGCTCGCTGCTTTCGATCGCCACGGTGACCTTCAGCGAGTCGATCGTTCCGCTGGTGTACCGTGCGGTGCGGAGCGGCAGCAAAAAGTCGGTGAGCCCCTGCGATTGCGGGCAGACCTGCGTGTACCGCAGCGTGACCGTGCGTTTCGCGCCCGCAGGCACGGGAAACACACTGGTGCGGAACATGCCGGTGCCGAGCCATTCGAGCAGGGCCGGGTCCTGATTCTTGCGAACTGTCTCTTCATAGATTTTTCGGGCTTCGTCGGCCGATAGCACTTTGCCTTCGAACTCCTGGCCGTCGACCATCAAGGTGAGCTTGTCGATCGCTCCGTCGTACGGCAGCGGAAACACGAAGGCGACTTCCATTTGCCGACTGCCGGTGTTCTGGAACGTCTGGCTCATGCCGACCTGGGCGATCTGGTCGTGCAGCTCCACGTTCACGTCGATGCTATCAATCTTGTAGCTACTCTCCGGCACCTGCGGCCGCGGCACAAACGGGCGCGGCAACGGAACATGCCGGCCGCTGTTGACGTCGACCAGCAGCCCTTGTCCGCGAGCGACCCCCAGCAAGCAGAACATGGCGACCATAGAGAGAATAGGCAGCACACCAATGGCACGACGCATCACATGTCTCCTGATAAGCGGGGAGCGATTGAAGCAGCTACCGATATAGACGAGCCACCTCGGACGAAAGTTCCCAGAACTTCTGAACCCTCGCTAACCAGATTCGATCCGGCGAAGTGAATTGATTCCTAACGCTGGGCAAATAGATTCCCAATTTTCCCACCGATGGGAAAATTGAATCTCCGCCCACGCTACAAAACCAGTGGTTTTCGCGCCCGAATAGATTCCCATTTCCCAAAACGCATCGAGTGGGAAACTATTTTTACGCTACGCACTTATCGCAAGTCGTTATTGGCTATGAAGTTACATCAACACCTCCGCGATAGTTGCCCAAAATAGATTCCCATGGGTGGGAAACTATTTTTGGGAGGCGAGTTTGGATTGCGGATTTCGGATTGGGGAATGCGGAATGCGAATATGTCATCTTGAAGGAGCTTCCGGCGACCGAAAGATCTAGCCTACCGCTTACAGCCTAGAGCCTACAGCTTTGCCACACGCGCAGCAGTAAACGCCCACACAACCGAAGATTCGCTTGCGCGTCGCCAATAGTTGGACATTAAGACAAACATCACATCTCCAAAAGCCTCCAATCACTAATAAGCCAACAGCCGATAGCTGAAAGCCGACAGCCTAAATAGCATGTTCATTAGATCACTGTGGGTGGCCATTTCCCAGCGAAAAGTGTGGAGATACTGGGAACCGCAATGCCATGCGAATTTCACCCTCGCATCTCCAGGGGAAGGGGGGGTGTGGTAGAACAGCACGAAAGCTCCTCCGCCAAGGGAGCGACGACTTGTTGAAGCAGGACGGATGGTCGAATGAACCACGATCAATGCTTGAAGGTTATGGAGCGCATCCGCGTGGCCGGCCTGTATCCGAGCGGGTACTTGTTGGTATCGCTGGCCTTATTGGTAAGCCTGCCTTTCGCCTACCTCCTGCAACCCGGTTGGTCCATCATCGCGGTTTTGTTGTTCTGCCTGAGCCAAGTCGTGGTGGTCTGCCAAGGGGCTGGGATCGTCGTGTCGTGTGGCTGGGTTCGACACCTCGGCAAATTGCGACGCTATGGACTTTACCTCGTCGCGTACGGCGTAGGTTCCCTGGTGGGAGTGTTCTGGCTAGCGGCTCTGGCCACGTTTGGCGGACCACCTCGTGACCAGGTTCCCCTGTTTCTTGCCAAGCTCTGGTTGGTTGCGGTTGTTTGTAGTATTCCTCCAGCAGTTTACCTTCGACGCCGGGGTGTTGTTTTTCGTTCGCAACTCAAAGAGTGGGAGCAGAGCACAAAGGAAACCAAAGTCAATTCAGAAGACGAAGGCAATCGCGATCGCTCATCGCAGTGATGCAGCGGCGAGCCTGCTTTTCAAGACCGACGCCGGAGTGCGATCATGCCTATCGCTACATAGTCAGCCGCGCCGGCCGATGCGATTGTCACTACTCTAAGAAAGCTACTTGGCCACGCGAACAACAGTTGCGGTTCCGCAAACGACAGCAATGCATAGTAGTGACAAAGAACTGCACTCGGGGACCGCCTGCGTGTTGCGATACAACCACATGCCGGTTGTGTCGGAACGAGAGAGTTCGCTTGCGTAGCCAAATACGAGTTGTGCTTGGGATGAATCGGATGGAGAGGGGGAGTAGTTGTACATAAGGTTTGCCAGCAATCGATCATCCAGGCTGGTAGGCTCCAGCGAGAGTGTGCTGCTGAGCCCAAACAAATAAGCACTGCTGCCGATCGATCCAATGGGTTCACCTCGGGCATAAGTTGGGCCCAAGAGGCCCATTAAGCCACCCACTGGCACCGCATTCGTCGCAAACTCGGAGGTGGAAGTATCTACCCCAGCCGACATGGCCAAGGAGAGGATGTCTTCGGTGGTTGCTGCTGTGAATCCCTCGAGCCGGCCTCCAGGTTCCAGTTCGGCAAGCAGATCGCGTTCGTAGTCAAAGGAGAACGAGTCGTCTGGTGCTCGTTTACCTAAGTCGATGGTGAGAGACTCCGTGAGATCGAGCCATTCTCTGTGGTGGATGTCGTCGAAGGTCAGCAGCCCATCTCCTGGGGCAAGCCAGTCGCGTTCGGTGACAGCAGCCGACGCGAGACTGCAAACAGCAAGAACTACGACACTCGCGGCGATTCGCACGAAGTAGTGATTCATTCCACCACCAGTGTTGCATTGTGAGAAGAGAGTATGTTTGCCCGATCACGAAGCAGAGCTCTTCGTTCCATTGTCGTGCAAAATACTGATGGATGCAACCATCGCAAGGAAATAGCGGGAAGAATCGCAGCCAAGTGGGCACTGGCGAATTCCGCAGGACTAATCGCTACCCTAGAGTATTCTCTGAGTTTCGACAGGCATTTACACCCTTATTCGGTCCAGCAATTGATGGTCCGGCTGAATGCGTGAATCGGCTTTTGAGGTCTTCATGCGATAAACGTCGTACCACACCTCTTCGTCGGAGCATTCCACTCCGAGCTTGATCATGTCGGCGATTCCCAGGAACTGAAAGGCCGTGTCAGATCCAGCGGCGTTCTTGAATACGTACTCCGCCTTATTGCCCATTCTTCTTGCCCGGGCAATGGCCTCCTTGGGGCCGCGAGCTTCGAACGTAACGATCCGCTCTTCAAACTGAGCAATAGTCGATTGCTGGGCGACGTCGTAATAAAACAGCAGTTTGGCTGAATAGCGGTTTGCCATTGGAAACCTCGAATAAGACGGTTGATAGCTCCGGGCCACTCAGGAGGGTTGCATGATGTCCGGGCTCCATTTCCATGCGTTTACCACCATGTTCTACCGTGAATGGCGATAACAGTGAAACGCCGGGGGCAGGGAGATTTCCCAAGGCCGGTTTGGCGAACACGCAGGTTGCTTACCGAGTACACGCCAAGTTGCCGGCGGGGACATCCGAAATGGGTGGTCAGCAGCAATGCAATTACGGAGTAGCCGGTTTGGCCCCGCAAAACACGATTCTTCCATTATGGATGGTTGTTGCTCCCAGGTGCTCGAATGTGCTGGGGGAGTTCTCAAATCCAGCATGGCCGGTAGTCTTCGCAGAAAACAACCATGTGGGAGTCAAGTTGACGACATAGCTCTTGCCATCGAAATCGAGCGTGCCGGGAACTAAGGTGGCGTCGTAGTCCTTGAAGTCGGTGCTCTCGACCGTGTGTTTGCCAGAGAAGTCTTTTAGAAATGTCTTGCCCAGGCTTGCTCTCACCAAGATAGCTTGGAGTTCTTTGGGGGTTCCTTCAAAGTAAAACAGCTTCTGCATCGCTTCAGGGTCATTCTCTTCAAATGCCCTTGTGAAATCCGAAGCAAACAATTGCTGCATCTCTTCCGTCGACAGCTTTTTATCGGTAGCTGTTTCTGATTGGCAGCCTTGAGCTGCGATAAGCAACATAAGTGCCATGCTGCAAAGCATGAATCGGTTGTCGGTCATTGATTCAGTCCCAATAATTGTTGCTTCTGAGAACGTGTTTTAAAATTCACTTTTCCGCGCTGGCCAGTCTTTTCGACATGAGGCTGATCATGGCGACGTAGGTGATGGCTTCGCTGGAGGCGGTTGTTTTTTCGTAGTCCTTGCTGTTCCGTCGATGTCGGGCCAGCCAGGCGAAAGTTCGTTCCACGATCCATCGCTTCGGCAATACCACAAACCCTTTTAGGCCGACTGGCCTGAGCACCGTTTGTAGAATCCAACCAAACGTTTCCCAGGTCCAATCGGGCAACCCTGATCGACCGTACGCGAAGTCGCCAAACACAATCTTGATTCGCTTGAATTGCTCGCCCAGCTTGTCCATTACCCATTCGGCTCCGTCCTGGTCCTGCCAATCCGCGCTATGAACGACTATCGCGAGCAACAATCCGAGCGTATCGACCGCCACATGACGCTTGCGGCCCGTGATTTTCTTGGCCGAATC
Source organism: Aeoliella mucimassa (assembly GCF_007748035.1). Lineage (NCBI taxonomy): Bacteria > Pseudomonadati > Planctomycetota > Planctomycetia > Pirellulales > Lacipirellulaceae > Aeoliella > Aeoliella mucimassa. Next base: position 731,668 of record NZ_CP036278.1, read on the forward strand.
GTAGCCCCTTTCTTCACCTCCTTCGGCCGTGCGAACCGATTGGCTGTCGATGATCGCTACCGTGGGTGTCGACTTCTTGCCTGCCGCTTTGCGTGTTTTGGCTCGCAACGCATCATGAATCTTCTGCCACGTGCCATCATTTCTCCAACGCCAGAAGATGCCGTAAACCGTACTCCAATTCGGAAAGTCCTTAGGCAGCATCCGCCACTGGCAGCCCGTGCGGACGACGTACAAGATCGCGTTGATGATCCGCCGGCGGTCAATCGGACGACGTCCGAACTGCGAACGTGCTGGCAACAACTGACGAAGCAATTGCCATTGTCGATCGGTGACATCACTGCCATACTTCCTTTCCGTTTTCATGCTACGGCTCCTTCCTCAGGCTGCTAACCAAAAGAGGGAGCCGTAGCTGTTTTTCTTTAATCAGGCAATTTCAAAACACGTTCTGAGAGTGGCACCAACGGCTAAACGCCCGGATGTATGTAGATATCCTAACGCCGGTGTGCCATTCGTGCTTTATTGCCACTCGAACGAATCTAACCCGTTTTCGCCGATCGTCCAAATACCCCCCGATAGTTCCCCTCGCCTGACGAATGTCCGCGTCGTGCTACAATGAGGGCGGAATAGAAACTCACCCGCTTGGAAGGATCTTGCGATGACCACGCTTACTTCGGAAAAAATCGCTCGCTTGCTCGAGGCGTTGTATGCCGACGCGGCGAACAATCCTCCGCCGTCGCGGGAGGCGGGGCCGCAGATTTTGAGCGGGCTGAGCGCTCGCGAGTTGTATCACATGATGCGTCAGGTTTACATGGCGATCGATGCCGACTTTGGTCAGCTGCTCTACACGCTGGTCCGCGCGTCGGGGGCTCGCGAGATCGTCGAGTTCGGCACCAGCATGGGGGTGAGTACCATCTACCTCGCTTGCGCGCTTCGCGACAACGGCGGCGGGCATCTGATTACCACCGAGTTCGAGGCCGAGAAGATCGAGCGGGCGCGGAAGAATCTCTCCGATGCGGGCTTGGTCGACCTGGTAGAGTTTCGCGAAGGGGACGCGCTCGATTCGCTCAAGAGCGACCTGCCCGAGAGTATCGACTTCGTGTTTCTCGACGGGGCGAAGGAGATGTACCTCGACGTGCTGAAACGGATCGAGCCCAACATTCGAGCAGGCGGCCTGGTGGCCAGCGACAACACCGACCACGACGGGCTCGACGAGTTTCTCGCTTATCTACGCGACACCCAGAACGGCTACCTGCATTCCGAGTTCACCACCACGCGAGGCGACCGCAGCAGCGGCCACGCGGTTTCGATGCGGTGCGGAGCGTAACGCGACTTTCCGAAGAGGTCGTTGCAGTCGATGTCGGGTAGAGGTGAACCGCAGGTTCTTCTCAATGTTTTCCCGTGGCCCCACTATTTTCGAGGGGGGCTGCTGATCACACTGTAGGGGACTCCCCTCCTCTCTGCGCACTTCGAACGTTGGCTGCTGCTCTGATGCAAGAAATCATTCAAGACAATCTCTACAACTACCCAAAGTACTACGACTTGGTGTTCGGTTCCGACTGGGCCGCGGAGGTCGCGTTTCTCGAGGCCGCTTTTGCCAAGCATGGCAACGGCAAGATCAAGCGTTTGTTCGAGCCGGGGTGCGGTACCGGGCGGTTGATGTATCGCCTGGCGAAGCTCGGATACGACGTGGCCGGCAACGATCTGGCCGAGCCGGCGGTCGACTACTGCAACGACCGGCTCGAGCAGCATGGGTTTCCCCGCACCGCCGAAGTGGGCGACATGTGCGACTTTCGGGTGAAACGCAAGTTCGATGTTGCGTTCAACATGATCAATACGTTTCGCCATTTACCCTCCGGCGACCACGCCCGCCGGCACCTGGAGTGCATTGCCGGTTGCCTGAAGAAGGGGGGGCTGTACTTCCTGGGGCTGCACCTGACCCCCACCCGCGGCGAACCGATGGACGAGGAGCATTGGTCGGGTCGGCGGGGGAATTTAACGGTTTTGTCGCGTGTGTGGACCGTCGAGCGGAATCTCCGCAAGCGGGTCGAGCGGGTGAGGATGAGTTTTGACGTTTATACGCCAACGCGTATGTTTCGGCTGGTAAATTGTGCCGATTTTCGAACCTACACGGCGCGTCAGATGGCCGATCTGATTAGTAGCGTACCCCAGTTTCGTGTGGTCGAGATGTACGATTTCGCCTACAACATCGACCGACCGGTTAAAATAGATCCGGAAACTGAGGACGTGGTTTACGTATTAGAGAAAACCTAGTTCAGCCCACCGATACCTCATGAACGTGATGGCCGACAAACCGACCGTGGTGGAAGACTCGCATCGCGAGTCGTTGGTCGCGTTCCTGGAGTTCGCCGTCGAAGCGGTGGGAGTCGCCCAGTCGCAAGAGGGCGACTTGGTGACGCTCGAGTTCAATCACCGCGAGCATCCTGCCTGGCCGCGGCCGTATCAGGTGCGTGTTTCGGTAGCGACCGACTCGGCGGATTTGCCTCGCCGAGTGGTGCCAGCCACCGAAGGCATCGCCTGGCTGTGGAAGCTCGCCCAACTCGAACGCGGCGCGCTGCTCGCTCGCCCCGCCTCGCAACCCGAGGCCGTGCACGAGATCACCCGCGCGCTGTTCGAAGCCTATCAAGTGGATGGGGGGCAGATGCATCTGGCGGGCTGCCGGATCAACGAGGTTCCCTTCCTTCGCGTTACCGAACTCGCGACCGACGACCCTGCACAAGTAGTGCACCGTTTCTACAACGCCGAGATGCAACCGGTGAGCGACGACGAGGTCGCCTCGCTCGGGCTGGCCGAGGTGGTACCGCTCGGCAACCATCCCACGTCGTTCACGCGCTCCGCGGTGCATGTTCTGGTGAATCAGATCGAAGAGGCCATGCCAGGCGTGGTGGCCGCTACGGTAGTGATCGCCAAGCGGGCGGAAGGGGCCATTCAATTCGAAATCGGCGAACAGTGCGCCCAGGTGTCGTTTAACGACTGGACCCGTTCGCTGTCGGCTCCGCCGTTTCGGTGTGCAGCCAGCGGGCGAGAGACATTCCACCTGGCAGCGCTCGAAGATGGGCGCATCGTCGCGGCCGAGGCCATTGCCGAATGCGAACACACCGGCACCCGCGTGCTGGATTCGGAATTAGTGACCTGCACCAGCACCGGCAAACGGGTCGATCCCGAAATCACCAGCCGTTGCGCGGTAAGCGACAGCGTGTTGCTGACCGACGAGATGGCAACCTGCAAAACGTGTGGCCAGCAGGTGAGCCCCGCGGTGCTCGACGCTGGCAGTTGCCAGGCGTGCCGCGAGTTGCCACTCGCCCGAGCGACCGACGAACTCATTGCTCCGCTCCTCGAGCGTTATCCACGCTTGCAGCAGTACGGTAAGTTTCGCGCCGGCCAGTGCGGCGGCGTGCTCCGCGTAATGGCCCACGGCTGGTGGCGACGCTTGTTGTTGGCGGTGCCGAGCGACGAGTCGCAGCCGATGCACCTTGCCATGCGGCAGGGACTCGCGGGTGGTTGGGAGCAGGTGCCCGAGGCCGACTGGCCGCAGTTGCTTGGCCAACCGTCGGACGGGGCAACCGAGTAGCCGCGTTGTTAGCGGTGCTTGTACCCAATCAATCTAGTTCGCGACGGTCTTCTCCGCGGGTACTTCGGTAGCGATACCACCGGTGGCAAGCTCTACGTCGCGCTGTTGTCCTTGCCAGTTTACCGAGATCCGCCCACCTTCGTGCGTGGGATCGCAAAGCAGCAAGCGATCGTCGGCGACCATCGCCAGGCAGGGGCGATCGACTGCTAGTCGCAGCTGACCATCGATCTCCAGCTCGCCCGGCGCGAAGAAGGCGGCCATCGTCGCACCCGTGTGCAACTCAATCGCTTGGCAATCACGGCTGTTTTGCAGCACGGTCCAAGGTGGGTTGCTGGTGAGCTGGTCGAGTCGCTCCTGGCTGGCGTCGAGCACGATCGCGTAGCCCGCGGCGGTTGGCTCGGCCGCGTGCGGCAGGGTGACCTGCAGCATCGGCAACCGGACCGGTTCGCTCTGGTCGCGATAGACTTGGTTGATCGACGCCCACGTGCCCGATTGCTCCGCGGCCTGGCAATCGAGCCGTGTGTCGCCGAGCGCCAGGTAGCCGACAGAGTGATGCAGCACGCATTGCACGTTGGGTTGCGTACCACCACTGGAGTCGAGCGAAGTCCACGCCCCGCCTGGTTGCTTTAGCGACAGCTGCCCGCGGTAACGACACTGGTCGACCGAGGTCGTCATCGCCCCACAGTCAGCGGCGACTTGCCAGCCGCTCATCAGGCAGATCACCACGTCGTCGGCGAAGAACCAGCTCTTCCGCACGCTGAACGCCAGGGCCTCGCCCTCGCGGTCGCGGCGGTAGTCCATCGCGGTCATGCCGGTTTGCCCATGGCTGATGCCCCCGACGAATGGCAACTTGTGCTGCTGTCGATCGCCTTCGGAGGTCGTGATGCCAGGCAGTAGATTCCAGTCGAGCACCGGCTGCGTTTCGCAATACTCCGCTCCATCGCGGAGGATGTAGAGGTCACCCGAGTGTAGGTAGGGCACCCCTTTGAGGTTCTCGCGATTGATCGACTCGGTGCGCCGGGTGCGGGTGGAGAGTGTCTTCAGAAAGAACGTCCCCGCGGGGCGATGGTGGGCGGTGAAGTCGGCCACCGGGAAATGGCGATGCCCCACTAGCGGTTCGGCGGTCGATTCCAGGCGGGCCAGGTAAAGTTCGAGTTCCGATTGTTGGCTCGGGTCGACCTCGATCCACAGCCGGAGTTGCTTCCGCAGGTCGCCGAGGGTGTGTTGATTCCGGCGGCTGATCTGACGATCGAACGTGCTGGACGACACGTAGATGCCGCGCGACATCCACTGCGTTCCTTCGAGCAGGTAGTTGGTGATCATCTGCCGCTTATCCGCGGGGATCTCCCAGGGAGTGTCGCGCAGCTGCCAGGCGATCGGCACTACCACGTCGAGGAACGCCCGCCCGTAGCCGAACGTATGGAGTCGCGCGCCATGTTGGAAGAAGCTCCAATCGGTTTGAATGCACTCGTTCTGTCCCACGGTGATCGCGCTAAACAACCGGGCGGCCGCCTTGGCCACTTGCGGCTCGTTGCCTGCCAGGCACCCATGATGCATCGCGATCTCGGCGCTCCAGGTGAGGTTCGCGCCGGTGCCAGCGACACGATGCTGGCCAATGACCTCGAGCACCTCGGTGCGGAGCTCTCCGGTCAGTTGCTCGTGGTGCAGCACCGCAATGTCGCGCATCTCGCGGGGGATGCCGATCTCGTTGTACCACCAGTTGGGGCATTGGTACCGCTTGGCGACCCAGTGCTCGAGCCCCGCCCGGGCCGCGTCGGCCACCGCGGGGTCGTGATAGTAGGGGTGTCCCTCGGTGTGGTAAGCCAGCACCAACTGCCGCACGTGGTACAGGTGCTCGCGCGGCTTCCAATTGGCGGCCGAGCGATCGGTGTAATCGACGTCGGGCCAGCGGCCATCCGGCAGGAGAGTGTCGAGGGTCTGCTTGACCACCGCCGGGCTCGGCGCTCGGTGGTTGAGCAGCATCTGGCGATAGCGGGTGATGACCAGGCGGAGGTTTGCGTTCGTCTGGTCCGCGGGCTCGGCCTGCACCGTAGCGGATGCCAGCAGCAGGAACCCGCATGCGAGGATCGTCAGCAGGGGATTGGTCGTCGAAGTCGTCACCGGTTTCCTCCCATCGCTCATGCGGTCGTGGTGACTGCAATGCCTTGCACTAGGGGAATGCAGGCGATGCAGCCAGTTTGCCGATGCAACCAGCGTAGCGCGGCGACGAGGCGGTTGCCAGTCGCTTGGCTCAGCGACCCGCGGGAGTTCGGCGGCCAGAGAGCAATAAGCTGAGGCTTCGAGCGTCTGCAGGCCTACGACCGCGGGGCGGTGAGGAACAGCCCCAGCCCGATGAGAATCAGCACGCCGCCGCTGGAGAAGAGTGCGTACACGACGTTCAATGCCGCTTCGCGGCGATCCTCGTAGAAGCCTTTGACATCGACCTCCGGTGGTTTGAATCCGCCGTCTTCGAGCGACATCTCGAAATTGATCCAAAATCGGTAGAGATCGCTGCTCGAAGCGTCTTCCAGTTGCTTCGCGAAATTCTGCTTGGCCAGTTCCGCACTGTAGACCGGCACCGTCGGCAGCACGCTCCAGCGTTGCACGCCGATAGCGACGAGCAGCACCCCCAAAAGGAGTAGGCTCGAAGCTACGGCTTTACGAACCGACCAGTTGGCACCGGGGGTCTCGACCGCATCGGATTCTTCGAGGGGAAGCTCGCGAAGCTTGCGGAGCGGGGGAGCTTTGAGCTCCGCCCCACATTGGCAGCGAATTTCGGTACCCGCCTGGTGCACGCCGACCGGAATCTGGGCACCGCACTGGCAGGGAACTAAGTATCTGTCGGCCATGGCTATTGGGAATACCTGGGGAAAATCAGGGCAGGGGGCGGATAAGGCCGAAGCAACAAGGCGAACCAGGGGCCGCTCGTAGGCGTAAGAGTCTGCAGTGGCAGGGTTTGGAGCGCGTCGGTGCGGCAACCTCCATACTACAGAGAATCTGCTGAGAATGTAGCTTGTTTTTACCTTTTTGCCTATGGACCGGGTGGTTTGGGTGTTTACAATTATTAGGACCGGCCAATCACTCGACAGATTTGCGTCTGTCGGTATCGGTTTGGTACCTCCCGGTGTTCGCTAGCTTGCAAAAGTTGGCGATTCTCATGGACGAGGCCAGTCGGCATGCTTGTGCAAGCATGCGTCCGCTGGCGGACCGGGTCGTAAGTTGTTGTACGCAAGAAAACTGGCGGGTGATGTTGATTACTTCGCGGAGCCTTTCTCATAACGTGGCTCGCGGCGCCGCCCCCGGTCGATGTACATAACTTGCGGATCGAATTTTAGAGGTCAGGGGATCACTCGCCGCCACTGCTGCCCGGGCGTTGTGTGTTGATTCCAGTGTCGAGTTGACTATCGATTAGCTGATCCAAAAGGTTTACCTAGTTGATAGCAGTGAGTTGCTTTACCCAAATTGAAACCACAAGCAACTTCAGTGAACTCGGATGGGATGAGCAGGCCTGAGCAGATTCACAAACCATGATCCTTTCACGAAACATTTACGCAAGTTGAAAGTTTCGCGAAGCAGGATAGCCCGCCAACGGTTTAAGTGGCAGAGATGCGAATGTTTACCTTAGTAGAACTTTTTTCCAAATACGTGGTGAAAAAAGCCGCGCCTTGGATGAGTGTTAATATTGAAAGGTGCCAGTTACCTATGCAGGTTTCGAGAGCACCTTCGCGTTGGGGACTACAGCGACAGCCTGTGTACGCCAAAGTGCCGCAGCGGGTTGTTCATTCATAAATAAGTGGTCGCGTGCTAGTTGTGGTAGGTGCCTTGCTAGAGAGGCATCAGGCCGGTTCGCGTCAGCAATCGTTTCATAGGTAGGAGCCTGAATCTTGTACGACTCTTTGCTCGATCATACTCTCGAAGACGACTCGGATGTCTCCAGCGAGGACGTAACGCAATTGGCTGGTCACCTCAATTCGTCGAAAGACGATGATGGGGAAGACGAGGATGGTGTGCGCGTTGTTTCGTCATCCGGCAACGACAATGTCGATCCCGATAGTGACGACGAAGAAGGCCTGCTCGATGGCATGGAAAACGACTCCTGGTCGGACGATCCCGTCAGGATGTATCTCACCCAGATGGGCGAGATTCCGTTGCTCACGCGTAAGGAAGAAATCTCACTCGCCCGCCGGATCGAAAACACCCGAGCTGCGTTCCGCCGCAAGTTGCTGGCCTGCGACTACGTGATCCGTAGCGCGGTCAAAGTGCTGTCGCGCGTCCACCGCGGCGAGTTGCCGTTCGACCGTACCGTGCAGGTGTCGGTGACCGATCGGTTGGAAAAAGACCAGATCATGGGCCGCATGCCGCACAACCTGCGGACGCTCGAAACCCTGCTGGAGCAGAACGTGGATGATTATCGCGTGGCCACCAGCAAGTCGTACAAAATGACCGAACGTCGTGCGGCTTGGAAGCGTTTGAGCCGCCGTCGTTGTCGTGCGGTGCGGTTGGTTGAGGAACTCGGCCTGCGTACCCAACGCATCGAGCCGATGATCGATACCCTGGCTCAATTCAGCGAGCGGGTCGATCAGCTGCAGGCGGAAATCGCCCAGATGAAGAAAGATCGCCGCTCGCCGGAGGATCGCAAGCCGCTGGTCACCGAGTTCCGTAACATTCTTCGCACGCTGCAAGAAACCCCCACGAGCCTTCGCCACCGGGTAAACGACCTTCGCGAAGTCTACGCTCGCTACCAGAAGGCCAAGCGTGGTCTTTCGGAAGGTAACTTGCGTTTGGTGGTGTCGATCGCCAAGAAGTACCGCAACCGCGGTCTGTCGTTCCTCGATCTCATTCAGGAAGGCAACGCCGGCCTGATGCGGGCGGTCGACAAGTTCGAATACCGCCGTGGCTTCAAGTTCTGTACGTACGCCACGTGGTGGATTCGTCAGGCGATCACTCGCGCCGTAGCCGACCAAAGCCGCACGATTCGTATCCCTGTGCACATGGTCGAAACGATGAGCCGCGTCCGCAACGTGTCGCGGATGTTGCTGCAGCGGTTGGGCCGCGAGCCGACGCTCGAAGAAACCGCACGGGCTGCAGATTGCACCGTGGAAGAAGCTCGCCGGGTGTTGGCCATGAGCCGCTACCCGATTAGCCTCGACCGCCCCGTGGGCAATAGCGAGGACAGCCACTTCGGCGACTTGCTGCCCGACGGCGGAGCCGAAAGTCCCGCGATTGGTGCCGCTCAAGAGATGCTTCGCAATCGCATTACCGAGGTGCTCAAGACCCTCAGCTACCGCGAACGCGAAATCATCAAGCTTCGCTACGGCCTCGGCGATGGCTACAGCTACACGCTCGAAGAAGTCGGCCACATCTTCAAAGTGACCCGCGAGCGTATCCGCCAGATCGAAGCCAAAGCGGTCCGCAAGCTTCAGCAACCCAGCCGCAGTGCCGAACTGCTCGGGTTCCTGGACTAATCTTGCGACGATTCAGCAACCGAAGGACTCCGCACGAGAGTGCCTTCGGCCAGTAGAATACGACCCAGAGCCCCCGCCCGAGCGAAAGCCAGGCGGGGGCTTTTTTGTTCGAAGATTCCAATCAAGGGATAGAGGAATGGCTCGGTTCAAAAACGTGGTACTACTGACCTTGCTTGCAATTTGCGCTGGGTGTGGTCAGAGTGAGCCTCAGCAGAAAAGCGTCGACGTCGTAGCGAAGCGGCGCAACGCGATGCGGCAGAATGCTTTCGTCGAAGCTCGCAAGCACTTCACCACCCAATTGATCCAAGAGGTCAAGATCGACGAGCCGGTGGATCAGCCACCGGAGGGGGTGTTCGACGTGGTAAGCTATCCCAGCCCGCTGGGCAAGATGGCCGCTTACGTGACGCCCGACTTTGAAGATGGCAAGAAGCACCCAGCCATCATTTGGTTAACGGGGGGATTCAGCAACAGCATTGGTGCAAATGCTTGGTATCCCAGCGAGCCTTCGAACGATCAGTCGGCCATGCAGTATCGCAGGAGGGGATGGTGATGATGTACCCTTCGCTGCGCGGCGGCAACGAGAATCCCGGCTATGTTGAAACCGTTTATGGCGAAGTCGACGACGTGATCGCGGCCACCAAGTGGCTTAAGACCCTCGACTACGTGGATACCGACCGCGTCTATCTGGGAGGACACAGCACCGGCGGTACCCTGGCTTTGTTGGTCGCGGCCGCGTGCGACGAGTACCGCGGGGTGATTGCTTTTGGGCCAATCGACGACGTGCGGGGCTATGGTCCCGACTCGTTGGCATTCGACTTCGACGATCTCGACGAAGCGACCATGCGGGCGCCGATCTGCTGGTTGCATTGCATCAAGAATCCCACGTACGTGATCGAAGGAGCCGAAGGGCGTTCGAACGTCGATTGCTTGAAGACCATGGAAGAAGCCAGCGAGAACCCACTCATCAAATTCGTGCCAGTCGAAAGGCACGACCACTTCAGCACGCTCGCCCCGCTGAATCGGGTGATCGCCAAGCAGTTGGTGAACGACACCAGAAAGAGCTTCGAACTCGATCTGCAGGTCGAGTAAGATTGGTCGCAGGGGACGAAGCGATGGACGAGATACTACTCGCTTGTAGCGGCGAAGGGGCACCGGCCGCGATGGCTTTGGCCACTACGATTGGTTGGTACTGTTTTGCGGTTGATGCCATGCTGCTGCTCGCCATCGCCGGACGGTCTGTTCGCTCGGGCGTTAAGAAGCTGGCAAGCGGAATCTTCGTCGCCTTGCTGCTGGTACATCCCGCCTGGACCGTGAGTGCGATTCACGGCGACTGCGGCATAGAGAAGGAGATCCTATCCCTTCTCTCCACTGGCTTCGCGCTGGGGGTCTACATCGTCGCGGTCTGCTTCTTCCGCTCGCCAAAAATCACGGCTGTAGAGCCCACTGGTGCAAAGGTGGTTACCAGTGAGGAGAATCCCTATCGCTCGCCTGGCGACTGAGCTAGTAAGGTTTTAAGATAGAAACCTATACTTGGGGAAATTCCCGATCCGCCGCGGTTTTTTCCCTGTCTGACCATGCCTGCAAAAACCACTTTCCCCTCCAACAAAGGCGCCGGCTGCGCTTTCCTGTTTCTGCTTCCGTTTGGCGGGGCTGGGGTCGTGATGATTGTGCTGGCCCTATGGACCTTGTGGGATTGGCAACTGATGCAGTCGTGGGAAGCGACCCCTGCGACCTTGTTGTCGTTGGACTTGCAGCAGAGCGACGAGTCGACTCGCATCCGTGGCGAGTACGAGTACACGTTCGACGGTCACCAATACCAAAGCACGCGGATTGCCATCGACGAAATGGCCGACAACATCGGCGACTACCAGCGTCGACATTACAAAGAGTTAAAGCAAGCTAAGCAGGCGGGGAAGACCGTGACTGCTTACGTGAACCCCAGTGATCCCAGTCGTGCGGTGCTGCTTCGCGATCTGCGATTGGAGATGGTCGCCTTCAAGGCCGGCTTGGGGGGTATCTTCGGAGTGATCGGCATCGGCGGCATCCTTATGGTCTGGTTCAACAGTCGGAAGGTCAAGCAAGAGGCACTCATCGCCAGTCGCGCGCCCAACGAGCCATGGCTCTGGCGAAGCGATTGGGCCGATGGCCGCGTGGTGGTCTCCGGCTTCTGGCAATTCTTCGCGATGTTGGTGCTGGCAGTCATCATGAACCTGATTTGCTGGGTCGCCATCTACGCGAAGCTGCAGGACAACCGCCAGCCATCGACCGTGGTCTGGATCTTTCTGTCGTTGTTCGCGATGGGAAGTATCGCGCAGGTAGGCTACACGGTCATTTGCTTCTTTCGCTGGCGACGATTCCCCGAGGCCTCGTTCCGCCTCGCCCGCGTGCCTGGGGTGATCGGCGACAAACTGGCAGGCGTCTTGCTGTTACCGGGAGTTGTGCGACCCACAGAGGGATTTCACATGCAACTGCGGTGCTCTCGTCGCGTTCGGCGTGGAAAGAACACAACCCATCTCACGCTGTGGGAACAAAAGCAAACCATCGATCAAACGCTCGACGACAATAACTTCGAAGAGACCGCGGTGCCGGTAGTGTTCGAACTGCCGCCAGACGTCGAGCCGAGCGATCCTCATGCCAGGAATCCCGTGCGATGGGTGCTGAAGGTAACCGCCAACCTGCCCGGCCCGAATGCGAACTTCGAATTCGAGGTGCCAGTGTTTGCTGTTGATTCGGCGTTAACCGGGGAAAGTTTCCAGCAGGATGGAGCGGAGTCGTAATGGGCAAGCTTCGTCGCTGCTCGACAGCTTGCCTATAGTATCCATAGAATAGAGGTAGTTGATTTATCCTTCTAAATGTAGGACCTTTCCGATGCCCGATTGGCGAACATTAGCGGAAGTCGAACAGCAGACAGGCCTTGTGTCTGGCGAGTGGGTGTTCCGAGGAACTCGGGTGCCTGTAGCGGCGCTGTTTGAAAACTTGCGAGATGGAGCGACAATCGAGCAGTTTATCGAGTGGTTTCCCGGTGTCACTCTTTCTCAGGTGCGGGCGGTGCTAGACTGCGAAGCATCCACAGCACATGCGGGATGACCATGAAGATCCTCTTTGATCAAGGGGTTCCTGTTCCTCTTCGCAAAAGTCTACTAGACCATCAAGTGGTCACCGCTTATGAGCTTGGTTGGTCCACGCTGAAAAATGGTGAGCTGCTGGCTGCCGCGGTAGCACAAGAGTTTGAGGTGATGGTAACCACCGATCAGAATCTTGAGCATCAACAAAAGATAGCGATCCTGCAGCTGGCCATCATCGTCCTGCCCACTACCGCCTGGCCCACACTATCGAAGCACGTAGACAAAATTGCAGAGACGATCAATAACTGTCAGTTGGGTAAGGTACTAAGAGTCGAGTTCTAACAGTCAGAAATCTTCCCCCCCATGCTTCCATTCTTCCAAGCCGCTTGGCATACGACGCTCGAACTTGCTCCCTGGCTCTTGCTCGGAGCCTTCGTTGCGGGGTTGATGCACGTGTTGTTGCCGCGCGACTTTGTGCGGCGCCAACTTTCGGGGCGGGCCGGGGTGGCCAAGGCGGTAGCGCTCGGGGTGCCTTTGCCGCTTTGTTCGTGCGGTGTGATTCCCGTCGCGGTGAGTCTCCGCGAGCAGCAAGCCAGTCGCGGGGCGACGGTCGGTTTTCTCATTTCCACTCCGCAGACCGGCGTCGACTCGATTCTCGTGAGCGGGGCCATGCTTGGCTGGCCATTTGCCTTGTTCAAAGTCGTGGCCGCGCTCGTTACCGGGCTGATCGGCGGCTGGGTAACCGACGCGGTAGAGCCCAAGTCCAACGAGTTGCCTGTTACCCGTCCTAACTCGGCGGCCGGCGCGAAGCATCGCGGCTGGCGCGACTTGGTCGAGCACGCACTCGAAATACTGCAATCGATCTGGGGGTGGTTAGTCGTTGGCGTACTGCTGTCGGCTGCCATCTCGACGTTGGTCCCCAACTCGGTGCTCACGGGACTGGCAGCGTATGGAGGGCTGGCTGCCATGGCGTTTGCGTTGGTGGTGTCGTTGCCGCTGTACGTCTGTGCGACCGCGTCGGTGCCAATTGCTGCCGCGCTGGTAGCGGGTGGTTTGCCCCCTGGAGCGGCGCTGGTATTCCTCATGGCCGGCCCTGCGACCAACGCGGCGACGATCGGCGCGGTGAAGCGGACCCTCGGCGGTCGCGGGCTGACCGTCTACTTGTCGACCATTGTCGTCGGTAGCATGGCCGCGGGATTGTTGTTCGATCAGGTGCTTAGCGCCAGCAGCATGACCGAACACCTGCACGAGCACCCGGCCACCTGGTGGAACGTGACAAGCGCTGTTGTGCTGTTGCTCTTGATCGTCTGGTTTGCGGTGACCGACCTGAATCGCAAGTTGCTAAGCAGCCGTCCCATCGCTAGCGATATGGATGCAACGACCACCACGGTTCCGCTGGTGGGCCTGTCGTGCCAGAACTGCGTGAACAAAGTGGAGTCGAGTCTCAATAGAGACCCCGAGGTCCAGCAAGCCCGCGTCACGCTCGAACCGCCACAAGCGGTGGTTGCCGGCGAGGTGAGTCGCGAGCGGATTCAAGAGATCGTCGAGGCGGCCGGTTTCGGAGTAGGCGAATCGTGATTCGTTTCTCACTCCAATCCAAGCGGTAAACCCATTCTTTGCCAATGATGCGTTGGGCGTCGGGTTTACCCAATTGACGCGATCCAACCACGGGAGTAGACTCGCAGGTGTTGCGATGGTGGTCGATCGTGCCGAAGGCTTGGCCGATCGACGTACAGGGAACTCCGGTGCAATTCCGGGACGGCCCCGCCGCTGTGACCGAGTAACATTTCGCAAGTCGTTTCTTTTTGCCATTGCCCGAAAATACGCGGGCGAGAAGGCGTGACTTGGAAAGCTCGGGAGTCAGAAGACCTACCACCGCGAAGTATGCAGAACCGACTGCGAGGGACAGTCGCTGCGTAACAATCGTTAGGAAAGCGCCCGTGGCACGTGCTCTTTGCATCGGACCTTGTTCCGGTGGCAATGCGCGCGGAGCTTACGTTCGCTCAAAGGTCATGCCTCGGTACGCGGGCTTTACATTGGTTGAATTGCTGGTGGTGATTGCCATCATCGGCGTGCTGATTGCGCTGCTGCTGCCAGCCGTGCAAGCGGCTCGCGAAGCGTCGAACCGCGCCGCGTGCAAGAACAACCTCCGCCAGCTCGGCATTGCCATGCACGGCTTTCACGACACCAAGGGGCATTTCCCCCGTGGCGGCGGCAGCCCTAAGAAAGCCCAAGTAAGCTGGACCACCGAGCTGCTGCCATGGCTCGAAGAACAGCCGCTCGCCGACCTGATCGACCACACCGAGCCTTACACTTCCGACAGCAATCTGCCGGCCGGCAGCAGGGTGATCGACATGCTGCTCTGCCCGAGCAAGCCGCACGTACGCGAGCTACGGGGCTCGGCCGATCTGTCGTCGAGTTCGCCAAATCGCTACGGGCCGACCTGCTATGGTGGCATGCAAGGCGAGCGCGGGCTGCGATCGGCTAAGGCAACCAATAATCCAGAACGAGGGACGATGATCTTCGAACGCGAAATCTCCATCGTCGAAATCACCGATGGCACCTCGCACACGATGTTGCTCGGCGAAGCCCCCGAGGGGATTCACGGCATCTGGATCGGCGTCCGCAACCTGTTCGATCAATCGGCCCCCATCAACACCCGTAGTGGTTCGGAGGATGCCGACTTCACCGACTTCGGGCAGGAGCTAAGCAGCTATCACCCAGGCGGCGCGCAAGTCTTGCTGGCCGACGGGGGGGGGAAGTTCTTCCCCGAAGAGATGGACGACCGATTGCTGGCTGCTTACTGTTCACGAGCGAGTGAGGACTGAGCATGCACGCAATATCTTCTATCGCGATTCGCCAAACAACAATACTCACCTGCTGGTGCTGCTGCATCGGCTGGTTGCTCGCGAGTGCTTCGGCCGAGACCGTAACGGTCGACTTCGCGGGGCTGCTCGACGCGCCCGAGTCACATTGGAACGGACCTGCTGAACAAGGCGAAACCGTCGAAGGAGAATACGGCCCCGAAGTGGTAGGCACGTTTGCCAGCCATGGATTGCAGTTCACCAATATCTACGAGCAAACCTACGGAAGCTGGCGGGGCTTTTCCTACTCGAACGAAACGGACACCACCACGGCCGGCTTCACCAACCAATTCAGCGCTTGCGCCGGCAGCGGACATGGCACCACTGACGATACCTACGCGGTCGGTTTTGGGCATTGGGATCTCGACGAGACGTTCGACTCCGACGAGCCTTTCGATCCGAGCAACCAAGCACACTTGTTCGCGCTTCCGACGCTCGAACTCCCGTACGGCAGCACGATCGAGAGCACTTGGATCACCAACACCACGTACGCAGCGCTGTCGATGCGCGATGGCGACTCGTTTGCGAAAGCCTTTGGCGGCGAGTTCGGCACCGACCCCGATTGGCTGCGAATCACGGCCTACGGAACCGATGCTTCCGGCACCCCGCTCGATGGGTCGGTCGACTTCTACTTGGCCGACTTCCGCTCGACCGACGCGGGCGAAGACTACATCGTTGCCGACTGGACCGAGTGGGATCTCTCCGCTCTCGAGGGTGCCCGTCGAGTGCACTTTAACCTTGCGTCGTCTGACGTAGGGCTGTTCGGCATGAACACGCCCGCCACGTTTGCGTTAGACGATATAACGCTTCGCTTCGATTTGCCGGCCGGCGACTACAACCGCGATGGTCTGGTGAATCTCGCCGACTACACCCTCTGGCGCGACAGCCTCGGCAGCACCGTCGATTGGGTGGGCTCCGGCGCCGATGGCAATCTCGACGGAGTCGTCGACTTCGACGATTACGAACTTTGGAAACTGCAATTCGCGGCTGCTTCGGCAGCGGGCAACATCGCACTTGGCCACGCGGTGCCCGAGCCTTCGGCAGCAGCGGTTTGTTTTTATTTACTGGGCCTGACGTTTGTGGTTCGGGCTTTATTCACTCACTGATGAGGTAGTTCTAATGATGTTTGCAAACCGAGTGATTTCTGGCCTGGCAGCTAGCTTGCTGCTGGGTGTTACCGCGAGTGCCGTGGTGGCGGGGCCTTACCCGTCGTTCAGCGACACTTCGCATCAAGTGCTTCCCGGACAGATTTCCGCCTGGGCGACTTCGGTGGTTGATTACTCCCCCACAGCCGGAGTCGATGCCGCTTACGCCGATGCATCCCATGCCTTGGCTGCCAACGATGGTGGAATCGTGTCGCTGGGCGATCTCGATGCCGCTCAGATTGCCGCGGGCGATCTTCCCGGCACCCTGACCGTGAAGTTCGACACGCTGATTTCCGACTTGGCCGGCCCCGACCTGGCAGTGTTCGAAAACGCGAGCCAGTTTTATACCGATCCAGTGATCTTCGCCGAGTTGGCTTACGTGGAAGTCTCCAGCAACGGCACCGACTTCGTGCGGTTCCCTTCGGTCTCGCTCAACACCGAGGACGATCTGGTCGCTAACTTCGGTCGCGCCTACGCGGGAGCCGATACCACGAACATCTACAACCTGGCAGGCGTGCATCCCACTGGCATAGGCACTCCCTTCGACTTGGCAGAGCTGAGCGGCATGGCTGAAGTGGTGAGCGGTGCGGTCGATCTGTCGGCGATTCAATACGTACGTCTGGTCGATATCCCCGGGAGCGGCGACTTCGTCGACTCGCTTGGCAACCCGATCTTCGACGCCTGGGTGACCACTGGTTCCGGCGGTTTGGATCTCGACGCGGTAGGTGCCATCAACACCGTGCCAGAACCTTCGACCACGCTGCTAGCACTGCTGGGCATCGCCTTGGTGGCAGGTGGCCGTTTGGCAAAGCGAGGCTAAGTAGTGCCAGAGCAACGTACGGAAACGACATCTCGCGACTATACAATCGAGAATGGTCGCTTGGTGTTTACAGCCGAGTACCTTTTGCGACGGGGCACGTGCTGCGGCAGCGGCTGTCGGCACTGCCCCTATCGCAATCCGAAAACTTCTACGAGCGAACAGGTTGCTTCCGAGAAGACAGCGCTAAAATGCCAGTGACGTTTTTGTCACGCACACGCTTCGCTTGTCGAAGACCTGAATGCAACGGATAGGTACTCGTGGATACATTCGAATCGAAGAACGCCCGCGCGTGGGACAAGATGGTTCAAGGGCGGGCCCCGCTGGCTCGCCCGGCGACCGATCGCGATTTTGCGAACCCGCTCCGCACGGTCGAC
Source organism: Aeoliella mucimassa (assembly GCF_007748035.1). NCBI lineage: Bacteria > Pseudomonadati > Planctomycetota > Planctomycetia > Pirellulales > Lacipirellulaceae > Aeoliella > Aeoliella mucimassa. The sequence goes on from NZ_CP036278.1 coordinate 748,990, forward strand.
CCGCTGGGTTGGCTGGGCGAATCGATCCAGGGATGGCGGGTGCTTTGTCTGGCCGCAGGAGGTGGCCGGCAGAGCGCCCTTTATGCTGCCGCAGGTGCCGACGTCACGGTGCTCGACATTAGCCGCGAAATGCTTGCGCAAGATGCCGCAGTCGCCCGCGAGCGTAAGCTCAAGCTACGTATCGTCGAAGGGACGATGACCGACCTGTCGATGTTCGCCGCTGGCGATTTCGACTTGGTGCTGCAGCCGGTCAGCAGTTGCTACGTGCCCGACGTGGTGGTCGTCTACCGCCAGGTCGCCCGTTTGCTCCAAGGGGGCGGGCTGTACGTGAGCCAGCACAAGACACCGGCTAGCCTGCAGGTGGCAGCCAAACCGTCGTCGGCTGGCTACGTGATCGACGAAACCTACTATCGCACCGCGCCGCTGCCGCCGGCCACCGAGCCATCGCGGCTCCGCGAAGTCGGCGCTACCGAATACCTGCATCGCTGGGAACAGCTGATCGGCGGGCTCTGCCGCGCAGGGTTCGTGGTGGAAGATCTCATCGAACCAGCTCACGCCGAGGCCGACGCCGAGCGGGGCACGTTTGCCCACCGCGCGCAGTACATCGCCCCCTACGTTCGCATCAAAGCCCGCAGGGTCGGAGAACGTGGGCTGATTCGGTAAAAGCAAGGCGATTCTATTAGCCGAGATTCTCGTCGCTCAGCACTTCCTCAGCCGGACCGCCGCGCGGTGCATGTCCGTCCAAGAGCTGGTAACGGTCAAGCCGGGGGATCAGCAGGATGGCTGCAATGGTGCAAGTATTCGCGGTTAAGAACACGTGCATCTTTTCAGGGAATATAAACCAGTCAAACAGATAGTAAGCCAGGATGGTGAGTGCAGCAAATAGACCGAGTCGCCAAAGCCGTAGCGGACTGTTGAGAAGCAAGGTTCCTCCCGCTGCTCCCAGTAGAGCAAGCAAAGAGTAGGCAAGAATCGTTTGCGAGGTGAATAGTTCTTCCAAAAAGTAGTTGCCTGTAATGCGAAGCAAGCTGGCGAGCACTGCAGTAGCCAACATGGCGATCAACAGGTGAACCATCCGGAATTGGGGGAACCACAGCGGTTGCTCCTTTATCTGCCAGCGACGGAGGAGATGGCGGAGCAGGTGCCCCAGTAGCATGAATCCCAGCATCAGGTGGGTATACAGCAAAAGGCGGAGCAGTGTAATGAAGTGCTCGATCCAAAGTTCTCCATAGTCAATTCTTGAAACAACTGAGCCGATAGCCAACGCAACTACTTCCATTAGCAGCAAGGTGAGCCCCCGGCGGTGATTGCGGTCAAAGAATACCCAAATCGCAGCCGTCGCCGCTTGTCCGTAGGCGAATCCCAAGACCAGATAGAGCGCAAACCTTCCATCGAGTTCGCCACCGATCAGAAACAACAAGAGATCAACGATGGCAAGAATGAGCAACATCACCCTTGTCATTGGTCCGATCTGGCCCTTAGTAAGCTTTGCTGACGCATCGGCAGGCTGATGAGATGGTTCGTCCATACATGCGAATATGACTCGCGGACAGCAGGCTGGCAACTATCCACTGAACCGTTATTTCATGGAAGCCACCGAGCCCCCTGATTAAGCCGGACCGCCACGCGGTGGGTGCTCGTTCAAGAACTTGTATCGGTCAAGCCTCGGGATCAGCAATATGGCTGCAATGGTGCACGCATTCGATAATAGGAACCCATATAGTTCTTCAGCGTCAATCAGCCAGTTGAGAGTCAGCGAAATGAGCAGCATGATGGCGATGAATAATCCGATTCGCCACCGCTGGACCGGACTGTTTAGCAGCAGAATGCCTGCTGCAGTCGGCAGTAGAGCAGCCAATGCTTGGGCGATGAGTGTTTTTCCTTTGATCAGGTACTCGAAATAGTCACCTGGTGTAAAGCGAAGGAGCATAGCGATCGCCGCAGTTGCAAACATTGCCACTAGCAAGTGGAGCATACGGAATCGGAAGAACCAAAGTGGTTGCTCCATGGGCCGACAACGATCAAGGAGACATCGCAGCACGTGATCCAGTATCATGAATCCAATTGCCAAGTGGGAATACACTAATATTTGCAGTAGCGTGGTGAAGTACTCTTCCCAACGGTTGCTACCGTCTATCGTAGAAATCATGGAGCCGTTTACTAGCAGAACGACTTCTGCCAGTACGATGGTGAGTCCTTTGCGGTGGTTCTGATCGGAAAACACCCAAAGCCCAGCAGCTGCTGATTGTCCGTAGGCGAACCCCATAATCAACAAGTACCGAGAGTCTGCTATCGGGCCATCGTTTGCCAAGAATATCGCCAGATCAACGATGGCAAGAATGAGCACCATCGCCCTCGTCATTGGGCCGATCTGGCCTTTGGTGAGCTTTGCTGACGCATCGGCAGACTGATGAGATGGTTCGTCCATGCATGCGAATATGACTCGCAGACAGCAGGCTGGCAACTATCCATGCAGCTTCTTGTTTGGGTAACCGCCACGCGTCCGTGTTCGTCCTCGATCGACTTGCTCGTCACTCCTCGGGTGTCTCCCTCGATTCCGCTTGCTCGTCCGGTGGTTCCACCAGAACGTGAATGCGGTAGCGATCAACCCGCGGGATCAGCAAGGCAACAGCTACGGTGAGCGACTGTGACATGAAAAACAAATGCAAGTCGCTATCGGCCGACAGCCAGCAGGCGACAAAGGAAATAAGTAGCGTGCTGGTGGCAAACGCCCCGAGTCGCCAGAGTCGCAGCGGATGATTGAGCAGCAGGATACCTCCTGAGGCTGCGGCCAGGGCAAACAACGAGTAGATCAGGTAGGTTCGCCAGTCCAGTAGTTCTGACAAGTCATCTTCACTTGCAAAACGGAGCGAGGTAGCGATTGTTGCCGTGGCGACCATCGCGAATAGCAAATGGATCATGCGGAATTGAGGGAACCAAAGCGGTTGTTGGCTCGGCCACCTTTGCCGCAATAGGTGTCGCACCAGATGTCCCAACAGCATGAATCCCAACACCAAGTGGGTGTAGGTCATCACTATCAGTGTCACACCAATCCATTTATCCCAACGATTGATCCCATAGCTCCAGATCGTCAGCCCCGTGCTGATGGCCAACGAAATCACTTCTGCCAGCAACAGGGTGAGTCCCCGTCGTTGGATGCGATCGGAAAACAGCCAGATCATCGCAGCCGCTGCTTGTCCGTAAGTGAAGCCTAGGAAGACCAGGAACTCAAGGTCACCGCTGATAGCATCCCCCAGGCTGCAGATGGCCAGATCGACCCCCGCGAAGGCGAGCACCATCAGCCAGGTAACGGGGCCCAATCGCCAAGCGGTGGCGGCTGTGGGTGGCGGGGCGGCGGGAGCGGCCATCGGCGGTCGGGGCGATTCGTCCATGAATGCGGCTACTACTCGCGGAATCGATGCTGGCAATTCTCGGCGTTGCAGCCGAGCGGGGAACAAGTCAGAATAGTTTAGGTGATTTTCCCGGCGAGGCGTACCTCGCCCACGCAGAAGCCTGTTTTGCAGTGTTTCTGGCCTTGGCTCCTCCGACCGCAGACCCTCATCCGTGTCCGATACCCTGCTTGAACATTGTGCGTTTCTCGCCGCGAGTGCTGCCGGCAATCCCACGCATTACATGGTGGAACAGGCGCTCACGCAGGCCGAACTCGAATGGCGGTTCCTGTCGTTCGAAGCCGCCGATACCGAACTCGCCCGGGCGCTCGATGGCCTCGACGTGCTGGGCTTTCGCGGCGTGCTGCTATCGGCCGAGTACCGTGGCCCGGCAGTCGAGTTACTCGACATGCTGACGCCTCGCGCGGAGCGGGCGGGCTCGGTCGATTGCCTGGTGCGGAGCGAAGGAAAGTTGCTCGGCGACAATTTGTACGGAGCCGCTTTCGTCGAGTCGCTCGGCGATCTTTCGGAGCTGTCGGTGCTGGTGGTCGGCGATGGCCGCGTTGCTCGCACCGTGGCCGCGGCTGCCGGCGATGGCGGAGCGCAGCAAGTCTTCTTGGCCGGCGACGACATCACCGCTATCGAGTCGATGAAAGAGCTGCTGTCGGTCGACACCAACACGGTTTACGAGATGGTGCCGATGGACGACAACGTCGTGCACGCCCCGGCGACGGCTAACGTCATGGTGTTCGCTCCCGACAGCGACGAGGTGGTCGACCGCCCGCTGATCGATACGTCGGCCACGAGCGGCACGCTGACCATCGTCGACACTCGGCTGCGTGGTTCACCTACGGGACTGCTGAAGTTTGCCACCGAGCAGGGAGCCACCATCATCGACGGGGTCGAACTGTTCGCTCGCGAAACCGCCTTAGCGCTCGAGCTATGGACCGGTATGCGGTTCGATCGCGCCCCGCTACAGGAACTCGCCGAAGAGTTTTTGGGGGTGTAGCGAAGGGGGATTACAGAAGCGGGCGCGGGAAACTAAGTTGACAGTAGCGACTCGCCTTTCCCTTTCCTCTCTCCAACGTCCCCAGTTGTCATGCGTGGTTTCTTTATCACCGGTACCGGTACCGAAGTTGGCAAAACGTACGTCGGCGCGTTGATCGCCGGCGAAATGGCTCGTCGTGGCATCCGAATCGGCGTTTACAAGCCGGTGGCCAGCGATTGCTTGCCGGGCGAGGGAGAGTGGGGGCTTGCTCCCGGCGAACTCGTAGCGACCGACGCCCTCGCGCTCTGGCAGGCGGCCGGCGAACCACTCACGCTACAGCAGGCCTGCCCGCAAAGGTTCAAGGCAGCCGTGGCTCCGAACATCGCCGCCAGGATGGAAGGGACACAGGTCGACGCGGAGTTGCTGCGTACCGGAATCGAACCCTGGCTCGACGCTTGCGACATCGTGCTGGTCGAAGGGGCAGGGGGGCTGATGTCTCCCGTTTCCGACGACGACTACAACGCCGACCTGGCAGCCGACCTGGGCTTGCCGCTGATCGTGGTCGCGGCCAATCGCCTGGGTGTGATAAACGACACGCTACAAACAGTGATCACCGCCAGTGTGTTTGGCGATGGGCTCGACGTAGCCGGCGTGGTACTGAATCAAGCCGCCGAGGTCGACAACGACGAAAGCCTGAACTCGAACGCGGCCGAACTTCGCGAACACCTTCGCGTGCCGCTGCTGGGCGAGGTGGGCTTCGGCCATCAAGGTGGAGTCGCCGAGGTGGTCGATCAGTTGATGTCGTCGAAGTAAGTGTCGTCTGGCTCCGGCATCGAGCGTCGTACCGGTGGCAACTCGGGTGGCCGACTGCCGCCGAACAGAGCCACCAAAATCAGGATCCACCACAGGGCATTCAGTAGCACACTGCAGGCGCTCAGTATCATAAAGTAGAAGCTTAACGAACCAGCGCCTTGATTCGAGACGTAGAAGATCATGATCATCTGAGCGAGGTGGACCGCCAGTGCGGTGGCAATCAGCCCACCGAAGGCAAGGATCAGCAGTGTTGAACGCTGGCGATCTTCGTGTCGACGACTGATTGCGAGCACCAGCCCGATCGTCCAGACCAGGAGCGCCGGTATGTAGTACAGGAATTGCCCTATTCCCGAGTCTAAGATATCTCGGGTGCTCATGCCGAACAGTCGCCCCAGGCTGAAGTAGGCGGCCAGCACCAGCGATGTGATAGTGAGCAGTAGGAGCAGGCTCAGAGTGGAAAACCGTGGGCCACGAGCCGGCCGGTGCATGACGTTTGGTGGGGGAAGTTCGTATTCGGACATGATGGTCGTGAATGGGTTAGCAAGGTTTACGGCATGGTATTCGTCGCTGCACTTTGAATCTTGCTATTGTTGTCCCGGCCATAGAACATCGCAATCACCACCATAGCCCACAGCACCAGGCGGGCGATACGGAAGCACGAGTGCTTGTCCGAGGAGAAACGGTTGGTTCAGGCATGGCACTCGATATTGCCTTCTGAATTGATTGGCAGACCTAGGGAGGGGTAGCGAGGGCCGAGTCTATTTGACGTGCGTTGTGAATCGCACGAATGACTAGAATGCTTGACTCGTTTACCTGGTAGTAGAGTGAGTAATTGCTGTAGCGATTCACAAGTACTCGACGAACGTTGTGCAGCTTCGGATGATCGTACTGCTCGCCCAGGTAGGGAGATCTTTCGATTTGAGAGAGGGTCTCGCCGAGGGCGTTTTGCATGGCTAATGCCGCGGTGAGATTATCCGAGGCAATATGCAGCACAATGTTTGTGATGTCTTCTTGTGCTTGTCGAGTCTGTTGGAGAGGGAGTCGAGGCACCGGACTACTCAACGGGTCTTCGCTTCAACTTGCGATCGAAGTCCGTCCATGAAATCTTTCCAGTCGCCATCGGCCACGCCGCTTGCGATTCCTGCTTCGAGGAGTGCGTCGAGTTCTTCCTTTGAGCGAGGAGAGGGGACACCTGGAGGAGGTGTCTGGCTGGTCGCAATGATGTGAGCGATATAAGCAGATACATCCTGCCCATAGCCAAATTGCTCGGCCTGCTGAGCGGCAAGGGCAGCGGTTTGTTCGGAAAGTTGAATCTGCATCGAAGGTTCTCCTACTCCAATCATAGCCGCCAACGGGAACCAGCGTCAACAATCAAAAAAGGGAGCTCCGCGTGTGCGAGGCTCCCTTTTTGTCTTTATTACTGCTTGATCCAACGAGGCGTCGCTCGTCGGCTGCTGTCTTGCTGATCGCTTACAGCTACTCCGCAACAGCACACGCGGTTTCGTTCATCCGTGATTCGGCCAGCGACGTGTCGATCGCCAGGCGGAGCTTCACGCTCCAGCGGCCTTGCTCGTCGGCTTGCACCATCCAGTGCGGCAGCACCATGACCGACTGGTGAACCAATTCGAAACCCCCTTCGCTCTGGCTGACCGTTGCAATCGGGTGAGTCCAGATCGAGGTCGGGCGGTCGAGGGTCAGGCCGCAATCGATGCCCAGCCAGCTGTCGGTCAGGTTCAACGATTGCACGTCGATCAGGTCGAGACGCTGGCCGAGGTCGCCCATCGAGTTGCCATCGCCGGTGTGGAAGAACCGATCGTCGGCACCGGCCGGCAAGCCAGCGAAGTTCAGCTCGATGCCGAAGTGCAGCGGCTGATCGTTAGGCAATCCTTCGAGCAGGTAGGCGATTTCGAGTTCGCTACCGCCGGTGGCCAGGGTAATGCCCTTGGTGATGCGAATCGGCGTGCCATCCACATGACCATCGCGGGTGAGCAGCACCTGGTTCTTCTCCGCCGAACGGCGAAGCTTCGCCTCGTAGGCACCGCCGACGAAATCGCCTTGCTCGCGATACTCGTTGGTGGCTACCGCGTCGAGCGTGACGTCGAGATCGTAGAAGTGATCGATCAGGCTCTTGCGAAGGTAGTCGTCGTACACGCTAACTTCTTTGTCGAGTCCTTCTTGCTTGAACACCACGCGATCGTGGATGCTGGCGACTTCGCCACCAGCGGCCGAGGGACCTGCGAGCACCTTGCGGTGGTAGGCTTCCGGGCGGCGGGCCAGGGTGGCCAGCAGGTTGTGGCAAATGTTGCGAACATCGAGCTCGTACAACGACCCACCAGCGGCCGGGGCTGCGTAGGCGATGAGCGAATCGCTCGCCAGGCGAACTTCCTGACGACCGTCGCTGTTGTAGTCGGCCGCGTCGATGCTGCCCCACTCCTGGTCGCTGCGCAGGTTGCCTTCGTGGCGATCCAGCAGGTTCTCAGCGGCGATCAGGTGGTTGTACACCGCGTTTCGCAGGTGTGGCAGGTAGACGCCGCCAAAGGCTCCGTGCCAGTAGCTGCAGTTGCACTGCCCGCGATAGAGTTCGATGCGAGCTTGATCGAGGTCGCTGCCTTGTTGTCCTTGGCGAATGAGCGACTCGAGCCGATTGCTGATTTCGAGCATTCGGCTGTACATCTCATCGGTTTCGGGATAGCGAGCTTTGAAGTTGCGCCAGAAACCACCACGCACGAATGGCTTGATGCCTTCCCATTCGCCAACCTCTTCGAGGTGATGATGGGTGTCTTCGTAGTTGTTCTGCTGCTCGGCCGGCAACGCCCACTCGGTCATCTCGCGATAACTCGACTCGGGGATGTAGATCTTGCCGAGCGGAGCAACCGAGCTGATCGCTTCGCTCGGAGTGGTCACGTGAATCCAATCTTGGTTGGCTACCAAGGTGTCGAAGAAGCGACGCAGCCAACCATGCTCGTACACGTGAGCCTTGGTGTCGGGCCAGGTGCCGAACTTCTCGCCGTCGTCGCCGAAGGTGACGATCGCGTTCGGCTGGATCGAAGCGACATGACGCAGGTAGTCGATCGTTTCCTGAGGCTCCGCGAACGGAAGCGTGTAACGCATCTTCTCGCTACCGGGGAACACGCACAGCAGCTGACCGTTGTTTTCGGTCAGATAGTAGCCGTGCAGTTGGTCTTCGGTCCAACCGGCGCACTTGAAATGGAAGTCGTCGAGTATGGTATAGCGAATGCCAGCGGTCGCAACATCGCTGGTGAGCGACTGCTCCCACACCCGCTCGGGCATCCACATGCCTTGCACGTCGGCACCCAGGCGGTTGTTGAGCCATTCGGTGTAGCTGGAGATCTGTCCCACGCGGTCGCGGGGGGGAATCATCGTGAGGATCGGCTCGAAGAATGCACCGCCGACGATCTCCAACCGGTCTGCGGCTACCAAGGCGGCCAGGCGGTCGAGATACTCAGGGTGGGCCTTCTCGAGCCACTCGATCAGCGAGCCACTGGTGTGGATCGCCAGACGGAGGGATTCGTACGGCTCGAACACTTCCAGGAACGGCAGATAGCTGTCCTGGTAGGCTTGTTCCATAACCCCATCGAAGTTTCCGATGGGTTGATGATTGTGCAAAACGAGGACGAGTCGGATGGGAGAACTCATGGCGATTCGGGGCAGATGGTGGATCGTGGCGGAGAAAGGGGGCGTTTCGCGGATGCTCGTCACCGCCTGGACAACGGTGATACTACCGAATACCGGCAATCAAGGCTACTGATGGTGGTACGATTCGTACAACGTTTGTAACAGCGACTACCCGTGTAACCGGCAACCCCGCGCATCCCAACGGCGATGCCGATAGATTACGCAATCGGCAAAGTTCCCCTATGTCTTTGGTGCTAAATGCTGGAGGTGGTTTTTGCGGGTCGCACCGAAGTGTTTACTCAGGGTTACTCCAGGTAGGTTGCGTGCCGTTTTCGCACACCTACGCGATTTCAAACGTTTTTCTCGTCACTTAGGCATTCCCTGTCCTATGGTTGCTGCGAGTGCGACGGTTGCAATCTCTTATGCGACGCGCACTGGGGTAGGCACTCTTAACTGAATGGAAGTCCAATATGACGGTACTCGACACTCCTCAATTGGCAACCGAACTCAAGAAGATAAAAGCGCAGTATCCGGGCCTGTTGGAAGGCTTCGACGAAGAAGGGCTCCGCAATACGCTGGTTCATGCGGCCGGCGAAAAGCTCTCGAGCGTTGCCGAATCGTCTGCCAGGACCATTGGGCAGCAAATCGCGACTATTCGCAAGAGCGTTGCAGACTTCGATTCGATCATCGAGCGGATGCAGGTGGTCGATCAGAGCGTGAAAGATATCGACAACAGCATCGGTACCGTGGTTCGCGAAGCGAAAGGCAGCTCCGACGAGCTGGAACTGGTCAGCGAACGAATGAAGGTGCTGGAAGAGCACTTCCAGGAAATCGACGGTCTTGTGCGGTCGGTGAACGAAATTGCCGATCAAACGCACTTGCTGTCGCTCAACGCGACCATCGAAGCCGCGCGAGCGGGCGAGGCGGGGCGCGGCTTTGCCGTGGTAGCCAGCGAAGTGAAAGAGCTCGCGAACACCACCAAAGAAACCAACCAGGAAGTGCAAGAAACCCTCGATCGCATCGCCGAAGCGGTGACCACGCTCTCCGAAAGCGTCGAGCAGTCGGTCAAAAAGATGGAGCACTCCATCGCCGCGGTGGAAGTCGCCCGGCAAAGTGCATCGACCATTGGTATCGAAACCTCTCAGTTTGGCCACCGCTTATCGTCTTCGTTGGAGCTGTTCCGCGAACTCGACTGCACCAGCAGTGTGGTGGAGAACGAAGTCAAAGAAATCGACACCATCGGTCGCACGTTCTTCTACTTGATCGAGTTGATGGACAAGACCGTGTTCAAGAACCTGGTCAATCCGCTCGAACGCTTGCTGCCGTTGGTAGAGAAGAGCGAATTCCGCGCTCCCGAGCGGTTCTCTCGCGTCGAGCCGGAGTACGTGCTCAAGTCGGACGACATCCTGATTTCGGCCACCGACACGAAGGGCCGTATCACGTTTGCGAACAACACGTTCTACGAAGTTGCCGAGTACGAACCCGGTACCTTGGTCGGCGAGCCTCACAACGTGATCCGCCATCCCGACATGCCGAAGGCCGCGTTTGCCGACCTATGGGCGGTGATCGAAGCGGGTAACCTATGGCAAGGCTACGTGGCCAACCGCTCGCGACTCGGCCGGCTGTATTGGGTGAAAGCCAACGTGTTCCCCTGCTTCGAAGGCAATAATATCGTCGGCTATATCTCGATCCGCACCAAGCCCGAGCCCGAGATGATCAAGAAAGCAGTCGAGGCCTACCGTCTGGTGGTGTAGGCTTCCTCAAAACTCCTGCACGTCCAAATCTTCCGCGATCGTGATGCTTGCTAGCTGCTTGCGGAACGCGGTGAGGTCAAAGTCTTCCTCTTTGGTCAGCAGCGGGTCGACGTGGGTGATTACGAGCCGGCCGACTTCGGCGGCCTGAGCCACTGCGACAACTTTGTCTAGGCAGCTATGCCCGGTGAGTTCGGCCATTTGGTCGTAGCTAGCGGGGAAGTTCGCCTCGTGTACCAGCAAGTCGGCCCCGCGGATGGTATCGATGTAGTCGGCTTCGTCGCTGGCAGTCGTATCTGTGACGTAGGCTAAAGAGTGCCCTGGCCAGTCGAGCCGCATACCGGTGGAACCGCCTGGGTGCGTTAGTGGGAACGTGGTGAGCGTGCCGGTTTTACCTTCGTTGTTGGCAGGCAGCACGCAGCTTTTGCCGAGTTCCGCAAACTGATACCCTGGAGGCACCGGGAAGATGGCCGGTGCAAACAGATGGTTCCGCACCGCGTCGAGTACCTCGCTGCGGGCGTGGATCGTCACCCGATCGTGAGCTTCCACGCCGAAAGTCTCCACCAAATAAGTCAGCCCGCTGACATGGTCGAGATGGGCATGGCTCAAAAAAATATCCACTCCGTCGGTCGCCAGATAGTCGGCCAGGCGGAATAATCCCGTACCAGCGTCGAGCACCACGCCGACTTCAGGAATAACGAACGACGCGGTTTGACGTCGCGCGTTAGGATGAAAGCCGGTGGTGCCAAGACATACCAATTGCATGCAGGAGAATCTACCATGGCGGTTGCACGATTAGCAAAGGGTGCCAGTTATACGCTACTCGCAGGTGCGATGCTCACCGCCGTAGCGGGCTGCTTTAAAAGCGAGCCGGCGCCGGTTGCGGACACCGGCCAGCAGGTGGTGGTCTACACCGCACTCGACGACATTTTCTCGCACCCGATTCTCGACGAGTACCAGGCCACGACTGGAATCGAGGTGCTTACGAAGACCGATACCGAGTCGACCAAGACCATCGGGCTCACCGAGGCGATCATTGCCGAACGCGAGCGGCCCCGTTGCGATTTGTTCTGGAATAACGAAGTCATGCACACCATGCGCCTGGCGAAGCTCGGCATCCTCGAGCCGGTCGAGGTCGATCAGGCTCAGTTCTATCCCGCGGTCTATCGCAGCAAGCAAGGGTTGTGGGTAGGGTTTGCCGCTCGGGCGCGGGTGCTGATCGTCAACACCAACGTGCTGGCCGAAGCCCGGTACCCCAAGTCGATTAAGGCCATCATCGATCCGCTCTGGCGCGATCGCTGCGGTATCGCCAAACCATTAGCCGGATCGACGGCCACGCACGCGGCTTGCCTGTTCGACGCCTGGGGCGACGAAGAAGCCAAGCGGTTCTTCACCCAGGTGAAAGCCAACGCGCAGATCCTCTCGGGCAATCGCGATGTCGCCCACCGCGTAGCGGCCGGCCAGCTAGCGTTTGGGCTCACCGACACCGACGACGCCATGGTAGAGATCGAAGCCGGGTCGCCGGTCGCCATCGTGTACCCCGACCAACGCGATGGGGAAGTTGGCACTTTGTTCATTCCTAATACCCTCGCTGTGATTAAAGGTTCGGCTCACCCCGAGCAGGCGACCGAGTTGATGAATTACCTGTTACAAACCGATGTCGAGGCCAAACTGGTCGAAGGACCCAGTGCCCAGATTCCGCTGCACAGCGGTTCGAAGGCCGAAGCCCGAGTCGAAACCCCCGCGACCGTTCGAGCGATGGAGGTCGATTTCGAAGCCGCGGCCGACAAATGGGACGAGTCGGCAGCTGCGTTTCTCCGCGATACGTTCATGGCAGCTCAATGAGTGCTAGCATCATTTCCTAGTTTGCGACTGAGTGGCGTTGACCCTCCCCGGCGGAACTCCTAATCTTCGCGCCCACGATCAAGTGGGTCGTAGATTACTTCAACTCTTTCCGCCTTAGGAAGATTCCGATGCCTGCCGCTGCTAGCACGCCCGTCCCCATGTTGGATGTGAACCGTCAGAATGCCCCGCTGCTGGAGGAGATCGACGCCGCGTTGGCCGAGGTCACTCGCAATGGCACGTTTATTAATGGCCCTGCTTGCCGCGATTTCGAGCAAGCCCTGGCCGAATACGTGGGTACCAACCACGCGATTGGCTGTGCTTCGGGCAGCGACGCGTTGTTGCTGCCGCTCATGGCCGAAGGCATCGGCCCTGGCGACGAAGTGCTGCTGCCGAGCTTTACCTTCTTTGCGACCGCCGGTGCGGTGTCGCGAGTCGGTGCGACTCCAGTGTTTGTCGACATCCTGCCCGACTCGTTCAATATCGATCCCGAGGACGCCGCCCGGAAGATCACGCCGGCCACCAAGGCGATTATTCCAGTCCACCTGTTTGGCCAGGCTGCCGACATGGCTGCGCTGATGCAGCTTGCCGACGACCACAATCTGGTGGTCATAGAAGACGCATGCCAGGCGATCGGCTCGTCGGTCGGCGATACCCAAGTCGGTGCGATTGGTCACTACGGTGCCTTTAGCTTCTATCCCACCAAGAACCTGGGTGGGTTCGGCGACGGTGGCATCATCACCATCAACGACGACGAAAAAGCCGAGGTGCTTCGCCGGTTGCGGAACCATGGCCAGCACCCACGCTACTACCACCACCTGATCGGTGCGAACAGCCGGCTCGACGCCATGCAGGCGGCCGTGCTCAACGTGAAGCTTCGCCACCTCGACGACTGGTGTGCTGCCCGCCGGGCGCATGCGGAGCGTTACCTGAGCGAGCTGACCGATCGCCACCTGAGCGACTCGCTGCTGCTGCCGACCGTAGCCGAAGGGGTCGCGACCGTGTGGAACCAGTTCACCGTGCGGGTCACCGGTGGCAAGCGGGACGAACTGCAACAGTCGCTCGCTGCCGACAATGTCGGATCGGCGATCTACTACCCGATTCCGCTGCACCTGCAACCGTGCTTCGCCTCGTTGGGCTATACCAACGGCGATCTGCCGCACACCGAGCTGGCCGCTCTGGAAGTGCTGTCGCTGCCGATGTTCCCCGAAATGACCACCGCCGAGCAGGACCGCGTGGTCGAGTCGATCACGAACTACTGCACCTTGGGTGGTACGCAAAACACGCAGGTTTCGGTGCCGATGACCGCTCCCAACGCCGGGGCGAATGTCGACCTGCCGAGCTCGAAAGCGGGTTAATTCCAGCGGGTTGGCCGAGCGATTGGAATCGGCCCTCCGGTTAAGTACAATAGGGAGCGTGGAACTCACGTCGAGTTTCACGCTCCTTTTTTCTGTATGACGCGACCTTCCGACCATGCTTAATTCTCTGTTCCTGGCGACGACCTCCTCGGCCACCTTTGTGTACCCGCTGCTCGCCGATCTCAAGAACAGCCTTGCCTGGGGGCTGGTGATTCTGGCGATTGTGCTAGGCATGCTAGTTACCTTGCAACCGGTCAAACGCACCAAGGAATTCAAAGGTCGCCAGGATTAGCGAAACCGATTTGCACCCATGAGTGACTACGCCGATTGGATTGGCCGTACGCAAACTGTTGAAGACTCCTTGTGTCCGAACGTGGCTCGCGCCGCGTCGGCTACCTTGCTGAACCGCGACCAACCGTTCGCCGCCGGCGACGCGTTGCCTCGGCTCTGGCATTGGTTCTACTTTCTGGCGACTGCTCCGCAGAACCAGCTTGGCGACGATGGTCATCCGCGCCGCACCGAGGCGAGCTTCATGCCGCCGATTCCGCTTCCGAGGCGCATGTTCGCTGGCGCGCGACTCAAGTTCCATCGCCCGCTGTGCGTGGGGCAGCCAGCCGAGCGCGAAACCACCATCAGCAACATTACCAACAAGTCGGGCAGCAGCGGTCAGCTGGCGTTCATCACCCTCGACCATCGCTTGACCCAAGCCGGCGAGCTGTGCCTCGAAGAACAACAAGACATCGTCTATCGCGAGCAGGGGGCTCCGATCTCGCTGCCGGAGCCTGCAGAGTTGCCTCCGCTCGACTCGGCTGCCTGGTCGCAAACCATCGTGCCCGATACTCGGTTGTTGTTCCGTTACTCGTCGCTGACGTTCAACGCCCATCGCATCCATTACGATCGCAATTACGTGACCAGCGAAGAGGGCTATCCCGCGCTGGTCGTGCATGGGCAGCTCACCGCAACCATGCTGCTTGAGCTGGTGCTGCAGCACGCCGAGCGACCTGTCACCGCGTTCTCGTTCCGTGGCAAAGCCCCACTGTTCGACGGAGCCCCCGTGCGACTGGTCGGAACCGTGAACGACAACGAGGTTGAACTAATCGCCCAAGGCCCCGATGGCCGCACTGCGATGCAGGCGAAAGCCGAGTTGGCGTAGTCGCGCTCGCGCAGCTGCATCTATGCGAGGGCTAACTTCGTTCGATCTTTCGCGGGCTGATGGTTGGCGAAACCTCCTTCGTCAGATCAAGGTCGTTCTGTTCCTTTAAACCCATCTCGTTCGGCGACTTGCCGACCCATTCGCTCTTGCTGCCTTCGAGCGTGATCGTCAGGCTCTCGGGATCGATCACCAGTGTGCTAAAGAGCGCCTCGCGGTAAGGGCAGGTGTACTCGATGTACGGGTGCGACTCGTGCACCTCGGCCGGGTAGCTGGTGTGCTTGTAGTCGCCCCCCATCCAGTAGTACGAAGCCGAGTTCACGTGCAGGTAGCGAACATGCTCGACTTCGCGAATCGCGTCGATGTGCGTGTGCCCGTTGATCGCCAGCAGTACCTTATCGGCCGCTTTGCTCAGCAGTTGCTGCACCTGCTCGGCGTTGTCCACTGCGGCTGGTCCCGCGAGCGGTTGGTGCGATACCACCACGATTGGCCCCGCGAGTTCCTCCAGCTGTTTTTCGAGCCAGGCGAGTTGCTCCTCGCCGATGTACGAGGGGTATCCTCCTTTGTAAGTCGGCGAGCCGGAGTCGTTACCGTCGAGCACGATCAGCTGCACGCCGGCCACGTCGGTCGTGTAGTACCGCGATGGCATGCCCCACACTTCCAGGCACTCCGCTTTGGTATGGCCCGAGTCGGTGTCGTGGTTGCCAATCACATGCAGCGGCTTCTTGTGCGAGCCGTTAAACCGGTCGATCACCTCGCGGTTCTTCTCGGCCGGGTAGGCGAAGTCGCCGAGTTGCAGCACCGCGTCGAGCGTTTGCTTTTGCATCGCATTGGCGAACGCGCTGATCCGCTGCACTCCGTCGTGCATGACGTCTTGATGCAGGTCGGCAATCATGCCGATGCGCACCGGGCGGTCGAGCTTCTGCAGGGCTGCGTGCGATCGGGCAGCCAAGGCCAGTGCCAGCAGCGGAACGCTTGCCGTCCCCAGCTTTAACGCTTCTCGACGGGTGAGTGATTCTGGTTTCGCTGCCGAAGTGATCGCCTGGTCGGTAGGGAGCATCGCTTTTCTCCTAAGTAGATTGGTGCCCGATGTCTGCTGTTCTAACACGAGCTGCAATGGGGTGCTACTTTCTTAACCGGAACTTGATTTATGAAGGTTTTGTGAGTCATCGTACGTCCCCGCTTCGCAGCCGGCCCTGCCCGCACACCAGGCGAACCGGCTACAATAGTGGACCTATCGAGTAGCCGATTGCCCCCCATACCTGCTGTAGGAGTTCGACGATGCCATTCGCTGTTAAAGACAAAGTTGCTCTGGTCACTGGTGCCAATCGTGGTATCGGCCGCACGATTGTCGACACGCTGATTGCTGCTGGTGTGAAAAAAGTGTACGCGGCAGTTCGCAAGCCCGACGCGGCCGATCCGCTGGTCGACGCTTATGGTCGCAAGATCGCCCCATTGCGAATCGATCTCGACGATCCCGCGACCATCGTCAGCGCGGCCGAAACTGCTAGCGATGTCGAGCTGGTGATCAACAACGCTGGCGTTTTGCGACAGGCGTCCGCCCTGGCCGACGATGCGGTCGAGCAACTGCAATACGAAATGAACGTGAATGTCTATGGTCTGATGCGCATGGCCCATGCGTTTGCTCCGGTGCTCAAAGCCAATGGCGGCGGTGCCTTGGTGCAGGTGAACTCGGTCGCGTCGCTGCGGTCGTTCCCTCCGTTCGCCACCTACTGTGCGTCGAAGGCCGCGTCGTACTCCATCACCCAGGCGCTGCAGGTGCAACTGGCCGAGCAGGGGACCCAGGTGCTGAGCGTGCACCCTGGCCCGATCGCGACCGACATGGCCGACGATGCCGGGCTGCAGGACATGGCCGAACCCCCCACGTTGGTGTCCGAGGGAATCGTCGCCGCCCTGGCAGCTGGCGACTACCACTTGTTCCCCGACACGATGGCCAAGCAGCTGTGGAGCGAGTACGAGAGCTTCGCCAAAAACGTGGTCGAAGCCCGCGGCAGCGAAGGCTAAAGCCATCCGCCGGAACGATCGCGCGGTCGCCGCCCGAATCGCCGGGAAACCATAGTTTCCCACTGCTGTGCAAATAGATTCCCAATTTACCCACCGATGGGAAAATTGAATCTGCACGCACTCTACAAAACCAGTGGTTTTCGCACTGGAATAGATTCCCATTCCCAATAACGCATCGAGTGGGAATCTATTTTCCCGCTGCGCACTTATCGCAAGTCGTTGATAGGTAACAAGTTGCATCAACACCTCCGCGGAAAGTGCCCAAGAATAGATTCCCATGGGTGGGAAACTATTCTTGGTTGGGAGTTGGATGTTGGGAGTTGGATGGAGAAATGTCATCTTGAAGGAGCTTCGAGCGACTGAAAGATCTAGCCTATCGCTTACAGCCTAAAGCCTACAGCTTTGACAACCGCGCAGCAGCGAACACCCACACAAGCGGCATCGCGGTCAGAGACCGCTCCTACAGCGCGCTTGCCTGGTGAATGGCCTTACTGGTTTTCATGTTCACTCGGTTACATCTTTCCATCCTCCAACAACGGACCACAGACGACAAACAACGGACAACACTTCACCTATCCATTAGAACACCTAAGGTGGCCAATTCCTAGCGAAAACTGCCGTATCCGAAAGAAATCGTTTAGCCCTCGAATTTACCCTTGTATCTTCCCTCAGAGGTTACTGTAGTCGAAAATAGGATTTAAGCTGCTTCACTGAGTGAGCGTAGCGAACGAAGAGGAGCACCCAGCGGGATCACGAGGGAGTCATTCATGGGGGAGGCTGGATAGCCGGGCGTGTATGGCGTTGAAAGCAGAGGAGTTCGAAGACGAATCCGGAAGTGGTTGGGAGTTACTCGATTGGGTCGTCTCCGCTCTGAATTACCTACGGTTCGCAAGTCGGATCAAGCTGTCGAGGGTGGGAGCTTGGCGTGCCGTTGGTGAAACGCTCGTCGTCACGGGGAAGCATGGGTTGGAAGTTGTGATACCAGCCGCCTTCAGACAGCCCGTCCGGGAATTCGTGTACCAGCATGCCGGGTTTATTCTGTTCAAGCTGACCCGTAATCGTGGAATCGGGGCGGGCAACGAAGCTCGCCCAATGGGAGTACGGCGCCGAGGAGTTATTGGCAACCGCCCACATGCGATAGTCTGAGCATCGCGTCGGAACCTGGCGAATTACCAGGTCGTCGAGGCAATTCGGCCCGCCGCTGCGTGCATTATGGAACGAGTGCAGCATTACGGTTACGCCTTGTTGGTGGTAGGCGGCGTAGATCTGCGGCCAGCAGCCGTCGTAGCAAATGGCCAGTCCGACCTTTACGCCGTTGATTGTTCGCGTGACCAGACGATTGCCGGCAGTATAAGAGTCCTGATCGCGACCGGTGCACATTGACTTGTCGTAGCGATCAACAATCTCGCCTTGGGGATTGATCAGGTACAGACAATTCGTGGGCTTGGTCTCCGCATCGAGGTAGTGTGCCGAACCGAGAACTATCCAGAGACCGAGTTCCTTGGACAGATTGCGAATCTTCCGAGTCTCTTCACGAAGCGTTGTCCAATCGAAGTCTTGAAAATCGCGAAAATCGACACCCGCGTAGCCGGACAACGAAGCCTCGGACGTGTGCAACAGGTGGGCGTCGGCCTCTTTGGCTTGCCGCATATACCTACGGATCCACTCTCCATTGCTGGCAATGTCGGAACCAACGGGAAACTGGCAACTTGCCACTCGCAGTGTTTCGATCGGCGAAGCTGCTCGTTCGGCGTCGGAGGCATCGCTAGACGGCTCTGCTGCCAACACTGGGGACGCCAATGCAATCACGAGTACGATGGACAACGACGCAGAAACTTGACTGAGAAAGACTCGCACATTCTTCATGAAGTTGCCTTGAAGTTGCAGTTGACCAGAGAGCGGATGAGAGCTGCTCCCCACTATGGTTTAGGACGCCAAGTGAATCAACTATGCGAATTTGCGCAAACTCCATGACAACGGGGGATTCGCACCTAATAGATTCCCATTTTTCAATAACACATCGAGTGGAAAACTACTCCTTCCACTCCACCGCCGGCCATAGGATGGCGGTGCCGTCGCGGCTGGCGGTCAGGGCGGTTTGGCCGTCGGTGGAGAAATCGACCGACGTGATGTCTTGCGTGTGCCCGGTGAGGGTGAGGATCTCGTTGCCGTTGGATGCGTCCCACAGTTTGGCCGTGGTGTCTTGGCTGCCGGTCAGGACGCGCGCGGCGTCGGGCGTGAAGGCGACGCTGGTCACGGCCGAGGTGTGGCCCGATATCGTGGCCAGCAGCTCGCCGGTCGCGGTGTTCCAGACCTTGGCGGTGTTGTCCTGGCTGCCGGTGACTACCTGTGAGCCATCGCGCGAGAACTCCCCGCACAGCACGCCCCACGCATGGCCTTCGAGCGTGCGAATCACCTGGGCGGTTTTCACGTCCCACAGCTTCGCCGTGTGGTCGCTGCTGGTGGTGAGCAGGTGAGTGCCGTCGGACGAGAATCGCACCGAGTGCACGCTGACGGTGTGCGCGGCGAGCGGTTCGCCGACCGTTTGGCAAGTCTTTACCTCCCACAGTCGCACGGTGCCATCGTCGCTGGCCGTGGCGATTAGCTCGCCATTCGGCGAGAAGTCGAGGCTGTTGATGTAGCCTTGGTGACCACCGACGAGTTGGCCGATCATCTGTTGCGATTCGCTATCCCACAGCTTGGCGGTGCCATCCCAGCTGCCAGTGGCGACGATCTTGCCATTGGGCGACATGCCAACCGCGGCGACCGCGCCGTGAGGGCTGAATCGCACGCCCCAGGTGCCGGTCGCGAGATCCATTAGCCGGGCGTCGTTGCCACCGATGGTGAGCACGCGTTGGCCGTCGGGCGTGTAGATGGCGGTCCACAGGGTGCCTGCGGTTTGATTGGTCACGAGCGGCGGTAGTTGGTCGAGGTCGACCTGGGGAGCATCGGCAGGTTGCCATCGCCAGACCTTGCTATTGCCAGCCGAGGTAACCAGCACCGCGGAGCCATCGGGAGCAAAGTCGACTCCGGTCGCCTTGCCGGCGCCGAGCGTCGCTTGGGCGACAACTTGGTGCGACACCAGATCCCATAAACGGACGATGCCATCTTCGCAGGCGGTTACCAGCTGGGTGCCGTCGTCCGACAGGTCCATCGCGGCGACCCAGTTGGGGTGCTTGAGTAGCGACTCGGTGGCCTCGCTGGCGGTGGAAACTTGCCAGCGGGTGCAGGTGTTGTCGCCGCTGGCGGAGTAGAGCGAGTTGGCATCGGCCGGAGCGAACGCGAGCGCGGTAATCGTGCGGCTATGCCCGGTGAGTTCGGCTAGCGTGTCGGCCCCTGTGTCGGTGGTTTGCCATACGAGGATGGTGCCGCGGTCGTCGCCGGTGGCAAACGTGGTGCCATCGTCGGCAAAGGCAGCCGAAGTGACTTCCGACGCGTGCCCGGTAAGTTCGGCCAGTAGCTGGCCGGTCGCGAGATCCCAGAGTCGAGCGGTAGTGCCGGTGCCGCCGGTTACCAGGTAGCGGCCTTCAGTGTCGGCAGCGATCACCCCCACGCGCCCGGTGCCGCGCATCACCTGTAGTTCGGCCCCGGTGCCGACATTCCACACGCGAGCGGTGTTGTCGCCGGCGCCGGTGATGAGTTGCTGCCCCGCGTCGATGAACACCGCGCTAGTGGCGAGGAACTCGTGCCCTTGGGCGAAGCGAGCGACTGGCGAGCCGTTCGGGCTCCACACTTTTGCAGTACGATCGCGGCTAGCGGTGAGCACCTGGTCGTCGCTCGTAAAGCGGGCTGCCAGCACTGCATCGGCATGACCGGCCAGGGTGCGACTGCCGAGCACATGCGACTCGGCGTAGCCGGCGACGTTCCACACGCGGATCGTCGAGTCCTGACTGGCTGACGCTGCGTGGCTGCCATCGGGGGCCATGGCGACCGACTCCACTCGGCTACCATGTCCGCGCAAGGTTTTGATTTCGCTCGCGGTCGCCAGGCTCCAAAGTCGCAGCGTGTTGTCGTGCCCGCCCGAGAGTACGACCGACGGATCGGCCGGATCGAACACCACGCTGCGGACCGCGCCGGTATGGCCTTCGAGTACGATGGCCGGCGAGGCTACTTGGCGACCGTCGGATAGTCGCGTGGCCAACTCGAGCCCGCCAACCTGGTCGGGGCTCCAGACTCGCACGCGTTTGTCGTAGCCACCGGTCGCGATGCGATCGCCAGTTGGCGAGAACGCGGCCGCGTACACAGGGCCTTCGTGATCGGTAAAGTAGGCGGCCGGCGAGTAGCTGCCGTCGCTCTGCCGTTGCCAGACGATCACGTTGCTATCCTGACTGGCGGTGACAATCTGCTGACCATTGGGCGAGAACTGCGCGGCCCACACCCACCAGTTGTGCCCTACGAGCGTCGCGGTCGACTCGCCGGTCGCAAGGTCCCACACGCGGGCGGTGTTGTCGTACGACGCACTCACCAGTTGCTTGCCATCGGTCGAGAACGCGACGTCGAGCACTCCATCGGCGTGGCCAGTGAGCGTGGCTTGCTCGCTGCCGTCGCTGGCGTTCAGCCGATGAATGATGCCATCGCTGGTACCGGCGGCCAGGGTCTCGCCATCGGGCGAGAAGGCCACGCTGTAGACGTACTGACCAAGCGGCGCGGTGAACAACACCTCGCCGGAGTCGGCGTGACGCACGGTAAGGTTGCCGCTGCGGTCGCCGCTGGCGATCCACTTGCCATCCGGTGAGTAGGCCACTGCGTCGACTTGTGCAGGACTCGAGTAGACCGCTTCGCTGAGTTCGCACAGGTAACGCAGGCGTCCCCATTCCCAGTGCCGACGCGCCGGCGGGGTGGCGGTAAGTAGCTCGAGGGCAAAGTCGTAGGCGTTTTCGTCGATCTTCGCCGCTGCCAGGCCGATGCTGGCGATGTAGGCTTCGTATTCCTCGCTGTCGCGGGCTTCCACGGCTTCGATCTTAGCGGCCACCGCAGCGCGTTCGTTGTCCTCGGCTTTCATGCGATTCTTCTCGGCGATGTCTCGCAGGCGATCGGCCTCTTTTTGCAGGCGTTCGGCTTCGTCGCGTTCGGACTCGGCAATGTCTTTCTGTCGCTTCGCTTCCTTGGCGTTCTTGATAGCGGTCGCTTCGTTCTTGGCCGCCAACTCGGCGTTGGCCACCGCAATGCCTTCCTGCTCCTTGGCCTTGTCGCGTTGGTTGCTGATCTCCACGTTCGAGGCGGCGATCTTGATGTACGAGTAGGTGCCGAGGGCGACGATTGCTACCACCAGGGCCGCTACCGCTCGCTTGGTCCAGGCGAACATCGCTTGACGGGCGGTGCGGTCGCGCTGGGCCTGACGAATCTGGGCCAGCAGTTCGGTGTGAGCTGGCTCGCTTTCATTGAGTAGCGACTCGGCGAGGTCGAGGTCGCCCCCTTCGAGCGCCTGAGTAGCGTAGGCCAGTTCGGTTTCGGTGAGCAGTTGCCGCGCCTTGGCATTCTCTTGCCAGAGGGCCAGCGACTCCTGAAAGCCATACATCGCGCGGGCGAACAACTGGTAGTCGTGCTTTTCGCGGGCTTCGCTGAGATGACGCTCGGCATTGGCGGCCAGCACCAGACTCTCGGAGTGTGACAAGTACAGCCGCACCGCAGTCTGGAAGTCTTTGACCGACTGGTATCGCTCCGCTTGCTTGGTCTTCATCGAGCGAAGTGCGACGTCGAGCAATTCGCCTTGGTAGTGGATCGGATCGATCACGTTTTCGGCCGCGGCCATCAGGCACTGCATGACGTCGCGCCCGGAGTGGGGAGGGCGGTCGCCGATGAGTTCGTAGAGCATCGCGCCGAGCAGGTAGATGTCGCTCGTGTGGTCGACTTCCTCGATCGGCCCGCGAGCCATTTCCGGGGCCATGTAAGCGGGGGTGCCGCCGAGCGATTCGGATTGATGGATCGAACTGGCGTTGGGGAACTGCTGGGTCACTCGGGCGAGGCCCCAGTCCATCACCAGCACTTCGCCGAATTCGCCGAGCATCACGTTTTCGGGCTTCAGGTCGCGGTGCACCACTCCGCGGGCGTGGGCAAACGCCACCGCGTCGGCCACGCGGAGCAGGATGTTCAGATTCTCGTCGAGCGTCTTCTTGGCGAGCACGTCCTCCCACGGCGTGCCCTGCACGTGCTTCATCGAGTAGAACAGCGCCCCGTCGTCGTTCGAGCCGAGATCGTAAATCGGCACGATGTTCGGGTGGTCGAGTTCGCCGGTTACCACCGCTTCGCTAATGAACTTGTCGCGCTGCTCCGCGCCCGACTTCGCGCCTGGCTTGAGCATCTTGACCGCTACTTTGCGAGCGATCGACGATTGCCGCGCCGCGTAGACGACGCCCATACCGCCTTCGCCGATTTGCTTGAGCAATTCGTAGTCGGGCGCGTCGCTGGGGCTGATATAAGTAACGGTCCCTTTGTTCGCTGGCGTGCCAAACCGACGCGGCTTCACCGGCAGTGTCGACTTCTGTTTGGCAATGGTCGCGGTGCCACCCTCCTGGCGGATGGTCTGGCCAGCCGAGGCGTTGAGGTTGAGCGTGCCCATCCACTGGCTGCTCATTTTCGCGGCCAGCTCCGGATCGCTACTCGACAGATCGATGGTCTTGTCGGAGTCGAAATCGACGGTGCCGCGATCTTCGCGAACGGGCTTGGGGGGGACCACGGTGGAATTGCCAACGCCGCTCGAGGGTAGCTCGATGGTGGAGTCGGCGTCGAAGTCGACTGTTCCATGATCGTCGGAGGTTGCTCGATTGCCCGCGGGGGCGTGATCGGCAACGGTCCCGCGGTCGTCCTTCTTTGGTGGCTCCGGCGCGTCGTGCGGCTCGTCTTCGAGTACGTCGAACTCGTCGGTATCCTCGTCCGAGTCCTCCGAGTCGTCACCGCCAGCGATGGTCAGCTCGACCTCTTCGGAGTCGTCGATCACGATCTCGTCGATGGTTTGATCGCCTGCGTAGGTGCGTTGCGAGGCCGAGAACTCGAGGGTGCTGGAGTTCTCGTCTTCCGGTGGTTTCGTATCGGGGTGAGTCGACTTGGGATCGATCTCCACGGTCTGATCGAATGGCAGCGTCGCATCGTCGTCGTCCGACAAATCGAGGTCGTCGAGCACGTGCCCGCCGGAGTCGCTGTGGTCCTTATCGTCTGCCGGAAGGGGGCGATTAGGGATCAGCTCGTACGTCTGGCGACCGGCCAGCCCTTCGTCCATTGTCGAAAACGGCGCACCGCAATGGGGGCACTTGTCGCCCGGCATCGGGGCGTTGGCAAGCGTCGCGCGGCAATGAGGACAGATGGGCATAGGAGGAGTAGGGGACGAGTAGGAAACTAACGTGGACGCCGGCGGCGCAGGTTCTGCCAACGACGTTTGTCGGCTTTTGCGAACGCCTGGTCAAGTCGTACCGCCCAGTCGGTTTTCGGATCGAGCACTGCTGCAGCGGCCGCTACCGCGGTAACCGCAGCTGCTCGGCGGCCGAGGTGGTTGCTCGTGGGAATCGCGCTCGAGTCGTCGATGCCCGGAGTCGGCAGCGTTTCTTCCCCCGCTGGCACCACAGCAGGTGCGTCTGCCGGCGCGGCTTGTTTGTCCGCGGGGGCTGCCTGGTCGATCGGCACCGCTGGCGATTGTTCCGCGGGTTGCTCGATGGGGGGACGGTCGCGAGTTCCGTCCGACGCGTCGTCGGGATCGATCGGATGATGATCGCGAACCACCACGTCGAGCACCAGTCGCGGCGTTTGATTCTCGCTGCGAACCAGATAAATGCGATAGTGATTGTCGGGCAACTTGGCAAACAGCGCGGGCAGGTCGTCCATCGCCCCGTCCGGCAGGCGGATGCCTTCGAGCATCGCGCCGTCGGGCAGCACCACATGCAAGCGGAAGTACCGCTCGCTGGTGGCCGACACGTCGCCGCCTCGCGAGCCAACGTCGCGGGTTTCGGACTGTTGCACGTAGTTCGAAGTGGTTTGCGGAGGAATCACCACTTCGTTCGTGCGGGCGAACTCCACCACCGGGAAATCGGGCGACAGGTCGATGGCGAACTTCGCATCGTCGGTGCCGGGCTGGCCGATCAGCACGGTCTCGATATTGCTCTGCCCCACGTTCACGGTAATCGCGCTGGTCGCGTAGTCGTCGTCGCGAATCACCACGTTGATCGGCACGTCGGCCGAAATGTTCGCCGGGTTCGGAGGCCCCGTGTAGTGGTACCAGATGACGAACGTCCCGGGCGTCGGCCCAGCGTACACTGCTTCGACCACCCAGCGATCCGAGAGCGGCAAGTCTTGGTTTTCGCCCCAGGCGACGAGCACTTCGAACTCGTCGGCACCTGGGTCGGTGAACGACAGGGTGAGCTGAGTGTTGCCGCCGCTGTCGATGTCGGTTGCAAAAATCGGGTTGAGCGTAGGAGCGACGTTCATCACCGTGATGTCGAACGACTGGGTGTGGCTGCCGCCATCGTCGTCGCTGAGCGTCACCGTGATGGTATAGGTGTTGTCGACGTCGTTGTCGGCATACAGATGGCTACCGGTTAGGGTGCCGGAGGTCGGCGTGCCTTGCGAGCCATCGACCACGGTCGCGGGTAGCTGCCCGGTTTCGACCACAGTGCCGTCGCCCCAATCGATGGTGTAGCTGAACGACTCGCTGGTCGGACCATTGGGGTTCAGCAGATTGCTGTAACCAGGGTCGGTGAACGAGCCGAGCATCGGAAGGTTGAGCGTGTCCCCTTCGTTGATGGTGAACGACTCGTCGGTCAACGTGAGGGTTGGCGCGACGTTGTTGACTTCGATCGTAAACGACTGGCTGGTGGTGCCGCCGTCGTCGTCGGCGAACTCGACCGTGACCGTGTAGGTGCCATTGTCGGCATACGCATGCGCGGCATGGGCGAAGCTGGCGGTGGTTGCTACTCCTGGCGATCCACTCACGCGATCGATGATGTCGACCACCGAGGTCACGGTTCCATCGCCCCAGTCGATTTGCGACGCGGTGAACGTCTCCTCGGAGAACGGGAAGAAGGGATCCTCGCCGGTGCTGCCGATCGTGGTGTACTGGTGATCGAAGCCAGGATCGGTAATGCCGATGCCGAGGTCGTCGAGCGTGAATGCCTGCCCTTCGTCGACTACCAAGGTACTGTCGGCCCCGGTGAGCTGCGGGGCGACGTTGTTCACGGTGACCGTGAAGCTGGCGGTCGCAAAGCCGAGGTTGTCGTCGGCCACCACTACGGTGACTGTGTACACCCCGTTGTCAGCATACGTGTGCGAGCCATCAAACGACGCCTGCGTGGCGACGCCGGGGCTGCCGACCTGGTCGATCGTGGCCGTGGGGCCGAACTCCAGGTTCGGAGTATCGCCCCACGAGATGAAGTAGGTGAACGTTTCCTGAGTGCCGAGCGCGGTGTTGTCGAAACCGGGGTCGGTGATGATGCCGAGGTTGGTGAGCGACAGCAGCGAGCCTTCGTCGATCACCTGGTCGTCGACTACGCTCAGCGTGGGAGCGACGTTTGCGACCGCAACTTTGAAGTGACCCGTGTCGCTGCGGCCATCGCCATCGCTCACGGTTACCGTGACCGTGTAGTTTCCATTGTCGGCGTAGGTGTGTGTGCCATCGAGCGAAGCGAGCGTCGGGGTGCCGAGGGGGCCGAGCTGATCGATGGTCGCGATGCCGGAGTCGATCGAGGTGCCATCGCCCCAGTCGATAGTGTAGGTGAGCTGATCACCGCGGTCTGGCAAGTAAACCAGGTCGCTTACTTCGCCGAGGTTGGTGATGGTAAACGTTTGCCCTTCGTCGACCGATTGATTGCCGACGACCGTGAGCACCGGGTCGGCGTCGATCACTTGCACGTCGAACGTGCCTTGAGCGGTGCCGCCGTCGTCGTCGGTAACGGTCAGCGTGACTGTGTAGGTGCCATCGACCTCGTAGGTGTGCGTGCCATCGAGCGAAGCGAGCGTCAGGGTGCCGGGCGAGCCGATTTGGTCGATGGTTGCAGTGCCGATGTCGGCCGCAGTGCCATCGCCCCAGTCGATGCTGTAGCTAAAGGTCTCGTCGGTTCCGTTGGCCAGGTTCTGGAAGCCTTGGTCGACGATCGAACCAAGGTTGTCGATCGAAAGCTCTACGCCTTCATACGCGGTTTGATCGCCGACGACGCCGAGCGTTGGCTTCACGTTGTTCACGGTGACTTCGAGCGTAGCGACGCCGCTGACGCCGCCATCGTCGTCGGTCACGGTGAGTGAAACCGTGTAGGTGCCGTTGTCGGCATAGATGTGCACCCCGCTAAACGAGGCTTCCGTCACGTGACCAGGCGAGCCGATTTGATCGAGCGTTGCATGGCCGGTGTTGGGGGTGGTTGAGTCGCCCCAATCGATGCTGTAGGTGAATGTTTCGTTGGTGCCAGTCGCAACGCTGCGGAAACCGGGATCGATGATCGAACCAATGTCGCCAAATACCAGCAGGCCACCTTCGTCGACCGTGACGTTGCCCGCAGGCGTCACCGTGGGGGCGATGTTGACCACGCTCAGGTTCGTCGCGCTGCTGAAGTGCTCGCCGTAGCTGTCGGTGATCTGCAGAGAGATGCTGTAGTCGCCATTGTCGGCCGGGGTGAACTCGAACAGGCTGCTGTTACTGGTTTCGATCACTACCGCGTCGACGGTCACGGTCCAGTCGAACTGCGGATTGGCGATCTCGCCGGCGTCGACCGATACGGTGACCGTGTCCCCTTCGGCCGTGGGGGTGGGGGTAACCAGAATCGCGGGTCCGCTCGCGTCGAGCACCCGACGT
The DNA here is from genome assembly GCF_007748035.1 of Aeoliella mucimassa. Taxonomy (NCBI): domain Bacteria; kingdom Pseudomonadati; phylum Planctomycetota; class Planctomycetia; order Pirellulales; family Lacipirellulaceae; genus Aeoliella; species Aeoliella mucimassa. The sequence goes on from NZ_CP036278.1 coordinate 776,710, forward strand.
TGTTCGAGCGCCCGTACTTCCAGGTCAGCAGACTCTCGGCGCACACCCTCGCGCGACGTAGCACTCCGTCGATCAAACCAAGGGCGGCGTCTCATCACAGCGATTGCTTTCTCAAAGAACGAACAGTCTCAGACAACTTGCTAGCATTCGTAACTGCAAGCCCAGGCATGCATCGGGGGTGGGCTCCGCCGGGTGGGCGGTTAAATTGGGCAGGCAGCGACAAGGTGGGTAGGTAGGTACCGACCTCCATTATCACGAGCGATGGCTTCGACTGCAAACTTTTGGTGCCCGAGTTTCTCGTAAAAAATCGACCGAAAAAATGCTTGACGTAGCCGCTCGGGCTATTCCACGCCTCGCGAACCACGCTCGGCTAGCTAAAGTTCGCCAGCCCGCTCGGTCGATGCTGACAACACCGGTGCATCCGTACCGGGCGGTTCGTCGCGCGCTTGGGGGGAAGAGCGATGCAAGCTCAAAGGCTGTGGTTCGTTGCAATCTTGGTATGCCTGGCAGCGGTCGCCGATGCGCAGTCGCTGGAGATGCTCCAGTCCGAGGTGGTTTCGCCGATGGCGGCCGAGGCGGTGGAAAAGCCAGCAGCGAGCCGGGCAATTTATGGCAAGCCGATCGGCACGCTCGGCATCGATATCTCGTTGCCTGACGGAGAATTGCCACCCGACGAAGCTGCTGCCTTAGAAAACAATCTTGTGCTGGTCGGCAACGTTCCGCGGCCCTGGCCGACCCAGGTTTACCGCTGGCAGGCCGCGGCGACGCGTCATAATCCGCTGTATTTCGAGGAAATCAACGCCGAGCGGTACGGCTACGGTTGCCATTGGACCTTGCAGCCAGCGGTGTCGACCGCCCACTTCTTTGGCACGCTTCCCGCGTTGCCCTATTTAATGGCAGCTAACTGTCCAGGCGAGTGCCAGTACACGCTCGGGCACTATCGCCCTGGTAGCTGTGCCCCCCGCCGGCGGCACTGGTGGCCGTGCGATCCCTGGGGAGCCGCCAGCGAGGCCGGCAACCTGGCTTGGATGATCCTTGTGCTTCCCTAGTGAATTCGGGGAGCGTTGGTGTTACACTCCGGAGCTTGCTGACATCCGACAGCAGGTCTAGAGCCCCGTAGACGTGCGGCAAACACTTGGGTATTTAAATAATTAGCCTGCGAAATACATTACCTGAATAGTGACTTTCCCCAGTCAGCTGGTTACAATACATCCTTCGAGAGAGAGTGGACCTCCAGGCGGTCGCCTCTATTTTGCGACCTGGTTATGAAGATCGAATTGCTCCGGCAATACCTGGACGAGCCCACGATGGCCAAGCCGTGGCTCGACGAGGCTTTGCGGCTACGCCAAACAAACACCGGCCACGGCAATTTGCGCCGCATGGCCGAGTCTGGCGTTACGCTCGATCTGCTTGCTGACCTCTGCCAGCAATTTTCCGACGTGGCTCCCAATCTGGCCGACGCCGACATGGCGTGGAACAACCTCGAGCGGTTCATCGTCGCTTCCCGCAATCCGATGGCCACCTGTGCGTTGTTCGAACGCGACCGCGAGGCGTTGCCGCGATTGCTTACGATGTTCAGCACCAGCCAGTACTTGAGCGATTTGCTGATCGTCGATAGCGGTGCGTACGACCTGCTACGCATGACCGAGGGACAGCCGGTCGCCCGCGAGGTGCTGGTCGAAGAGCTGGTCGGCGAGATCCTCTCCGTCGAGCAACCCACGGAAGCCATGCGTATTCTGCGGACGTTCAAACGCCGCGAGACACTTCGAATCGCCTATGGCGACATTGTTCGCGAACAACCGATTCCGACCATCGCCCGCCAGATTTCGTTCGTGGCCGACGCCGCGGTGGAAGCCGCCCAGCGATTCGCCCGCCGGGCGCTTGAGGAGCGGATGGGGGTGCCGATGTTCCAAGGCCGCCCGGCCGGGTTCGTGGTGCTCGCCCTCGGCAAGCTTGGCGGCCTTGAGCTGAATTACTCGAGCGACATCGACCTGATCCTTATTAGCGAAGGGGATGGCAACACCGACGGGCGTCGCCAAGTGACCAACCAGGAGTTCTTCGAACGCCTGACCCGCGACATGGTGAAACTGCTCACCGAACCAACCGACCTCGGCACCACCTATCGTGTCGACCTGCGGCTGCGGCCCGAAGGCTCGCGCGGCACCGCCTGCATCACGTACGATCGCGCCCGGGCGTACTACGATATTAAAGGACGCACCTGGGAACGGCAGGCCATGATCAAGGCCCGCCCGATCGCTGGCGACATCGAGCTCGGCAAGCGTTTGCTTTCGGAACTCGAGCCCTGGATCTACCATCGCTACCTGAGTTTGGCCGACATCACTGGCATCAAAACCCTGAAGCGGCAGATCGAAACTCGTACGCGTCAGCATGGCACGCACGAAATTGATGTTAAAACCGGCGTCGGCGGTATCCGCGACATCGAGTTTGCCATTCAGTTCCTGCAAATGCTCAACGGCGGCACCTTGCCCGAAGTCCGCACCGGCAACACCCTCGAAGGCATTGCCAATCTCGAGGAAGCGAAGTGCCTGCGAATTCAGGAACGCACGCTGCTCGAAGAGAACTACTGCTTGCTGCGAAAGCTCGAACACCGCCTGCAGATTCTTTACGATCTGCAAACGCACACGCTGCCGGAGAATCCCGACGAACTACGGAAGCTGGCCATTCGCATGGGCTATCGCCCGTCGCTCGAGCGGTCGGCCTTGGCCGCGTTCGAGGAGGACTTCCGCGAGCGCAAAGAGATCAACCGTAAGATCCTGAACCATTTGCTGCACGACGCCTTTGGCGAAGATGCTCATCTGGAGCCTGAGATCGACCTGGTGAATAATCCGGCCCCGCTGCCGGAGGAGATCGACGCGGTGCTCGGCAAGTACAAGTTCCAGGATACGCAGGGGGCTTATCGCAACCTGATGGCCCTGGCGACCGAGAAGATTCGCTTCCTGTCGACACGTCGGTGCCGGCACTTCCTGGCGTCGATCGCCCCGAAGTTGCTGCAAGCGATTGCCGCCACGCCCGATCCCGACGCAACACTCGTGAACCTTAGCCAGGTAAGCGACTCGCTCGGCGGTAAAGCGGCCCTGTGGGAGCTGTTTCGCTCGAACCGACCGTCGCTCGACCTGTACGTGAAACTCTGTGCGGCCTGCCCGTACCTGTCGAGTATCCTCACGTCGAATCCTGGTATGATCGACGAGCTGATGGATAGCTTGCTGGTCGATAGTTTGCCCACGCCCGAGATGCTGGAAGCCACGCTGGCCGAGCTGACTCGCGGGGCGGAAGACGTCGACCCGATCCTGCACAGCTTCAAGCACGCTCAGCATTTGCGAGTCGGTGTTCGCGACATCTTGAACAAAGATCACGTCGAGAACACCCAAGCCGCTTTGTCCGATGTCGCGGAAGTCTGCCTGCGTAACATTGCCGACCGCGAAGCCGAAAAGCTTTGTAGCAAGTTCGGCACCCCGACCATTCCGTCGTTTGCCAACGACACCGAGGTATCCGACGAACTTCGCGAGCGGTTTGCCAATCGCGAAGGCGAAGAGTGCGGGCTGGTGATCCTGGCCCTCGGCAAACTCGGCGGCCACGAGCCGAACTACCATAGCGACCTTGACGTGGTCTTTCTGTACGAAGCCGAAGGGCGGACTTTCCACACGGCCCGCTCTGGCGAGAAGATCAGCAGTTCGGCCACCACATCAAACAATCATTACTTCAGCGATCTAGGGCAGCGAATCATCACGCATGCCAGCCGCATCGGACCGTTTGGTCGGCTGTACGAGGTCGACGCCCGGCTGCGACCTACCGGCAAGAGTGGTTCGCTGGCGGTGCCGATCGATGGATTCCTGAAGTACTTCGAGTCGGGTTCGGCCGATCTGTGGGAACGCCAGGCGCTCTGCAAGGCACGCGTCATCTATGGCACGCCGGTCGCTTCGGCCTACGCCATGCGGGCGGTGCATCAGGCTGCTTTTGGCAAGCCATGGACCGCAGAGAATACCGACAAGATTCGCGAGATGCGAAGTCGCATGGAAGAAACCGCGACTCCGCGGAACCTGAAACGGGGCCGCGGCGGTACGGTCGATACCGAGTTCCTCGTGCAGATGCTGCAACTCAAGCACGGCGGCGACGATGCGAGCATTCGCGTGCCTGGCACCTTGCAGGCGTTGACCGCGCTGGAGCAGCAGGGGTACCTGGCAGCCGACGACGCCGAGTTCTTCCGCGAGAGCTATCGCTTCCAGCGAAGCGTCGAAGCCCGGATTCGGTTGATGAACTCCACTGGTCGGCATGAGATCCCGAGCGACGAGCACGACCTGGCCAAGCTGGCTTACCTGCTCGACTACGCGGATTTGAATGCGTTGCAGCAACGTGTTGCGGAGATGTTCGACGCAACTCGCGAGCGATTCGAAAAACTGTTTGCCGCTGAGCGTGGTTAAACTCGCTGACGACCCCATGGGGGGCACCAAACGAAACAAGAAAAGCCGACGCGAGCCCCATGGCCGCGTCGGCTTTTTTGTTGATTACGTTTCGAGCAATTCGGGTGCGAGCCAGGGCAGGGGACGCACGCTACGACGAGCGGGCGACCTGCACGAAGCTCTTGACCGATTACTCACCATCCATGCCGAGTCGCATCTTGAGTTCTTCGAACTCACGCACGTAGCTTTCGTTGCTCGAGTGCACGTGCTCCGCTTCGGTAATGAAGCGAATCTCTTCCCGGCAAGGGAGTTGGTGCTCGTCGAGAATCTCTTCGTACGACGACAGGTTCGCTCCGTAGGCGATTAGCAGTTTGTGCTCGTCGAGTTGGATTTCCTGCGGCACTTTCGGATTCAGCACCGCAATGCCGGTGCAGCCGTCGTTGAGCAGCAGGTCTTCGAAATCCCAGAGCGTACTCTGCAGGATCGGCATGTCGATATGTTCGCGATACAAATCGGTGTGATGCCCCGCGCGATGGCCATGGCTGGTCTCGAGCACCACATCGACCGTGGGGCCGAGTTGCTCGATGAGTTCCATGAAAATATCCATCAGGTACTCACGCGACGCTGCCGCCATGAGTACTGGTACATCGGTACGATTTTCTTCGTCCCGATACACATCGTGCCGATACCCAGCGGTCGGAACCACTTCCAGATTAAAGGAAGGGCGCACAGCACCGGTAAGCAGGAAGTCGCCGTAGCGATCGACTTGCAGGTGGGCTTCCAGATCTCTCTCGCTGATCTGCTCGAAGCTACTGGTTGGCGGCACCGAAACGGCAGCCGGACGTTCGTCGGCGAAAACGTCGTCGAAAAAACTCTTTAAAAAACCCATCGCATTTCTCGCAAACGAACGGTGTTGGCTTGAAATAAAAACGTGTGTACCGAGACCTTTGTCCCGGCGACCTAAAGGGAGGAATGGGACGGTTGTACGGATTTTGGCAGTCGCTAAGCGATTGCCGACATACAGCATCTTCTTCTCTGTCGATAAACCCTAGTTCACCCGCACGGTTGATGCAGCGACGAACGCCTGTTGGCCCTCTATTCCTGAGATCCTCGAGTGGCAAATTCAGTACGATCCGACCTTCGATTCGAAAGCACGGTTTTTGTTGCACTGGCACTGCTATCAATTGTGGGGAACCGATGCCAGGCAGCATGCAATTCGGGACATCAGAAAATAAGCACTTTCGAAAACAGCACTTACTAGCAGGCAATTCAACCGGCTGGGCGATCGGCTACTTGGCCGGTAAAATCGGACGACTGTGACCTGATTATTTTGTTCAGCAAGGAACTCTCCGGCGATGGCCAAAGAATATTCGAAATACCAACAGAACATCATCAAGCGGTACTACGACAATCGCGATGCGGTTTCGCTGCAGCGGTTAAGCGAGCTGGTGACCGAACTCTATCTGGCCGAAGGCAAAGCCCGCGAACGGCAATGGAAGTACATTGTTGCCGCGTTGGAGAAGCTCGAAATCAAGCCCGACCGTATCGCGCACCTCCGCGAGCAGGACGATCCGCAGCTTCTCGCGAAGCTGGTAGAAGAGTTGATGGCCCAGAAGTAGGCCAGCTCGCGGTACGGATTGCAGCTGTGTTATGCTGTTTGTTTCTTGCTCCTTTTGTGCTCCCTTTGCTACGCGTCGCCTGTCATGCAACAGTATCTCGATCTGCTCCACCGCGTTTTGGAAACCGGCACCGCGAAGAGCGACCGCACCGGCACTGGCACTCGCAGCGTGTTTGGGCATCAGATGCGGTTCGACCTGGCGGAAGGTTTTCCCTTGGTCACCACCAAGAAGCTGCACACTCGGTCGATCATTCATGAGCTGCTGTGGTTCATCGCTGGCGATACCAACGTGCAGTACCTGCGGGATAACAAGGTGACCATCTGGGACGAGTGGGCCGACGACCAGGGCAACTTGGGACCGGTCTACGGCAAGCAATGGCGGAGCTGGCAATGTTGCGACGGGCGGGTGATCGACCAGCTGACCGACGTCGTGGAGCAAATTCGCACGAATCCCGATTCCCGGCGGTTGATCGTCACCGCCTGGAACCCCGGCGAGCTGGAACACATGGCGCTACCACCTTGCCATCTGTTGTTTCAGTTCTACGTGGCCGACAACCGCTTGTCGTGTCAGCTTTACCAGCGGAGTGCCGACGTGTTTCTCGGCGTGCCGTTCAACATTGCGTCGTACGCGCTGCTGTTGTTGATGGTGGCTCAAGTCACCGGGCTCGAAGCGGGTGAGTTCGTGCACGCGCTCGGCGACGCCCACTTGTACGATAACCACTTGGAGCAAGCCCAAAAGCAACTGTCGCGGGAGCCGCGCGAGTTGCCGACCATGGAGCTCGAACCGAGTGTCAATTCATTGTTCGACTTTAAGTACGAGCACTTCCAACTCACGGGCTACGACCCGCATCCTCACATTGCTGCCCCCGTGGCGGTTTGATTCAGATGGGCGATTCCGATTCCACCCACTCCGAGACTCAGCTCTCAATCGTGGTTGCGGTGGCCGAAAACGGAGTAATTGGCAACCAGGGCGAGCTGCCTTGGCGGCTTTCAGGCGATTTGCAGCGGTTCAAAAAGCTGACCATGGGGCACGCGCTCATCATGGGGCGTAAGACCTACGAGTCGATTGGCCGCCCGCTGCCTGGCCGAGTGACGATTGTGCTGACTCGGCAAAAGGAGTACAAGTCGCCGCACCCACAAGTGCTGGTCGCCCGCACGCTCGACGAAGCCCGCGGGTTGGTCGCCACGACCGAAATGGACCACCACGAAGCGTTCGTCGTCGGCGGGGCGGAGATCTACCGCCTGGCTTTGCCGCACGCCTGGCGGTTGTACTACACCATCGTGCAAGCCAGCCCAACCGGCGATACGCACTTTCCGATGATCGACTTTCGCGCGTGGCAAAAGCTCGAATCGACCAGCTACCCGCGCGACGAAAAGAACGAGCACGCAGTCACCTGGCAAGTATGGCAGCGACTTCCGTATATGACCGCACGCTAGAAGTCGATCGAGCGGCGTGGAGCAGGGGTGCTGCCCGATGGCTTTTCGAGCTCGGTGCGGCGCTCTTCGGCGACGCTCGGCTTCTCGGCTCCTTCGCGCTCGCCGGCGTCTTCTTCCTTGTCCTCACGCCAGGGCTCGCCGCGTTTGTAGCTTTCGAGTTCCTCGGCCAGTTGGGCGTCGTCGTCGGGGTCGCCGATGTTCACGGCCTTTTGCGACCATTCCTTGGCCGCCTCGAAGTCGCCGGTCTCGGCGTAAGCCGCCGCCAGCGTGCTCAGGATGTGCGGCAGCTGGTAGTTGGTCAGCTCGCACGCCTTGGTGGCCAGCTCAATCGCTCGCTTGCCATCGCGTACCGAATCGTTGGGGCTCGTGGCCAAGGTCCAGGCCAGGTTGTTCATGATGCCCGAGTCTTCCGGCTCCAGCTCCAAGGCCTTGTTGTAGTCTTTCACCGCTTCGACATGTTCGCCGATGTTCAGTCGCGAGTCACCTCGGTAGCGGTAGAGCAGCGCTTCTTCCGGGTTGATGACGATCGCCCGGTCGAGGGCCTCGATGGCCTTGCGGGGCATTTCGAGCTTCAGCGCGTACACGGCGATTTGCAGATTCACTTCCATCGAGTCGGGCATGAGCTGCGAGAGGGTCTCGAGTTGCTCCAGCGCCTTGGGGGTGTTGCCCATCTCGTCGTAGATGCGCGCCTTGAGGAAGATCGCAGGAGCGAACGTCGGGCGCAGTTTCACCACGCGCTGGGCGTCGCCGAGGGCTTCCTCGAACTGGCCATTCCGCAAGTAAAGGTCCGCCCGCAACAAGTAGCCCAGCAGATTGTCTTCGTTGCGATCGATCGCCTTGGTCGCTTCGGCAATGCCTTGCTCGGGATTGCCGAGCTTGCCATACAGCTCGCTGCGTTGCAGGTAAGGCATGATGTTCTCGGCGTCGAGTTCCGTCGCGCGATCGAAGCTCTGCAGGGCCTCTTCGCTCTTGCCTTGCTCGGTGAGCACCATGCCGCGGAGCTCGTGGGCTTCGTAGTTGTCGGGGGTCACGTCGATCACTGCGTCGATGTCGGCCAGCGCTTTGTCGAGTTCGTCACCAACCATCAACTGCCTGGCGCGCATCAAGCGGTACTTGCCTTCGGCGGCGTCCATCTCGATGGCCTTGGTCAGATCGGCCAGCTTGTCCTCGTCCTTCTCTTGCGACACCGCCCGATAGGCGTACGCTTCGGCCTTGAGTGTTACCGCGATGTCTTCGGCTTCGATCACTTTGTTGAACGCCGTGGTGGCCGACTGCTGATCGCCGCCCGGCAGCAGGTGCAGCCGCCCGATCAGGATCCACCCTTCGAACTCCGTGGGGTCGAGCTTCACCGCGTTGGCGAGATCCGACAAGGCGATGAATCGCAGTTGCACCCAGCGGGGGTCCTGAGCGGCGTTGGCTACGGGTTGGTCGAGCAGCACGGTCGCCAGACCTTTGCCGCGCTCCATGAGGGTCGAGGCCAGCATCTGTTGGGCGAACTTGGTGCTCTCGTCGTCGAGGCCCTTCTTCAGAGCCGAAGCGAGCAGTTGAATCACTTCGCTAATCTGGCGGCCATCGCCACCGTTGTTCATGGTGAGCTTCAGCTCGGTGGCCTTATCCAGGTCTTCCTGACCTGGCATCGGCTTGGCCTCTTCCGCCGGTGTGGCGTCTTCCTCGGGCGAGGCCTCGTTGTCGGCAGCGTCATCGTTACTAGGGGCTGTTTCCGAATTATTCTCGGGACTTGTTGATTCCGCGGCCGGTGGTTCGACTTGCTGCTCGTCGACTGGTACCGGAGTTTCTGTGGGATCCGCCATCGAGGGGACCGCGCTCAGCAGCCAGGCACTGAGGATGAGAAACGACCAAAACAGGGGGCGGGCAGCAGACATAAGTATCCATTCCTTCTCGGGTTAAGCGATCGAGGGACGCTAGTTCCCATTATTGCCACCGGGCGCGGCGGTGGCTATCCGTGTCGCTGGGGGAAAGTCGAAACGACTGCCCGTTTCCCACGCTCCCGCAGGCCAAATTTCAGGCCAAAACGCAGCCGCTGGCCGGTTTTCCTCCACTGCCGCGTGAGGGCCGGGTTCGATATACTTGAGCGTTTGCTTTCCCGCCCCCCAGTATTGTAGGAACCCCCACTATGGAGGCAGGCATCGTAGGCCTACCGAACGTCGGCAAGAGCACCTTGTTCAACGCGCTGACGTCTGCTGGCATTGCCAGCGAAAACTACCCGTTCTGCACCATCGAGCCGAATGTCGGCGCGGTGCCGGTGCCCGACGGGCGGCTCGACACCATTCAGAAGTATATTAAAACGCAAAAAGTGGTGCCTGCCATCCTCCAACTGGTCGACATCGCCGGCATCGTCCGCGGTGCCAGCGAGGGCGAAGGCCTCGGCAATAAATTCCTGTCGCACATCCGCAATGTCGACGCCATTTTGCACGTGGTTCGCTGCTTCGAAGACGAAGACATCACCCACGTCGATGGCAAGGTCGATCCGATTCGCGACATCGAAACCATCGATACCGAGCTGATGCTGGCCGATCTCGAATCGGTGAACACGCAGATCGAAAAGGCTCGCCGCACCGCCCGTAGCGGCGACAAAGGCGCGAAGCGCCGCGTCGAGTTGCTCGAAATGTGCAAGGCCGTGCTCGACGAAGGCAAGCCGGTGCGGACGATCAAGTGCGACGACCCCAATCAGAAAAAAGAAATCGATGGCTTGCAGCTATTAACGAGCAAGCGGGTGTTGTATGTCGCCAACATCGAAGAGGACGACCTCGAAGGCACCGGCCCCCATGTGCAGCGAGTCCGCGAGCGGGCGCTCGAAGAGGGGGGCGAAGTGGTGCCGGTTTGTGCGCGGCTCGAAGCCGAACTGGCCGAACTCGACGAAGCCGATCGACAGGAAATGCTCGAAAGCGTCGGACTCACCGAACCAGCGCTCGCCGTACTGGCCCGGGCGGCCTACAACCTGTTAGGGCTGCAAAGCTACTTTACCGCAGGCGAAAAGGAAGTTCGCGCGTGGACCATTCCCATCGGTGCCACGGGTCCCCAAGCAGCCGGCGTAATCCACACCGACTTCGAACGGGGGTTCATTCGCGTCGAAGTCTACTCGGTCGACGACCTTGTGCAGTACCAAAGCGAGAAAGCCATTCGCGAGGCTGGCAAGCTTCGCGTCGAAGGCAAAGAATACACCATGCAAGACGGTGACGTCTGCCATTTCCTCTTTAACGTTTAAGAGATTAGCGGCTCTCGGCGACCCTTCGCGGACCACCACCAGCGGGGTCGCCGAAACCTCGAAATGCTGACGGCCGGCAGCCGAAAGCCCCTCATGAAAATCTACACCAAGACCGGCGACACCGGCCAAACCTCGTTGTTTGGCGGCCAGCGCGTGGAGAAGGATCATCCACGCCTGGCCACCTATGGTACGGTCGACGAACTCAACGCCCACCTCGGCCTCGCCCGTGCGGCCCTGGCAACCAACCCGGCCAGTTTTTCGGCCATCGACAACTCCGTCGCCCGGGTGCAGAACGAGCTGTTCGACCTGGGAGCCGAACTGGCCACCCCGACGTCGAATCCGCGGACCATGCTCATCCAGGCGGCCACGATCACCGCGCTCGAAGACGACATCGACCACTTCGAGCAAGCGTTGCCCCCGCTCAAGGCGTTCATCCTGCCGGCCGGCACCGAAGCCTCGTGCCGCCTGCACATTGCGCGGTGTGTCTGCCGCCGAGCCGAACGCGAACTCGCCCAACTCATGCGCGACGAATCGATCCGCGGCGAACTGATTGCCTACCTCAACCGCCTTAGCGATCTGCTGTTCGTCCTCGCCCGCGCGGCCAATCACCAAGCCGGCGTCGGCGACGTGGAGTGGCAGAAATCACCAGGGTAGGGCACTCCCAGGGTACTCCGACCGCTCGCGACTCAGTCTCCGCGGGACGAAGACACTGCCCTGCGCGATAAAACTCTACGGCGAGCGATCCAGAACACGAGCACCAGCGCGGGGAGCCAGGCCAGCACGAAGAGGGTGCTGCGGATGGGATCGCGATACTGTTTTACTTGCCCTGTCGCTGCATCGAACGTGATCGTCTCGCCGACGTTCGTGCGAATCGAAAACTCCTGGTATTGGTAGTCGTACTCGGTACTTGTCACTCGAATCGTATGGTCTTCGGCGAGCACCTGCTTCAACCAAAGATGTGGGGCAATGTCGTCGTAGTAGACCGTGTGGTACTCGCCCGACGACGACAAGAACGTGGCAATCTCGCGGTAACACCCCGGCCACTCGAGTTTGGTGAAGTCCCCCGGCAAGACTACCGACGCCCGATCGTCGGCGACATACGCCGGGTGATCCAACCAGAGCGCGGGAAACGCCCACAGTAAGGTGGGGGAGTCGCCGCTGGTGTAGAGTCCACTCTGCGGGTACTTCTCGCGGATTGCCCGACACAAAGTCGGCTCGACGTTGATGGAGTCCTGGTCCCGCAGTTCCTCCTCTAGCGAAACGGGAGGAATATGAACCACCACGCAATCCACATTCTCCGCTTGCTCGATCCACGTGCCAGGGGCTATCAAGATTCCCGCCAGAGAGACGGGTGGAGTTGCCAATAGGATTGGCAAGATAGCAAGCAGACGTAGGCGAATTGCGATAAGCATTGGGGCTGCAAAGCAGTTAACTAGGAAAAAACGTCGCCATGACAAATTGATTCCGATGCAAACAAGATTCGTCTCGGCGCTGCTATTTCATTCCGCCGAATAGCTGTGGTGATTGTCAGAGCCACCAATTGAGAGGCGTTGTGCCATCGCTGAGTTCATAAACATTGCCATACATCCACTGGGAGTCCGGGAAGTGCGCGGATAATCTGGCCATGGCTTGTTCGATGGATTCAAAACCTACCAAAACAGGAAACGTGAGTATCAATAGGTGGCCATTGGAATGATCCAAGCCTCCATCCACCCATCCTCCAATCGATTTTACCACCGACGCAATGTGGTTGCGGTCACGAGTCGAACATTGCAGCAAGAACATTTGAACGCATACGTTGCCGGCTCGCTTGATTAGGCGATAACCCAGGGGCTCCGAGTCGACAAAGGCAATTTCGTCGCCGCTCGCCACGCCCGGCGCAAAACCGGGAGAAGCCAGCAGGCGGTAATGGTTGTTGTCAACCTTCGCTGCAGGCACTTCCTCATGCACTGGTTTGCCATCTTTAAAGCTGGCGATGATCTTGATCGGAGTGTTTTCTTCTGGTTTCATCGCTACTATTCAGGCCAACCGGATTGGCAATGGGGGGAGGTTCCTGTGGTCACAGCTTACCCGATATTCCAACGTATCGCTCGTGTGCCACGGCTGGCTTGTCCAGCAGTGCTTGGGCTCAATCCACCGTAGCGATTAGCCTCGCGAAACTCGCCGGAGCCCAACCCTTCGCTGGGCGACGATTCCTTTTCAGCGCATGCTTGAGCTGTGGACCGGCCGGATGATTCTTGCCGCTCGGCGGTTTCTCCCGCCGCTTGCTTCTCCGCGGCTCTCCAACTCTGCAGCTCCATGACCACGGCCGGTCGGCCAGTCAGGGGGTGCCAGCCAGAGCAGCAGCCAGCCAAATGGCCAAATATTTTGCTTGATTTGCGGGCGGGATTTGTTCTAATGGTGGATACAAATGTATAGGTTTTTGTCCGTCCCGTTACCTCCTCTTACCAAATCTGCCCAATTCGTTGGCTTCGGTTTCTGCTCGCACTTCGCGGGTGGAACTATTTGCCCCCAACTCAGTTAGTGCCCCAACCCTGGGGGCTTTATTTTTGACTTACGACACATGGCAACGACGCAACTATCGAATACCGAACGAGTTAGACCGATCGCGATCGACGTAAGAATTGCCCCCACGATCGCGTTTTCCGCTTTTGGGGGCAAAACGGTCGGGTACCAAGATCGGGTAACCGAATCGCACTCCGTCAGCCAGCGTGCGATCCGGCTCGGCGGCTGTGGGGGCCGATGCCCGACCGGTCGTAGCGATTGTGCCAGCCAGGGGGCGGTAACTGGTTCGCCAGAGCCAGCTTACGGCAATTTGTGCCCCCACAGTTTGGTTGACCGACAACGGGTGCCCATTTATCATCGAAGGAGGTAGTTTGCCCATTTTTACACGCCGCTCGGTTCGCGGCACCGCTCCACGTCCAGCAAGGTTTTCCCCTCGATGGCTATCGTCTTTCAACTCACGTTGGCACTGTTGCTGCTGGGCTCGTTTGTTGCCTGTTACTTTTGCTCGAAGGTCTGGCACTGGTCGCAAGTGCTGCTGGCCGAAACCGTGTTTCTGCTGGGCCTGGCCTTTCTGATCCTCGCTGGCGAAGTGTTTCGTATCCAGCAGGTCTACGGCAAAGACAACAAGCAGAACCTCGCCCGCATCGAACAGCTCGAACCGGTGGTCGACGGACTGCAGTTTGGTACCAACAATCTTCGCGTGATCAACAGCCTGGAAGCCGACGAAGTGCCGGTGCGAATGATGGAAGGCTCGAGCGAAGACGAACCTGGTCGCATGCTCAGCGTGCGGGATCTCGATCACGAACTGGGTATGGTCACCCGGGCGCGGGGACGTATGTGGCGTGATGCCAGCATTGCCGGTATCAACAACGGTACCATCGCGCTCACGGTGCCGGCTCCTGATCCTCACGGCATCAAAGCGGGTGCGATTTTATACGTGTTCGAACAAGGCCAGCCCGCTCCGCTCAATCAGCGTGGCCCGAGCTACATCGGCGAGTTCCGCGTTTCCGACGTCGCGGGTCAGCAGGTGCAGTTGCAACCCGCTGGCGAGTTCGACGAACGTTCGGTGCAACGCCTGAGCACGACGCAGTCGCCTTGGATTTTGTACGAGAATATGCCGCTCGATCAGTACCCGGACGGCCAGATGGAGATCCTGACCGACGTATCGGCCGAGCAGCTCAAGCAGTTGATTCCGCCGCAATCGGTGGAAGAGTACCTTCGCCAGGGTGGCCCCACCCAGCCGGGCGACGACGACTGGAACAAGGTGGGCTACGACCAGGAAGGCAACTACGTGCCGCGCGACGCTTGGAACGGTTCCACGCAGTTCAAGTATCGCCGGTCGCTGCGTGACTACAACCTGCTGTTCCAGGAAGCTTCGAAGCGGTACACCCAGATGGAAGCCGACTTCAACGCGTTGACCGCGGACAACAAAAAGCTGGAAACCGCGTTGGCCAGCGCCAAGAAGGTGCAAGCGGCTCACGAAGCCGAGCAGCAGAAGCTGCGGACCGATCTGGCCGGCGTAACCCGCGATCGCGAGGCGATCGAAGCCCACCGCTCGCAGGTGGAAACCCAGCTATCGAACGCTCAAGGCCTACTGGAGGAGGCCATTCAGCAAAATACCGAACTCGCCAAATCGATGAACTAGAGTTAAAGGGTAAGGTAGCGGCTACACGTCAGCCAACGCCCCCGCTCGGTGAACGCTCTTTGTCGTTTGATCGCGTTACGATATGGTACCCTGCGGGCGCGGTAGGCGACCGCTGTCTGTGCTAGCATCACTGGAGGATTACGCTCGCCATGGGCCTGAACGAACGCGATTACGGACGCGCCAGCTACGAAGGTAGCTACGGCTACGGGCAGTCCGGCTACACCCTGGGCTCGCCGCAGTCGGTGGTGGTCAAGCTGATCATCATCAATGCGATCGTGTTCGTATTGCAGTTGATTTTCCGCAGCAACGATCCGCGGATTCCGTCGAACTTCGACTCGCTATTCAGTCTGCACGAGCATTGGTATTACGAACCATGGCGGTTCTTTGAATTACTGAGCTACGGATTCCTGCACAGTCCTTGGGACTACTGGCACATTTTCGGCAACATGTTCATGCTCTGGTTCGCAGGTCGAGCCGTGGAGCAAAAAATCGGTGGCCGTGAGTTCCTGGTGTTCTACCTGCTCGGCATCGTGATTGCCGGTACTGCGTGGTGTTTAATTGAGTCGATGGTGCCCGATGGTGGCAATCAGCGGTTTGGGCCGTTAGGGGTGCCGATGCTCGGTGCGTCGGGCGGCGTGACCGCGGTTCTGATGCTGTTTATCTTTTATTACCCGCGGGTGACCATCCTGTTCATGTTCGTGATTCCCATGCCCGCTTGGGTGTTGGGAGTGCTGGTGGTCGGCGGCGACATGTGGGGGGCGATGAGTCGCTCAGGCCACGTGGCTTTTACCGCCCACCTTGGCGGCGCCTTGTTCGCCTACCTGTATTACAACTCGCGGATACGATTGACCGATTACGTGCCGACCAGTTTCAAGATGCCGAGTTTCAAGCGGAAGCCACCGTTGCGGGTGCATCGCCCCGACGACGAGCCGCGAGAAGACGCCCAGGAACGTCGGCTGAACGAGCTGCTCGATAAGGTATCGAAGCACGGGCAGGATAGCCTGAGCAAGCGTGAGTTCAGCGAACTTCAGAAACTGAGCAAGCACTACCAGCAGAAACGGAAGTAAGCGTTCACGAGGAGTCGCGCAGCAAGTAAACGGAGGTGCCTGTGCAGTCGCGAGTGTGGTTGCTGATTTTGATCATCCTGCTGGCTCCGCTGCCATATGGGGCGTGGGTCGGCGTGCGAAGTGCCTATCGCTGGTGGGTGCCGGAGTCGGAGATCAAGACCGAGTGGCAACAAGTCGACGCCGGCCCGCCTCGCGTGCGGGAGCAATCCGGCATGGTCCGCATCGCCGCGGGTCGGACGATCCTCGGTAGTTCGTCGACTGGCAACGTCGACCGCCAGCCCGCCCACGAGGTGTGGCTCGATCCATTCTGGATCGACGCGAAGCTGGTGACGAACGATCAGTTTGCCGAGTTTGTGAAAGCTACCGACTTTAGCACGACTGCCGAGCGGCGCGGCTCGTCGCTGGTGTTCGACTACGACCGCCGAGAGTGGCTCGAAGTGGAAATGGCGTGTTGGAAGTCGCCCGAAGGGCCGCTGAGCACGCTGGCCGACCGGGGCAATTTGCCGGTGGTGCACGTCAGCTGGCACGATGCACTGGCCTACGCCGAGTGGGCGAACAAGCGACTGGTGACCGAAGCCGAGTACGAGCTGGCCGCTCGCGGCGGGTTGATCGACAACCAGTATGCGTGGGGCAACGAGCTATCGAGCGACCAGCCGGAAGCGAATTACTGGCAAGGACGTTTTCCGCATCGCGATTTGGGGCTCGATGGATTCCGCGGCCCTTCGCCGGTGGGGAGCTTTCCGCCGAACCGGTTCGGACTGTACGACATGACCGGCAACGTCTGGTGCTGGTGCGCCGACTGGTACGCGGCCGACTACTATTATTCGAGCCCGCTACACAATCCGCCCGGCCCACCAACCGGCCAGGCCCGCACGCTGCGCGGTGGCTCATGGCTCAGCACCGGCGGAGCAGGGAGCGAACTGGCGGTAACCGCCCGCGGGCACGCCCCCCCGCACCACACCGCCAGCAATGTGGGGTTCCGCTGTGCCGGGGGACCTCCGGCGACAGAAATAGCTGCCAAATCGAAACGGAGACGCTAAACTACCTTCGCCCCGCTAACGCGGGGTAGCGTACCGCAAAGCCCGCCGCGCTCCCCCCCTCGCATCCTCCCGGCTGTTCTATGATCAACTACCCCTCCCAAATCGTAGCGGTTGCCGGTTCCTCTGGTCTGGTTGGTTCAGCACTAACCGCCGCGCTGGAAAAAGATGGGCACACAGTCCGCCGCCTCGTTCGCCGACCGGTGAAGGATCCGAATACAGAGATCTACTGGAAGCCCTCCGCAGGCGAGATCGACGCGGAGAAGCTGAGCGAAGTCGACGCGGTGGTGCACCTCGGTGGGGCAGGGCTGACCGACTCGTGGTGGACCGAAGAGTACAAGCAGAAGATTCGCGACAGTCGAGTGAACAGCACGCGGTTGTTGAGTGAGACCCTCGCAGGGCTAAGTAAAAAACCGCGGGTGCATGTGAATGCTTCGGCCATCGGCTACTACGGTGTGCGAGGCGACGAAGTAATCGACGAGACCTCGCCCGGCGGCAGCGGCTTTCTAGCCGATACCTGCCGCGAGTGGGAAGCAGCGACGCAACCGTCGTGGGAGTCGGGCATTCGCGTTTGCCAGATGCGAATCGGCGTGGTCTTGAGCGCCGACGGAGGAGCCTTGGCGAAGATGCTCACACCCTTCCGCATGGGCGTCGGCGGAGTGCTCGGCAGCGGCAAGCAATACATGAGCTGGGTCGCTCTGCCCGACCTGATCGCGGCCATTCAGTTCGCCTTGGATCACGATCCGCTGCACGGGGCAGTGAACACTACGGCTCCGAATCCGGTGACGAATCGCGAGTTCACCAAGATGCTCGGCACGGTGCTCAACCGCCCCACGGTGGTCCACACCCCCGCGTTCGCGGTGCGACTGATGGCCGGCCGCGAGATGGCCGACGAGATACTACTCGGGGGCGCAAAAATATACCCCCGCCGTTTACAGGCCGAAGGATTTGAGTTCACTTGTGCGAACATCCAAACGGCGCTGGAAACTGTGCTGGGGGTAAATTAGGACCTGCTACAAAAGCGTGGAGCAGGCATGGCGAGCAATGGCAGCCAGCCTAGTACGTCGTCCCGGAAGTCATTTCCTATAGAGTTCAGGGAAGACGCGTTTGGCGTCTTTTCGATGGAAGGTCCAATTGATTTTGATTTTCTTCCGATTGCGGTCGCGTGAACAGTGGGAGAGTTCGCTTTGAACCTTGTCGAGCGAAGCCAACCGACGTCCCAGGCATTGTCGCTGTATGGCCGAGATTTCGATCTCGGCCATGTTGAGCCAACTGGCATGCTTGGGGGTAAAATGCCACACAATCCGCTCCAGCATTGGCCGAGCCGCCTCCTCGCCAAAGGTTTCGATCAACGACTTCTCGTTGTGCGTGTTGAGGTTGTCCATCACCAGATGAACCCGCTCTGCGTCGGGATAGCGCTTCAAGAGGTCGCGGACGAACCGGGCGAAGTCGGCTCGCTTGCGGTGACGCTTGGCCTGAACGAATCGCTTGCCCGCCTTCGGCTCGACCGCCACGAACACGCTGCAGGTTCCGCAGCGGCGGTACTCGTAGTCCTGCTTCGCGATCTTGCCGGGTGCCGCGGGCTCGGGCGGCCGCGCGTCGTCGACCCTCTGATAGGGCTGCTCGTCGAGGCAGACGACCGGCTCGTTCGGGTCGAGCGGCTTCTCGTACTGCTCGAGGACGTCCTCCATCCGCTCACAGAACTCGTCGTTCAGCTTGGGCACGCACCAAGTTTTTTTCGCCACGGCTTCAGGTCGTGTTCCTTGAGCCACAGCGAGACCTCCGTCACGCTGAGCGAATCGACGAAGCCTTCCTTCACCGCGTGCTCGCACAACAATTCCAGCGTCCAGCGAGCCCGTCCCTCGGGCGGCTCGCTGCACGCCAGGGCGATTACCTGTTGCTGCTGCCGCTTGGTGAACTCTGGGGGGCGGCCCGAGCGAGGCGCATCGTACACCGCCCGCTGGACGCCCTCTTCGCAGAACCGCTTTCGGACGGCTCGGACGTTGCGCGTCGTGCAGCCCACATGCTCGGCGATCTCTTCGTCGGTGCATCCCGAGTCCGATTTCAATAATATCTGGCAGCGACGCACCACTTGCGCCGCGCGGGCGCCTGAGCGTGCTAGCTGCTCCAAACCTCCACGGGCCTGGTGGTCCAGGCAAACAATGTGCTTTTTCATTCCGCAGCATATAGCAGCGGAATGGATTTCAGGAAAGACGTACTAGTTCTCCAGGTGAATCGTCTCGAGCTCACCGCCCCCCTTGGGGACGGTAATCGTCAACGGTGTGGTTTCGGACGAAACGTATTTCTCTTGGAGCTTGTCTTCCGGTTGGTACATTTCTTCGTCTTCCCCTTCGGGAATCGGAGCCGGCCAGATGGCAGTCACCTTGAACTCACCAGCGGGGGAACCATCCTCGTACTCATACGAAGTCAGAACGAACTCGCCTTGGGGGTTGGTCACCCCATAAGGAGCCGGCGTGCCGGTGCCTTGGAGGTCGGCCGAGTTGCCGTACAGCACGATCTTCACCCCTTCGGCAGGCTGGTCGTTGACCAACACTTTGCCGGAGGTGGGATAGACCTTTAACTGACCGTCCGGCGTGGAGTCGCAACCGACCGCCAGTACCAAAAATGCGAAAGGAAGCAAGCAACGAAACTTAGACGAAACCATAGCGATACTCTATTTCCAGTCAACGGTAGTTCTTAGGTTTAACAACCTACTCAGCGATGATGTCACCGCAGTCGCGGGTAAAGAGCGACACGAAGACGTCGGGGTCCATCGATTCTTCGTGGAAGTGAACTGAACCATCTCCGTAACCGAAGAAGCAGCCACTAACGTGGAAGCTGTAGATTTCTTCGTTGTTGTTGCAGTTCATCAGGCTGTTACCACAACGGTTGTGAACATCGTGCCAATTGTCGTACTTAGCCCAGCTGTGGCCACCTTGTGTTTCGTCGTGGCCAGTGCCATCCATGCGAGGATTGCCATTCACGTAGTAGATGGGACGACCGCCAGTTTCAAAGAACATGAACGTGTTCGACAGACCGTCGGTGGTGTCTTTCATCTTAGGCCGACGGATACCGCTCTTGCTGCGAACCGAGAGAACGCTCTGCCAGTTGCCGATTGCATTGGAACGGCTCTTGATCAAACGTTGCTGCACCAGTTCGTAAGCACCTGTGCCAGAGGCCAGGGCAATCTGTTCGCAAACGGTATAGTCAGTCGCACCAGTAGTCGGCTCGAATGTCGACTCGCCTTCTTGCGATTCATCACGAGTGGTGTGAGGAACCGTGGGGCAGCGGAAGGTTGGAATCAGTGTTTGGCTGAGCTGAAAGTTCTTGCTGTTGTTTTGGTCTTCCCAGTCCCAGGTAAAATCCCATTCATCAGCGATGGCACCTTGTTCGACCTCGGCCAGAATGTACGACAGCACACTGTGTTGAGCGGTACGGGTTTGGCCACCATTGGTATAGGCCTGCGACCAGTGGGGAGGGGGGAGTTCTCGGCGGGAGTTCTCGTAGTTGAGAATGCCAAGACAGATCTGCTTCATGTTGCTCTGGCACGAAGTTCGACGGGCGGCTTCGCGGGCCGACTGAACTGCCGGGAGCAAAAGAGCGACCAAGATGCCAATGATGGCAATAACGACTAGCAGTTCCACCAAGGTGAAACCGCGGAAGGTTCGACGATTGCTGCTGTAAGCGGGCAACTGCACTAGATTGTTCCTTTACGCGGGCAGTAGTAGGAAGGGTGAGAAGAATGTGACCGGGGCGCTGCTGCCACTGCACCCCGGCCTCATTACTTCTCGATGTCTCTAGATGGTTCTAAAGACGTGTTGATAACTAGCGGACGCGACGGAAAGCCACCGCACCCAAAGCCAAGGCAACCAAAGCCAAGGCACTGGGTTCTGGAACTGATGCCAGAGCAGGGCTCACACCCGAGGTGTTGCCGAAGTTGGTTTTCCAGAGATCGTAGTCGGCCATGTCGACAATACCGGCGCTGGCACCATTCTCGTTGCCATTGCCATTCAGGCTATTGCTGCTACCGAGATTGTCACGCCAGAGCGTGTAGTCCCCGAGATCGACGATACCATCGTCGTTGAAGTCGCCAGACAAACCAGGTTCGATGATGCTCGAAGGAGCCGAGACTACGACCAAGCGAGGACGAATGGTCAGGTCAGTGTCGCCATTGAAAGCAATCTGCCAGCCATCGGTAGTATTGGAAGTCACTGCGAGACCGTAGTCAGCACCACCCAGTGGGTTGCCGGCACGAGCCGCTTCAAGGTAGCTGGTCACGTCGAACCAAACTTCCGTGCCGGTGACTACACCGACCATGCTGTCGAGTACTTCACCAACGTCGCCGTCGGATTGTTGCAGGCCAGCGATGTCGCCAAATTCGGAGTGCAGCGGCAGGTCGGTGGTGTTCCAGTCGCGGTAAAGAGGTTGAATCTTGTACGAATCAGTCGCAGGGCTGTCGGTGCTCGAAGTGTGAGTGGTTAGCACTACGTAAGCCTTACCAACTGGCACGTCAGCGGGAGCTTGGCCAGCACCGTTGCCGAACACGTTATCAAACTTGATCAAACCAAATACGTCGCGCGAGCCAACGGTTCCGATTGGATTCAGATTGCCATTCGAGTCATAAGGCGAGAGAGCAGGGCCATCAAGGAATCCACCAGCGGTAATGGTAGAACCATCGTACGAAACGTCGTCGGGTTGATCACCGTTGATGGGGTCGATGATCACGGGATTCGCATCGATGCTTGGCGATGGAGCAGCAATTGATCCGCTGTCCACGAGTACCATGCTGTTGCCAGTGTAACCATTGACGCCTTCCTGGAAGACGTTTACTTCCGCTTCGGCGGCAGTCGTATAAGTGATTTCGAGCTTCGGACGGCGAGTCGAGTCGCTAAAGCTGGTGCTGTTAACGCTCCAACCGTCAGTCGTGTGACCACCATGGCCAGCTTGGATGACCAGACCGTTGTTGGCCAGGTTTCCGCTCGACCAGTCTTGAACCAGCGAGGTCACGTCGAACGACGAAACATTACCCGAACGAGTGGGGCCAACGCCATCGACGGGGCGAGTCGAGGTTCCCGATTCCCACCAAGCACCAAGGCCACCAGCGTAGTCGTTGTAAGTCGTGGTAGTGGTGAAGGGGCTCGTCAAACCGGCAACGAAGAAGTTGCCACCGGTGCGGGCGTTGCCTTCGCCCGAGGTCACGACACTGAACTTGGCGTCGAGAATGGTTGCTCCCATGGGGATTTGATTGGCGCCGTTGCCGAAAATGCTGTTGAACTGATAAAGCGCGTTGCGGTCGGGCGAACCACCATCGAGGAAGTAGTTCTGTACTTCCGAACCGACTCGTTCAATATTGGGATTGGGCAGTCCGGTGCCAGCATCGATACCATCCGAGGCGATCACTTTGTCGATCGAGCCGGTGTAGCCATTGATGCCGTTTTGGAAACTTACCGTTGTCTGGGCAGTGGCCACGCTCGCCATCAGGCAAGCCGACGCTGCGAGCAGCGTGCGAGTGGCTCGAATTCGGAACAGCTTCGCCATCGTGTTCTCCTTGCTAGGTGTCTCAGAGTCTGCCGTACCATGTTGCAATTTCTAGGGCGGTACGAAGCGGGCATTAAACTGCTCGTATGTGAAGAAACGGCGAAGGTAGCTCGTAGGTTTCAGTTATGGTTCTGTTAACAATCTGTGAAGTAGTGGTGTCCGCAAGTGGAAAGCGAACTGCGTGTTGCGCAGCACAAACTTGTGCTTGCGCACCGACATGCATAAACGTCGGGCAATAGTGAATGGCTACAACTAGACAGCGATGTCGCGAATGCTATGCGTTACGCTTACGTAAGAGCATGCCAAGAGCGAGGACCACCAAGAAAAGTGAGGATGGTTCGGGAACCATCAACGCATGATGCGTGAGTGTGACTTGGTAAAGCTGCGGGGATTGGCGTGTTCCGCGAACTTCGATGTAGTAGTCTGCTGATTCCGATACGGCGTAGTCGTTGAGTTGCTCGGGCGAGCCGTGTAGAAACTCATCGATGGTTAGCAAGCGAGTCCCCTGACCGTCGTACAGCGAGAACGACAGATTCGAAGCCGCGATGGGGAACGTTTCGGCTTGCGAGTTGCTTTCGGTGCCTTGGAAGTAAGACTCGCCGAGGGGGGTAAGCAGCAGATCGAAGGTGCCTGGCTGCTCGACGCTGAAGTGGTAGAAATCGCGGTCGCTACTATTCGAGATGCTCACAAAGTCGGTCTCGTCGATCTCAATCGACAAGCCAGTCGTCGCATGGTCGCCAATCGAAATGCGGGTACCCGACGCGAGGGTGCCGAGCGACGTAGCGGCTGAAAGCGTGTCGTTGCCGAGCCCATTGTTCGTCCGCTCATTGTGATCGCCATAGTAATAGTGCAGCGCGCGAATGTCGTCGAACTGAGGGCCATCGATCGTCAGGTCGAGTTCCGACTCCATTAAGAAGTGGGCATCGCTTGAGTAGACGTGCCCAAAACCGAGAGCGTGGCCGATTTCGTGGGTCA
Source organism: Aeoliella mucimassa (assembly GCF_007748035.1). NCBI lineage: Bacteria > Pseudomonadati > Planctomycetota > Planctomycetia > Pirellulales > Lacipirellulaceae > Aeoliella > Aeoliella mucimassa. The sequence goes on from NZ_CP036278.1 coordinate 800,176, forward strand.
GCACGTTGCGGAATCGTAAGTAGTTATCCGCTGGATCGAGCAAGTAGCCACCGCCGAGCGTGTCGATCAGGATATCGCCCCCTTGGGGATACTGGCTGGTGCCAAGGGTGCCGCGAGGGCCATCCATATCGACTCCTCCCAGGCGGATGTCGCCGCGCTGGCCAAGTTGGCCTCTGAGTGAGCCAAAGGTCGTACCATCGTCGACAGATTCGTAGACCAGGTTGGCTCCACCGAGTTCGGCCCAGCGGTCGAAGGTAGAAGATACTAGCGGAAACCACGCCCGCTGTTCGTAGTCGGTGTCGCTGGTGGTAATGCCGAACAGAGTGTCGAACATGCCGACCAGCTCGCTGGTTTGGCCGTCGCCCAGAGGAGTGCCGTCAGGCAGCAGGCTCCAGGTGATGGTTGCGGGTTTTCCCAGTGGAGTCTCCGCGTGCGAAGCGGTCTCGCCCCAGCGACTCACTGGCACAAAGCCCCACGCCGGCGGCGCAAGCAAGGCATAGCAGATCGCGATGCCAAGGGTGCGGGCGAGGGGATGCATGATGGGTGGTGGGACGATCAAAGGGGCAAGCAAGGTCGCAGCCGGTCTGGCGACCGATTGTTCCAATCAGAATGGTCACTGCGATTGTTTCGGTCAAGCGATTGCTCGGGATTGGTCGGCGGGAGCAGGCAGGCCGAGAACGATCTCACCTTACTAATGCCGGTATTCCGTAATGTGTGCTACACTTGCGACTCAAGGATGAGCTGGACCGTCGGTTCCTTTAGGTGTGAATACTCATGCGACGTACTACAAAATCCACTTTTCTCCTCTCCATGGTTCTCGCCTTGTTGGTGTCCCCATTAAGCGGGTGCCGCAAGAATAAGTACATCGCACCCCCTCCGCCGGAGGTCGACGTCGCTACTCCGGTAGTGCAGGAAATCCGTCGCGAGCTGGAATTCACCGGTTCGACCACTTCGTTTAAGACGGTCAAGATCGAAGCCCGTGTGAAGGGATTCCTGGAGGAGATCCGGTTCCAGGAGGGATCGAATCAGATCAAAAAAGACGATGTGCTGTACATCATCGATCAGGAACCGTTCAAGGTAAAAGTGCAGCAGGCGCAAGCGGCGCTCAAGGTGGCCGAGGCCATGCAGAGCGATGCCGATGCCCAGATGGCCAGCGCTAAGGCCGAGCAGAAGAACGCCCAAACGCAACTCGCCCGCAGCCGCGCTGCTGGCGGTGCGGTGACGGAAGCCGAAATCGACGAGCAGGTTGCCGCGGTCGGCATTGCCGACGCCAAGATCAGTGCGGCCGAGGCCGCCCGCGCGTCGGCCGACTCGCAGCATACCGCTGCCGAAGCCGCGCTGGCCGAGGCCGAGCTCGATCTCGAGTACACCACCGTGCGTTCGCCGATCGATGGTAGGATCACCGAAACGCTGGTCGATGTCGGCAATCTGGTGGGAGCCAACGAAGCCACGCACCTGGCGACCATTGTGCAGAACAATCCGTTGTACGTTTACTTTAATATTAGCGAGTCCGACATCCTGCAATGGCTCGAATGGCAACGACAGGGACTCGTAGCCCATCGACCCGAAGAGATGGACGAGCGGAAAACACCAATCAAATTGGCCTTGGCCGACGAAGACGATTTTCCCCACGAGGGATACGTCGACTACGCCGATCCGGTGATTGATCAAAGTAGTGGAACCTTGCGCGTGAGGGCGGTGTTCAAGAACGACGACAACGCGATTCCCGCGGGCGCGTTCGTACGGATTCGAGTGCCGCTGTTCCCCGAACAGGCGATGTTGGTCGACGACCCCGCGGTGGCCCGCGATCAAGCAGGGCCTTATGTGCTGGTGGTCGGCGAAGACAACAAGGTGGAGCGGCGTAGCGTGAAAGTCGGCGATCGCTACCAAGGCATGCGAGTCATCTACGATGGACTGTCGACCGACGATCGCATCGTGGTGAACGGATTGCAGTACGCACGCCCAGGGCGCGAAGTGGCTCCGCAACTCACCGAGATGCAGCAGCCCAAGCCAGCAGCGGCGGCCGCAGCCACGGCAGACGACTCCTCTACTACCGAGGAGCAAACGCCGGAGTCTACTGAGTCCTCTTCCTCCGACAACGAGTAGGCGCTACGCATCATGTTTTCACGCTTCTTTATCGATCGACCGATTTTCGCTACCGTGCTGGCGATCATCATCGTGCTCGTCGGGGCCGTGATGGTGTGGAGCCTGCCGGTGGCGCGGTACCCGCAGATTTCGCCGCCGACCATTTCGGTATCGGCGGTCTATCCCGGGGCGAACTCCAAGGTGGTTGCCGAGACCGTCGGCACGCCGATTGAGCAAGAGGTCAATGGCGTCGAAGGCATGCTCTACATGCAGTCGACCTCGGCCAGCGATGGTTCCTACAACCTGACCGTGACCTTCGACATTGGCACCGATCTCGATATCGCCTCGGTGATGGTGCAAAACCGAGTCGCGATTGCCGAGCCACGGTTGCCGACCGAAGTGACCCAGCAGGGTATTACGACCAAGAAAAAGTCGACGAGCATCACTATGGTGCTCACGATCACCAGCGATGTTGAGGAGTACGATACCCTGTTCATGGGTAACTACGCCTTGCGGAATGTCAAAGACGAACTCGCCCGCTTGCCTGGGGTGGGCGAAGTGGTGGTGTTCGGTGGTGCCGACTACAGCATGCGTGTGTGGCTCGACCCGGCGAAACTCAAGGCCCGTAACCTGACCACGAACGACGTGGTCGCGGCCATTCGCGAACAAAACGTGCAGGTCGCCGCGGGGCAGATTGGCCAACCACCGGTGCCAGACGGGCAGACGTATCAGCTCAATATCAACACGCTGGGACGGTTGAGCGATGTGGTGCAGTTTGAAGACTTGATTGTCAAAGCCGACGACAAGGGAGGCTTCACCCGCGTGAAGGATGTCGCCCGCGTTGAGCTTGGCGGCAAAGACTACAATCTGGCTTCGAGCGACTCGGGCAAGCCTGCAGTCGCCATCCTGGTGTATCAGTTGCCTGGAGCGAACGCCCTGGACGTTGCCAGCAGCGTGAAAGCCAAGATAAAGGAACTCGAGCAGCAGTTCCCACAGGGGATGAAGACCAATGTGTCGCTCGATACCACCGAGTTCGTCAACGCGGCCATCAAGGAAGTGGAAGTTACCCTGTACCAGGCGGTGCTGCTAGTGGTGCTGGTAATCTTTGTGTTCCTGCAAGACTGGCGGGCGACGCTCGTCCCCGCGGTGACCATTCCCGTGTCGCTGGTGGGTACGTTTGCGGTGATGGCCGCTTGTGGCTATTCGATCAACCTGATCACTTTGTTCGGGTTGGTGCTGGCCATCGGCATCGTAGTAGACGACGCAATCGTGGTGGTCGAAAACACGATGCGACACATTTCGGCAGGGCAGTCGAGCCGCGATGCGGCCGTGCTGGCCATGCAAGAGGTCTCGGGCCCGGTGGTCGCAACCACGCTGGTGCTGCTGGCGGTGTTCATTCCCACTGCTTTCCTCGGCGGGATTACCGGCCAGCTCTATAGGCAGTTTGCGATTACCATTTCGGCGGCCACGGTGCTGAGTTCGATCAACGCACTCACCTTGAGCCCAGCGGTCTGTGCGCTGATCTTGCGACCTGAAACCGAGGTGCGTAAAGGCCTCGTCTATCGCACTTTGCGACCTTTGTTTGCTGGCTTCGACTTTGGCTACAACAAGACCGAGAAGGTCTACACCGGAGTGGTGTCGGCCATGACTCGTCGCGTGCTGATTGGTCTACTGTTGTTCGTTGGGCTGGGAGTGGTGACCGGTTGGTCGTACTTGCAGCTCCCTTCGGGTTTCCTGCCGGTTGAGGATCAAGGTTACTTGATGTGTAACGTGCAGCTGCCCGATGGTGCATCGCTGCAGCGTACCGAAGCCGTGGTGCATGAGATCGACGAGGTCATGGAAGGGATGCGCGACGAGTACGGCATCCGCAGTTGGACTGGCATCGCCGGCTACTCGCTGATCGATGGCACCAACACCTCGAACGGGGCGGCCGTGTTTATCTCGCTGAAACCGTGGGACGAACGCACGACGCGTAGTTCGAGCATGCCTGGCATCATTGCGACGCTGCGGAAACGACTGAACGCCATCAAGGAGGCACGCTCCGTGGCGTTCCCACCGCCGGCGATCGAGGGGCTCGGCGTCTCGGCGGGCTTCGAGATGCGCTTGCAGGGCAAAGGGGACATGAGCCTCCAAAACCTCGGCAAGATCGCCGAGGAGGTCGTGAGCGACGCCAACTCGCAAGCGATCGTGCAAAACGCGAATACTACTTTCCGAGCAGACGTGATGCAGCTGTTTGCCGACATCGATCGCGACAAGGTAAAGCGGCTGAGCATTCTGCTCGACGATGTGTTCGCCACGTTGCAGGCGTACCTGGGTTCGGCCTACGTGAACGACTTCAACAAGTTTGGCCGCACGTATCAGGTGAAGGTGCAGGCCGATTCGAAGTTCCGTACCAAGCCCGAAGATATCAAGCAACTCGACGTGCGGAACTTGAAGGGCGAGATGGTGCCGGTGAGCACGTTCGTAAAAGTCGAAGAGATCACCGGCCCGCAAACCATCATGCGTTACAACATGTTCCCGGCCGCAGCCATCTCGGGCGAGGCGGCCGACGGATTCAGTTCGGGCCAGGCGCTCGATCTGATGGAGCAGTTGGTGACCGACAAATCGCAAGGCGACCTGGGGTACGAGTGGACTGGCATGTCGTACCAGGAGAAGCAGGTCGGCTCCGAGGCGGTGTTCATCTTCTTATTTGCCATTCTGTGCGTGTTCCTGGTGCTCTCGGCCCAGTACGAAAGCTGGGCCAATCCTTTCGCGGTGGTGGCCGTGGTGCCGTTGGCCGTGCTGGGTGCGGTGGCCGCCGTGGCGATTCGCCAGATGGATAACAATGTCTACACGCAGATCGGCCTAGTGCTGCTCGTCGCGATGGCCAGTAAGAACGCCATTCTGATCGTCGAGTTCGCCAGCCAGTTGCATCAAGAAGGTCGCGACAAGGTCGCAGCCGCCATCGAAGCGGCTCGGCTTCGCTTCCGCGCGATTTTGATGACCTCGTTCTCGTTCCTGTTGGGAGTCATCCCGCTGCTGATCGCCAGCGGTGCGGGGGCTGCCAGTCGGCAAGCAGTCGGCACCACCGTGTTCGGCGGCATGATCGCTGCCACGTTGTTCTCGGTGGTGTTCGTCCCATTGTTCTTCGTGGTCGTCACTCGGCGGCGAAAACTATCCCATGACTCCGACCGCTAGCATCGCGCCCTGATTGCGAGTCCCTGGGCGTGGGTGGCGAGTCGCCGAAACCAGCAGGCGAGCATACAGTAGCCGAGTGATTCGGTTTTCAGCAGCAAGGGACTCGTGAAACTCGTGGAAGCGGCCGAGTGTGGCCAAGGCAGCCGGCAAGGTCGGCCGAGGTGGTCGATCCCCGATTTTCGGCAGGCTCGGCTGTCAAATCGCTCGGTAACCCCGTTTCAGCCTCCCGTTGGCAGCATGATTATTGCTCCTAACCTGTTCTGTGCGAACATGTTAAGTAGCAGCATGGCAATTGCTTCGGGGGCGACCTTTGTCGCCGGCCTATTGCGGGTTAAACTTTACTACTTGCGCGACTTAACCTGTTGCCGCCCAATAGTTTTCCGTCTGTCGCACCGCGGGTGCCGACAAGAGGACTTTCTACCCATACTAGCTTTCGATTCGTTTAACTCATGCATTCACAAGTTGTTGTTCTAGGTGGTGGCCCCGGTGGATATGCGGCGGCGTTCATGGCTGCCGACTTAGGAATGGAGGTCGCCATTGTCGAGGCTGATCCTCGTCTCGGTGGTACCTGCCTGCTGCGTGGGTGTATTCCCTCGAAAGCCCTGTTGCACGTGGCCAAAGTAATTTCCGAAGCCGGCGACATGGCCGACTGGGGAATCGAGTTCGATAAGCCAAAGATTGATGTCGACAAAGTTCGGGCGCGGAAAGAAAAGATCATCGAGACCCTTTCCGACGGTCTCGCAAGCCTGGCGGTACGACGCAATGTCAAACGCATTCACGCACGCGGCGTGTTCGTTGACTCTAATACCCTAGAACTCGAAGGGGGCAACCCCGAGACCTACGAGAGCAAGCGTTTGACGTTTGATCACTGCATTCTGGCGACCGGTTCGGTGCCCGCGATGCCCAAGGCGTTCGATATTGGCTCGCCGCGGGTGTTCGACTCGACCGGCGCTCTGGCGCTGGCCGACATCCCTGGCTCGCTGTTGGTCGTGGGTGGTGGATACATCGGACTCGAGATGGGCACGTTCTACGCCGAACTCGGTGCGAACGTTTCGGTGGTCGAGTTGACCGATGGATTGCTGCCGGGCGCGGATCGCGATCTGGTGAAGCCGCTTATTAAACGCGTACACGAACGCTTCCTAGGCATCCACACCGGCACGAAGGTGGTTGGTCTGAAAGATGTCGGCGAGTGCGTGGAAGTCGAGTTTGAAGGCCCCGAACACAACGGCGTGCACAAGTACGACCGCGTGCTGATTTCGATTGGCCGCCGACCGGTATCCGGCGGTTTTGGCCTGGAGAACACCAAGGTCACCGTGAACGAACGTGGGTTCGTAGAGACCGACGATCAACAACGCACAAGCGACCCTTCGATTCTCGCCATCGGCGACGTGGCCGGCGAGCCGATGCTCGCTCACAAGGCTGCCGTGGAAGGCAAAGTGGCTGCCGAAGTGCTGGCCGGCGAACCTGCCGCGTTCGACGTGCAAGCGATGCCGGCCGTGGTGTTCACCGATCCCGAGATTGCTTGGGCCGGACTCACTGCCGAGGAAGCCAAGCAGCAAGGTCGCGCGGTGAATATCGCCCAGTACCCATGGCAGGCCAGCGGTCGCGCCATGGCCAACGGCCGCACGGATGGACTGACGAAATGGATTATCGAGCCCGAAACCGAGCGTGTGCTTGGTTGCGGTATTGTCGGCAACGGGGCCGGCGAGCTTATTAGCGAAGCGGTGCTGGCCATCGAAATGGGTTGCCACATTCGCGACATCGCCGAGAGCATCCACCCGCACCCGACACTCAGCGAAACTATTGCCTTTGCTGGCGAAGTGCATTTGGGCACCGCCACCGAAGTGTATCGACCCAAACGTAAGTAAGGTGTTCGGCATTGGCCGCTCGGAACGCCAGACGCAAGTTCCCGAGCCCCGGTTCTCCCACCTGCAGTCCTTAGCCCCTACAAGCAACCTATGTCTTCAATCGACGTCAATCAACACCACTCGCCGATTCCCGACGATAGCGACCCGACGGAAACCGCCGAATGGCTCGAATCGCTCGACTACGTTCTCGAGCACAAGGGCCCCGAGCGAGTCAAGCAATTGCTAGGTGCGCTCGAAGAAGCCGCCCACCGCAACGACGTTGAGCTGCCGTTCACGGCAACTACGCCTTACTTGAATACGATTCCCCGCAACGAGCAGCCGGCCTATCCCGGCGATCGTGAGCTGGAACGTCGTATCAAGAGCTATGTCCGTTGGAACGCGATGGCCATGGTCACCCGGGCCAACCGTCATCCTGCGTCTCCTGGTGGACACATCTCGACCTTTGCGTCGAGTGCAACGCTGTACGAAGTCGCCCAGAACCACTTCTTCCGTGGCCGCGGCGAAGATGGCTTCAGCGGCGACCAAATCTACTTCCAAGGCCACGCCGCACCCGGCATGTACGCCCGCGCGTTCCTGGAAGGTCGACTGACCGAACAGAACCTGGTGAACTTCCGCCGAGAGCTCTCGGAAGGGGGCGGCCTGAGCTCGTATCCCCATCCATGGCTGATGCCCGACTTCTGGGAATTCCCCACCGTGTCGATGGGCCTGGCTCCGATCATGGCGATCTATCAGGCTCGCTTCAACGAGTACATGACCGATCGTGGTCTGGCGGACTTGTCGAACAAGCACGTCTGGGCGTTCCTCGGCGACGGCGAATGCGACGAGCCCGAAACCCTGGGTGCCATCTCGCTGGCTGCTCGCGAGCAACTGCAGAACCTGATTTTTGTGATCAACTGTAACTTGCAACGGCTCGACGGGCCGGTGCGTGGCAACGGCAAGATCATCCAGGAACTCGAAGGCACCTTCCGCGGTGCTGGCTGGAACGTGATTAAGGTCATCTGGGGTAGCGACTGGGATCCGCTGATCGAGCAAGATCACGACGGTATCCTGGCCAACCGCTTCATGGAGATCGTCGACGGTCAGTATCAGAAGTACTCCGTATCGCCCGGCAGCTACATTCGTGGTCACTTCTTCGGTGCCGATCCTCGCTTGGAAGCGATGATCAAGCACTTGTCGGACGAACGCCTGGCGAAGATGCGCCGCGGTGGTCACGATCCCGAAAAGGTCTACGCTGCGTACCACCGAGCCGTGTCGCTCAAGAATGGCAAGCCGACCGTGGTGATTGCCAAGACCGTAAAGGGTTATGGCGTTGGCGAAGGTGGCGAAGGCCGCAACATCACCCACAACCAGAAGAAGCTCAACGAGCAGGAACTCCGCGAGTTCCGCACTCGCTTTGGTATTCCGATTTCCGACGAGCGTGTCGCCGAGGCTCCGTTCTACCGTCCACCGGAAGACAGCCCCGAAATGCAGTATATGCGGTCGCGCCGCGAGGCTCTTGGCGGACCGGTTCCGTCGCGTAATGCTTCGCGCAGTGCGATCAGCGTGCCGAAGCTGCCCGACTATCACAAGACGGTTCACAGCAAGCTGGTAAGCAAAGGCGAGGGTAAAGAGTTCTCGACCACGATGGGCTTTGTCCGCTTGCTGACCGACCTGCTACGCGACAAAGAGATGGGCAAGTACATCGTGCCGATCGTGCCGGATGAGTCGCGCACGTTTGGTATGGAAGGCTTGTTCCGCCAGATCGGCATCTACGCCCACGCAGGCCAGATGTACGAACCGGTCGACGCCGACCAGATGGCCTTCTACAAAGAAGCCCAGGATGGTCAGCTGCTGGAAGAAGGCATTACCGAAGCGGGTAGTATGAGCAGCTTCAACGCTGCGGGTACTTCGTACAGCTCGCACGGCGTGCCGATGATTCCGATGTTCATCTACTACTCGATGTTCGGATTCCAGCGCATCGGCGACCTGGTGTGGGCGGCGGCCGATATGCGAGCCAAGGGCTTCATGCTCGGCGGTACCGCTGGACGTACCACCCTCAACGGCGAAGGCCTGCAGCACCAGGATGGTCACAGTCTGGTGAACGCGATCGCCTTCCCCACGGTGCGTGCTTACGATCCGGCCTACGCCTACGAAACCGCCGTGATTATCTTCGAAGGCATGAAGCGGATGTACGTGGATAACGAAACGTGCATCTACTACATCATGCTCGAGAACGAAAACTACATGATGCCCGAAATGCCAGAAGGATGCGAAGAAGGCATCATCAAAGGCATGTACCGCATCAATCAAGCCGAGAAGCGTGGTAAGCATCACGTGCAGCTCTTCGGTAGCGGTGCGATCCTGCGTTGCGTGCTCGAAGCACAGCAGCTATTGGCCGAGAAGTACGACATTTCGTCCGACGTGTGGAGCGTAACCAGCTACACCGAACTCCGCCGCGATGCCCAGGAGTGCCGCCGCTGGAATATGCTGCACCCAGGCGAAGAGCCTCGACGCAGTTACCTGGAGCAACAGATCGAAGGGCTCGACGGACCGTTCATCGCTGCCAGCGACTACTTGCGGGCGTTGGCCGAGCAAATCGATCCCTGGATTCCTGGTGGCATTTTCGCCCTGGGAACCGATGGCATGGGTCGCAGCGAAAGCCGCGAAGCACTCCGTCGCCACTTTGAGGTGGACGCCGAGTTCGTTGCGCTGGCCACCATCACGCAACTCAAAGAGCGTGGTGCCGAAGGGCTGCCATGCTTGAAGCAAGTGATCGAAGACCTCGGTATCAATCCCGACAAGAAATCGGCACTGTACGCCTAACCCACAGAAGGTGGTCGCAGAACGCCCAGCCGCAGGTGCCGACCAATTCCGAATCCATGACCACCCGCGTTTATCGCGGGAGAATTAACATAGCGGGCAAACGAATATGGCAACTGAAATCACTCTGCCAAGTCTTGGCGAAAACATCGACTCGGGCGACGTCCTTTCCATCCTGGTTTCCGAAGGTGATTCGGTTACCAAAGACCAGGATTTGATGGAAATCGAAACCGACAAGGCAACCGCTGCTGTGCCGAGTCCTTCGGCAGGCACCATCATCAAGATCCTGGTCGCCGAAGGCGATACAGTAAACGTGGGTGCTCCGATCTTTGAGATCGATGGTAGCGCCGCTCCGGCACCTCCGAAGGAAGAGCCCAAGCCGGCACCGAAAGCCGAAGAGCCGAAGCCCGAGCCTGCCGCCGAACCGGCTCCCGCTCCTGCAGCACCGGCACCCGTGGCCGAAACGCCCGCCCCGGCACCTGCTACTCCCGCTCCCGCAGCCCCGGCGAAGGAGTCCGCACAGAACATTCCTGGCGATGGCCAGGCTAGCTCCGCGGCTGGACCCAGCGTTCGGCGTCTGGCACGCGAACTCGGCATCGACCTGCGTCGGGTGCGTCCGAGCAGTGGTGGTCGTTTGACCGAAGAAGACGTCCGCAGCTTCGTGCGAGACGAGCAAGAGAAAGCCAAGCAAGCAGCCAGTGCCAGCGTTACCCCCCCGGGGTCTCCCAACTCCGACGGGCAGGGCGCCGTGCGAATCGAAAAGATGAGCCGCACCCGCAAGACCATCGCGGCCAACATGGTAGCGAGCTATACCACGATTCCGCAGCTAACAAACTTCGACGACGTCGACGTGACCGAACTCGAAGAGATGCGCCGCCAGTCGAAGGAAGACTACGCGAAGCGTGGTCTGAATCTGTCGCAGATGCCGTTCCTGGTTAAGGCGATTGCCTCGAGCCTGAAGCTGCACCCGATCGTCAATGCGTCGGTCGATATGGATGCAGGCAACGTCATCTATAAGGAATACGTGAACATCGGCATCGCCGTCGATACCGAAAGCGGTTTGCGAGTACCGGTGCTGCGTGACGCCGATCGGCTGTCGATTTCGCAGATCGCTCGCGAGCTCGATCGCATCATCCTCGCTGCTCGCGAAGGAACCTTGAGCATCGAAGACATGCGTGGCGGTACTTTCACCATCAGCAACATGGGCGCAGTAGGTGGCACTTACTCGACCCCGATCATTAACCCGCCAGAGGTGGGGATCTTGCTGGTGGGTCGCAGTCGCATGCTGCCGACCATCGTCGGTAGCAGCATTGAGCCTCGGTTGATCATGCCGCTGTCGCTCACGTACGACCACCGCGTAGTCGATGGAGCCGACGCTGCCCGATTCCTGAACGAGGTGAAGGGTTTCCTAGGCGCTCCCGGTCGTCTGCTGCTGGCACCGTAAAGCTCGGGCGGTGGTATAATGAGGGTATCCCTAATGCAGTGTCAGGAGGTTACTCATGTCCATCGACTCGCTGGTCTACGCAACGTTTGACCAAACGTCGCCCCATACAACATTGGGCCCCCACACCGCAGACGATTACCTGTCGCTGCCGGAAGGGGAACGCGTGGAGCTATTGAGGGGAAGATTGACCATGATGTCACCTGCACCTACGCCGCGGCACCAGCACATCGGCGCGAATCTCTGGCGAGTCTTCGACGATATCGCTGCCCAGCAAGGGGGGATCGCAATCGTATCGCCGGTGGATGTCGTACTGCTACAGCGAACGATTGCCCAGCCCGATGTGGTTTACTTGCGTCCAGAGAAGAAGCAATTAGTTGGGCAGCGTATCGAAGGGGTACCCGACCTACTGGTCGAAATCGTTTCGCCCTCCAGTAGGCGAATCGACCGCGTCGAAAAGTTGGATCTCTACGCCAAGGCGGGGGTGCCGGAGTATTGGATCGTCGATCCCGATTCCCGCATCATTGAATTTCACACTCTCGATGGCGAGAGCTATCGGGTCGTTGCTCACGACTCGGGTAAGTACCAGTCGGCGCAATTTGCCGAGGTGGTGCTCGACCTGACTGCATTCTGGCAAGAAATCGATCGCCGGTTGCCGCCGAAGCAGCAGTAGACTTCATGTTCTGCCCACTCGCCGTACGGGGGTGGCGGCCCTACAGTGGAGTAGTTCACCCAAGGGCCATCGACGATGCTAACCGAATTACGCTCGCCATCGGAAAATGAGGCAGACCTTCTCCATGATGACGCTGTTTCGCGTGATCTGGTGGTGCTGACGCATGGCATTTCGTCGAGCAAGTGGTTCTTGTTGCCTCTTGCGCGACGTTTACGTCAGCAGGGGTTCGATACGCTGCTGCATAGTTACTTTTCGCTTTGGGGATCCAACCGGCAGATCGGCCGGCGGTTTGCTCGGCGATTGCATCGCTTGGCCGCCCGGTATCCCGATCGCACGATTCATGTGGTCGCTCACAGCATGGGCAGTATCGTGACTCGCTGCGCGTTGCTCGAACGGGTTCCCGACTCGCTGGGGCGGATCGTGATGGTGGGGCCTCCGAATCGAGGCTCGGATGTTGCCCAGCGTATTTCGAACTCCACAGGCTGGTTGATGCCGACGCTCAAGGAACTGTCGGACACGCCCGACAGTTTTGTCAACCAATTGCCAGCTAGCGTGAGTCCCTACGATGTCGGCGTGGTGGTGGCTTCGCACGACCGGGTAGTGCGGCCCGAGTGCACTACCCTAGACGACCTAACCGACCAAGTCGTGCTGCGAGGATTTCACACTGGGGTACTCTGGCGTCCAGAAACCGCGTTGCATGTTGGGCATTTCCTGCGAACTGGCCGATTTCTTGCCGTAGAATAGGTGAGCGACCAATTGTCCGCGTCTTGGTGCGAAGTAACAATTGTGGTTGCTGCTTCCTCCCTGCAAATCCGACTGGATACTCGTCATGTACCTGCCCGGCCTGCTGCGATCGCGACTTGCTCCTGTGTGGCGGTGGACCTGGCGCATTTGCCAGCCGATCGTGGTTCTGATGCTGGCATTCGGCGGGGCGTTGCTCGTGGGGCAGATTCCGGTGAATCGCGACTTCCAGGCTCCTGCCGAAGGGGTCGAGATCTTTGTGTACGTCGATTCGGCGCATTCGAAGATCGTGGTACCGCTTCGCAACGAGGTCCGCGACTGGAGCCCATGGTTCTCGACCAGCGATTTTAAGTCGCTCACAGGCAAGGAGTCGTACGTCGCCTTCGACTGGGGCGATCGCGAGTTTTTTCTCAATACTCAGCGTTGGAAAGACATAAAAGCGGATCTCACCGCGTGGGCGATGCTCTGGCCGACCGACACGGTGATGCACGTGACGATGAAGACCAAGCCAGAAGAGAACCACCTGTACCGGTCGGTCACGATCACGCCGGAAGGCTATGCGAAGATGGTCGAGTTCATCGAGTCGCACTTTCGGCTCGACGGTTCCGCTCGCTTGGGGGGAACGCATCCGCGACTGATTCCAGGGCGTGGTTTTGTGAACCACGACGCTTTCTACGAAGGTCTCGGCACCTACTCACTGTTCTACACCTGCAACGCTTGGACTGGCGACGCCTTGCAGGTGGCCGGGGTGCGTACTGGTTGTTGGACTCCGTTTCCGGTAGGCATTATGCAGACCGACGACTAGTCGGTTAACTCTTCAGCGAACACTTCGCGAGTCGATTCGCTTGGCTAATGGACCACATTCACCGCGACCCGGTCTTCCAGGTTCGGGCGGAACAACATCAGCAGCAGGAATGGCAAGTACCAGGCAAGGGCCAGGCCGCCGGAGTGGGCGTGCCAGAACTGAACGCCGAGCATCACCGCGGCCGAGCACGAGAGCAGCGACGCCAGCGTCTTGGGCGACGGCCAGAATGGCATCGACAGCACGCTCATGCCGAGGAACGTCGCCAGCACTGGCCAGCGGAACACAGGGTTCCAGTACTGCCAGGCGCCGGAGAGGTTTTCCATTTTGGGGAGCCTTACGCCGAACATCTGTTGCATGCGTTCGACGAACATCGGAAAATCGACACTCGTGGCGATCTGCGTGATGATCATCGCCAGCAAGGCCACCGCAAATCCAATAAGGAAACGCCAAACGCCGCGCTGGCGATAGAAGCTAATCCATAGCGGTAGCAGGAATACCGGGTAGTAGAGTGTGCCGAACGCCAGGCCAAGCATCAGGCCTGAGAGAATCGGTAACCGATAGCACACCACGGCCCAAACCATGAACGCGGTGGGGATCACGTGGGTGCCGTTGCCGGTCCAGATGGCGGTGTAAGGCAGCAGCAAATAGAGCGTCGCAGCCGCGCAGCCCATGGTGAAGTTTTCGAAGTGCCGTACCCCAATCAGGATCATGCCCAACACAATTGCAGCCTGGCACAAGATGGTCACCACCTTGGCGGTCACCTCCTGAGCGTTGGTGAAACCGGCGTCCTCCGGGGCGTCGGTTGCAGGAGCATTGGTCGCATTCTCTTTCGCGGTGCCATTCGCTTCGGCGGGCTTTGGCTCCACTACCACTGGCTGAGAGCCTTCGTCGCCGAGCACGCCCGACGTCGTGATCGAGGGGAGCCAGAACACCAGCGCGCAGCCTGGGCCGTGCGTGTCGAGTGAAGCCCCTTCGACTCGCGAAGCCTCGCGGTGGCTCAGGTGCTCGGCCCGCTGGGCGGAGAACATGTCGGATTCGTCAGGGGCACCGTTGATGATATTGGCCATCAGGAAGGCCGACATCGAGACGGCCAGGAACAGCAGCCCCGCGGCATTCATGTTTGGTTCGAGCATCGGTCGACGGACCATCGCCGAGTCCCAAAGAGCCCGAACCAACAGCAGGGCGTTCACTCCGAACAGCCACCAATAGCCGAACAGTTCGGTGCTGGTCGAAACGGAGTCGAGCCCCGGGCGGAGGCACAGCAGGCCAGGGGCCAACATCAACAGCAGCAGCAAATCGAGGTTCCGAATGCTGAACAAGCGGTTGAATTTAAAGAACAGGGCAATAATCAACAGCGCCGACAGATACGCCCACGTTGTGGGGTCTGGCTTTTCGTAGCGATAAAGGAACTCGCTCATCGACGCAGGTTGGTAGGAGGATAAAGTAGGCTTGTCGAGCGGATCGCGTAATTCGCTCCAGCTTGCAGAATAAGTGAATCAGTACGGTTTTCAATGCCTGCGCAGCCGGGTCGGGGCTTGCCGGGCAATCGACGTTCGGGTGGTAGCGATTACAGGGACCACGCCGGGCGGTGGTAGCCAATCGGCTGTCGCTTAGGCCAGCCACTCAGCGGCTTTTTCGATCAGTCGCAGGACGCTCTCTTCTTCGATGCGGTCGCGAAGTTCTTGCTGATCGAACCATTCGACCGCATGAGATTCTTCGCTGGTGACGAGTGTTTGATTGGCTCCTGCTATAAATAAGAATCGAATATCGTGGTGCTCGTGGGCCTCTTCGATCAGTTGGCCCTGCTGGTCGTAGCGTGCGGGAATCTCGTGCACGTCGACATCGAGCGGCACCAGAGTACCTTCGAGTTGGTACAACGTGATGTCGGTCAGGCCGGTCTCCTCAGTGGCCTCGCGCCAGGCGACCTGCACCACGTCGCCATCGCCATCGGCATGCCCGCCTGGCTGGAGCCATTTCCCCAACTTGCGGTGATGTACTAGCGCGGCCTGTTGGTGATCCGACGAAACAACCCAGGCCGAGCCCGTAATATGCCCTGGTTTGCACGTTCGCTCAAAACAGTCGGTGTGTTGTTCGACCAAGGCAGTAATTCGCGCTACCATTGGCTGCTCGTTGGGGTAGAGCGCGAGGTATCGTTCGAGCATCTGGAGAAGGTTGTATCGATGCATAATCGTGTTTCATCACCAGGTACTTGAGGAATTACTGCAACGGTTCCACTCGTCAGCAGCCAAGGGAAGAGCGCTGTTATTATGGTATCCAGGGCTAACGGCTCCGGTTCCACTCGTCCAACTTGTATTTGGTGGCTAGCAATGCCTCCATCTTATCACGTGGCCAACTGCTGAATTGTTCACTCGCATCCCACTCCTGGGCAATCGCCTGGCGCAATTGGTCGGCCGTGGTTGGCAGGTTGGCGATGAAATCGTCGTGGCTGCGGCCGTCGCGGTACTCTGGGGCTCGTGGGGGCTGTTTGAGCAGCGTGGGGATTAACGGCAAGTCGAAGTCGTACAGCAGCGTGCCATGGTACAGATAGGCCCCGCGGCCGAGTCGCAGACTGTTGCCCGATACCTTGCGGCGGTGGCCATCGCCGCCGACGATGGTCAGATCGCTGGTGCCCGCCCGCTCGATCGGGAGCCCCAGCCCACGGATGGCATGTACCATTTTGTCGAGCACCCGTTGGTGCAGCCCGTCGATGTCGGTCTGGTGCGGGGCGACCGGCTCGACCACGGTATACATCAAGCACCCCGGACCGGTGACGATCGACAGCCCGCCGCTTATTCGGCGGAGCACTGGCACCAAGCGGTGCTGGCACTCCTGCTGGTGAACTTCCTCGACAATCCGCGACGCCCGACCGACGACGACCATCGGTTCGGCGGTTTCCCAGAATCGCAAGACTCCCGCGGATTCTCCTTGCTCGCACAGGTGGAGCAGTGCTTCGTCGAGGGCCAAGTTGGCGGCTGGTTGGTCGAGGGTGAGGTTCAGCAGGTGCATCGATGTTCGGCAGGCAGGCACTTAGCGCGCGGGTCGCTCTGTCTCTCTCGGGGCCATTCTTGGTGACTTTGACGGTTGCAACGATTGAGTCGGCAGCGGTTAGCGAAACACGCGCTGTTGGTCGGTTTTGTTCCTTGTCGCCAGGCGGGGTGTCGCCCCACAATGCTGGAGACTTGAAAGTTTTTTCGTGACGGAAGTGCAATGTGGCTTGATACTTTTCGATTTGCTAGCAGCTGTAGCGATCGAAATTAATTTGCCGCGCTGCGATTCACATGGCACACTTCTCTAGCATGGTCCATCGCCAGAGATAGGCCATTTTAGCGGGTGCACGTCGCGGGGACAAAGGCGGCGAGTGCGAAACAACAGGGCCCCACTGCCGGCTAACAGGCCGGAAATCGAGGGCTCAGCGACATGGGAGTCGCACCTACTAGGGGAACATTGTAGTTGGGTGTAAGAATGACTGCTTCTCAATCCGTACGCTGCTTTTTGGCAGCTTTGATCGTAATTGGCTCGCTTCCGCAGGCACCCGCAAGTGCTCAGGACGCGGGCTGCGCGCCGGCCTATCGGTACGTGTGTCAAACCGTGTACGAGGAGCAGCAGGTAACCTGCTATCGTACCGTGAATGAGACCGCGTACGAAGAACGGGAAATTACCCGTCAGGTGCCGGTGTACGAAACCCAGCAGCGTGAGCGGCGGTACGCCGTGTTGCGCCCAGTGACCGAGACCAGCACCCGCCGCGAGCGGTACACGGTGCAGCGTCCGGTGGTTGAGACCCAATATCGCGACGCCAGCTACGACGTGGTGCGGAACATTGTGGAAACCGCCGAACGAGAAGAGCGTTACACAGTGCAGCGTCCCGTGGTCGAAACTCAGATGCGGCAAGAGCAGTACTGCGTGCAGCGTCCGGTCGTCGAAACCTCGTATCGCGATCAGGTTCGCACGGTCATGCGTCCCGTGACCACGTGCCGTACGCAATACGTCGACCAAGGCTGCTACGTTGACCAGGTGGTCGGCGTGCAACCCGGCGCGACCACAGGGCCTCGTTTGCAGTATGTACCACCGACTCAAACCGTGAATCCCGCGACCGGAGTGGTGCAGACCACGCGGCCAGGCCTGGCTTGGGTAACCCAGCAACAGCCTCCTCAGCAGGTGGTGCAAAAAGTCTGGAAGCCCAATCTCGTCGCTGTGCAGGTGCCGATGACTCAGATGGTGCCTGAACAAGTAGTCGAGAAAATCCCCGTGCAAGTCACCCGCATGGTCACCGAGCAACACACACGCGAAGTGCCCGTGCAGGTATGCCGAATGGTGACCGAAGAGCAGGTTCGCAAGGTGCCTTATCAAACCTGTCGTCAGGTGGTCGAGCGAGTCGAACGCCAGGTGCCGGTTCAGGTTTGTCGGATGGTGACCGAAGAACGCGTTCGCGAAGTACCTGTGACCACTTGTCGCATGGTGCGTGAAGAAAAGGTAGAGCCTTACTCGGTGCAGGTTTGCAAGTTCGTGACCAAGGTCGAAAAGGTGCAGGTTCCGCACGTGGTGCAGAAGCAGGTACCTTATACCTCGACGATTCGCGTGCCGAAAACCGTGATGGTCCGAGTACCGGTTGATCCTTGCGACGCCTGTGCTGGCTAATCGATCGAGCTAGTTAGTTGCTGCTCGGCCCGAATCATAATTAATAAACACAAACGGCGAAGCCACTTGCAATTGCTAGCTGCTTCGCCGTTTTTGTGTTTGTGTTGCAGCTTGACCTGGGTTACCAGGGGCCCCGCACGTAGTACACGCCCATGTTGGTGGTGTCGTGCGGCCAGCGGGGAGTCATTTGGAATCCGCCACCGCCGAAGCCTCCTTGGCCTGGGTAGTCGCGGCCAAACTGGTGGTCGATTCGCGAAATCCGCGAGCTGCCGACACCCCAGCCCCAGTTGGTCTGCAGTTGGGCAGTCGGGGGAACTACCAAGGCAACTGGCTGACCGTAAGCCGAGTGGGCGTAGCCGCCGTGCCAGTTGGTGCAGGCGGCACGATGGCCAGCCCAGTTGTAAGGATCGATGGCCTGAGCGCTATCGGCGGAGATCGTCGCTACGACCACGCCGGCCGCCAGGGCCAGTAACGTAGTGAACTTGGTCATAATCGTTCTCGTGTGAGTGAAGATGAATTCGTAAGCCCGCAGCGATCGTGCGACCGGTTGGGCGTTGCTGAATAACTTGAGCGAGACTCAATCGCTGGTTACGGCAGGCAACCTTCGAGCCAAGAAGCGGCATCGCGGACGTGACCGCCACCTTCGAGAACGCCTGGAATCCACCAACCATGCTTCGTGCCATAGCGAGCGGTGGTGCGAGTCCAGCCAGATCCCTGGTGGTAGTTGTAGTACGAGCGTTGATGGCCGTACAAATACTCATTCGGGTAGAACGGCTGATAGGTGCCGTAGGTGTGGCCCACGTTCACCGGTACCGGCAACGGCGACACATACATCTCGGCGGGCACACCGCCAGGGCCGGGAGCGACGTACTGGTTGTAGAACAGGTCTTTGGAGTACTGGTAGCTGATCGGACGGCGACCGTTCCAGCCATATTCGGCATCGGCCGTCTGGGTGGGTAGCGATTGCCAGGCCACGGCGGCAACCACGGCCGCCAGGGCCATTTGTTGTAGCGAACGCATGATGGGCGTGCTCCTTTTCCGGAGGTTTGAGTCAGCCCGCCGCGCGTGGCGGACCATGGGGAAAGGGGGCCGCCGCGGGGGGTGTCGATGTGCAGGGTCGGCATGCCGCATACAGCACGCCACATCGACCGGCGGTTTGGGGGTCGTTATTGTTCCTCGGTAGGATACGGGGCCTAAGTTAGGTCCGCAGGCAAGGAATCGGACAACAGGACCCCCGCGGGTGAATCTTTATTTGCCAGCTGTAACAGTTGAACACATCGTACTAGTTTGACGGGGCAATGTGCCTGGGAGTGGCGGCGTTCGCTCGTTATAATTGCGATTTCCCTCAAAGTTTAACATGTCCACCTGGATCCCTCGTCTTCGGAGCAACTAGCCTTGGCCAGCGCTTCCCGTAAGAAGAAACCCGCGAACTCCACTTCTGACAGCACCGAGTCCGACACCGCGGCCCCCAAGCGTTCGTCGGCCCGCCGGAGCACCGCCAAGGCAATGGCGGCCAATCAGAAGGAGATTTCGGTCAGCGAATTCTTCGCCAAAAACCGTCACCTGCTTGGATTCGACAACCCTCGTAAAGCGCTGCTCACCACGGTGAAGGAAGCCGTCGATAACTCGCTCGACGCCTGCGAAGAGGCCGGCATCCTGCCCGAAATCTGGGTGCACATCCAGCAAACCGGCACCAACCGCTACAAGGTCGGCATCCAAGACAACGGCCCCGGTATTCTCAAGAAGCAGATTCCGCTGATTTTCGGAAAGTTGCTCTACGGGTCGAAATTTCACCGCCTCCGCCAAAGCCGTGGTCAGCAAGGTATTGGTATCTCGGCCGCTGGCATGTACGGCGTGCAAACCACCGGCAAGCCGGTCAAAATCATCTCGAAGGTCTCGGTCCGCAAGCCGGCCCATTACTACGAGATTCAGATCGACACCAAGAAGAACGAACCGAAGATTCTCAATGGCAAAGGGGAGGGGGTCGATATCCCTCCCGGCGCCAAAGGCGAGAAGGTGATCGAGAAGCATGGCATCGAGTGGGTCGACCAGCCACACGGAACGCGGGTGACCATCGAGCTCGAAGCCAAATACGTTCGTGGCCGAGGGAGCGTCGACGAGTATCTGCAGCAAACAGCGATTGCCAATCCGCACATCACGCTGCACTACACCGACCCCGAAGACTACGTGTACGAATACCTGCGCAGTGCCGAGGTGTTGCCGCCGGAGCCGAAGGAGATCAAGCCGCATCCCTATGGAGTGGAGATTGGCCGACTCGCGCAGATGATCGAAGAGTCGGAACCAATGACCACCAGCGAGTTCTTTCGCACCAAGTTCTCGCGACTCACACCCGGCGTGACTCGCAAGCTTTGCGAAGCGGCCGGCGTGACCATGCGTACCGGGATTCGTAAGCTGAACCGGTCGCACGCCGACAAAATCTACGAGAAGATTCAAACCACCAAAATCTCGCCGCCCGCGACCGACTGCATCTGCCCGATTGGCGAGGACCTGATTCTCAAGGGCCTTCACCAGGTGGTGCCTGGCGAGTTTTACGCCGCCGCCACGCGGCCCCCTTCGGTGTATCGTGGCAACCCGTTCCAGATCGAGGTCGGGTTGGCCTACGGCGGTAGCGCTCCCACGCAAAACGTCACGATGGACCTGTTGATCGAACTGCTGGAAGAGACCGACACCCGCACGGTTCGGCAATTCCTCATTCACACGTTCAACGGACTCGGCGGCGAAGGAGCCGACAAGATCGTAAAGACAGCCAAGCTCAAAACACGCCAGAATCCAAGCGGGCTGAAGCCGAAGGATCGTGAGAAGCTGTTCGAGGCAATGAAGAACGTGAACGTCGCCGAAGGGCAGCAGATGGAAGTGATGCGATACGCCAATCGCGTGCCACTGCAGTTCCAGCAATCCGCCTGTGCGGTCACTCAAACCGTGATCGGCACCAACTGGCGCGGCTACGGGCTTAGCCAGTCGCGCGGGGCGATGCCCAAAGGACCGGTGAGCCTGATGGTGCACATCGCCAGCGTGTGGGTGCCATTTACGAGCGAAAGCAAGGAAGCGATTGCCAGCTATCCGGAAATCCAGAAAGAGATTCGCCTCGGCCTGCAGGCAGTCGGGCGTAAGCTCGGCATGTACCTCCGCCGCCGGCAACGGGTCAAGCAACAAAGCGACCGCCGCGAGATCTTCATGCGATATCTGAAGGAAGTCTCGGGCGCGGTCAGCGCGATCAACGGTGCCGAGAAGGACGAGCTCTACGATCAACTGCTGAAGGTGGCCAAAAAGGTGACGAGCGACGCCGACATGCAGCTCGACGACCGAGGTCGCCCGATCGAAGAAGATCCCACCGAAATGGACCTGGGCGACAACGTGCTGATCGTCGACCCGGCCGAGCACGAAGCCGCGATTAATCGTGTGGAGAAGGTAGAAGAAGACGAGGAGATGGAGGAAGGGTACGAAGAAGAAGCGGAATGCGAAGAAGAGCAAGAAGAGTAACAAGTGCTCCTCTTCAAATTGGCAAACGCCTGAAACTGGCGAATGCTGTCGTTCGATTTTCCTTTCCTCCATCATTCGTGTGCCCGCTTTACCGCGTAACTTACAACCCAAAAAGCCATGGCCAAAAAACGCCCCGTACGCCCGACTCCCACCAAAGCCCCCGTCAAGCTGACCGCTCGCGACAAGAAGACCCTCTCGTCGCTCACCGGCCTGGCCGATGGGGTGGTGAAAGCGGCAAAAACCAAACGCGATCCGTACGTCGATATCCCCAGCCGCACGCTGTCGAACGTCCACTACAGCGCCCGCAAGCGGATCATCGAGATGGGCAACAACAAGAACCGCCGGCAGTTGTTCGACCTGTCGCAGGCCAAGGCCTACATGCGGACGATGCTCGTCGCCAAGGGGTGCAAGGAGCTGATTGGCGAGGGGAAGACTACCAGTCTCCGGGGTATGTTCTACATGCTCAAGCACAAGATTGAAAAAACGAATGAGAATACCTTCGACAATCAAAACGAGTGTGATCCGATTATCGAGGATCTTGAAGTTCTTATCGGTAGTATTCGTGAAGAGTTGCATCTATACGCCAAGACAGCAGGCAACATGGTCGGCCCACTTACTCTCATCGATAAAGGCGACGTCATTGATTGCGCCAGAATGGGGTCGGGGGGGTATGGAATTCCATCGATTGTTGAGTCTCATGTTATCGAACTCGATAAGAAAAAGTGTGGAGCAGAGTTCATCCTGCATGTTGAAAAAGACACCGTGTGGCAACGGTTCAACGAGGATCGATTCTGGGAGAAACACAATTGTTTGCTAACCCATGGAGGTGGTCAGCCTCCTCGGGGGGTCCGGCGGTTGTTGCATCGCATGCACAACGAACTAGAGTTGCCTGTCTATTGCTTGCTCGACAACGACCCCTGGGGGTACTACATCTACAGTGTGATCAAGCAAGGCTCGATCAATCTGGCGTTCGAGTCGCAACGCATGGCGATTCCCGATGCTAAGTATCTTGGCGTACGCAGTAGTGATTTTGAGCGCTGCGAGTTGACGGATGCAGCAATCATTGGGTTGAACGACAACGACCGCAAACGAGCGAAACAAATTGCTAAGTATCCTTGGTTTGAGAAAAAGAAGAAGTGGCAAGCCGAGATACAGCGGATGCTCAAAAACGACTTCAAGATTGAGGTCGAAGGACTAATGACAAAAGGC
Organism: Aeoliella mucimassa; assembly: GCF_007748035.1. Taxonomy (NCBI): domain Bacteria; kingdom Pseudomonadati; phylum Planctomycetota; class Planctomycetia; order Pirellulales; family Lacipirellulaceae; genus Aeoliella; species Aeoliella mucimassa. Next base: position 823,110 of record NZ_CP036278.1, read on the forward strand.
ATAAGTTATGCCACGGAGGAGTACGTACCGGAGCGGCTGGACGCGCAGGACTGGCTCGACTAGCCGGTCCTGCCGTTGCCACGGCGATACGCGTGAGTAAAGTTGAGTGCGTTGAGCGAATTCAACCAATCGCCAAATTGCAGGGGGGCTTGATGTCTGACGATCTAAATCCGTTTGCCTCGCCGGAGGGCTTTGACAATGCCGGTTTCGATCCTGCTAGTCAGGACGATGCCTGGACGCGAGAAAATCCGGCCGCCATGCGCAAGGTACGAACTGGCCTAACGCTGGTGTATTTCGGTATCTGCGGGATGGTGTTGAGTGTCTTGGCGATGGCACTCGGCGGCATCGCCGGTATCTTGGCAATCATGTATCCTGGTATCGTGGTGCTGGTCATAAGTACGATTGCAGTGTTTGTCGGGGAGTGCTTCTGCATGGCCGCTCCTGCGGAATCAGGGGCCAGATTCTTGGCACAGATAACAGTCGGCATACAAGTACTCAATTTCGTCATGTCATTTGTTGTGGAACAGATAGATCTGCCGTTCCAGGTGGAAGTGGGACTCAATTGGATTCTGGGACTAGCAAACCTGGCAGCGACTATTTGTTTCGTGTTGTTCTTACGTACCATGGCACTCTACATTGCTCGCCCTGATATTGCGAAGCAGGCCATGATGTCTTTGGTTGTTGGTGTGGTTTCCGGTGTTTGCTTCATTGTCATAGCTGTACTCAGTGTGGCTCTGCAGATGGAGCCGCTCGGCACCCTGTTCATTCCGGTGTTAATCGGTTTCCTCGTATCGTTTGTGATGTTCGCTAACAGCGTGAACAATCTCCGTAAGGCGATTACCGTTTAGCGGATCAATCGGTTGTGGAGGGGGGAGCTATGGACGATTCGCTCAATCCGTTTGCCGCACCGCAGACCGACAATAGCGACCGCCCTCAGGCGGAGTGGAATCAGTCGCAACCGCAGGCGATGGCTCGAGTGCGGTTGGGGCTGACGCTTGTGTACGCGGGGTTGTGTTGCTCGGTGCTGGCGGTGCTCGGCTTGGTGGTGTTCGCTATGATGGGTTTGGAGGACGCCAACGGCAACTTTGCCCCCGATCAGGCGCCGTACTGGATTCCTGCTCTCGGTGTGTTACTCGTGGCGATACTCTTCTTCGCTGGCGAGGTGCTGTGCTTGTCGGTTCCTCGGGAGACAGGCAGCCAGCAGTTGGTCGTTATATCGCTCGTGCTGCAAGGCGTTGCCATCCTGGCGTTGGTAGTGCCGGTGCTGCTGCGAGGATTCGGGATGGATAGCTGGTTCTGGTGGGGGATCGGAGCGAACCTGGCCGGAGCACTCTCGCTGCTGTTCTTCTTGCTGTTCATTCACAGAGTAGCTGTGTACATCAGCCAGCGTGATATCGCTACGAAGGCGGTCTTCTCCATGGTGCTAGGTGCGATTTCGTGCTTGATCTTCTACGGTTCGGTGATTTCCATTTACCTAGTAGAGACGGGCAGGTTGGAGTTGGGGGTGTTTACCAGCGGGTGGGCGGCTGCCTTCGCAGCGCTCTGCATGCTGATTGCTTGGGTGATGTATGCGAACTCGGTTACCTACCTGCGGCAGGCGATCTCTGCCTGATCGAGGGTAGTGTTTTTGCTTGGTTGTTGTGGGGGTTATAGAATCGGCAAATGGCAGATTAGGATGATCACGCCGATCACGCCGGCGCCGAGCGAGGCGACCAGCACCGCCCCGCTGGCGACGTCCAAAGCGTCGCGAATCTCGGGGTGCTCTTCTTGGGTGATCGCTCGCGACAGATGCTCGATGGCCGTGTTCATCAATTCGGCCGTGAGCACCATGGTGATGCAGAGCACCAGGGCTAGCCACTCGGTTTTCGAAATGCCCAGCCACACGGCGACGCCGCACACGACCACGGCCGCCGGCAAGTGTACGTGGAAACTATCCTCGCGCCAGGTGGCCGCACGCAGCCCGCGAAACGCGCAGGCGAACTTGCTGGTCCAGCGTCCTACGATCGATGGCCGGTTCGTGCGATCGGTTTTCCCATGGTTGGCTTTCATACACGCTATTCTAATCCACCAGCTCCGACAGGGGGGATGTCGATGCCGGTTGATTTGGTCAGATTCAGTGATGGCAGGAATCGCGGCTCGATCAGCAGGTTGAAGCCGACGTTATCCTTCGACTCGTCGATGTTCGCACCAACGCTCACGATGAGCGACTCGCCGATGCGGCTGAACGTAAGCGACTGGCCAATGTTGCCCGCTTCGCTGAAGTCGATCACCGCACTGGCCGAAGCAACCCACTTGGGACCCATCCGATAGTTCAGCGTGGCGGTCAGCACGTCGGCCGTAAACGGGCCGCGAAGCGTGCGGTAACCTAAGTACATGTTGCCTCGCGAGGGGCGGTTCATCAGCATGCCGGCCGAGATGGTTCGCAGCCCGTCGCCGAAGAAATCGGCTGCTCCGTCCGACAGCAGGGTGAATCGATCGCCGAGGTGCCAACGCAAGTCGTAGTCGGCCAGGCCGAAGTCGGAACCGTAGTTGTCGCGGCCATCGTTGGGGAACCAGGTGACGTTCGAGTCGAAGGTCAGCCAGTCGACAATGTGTTGCTGCCCGGGCGTGCCGCGTTTGGTTTGCAGGCGGTGCCGCATGCCCATGCGGACGAGCGACAGGTCGTCGGCCACTTCCATCGCAGGCGACGTGACCAGTCCTTGCGTGTTGGTTCGCAGCAGATAGTACCGAGGATCGAACTTGCGATCGATCGTGGTCGGCGAGGTCGTGGGATCGAAGTAGGTGTTCGCCAGCGGACCACCAAACGGCGAGTAGAACAACCGTCGGCGGATGTCGTCGAACACGTCGTCGTCGAGTTCATCGTACATCGGCAATTCAGTCATGTCGCGATTGCTATCCGAGTAGGAAGCCTCGACGTCGAACACCACCTTATGGGCCAGACCGTTCAGGTTGAACACAGGGTCCTGAATCGCCGGGTTGGCGGTCCAGAACGGAATGCTCGCTTTCATGCCGAGTTGGTAGTACGCCCGATCGAGGCTGTTGCCTTCGAGGTCGGCACCCCAGTGACCGAGTTCGCCGGTCGCGTACGGAACCACTTTGAAGGGCTCGAAGTTCAGCGGCATCGCCAGCTGATGGCGGGTGAGTAGTCGCTCGCCTTTGCCGTCGATGCGGTCGCCGGTTGAGGTTTGTTCCCACGGCAGTAGAGCGAACTGCCCTGCCAGCGTCGGATCGCTCGGGGTCCCCGCGATGTTTTGGTTCGCGTACGCCAGGCTGGTGTGCGAACTCCAGGTTACCGACTCGTTCGCCAGGTCTTGCCCCAGCATGTAATGGTCGAATCGTGGGAGCCATTGCGTTTGCGTGACGAAGCCATTCAGCTGGCCGTTGGCTTCGATGCCGAGCGACCAGTTGTCGCGGACCTTCTTGAGTCGCACGCCGGTGAGCTGATCCTTGCGCTCGTCCCATTCCTGCTCGTAATACTGTTCGAGGAACGTGCGATCGCTGATCCAACCGATCTCGGCTTGCGAGGTCCAGCCTTCCAGCAGCCCGTCGGCGAACTTCTGGCGATGATTCCAGAACACCCGCCCGCGGAACGTTTCTTCCGGCGCGATTGTCCGGCGACCGAAGCCGAGGTTGTCGACCCCTTTGTCGTCGACGAACCAGGCATCCAGCAGTCCGCTAGTGGGACCGAGGATGTCGAAGAAGCTATCGCGACTGTATTCGACCGTGGTTCCGTAGCCGAATCCGCGTTTGTTCAAGTAGTCGAGGCTCACGTCCCAATCCACGCCCGGCGGCTTGTTCCGCATGCCGAGCACTTGCCAAACGTCGAGGTCCACAAGCGTTTGGAACCCGTAGATGCGGTCGTTGCGTACCCGCAAGTTGCTCACGTAGTAGCTCGGTTTCTCCAAGTCGGTCGCCAGGGTTGGCCAGTAGAAGATCGGGAAGTTCGACAGGTACACCACGTTGCCGCGGCTTTGGGCAAAGCTTGTGCTCTCGTATTCAGGTTCTAGAGTAACGGGGTTCACCGCTTGCGTGCCGGTATAGGGATCGATTTTTGGTCGTTGCGAGTTTTCGAAAGTAATGGTGCCGCTACCCAGGTGGAAGCTTGGCACTTCCAACCGACTGGCGGTGAGCAGGGCGTCGTGGGCGACGAATCGCGACGCGTCGAGTTGTTCGATCACGTTTGCCTTGAGTCGCACCAGGCCTGCGTAGTCGACCCCTTTCAGGTTCGACAGCGGAGTCAGCAACTCAGCGTTGATGATCGTGCCAACATTGCGGCGCACATCGTAGTACATGCGATCGGCGTAGACCGTGCGATCGCCTTGGCGGAAGACAATGTTGCCTTCCATGTAAATCTCGAGCGGTACATCGTTGCGTTGTTCAAAGGTGCCGAGCATCAGCGAACCAGCCGACCAGGCGACGATGCGATCGGCCTGGATGTCGATCACGTCGACCGATCCCAGCTCGGTGGGCAGCTTGTCGCTCTTGAGTCCTTCGATGATGACTTGCACGCCGCCGCTGATGGTCACGGCCGCTTCGCCGCTCGGTGTCTGACGCAGGTCGTACTGCGTGCCGACGTCGCTTCGCGGAACGATGCGTACCTTCCGAACTCCGAGTGCGTTTGGCACCTCGGGGCCGGGCGGGGCCACCAGCGGTTGGTTGTATTGTTCGAACTGCACCTGCTGCACCGGCGAGCTGTTCGCAGTCGGTCGCACGGGCGCAGCCATCGCGGCGGTCGCTTGCGTCGCCGAAGCTTGCAGCTGAGCCGATGCTCGTGTGTAGATCGCGGGAGCGGCCGCCGGCGGGGGCGACTGCTGCACGATGCTCCAGGCGACGCCGGGTCCGGTACGCCAGCGGCCGAACCACTGCGGAACCGTTTGCTCGGCCTGGCTGACCGCGTTGCTACGGTGGGTGAGCGTTACCGCTCGGCCAGTCTCCGGCTCGGCGTAGACCAGCACCTTGTGAACCTGGTCCGGCGAGTCGGGCTCCGGTGGGTCGATCCACACGATCGCCTCGCCGGCGGTCACCACGTTGTCGCCTTGCGCCAGCGAGCAACCGCCCGACAGGTGCCAGACTTCGTACGCCCCATCTTGCCATTTGCTCGCCGCGTTCGCACTGATCGCAATCGCCGGATCGCCGAGCGGGCGAGGCAAAAACACCTCGGCTTCGACCACCGGCGTTGCGAGCATCGCGCACAGCATCAGCGCTACCGCGAAGCACACGCGACGCGAGCAGCAGCAGTTCGAGCTTAACGACGAGCGGACGATGGACCTGGCTTCCTTGCCATACGATACGAAACGACGAGCACCTGCCCTCTGGCGAAGTCCTTTTCGCGCAGATAGAGGGGCGCGGGAGTATAGGAAGCACCCGTTCGTGGGGTCAAGCCACGTTGCTCCCGGTGCTAGCATGCGTAAGCTGTTATGCAGCATGGGCTTAAGAGCGATCGCTCGACGACGTCGCCCGAAGCCACGACAATCCGCACCCAGCGGGTTACCATGCCGAGTCACACGACCCCCTCAACGCCCGCGAATAGATTCCCAATTTTCCCACCGATGGGAAAATTGAATCTCGCGCCGACCTTTAAAACCAGGGGTTTTCTCGTCGGAATAGATTCCCATTTCCCAAAACGCATCCGATGGGAATCTATTTTCGGGCTGGGAAACAATCGTAAGTCCTTGCTCTGTAATAGGTTGCGTGAACACCTCCGTTGAAATGGCCCAAAATAGATTCCCACCTATGGGAAACAATTCTCCTGTACTCGGGGTAGGGGACTATGAGTGGGGATGCATGGGGGGCGAAGCTCTCCGCGGAGGGGGATTACCCAGCCTGCGGAGTTTTCCCCATCCGCGCAGCAGCGAACCCCAACGCAAACAACCAATCGCCAGCGCGTCGCCAAACGTTTGAACTCGTCGCATCAATTCATCTCACCACCTCCTATCCAACGAACAACCAACCTCCAACTTTCAACAGGCTTTAATGACTGTTCATTAGACCACCATTGGTGGCCATTTTCCATGAAAATCTTCCCGATCCGATCCCATTACTTTGCCTGCTGGCACGCTGGCGGGGCGAATCTGGAGCTTGTCGTCAACTTTCTCTGGCAAACCGCGCTGCGGCGCGTATGATTTAGGCCATGAACAAAACACCCTTCTCGTCTGCTTTTCGTTTTCAACTGTTCTGCCTGCTGCTGGCGGTCGCCGCTAGCGGACTCATGGGCCGCACGGCCGTGGGGGCCAACTCGCTTGGCAAGGTAGTGCCGGGCTTCGAGCTGCCCGATCATCTGGGCAAATCGCACACGCTCGCCGAGTTCGCCGACAGCAAGCTGGTGGTCGTCGCTTTCCTTGGCACCGAGTGCCCGCTAGCGAAGCTCTACGCCGGGCGGCTGCAGGCCATTGCCGACGACTACGCGGCCCAAGGGGTAGCGGTGGTGGCGATCGATGCCAATCGGCAGGACTCGCTTCGCGAACTAGCCGCCTACGTGCATCGTCACGAACTCAAGTACCCGTTGCTCAAGGATCAAGCGAATCGCGTGGCCGACCTGTTTGGTGCCGAGCGGACGCCGCAGGTGTTCGTGTTGGATCAGCAAAGGGCGATTCGTTATCAGGGACGAGTCGACGACCAGTACGTGGTCGGCATCGTTCGCGCCCACGCTGATCGCCAGGACCTGCGGATCGCACTCGATGAGCTTCTTACTGGGCAAACGGTTTCGGAGCCCGTGACCGAAGCGTTGGGCTGCATCATTGGTCGAGTTCGCGAGCCGGAAGCGTCGAGCAACATCACTTACAGCCAGCATGTGGCTCCCATTCTGCAAGCCAACTGCGTGGATTGTCATCGCGAAGGGGAGATTGGCCCTTTCCAGTTAACCGACTACGACGAAGTGAGCGGCTGGGGCGAGATGGTGGTCGAGGTGGTTCGCGAAGGGCGGATGCCGCCGTGGCATGCCAATCCCAAGCATGGCGAGTTCGCGAACGATCGCAGCATGAGCGAGGCCGACAAGCAAACGATCTATAAGTGGGTAGCCGCGGGATGCCCCGAGGGTGACTCGAGCGAGGTGCCCCCGCCGCGCGAGTACACCGAAGGGTGGCAACTTGCCCGCCAGCCCGATGTGGTGTTTGCCATGCCGATGCCATTCGAAGTGCCGGCCGACGCCGGACAGCAGGGAGTGCCTTACCAGTACTTCGAGGTGCCAACGAACTTCGAGAAGGATACTTGGATTGAAGCCACCGAAGTGCAGCCAGGCAATCCGCAGGTGGTGCATCACACGATTGTGTACGCCCAGCCCCCCGAGGGGCGTCGCCGCCGCGATTGGATCTTCCTGTCGGCCTATGTGCCAGGGCTGCGGGCCGATGGGCTGCCCGAGAAGTCGGCCAAGCTGGTACCGGCCGGCTCGACGCTGATTTTCGAAATGCATTATACGCCGGTTGGCTCGCCGCAGACCGATGTCACCAAGATGGGCGTGCTGCTGGCCGATCCGGCGACCATCGAGCGCGAAGTGGTAACCGTGGAGGTCGGCAACACTGGGTTCGAGATTCCTCCGCAGGACTCCGCGTACGAAGTGACCGCCACCAGTCGCCCGATTGCCGAGCCGGTGACGTTGCTCTCGATGTCGCCGCACATGCACTTGCGTGGCAAGGCGTTTCGCTACGAGTTGGTCACCCCCAACGGCGACCGCGAGATCCTGCTCGACGTGCCTGCGTACGACTTCAACTGGCAAACGCGGTACGTGCTCAAGGAGCCCCGCGTGTTGCCGGCTGGCGCGGTGATTTACTGCCGCGCGTTGTTCGACAACTCGCCCGACAATCTGGCGAACCCCGATCCAAATGCATCGGTGCGGTGGGGCGATCAGAGCTGGGAAGAAATGATGCTCGGCTTCTTCGACGTGATGATGCCGCGTGACGACTCGCGACGCGCGGGGGCCAAGTCGGTGAGTACCGGGCTCGATATCGTAGGGCTGTTCGACACCGCCGACGCGGATACGAGCGGCGGGCTCGACCGCGAAGAGTCGAAGGCCCACCCGCTGGTGCATCAGCACTTCGACGGCATCGACACCAACCACGACGCCCAACTGCAACTCGGCGAGATTCTCACCGCAGTCGCCAAGCTTCGCTAGCTGCGATCGATCACCGACTACAGCGGATAGGGATCGGCCTTTAGATCCGGCAACTTGGTGCGCGGCAAGCTTCGCCATCGTTGTTGGTAAGTAGGGTCGTCGCCGGAGTCGCTGGTCCATGTCACCAGCACTCCCTTGGCGTCGAACACGTAAGCCGGCGCACCTGAGGGCAGCATCCACATCGGCGGCAACGGCGCGATGCTCTCCAGGTACTTGTTGCCAGCCGAGTCGGTCAATACGTAATTCGACGCCGGTTCGTGCTGTTCACGAAACACGGAGTAACGCAGGCCAGGCATCGAGGGTGCGATCGACGCATAATACTGTTGGGTGGAATGCACCCATAACCACATCGCTAGCACCAGAGCGATCAACCAACCGATGGATTGTAGTAGGCGTCGTAGCATGGTGATCGTCGCGCTGAGGGGAACCGTAGTCGTGCGGAACGAGTGATCGAGCGAATCGCGACTCATGGGATTCTAGGAGCAGCGAGTATGCTTCGTTATGCGCAAATTTCTCGTGGTCTGTAAGGATTATGGCGCAGAACCGGCGGTATTTGTGGGCTCTACGGCGAAAAATGGGCGTGAGGTGGGCATTTGTTTGCAATCCGCTATAATTAGGGCAGACTTGCAATAAATACTGGAAGCTTCAGGAGGCGCAGGTTGCGCTTTGAGTGCGACCGCTGCGCATTTTTTGCGCACTCTGCCTCCAGCAAGGGGAGTCTAGTGATGCCGGAAAGGCTTGGCGTCGGTACCCTTTGTGGACCCTTAGATACGAAAGAGTTCGTGTTTTATGCCTTCTACCTCCACGCTGCAACAGGAGATGGAAAACAAACAACCTCAACCGAATGGCACCTCGCCTCCTACGGGCAATGGTGGCAATGGGCAAGATGCGTTTCTTACTACCCGCGATCTATCGTCGTTCGGTGCCCCGTTTGGCCGGATTAAAAAGTTCGCGGCCACGCTCAAAGCGACCGGCGAACCACTGTTTCTGGCCGATCAGATTCAAGAGCATCTCGAAGCGTTTCTGGAGAACGAACAAGACCTTACGCCCCGCGACGCCAAGGCAATCCGCCGCGTGTTCCGCGGTTGCAGTGAGATCGTGCTCGAGGCCGACTCGGCCTACGCGCTGCTGCGTCCTGGCATTGGGCTCAAGCAAATCGTCTGCATTCACCCCGAATTCGATAAGTTCGAAGAGGTCGATCGCGGCAAGTTTCTCGAAATCAAAGACTCGCAAATCCAGGGCTACGACGAAGCTTCGAAGCGCGGGCTGGTGCTCGACTTCTCGCCGTACTTCCGCGATTATCCCAAGGTGTTGCGCCCTCAGGAGATGGGCGAAGGCATCGCGCTGCTAAATCGCCGCTTAGCGTCGCAACTCAACGGCCAGCCCGGCGTGTTCCGTCAGGGGCTGCTCGGGTTTTTGCGAAACCGCAAACTTGATGGAGTGAGCATTCTTGTGAACGAGCATCTCTCGTCGCCCGAGGTGTTGCTCAAAGAGTTGCCAGTGGTGCTCTCGCTGCTCGAAGATTACGACAACGACGAACCGTACGCCGAAGTAGCTCACGAATTGCGAACCCATGGCTTCGAGCCTGGTTGGGGAAGCACCGTGGGGCGGATTGCCGAGAGTCTCGACTTACTGCAGCAGGTGCTCGAATCGTCGGAACCGGCGCAGTTCGCCGAACTGCTCACCCGCTTGCCGCTGATTCGCACCGTGTTGATGGTGTCGCCACACGGGTGGTTTGCCCAAGATGGCGTGCTCGGCAAGCCCGACACCGGTGGTCAGGTGACCTACGTGCTCGACCAAGCGCTCGCGATGGAGCAAGAACTTCGCAAGCAGTTCGAGCTGTCTGGCGTGTCGGCGACGCCGAAGATCGCCATCCTCACGCGGCAGATTCCCAACGCCGAGGGAACGACCTGCAACATGGTGCGGGAGAAGATTCACGGCTCGGAAGACAGCTGGATCATCCGCGCTCCGTTCCGCGACATGCAGGGCGAAGTACTAAACGACTGGATCTCGCGGTTCCGCATCTGGCCTTACCTCGAAGCGTACGCGGAAGAGAGCAAGCAACTGGTGGTCACCGAGATGCTCGGCCCGCCCGACTTGATTATCGGCCATTACACCGATGGCAACCTGGTAGCCAGCCGCCTGGCCGACGACCTGAACACGACGCACTGCGCCTGCATCCACGCGCTCGAGAAAACCAAGTACCTGCTCAGCGATATGCACTGGGAAGGGTTCGAGAAGGACTACGCGTTTAGCATGCAGTTCACGGCCGACCTGATTGCGTACAACTCGGCCGACTTCATCGTGTCGAGTTCCTACCGCGAAGTGGGGGGAACCGATACCGAGATGGGCATGATCGAGTCGTACGAGCTGTTCTCGATGCCAGGGCTGTACCGGGTGCAGTCGGGCTTCGATCCGCGACTCGCTCGGCACAACATCGTTCCACCGGGGGCGAGTCCCAAGTACTTCTTCCCGAATACCGATCATGGTCAGCGCATCGATGCGGTCACTCAGTCGCTGAGCGAGCGGTTCATGCAAGCTCAACCAGCCGAAGGCGACGTAGGGGTGCTCGATCATCCCGAGCGGCCGATCGTGTTCGCCATGGCCAGAATGGACAAAATCAAGAACCTCTCAGGTCTGGTGGAGATTTTTGGCAAGCATGAGAAACTGCGCGACTCAGCGAATCTGCTGCTGGTCACGTCGCTCAACAACGCGGAACTCTCGAGCGATCACGAAGAGATCGAAGAGGTGAACCGCACCTACGAATTGATCGAGAAGTATAGCCTGAACGGACACATCCGTTGGTGTGCGGCTCGACTCGATAAGGTGGAAACCGGCGAAGTATATCGCATCGTCGCCGACCGCGGCGGCGTGTTCGCCCAGCCGGCGTTCATGGAAACTTTCGGCCTGACCGTCATCGAAGCGATGGCCTGTGGGTTGCCAGTTGTGGTAACCTGTTTTGGTGGTCCCTCGGAGATCGTCGTGCCTGCGGAGTCGGGCGAGGTGATCAACCCGAACCATCAAGAGGAGTTTGCCGAAGCACTTTACCGCACGATCAGCGACACCGATCGCTGGAGCGCGTACTCCACAGGAGGCATCGCCCGCGTGGAAGAAAAGTTCACTTGGAAACAGCACGCGAAACGCGTGACCGGCCTAGCGAATGTGTACAGCTACTGGAATCACCTTGACGTCATGAATCGTCAGGCTCTCGACCGGTACATCCATACGCTGTATCACACCGTTTACCGACCTCGCACTCAGAGCCTGCTCTAAGAAGGGAAGCAGATGTATTTGCAATTGATCAGTATCCACGGGCTGATCCGTGGTGAGAGTGTGGAGATGGGGCGCGACGCGGATACGGGTGGTCAGGTGCGCTATGTACTGGAGCTCGCTAAGACCCTCAGTAAATTTCCACAAGTCGAACAAGTCGATTTGTTCACTCGGCGCATCAAGGATCGCCGGGTGTCGGAAGACTACGCGGAAGAGATCGAGCAGCTGACGCCGAATTGCCGAATCGTGCGACTGCCGTGCGGCGGTGGTAAGTACATTCGCAAGGAGCGTCTCTGGCCGCACCTCGACGAGTATGTCGACGCGATGATTTCGTTCACCCGCCGCGAAGGTCGCGAGCCGGCGCTGGTGCATGGTCACTACGCCGACGCGGGGTACGTGGCCAAGGAAGTCGCCTCGATGTTCGGCGCCCCGTTCGTGTTCACTGGACACTCGCTAGGCAAGCCGAAGCTCGATTACTTGGAGAGCGAAGGCTGGACCATCGAGCAAGCAAACAAAGAGCTGGCCATCGAGCAACGCATTAACGTCGAGCAAGATTGCCTGGCAGTCGCCGATTTGGTGATCACCAGCACTCGGCACGAACGCGACCACCAGTATCGCGATTATTTCCGCGACGGCGACCTGCGTTTCGAGGTCATCCCGCCCGGTACCGACCTCGAGCGGTTCTTCCCGTACTATGAGTACGACATGCCGAGCGCGGAGATCGACGAACGCTTCAAGCAAGCACGGGTGCGGATGAATCACGACCTGGGCCGATTTCATCTGGCCTCGGACAAGCCATTGATCCTCGCCCTCTGCCGGCCCGACCGCCGGAAGAACATCGGTGCGCTGATCGATGCCTACGGTCAAAGCAACGAGCTGAAAGCCATCGCCAACCTGGCCGTGTTTGCCGGCATTCGTCAGGACATCGAAACGATGCCCGACAACGAACAGCAGGTACTCACCGACATGCTGCTGGCGATGGATCGCTACGACCTGTACGGCAAGATGGCGATTCCCAAGAATCACGACTCGGAGTACGAGGTGCCCGAACTTTATCGGTTGGCCGCCGCCAGCCGGGGTATTTTCGTGAACACCGCGTTCACCGAGCTGTTCGGCCTCACGGCCATCGAGTCGTCGGCTACTGGATTGCCATTCGTCGTCACCGAAAATGGCGGCCCGCAAGACATCGAAGAGAACTGCAAAAGCGGCTTGCTGGTCGACGTCAACGACCAGCAGCAGCTCACCAGCTCGATGATCAAGCTGCTTACCGACAACATGGCGTGGACCGAAGCGTCTACCAACGGTGTGAACCGCGTTCGCGAGTTCTACACCTGGGAGAGCCATTGCGAGCGATACCTGGAAGTGATCGACGAACTGGTCGACGTGGCGAAGCCCCCCCCCACGGTTCGCTCGCCGCTCGGGCGGCGGATCGCGACGCTCGATTGCATGCTGATCACCGATATCGATAACACGCTACTCGGCGACGATGCCGCGTTGGAGTCGCTGAAGGAGATCATTCACGAAAACCGCGATCGCATGGGCTTTGGCGTCGCTTCGGGGCGGGCCTTGGAGCTCGTGAATCAGGCCTTGGAGGATAACGGCATCGAGGAAATCGATGTGGTCATCGCTTCGGTTGGTTGCGAGATCTACTACGGCCGCGACCGCGTGCCTGATAAAGGCTGGGCGAGCCAGCTCCGCGCTCGCTGGCGGCCCGATCGGATCCACGAAGCGCTCGATCCACTGTCGTTCCTCACCCTGCAAACCGCGGAACACACGCAGCGGGAGTTTAAGGTAAGCTACGACCTCGACGCCGAGGCCGACGCCGACGACGCGCTCGCGCTGATCCACGAGCACCTCGCCCGCGCGAAGGTGGGCTACACGCTAGTGTTCTCGCATGGCACGTTTATCGATCTGCTGCCGCATCGAGCGTCGAAGGGCAAGGCGGTCCGCTACCTGTCGGGTAAGTGGAACGTACCGCTCAATCGCGTCGCCACGGCTGGAGACTCGGGCAACGATCGCGATATGCTCATGGGCCAGACTGCTGGCATCGTCGTTGGTAACTACGACGAGGAACTATCGACGCTCAAAAACAGCAAGACCAACAAGGTCTACTTTGCCAACGCCCACTGCGCGGCTGGCATCATCGAAGGCTTACAGCACTACCGACTGATCGAAGCTCCGGTCACCATGTGATCAACCAACGCGATCAATCAAGGTTGCGAAGCGGTGCGGCGAGTTGCATAGCCGCAGCCAGTTGTTAGCAGCAATATCACGGATAGCGTGGTCGAGGTTGCTGGCTCTGGTACTGCGCTTACCGATAGAGCGTCGGACGCTTCGATGGAAGTCCCCAGGTGGTCGCGCCAAACAGTGTAGTCAGCCAGCGAAACCACTCCGTCGAAATTGCCATCGGCCGCGAACTGCAACGCATCGCCCTCACTACCGAATTGCTGCTTCCACACCTGGTAGTCGTCGAGATTCACAGTGCCGTTGCGGTCGTAATCGCCAGGCAGCAGTAGCGTTACGGTTGTTTCGCTGGCGATGTTGGCCTCGCTCGGCAGCGTATAGGTCTGGCCATCCATCAGCGTGGCTGTGATCGATACCCCGGTCGGCATTGTCGCGGCCAGGCCCGGAGTGAGGTACTCGGTGATGTCGAAACTATTCAGCGAAAACGCGGTGCCATACAGATGCACTGCATGGTCGGTGCCGCTGGAGAGGTCGAGCGAGTCGATCTCGCCCCCCAGCCAGTGAATGGTCGTGCGATCGCCGGCGGTGCGGGCCGATTGCAGTTGCCCTCCGGTCATTGTCAGCACTCCATCGTCACGGAGCTGCAGCAAGGTCACGTTGCCGCTGTGCTGCAGTAGTCGACTATCGAGGCTTCCGCCGACGCGAGCGTTGAGCACTTCGCCTCCTTCGATCACCAATCGCCCGCCACTGCTAGTCCCGACGTTGGCCTGGATTACGGTGCCTGCGTGAATCGTCGCGTTGGCTTCTCCCGGGTTCGCGGTGCCAGAGGTTTGCTCACCGGTGTCGACAAACATCAGATCGATCGTTCCGCCATCGAGTTCGAGTTGGCTCGATGCAGCGCCTCCCTTCACGGTCGCGTATTGTGAGTCGACCTGATGCAGGACCGCCTGACCGCCGGAGCCACCGACTTCGATACTCCGCAGTGACATGTCGGCAACTTCTACCTGCCCGCCAGGAACGAACAGGTCGCGAACGGAACCACCGCTGATAATGCCTTGGCTGCCAGTGTTGGCGGTAAGGCTCGCGAGCGATCCGCCAGTGACCGAGAAGGTGACCGACCCGCCCGACTGATCGGTGGGAGCCAGCTGCAGACCGGAGCCGACCACGCCGCCGGAGATGGAGGCCGAGATGTTGTCAGAATCGTCCGTCGTGCCGGCCAGGAAATCCTCGCCAAGCACCCCGCCGGTACCAACGCGAAGTGTGGTGTCGGAACCAATCGACGAGGGAGCGAGATCGGGCGGCACTTCGATCAATGTCTGCGACCAGATCGTCGCACTGCTGTGAAACCACACCGAACCAATCAGGTAAACCAACCACACCGCACTGACAGAATAGGTTTTCATGGCGAGAAGCTCTCTGTGCATTAAGTCCACGGCCGGCATTCCTAGCACATCCCCCAAACAGCTGATTGTAGCCTAACCAGCCCCACCCAACAAAGTCGCCTGTTTGGTGGGAATGCTGGAATTGTCGGAGGCATAATTGTAGCGAGTGTGATCAAGATCCGTCACACACTCGCCGAAATACCGGCAATCAACCAGAAGTGGGCCATCGCGACGAAAACTACCCAGAGTACGTAGCCGAGCACGCTGGTCCAGTGTAGTCGTCGTCGGCCGATGGCCATCAGCAGCATGGTTCCAGCGAAGAATAGGGGGACTAGCACCAATGCAAATAGAAAGTAGCCCGAGGAAAAGATGGCAAACGCGTCGATGGCGAGCGTCGAAACGAGTAAGCCGAAGTTCAACGCAGCGTAGCCGACTGCGGCAACCAGGCATCCCACCGCCCAGGAGGGGTGTTCACGTCCGCGGTGCGCGCCGAAGACCATCAGAAGCAGGCTCAACACGAACACTTCAAGTATTGCTAGCTCGAAGCTACCGATGGAAAGTAGTCCGCAGAACAGGGCAACGAGCGTGGTCGTAATCAACAACCCTGCGACAGAGAATTGAAGTCGGTAGGTGCGGGGAGGAGGCGGATCGTCCATTGCGGTACGCGTTAGTAGGCGACTTTGGCTTGCCGACGTAGCAAGGCCGTGCCTAACAGGATACCAGCAATCCCAACCGTTATCAGCACCAGGCAAGGTGTTAGCATTTCGCTCCAGGTGAACTGCCGCCAGATGGCTCCTTCGAGAGCAAGGATCGCCCAGCGGATGGGGCTCAGGCCGCTAAAGTCTTGCATGAATCTCGGCATGAACATCACCGGCACCATGCAGCCGCCGAACATGGCCATCACCAAGTTGCAGGCCCAGCCGATGCCAGCGGCCGATTGCTCGGTCCGCCCCAGCACGGCGAGTGTCATCATGATGCCCACGAAGCAGAACGCAATGCACGAGCTAGCAACCGCCAGACTGGCAAAACTCAACGGCCGCATGCCGAGCGTCAGACCCAGGCAGGTCATCATCACGATCACCCCGATGGCGGCAAGAAAGCAGGCGAGCCCTTTGCCTGCTAGCACCTGGAAGGTGCTCACCGGAGCGACGCTTAAACGTACCATGGTGCCCATCGTTCGCTCTCTGGCGATCGAGATCGTAAAGCCGGCCACGCACCCGAGCACGCCCCACATCATGGCTTGGGGGAAGCTAACATCCCATCGCGAGCGAATCTTCTTGAGTTGCCCGCGGACGCTTGACGGATCGATTTCGCGGGTGACGTCGATCGATTCGATCTTGGCAAACTCGAACTTAAAGCCTCTGCTCGATGCCTCGGTGTTCGGCGAGTCGGTAGCCGACTCGGCAGGCGTCAGGAGTTTGTCGATTTGCTCCAGCAGGTCGAGCGACACCCGCCGGCCGCGAGGGTCGAGGTTCTCGGCAGCCGCGATTCGCTCGCTGGTAGTCGTGACCCACGATTGCAACTGGGCGGGGATGTCGAACCGATCGCTGATGAGCGTGCCCATCGTTTGCATGACGAAGCCTTGTAGCATGGCCCCTTCGGCGACTCGCGACGGATCGATCCCCAGTTGTAGCGTGGGAGGTTCGCCGAGTAGTGCGCCTGCGCGGTCGCCAAACCCCTCAGGCAGCACGATCATGGCCGCGTAGTTGCCTTTGCGCACCTGCTGTTGGGCGTCCTGCAAGTCGGTCGCTATCAGCTCGATGCTCTTGTTCGCGCCGAGACGTTCAATGAACTTGGCCGAGGCTTCGGTGTTGTCCTGGTCGACCATGGCCACTTGCATGGTGCCCCGCGAGTTCCCCCCGAGCCCACCGATGACCACACCAAAGAATATGCCCATCAGCACGGGGAACACGAAGATGAAAAACGCGCCCAGGCGGTCGCGCATCAGGAGTTTCAGATCTTTCAGGGCCATGGTGACGATTGCATGCATCAGTCGCGTAAGCTCCTGCCGGTGAGCGTGAGAAACACGCTTTCGAGCGTGGGTTGCGTGAGGTTGAGCGTTGCAAACTCGACCCCTTGTTGGGCGAGCCGCGAGATGGTTTGCATGGCGTCGACCGCTTCGCATTGCCATTGGCCGTCGAGCACCTCGCCTGGTAGCTGCACGTTTTCTGGTACATGCACCAGTGTCGCGCTCAAGGTCGAAGTTTCCGCGTGCTGCCGAATCAGCTCGGGCACGGTGTCGCAAGCCAGCAAACGACCGCTATCGACAATACCGACGCGGTCGCACAGCCGCTGGGCTTCTTCCATGTAGTGAGTGGTATAGATGATCGTCAGGCCCGAGTCTTGCAGTTGCTCGATGCACTGGAATAAGTGGTTCCGCGATTGTGGATCGACGCCGACGGTTGGCTCGTCGAGCAGCACGATGGAGGGCTCGTGAATCAGGGCGACTGCTAGGTTGAGCCGTCGCTGCATGCCGCCGGAATACTCAACGACCCGGTCGTGCTTGCGATCGCCGAGTTCGCTGAAGTCCAAGCACCATTCGATCCGCTCCTTGAGGTGCGGCCCGTGCAGCCCGTAGAGCTTGCCAAAGAATTGCAAGTTCTCCAGCGCGGTCATGTCTTCGTAGAGCGACAACGCTTGCGGGGCGAGGCCGATTTGCCGGCGCACGGCAGGCGAGCTCGGGGGCCCGCTCGCGCCGGCTTCGATATGCACGGCCCCTTCGTCGGGCGAGAGCAAGCCGACCAGCATGCTGATCGTGGTGCTCTTGCCAGCTCCGTTGGGACCCAGCAGCCCAAAGGTCTCGCCTCGCGAAATCTGCAGGCTTAAGCCATCGACCGCTCGTAGCGAACCGAACGACTTGCTGGCTTCATCAATGCGTAACGCGATCACTGTCGGCGAAGCTCCTGGTATCAGCAGGGACCACCAAAGTCCCTTGAGGTAAACAATCGAAGCGGCCGTGTGAACTTCGAGCCTTCATTAGAACTGTCGCCATGGAGCAGGGGAAGATGCGGTATCCGCCCAAAATCGTTCCCTGGCGACCCCTATACCATTTGGGTTACATGAAAGAAAATGTGATTCACTGGTGATTTCTCCGGTGCGTGGTGAAGTGAACAGCCTCAGAGAAGAGTGATAGATGAGCGTATCGATTCCCCCTGGTAAGGGACCGCAGCAGGAGTGTGACCGAGCAGGCGCGATGCAAGAGACTTCAGGGGAAGAACCCGATGCTCTCACTGCTTTGCTTGCCATCTTGCTGGCGACGATCGCGATGCACTTGATTGGCACCGCCACGTTGTTGGCCATCGTGTCGGGGCCGTTTTATGTTTTGGCTACTCCTTTTGTGGCGATGTTTGGGTGGTACTTCCTTCCAGTCGAAGCAGTAGTCGCGCTGCTGCAGTGGACGATGGTGGATGGCCAGCGACGCTCTCGTCTCGCGCTGGCTTGGGTGATGACTGCCTTGCCGGCCGCAGTGTTCATGGCTGTCGTGGGACCCAAGGAGGAGGGTGACCTGCAATTGTGGACGGTCGGGTATGCGATTGCCACGCTGCTGGCGGCAACCGCTTCGCTGAAAATGATCGACGCCTTGAAACGCGAGCGAGCCTAGTCAACGTCGTCGTCCAAAGCGAGGGTAGCGGCCACTCGTGGGGGCGGTATGGGGTATAAGTGCTGGGGTGATGGCACGAAGGGACCGAGGGAAGTATGATCTGTAATTGCCAGTAGCAGAGTAGGAGTTCCCTCGGCAGATAGGCCGTTGAGAAGGGGGGCAGCCACCTGCAGAACACCTTGTAAACCATGGTCAAGCCGAGGGAGAAGTGAGCTATGTCCCAGCAGAATCCGTATGCAAGTCCCGTTTCCAATCCGCTGGGCCCGGGGAACGTGGTCGACAATGTCGACGTGGAGTTGCCGATCGCCACCCAAGGCAAGCGACTTCTCAATCTGATTATCGATAACATCGTCCTGCAAATTGTGTCTCGTGTGGTTGGGGTGGCCGTGGGTGCCGCCATGATTCGACCGGGGGAGGTGATAACCCCAGAGAAGCAGTCCACCTTGTTTGTCGTCGCGATGATCATGGGGTTAATTGTTGCGGTGGTGTACTTCTTGGTTATGGAGAGTCTCTTCCAGAAGACCATCGGTAAGATGCTGACTGGAACCAAAGTAGTAGATGTCGACGGCCGCCGGCCTTCGTTCCAGCAACTTCTGGGACGCTCGCTTTCGCGGTTCGTGCCGTTTGAGGCCTTCTCGTTTCTGGGTGGATCTCGCCCTGTGGGCTGGCACGATTCGTGGTCGGGCACACGGGTAGTGATTGGGAAATAATGACGGAAAGCGGCCGCGGGAGACTCGGATGAGCTAACTTTCTGAGGCTCCCGCGGCTTTCATCCAATTAGCAGCGGGCGTTGTCAATCAGTGTGGGTTTGGCGAACAGGAGATTCCATGCTTCGTTTCTACGAGAGTTTTGCCGCCTGTTTTGGCACCGTGGTGTTGGCGGTGATCTTCGCGTCGCTAGTCACAGAGTATAGGCTAGAGTTTGAGGCCAACTACAAGTTGCTGATCTTGTGCTTGTTGCTAGCGTTTGGGTACGCGACGTTTCGAAACGTGGTGGCGCACTTTTGCGACCCCGACGAACAACTCAAGCGATTGTCGATGCGGGTGCACATGCTCGAACAACGGTTGATGCAAGCGCATCCGGAATTACGAGGGGAGACGATCGATGCGTTCGAGTGCCCAAAGTGTAACATGGTATCGACAACGCTCACTCCCGATGGCAATTGCCCCTATTGCCATGCGGCCGTTGCGGTGGACTAGACCCTGTCGGCCTGCTTCGGCGTGAGATACAACCATTCCATCGCCGCAGGGCGGTTCTCTCGCACCACTTGCCGGCGGTGCTCGAGGCTCATGTCGGCGATCTCGGGATAGTCGTAGTACTTTGCCTTTTGAATGTCGTCGATCGACGTGAAGCACTGCACGTGGTGTGATGGTTCAAACATCCGTTGCAGGGTGGTGCTGATCTCGATGTCGATGAAGTCGTGCGTTTCGATCAACAGGTCGTGCGGAGCCATCGCCCGTACGGTGGGCTCGTCGAACAGTTGCTTCTCGTAGCCCTCGCAGTCGCACACAATCAACGCCCGGCCCGAGTAGGGCAGGGTGCGCAGTGTTTCGCCATCGCAGAACTCGCCGATCTCCACTCGCTTGCCCACTCCATTCGCAGCGGCCATCGCTTTGCAAAGCTGCGTCGCGTCGGAGTTTGTGTCGAAGGCGAACACCCTGGCCGTGGGAATGCGCATCGCCAGGCCGACCGCGTAGTACCCCTCGGCGCAACCAATGTCGACGATCTCGGTGTAAGGCTGCGTGCAGAGCTTCGCGATCAGCGGTTCGAGTTCCCGCTCGTACGAGCCGAGTAGTTTGGGATACAGCATGCTGCCGATCGAAAGCATGTCGGGGTATTTCATGCCAGCGAAGTTGCCATGCAGCACCGTTTTGTCGGCGAAGATATCGCGATCGAACGGAGGAAGCTTCTGCGGCGCTAGCACGTACCTCGCGTACTCCATGTACTTTGCCGCCGGCACCACGGTGTGATTCAGCGCGGCCCAGATGCCATCGACACGCACCGCGCGTTTGACAATCGATTTCATCGGTGACTTCATGTCGATAGCGCCTGAGAAAAGTACAGCAGGTGGGTGTGACTGGCGGAGTCATGAGAAGAGGGCGTTCACCGAGTCTACCAAATAATCTCGTTCTGGAAACGCAGTTTGCAAAGATCGAAATAGCTATGTATCTACTGAAAAATAGTGAGTGCGCAATAATAAGTGAAATACTGGCAAGCTAGCAGGCGAAGGTGCGGAATGGCGCAAGGTGCGAATTCCCGCCGATAGATTCTAGAGGGGGCAGATCGCCCGTATGCAATTCGCACACTCAAGGATCGAGCGTATACAAAATCACGTTCACGCCGATTCGTGCGGCGTCTTCGCGGGTGTAGCCACGGCATTCGATTGCTTCGTGCTTTTCCAGGGCGCAGCTCAGGTCGAGCGGCGAGAAAATCACTCCCCACCGATCGTTGATCTTCAGGCCTTCTAGCTCGGGTTCACGCTGCCGCACTCGGGCGGCGAGCGGAGTGTCTTGTTCGGCTGGTTGCGGGTCGCGAACTTCCACTCGTTTCAGGTCGTAACCGCCGTGGGCGGTCGACAGCAGGTCGTCGGTTGCTTCGATTCGCTCGAGCGAGTCGTCGGGCATCACCAGCGACATCTCTCGCCGAAACGCTTTGCTGAACGCGTCGGATGCACAAATGGAGTCGGCCAGGATGGTGCCGCCGTTTTCGAGGAACTTACGGAGGTTGTTTCGCTCGGCCGGAGTGAAGCGGAAATCGTGCCGGCCATGCATGAACACCATATGGTAGCGGAACAGGTCGTCGCCGCCGGCACTGATCAAGCGATTGTCGTCGGCAATGCGAAGCTTGATCTGCCCTTGCGAAGCGGTACGCAGTAAGTTGGCCAGCGCGCCAGGAGCGTCGTCGCATCCCCCGCCATGGCGAAGCTTGGCAACTTCGATCGTGCCGCGCCCTTGAATCTGGTTCTTCGCGTCGGCGGCAAACTCGTCGACAAAACCTTGTTCCTTGGTCTTCGGCTCTCGGTTGGTGGCGTACGTCAGCACGTTGATGCCGATGGTCATCGCGTCGTCGATCTGCTGTTCGATGGCCACGGGGTACTCGTCGGAGCGCGTTGGGCGGTTCAGCTCCCAGTAGCACGATAGGTCTTCCTCGCAGAAGATCACGCAGGTGCGGCAACCATACTCCACGCTCCACAGTTTGCCGACGTACGGCGATTCGGGGCGGGTGACTTCCTCCATGCGCCAAATCGGATGGCTCGCTGGCACTTGCTGTAGCCGATACTCCGGTTCGGGGAATACCTTGGCCATCAGCCGACGGATGCCGCCGTTGAATTGCTCGGAGTCGCGACAGCACGACTCGGCAAAGATGAAGCCGCCACGGTCGATGTAGTCGCGCAGCTTCTTGGCATACGGTTCGAGTTCCGGCGCGCGGTTGCCACTGATGTAGATCACCGGAGTCTGCAGCAGGTCTTCGACGGTCGCACTGCTGGGGTTCATGATCTGCCAGGTGAGTTTCGACTCCCACTTCTTTTCGGCATACGCGGTCAGGTTCGCAGCATCGCGGCGGTGATTGTTCCAGTCGTCGCCGGGACCATGTTGCAACTTCCCCATCACGATCGGCCAGCGACCTTTCGATAGGAACAGCAACGCCATCGACGTGGCAATGTGCGGGTTGCCTTCGGTGCTATTCCCTTTCCAGAAGTGGGCGAGCGGGTCCTGGTGGTTCACCAGGTACTCGGCCCCTTCGCGATACCAGTCGCTCTTGCCGATCAGCCGTCGGGCGCTCAGGCGACCCGCCCGCTCGACACCATATAAGTAGTAGAAGTGCCAGCTCTCGCTAATGGCGAGCGGCCCCGGATTGCGTTCGACCGAGAAGTGTTGCCCCAGCCAGGCGAGGGCGGCTTCCAGGTGCTTGTCGTCTTCGTGCTGCTGACAGCAGAGCACACGCCCTGCAGCCACGCGGGCGTCGCCTTCGTCGACCGCAAGTGAGGTGATGACGAGCCCGCCGATGCCGGCGCAGGTCATGCTGCCGGAGGGTGGATTGTTGCCATATTCCCAGGAGCCATCAGGATTTTGGGTGCGTCGCCAGAAGTCGGCCGCTAGCGCCCAGACGGCCGGATCGACCTTGATGCCAGCGCGTTGGGCTTCGTACAGCGCGAGTACGGCAAACTGCGAGTTACTTTTGTCGCCGCCCGATCCGGGGTACGACCAGGCACCGCGGTTCCCGCCATTCTTGATCTGGGTTTCTTCGAACCAGCGGACATTCCGCTCGAGGATCGCACGGTCGCGTTTCGGCTCGGCCGCAGCCAGCACCATGGTCTGCAGGGCCACGGTGTAGGTGCCATTGAACTCGCTAGTACGCAGGTATTTCAGCGATTTCTGCATCGCCACGCTATCGACATCCACCCCCGAGTTCAGCAGGGCGAGGGTGGCCAGGGCGGTGACACCGCCGGGGGTGCCGACCGAGTCGTTCCAGGTGCCGCGGGGGGATTGCTCGCGGAGCAAATAGTCGCGTCCCCGGTCGATGGCCGCAGTAACATCGGCCGCCGTGATGGCTCCCCGTGCAAATGGTGGGAATAGGAGGAGTGCGGCGATCGTAACGATTAGTAAAGTGCGCGCGTCGCGCATGTCGTACTCCTCGGTGCAGGGCGAACAACCAACGTTGAGCCTAAGTATCGTACGCTACGTTATTTACCTCGGCCACCACCCTAACTATTGCAGATTGTCGCTAGTCGCAAGCACCGATAGAATGAAACGTTTGCCGCCCTCGGCCGTCAGCACAGGATATCGCAATTGAGCACCACGCCGCCTCCCGAACAAAACAAGCCACGTAATTTAGGCGACATTTTGCAAGAATTTCGGCAGCATCGCATGGTGATGCAGCAGGAACTGCAAAAAGTGATCGTCGGCCAGGACCTGGTGATCGAACAGATGTTTGCCGCCATTTTTACCCGTGGCCACTGCCTGCTCGAGGGCGTGCCCGGGCTGGCGAAGACCTTGATGGTCAGCACCCTGTCGAAGATTCTCGACCTGGGATTCAAGCGAATCCAGTTTACGCCCGACCTGATGCCCTCGGACATCACCGGCACCAACGTGCTGGAGGAAGACGACGAAGGCCGGCGAAACTTTCGGTTTGTCGAAGGGCCAATTTTCACCAACATTCTGCTCGCCGACGAAATCAACCGTACTCCCCCCAAGACGCAGGCCGCGCTGTTGCAGGCCATGCAGGAGCGTCAGGTGACCGTGGGCCAGGAAACCTACAACCTGCCGGAGCCGTTCTTTACCATCGCGACCCAGAACCCCATCGAGCAGGAAGGCACCTACCCGCTGCCCGAAGCCCAGCTCGACCGGTTCATGTTCAACATCAAAATCGATTATCCCACGCTCGACGAAGAGCAGCGGATTCTCGCGTCGACCACCCGCGGCGAGCGCCACGAGCCAAATAAGGTGCTCTCCGCCCGGGCGATTCTCAACCTGCAGAAACTCGTCAGCAGTGTCGCGGTCAGCGAGTACATCATCAAGTATGTCGCCTCGCTGGTGCGGGCCACCCGCCCACGCGACGAATCGGCTCCGGAGTTCGTGAAGGAACTGGTGGAGTGGGGGGCCGGCCCCCGCGCGGGGCAGTTCCTCATCCACGGCGGCAAAGCCCTGGCCGCCATGGACGGCCGCTTCAGTGTCGCGATCGAAGACATCCAAAAGTGCGCCATCCCCGTGCTACGGCACCGCGTGAGCACCAACTTCCAAGCCCAGGCCGAAGGCATGACCAACGAAGACGTCGTGAACCGCCTGGTAAAAGATATCCCCACGCCCGAGATTCCGAAGTTTCAGGAGAAGGGGTAGCTATGCTTTGGGATGGGACGCGGATATTCGCGGATTTGGCAGGATCGACGCGGATGAGAGGTGATGGCAGGAATCTAACAAGAAGGTGTTTCCTCGCTGGCTCTGCTTTGGGATCGTTGGTGTGTTTCTCTGGATGCAATGTTGGCGCGAGCATGACAAATTCACGATTGAGAAAATTGCTTCAAGAGTACGAGCGTCCGTATCAGCGACTGCAATTTGTGTCCGGCGACCTGGGCGCGATAGCAACGACGAAAGTTGGTGGCACGCCGTGGTGGCCTAGCAACGTTGACCGCCCCAAATGCGTCGACGGACATCTCATGTCATTCGTCATGCAAATCCGTGTGGATGAAGTACCTGGATTCGATCAGCCGCCAACCTTGTTATCGTTCCATTACTGCGACAGTTGCACTCTCGAAGGCAAAATGCCTTTTGGCTGGACGGATCAGGGGCATCAGTTGCGGTATAGTGTCCAGCTATTCTCCGATCTTGAGTGCGTCCCCGATGGATTACAGGTGGTCGCAGAGTCTCGTGCTCCGGTCGCTAAAGTGCAACGGCTTGACGGGAGTGAGACTCTGAACTTGTTTGATATTTGGGAGACCTTTCCGGCGACACAATCACAAGATTTCGAGATGGACGACAGCATTCTTGGACTGAATGAGGAGTGTTCGAAGTTGGGAGGATGGCCTAGCTGGTATCAGAATCCTGAGTACCCCGAAGACGATGACGGAAGCGTTATGAGTTTTGTTGGGCAGCTGTGCGGCTCCGAAAGCGCCAAGAATGCATGGGGTTGCGGAGCTGTCTATCTGTTTGTTTCCGAGTACGACGAAGACGAACCACAGCAAGCCGACATGGTGATTCAAACCACTTAACGCGAACTACGAGGATTGCGATGTGTCATACTGAAGGAGCTTCCAGCGACCGAAGGATCTCACGCAGCGAGTGGTAAGAAGGGGAACGCTAATCTTCGCTAATCGACGCTGATATCCATTCATTAGTGATGATTAGCGAAGATTACTGTTCCCAAAACAGCAACGAGATCCCCTAGAACGTTCTTATGGCCACAGTCGAGCAATACCTGAAGCCTGCAGTGATTCAGCAGATCAAGCGGCTCGACTTGCGCGCGCAGTTCATTGTCAAAGGCTTTCTGCAGGGGCTGCATGCCAGTCCGTTTCATGGCTTTTCGGTCGAGTTCAGCGAGCATCGTAAGTACACGCACGGAGACAATCCGCAGGACATCGACTGGTTGGTCTACGCGAAAACCGATAAGTACTACACCAAAAAGTTTGAGGCCGAGACCAACATCACTGGCTACCTGGTGATGGATCAAAGCCGGTCGATGGCCTACACCTACCGGCAGGAGCTCACGAAGTTCGACTACTCCATCTGCCTGGCGGCCGCGCTTTGCTATTTGATGATCCAGCAGAACGACCCGGTCGGGCTGGTGACGTTTGGCAAGAAGATCGAGCAGTTCTTGCCGCCGAAGAGCAAACGCCAGCAGATTGCCAGCGTGCTGTCGGTGCTGGCGAAGCTCGAACCTGTCGGCGAGACCGATATCTCCAAGAGCCTCACGCAACTGGCCGCGATGATCAAGCATGCCAGCCTGGTGATGGTATTCAGCGACCTGCTAGGGGACGCCGACGACACGATCTCGTCGCTCCGCCGACTCCGCCACGGCGGCAACGATGTGATCTTGTTCCACGTGCTCGACGAAGCCGAAGTTGCTTTTCCTTTCCATGGATTGATGGAACTCGAGGATCCCGAAACCAAACAAAAACTCGAAGTCGACGCCGATAACTTTAAAAAGGATTACACCGAAGAGCTCAAGGCATTCCGCGATCAGTACAGCGCCGAGTGCTTCAAGTCGGGCATCGACTACGTTCCCCTCGACACCAGCATGCCCTTCGACCGCGCGCTGATGGAGTATTTGGTGACACGCAGGCAGAGGGCGTAAGAGGCTGTCGGCCATCGGCTATCAGCTGTCGGCAAGCAAGAAAACACCGAGCAGAATTGAGCAACCTAAGATGCAGAACTTTCGAAATCTTGATGTGTGGAAGCTTGCGCATGAATTTACGTTGAAGGTCTATCTCGAGACTCGCTCGTTTCCCAGTGATGAACGGTTTGGTTTGACTTCTCAACTTCGGCGAGCAGCTTCTTCGATTGGTGCCAACCTGGCTGAGGGATGTGGTCGAGGCACAGATGCAGATTTTGCTAGGTTTGTTCAAGTGGCACTTGGGTCAGCGAGCGAAGTCGAATACCACTTGCTCTTGGCCAGGGACTTGCAGTTGTTGAAAGCCGAATTGCATGCCACATTGGAAGCAGAAATACAACGAGTTAAACGAATGCTTGCCTCGCTCCTGAAGAGGCTGCGAGATCCGAACGACAGCCGACAGCCGACAGCCGACAGCCGATAGCCGATAGCCATTCCCCATGTCTTTCCTCGCTCCCACCTTGCTTGCTGGCGCTGCTTTGATAGCCCTTCCGGTTATCTTGCATCTGGTGATGCGCCGGGAGCCGAAGCGGGTGGAGTTTCCGGCGCTCCGTTTCGTTCGCAAGCGGCAGAGCACGAATCAAACGCGGTTGCAGTTGCGGCATTGGATTCTGCTGGCGCTGCGTTGTGCGTTCATCGTGTTGCTCGCGCTCGCGTTGTCGCGTCCCGTATGGCGGGGCACGGGGTTGTCGGCCGCTGGTAGCGAAGGCCTGGCGGCCGCGGTGGTGATGGATAACTCGCCTCGCATGAGCTACCTCTCCGACAATCAAACGCGGCTCGACAAAGCCAAAGAGACCGCCGCCTGGCTGATTGAACAGTTGCCGGCCGACAGTGAGTTGGCCGTCGTCGAGCCGGGCCGTTCGCGGCGGGCGAAGCTCGGCGATCGCGACTCGGCGTTGCTGCGAGTCGAGCGGGCGAAGATCGCTACGTCGGCACCGTCGCTGGCCGATGCGGTGAACGAAGCGATTCGCCTGGTGGCGGAGCGAGAGAACCATCGTCGTGAGATTTACGTGTTCACCGACCTGGCGGAAGCCGCCTGGAACGATGCCGCGGTCACGCAACTGGTCGCCGCGCTCGACGAACACCCCGCGACCAAACTCTATCTGGTCGACGTCGGCGAGTCGAAGTCGATCAACGCCGGGCTGGGCGAGCTGGAACTCTCGGCCGAGCATCTGGCCACCGGCGAGTCGGTCACGCTGCGGACCTATGTGACCTCCACCGCCGAGGTGGCTGGCACCAGTCGCCGTGTGGAGTTGTGGCTCGACGAACCAGGCAAGAAACCAACCAAACGCGGCGACGCCTCGGTGACGCTGAGCACCTCGAACGAAGCGGTAGAGTTCCCCTTGGCTGGTCTGGCTGGTGGGGTGCATCAAGGCTACGTGCGACTCTCGGGCGACGATCCTCTGACGATCGACAACACGCGATACTTCACCGTGGAAGTCGAAGCCCCTCCGCAGTTGCTGCTGGTTGGCATCGACGAAGCAGCCACTCGGTTGATGTCCGAAGCGTTGGCCCCCTCGGTGTTGGCCCAAACCGCCGCGGCTCGTTTTGGCTGCGATCGCATCTCGTACAACCAACTGCCAGCTACCAACATGGCCAGCTACGACGCGGTGCTGTTGCTCGATCCACCTCCGCTGCACGACGATAGCTGGCGGAAGCTTAGCGACTTCGTGCAATCGGGCGGCGGGCTGGCGGTGTACCTTGGTCGTCACTCGGTGGGGCAGCTCGAAGCGTTTAACACGCCTGCTTCCAAGCTGTTGCTCCCTGCGGAGCTGCGGTGGGTGACTACTAGCAGTACCTATCTGTCGCCGAACAACTACAACCATCCGGTGCTCAAGCAACTGGCCGACATCGGTGCCGCGACCCCGTGGCCCGCGTTCCCAGTGTTCAAATTTTGGTCGATCGGCATCCCCGATCCGGCCGCCAACGTGGTGGCCACCTATGCCGAGGGGTCGCCAGCGATTGTCGAAGGCTTTCTCGGTGCAGGTCGGGTGTTGCTGTTTACGACCACCGGAGCGGATCGCGCGAGCGACGACCCCTGGAACCTGTTGCCGACGAATCCCGATCCGTGGCCCTTCCTGGCTTTGACCGAAGGTACCGCCGACTACCTGGTGGGAGCCGATACCCAGCCGCTGAACAATCTGGCGGGGCGAGTGATGACGTTGCCGTTGCCGCGCCGTAGCGACCTGGCGACCTTCGTGCTCCGCCCGCCGACTGGCGATCCGCTGCCGCAGAGCTTGTCGCCCGGACAGCAGGAGATTGTGGTGACCACCACCAGCGAGATCGGTAACTATCGCGTGCAGTCGGGCGGGTCTCAGGCGCGGTTCGATCGAGGCTTCAGCATCAACACCGCCGATAGCGTGGGTCGCCTGCAGCGAGCCGATGCCACGCAGTTGGTGGCCGCGCTCGGGAAGGATCGTGCCGAGCTTGTCGAAGGCCATAGCAACCTGGCCCGCAGCATCGACCTCGGTAGCGTAGGTCGCGAGCTGTTTGGGTGGCTGATTGCGTTGGTGGCCTTGGCCTTGGGGGCCGAGCAGTTTTTGGCCGACCGTTTTTATGCCAGGCAGTAACCACAGAATCCAATAGTCCACTTCCGTTTTTTTCGTTCGTTCATGTCTCTCACGTTTTATCCCGTCGGCGGTTATGTCTTCGTAGCGATTGTCGCTGCGATGCTGCTGGTGGTGCTTGCGCGAGTGGTTCCGCGGCACGTGGAAGTTCCCTACGGACGGTTGCTGACGCTCAAACTGTTGCGACTGCTGGCGATCGTGCTGTTGTTGCTCACCATGCTGCGACCCACGCTCACGTTTACTGAGAGCACGCCCGAGGAAGCCACCTTGCTGATTCTGGCCGACCGTTCGCGAAGCATGCAGGTGGCCGACGCGGTCGACAACGGCTCGCGGTTCGATGCCATGAAGCGTTTGCTCAACTCGTCGGCCAGCGATCTCGACTCGATGGGCGAGCACTGGAAGGTGCGGGCGTATTCGTTCGCGGAGACCGTAGAGCCAGCCGAGATGGAAGGGGGGCGCATCAAGCTGCCAGCCACGCCCGATGGGCAGCAGTCGCCATTGGGAGCGGCGCTGCAGGAGTTGCTCGACACCGAAGGAGACGAACGCCTGCGGGGAGTACTGGTGCTGAGCGACGGTGCCCAGCGGGCGGTGCCACCGCTCGATGCCGCGCCGCAGTTGATCGCCCGCCAGTACGCTGCCGAGGGCATTCCGCTCTATACGTTCTACTTTGGCCAGCCCGGCAATAGCGATCGCTCCGATCTGGCGATTGAAGACTTGCTGGTGAGCGGCACCGTGTTTGCCAACGCGCCGATGCAGGTCCGTGGGCAGTTGCACGCCGAAGGGTACAACAATCGCGACGCGACCGTGCAGCTCTTGTGGGAGAAGAAAGCCGCGTACGGCACCAGCAAGATGGAGGTGGTCGACACCACTCGGCAAGCGGTGGTGACCGCCGATAGCCGGATGCCAGTGGTGCTGCGATACACCCCGGCCGAGCCTGGGGAGTACAAGCTGACCATGCGGGCCGAAAGCCCCGATGGCGAACTGATTACTACCAATAACGAGTCGAGTACGTTCGTCACGGTCAGGGCAGGGGGCATCAAGGTGCTCTACTTGTATGGTGCTTCGCGAATCGGTGGCGGCGGCGGAGTGGAGCAGGCGTTCGTTCCGCGAACCATTGCCGAGTCGCCCGACATCCTCGTGACCACCAAGCTGTTCAACTACACTCGCTTGCAGCAGGACCTGCGCCGCGAACTGGTACCCGGTGCGTACGACGTAGTGGTTCTGGCGAACGTCGACAAAGACGCGTTGAACATGGAAAGCTGGACCGCGCTGGCCGCCATGGTGCAGCAGGGAGCCGGCTTGCTGATGACCGGTGGCTACCATAGTTTCGGCCCCGGTGGTCATCGCGATACGGCGATGGCCGACGTGTTGCCGATCACCATGGGGCTGGCCGAGCGGCAGATTTTCCGCGACTCGTTGCGACAAGACATGCACATCGCAGGGCCGCTGCCGATGCGTCCTTCGGGCAACGTGGGGCCGACGCATCCGGTGATGCAGGTCTTGCCGAACGCCGCGCCGGGCAGCGGCTGGGAGGCCTTGCCGCCGCTCGATGGGGCGAATCGCCTGTCGCGCAATTCGCTCAAGGCGAACTCGCAGGTTCTGGCCGAAAGTGCCGACGCCGCGCGGCATCCGCTGCTTGTCGCCGGTCAGGCGGGCAACGGTCGCACGCTCGCCTTCGCCGGCGATACCACCTGGCGCTGGAAGATGCAAAACCATGGCGACGAGTTCCGCCGTTTCTGGCGACAGGTCGTGCTCTGGCTCGCCAAGAAAGATGGCACGCCTGAGGGCGAGGTCTGGATCGATCTGGCGACGCGGCGTATCAGTCGCGGTGGGCGGTTGGACATGGAAGTCGGAGCCACTCCGCGCGATTCCGACAACCCGCAGGCGACCATCGACTTCGAAGTCACCATCACACTGCCCGACGGTACCACCGCTCCGCTGGCAACCGTAGCGACCGATGCCGGACGACGAGCCGGCACGTTTGCCACGACCGACCAACCAGGCGACTACCTGGCGCAGGTCATCGCCAGCATTCAAGGCGAAGTGATCGGCACCGCCCAGGCGCGGTTCCTCGTGCCGAGCCAAGACCTGGAGCTCGACCGCCCCGGCGCCGAGCCAGCTTTGCTGGCAAGCCTGGCGAAGATGACCGACGAGTCGGGCGGTCAGGCGTTTGCCCCCGAGGAGCTGCCCTCGCTGCTCAAGAAGCTGGCCGACGAAAAACCGGAACTCAAAACGGAAGTCGTTCGTCGGATCACTTACTGGGATAAGTGGCCCGTGCTGCTCGCGATGGTCGGCTTGGTAGGTCTCGAGTGGTACCTGCGAAAGCGATGGGGCTTGGTCTAGTGCG
This sequence comes from Aeoliella mucimassa, assembly GCF_007748035.1. NCBI lineage: Bacteria > Pseudomonadati > Planctomycetota > Planctomycetia > Pirellulales > Lacipirellulaceae > Aeoliella > Aeoliella mucimassa. Next base: position 854,392 of record NZ_CP036278.1, read on the forward strand.
TATGGCCTATCCATGTTCTTACATGGCGGTCGATTTTCCCGCAGCTTACAATCGAGTAGCCGGAACACGTACGTTGAAAACGCTCTAATTTGTAGCAAGCTCCCCGCCGAGCTTAGGACGCAGGGCGATTGCCTTCCAGCGAGCAGCCCTTGGTATCGCATCGCCTGGTGAGTCGCAGGCGATTCTTGGCGAACACCACGTACGCGGCGTTGAGCAGTTGCTTGACGATCGGCAACCGACTGGCGGCCACCGACCAGCGAAAGCCCACCGCACCGTACAGATAGCGGAACACCTCGACTCCGGTGACGATCGTGCCGTCGGGCAGCCGGCCATGAATGCGGTCCATGAGCTGCTGGTAGTCGATGCCCAACTCGGTGGCCGAGAAGCCCTCGGCGGTGATGTCGGTAAAGCGGATGCGATCGTTGCGGTCCCACCGACGCAGCATGTCCATCTCGCGGACACAGAGCGGGCAGAGTCCGTCGTAGAACACTTCGATGTCGTAGTCGGTCGTCGGCGAGGGCATCTTGGAAACTCTCCGTCGTGCGGGTGGGGACTCCTCTAAGGAATCTTAGTTTGTCCACCGGCGGTGGGTAGTCGATCAGGGTGGGGTAGTCGTCGGGAATTTCGTTCATTTTTCTTCTAGTGGACGCTCCCCAGTCGGACCTGCGAAACGCCGTACCTTTACGAAATGGCATCGATATCGCTATGTTAGAAGCCGCACGTTTGGCAGTTAACGGCCGGGGGGAACCGCCTGCTGCTCGCCAAATGCTTGTCTTGCAAATCGATCTGATCCTTAGCTTTCTCATATTGGAGGTTTGGCAATGAGCGATGGTGCTCTATTGCGACGAGGTTTGGTGCTTGGGCTCGTAGCACTCGTGCTCTGCGGAGCATCGGCGTTGGCTCAGGACCCCTCCGATGTCGATCTGCAGGCACAGGTGAAGACCGCCCAGAAAACGGCCGAAGAAGCCGCCCTGGCGGGGCACAACGCCTGGATGCTCACGAGCACAGCGCTGGTGCTGTTCATGACCGCCCCGGGGCTCGCGCTGTTCTATGGTGGTTTGGTCCGCAAGAAAAACGTACTGAGCGTGATGATGCAGTGCTTGTTCCTCATGGGACTGATGACCGTGCTGTGGGCCGTGTATGGCTACTCGTTGGCTTTTGGTGGCAACGACAACGGAGAGAATCCGTACATCGGCAATGGCGAGTATTTGTTTATGCAGAACGTGCAACGCAGTTGGCCCGAGGGGGGCGAGCTGGTCGAGCCGATGTTCAACGAAGGCGAGACGTATCAGATTCCCTTGCTCACCCACATGCTGTTCCAAGGCATGTTCTTCATCATCACCCCTGCACTGATTTGCGGTGCGTTTGCCGAGCGGATGAAGTTCAGCTCGATGGTCGTGTTCGTCGTACTGTGGGGTACGCTGGTCTATTGCCCGTTGTGTCACTGGGTATGGGACGGCGGCATCCTGGCGTTCGACGCCGATAACTATATGTTCGAAGGCGCCCGGACAAATTCGTGGGCTGGCGGTGCACTCGACTTTGCCGGTGGTACGGTAGTGCATATCAGTTCGGGCATCTCGGCCTTGATTTGTGCCATCATGCTTGGCCGCCGCATCGGGTGGGGGCACGACGACATGCGCCCGCATAACCTTACTTACACGGCCATGGGAGCAGCGATGCTGTGGGTGGGGTGGTTTGGCTTTAACGCGGGTAGCGAACTGGCGAGCGACCACCTGACCTCCAGCGCGTTTGCGGTCACCCATTTCTCGGCCGCGGCAGGAGCAGTTGCTTGGGCGCTGTACGAGTGGATCTCGCGCGGCAAGCCAAGCGTGCTGGGGACCGCGTCGGGCGCGGTGGCCGGGCTCGTGTGCATCACGCCGGCCGCAGGGTTCGTGAACCCGATGCCTGCTCTCTTCATGGGGCCCTGGCCGGCGTAGTCTGTGCGTTTGCTTGCGGTACCCTGAAGAACAAGCTCGGCTACGACGACTCGCTCGACGCCTTCGGCGTGCATGGCGTAGGCGGTACGCTGGGAGCCGTGTTGACCGGCGTGTTCGCCACGCGGGCCTGCTGGGACATCACCGGGCAGGGCAAGCCGCTGGGATTGCTCGAGCATGGCGACATCATGCTGGGGCAAATCGTGGCCGTGCTGGTGACTTGGGTCTATAGCGTGATCGTAACCTATGTTTTGCTCAAGCTGATCGACGTGGTCATGGGACTGCGAGTCAACGAAAAAGACGAACGTTCCGGCCTGGACGTCAGCCAGCACGAAGAAGAGGGGTATATCCTCTTCTAGCCCGAAACTGCCGTACAAACCCACTTTTAGGGAACATCCGCAGGCCACCAGGTGTGGTTGGGCTTGTCGACAGAAATTTGCTAGAATTAAACGGACCCAGGGCACCCGCTCTGGCAAGCCTTCCCGTTTCGAGGAGTAGCGGACATGAAGAAAATCGAGGCGATTGTTCGCCACTATAAACTGGAAGACGTAAAGAACGCCCTCTCCGAGCTTGGGGTGGTCGGCATGACCATCACCGAAGTCCGCGGCTTTGGTCGCCAAAAAGGCCATACCGAAATGTACCGCGGCACCGAGTACGCGGTCGACTTCGTGCCGAAGGTCAAAATCGAAGTCGTCGTGGACGACGAACGTCTGCAGTCGGCAATCGATACGATCATGCATGCCGCTCAAACGGGACAAATCGGCGACGGTAAAATCTTCATATCCGAACTGCTCGATACGGTTCGCATCCGTACTGGCGAAACTGGCACCGAGGCGTTGTAATCGCCCAATTGTCTTGATCTTGTGGATCGCAGCGGCTCTGTGGGGGAGCAGCAACCGTGTGCGACGCGCCCTGCGTGAGCTACGTTTGAGTGAATTCAGGCGATCCGCGCTCCGAGTAAACCCGTCCAAATATCCACCTGCGACATGGCTTCTTCCATTCGACTCCGCAACACGGTACTCGTCGCCCGCGAGCAAGTGCAGACGGGACTGGAGGAAGTTCGTCGGTTGCACGACTCGGGGCTGGCTAGCGTGCAGGTCTGCGCCCGCATTTCGTCGGTGATCGACCAGGTGCTGCTCAAGCTGTTCGAAGCCTCGCTCGACAGCATGCCCGAAGACCAAGGCAAGAAGCTCCGCGAGCGGGTCGCGCTGGTCGCGGTAGGCGGCTATGGTCGCCGGCAGCAAGCACCTTGTTCCGACGTCGATCTTATGATCCTGTACGCCGGGGCTCAGGACGATGCCGTTCGGCAGTTCACGCAGCGACTCACTCAGGACCTGTTCGACACCGGGCTCAAGCCTGGGCACAGCTTGCGAACCGTTGCCGAGGCGGTCCGCCTGGCCCGCAGCGATACGGTGATCTGTACGTCGCTCATCGAGTCGCGTTTGGTCATCGGCAGTTTGCCGCTGTTCGAGGAGTTCCGCCGGACGTTCCAGCAAATGGTCGAACGTCGCGGCACCGCGTTCTGTCGCGAGTTCATTATGGCTCGCAAGGAAGAGCGTCATAAGTTTGGCGAAACGGTTTATCTGTTGGAGCCCAACATCAAGCGCACGCCGGGTGGTCTTCGCGATATTCATTTGTTGCGTTGGTTGTGGTTTGCCAAAAGCGGCGAGTCCGATCCCAATCGCTTGTTGCAAAAAGGGGTGATTTCGAATTTCGATCATCGACGTTTGATGTCGGCCCAAAGCTACTTGTTGCATGTGCGAAACGAGATGCACTTCGGCTCCAACAGCGGCAGCGACGTGCTGACTCGCACCGAGCAAAAACGCATTGCCGAGAAGTTCCAGATTCGCGACAAAGGAGCGATGCTGCCGGTCGAGCTGTTCATGAGCGACTACTTTCGGCATACCAGCCATGTGTCGTTCCTGACCACCCGCATGTGCGACCTGGTGTCGCCGCCGCCGGTGATGTCGTGGGTGCTCGAGCCGATGCTTAGCAAAGCTTTGTCGGCCGAGTTCCGCATGGGCACGCGGGAGATCTCGGCCACGCAGCTTGGCACCACGAAGCTGGCGAAGAACCTGGAGGATGCGATCAAGCTGGTCGACTTGGCGCGCTTGTACGACAAACGCATCGCCCAGGAAACGTGGTACCACGTTTATCGCTCCGCACCAGCGTATTCGATGGAACTCACGCCGCTGGCGGTGCGGCGGTTTCGCGAGATGCTCGACAGCCCATTGCTGCTGGTCGAAGCGCTTCGGCGGATGCACGAGCTTGGCATCCTCGAAAAGGTGCTGCCCGATTTCACCGCAGCGCGCTGTTTGTTGCAGTTCAATCGTTATCATAAGTACACGGTCGACGAGCATTGCATTCGCTCCGTCGGCGAGGCGACTAAGCTCGGCGAGCGGAGCGACCACGCGGGGCATGTGTATCGGAAGCTCACGCGAAAGTGGTTGTTGCATCTGGTGTTGCTCTTGCACGATCTGGGGAAGGCCTTGCCAGGCGACCATAGTGAAACCGGAGCCGAAATCGCCCGTCGTATCGGGCCGCGGCTCAACCTGACCGACGAGGAAACCGCCCTGGCTGCCAGGCTGGTGCAGAAGCATTTGTGGATGACCCACGCAGCGCTCTGGCACGATACGAGCAACGCCGACTACGTGCGGCAGTTTGCCAGCAAGATCGAGACTCCCGAAGAGCTCGACATGCTCTACGCATTGAGTTGTGCCGACCTGGCGGCAGTCGGCCCCGGCGTGCTCAACCAGTGGAAGGTTAACGTGCTCGGCGAGTTGCATCGTCGCGCCCGGGCGTTGCTTACCGACACGCCGGACGTCGAGCAGTTGCCTCGCCGCAAGGCCGCCCGGCACGCGGTCTGGAGTCAGCTCAAGCAGCAGGAACAGCACGATCACTGGTACGAGGAAATGTTCCGCGGGCTGCCCGAGTCGTTCGTCACGACCGTTGCGCCGGAAACCATCGCTCAGGCGCTGCGCAGTTTTGCCACGCTCGAAGAGCGGCAAGGCATCGCGTTCGCCAACTACATTGCCGAGTCGAAAACCGTCGAGTTCATTGCCGGTGTGAGCCAAGGCGTCGGGCGGGGTATCTTCTCGGCCATGGCCGGCGTGCTGCGGAGCCAAGGCATGAGCATCCTGGCCGCCGAGACCGCCGCGCTGCACGACGACATCCTGTTGCTTCGCTTCCAGGCGACCGACACCGATCACAAGGATAGCAAAGAGCCGAGCGCGCCAGAGCGTCTCGAGAAACTCTGCAAGGCGATGGTCAAAGCGATCGACTCCGACGAGCCGCCGAAGTTCCGCCGCATCTGGGGACAAGACGCCCATAACGACGCGGAAGAGCTATCGACCCTTAAGTCGGAAGTGCGACTCAACACCGACATCTCCGAAGACAGTCTCATCATCGAAGTCTTTGCATTCGATCGCATCGGGCTGTTGTACGAACTCGCCCGAGCGGTGCACGAGATGAACCTCAGCATTCGCTTTGCCAAGATCGGCACGCACCTCGACCAGGTGGTCGACGTGTTCTACGTGACCGAGCGCAATGGGTCGAAGCCAGCAGGGCACGATCGGCTGCATGGCATCTACCTGCGAATGATGGAAGTCATCGAAGCAGCCCCTGCAAGCAAGTAACGCAGCGGGCGAATACCGCAGCAAGCAATTCGCTCAGCAGGTAAGTTGCTCAACAAGCAAGTCGCTTCACCGGCGAGCCATTCCGCACTCAACCGAGGTTTTGCCCCCACGCGATCAGGTGGGGGCTAAACGAATCGTCGTAACTCGTGCAGTCGCAGTAGGTTACGATTTTGCCCCCACTCGCTAACGGCGAACATCGATTCGTGGGGGCTTTATTCGCTTCTTGGCGAGCAAACCCGTCGTCCTAAGTGCCAGTCGCAGCACGACTTACGGCAAAGCCTCCATTTTTGGGGGCGTCGGTTTTGCCCCCAGGCGATTTCGAGTGGGGGCAATACGCAAGTCGAAGCACGCCCCGAACAGGTTTGCGAGAAGAGGGAAGCAGGCGAGTTGTCAAAGAACGGTAGGGTTCAGGTGTATATCTATTAGAGCAGTTGAAGACGCGATTGCAAGCGTTATTTTTGGCCACTTGGCCGAGCGAGAGTCACCCGTTACCCCCCTGGAAAAGCATGTCCCCCGGGGAGAGGAATGCTGTCGCCGACGCGGCAATGTCTATTGACACCGGCGAGTCCCGGTACTAGTGTGAAGAAGTGAATGCGGAAGAGCGCAATTAACCTTTTGGGGCAAACCATGTCGACAACATCACGCGATCGCTCGTGGACCGTCTGGGGACTTATCTTTATCGCAGCCGGCTATGCGTCTGCCAGCCATGCTGCCGAGTTTATTCCCATCAACGACCAAACGGTGTTAGGCCACGCGTCTTCGATATTTTCGAATTCTTACAATATCACGGCCATTTCAGGCGACGGGACGGTGGTCGCCGGTTCGAGTCACGCAGTCGGGGCGATCTATGATTGTGCCAGGTTTGATTGCGGATCGGGTGGATTTGCCTATTCGCTAAAAGATCGGGAGCGAGTGATACTCGAAGGGAGTCCCCGCACCGACACCTATATCGGTGGCGCACCTGTATCGGTACGCGATCTTTCGTATGACGGCCAGCAGGCATTGCTGCTTGGCGAGTATCGTCATTATGAGTCGTACCTATCGACCCCGCAGGGAGAAAACTACCTGCGCGACAATATCGTCGTAGGGGACTATCTAAGTGCTTCGTCCATGTCGTCGGACGGTGGAGTGATTGTCGGTGTCCATGGTTCCAGTGGATTTGTATGGACGGAGCAGACTGGCCTGCAACCCGCTCCCGTGGTGGATCCCGAGGTGAACTTCATTCCCTCCCAAGTTTCGGGTGATGGTACAACGATGTTGTTATCGGATTCGGACTATTTCCTATCGATAGTGAATCCCTTGGTGCTTTCGGTTCTAGCATCGAATGAATGGTCGCAACGAGCGGCAGTCTGGCATGATTCGGGGGAATCGTACCAGTTGACGCCAGTGGAGGGGAACGAGCATCTAAGTGTTACCCGCTTGTCGGAAGATGGAACCGCGGTTATTGGCAGTTCCTACAACTACTTGCCGTCGACATCCAACCAAATAAGGCTATCGGTGCCCACCGTCTGGCGCGATGGTATTGCCAGCGAGTTGCCACTGCCGGCTGGATTCGAGTCGGGCTCGGCAATCGGCGTTTCTGGCGACGGGGGGACAATCGTCGGAAATGCCATCCTCGAAGTCAAGGACTACCCGCTCTTCGTTAATGTGGACATGCAAACAGACTTACTTCTCGACAATCGAGCCGTCATTTGGCGTGATGGTCAGCTTCACATTCTGCAAGACTGGCTCTCGGACGAATGGGGCCTGGCCGAGGAGCTCGAAGGCTGGACACTCACTTCGGCCGCGGCGATTTCCGCCAACGGGCAAACCATCGCTGGTGCCGGTGTGAATCCGGACGGGGAATACGCTAGTTGGGTAGTGACCCTGCCGGTTCCCGAGCCAGGTGCTTGTGGACTGCTTGCGGCATCGCTGCTGGCGTTCGCCCTTTACCGCTGGCCACGCACCAAAGCGGCTTAACCGGCCGAAGTGCTCCGCTACTCTTCGGCAGCTACTCTTCGGTCACGGCGAACGATACGTCCCAGATGCCAGCTTTGGCGCACGCGACTAGCACCGGTTTGACCTCGCCGAAGGCGATGCCCTGGTCGGCGCGGATGCGTACTTCGAGCGGGCGGCCAGCTTGGCCCCGTTCGTAGGCCAGGCGGGTGTCGAGTTCCGCCAGAGTGGCTTCGCTCGCGCCGAGCAGCACGGTGCCATCGGCTTTTAGGTTGATGGTAATCCGCTCGGTGTGGGTCTCTACCGACTCGTCGCCAGTGCTGGCGGTCGGCAGGTCGAGTTCCATCTGCGTTTCTTGTTGTGCTAGGTGGCTGCTAACCAGAAAGAAGATGATCAGCAGAAACACGACGTCGATCATCGGCGTCATGTTCATCGAAACCGGTTTGCGATGTTGATCGTTTCGCATCGTGAGGGAACCGTGGGCAACGACGTGCTGATAGCAAAGGGGCGACTAGGTCGATTGCCCTGGTTGGTTGTTCTGGCGTTTCAGCAGGATTTTCTTCACCGGCACCAGCAGGCGACGGGTGGTCGACACGGTTTCGGCCATCAGGCCATCCACCCGGTTCCGAAACACCGCGTACGCAGCGAGCGACGGAATGGCGATCAGCAGGCCGCCGACCGTGGTGACGAGCGCCTGGTAAATGCCCGAGGCGAGTTGCCCCGCGCGGGCGGCCCCTTGGGTGTCGGCCACTTCGCGGAAGGCGAGAATCATACCGACCACGGTGCCGAGCAGTCCCACCATCGGAGCAATGTTGCCGAGCAGGCTAAGGTACTCGATCTTGCGAAACAGCCGCCCCGCTTGTTCGGCCGCTTCTTCTTCCATCGCTTTCTCCATGGCGGGCCAACCGGCTTCGACTTCGGCCAGGGCCGCGCTGGTCATCGCTCCCAAGGCCGAGGGGTACGATTCGCACTTTTGCACCGCGTGTCCCACCTGTCCTTGGGCGAGACTCTCGGTGAGTCCGGCGACCAGTTCGTCGGGAATCAGATTCTTGCGGCGAATCGTCAGCAGATGCTCGACGGCCAGCGCCATGCCGGCGATCGATAGCAGCACCAGCAGCGAGACGATCAGGAAACCGACGATGCCGCCGGAGAAGATGATATCGATGAACGAGTCGGCCGAAGCGGCGGGCTGCTGAGCTGCGCCGTCGTTCTGGGCGTAGCTGGTGCTGGCCATTCCAGCGGTGGCCAACGTGGTGAGCAGTAGAAGAAGATGGCGAGGCAAGCTAAGTCGTCCTTGTTTAGCAGTGCTTACAACGAGCGGTGGCCGCCCGTCGTCGGGGGGAGTCGTCGACCGCCCAAAACAAACATGGTTGTGCAACGCGGCTTAGTGTAACACACCTTGGGCTTCTCGTGCGGGGGCAGTTTGCGGGTACTCGTCGACCACCTGGCGAGCCAGCTTGGTGGCTTCCTCCACTTGCCCGGCCAGCCGCAGCACCTCGGAGGCCCGCCAGAGCGAGTGGGCGGCCAACTGCGGTTGCGGTTTGGCGAGCATACTCGCCCGCAGGTACGCGAGGGCCGCGGGATCGTACTGTTTGAGTTGCCGCCGGGCGTCGCCGAGTACCAGCCAGCCGCCAGCTTGCAGCGACTCGGGGGCTTGGCGAACCCGGGTTTCCCAGCGGGCGACATCGTCGGCCTTGGCGGTGACGATCTGTGGCCGCCAGCTTTGCATTTCGGCCAACCAGGCGATTGATGGATCGGGCGACTTCAGTAGTTTGTCGATGGCTTGCTCGGCCCGACCTCGCTCGGCAGTGGCCAGCGCGTAACTCGCACCTAGAAGCTGGGCGATCGGCACCTCGGTGTTGTCGAGCCATTCGTTGGTCGCGGCCGCAGGGATCGAGTCGTCCGCGTACCAGGCCAGTGGGGCCTCGGCCAGCGCGGGGGTCGCGATATCGCTCCTGGCGAGTTCCACCAGCAACCGCCCCGCAGTCATGTAGTCGCCAGTCGCCGCGTAGCAGTGCATCAGGTGCTGCATCGCCAGCCGGCGAACCCACGGACGGTTATCGGTACGGGCGGCCTTGGCCAGCAGGTCGACCGCCTCGCGATACTTCTGGGCGTCGATCGCGGTGAGCGCGTCGTGCCAGCCGTCGGGCCATTTGGTATCGATCTTCACCACACGCGATGCGGGGAAGCTGCGTTCCGAGCCGGCAACGCTCTTGATGGTGAGCTTGCTGCCGGTGTAATCGACCACCTGGCCGTCGACCATGATCCGCCCGGCACCGTCGTCGCTGCCGGTCAGGGTTACGGTGTCGGCCACCGCGGGCGAGGCGAGCAGTAGCGCGATGGCAAACAGGATTCGATTCATGTTTCTCAGCGGGGGACGCACAGCAGCAAAACTTGGAAGGTAAGCTCACCTGGCCTGGCGGCCAGTGTGGTTAGGGACTCGATCGCAGGCTGTTGGTGTTCACGTAGCAGTACTGGCCGCCGGTGCGATTGGCCAGCTCGCGAAGGAAGTTATTCCGCCGCGGATCGGGGCCGACGCCGAACTCTACAGCACAGATCATGGCATTGTAGCGTTGGTTGATGCGAGCGACCTCGTCGAGTTCGCCAGCCGACATCGGGCCATCCGCGTCGGTGAGAAAGAAGATCACGTCGGGCCCTAGTCGCAACGCTTCCTTGAGTGCGTTGATCCGATCGGTACCCAACGCGGCCGTGACTCCGAGCACCTGCTTGCCTGCGATTGTCTTGTTTTGCTCGGTGGCAAACGCGACGCGCTGGCGGTTGTTGATGGTCATCGGATACGCATGCATGTTGAAAAAAATGATCTGGAACTGGTGGATCTCGTCGAGTGATTTCAGGCTTTCGCCAACCTGCTGTTTGGCAGCTTGCAGAGGGGGGCCTTCCATACTGGCCGAACGGTCGACCAGGTAGACGAACTTGGTGCCGGTGCCGGTGACACCGAAGAACGGCACCGCCGCTTTGTCGCCGATGTCGCCATGAACGCCGCCGGTGGTGCCGCCGGCTTCGGCCGCCGCGGTGGAGCTTCCGCCCGACTCCTGAATGGTGCCAACCGCATCCGGCAGTTCCGGCAGCGACTCCGCCGAATTGCTATTGGCAGTCATCTCGGGCAGGGCTTCGACCGGATCGCTCGGCGTGGGGTTCGAGCTATTGTTCGTGGAATTCTGGTCGGCCAGGTTATCGTCCTCGCCTTCGAATTTCACTCCATCGGCGGTGGAGCGTTTGAGCACGATGCCGATGTCTCGCGAGGTGACCTCGGCCGAGCCCTGCGGCATGCGGCTAATCCAGAACAGCAGCAGCGTAATCAGGGCGGTATGGATCAACGTGGAAATAATCCACGAGGGGATCATGGCTCGCTTTTCGGCGGTGTCGAGATACATGGGCGAGAAGAAAAGGGTAAAGTCGATAGGCAAGGTCGGCAAACGCCCGGTCCGCTGGGATTCTAGAATCGCTCACCAGCAGGGTCAACGCAAGTTCGCTGCTTGCAAGGCTGCCATCGGTGCGATGTTTTTCGTATAATCACGGTTTTCCCCGCCCACTTTCCCCATTCCCCCTGAGCATATGTCGCTTTCCGTCATCCATTACCCGCATCCGACGCTTCGTCACAAGTCCCTGCCGCTCAAGCGAGTCGACAAGCAGCTCAAGGCCTGGGTGGAGGAGATGTTCGACCTGATGTACGAGCACGAAGGGGTGGGGCTGGCTGCCAATCAGGTGGATCTGCCGTACCGGCTGTTCGTGATGAACCCGACCGGCGACAGCCAGCAGCGGGACCAGGAACAGGTGGTGATCAACCCGGTGATCTCGAAGGCCAAGGGACAGCAAAAGGGGAACGAAGGCTGCCTGAGCCTGCCAGGCGTGCACGCCGACGTGGTGCGTAGCAACGCGATTCATCTGGAAGCGTACGACCTGTCGGGCAACCTGATTGTGGCCGACCTCGACGGCTTCGCCTCGCGGGTGGTGCAGCACGAAACCGACCACCTCGACGGCATCCTGTTCATCGACCGCCTGAGTGATGGCGAACTAGCCGACGTGCGACACCTGGTGCATGAATTCGAGATCGACTTCCAAAGCCGCCTGAACACTGGCGAAGCCCCCACCGAAGAACAAGTCGCCGAGCTGTGGAGCGAGCTGGAAAAGGCCCGGACTTAGGCGAAAGGGGGGAACACTAGGTCGTGTTGACATTTATGTAGCGTAGATTTTGTCGAAATGGTATCACGGTGTCGTCCCCTACCTGCTCATGGAGGAGCGAATAGATGCGACGGCACGAACTGACAGACGAACAATGGTTGAAGATTCGAGGCCATTTGCCTGGCAAATCCGGCGATCCCGGTCGAACCGCGGCGAGCAATCGTCGGTTCGTGAACGCGGTGTTGTGGATCGCCCGCACAGGCGCGCCGTGGCGCGATCTTCCCACTCGCTTTGGCCCTTGGAATTCGGTATTTCAGCGTTTCAATCGATGGTGCAAGCGTGGCGTCTGGCGGCAAGTCTTGGAGACTCTGGGCGAAGAGCCCGACTTGGAGCACTTGCTACTCGACTCGACAACGGTCCGAGCCCATCAACACGCAGCGGGCGTAAAAGGGGGCTCGGTGGCGAAGCCATGGGCCGCTCGCGCGGAGGTTGGGGAACGAAAGTCCACGCCGCGGTAACGGGCGATGGCCGCCCGGTTCGTCTGACTTTGACGGGTGGCAACCGACACGACATGCACCAAGCAGAAACGCTGCTGGAAGGACTAACTCCCGAATACGTCGTCGCCGACAAAGGGTATGATTGCCATTGGTTTCGCGATCAGATTCGTCGCCAAGGCGCGAAGCCGGTGATTCCGACTCGCCGTGGGTTTCGACAGAAAAGGTACGATCGCACACGCTATAAACTCCGAAATGTCGTGGAGCGGTTCTTCAACCGGTTAAAACACTACCGTAGGGTCGCTACACGATACGATAAAACTGATCGAAACTACGATGGATTCCTCTGCCTGGCGTCACTCATGATCAGCTTGGCATGAATGTCAACACGACCTAGTGTTCCTAAAAATCGTTTTCGTGCGTTTTCAATTCCCGTAGCGCATGAAGAACAAGGGGAACCGCTGATGAACGCCAATCTTCGCTGATAGAGTTTATTGGCGTCGATCAGCGGTTCCAATTTTCTTTGTGACCTTCGTGACTTTGTGGTATCCATCCCCAACCCCGCTCCCGTCGCAATGAAACTCTTAATGCTTGGCACTGGTCCTTTTGCGGTTCCCACGTTGCGTCGTCTGGTGGCGGCGGGGCACTCGGTGCCGCTCGTGGTGTCGCGGCCGTTTCGGGGGCGGAAGAATGCCCCCAAGCCGCCGATGCACGAGGCCGCCGTCGAGCTGGGCATCGAGCTGTGGACGCCGGAGAGTGTGAACTTGCCGGAGTCGGTCGAGCGGCTCGAGTCGCTCAACGTCGACCTACTGGTGGTGTGCGACTACGGCGAGATCCTCAAACCGGCCGCCCTGGCCACCACGCGGCTGGGGGGCATCAACCTGCATGGCTCGTTGCTACCGAAGTACCGGGGGGCCGCGCCGGTGCAGTGGGCCGTGCTCAACGGCGACCCGGTCGCTGGCAATACCGTGATTCAGATGACCGCGGGGCTCGACGCCGGCCCGTGCCTGGCTCAGCAGCGGGTGCCGGTTGATCCTGACGAGACGGCCGGGCAGCTCGAGGAGCGGCTGGCCGAACTGGGAGCCGAGGCCGTTGTGGAGGTGGTCGCCAAGCTGGCGGATGGCACCGCCGAGCCGGTGGAGCAAGTGCATGCCGAGCGGAGCAAAGCCCCTCGGCTGGCCAAGCAGGATGGCGAGCTGCACTGGAGCGACTCGGCCGCGGCGATCAAAAACCGCGTGCGGGCGATGTCGCCCTGGCCGCGGGCGTATGGGTTTTGGCAAATCGAGGGTCGTGAGCCACTGCGGGTGGTGATCGATCGGGTGCAGCTGGTCGAGCGGGCCGAGTCGGTCGAGCCTGGCAGTGCTATCACCGATGGCAATCAGCTGCTGGTCGCCACCGGCGACGGCTGGCTCGAGATCATCGACTTGCAGCCAGCCGGCAAGCGGGCCATGGCGGCAGCCGACTTTCTGCGGGGGTACAGCGGCGGGCGGTTTGTGAACCAGCCAGGTTCGCCGGAGTAAGGGGATTGGCAGATCGAGCACTACGCGGCCGCGATGTGGGCTGGTTTTCGCGTTTTGGCTAGTTCGCCTTTCGCCTTTCCGCTTGGGCGAGTACCATAGACCGACTGGATTTTGTGCCCCACCGCAAGGATTGCCGCGATGGATCGTCGGGACATCATATTGCTAATTATCGGCGTCTGGGTGGCCATTGCGTCGCTGGTGCGGATGATGCGGTCCCGTCGCGACTTTTTGTTAGCAAAAGTCAAAGAGCAATTCGACGCCCATCGCCGCCGGGAAGCGGAGCTGACCAATGCCGAAAAGGCGAACCGGCGGGCCTAAGCGGATGTCGGTCGCCGCAAGGCGTCAGGCTTGCCACGCGAGTAGCCGCCGGCCACTGAACGGCCCCCCCCGAATCGCACATTCCAAGTTCCTAGTTGTCCCTTGAGCCCCCTCCTGCCATCCCTATGCCCAAGCTGTATATCGAAACCGTCGGTTGTCAGATGAACGTGCTCGACAGCGAGCTCGTGGTTGCCGCGCTGCGTAAAGAAGGTTACGAGCTGACGAGCGACTCGGCCGCCGCTGACACGGTGATCTTCAACACCTGCAGTGTTCGCGAGCATGCCGAAGAAAAAATCTACAGCGCCTTGGGACGACTGAAGAACGCCAAGCAATCGAATCCCGAGAAGGTGATCGGCGTCATCGGCTGCATGGCTCAGAATCACCAGCGGACCGTGTTTGAGCGGGCGCCGTACGTCGACCTGGTGGTCGGCCCTGGCCAGTTGCATCAGGTGCCGGAGCTCATTCGCAAGGTGCAGCAAGGGAGCGGGCAGCAGCTCGAAGTGAGCCTGGGCCGCAAGGATGGCTCGCGCGAGAACATCACTCGCAGCCATGAGAGCTTCGACCCGCTTCGCGATCCGACGATGCGGCCGACTCCGTTCCAGGCGTACGTGCGGATTCAGATCGGCTGCGACAAGTTCTGCACCTACTGCATAGTGCCGAGTGTTCGCGGGCCGGAGCAAAGCCGGTCGCCGCAGCACATTCTAGCCGAAGCCCGCCAGCTGGCCGACGAGGGTTGCAAAGAGATCACGCTGCTCGGGCAAACCGTGAACAGCTACAAATACACCGAAGGCGAAACCACCACGCGCTTTAGCGACCTGATTACCTCGCTGCACGACATCGAGGGGATCGATCGCATCAAGTTCGTGACGAACTACCCCAAAGATATGACCGACGATCTGTTGATCGCGGTTCGCGATCTGCCAAAGTGCTGCAAGTACCTGCATGTGCCTGCCCAGAGCGGCAGCGACGCCCAGCTCAAGACTATGCGCCGCGGCTACACCGTGGCCGAGTACCGCGAGATGCTCGCCCGCACGTACGAGATGATTCCCAACGTGGCGGTCACCAGCGACTTTATCGTCGGCTTCAGCGGCGAGACCGACGAAGACTTCCAGATGTCGATGGACCTGGTCCGCGAGTCGCGGTTCAAGAACAGCTTTATCTTCAAGTACAGCGAACGCCCCGGCACCAAGGGGGCCCAGCACATGATTGACGACGTACCCGACGCGGTAAAGCGGGCTCGTAATCAAGAGATGCTGGCCCTGCAGAACGAAATTAGCGAGGAAGACAACCAACGTTTCCTCGGCGGCAAGGTCGAGGTGCTGGTGGAAGGACTCAGTAAAGCGGCAATCAAAAAGGAAGCTGAACTGCAAAACGCCAACGAGCAAATTACCCCCTCCCCTAGCCCCTCCCCGCAAGGGGGAGGGGAAGGCCATGGGATGGCCCCACAAGGGCAACAGACTCAACTCACAGGGCGGACCATGTGCGACCGCATCGTGGTGTTCGATGGCAACCGCCGGCAAGTGGGCGAGACCATCGACATTGCGATCTACGACGCCAACGCCCACACGCTGTTCGGCTCCGTAGTCACCCAGCACCTGACGCCGGAGTTGGTGACGTTGAGCTGAGGGTTGGTAACCGCTGATGAACGCTAATCGTCGCTGATAGGATGAGATTAGTGCTTATTAGCGTAGACTAGGTCGTGTTGACATTTATGTAGCGTAGATTTTGTCGAAATGGTATCACGGTGTCGTCCCCTACCTGCTCATGGAGGAGCGAATAGATGCGACGGCACGAACTGACAGACGAACAATGGTTGAAGATTCGAGGCCATTTGCCTGGCAAATCCGGCGATCCCGGTCGAACCGCGGCGAGCAATCGTCGGTTCGTGAACGCGGTGTTGTGGATCGCCCGCACAGGCGCGCCGTGGCGCGATCTTCCCACTCGCTTTGGCCCTTGGAATTCGGTATTTCAGCGTTTCAATCGATGGTGCAAGCGTGGCGTCTGGCGGCAAGTCTTGGAGACTCTGGGCGAAGAGCCCGACTTGGAGCACTTGCTACTCGACTCGACAACGGTCCGAGCCCATCAACACGCAGCGGGCGTAAAAGGGGGCTCGGTGGCGAAGCCATGGGCCGCTCGCGCGGAGGTTGGGGAACGAAAGTCCACGCCGCGGTAACGGGCGATGGCCGCCCGGTTCGTCTGACTTTGACGGGTGGCAACCGACACGACATGCACCAAGCAGAAACGCTGCTGGAAGGACTAACTCCCGAATACGTCGTCGCCGACAAAGGGTATGATTGCCATTGGTTTCGCGATCAGATTCGTCGCCAAGGCGCGAAGCCGGTGATTCCGACTCGCCGTGGGTTTCGACAGAAAAGGTACGATCGCACACGCTATAAACTCCGAAATGTCGTGGAGCGGTTCTTCAACCGGTTAAAACACTACCGTAGGGTCGCTACACGATACGATAAAACTGATCGAAACTACGATGGATTCCTCTGCCTGGCGTCACTCATGATCAGCTTGGCATGAATGTCAACACGACCTAGTGTTCTTATAATGTCATCTTCGTGCGTCCTCTATTCTCTGCACGCCAAGTTTTCACGCCGTGCATGAAGAAAATGGAAGCCGCTGATGGACGCTGGTGGGGGGTGTCTGGGCATAATGCAATGTTCGAACTAGTTCTGTATGACGAAGGGCTTGAGCAAGCAGTTAGTGCAATGTTTAGGTCGGGGTTCTACTCAGGGAAAGAAATTCACGATTTCTTTCACGAGATTGCTAGTGACGAGCCAGACTCAGGGCTCAACCCCGATACTGTCGAAGCGGAAATAAGTGAGATATTGCAAACCGCCAAGAAAGAATTAGAGGAAGCAACTGCAACCTGGCCCGCTACGACCGACAACGATCGATTGACCGCTGCCTTTGAGCAACTGAATGAAACGGGGATTCGCGCCGTCGAAAACTACGGCTACATGGCCTCAGATGGTACGGGGCTTTATAACGAGATTAAAGGGATTTCTAGATGGCGTGGATACTGCTTCTATCAAAGTCAGGATTTAGTCCAAGCCTTGCTTAATGGCAAACTGTCGATTCGGTATGATACGATGGCAAATTGGTGGAGGACTGATAGGAAGACAATGATGATCGGCAAAGCAGTGACGGAAGCCCTTCGCGATCACGGCTTGGAACCTGATTGGAGTGGCGATCCAGCAAAAGTGATTGAGCTTCCCATCGAGTGGCGTCGGCGGCTCTCATAGAAGTACGGTCTTCACTCCCACAGCTTCGCCAACAACTCACCCGGCACCTTGTGCACCCGCGCGATTGTTTTTTGGGTTTCGGTGATGTACAGCCCTTGTTCCCAGATAAAGTCGGGGTAGCTGATTCGCACTTCGGGGTTCTCGTCGTACAGCACCGCGACTGGCTGCCCCCACTCGATGACCTTGCCGCGGGGGGTGTCGACTTCCACACCCCCCAGCAGGTAGGCCGGGTTGCGGCCGGCGTAGTCTTTGCCCGAATGGTTATGGAACCAGTAGATGTAACGTCCCGCGTATGGGCCCTTGGTAAGCTTGCGGACGAAGTTCGCCGCCCGCGGGTGGTCGACCAACTGGCCACTGGGGCCGTAGGTCATGAACGCCGGGGGTGTCCAGGTTCGGCCATCGTTGCGTGAGTAGGCATGGCAGGGATGGCCGGCCACGGTGCGGTAGGTGCAGAACAAACTGCCATCGGACAGCGACGTGAGATTCACTTCCGAAGCAATTGGCCCCTCAGGCGACTTGAGACCCGTCTCTCCTTCGGGCAGGGTTTGCCAATTGAGTTTGTCAGGATCGCGCTCGGTTTCGATGTTCGAGCAGCGAATGAAGAACGACTCGCTTCGTTCGATGAACCCCGCGCCGAACTTCTCGATCTTGGTGAACCCAAAGATCATGGCGTTCTTGTGGCGAATCGGTTTGCCCACGCCCCACTGAAAGCGGACTTCGCCTTGGTAGGGGTTGCGGCGGTCGATGGCTGTCATTCGCACGGGAATGTAGTATCTCTCGGCCGACCACGACTTGCCGCCATCGTCACTGTACTTCACCGCGTACTCGCCGAGCGTATCGACTCGCTGGCGGGCGTAGTCGGTGCCGGCGATTACTTCACGCATGTTTTTGGCGTTGTAGATGTAAAACGCATACACGCGACCATAGCTGGTCAGGTAAGGCATCGCCCACGACGCCTCGGGCCCTGCGGCCGGTTCGATATCGACTAGTGGCCCCCAGGTCCGCCCGCGATCGGTACTACGGGTAGATACAACGTGCTGTCCCTTGTTCCCCTCATGCCCCTCGCCAGTTGTCATGGTGCAGAGCCATGTGCCATCGGGCAACTTCACCACGTAGGGCTGATCGCAGTAGCCCTCGGACGGGATTTCGAACCCACTAGCAATAGGGATTGCTGGAGGGTGTTGATTGATCGCCTCGGTAAGGCGGTCAGCCGCTTGAGCAACCGTCAACGCATGCAGGTTTGCCGCGAGAGTTACCAGCAGCAGAGTTCTGCAGAAGATCGTTAGGTGCCTTCGACGCGAGTTGACTACTTTGCCATTCATCTCGTGATTCCCCTTGGGTGAACTGCTGCTTCATGACCGATGCGAAATACAAATGGATGAGAGTCGATTGGGGGGAGCATCGCGTGTCGACCGTAGCTGGAATGTAGAATCCGGTGTTTTTCAAGAGTTTCATGCGGTTAAGAAAATCCAATGACAGCAGCTATTCCGCCTTATGTCGACATGAATTATGATAGTGAGCACAGGTGCCCGTCGATTCTTGTGCCCCGCGTTGTTGCCGTGAAGCAGATTATAGCAGTTGTGAAGCCGTTTTTGGTGGAGGAGATCCTCCACAGTCTCCGCCGCGCACCGCTCGAAGCGGTGGAAGTGCGCGAGGTGAAAGGCTACGGCAAACAAAAGAGCTACCTCGATCAGTATACCGACACCGAGTACAGCCAGGCGTTCTTGCCGAAGGTCGAGATCATTCTGTGGGTCGCCGATTCGCGGGCCGAGGAAGTCATCCGCAAGGTGGTCGAAGTGGCTCGCACCGGAAGAATGGGCGACGGTAAGATCTTTGTCCTCTCAGCACAAAGCCACGAGCAAGTGGTGAACATCGGCAAGTAAAACCCGCGCAAGGGTTTGCCGGAGGGAATAGAGATGAAGCTTAGTTGGCTGATCGATGGCGAGATGTTCCCCAATTACTTGGAGGAACTGTTCGACGCCATTACCGAACAGGGGTTCGAAGCCAAGGTGATTGGTGCGCCGAAACCACCGTACCGCTGGGACGATCTAAAACATACCTATCGCGACGAGTTCCCCGCGGGCTCGTGCGTGGTCGCCCATGGCGATATCGAACTGGTCACTCGCATCGGGCAAGAGCAGATTTGGACGCCGGGTGTTTTTGGGACCGTGCCGAACTATTTCTGCTCGAACTACTACTGCTACTTTGGCGAGTACCTGCTGAATAGCGACTACGCGATGCTGCCGTTTGGAGAGTTGGGACGTCGCCGCGATTGGTTGCTCGACTTTTTTGGTCAGGAAGGGAAGGTGTTTATCCGCCCCGACTCGCCGCTCAAGTTGTTTGCCGGTCAGATGGTGACCACCTCGCGGTTTGAGGCCGATCTGGAGTTCATGGGATTCTACGATTTTCCCGTGGAGTCGCTGGTCGTGGTGAGCCCTCCGCAGAAGATCACCCGCGAGTGGCGGTTTGTCGTGGCCGATCAGCAAGTGGTTGCTGGTTGTCTCTACACAGCCGATGGCAAAAACGTGCTTGAGCCGGAGTACGACGCTCAGGCGTTTGAGTTGGCTCAGCAGGTTGCCAGCCAGGGGTACGAACCCGATCCGGTATGGATTGTCGATATCTGTCGCACCAAAAAAGGGGCGTATCGCTTGCTCGAGATCGGCGGCTTTAGCTTTGCGAATCTCTATGCGTGCAACAAGGCCGATGTGGTTGCCGCGGTGTCGAAGGTCGCGATGCGACTGTGGGAGCAAGCCAAGTAGCTGCGTTGCTAGTCGAGTGCTAGCTCGACTTGTTGTTCGAACAGCCCGCGTTGCGGATCGTTCGTGTCGCGCATCCAATGCCACAGGCGTTTGGTCATCGCACTGGCCCGCGGCGAGTATTGGTCGTTGGGCTCTTTCAGCAGGTTGTTCAGGCAATTCGGGTCGGCCTGTAAGTCGTACATTTCTTCGGTCGCGCGGAACGAGTAGAACTTCACCCGCTCGGCGATCGCGTCGTCGTTTTTCGCCGCGTTCACCATGGCTCGCCAGGTGCGGCCGCTCTGCGACTCGTTACGAAACGGGTAGTTGCCGCCCGCCCAGCCGTTCCAGATGTAAAGGTACTGCTCGTCCTGCACAGCTCGCATGGGGTACTCACGCTTGGCGCTCGTGGAGTTGATCATGGTGAACACGTGATTGCGCTGCGGCTGCTTTTCTCCCTGCCATAGCGGGAGGAGCGACTTGCCATCGCACCCACGCAGGGGGCTGCAGTCGGTGACTTCGAGCAACGTGGGGGCGATATCGATACCGCTTACAAAGTGCACGGTGTCGCGCTGCCCTGGTTCAATATGCCCGGGCCAGCGGACGATGCAGGGGGTGTGGTTCGATTGGTAATAGCAATTGGTTTTCGCGTACGGCAGCGGCATGCCATGGTCGCTCGTGAACAGCACCAGCGTGTTGTCGCGCTCGCCCAGGCGGTCGACCACTTGGAGCA
Source organism: Aeoliella mucimassa (assembly GCF_007748035.1). NCBI lineage: Bacteria > Pseudomonadati > Planctomycetota > Planctomycetia > Pirellulales > Lacipirellulaceae > Aeoliella > Aeoliella mucimassa. Next base: position 875,093 of record NZ_CP036278.1, read on the forward strand.
CACCGCCCACGATGTCGTCGGCCCGATGCACCGAAGCGAAGTACTCGGCCAGCTCTTTGCGAATCGGCGGCAAGTCGGGCAGAAAGCCTGGCACCGGCACCTCGTCGGGGCGAAACATCCGCGGAAACTCAGGGGGAGGGTCGTACTTTTCTTGATTGCTACCAGCGAACGGGCGATGCGGGTCGTGCAAGTTCACCATGATGAACCAGGGCTTCTCCGCCTGGCGGGCAGCAGCGATCGCCTCGTCGACCGCTTCGATGTACTGCTGCTTGCCGCGGCCGAAGTTTAGCTGCGACTGCTTGCGAATCAAGTCGAATGCATCAGCGCGGGAAGGGACCACGTGGTTGTGCTTGCCGATCAGTGCGTTGTAGAAAACCGACTCGCGAAGCGATTCGGGCAGCGTTGGCACGTCGGGCCGAATGGTGTTGAACCCCAATGCTCCGTTGCGATGTGGATACCGCCCAGTCATCCAGACCGCCCGCGTTGGTTGGCAGATGGCGATGTTCACGAACGCCCGATCGTAGCTGAGTCCCTCGGTGGCCAGGCGGTCGATGTTCGGCGTCACGTCTGGCACCTGACAGCCATACGAACCAATCGAGTCGCAGTTCATGTCGTCGACAGTAATCAGCAGCAGGTTCGACACGGCCATGGCCGGCGGCGAAACCGCGACCTGCACGAAGGCAACCAGAGCGAGCAGGGTGGGTAGCAGTTTCATCATGGCGAGCACTCGAGGGGGAGTGGAGATGCTCCCATCGTAGCTGGTTACTGGTCGACCTGCACGCGGTCGTACAGCAAGCGGACAAAATCTTCGAGCAGCGGCCCGTCGGTCGACTCCAGAATCACGCGAACCTGCTGTAGCACTTCGCGTTTGCGATTCATCTGCTCGGCTGCGGCAACGGCTCCCTGTTCGTTGAGCGACCCGCCATGCCCGAACCGGCTGGCCAGCTCGGCAAAGTCGGCAGCCGCCCAATCGCGAAACAACTCGGGATGCGATTCAATCACCTGGCTGACCACCGGATTGGTCGCCAGATCGAAGCCTGCAGCAGCGATGCTGGGGCCATCGACAAACAGCTGGTCGACCTCCACCCCGAGGCCAGTAGCCAGACGGGCCAGCGACCGCGCGTGGGGGCGGGTTTCGCCACGGGCGATGCCGCGGACGGTCCGCTCGTCGAGCCCCGAGGCGTCGACCACGTCGTCGTAGGTCAGGTGATACTTGGCCATCAGACGACGCAAATTACCAGCAACGGTGGCTGCTGAAACAGCCGGCGGCAGGCTCGTCGACGCTGCAGACATGAAAAATGCGGCTCGTAGTCGGGGAAATGAGTCGAAGTGTGTACATAAGTACACACCCTTCGGAAGGGAGAGTCAAGGGAAAAACGGGTGCTTGGCAAAGATTTAACGTCCTGGTGCGAATAGGCGAACAGAAAAAAGCCGGTTTCCTGCCCCGAATCGTGGGCTGAAGCGGCTACCGAGTCGCCTGAACGCAGAATCCAATGCGGGCCCCCGTTGCCAACAGGGATTCGAAGACTGCTATAATTACAGGCTTAAGAAATAAGCCAGCGGATGGCCGCCGAATACCCAGGTGCCGGTGTTTGCCATGCTGTGGATAGTTTTGCGATACCGACCGCCGAAATTCGACCCCCCACGCTTCGACTCATGCTCACTTCGTTCACGCGATCGTTTGTCCGCAGCTTGCTCTGCCTGATGGTGATCTGCATGCTGATCGGTGCTACCGGCTGTGGCGGCTGTCGCAACGAGACCCCGCAGCAGCGCCAGGCCCGACTCGATAAGGAAGCCGCGGAGAAAAAGAAGAAGGAAGAGGAGGAACGCAAGCGGAAGGAAGAAGAGAAAAAGAAGCAGGCCTTCATCGTCGAGCCGCCGGTCACCAAGCCGAGTGATACTGAGAATCAGCGGTCGCTGGCCAAGCGGGGCCACTGGATGACCGTTACCCAGCTTATGAAGTCGAACAAGGACGACTGGGGAGGCGACACCACGCTGCAGGTGACCGACAGCCAGGGCAATCCTGTGCCGATCGAGCTTACCGCCTTCACGCTCAGCAGCACCCGCCCGGTGGCATTAGCCAAAGGCCGGCCGCGGCAGGTCGAAAACGTGTTCCTGGTCCCGAGCACCGGCAAGTCGGCCAGCGTGCGTTGTACGCTGCGCGAACGCAATTACGGGGCGGTGGTCGGTGGGCTACCGCTCGGAGCACCGCTGAGGATGATGGAGTCGTATCAGTACTTCTTTGTCGTGTTGGCCAAGGAACGCAATCGCTATACGTTCCTGAAAACGCTCAATGGGGTCACGGTTCCGCAATCGTCCGACGACGTGAACTTCAGTAATACCGACATCAATCACTACCAGGTGCTGTTGCCCGATATCTCGAAGCAGGTACCGCTGCCCGACAATCCGCTATGCTGGTCGACCATCGCTTACATTTTGTGGGACGAGGTCGATCCCGATCAGCTCGACCGCCAGCGCCGCGAGGCGCTGATCGACTGGTTGCATTGGGGCGGGCAGTTGGTGGTCAACGGACCCGACTCGCTAAAGCTACTGGAAGGCAGCTTTTTGGCTCCCTACCTGCCAGCCACCGATGGCGGTGCTGAAGTGATTACGCAGGACGACATCGAAGCCCTCAACACCTATTGGACCAGCAAGTCGCGGTCGAAGACCAAGCCGCTGAAGCTCACCCGCGATTGGTCGGGTATCAAGCTCAACATGGCCGAGGGAGTGAGCACCGACGAAGGGCTGGCCGCAGCGACCGGTGGGCTGTTCGTCGAACGGCAGGTGGGCCGCGGGCGGATTGTGCTTTCGAGAATCCAAATTGCCCAGCGGGATCTGTTGTCGTGGTCGCCGCACTACGACGACTTCTTCAACGCGGGCGTCATGCGGCGGCTTCCTCGTACCTGGAGGACCAGCTCGTTTGGCAATTCGTTTAGCGATTTACATGCCGAGTGGGCGGGAGTGCCCGACCGGATGCGCGACGCTCAGTACGTAACAAACTATCGGTTGTTCTCTCGCGACGTGCACGACGATCCGGAGGCAACCAATCAAGTGATCGTGTCCAACGACGATGCAATCGACCTCAAGTACGAGGCGCCGATTCCCGGCGGTATCGGATCGTGGAACGATTTCAACGCAACGAGCAGCGCGGCTCGCGAATCGCTTCGCAAGGCGGCCGGCGTGCGGGTGCCGCCGGCTTCGTTCGTGGTGAACTGCCTGGCCGTGTACCTGGTGGTGCTGGTGCCACTGAATTGGCTGTTCTTTAAAGCCTTGGGTAAGGTGGAGTACGCCTGGATTGCGGCCCCGATCATCGCGCTGATCGGCACCGCGGTCGTGGTAAAGCAGGCTCAGCTCGACATCGGTTTCGTGCGTGCCCAAACCGAAATCGCCCTGCTCGAAGTGCAAGGCGAGTATCCTCGCGCCCACCTGTCGCGTTATACCGCCCTGTATACGTCGCTCTCGACCTCGTACGATGCCGAATTCGAAGACCCCAACGCCCTGGCGGCACCGTTCCCACGCGGTAAAGACTTCCGCATGCTGATCGGGCAGTCGCGTAGCGAAATGGAATTGGCCCAGAACAAGACCTCGACCCTGCATGGCATGCAAGTCTCGAGTGCAACGACCGACATGCTTCACAGCGAACAGATGATCGCGCTCGACGGCCCGATTCTGTTCGAGCGGAAGTCGGAGAATAGCGGCAACCTGGTGAATCAGTCGCAGTTCAAGCTGCAGAGCGTCGCCATTGTTCGGCGGAGCGACAAGGATGGCGAACGCCGTTTGCTTGGCAGTTGGGTCGGCAGCCTGGATCCGAAGCGGTCGATGACCGTAAGCATGGTTCCGCTCGACGAGAATCGATTTGACTCGGAGCGGAAGCAGGAGAACGAACAGCACGCTGATCGGCTCGACCTCGAACCGATGTTCGCCCTGGCGCTCGATTCGCTGCACATGGAAGATGGCGAGGTGCGGCTCGTCGCCCGTGTCGACGAAGTGCTGCCAGGTGTTGCGGTCACACCGTCGGCCGCCCAGGTGCGCGGGGCCGCGTTGGTCGTAGCCCACTTGGGCAACGACGCGTTGCCGCTCCCTGTGCCCGACGAAAACTCGCCGTTGGATGTGGTCGACTCTTCCGCACCGTCGAGCAACTCGATCGACGACTATTTTGGTCCCGATGGACTCTAAGTGATTCCTGCTTTCCCTTTCCTGAACTTGGTTCCCCGCTGCACGCCATGATTTCGATTCGCAACTTTGGCAAGACCTATGGCGACTTTGTCGCGGTAGAGAACTTGAATCTCGACATCGCCGCGGGCGAGATGTTTGGCTTCATCGGCCCGAACGGGGCCGGCAAAAGCACGACCATTCGCTTTCTCGCCACGCTGCTGCGTGCCACCACTGGCGAGGCCACGGTCAACGGGCATAGCGTTACCAGCGACCCACTGGCGGTGCGGCAAAGCGTCGGCTACATGCCCGACACCTTCGGCGTGTACGACGGCATGAAGGTCTGGGAGTTCCTCGATTTCTTTGCGGTCGCCTACCAGATACCGAAGGGCCAGCGCAAGGGCGTGATCGGCGACGTGCTGGAGCTGCTCGATCTGACCCACAAACGCGACGACTACGTCAACGGCTTGTCGCGCGGCATGAAGCAGCGTTTGTGCCTGGCCAAGACCTTGGTGCACGATCCTCCGGTGCTGATTCTCGACGAACCAGCCAGTGGTCTCGACCCCCGCGCCCGGTTGGAGGTGAAAGCACTGCTCAAAGAGCTACGAAGAATGGGCAAAACCATTCTTATCTCGAGCCATATCCTCACCGAACTGGCCGACTGCTGTACCTCGATCGGCATCATCGAGCGGGGGCAGCTGCTGCTCCACGGCCCGATCGACGAAGTCTACCGCCAGATTCAGCAGAACCACCGGCTTGAGATTCGCTTCGCCGGCGACATGGAAGCTGGCATCAGCTTGATTCGCAGCGATCCCCACGTGCGAAGCGTCCAAGTCAACAGCCGCAACTGCATTGTCGAAATGGGGGGCGAAGACACCGACGTGCAACGCCTGATGCGTCAGCTAGCAACGTCCGACGTCGGACTGATTTCGTTCGCCGACAAAGAACCGACGCTCGAAGATGTGTTCATGATGGTAACCAAGGGCCTTGTGACCTAACGGGCTTCTGGGGTGTTTTTTAGCCACGGATTCACACAGATTGAACACGGATGTGGGCCGATTGCTGATCCGTGTTTCATCCGTGGCCAAAAAAACTCGGAGAGTACAAGAAACTAGCAGCCGGGCTACTCGAACAAGATCGGTCCGGCGCTGTTTTCTTCCGACTCCCACTCTTTGCGAACTTCAGCCAGGCCGACGGTGCAGATGTCGAAGCAGTCCGACAGTCGTTGCAGCACTTCGGACGGGGCGAGTTCTTTCTCCACGGGAATCGTGCTCGCCAGACGGTAGTTGCGTTTGCCTTGATCGCGGTAGTCGAGCATCACGTCTTTGCCGCCGATCTTACGCATGCGATCGGCCACCTCGGGATAAACACCGGTCCAGAACAGCGTGAAGTCGCCGATATGGCGATGCAGTTGCCGCTTCGCAGGTCCTTGCCGCTGAGAGACTTCCACCAGCATGTCGGCGACTTGCGTCAGTCGATCGCCACGCGGGGTGCGTACCGAATAGACGTCGTCGAGACGTAGGAAACGCGTTAAGAGCTCCGATAGATAATCGACCAACGGTGGATCGGCCACCCCCAGTCGAGTCTGGAAAACGTACTCGGTCACGCCGGCAAAGAACTGACGAACCTGTTTACCTCGTGGATGTTCGTGCATCTGAGAAGGTCTCCTCACACTTGCATGCAATCCTGCCTTTGCAGTTTGGGCGCCTGTGGTTCCACCTGTAGCGACTCTACCTTTAACAGCAGTAGAACCACCAGTTCAATAGTAGTTCCCGCCTGTGAAGGTGTCCAATTTTCGGAAGAAACGTCTCTCGCGCATATGTCCCACACGCCGTCGTCAGGTAGTCGCAACTTGCAGTGGGGTAAGCACTTAAAGCAATTGGGCCGACACCCACGGAAGGCTTGTAGAAGGTATCGGCGAGAGGATTCGAGTGCGAAACCATCGCCGCCAAAGGAGCGGACGACTACGAGGTCGCCAACGTTTGCGAAGCGGAGGTCGAGCGGGGGTAGAACAGCTCGCACGCCGCCCGCACTAATTGTTGAGCGCGGGGCGACGCGTCGACCGCCCGGGCTTCGAGCGGAATCAGCAGCCACCGCCCCGTGGGCCAGCGGACTTCCATCACTTTGCTGCAGTCTTCGAGCAACTGGTAGACGCGAGCGCGGGTCACCCCAAGTCGCTCGGCTTGTTGCTTTACCGTGGGGGTGTTGCCATCGGTCTGCAGGCGTTCGCTCGCCAGGTCGGCTACTTGCTCGCCGAGGTCGGTGCGAATCTGCGTTAGCAATGGAGTCACCAGGTTGCGACGTACTTCAGGCAGCGTAGGAGGCTTGGGTAGGTCGAGTACGCTGGTCAGCCAATCGACCACCGGCGGCACGAACCGCGGCACCAGTTGCAGGTCGAGCGTATGGCTCGGCGTGGAGGTCGACACAGCCTCGTGTACGGTGCAGAACACCTCGAGAATGGCATGCAGCCGTTTCTCGCCGTGGGTGCGCATGCGGCGAATCTCGGCTAGCGACTTGTCGACGTACTCCCCGAGCGACTTGTGCCAGATCACGGTCGGCAGCATCTGCAGCGAGGGAGCGAGCTGGCCTAGCTTGTAGTCGACGAACTCATGCCGACGGACCGACTCGCACCAGCTGGCCCAAAGCGACTCGGAGACCGCGGTGGGATCGAAGCCTGTGCCAAGGTCGGTGCCGGTCGCGTGACGCTCGTCCATCCCGAACGGCGTATTGCACACGTCGGCCTTGATCGCCCGCCGAATCAGAGTGAATAGGCCTTCGATCTTCTTTTGTCCCACGCCGGGCGTTTTGATCAATTGCTCAAACGGCACTTCGAGCAGCGTGCGAAGGTCGCGGTCGAGAAAAGCGATCGGCAACCGCCGGTCGGTGGGGAGTACCCAATACGAGAGTTGTTTGTCCAGACGTCCGTCATCGGGCAGCTCGAACAGCTGCTTGCAGAGTCGCTGATAGGTGCCTACTTGCCGGTAGGTGCTGGAAGTCGGGGCTTTCCTTGCCATTTAGTTGCGATTCCCAAAGCTAGTATAAAACGCATGTTTGCAGCCGTACGGCCCCCTGCGCACTGGTAGCGCCGGCCGCTAGCGGACTGTAAGTGATCGATGCGTTCCAGTTTACATATCAGCAGCGGTCGCTACTGTCGCGTGCGTGCGATAAAAGCCGATACGATGGGGGGAATCGGGGTGGGAAATGCTCAGGATTCGCATCGGCAAATAGAAACGTTTCTGCTGCCAGCATTGTGGAGTAGAGCGGCTAAAAGTCAAGCTGGTTACCTAGTTTACTTGATAAGCAGGGTCGCCCCCTCGCGCGCCCGCGCACCGCCACCCCGGGCAAACCCTCCGTCGGAGGTAGACAATCGATCTCGAAAATCATTGCCCAGGATTTTATTGCTTTGCGATGCAATTGCCGGTATGCTGATAGTCGACAGCGGTTCTTTTCTATTTGTCTTGCAGCCAGGGGAGGCAGCAAGATGCAATGCTGCTGGCGGGAATGCCAGTGGCTACAAAGCAGGAGTGCTGGTCATGGGCATTCAGGTGCGGTGTCCGCATGGGCACATCTTTAAGGTCAAAGACAAGTATGCCGGCAAACGCGGCTTATGCCCGCATTGCATCGGGCAGGTCATTGTCGAGGTACCCGCGTTGGATGCCGCGGACAAAATGCAGAAGGCCTATCGTCAGGCGGTGGTCGACGAACAGCGGCACATGCATCATCCAGCCGACAACGAAAGCTCCTCGATTTTCGACGACATGCCGCAAGAGATGGACTCGAGCACCAGCGGCAGTCTGCTCGGCTCGAGCGTGATCCGGCATCATGTGAAATGCGAGTTCTGCAACCAGTCGGTACCGATGTGGTACGCCAAGTGCCCGAAGTGTGGACACTTCATGGAGCAGTAGCGCGTGGGATGTAGGCTTTAAGCCGTAAGCCGTAAGCCGTAAGCCGTAAGCCATGGGCCACGGGCTACTCGCCGGCGTTTGCCTCACTCAATATCTTGGTGATCTTCGCGGCCGCTTCGCTTTGTGCGACGGTTTCGCTCGACCCATCACTCAGGTTCTTTACCTGACACTGTCCGGCTGCTATTTCGTCGGGGCCGGCGATCACTGCCACGCGGTGGCCGCGTTTGTCGGCGTATTGCAACTGCTTGCCGAGCTTTTTGGGCTCGCCATACAGTTCGACCTTCAGGCCGGCGGCTCGCAGATCGGCCGCTAGTTTCAGCAGCGGACCCAGCAGCTCGGCATTGAACAGCGGAACAAACACCTCGGCCGGCGTGCGTACTTCGGGCAGCAGGCCCAGCTCTTCCATGGCCGATAGCAAGCGGTCGAGGCCGAGCGACGCGCCGATGCCTGGCAGCCGCTGCTTGGTAAACATCTGGGCCAGATTGTCGTACCGCCCACCGCTGGCAACGCTGCCGATGTCGGGCAGCTGCGCGAGCGTGGTCTCGTAGATCATGCCGGTGTAGTAGTCGAGCCCGCGGGCGATCGACACGTCGAGCTTCACCCGCGCGGGATCCACGCCAGCGGCTGAAATGCCAGCCAGCACTTCAGTCAATCGGGCGAGTCCCGCCTGGCCGACTTCCGAGCCTTCAACCATCGGGGCGAGTTGCTCGAGTACTTGGTCGTTGGTACCGCTGAGGGCGGCAAACGCCAGCACCTTGTCGGCCTGCTCGGCGGTCGCGCCGGCCGTGGACTGCATTTCGGCGGCGACCTTCTCTGGGCCGATCTTCGCCAGCTTATCGATGGCTCGCAGCACGTGCGTCGACTGATCCAACAGCCCGAGCGATTCGAGCACGCCGTTTAGCACGCCGCGGTGATTCACCTGCAGGGTGAACTGCCCGCCGAAGCCGATTTGGGTCAAGAGATCGTGAATCACCAGCGCGGTCTCAATGTCGCTGGCGACCGACTCGGTGCCGATGGTGTCGAAGTCGCACTGGATGAACTCGCGGTAGCGGCCCCGCTGGGTGTTCTCGCCGCGCCAGACGGGGGCAATGTGGTACCGCTTGAATGGCAGCCCCAGTTCCTGGGCGTACTGGGCCGAGAACCGGGCGAGCGGCACCGTGAGGTCGAACCGCATGCCGACCTCCCGCCCGCCGGCGTCGGTAAACTTGTAGAGCTGCTTGTCGGTCTCGTCCGAGCCCTTGCCGGCCAGGATCTCCAGGTACTCGAGCGCCGGCGTGTCGATTGGCGCAAACCCGTACGAACGATACACCTCCCGCGCGGTCTGCATCAGCGCCTCGCGAGGCAGCATGGCCTGAGGCAAATAGTCGCGGAAACCTTTAAGCGTACGGGGCTGGATCATGGGGTAGGGGGGAGGTGTCGGGGATAAAGTTCGGAGAGGGGGAACACTAATCTACGCTAATAACCGCTAATCTTTACTAATCCCATCAGCGACTATTAGCGAAGATTAGGTCGTGTTGACATTCATGCCAAGCTGATCATGAGTGACGCCAGGCAGAGGAATCCATCGTAGTTTCGATCAGTTTTATCGTATCGTGTAGCGACCCTACGGTAGTGTTTTAACCGGTTGAAGAACCGCTCCACGACATTTCGGAGTTTATAGCGTGTGCGATCGTACCTTTTCTGTCGAAACCCACGGCGAGTCGGAATCACCGGCTTCGCGCCTTGGCGACGAATCTGATCGCGAAACCAATGGCAATCATACCCTTTGTCGGCGACGACGTATTCGGGAGTTAGTCCTTCCAGCAGCGTTTCTGCTTGGTGCATGTCGTGTCGGTTGCCACCCGTCAAAGTCAGACGAACCGGGCGGCCATCGCCCGTTACCGCGGCGTGGACTTTCGTTCCCCAACCTCCGCGCGAGCGGCCCATGGCTTCGCCACCGAGCCCCCTTTTACGCCCGCTGCGTGTTGATGGGCTCGGACCGTTGTCGAGTCGAGTAGCAAGTGCTCCAAGTCGGGCTCTTCGCCCAGAGTCTCCAAGACTTGCCGCCAGACGCCACGCTTGCACCATCGATTGAAACGCTGAAATACCGAATTCCAAGGGCCAAAGCGAGTGGGAAGATCGCGCCACGGCGCGCCTGTGCGGGCGATCCACAACACCGCGTTCACGAACCGACGATTGCTCGCCGCGGTTCGACCGGGATCGCCGGATTTGCCAGGCAAATGGCCTCGAATCTTCAACCATTGTTCGTCTGTCAGTTCGTGCCGTCGCATCTATTCGCTCCTCCATGAGCAGGTAGGGGACGACACCGTGATACCATTTCGACAAAATCTACGCTACATAAATGTCAACACGACCTAGTGTTCCAAAAAAATCAGGCCGAGAGGGACGTTGTCGTCGGGTGCCGTCGCCTGCGGCTCGGGGCTAAACGACCGGCAGCCAATCGCCTAAGCCATCACTGGCAGCAGGTCGGGTTTCTTGCTGCGGATGTTTTTGCCTTTCGACTTGTAGCACGCTTCGCTGTATTCCCACACTTGGTCGTGGGTTTCCAGGTAGAAGTCGTAGGTCCAGTCCTCGTCGTATTCGCAATTCTCAAAGCTGTAGTCGCGGCAGATCTGGGGGCGGTTCTCGTAGATGCCGCAGCGGTAGTCGTCGGCCAGCTTTTCGCACACGGTATGCACCAGCAGGTACCAGTCTTCGTCGTCCTTGAAGAACGTCGCGTTGTGGTGCAGCACGATCCAGCGGATGTACTCCATGTCCTCAAAACAGTCGGGCGTCTCGTACGGCACCGCGATGTAATGACAACACTTGGCCGTGCAATGTTCGCACAGGTTGCCTCCCTTAGGCAGATCTTCGCGGCGAATCTTCACGGTACCGAAGGCGGATTGCGACATGAGTGGAAACTTAGGAGTTGAAAGTTCGATGGGCCAACGAGCTAGGTCTCGCCGGAAAAACATGCACGGATTGTAACGGATCGCCCGCGATTGGGGGAGCCGTGCGGGGACTCAGGTTTGTTGGTAGTTGGTTGCAGTCACTCGGCACTCAGGACAAAGGTACGCGTAATAGGTCCCTTCGGCGTATTCCTCGATTTCTGAGTGATCGATCTGGGCCAGACACATCATCGTCTGCTTGCATTCCGGGCACGTTGGATAGGCGGCGCACTGTATCCAAGTTGGGTGTCCACCAAGTTGTGAGAACGTGGTAGAAAGAAATTGGTTTGCCGCAAATAGTGGTGGACGCTCTGCGGCTAAGTGTAAGCAATCAGTCGGCAAGCCTTCCCATGAATCAGCATCGTCAGGTAAGTAATCTGGACGCACATTGTGCAGCGACCATTCGCTATAGCCTGATTGATTCAGCTCGCCAAACAGGCTAGATGCGAAGGCAGTGCATACGTCGCACGTCGCGATCTGGAGGCCCTGTTCAAAGCCTGTGATTCCTAGCTTCGCAAGAGTCGTGGCTCCCAGTTCCAATAAGTTGATCAGCGGCCGCGAGCACCAGGGGCAGTTGTCGGTGCGTGGGGTGATTGCGCGAAACTGCTGGGGATCGGGCGACTTGCCATAACGCAACGCGTAGCATTGAGTGTAATAGAGGTCACGCCGAGCACCTTTGCTGTCCAGTTCCCACCCCGCGACCTTTGTGCAAGCTGGGATAGTCCACTTAGCTGGTAGTTGCCAGCCTTGCCTTGTGCACCACTCGATTGCTTCTACATCCCCTGTCCAAGCAAGGGCAAAGAGAATCTCAAGGCGATTGTCTTCATCGGTTTTCAGCTGGTCAAGAAGACGACTTGCCAGATCCTTTGACGCCTTGTTAAAAGCAAAATCTGGTTCGTAGAGGTCTGCTTCAATCATACTTCTTAGAAGCGGCTCCAAGTCAGCTTCCGTAAATGCTGCCAGCGATGCGCATAGATTTCTAAAACGAAAACCATCTCCGTCGCAAATGAGTGTTTCACCATATTGAATCAATCGTTCCAGGCCAGCCGTGCTGAGCTCCTGATATAACTCGTCGACAGGTGTTGTATTGCAACACGACCCTACGGCTAAGTCGTTTGGGTCACCGCGATGATATTTCGCAATCAACTCAACCGGATGCGTAAAGCCTCTCAGCTGAGTATCACTAATCTCTGCATAACGATTCAAAGTAGTGTTGCTTTCTAACTTGGGTGCGGTGCTTGGTGTGGTGCGACGCTCCAACCCTTATTCCCTCGGCGTCCAATTCTCAAGCGGCGGCAGTTCGTCGCGGCCTTCGTCGTAGCGGGGGACTTGCTGGGCGGCTTGCCAGCTAAAGAATCGCTCGAGGCTCTCTTTCAATTGCTCGACCACTTCCGGATGCTGCTCGGCGACGTCGGTCGTTTCGTTCGGATCGTCGGCCAGGCGGTAGAGTTCGTACACGGTCTTGCCTTGCGCGGCATCGGGCGCGGGGCGGTGGCCTACCAGTTTCCAGGGGCCATGGTGCACGGCCACGTGTTGTCGGCGACCCCCGTTTTGATCCATGTACGTGTACCAGGGCCGCTCTACCGGAGTCGTATCGCCTTGCAGCGTGGGGAGCATGCCGACTCCGTCGAGCGGATGGCCAGGCGTCTCGCTGACTTCGGCGACTTGCATGAGCGTGGGAAACACGTCGAGGTAACCCATCGGCTGCTCGATGGTTCGTCCACCGACTACCTGACCTTGCGGCCAGCGAGCCGCGGCGGCCACGCGAACGCCACCCTCGTAGGGAGTGAGCTTGTGTCCTTTGAGCGGGCCGTTGCTACCAACGCTGGCGACTCCGCCGTTGTCGCTGGAGAACAGCACGAACGTGTTTTCGGCATCGCCCCGCTCGTCGATGGCGGTCAGGATACGACCGATCGCCTGATCGAGCGAGTCGACCATCGCCGCGTAGGTTTTCTGTTTGCCTTTGAGCTTAGGATACTTGGCCAGGTCCTCGTCTTTCGCCTGGAACGGAGAGTGCGGCGCGGTGAACGGAACGTATAGCAAGTACGGCTCGCTCAGGGGAACTCCTTCGATGAACTCCACGGCCGCGTCGCCTACCATGTCGGTCACGTAACCTTCGGTGAGGTCGGGCTGGCCGTTGCGATGCCAGTCGAGCTGCCCATCGCGCTGGTGGGTAAAGTAGTCGATCGCGCCGTTATAACAGCCGACCGCGTGGGTGAAGCCTTGCGAACCGGGCAGCCACTTCGTGCGGCGGTGACCCAGGTGCCATTTGCCGATCACTGCGCGATGTTCGTAGCCAGCGGTCGCCAGCATATCGGCGATCGTCACCTCCGCAGGATCGAGTCCAAAATCACGATATGGCGGCACCACCGAACGCATCATGCCGAACCGAATCGGGTACCGCCCGGTCATCAGCCCCGCCCGCGTCGGCGAACACATCGGCGCGACGTAGTACCGCTCAAGCGTCACCCCGGTGGCAGCGAGCTGGTCGAGGTTCGGCGTGCGAATCGAACTGCCGTGGAAGCCGACGTCGCCGTAGCCGAGGTCGTCGGCCAGGAGCACCACGATGTTCGGACGCGTGTCGGCCGCCAGCACTTGAGTGGATGCGAGTAACGCGAGGGCGAGCATCAGCAGCGTTGGCCGTAGTGATTCGAGAGGAGCGTATCGCATGGGTGGGTCTTTCTTCATCGCTTACGTGGGTCGAGCAGCTACTCGACGCTTACCGGTTGTGCGGGCCACTGCTGCACCTTGTTCACCGCTTCGTGCATGAGCGGGTCGACCTTGCCCGAGGGAGCACCTCCCCCTTCGATGTCGCGGGTGTTGAACAGCACCGCCCAGTTGAAGCCATCGTGCCGGCGGACCAGGATGGTCGACGTGCCAGGCAGCGAGCCATTGTGCCACATGTTGTAGTGCTGCTTGTCGCCGACATGCACTACGAGCCATCCGAGCCCGTAGTACGAGTTCTTGCCTTCGTCGGCCGGGCAGGGGCTGACGACTTCAGCGAGCAGGTCGTCGGTCAGGAAGTCGTACCGGCTGTTGTCGTTATAGCCATCGGCAAACGCAACCAGGTCGGCCGCGGTAGCGATCCACCCGCCGTGGGCGTCCATGTTCTCCAGGCACCACGCGCCGTACTGCACCGGTACCCGTTGGCCGACGACTCCCTCAACCACTCCAGGACCTTTGCGGCCATCGTTGGTGTGATAGCGGGTTTCGTGCTCACCGCGAGTGAGCGTGCTGCCGATGGCCATGGTCGAAATGCCTTGCTGAGCCAGCACTCGCTGCTTGACGTACTCGTCGTACGGCTGGCCGGTGGTTCGCTCGATGATCCGCCCAAGCACGCAGTACCCAAAGTTCGAGTAAGAGTACTTGCTGCCGGGCTCGTCGCTCAGCGGTAAGGGGAGCATGCCGCGGATGATTTTGTCGGTGGTATCCAGCCCTTCGATGCCGAGAGCTTCGTCGCGCCTGCGCGACTTGAACATCGGATCGAACGTCTTGTCGCGATTCCAGCCGGCGCGGTGTTGCAACAACTGGCGAAGCGTGACCGGTGCGAGCTCCTCATTCACCACCGCCCGCTCTTCGTCGGTCAGGTGGTCGACCAGCTTGTCGTCGAGCGAAAGCTTGCCGTCGTGCACCAGGGCCATGATGGCAGTCGCGGTAATCGGCTTCGAGATACTCGCAATGCGAAAGCGGGTGTTCGGCTCTACCGGCTCGGCCTGCTCTTCGTCCTGGTACCCGAACCCACGGGCGTACACCAGCACCCCATCGCGCGAGATGGCGACGCTGGCGCCAGGGGCGTCGATCTTCTTGATCAGCTCGACCATCATCTCATCGACCGGCCGTAAGTCGGGATTCGCGGTGCCAGTGATCGGAATACCATCGATTACTTCTGGCTCAGTCGCAGCGGGTTCGCTTTGACCAAGAGCAACCGCCGAAGTCAGGCAGGCAAACAGAAGTAGGCTGGTGCAGAAGTGTGGCATGGAGGTTGAAGATCGGAGTTGGGAGTTTGGGGAATCGTCGACGAGCTATGCTTCGTCGTGAGGGGCGTCGCTGTCTTCAATACTAATGACAAGTCGGGTCTCGTACCAAATTCTCTCCTTGTTGTTCGCTGCTTCCTGCTACTCCCCCAACCGCTCATGGGCTTCTTCGGCCCAGGGGCTTTCGGGTGCCAGTTCGAGGAACGCTTGCCAGTGCTCGCGGGCGGAGTCGTTGTCGCCTAGGCGGTCGAGCGTGCCGGCCAGGTGGTAGTGGGCGTCGGCCAGGTGGGGGTTGCCGGCCAGGGCGCCGCGGAACGCGTCGGCCGCCATCGCGATGTCGCCGAGTTCCAGCAGCACGCAGCCCAGGTTCACGCGGGCTTCGTCGTATTCTTCGTCTTGCTCAATGGCCATGTAGTATCGCTCGCGTGCGGCCGATAAGTCGCCCCGCTGGTAGAGCAGGTCGCCGAGCATAAAGTGGTCCTCGGCATCGGCTTCGCCGGCGAGCATCACGCCGCGGTACAGTTCGATGGCCGGAGCCACCTCGCCTTCGTCGGCTAGGTCGAGCGCTCGGGCGCGGAGTTCCTCGGCGCTCGGCGGTACTTCGCTTTGGCCCGGGTTGGCGATCTCCGGCACTGGTTCTTCTTCGGCTGCGTCAAAGTCGATCAGCAACTGCCCGCTCGGTTCGGCCAGGTCGCTGCCACGGCGTAAGTAAATCTTGCCTCCTTCGACGACGATCGACAGATTGGCGAGCGGCCGGTCGACGTCAGGCGCTAGGCGGGCGAGGTCGGCCATCTGGCGATCGATCGAAGCCAGCGACACCCCGGCGTGCACCAGTTCGGCGAGCCGGCGGGCGACACGGACCTCGGCAAAGTCGAAATACGGCAGCTTGCGAACCTCGCACGCTGGCTCCAGGTAGCCGCGGCGGTGCCAGCGATGGATCACGCGACCCTCGACCTCGACCATCTCGGCCAGCAGCGCGGGGGTATAAAGCCGGCTCACGCCGACCTCTTCGTCCACCAGGCCGAGCCGCCGCCACAGTTGGCTCTCGTCGACCAGCGTCACCCGACCCGCGGCGACGCGTTGCCGCACTTCCTCCGGCAGCTGCTCGGCGACCGCCGTGGTGGCCATGTCGTCTCCTTTGACGAGCAGTGTGGTCGATTCGTCGGGCTTGGCCTGCAGGTGTCCGCCATGCGCAGAAATGACCTTCGACGCTTCGTTTCGCGGCATGCTGACAAGTTTGCTGACCAGCGCAATGCGCTCGCCGGTGAGTTTCAATTCGGTGGTCGGTGCGTTGGATTCCATAAGGGATAAGTCTAACGGGCCTGGGGGAGAGGGGGAATTGGATGGCCCTCGGTCGGTGCTGGTCGAGCTGGCGAAATAGATTCCCGCCCGGCGAATAGATTCCCATTTCGGGGAAACACGATCGGATGGGAATCTATTTTTAACGCTACTTGCGTCGTCGCCAATTGGCTTAAACCTTATGCTGATCGTTGGTTACGACATAGTCCCTCGACGTAAGTGGTTCGGAACTGGCGAGAATAGATTCCCACCGCTGGGAATCTATTTTGGCTCGCAATGTTCGCAGGCGGTGGTAGTTCGGTACTCTGGGTAAGTTGTTCACGGCTTCGCGCCCTCGCACCCACTTGGGGGGATGGTGTCTGTACGGGCGCACACCTGTCCATGCTCGATTCTATGCCAAGAGGTGGCCAATTGCGACCACAAACTCCGCAAGTGGGGAAGAGTGCTGTCGGCCCACTGCCGAGCTTCGCCCAGGCCTATTGGTGGGGGGCGACCGAGAGCGAGTCGATGCTCTTGATCGTGCTAGCCTCTTCGGGTTTAAGGCCCACGGTCACAAAACCACTGGCCGGAGCCGTCGGCTTGCTCGACGGGCCCGAGACCTTCCAGCGAACATTCAGCACCTGAACATTCTCGAGCACCACTTTCGGCGGGTCGACCGTCTTGTCGACCAGATCGACCATCGCACCCGGCATCACCGGCTCGGAATTGTCGACAAACAGTTCGGTCGGTTGCCGAAAAGTGCTGGGATCGTCGAGCAACTGCGGGGCGTTGACCCTCAGACGGAGCAGTTGCCACTCGTCGCCCTGTTGTTCGAAGCTTACGAGCAGGCTGCCGGCTCCCTTTTCGAACGTTGCCTCGTAGTTGGCCGAAGCGACCAACGTGCCTTCGTACGGGTTGACCTCCGATGTCGAAATCGTCTTGCTCTGCAGCGCGCCCAGACGCGTTCGCAGGCGTTCGGTGATGGTCTCGAACTCTTCGAGCGTTGCGACCTCGCGGAATTTGGGCGACAGCGTCTGTTCGTAGATCTGCTTGATCTTCTCCGCTTGAATGTCGCGAAATAGCTGGTCGACTTCGTCCGAAACGGCCGCGTTGGCCTTCTCAATATTCGCGAGTTGCTGTGCAACGCCCGGAGGTAGATTGTTGGCTCCGGTCGATTGCTGCAGAGAGGAATTCGGATCGTTGCAGCCGGCGCTCACGATAGCGACGACCAGGCTGCTGAATAGGTAGATACGCGTTGGATGACTCATCTAAGGACCCCTGAAGTGTGTAGGCGCACGCCGCTCGGTCGCGGGGCGCTGTTCGCAGTATACCAAACGGTCCAGAGAGCGAGCATTCCGCAAAACAGGCGACTATCGCGGGGTCGAATCCCGCTGTGTTACAATGCTGGAATGCACGACCGAACCTCTCAAGCCTTGCCAACGTTGCCGAGCCGCGAGCACGACTCGCATAAGGGGAGCTTTGGTCGCGTGTTGCTGGTAGGTGGTTCGCGAGGCATGGCGGGCTCGATCTCGCTGTCTGGCATGGCCACTTTGCGGAGCGGAGCGGGGCTGGTGACCGTTGCTACTCCACGATGCGTGCAACCCACGGTCGCGAGCTTCTCGCCTAACTACATGACCGTTGCTCTGTGGGACGACGAGATCGACGGAACCCTGTCGGCCCGTGCCGATGAGGTAGTGGTCGAACTGGCCAGCAAGGTCGACGTCGTCGCTATCGGTCCGGGCATCGGGCGAGCGTCGCCGGCGATGTACCTGGTTGAGCGGTTGTACCAGCAGCTACCGTGCCCGATGGTGGTCGATGCCGACGGGCTCAACGCGTTGGCCGAGCTGCCCAAAGCTCTGAACCGGCCGGCCGGGCCTCGCATTCTTACTCCGCACCCAGGGGAATACGCCCGGCTGATGCAGACCACCGCCGGCACAAGCGACGCAAGCCGAGTGAAGGCGGCCGTTGCGATGGCCGAACGCGATCCCGCTGGCCAGACCGTGGTAGTGCTCAAGGGGGCGGGAACCGTGGTGGCCGACAGCCAGCAATATGCGGTGAATGCAACCGGCAACCCCGGCATGGCGACCGGCGGCTCGGGCGACGTGCTCACCGGCATCGTAGCAGCGATGCTCGCCCAGGGACTCGAAGCCTGGCCCGCCGCGCGACTGGCCGTGCACGTGCATGGACTAGCCGGCGACCTGGCCGCCGACAAGCTGGGGCAAGTGTCGCTCGTCGCGAGCGACCTGCTCGATTACTTGCCAGCGGCGTTTCAGAGCTTAGCGAGCGAATAGCACCGACAGTCGGGATCACGCGATAGCGAATTCTTCGTTCTCACACCGGGGAGAAGGTGGGCCGGCTTCAGGATGTCGTCCAAATTGGTTGGCATGGAAGGTTATGCCGGCCGGTTAACTTTGATCAATTGTCCGGTTAGTGGACTAGAAGCTTCGATGGCCGAGTGAATCCTCTCTGCTTGGGCCACGAAATCAGGATCAAACGTACAGACAACGATTCCAAGATGCTCTGGAGTTGATGAATGAAGCTTCACAAAGTGTTTGCGATTTAGCGTGAGAATCGCTCTAGAGTTAGCTATGGCAAAGGCTAGCACTTGATCGTCGGGAATCGCTTGTTCGCTCTGACCGGCATCGTCGGTGGTCATTACGTCGTGCCCTAACTCGCGAAGCCTCGTAACGACCGGCAGAGGAAAGTTTTCGTTCGAATAAAGCCGAGCCATTATGCCGATTCATTTTCTTTGATTTGGGCCTCGATCTCCGCCTCGTGGCGGGCGGCGTAGGTCCAGGCGTTCGTCAGATCGTCTGGCCGTAGCGAGGGGTAGGCGGCCAGCAACTGGGTGTCTGTCTTGCCTAAATTACGGGCTTGTACAAGCAGCCAGACCGGAATGCGAGTGCGGATAATACGTGCTTCGCCGCCGCAAACTCCCGGTTGAATGTCGATGCCGGAGCCAGGGTGAGTGCCCATTTCCTCGTTGAGCTTCTGAATCAGCAGAATCCGCTCGCTGCTCGATAGTTGCGGCAGTATCGCTTCGACTTGAGAAAGTGCATCGCTCATAATGGGATTGCTCCGGGGACCTGGTTTATTCTACCAGATTGGTAGAGGGGTGTCTCCAGAAGCCCGCCCCGCGTTGACCTGTTGCGGCGGGGACTCGATACTATATTCCGTACTATTTTTGCCGAGATTTGAAAGACGCCGGTGCCGATTGTCCGCCATGTTCACGACTTGCCACCTATTGCCCGCGGAGGGGCGGTAACCATTGGCAATTTCGATGGGGTCCATCAGGGACACGCCCGCATCGTTTCGCGGTTGCAGGCGCAGGCCGAGCAGGTAGGCGGTCCGGCGGTGGTGTTCACGTTCGACCCGCATCCCGCCCGGCTGTTGCGGCCCGAGGCTTGCCCGCCGCCGCTGACGTGGACCGAGCGCAAGGCCGATTTGCTGGCCGATCTAGGCATCGACTGGGTGCTGGCCTACCCGACCGACATGGGGCTGCTATCACTCTCGGCCCGCGAGTTTTTCGATCGCGTGATCCTCGAGTCGCTCGGTGCCAAGGCGGTGGTCGAAGGCCCGAACTTCTTCTTCGGCAAAAACCGCGGCGGCAACGTCGAGACCCTTAAGCAGTTTGCCGCCGAGGCCGACATCGCGGTCGAAGTCGTCGAACCGCTCGAGGTGGAAGGCTCCGTGGTGAGCAGCACCCGCGTCCGCGACCTCATCAGCCTGGGACGAGTGCACCAGGCCCACGAGTGGCTGACCGCGCCGTATCGCATCCGCGGACTGGTAACCCATGGCGCTGGCCGAGGCACCGATCTGGGGTTCCCCACGGCCAACCTCGAAGGCATCGACACGTTGCTTCCCGCCCACGGGGTCTACGCAGCCGTGGCCTGGGTGGCCGAGCGTGCCGCCGCTGCGGCGGTGAACTTGGGGCCGAATCCCACTTTTGGCGACATGGCCACCAAGGTGGAAGTGCACCTGATCGATTGCGACGCCGCGCTGTATGGCAACATACTCGAAGTCGACTTTCTCGACCGCCTGCGCGACACCCGCCCGTTTGCTTCGGTCGACGAGCTAAAACATCAAGTCACGGCCGACGTGGCCACGGCAAAACAAATGGCAAATGAATATCTGGCCCAACGAGGTCGACCTGCAAGGAGGATTTGATGCCGATCGTCTGGCGACCGTTCGTTGATTTGGTAAGCGAACACGAATCGTTTGTACTTACGTCGCACCAGCGGCCCGATTGCGATGCGCTCGGTAGCGAGATCGCCATGGCCGAGGCCCTGGAGTCGCTCGGCAAGAAGGTGCGCATCATCAATGCCGATCCGGTGCCCGAGAATATCTCGTTCATCGATCCCTCGAGTCGTATCGAAGTGCTCGGCAAGGACGTGCTACCGAGTCAGGTGCTCGCGAGCGATGTCGATCTGATGATGGTGCTCGACACCAGCGCCTGGCAGCAACTCGGCCCGATGGGCGACGTGCTTCGCGAGTCGAGTGCCAAGAAGGTGGTGATCGACCATCACGTAAGCGGCGACGACCTCGGAGCGGTCGTGTTCAAGAACGACTCGGCCGAGGCCAACGGTCGGTTGGTGCTCGACGCGATTGCCGCGCTCGGGGTGCCAGTGACCGAGACCATGGCCCGCGCGCTGTTTGCCGCGATAGCGACCGACACTGGTTGGTTCCGCTTTCAATCGGTGGGACCCGCGACCTACTCGGCGGTGTCGAAGCTGGTTTCGGCCGGGGCGAATCCGGCCCACATCTTCAGTCAGTTGTACGAGCAAAACTCACTCGCGCGGGTCTATCTGCAGGGACAGATTCTACAAAAAATCGAAGTCTCCCCTGACGGGCGGTTCGCCCACTCGGGGGCAACGCTCGACGATTTGTCGGAAACCGGCGCCGATCCCTCCGACTCCGAAGACGTCGTGAATCGGTTGTTAACCATTGCAGGCGTTGAAGTTGCAGCACTATTAGTACAACTGGAGCCAGAACTCACCAAAGTCAGCCTGCGGAGTCGTGGCGACTTCGACGTGCGGGCGGTTGCCGAAACCTTTGGCGGGGGTGGTCACCGGGCTGCGGCCGGGCTTAGAATTTCGGCTGGTTTTGAGGATGCCCGCAAAGCGGTCGTTGAGGCAATGTTGAGTAAGATGAATGACTGAACGGCGCGCGAAAAGTTGGTAGACTTCCTGCGATTGTCGTAACGAACGACGTTCGAAAGCAAAACCTAATCATACAGACTTTGCTGGAGTACCAAAGCGATGGCGGATGAAAACAACACCTCGGACGTGCCACGGCGTTCGTTCCTATCTAGCGTAATGGCGGCCCTATTGGGCTTGGCCGCGCTGGCGGCCCCAGTGGCTGCGAGCGTCAGCGTGCTGTTCGACCCGATCTTCAAAAAGAAGAAGCAGGGGGGCACCGACTCCGGCAACTGGATTCGCGTGACCTCGCTCAGTCAGATTCCTGCCGATGGCAAACCGCACCAGTTTGCGGTGATCGATCCCTCGCCGACCGATAAGTGGAATCGCTACGATCCCCAGCCCGAACGCCCGGTGTTGTTGATTCGTGAAAGCGAAGAGGCGACCCCCGTGGCCATCAGCAGCACGTGCCCCCACGTTGGCTGCATTGTTGGTTTCCGCCCCGACATCGACAAGATCGTGTGCCCTTGCCATAACGCAGAGTTCAGCACCACTGGCAAGCAGGATGGTGGTTCGGGCGCAAGCCCTCGCGATCTCGATACGCTCGAAGTGCGTGTCGACCAGGCGACCGGCGACGTGCTGGTGAACTACCAGCGTTTCAAGGAAGGCATTGCCGAAAAGCAACAAGCCTAACGATTCGCCCAGCCAGCCAAGTCGCTTGCTGGCACCCTGCCTACCGACCTGCCTGAGAATCTTCTCCCTCTATCCTCCCCCCTCCGAACCTCTCTCCCTGGTTCCTCACCCCGCCCGCTCTGTCATGAAATCTCTTATCGATTGGTTGGATAACCGCACTGGTATCAAGCAAGCCATCGCGTCGGTGTTTTATCAACGCATTCCAGGTGGTGCCCGCTGGCGTTACGTGTGGGGCACCACATTGCTGTTTGCCGTGGTGGTGCAGTTCATTACCGGCATTGTGTTATGGATGCACTACAGCCCGAGTACGCAAACCGCCTGGGAGAGCGTGTACTACATTCAGCACGAGATGACCGGCGGCGCGCTGTTGCGGGGCATTCACCTTTACACCTCGTCGGCGGTCATGCTGCTGATGTCGCTGCACTTGTTGCAGGTAGTCGTGCATGGGGCGTATCGCAGACCGCGGGAAGTGACTTACTGGCTCGGACTCGGCGCGATGGTCATGCTGCTGGGACTCGGGCAGACCGGTTACCTGTTGACCTGGGACCAGCGAGGCTTCGGGGCAGCCAAGGTGGCGACCAACATTGCCGGGGCTTCGCCGAGCATCGGCGACGACGTCAAAGCGATTGCCTTAGGGGGCGACGACCTGGGGCATCACACCCTCACGCGATTCGCCGCGCTGCATATGGGCGTGCTGCCTGCTGGTTTGGTGTTCTTTCTGGTGCTGCACGCGGCCGTCGGCCGCCGGCAGGGACTCACCCCGCCGGAGAAAGAAACCGACAAGCCCGACGGAGTCTACTGGCCCGATCAGGCGCTGCGCGATGCGGTGGTGTCGCTGGCGGTGATCGCCACGGTGGTGTGGATCGCGATGCGATTCCCCGCGGAACTTGGCCCGCCGAGCGATGGCTCGGTGGAGTTCAACACCGCCCGGCCCGAGTGGTACTTCCGCTTCTTGTTCCAGTTGCTCAAGTACTTCCCCGGCGCGTCCGGCATGTTTATCGCTTCGCAGCTGATTCCTGGTATCATCATGCTGGTGCTGCTATTGATGCCGTTTATCGGCAACTGGAAGCTGGGGCGGTGGTTCAACACGCTATTCGTGCTGTCGGTATTCGCGGGCATTGGAGTGCTGACCGCACTGTCGTTCAACGAAGACTACAACGGCAAAACCGAGAAGTCGAAGCACTACCTGGCCGACCTGCGTTTGGCCCACGCCGAAGCCGAACGCTCGATTGAGCTGGCCTCGATGGGCATTCCGGTCGATGGGGCGCGGGGACAAACCCGCCGCGACCCGCTGATCGCTGGCCGGCGATTGTTCAAGGCTCATTGCGCGAGTTGCCATAGCCATCACGATGTGAGCCTGGAGAATCCTCACGAAGAGGGCGATCCGCTGACCACCGTGGTTTGCGACGAGCCGACCGCAGCCAACTTGTACAAGTTCGGCAGTCGCGAGTGGATGGAAGGGATGCTCGATCACGAGAAGCTGGTTGGTCCCGAGTTCTTTGGTAACACGATTTTTGCCGAAGGCGACATGGTTTACTGGGTGCAGGGAACCATCACCGACGAGCTGGCCGATCTGCCGGACGACGAGAAGCAAGCGTTCAAAATGCAGGTGCGAGCCGCCGCTTGGGCGATTTCGGGCCTAGCGGAGCTGCCTTACCAGAAGGAAAAGGACGAAGAGCAGAGCGAGCAGCTGGAGCAGGGCATGGATATCGTGCTCAACGAGCTCTCGTGCATCGACTGCCATACGCTCGGCGACGAAGAAGCCGGCGCTGGCCCCGATCTCACCGACTACGCTTCGGAAGAATGGTTGACCGAATTCATTCGCAATCCGCGGACCGAGCGGTTCTACTATTCCGAAGACAATTACGACGAGGCCGACCGTCTGATGCCGGGCTACGCGACGCATGCCGACGACCCGGATCTGAATACGCTATCGGACGAGGAGATCTCGTTGATTGTCCGCTGGATTCGCCGCGACTGGCCGGTAGCCGAGAATGAAGCCGCCGAAGAGTCCGCGGAAGCTGACGAGCCCGCTGCCGAACCTGCGCCCGATGTTCCCGCTGAGGAGGAGTCTGAAGATACTGCCGAAACTTCCAACGAGGAATCTTGAGCAAGCTTCGTCTCTAGTCACGATGGGCGACGCGTTGATCGCGCTGCCTGGTACCTTCTTGGGCACCGGGTACGTGATCGTCGGAGTGCTGTTGCTGGTGACGGGTATCATCGAATTCTCGCCGATCAGCCCTCTGGTGATCATGGGGGGACTTTCGTATTCATCCTCTCCGGCTGGCAAGTCGTGACTACCGTGGCGGGAATCGTTCGGCCAACCCTGCCAGTCGCCCTGGCGACTGCGCTGCGACAACCCGACTGGCCGCGGCTGCTGCGGCCGCTGATTGCACTCTGGTGGATTCAGCAATTCATCCTGGGAACCGTGTTCTCGATCGCGTTGATCGAAGGCAATCCTCAAGCGTCGCTTGGGGAGCTAGTGATCTTAATGGTGCTCTCGGGAGCGTTCACCTACGCTGCTTACGGGTTTCTGCTGCTCACGGTCACTTGCTATACGAAGACCCCCGAGCTCATCGCCAAGCTCTGGCACTGGCGAACACGCTGGGCGTTTGGGCATGCGGTGCTAGTGGTTGTCGTACACCTGGCGATTCAGTTCTTCGATTGGCTCGACAAACAGGTTTAAGGCAACCTTGCAGAGGAATCTCAACCGAGCTGCGCGAACTCCTGGTCGGAGATCGAGAAGTTTTCCAGCTCGAACGAATAATGGGCCCGCCACCAGTCAGCGAGCGCCTTCAGGCGGTCTTGATCGTAGTCGAGCGTAAGGTGCAGCGTTTGTCCGACGTTGGCCGTGCGGATTTCGCCTTGCTCGACGAGCACCTCGCCTCGTTTGAATACCAGCCTTGGCAGCTGGAACATCTCGGCCCAGTTGTCGTGTGGCGTGTACAGCGTGATGTCGGCATCGGCTCCGACGCCGAGATGCCCCTTCTGCGTGAGCCCCAGCAGGCGGGCGGGGCCGGCGCGGGTGATGATGGCAATCTCGCCTAGCGTGTACTCACGGTCGAGATCTCCCAGGCTGGTCCGCTCGCGAACCTCGGCAGGGCAGGTAGCCAGCACGTCGTTGCGATAGGTGCGATCCATCAGCAGGCGGATGATCTCGGGGTAGGCCAGGAACGAGCCGCCGTTCGGGTGGTCGGTGCTCATGACCACTCGCCAGGGATCTTCGACCAGCAGATACCACTCGAGGCCGATCGCCCACTGCAGGGCGTGCACCAAGTTCTTGTTCTTGTACTCGATCGGCATCACCCCGCAGCCAGCTTCCACTTCGGTGTCGGCCGAGTACCAGCGATCGCCATAGATGTTTCGCAAGTAGTAGCCGAGCGGTCCGTCGCCAGTCATGCTGGTGGTGTTACCGAACAGCACCTGACCGACATCGACCGACAGGTTATCGTGCGAGTTGATGTACTCGGCCAGCAGTGGCACTTCGCTCTTGAGCGATTGCTCTTCGCCTTGGCCGCCGCCGTAGCTGTGGAACTGAATGTGGGTGAGGTGCCCCTGCAGGTTGCCGAGCGATTGCATAGTAGCCAGCGTGGTTTGCCAGTTGCCAGGCATGCCGAGCTGATTGCAATGCACGTGCAGCGGGTGGGGCAGGGCGAGGTCGTTGGCCGCCTGGGCGATGCCTTGAATGATCGCCCGCGGGGTCACGTTGAACGTCGGCACCAGGTCGTCGAGCCCGGTCGAGTGGCCAGCTCCCTGTTGTTTCCATGTTTCGACTCCACCAGGATTCACGAGCTTCGGCGCGTAGCTTCGCGTGGCGGTCAGCAGCCAGGCGAGGAACGCTTGGGTGCCAGCCTGGTCCCCCGCAGCGATGCGTTCCATTAGGTAATGGTTATTGCCGACCAGTGTGTAAAACCCGCGATCGATCGAGGGAGTATCGGCCAGTTCGGCGTGGGCTTGGCGGGCTCCCGACGGTGGAACTGCTGCGTCGAACGCGGTGGTGTAGCCAAGCCCGGCGTACTTGTAAGCAGTGGCAAACGTCGAAGGCACACTACCGAGCGAGCCGCTGCGAGTGCTGCCACCGGCGGCCAGGCGGGTTCGCTCCAGCAATTGGTCGGGATGGCTGCGATCGTCGGCGCGGAGCTTGCGGGCGACGTTTACTTTCGGCCCAGCGATGTGGCAATGCATGTCGACCCCGGCCGGCATCACCACCAGACCCTCCGCGTCGATCGTGCGGGTGGGCTTCGTGCCAGGCGTGGGAGGTGCTACGATCTTGCCGTCGGCAAACCAGAGATCGCGCACTTGGCCATCGATTCCGTTCGCGGGATCGTACAACGTGCCGCCGGCGATTTTAGTGAGCGAGGCCATGGATGCTGAGGGTCGGGAAGGCGATCCGGCGCAGCGTAGCAAACTCCCGAAGCTACGCCCACCGCAGTGAGGTACCGCTCCCTAGTGTGACGCACAACTCGGCGCTCGCCAAGTCGTCGACGGATGCAGTTGGGCGCTCTCGGTGCAAGCACGAAAAAAGCCTCCTGCCGCATACCACGGCAGGAGGCTTGTAAGTTTCACTGCATGTAGGAGCAAGCAGGGTGCTTAGTCTTCCAGGTCGATGAGCCGCAGCTCGCCATGGTTCACCCAGGCATCCCCTTCCTTGTACGATACGCCGGTGTAGCTATCCATCACCTTGAGGATATCGAGGAGCTGATCGAACTGACCTTTGAACAGGCCAACGGTCATCACCACGTTACTACCATCTTCGCCAGCTTGCTCGACCACCATCTGGATACCGTAGTCGATCCAAGGCTTCGACAGATCGATCGCCTTGGCAAAGCTAAAGTAACCCGCCGAGGCGAGTGGGCGATCGAACTCGGCCGCGGGGCCTTCGAGTTCCGGCTTCGAACCATCGAGCAGCTTCTCGGTCAATTCAGGCAGTACGCTCAGCACAAGCACCGAGTCGCTGAGACCCGCGTTCGGAGCGACTCGCTCGTTGGCTCCCAAAGTAGCCAGCTGATTGTACGAGTAGATGGTTCCGGTCGAGGTCGACTTGCTGTCGGGGGCCGGAAGTACAAACGGAGGAACTTCTTCGGGGTTTGCTTCGTGAGCCTTGTCGATGATCGTCTGGATGACATCGAAGTAGATCTTCGCACCAGACTTCACCGCATCCGAGTCGCTCACGCCCGACACAATGGCCAGGGTCGGCATCGGCAGCTCACTTTGGGCGGGCGACATGAAGTCGCACCATTCCTTGTCGGCAATCGAGGCATCCAGCACTAAGGCACTCTGGCCATCGGCAAAGCCGGGAATCAGGTAGTTGCGATTCGCTTCGTCCAGTTTCGCCAGCAGTGGCATCACTTCGTCGCGAACCGTTTTGTACTCGTCCCATTCTTCCTCCGAGGCTTTCTCTTCGGCAATGGCTTCGAAGTGACCCAGGCCACGCAGGAAGTAGTTGACGAACTTTTCGTAGCCTTCCGGCGATTGCTTGCCGCGGGTGACGAACCAGCCAAGCGAGTCGCTGCCGAGGTGATCGAGCAGCGTGAGCTTTTGGGTGCCATCGACGGTCGCGGGCATTTCGCCCCAGTTGTAAGTGTAGCTTTCGATGCCACGGTCGGTCATGAACGACACACCAGCCACTGCGCCCGGCTCGGGCAGGTAGTCGATGATGTCGTCGAACAGATCCGACAGGTCTTTGTCGATGGCTTTCATGCGATCTTCATCGACACCAACCATCGAGATCAGACCGCTGGCCATGACCTTCATATCGCCGAACGAAAGTTCTTGCGATGCGAGCGACTGCATGAAGTATTCGCTGGCGTAGCCAATCGTGGTAATTTGCTCGTCGGCGTGCTTGTTGAGCGTACTGAACGCTTCGGAATCGACCAGCAGTTCGCTTTCGCCGAGGTGCTCGAACATTTCGATCGAATCGGTCACCGCGAACACCACGAATTCTTCGACGATCCCCGCAGTAAGAACCAGGGTCTTGCCCTCGACCACTTCGCGAAGCTCTTCGTAGAACTCTGGTGCGTCGGCCATATCCCGTTCGATCTCGTCCCAAGGAAGCTGCTCGCCGGTGATGGTGAGAATCAGCATCTCATGACCATTCACCTGGCGACGTTCCAGTTGTTCGGCCACCCAGGCGGGGATCTCCGACTCCTGTTCCATGGCCTGACGCAAACGGGTTGCGGCCAGGTCGAGCATCTTCACCGCCCGTTCGCGATCTTGGATGCGGAAGCCCATGACCACGGTTGGTACGTCAAGATCGTCCTCGTACTCGTCGAGCAGCTCAGTGAGCTTCTCTTGCAGCACTTCGTCCATATCTTCGGCACGCTCGGTGCCATACTCACGCAGCGATTGGAACTGCGCCCGCGAGACTTCGGAGTTCATCTGCATGGCGACGTCGATCAGCGAAGCGAGCGACTCGTCGCCGTAGACGAAGACTTCGTCCGACAGCATTTCGGTCACCAGGGCGTAAACATCTTGCCCTTCGTCGCTATCGAACCACTTCTTGAACTTCACCACCTCGGGTTCGGTGGGGTACTGCCATTGGGTCTGTGCTTGCATCCAGCCCATCTGCACGAGCGGAATGCTCATCAGCTTCTTCCAGGCATTCGACTGGGTAATCACTTCGATTTGCTGGCGATTCTTTACCCATGCGGCGTAAAACGCGGCGTCCTGCGGCACTCCGTTGAGCGACTGGGCGTGGTCCCTCATGTCGGCAGCACTTGCTGTCGATCCGCTCAGGGCGGGTGCCAAGGCCATGGCCAGCGCGGCCATCGGCAAGATGAAGTAGCGAGAAATGGAACGCATCATGATATCTCCGTTGCAAAGCTTCGTGGGATGGTCGTTTCCGGCCGCACTGATCCGGGGACCAGTATTTGCGAGCGTGTTGTTGTAAAATGGAACGACCACGAAGTCGAGCTGGGGCCGCGTTTGGCGGTCCTCGACCGGGCATCCCCCCTTAAAAAAGCGGTATAGGACTCAGGACTATACCTTCTGTTTCGCCGGGCAGGTTTCAAACTTGTGCCGGAGCAGGGCAGAAAATGATATAAAAGGGGGGCGGTTTCGCCGATTCAGGGGAATTCCCCCCTCGATTGTCCTTGGTTCTTGCCTCGTCCACCCAAAAAAGGAGCCTTTTTCCCGATGAGTACTCGATATCTGACCGCCACTCTCGCTGCGGGGTGTCTGCTGGCGACCATCGTTTTGGCCCAAGACCAATCCGATTCGACCGCGACTTCCGAACCAGCATCGAGCGAATCTGCCCAGGCCGACGCTTCCGAGCCGACTGCTGAGGCCAAAACGCCCGAGAAGAAAGAGTCGATGGTCCGACATCTGGTACTCCTCAAATTCAAGGCAAATGCTACCGACAAACAGATTGCCACGGTCGAAAAGGCCTTTGCTGGGCTGTCGACCAAGATCGACCTGGTCGAGGACCTGGAGTGGGGTACCGATAACAGCCCCGAAGGCCTGGCCCAAGGCTTTACCCATTGCTTTATGCTGACCTTCAAGAGCGCGAAGGACCGCGATGCCTACCTTCCGCATCCGGCCCATAAGGAGTTTGTCGAGGTGCTGAAGCCCCATTTGGACGAAGCCCTGGTGATCGACTACTCGCCGAAGTAATCATGCCCCCCCCATGTGGGGTGCAATCTCCGCGGCTTAGCTTCTCGCGGCCAGATTGGTAGCAATCGCCCGCAGCACCGCCTCGCACGTTGGCGAATCGGTGTCCCACGCTGCTCGCAGCGGTAGCATCATGCCATCGCTGCGCTGGGTGGTTCCTGCACATTCGACTCCCGGGCGGGCGACGCGTATCGCCACCTCGGCTGCCTTGAGCGTTGCCGTCGGCTGCCAGTCGAGTGCTATCATTGGCAGCGCAGCAAGCGCTTCGGCCGCAGAACTATCGAGTTGCGATGGCAAGTCGCTAGCCACCACGAGCACCGTGTCGGCCTCACCGCGGGCGAGCATTCGTCGGGTAGTCCATTCGTCCGGCCCGAAACTCGGCACCCGCTGGGCGAAGTTCACCGCGAGCGGAAATCCAGTTTGCCAGGCCAGCACGCTGGCGGCACCGCTGCTGTTGCCTGCGCTTCCAGCGGGTAATGCGACCCACCTTGTTGTCGCGGTGAGTTCGGCGACGAGCCGAGCGACCTCGATCACCGATTCGCGACTAGCCCCCAGTTCTCCCGCATGCACCACCGCGCCGTAGCGGGCGGACTTCATCTGGTTCGCGAGGTCTTGCCAAACGTCGAGCGAGACCCCGGTTTGCTCGACGACAGCCTCGGCGTCGAGTTCGACCCCACTTACGATCGCGCGGAGCACCAGCAGCGATTCGAACGAGGAGTTCGGCTTGATCAGAATGGCGTGGCTGGCCTTCTCCGATTCTTCACACAACTCGCTCCCCACCCACACGAGTGTTCGTTGTTCGGGCGTGTCGATCCAGGGACTCGTGCACTTGTCGAGATAGCGTTCGTGATACCGCGGGTGGGTTGCGGTGAGATTCGCCTGCCAGACGACTACCATGTCGGCCCGCTGCGCGACCTCGCCAATCGTTGCGGTCACTGCTCCGGCGGTTTGCAGTGCGAGCATCGCGGCCGCATCGCCGGCCGATGTGGTCCAGTCAATGCAAGCTCCCAATGCATCAGCTAGCGCCGTGGCTTCGCGAATCGCCTCGATGGTTGCCTGCTTGAGCCCAGTAACCAGCGGCAGCTTCGCTTCGTCGAGCAGTTGAGCCGCGTGATGCACGGCTTGCTCTAACGTTGCGGGCTGTCCGCGAATCGTCGCCGGCGGCAGAGTGTCGCCCTCCGTGGCAAACCATCGCTGGCCCAGTTCGCAGGCGTTATCCGTACGCATGACGTGCGCCTGCGTGTCGATCTGCAGTTGAATATCGTCGCAGGTCGAACCACACGCGGTACAAGTTGTAAGTGTGTTAGCCATGCTAAATAGTTTAGCCAAACGGAGTTGCGCAGCCATGGTGCGCGATCCGCACTAACGGGGGGGGAACGTATGCCAGTTGCTCGCTGTGTTTTTCCATGCTAGCACGCTTGCCCGAGTTGTGGTCGCAGCGTAGTGGAGCAACGGATTTGCTTTTGGATAAATGGGTGCGAATATTTTCTTTTCTGGGAACAAAAATATGGACCTTCGTACAAATCTGGTAAGCTGATGGTGCGCTCGCGCTGCTCAAGCAACGTTCGATTTAGAACAAACTCCAGGCGTACGATGACCAACGTTCGGTTGCGTGAGTGGCAAACCCCGTATCGGCGACGAGGCCATTTGCTCGTGGCAGGCGGCTCGTTGCAAAAACCGTCTTGGAGTATCTGATGAAGATTTACGTCGGCAACCTTTCCTACAGCACGACGCAGGCCACGCTCGAAGAACACTTCGGCAATTATGGCCAAGTGGAAGAAGTGGCTATCATTAACGATCGCGAAACAGGCCGCCCGCGCGGCTTTGCCTTTGTAACCATGGCTAACCATGACGAAGGCTCACAAGCCATCGAGGCGATGAACGGCGCCGAGCTGGATGGACGCACGCTTACGGTCAACGAAGCACGCCCGAAACCAGCCGGACCTCGCCGGGGTGGTGGGGGAGGAGGCGGTGGTCGCTGGTAGACCACTGCTAACCCCAAGTGCGTAGATTGCCCAACTTGGGGAAATAGATTGCCGATCGCGTCATGCCGCACCCGATGGGGGTAGAAAGCGGCGTCGCATTAACCGCGCAAAACGCTATAATGCGGCGTTTAGTGGCGGGAGATGTGCGCACCTCGTGCGTGCTCCGAGCATCACATGCAGGCTACGTAAGTACCTTTAAGGATAATGAGACAGTCATGAGTCAAGTCGACGATGCCTCTACGGCGGCCATGGAACGGGTAAACTGGACGGAAACATCGCCACAGACCCTCTACAACAAACTACAAACCCTGGCGGGCAACCTTTGGTGGAGCTGGCACCCGGAAGTGCTGAGCCTGTTCCGCGATCTCGACCCCGTCCGCTGGCGGCAGTTGGATCACAACCCCATCGCCTTGCTGGCAGAGATGTCGCCGGAAGTGGTGGCCAAACGGGCCGGCGAAATGGTGATGTACACTCGCATCAACCAAGCGCATCGCCGGTTGAAAGACTACCTGGACGACATGCACTCCACCTGGGGTGGTCAGAATGCTGGGGTCCTCGGCTCGAAGCCAGTCGCCTACTTCTCGGCCGAGTTCGGTATTCACGAATCGGTACCTATTTACTCCGGTGGTCTCGGCGTGTTGTCCGGCGACCATATCAAGAGTGCTAGCGGCTTGGGCGTTCCCCTCGTGGCCATTGGTTTGTTCTACGACCAAGGTTACTTCAAGCAGCACCTCGATAGCGATGGCTATCAGCAGCAGGAGTACCTGAACACGAAGGTCGAAAACCTGCCGATGGAAGCGGCCACCGGCCCCGATGGCAAGCCGATTACCGTGTCGATCGATACCCGCGATGGTCGTTTGCTGGCCAAGGTGTGGTTGATGCACGTCGGTCGTGTTCGCCTGTACTTGCTCGACTGCGACGTCGAAGGCAACAGCCCGCAGGATCGCGAACTGACCGCCCGCCTGTATGGTGGTGATCGTCGCACCCGTATCCGTCAGGAACTCGTGCTTGGCGTCGGTGGGGTGAAGGCCCTGCGTTCGTTGGGCATCACACCTGGTTGCTTCCACTTGAACGAAGGCCACAGCGCGTTTGCTCCGCTGGAAGTCATTCGCGCTCGCATGGAAGAAGATGGGCTGGGCTTCGACGACGCACTGCGTGAAGTCGCCCAGCACACCGTGTTCACCACGCACACCCCGGTTCCCGCTGGCCACGACCGCTTCGATCCGGGCCTGGTGGAAGAGCACCTTGGCCCGCTTCGCGACCAGCTCGGTATTTCGCACGAGCAGCTCATGGGGCTCGGCCGCGTGGAACCACAGAACGAGCACGAGTCGTTCTGCATGACCGTGATCGGCCTCAAGCTTTCGCGTCGGGCGAATGCGGTAAGCTCGCTGCACGGCTATGTTTCGCGTCGCATGTGGGCCCACCTGTGGCCCTGGCGCGTTGAGGAAGAGATTCCGATCGGCCACATCACCAACGGCGTGCACGTGCCGAGCTGGATTGCTCATCCCATGCAGCAATTGTTCGAGCGCCAACTCGGTGCTTCGTGGCGTTTGCAGCTCGAGGAGCCCTCGGTCTGGGGTAAGGTTTACGCGATCGATCCAGGCGAGTTGTGGGAAACCCACCACGCGCTGAAGAGCCGCTTGCTCGAGTTCGTTCGTCGCCGGTTGAGCCGTCAGTGCCGTCGCCGCAACGAGGACGAAGCCTCGATCGAAGCCGCCCGTTCGGCGCTCGATCCGAGTGCGTTGACCATCGGCTTTGCTCGCCGGTTTGCGACCTACAAGCGGGCGGACCTGTTCCTCCGCAAGTTGGACGAAATCGCCGAATTGATCAACGATCCCCAGCGCCCGGTGCAGTTCATCTTCAGCGGTAAGGCTCACCCCGCCGACGAAGGTGGTAAGAGCTTCATCAAGAAGATCGCCAACCTGCGTCGCGATCCGCGGTTCGCGGGTCGGGTAGTGTTTATTGAAGACTACGACATCAACGTCGCCCGTCACTTGGTGCAGGGTGTCGATGTTTGGTTGAATAACCCCCGCCGTCCGCTCGAAGCCTCTGGCACCAGCGGTATGAAGGTGGTGCTCAACGGTGGTCTGAACTGCTCGATCCTCGACGGTTGGTGGGCCGAGGCCTTCAACGGCCGCAATGGTTTTGCCATTGGCAACGGAACGCAGCACGTCGACGATGGCATTACCGACGAACGCGACGCCGAAAACCTGTTTAGGGTGCTTTCGGAAGAGGTGGTTCCAACGTTCTACCATCGCGATGCCGATGGACTGCCGAGCCAGTGGATTCAGATGATGATCGAATCGATCGCCACTTTGGCTTCTCGGTTTAGCTCGCACCGCATGGTGGTCGACTACGTTCGCCACTCCTACGTGCCCGCTGCTGGTGGTCTCAGTAGCCAAATGCCGTAAGACGCATTTGGCCGACAAGCAAAGCAATCACGAGCCGCCGAGGCAACCTGTTTCGGCGGCTCGTTTGCTGCGCGGGGCTAAGGCGTTTTCAAAGGTGCAATTCCGATGATTGGGTTAGCAACCGCGGGCTAAACGGCCGCCACGGTGGCACATGGATTTGCCCCTTGCCCTAGTCGGGCAGTTGCATCCGCCCTTGCTCGTCGAGTTCCACAAACGGATTGTGAGCGACTTCCCAC
The DNA here is from genome assembly GCF_007748035.1 of Aeoliella mucimassa. Classification (NCBI taxonomy): domain Bacteria; kingdom Pseudomonadati; phylum Planctomycetota; class Planctomycetia; order Pirellulales; family Lacipirellulaceae; genus Aeoliella; species Aeoliella mucimassa. The sequence continues at coordinate 909,397 of NZ_CP036278.1, forward strand.
AGATGGCCATCCGGGTCGGCAAAGTACCCTGAGTAGCCTCCCCAGAACACCTTTTGGGGAGCTTTCACGGCCGACGCACCGCACTCCACCGCATGGGCGAACGCCGCATCTACGTCCGCTTCGCTGGCGAAGTTCATCGCCATTGCAACGCCGTCGAAGCCGGCTCCATCGTTCGCAACGGTCGCGTCGTCGGCCAGGGCTTGGCGATCATACAAGCCAAGCACCGCGGTGCCGGAGTGAAAGAAGACCACGCTATCATTCGACGAAGACGAAGCCCGCCAGCCAAGTTTCTCGTAAAACGCCTTCGACTCGGCAATGTCGGCCACGCCGAGCGTGATCATCGATAGTCGTGCTGCATTCATCTTTAAGTCCTTTTGGATTGTCGCTTCCAGTCACGTTGAAGTTCGTCGAGCGTTTTGCCCGCGGCGCATTGGTGGGCGCGGCGGGTTGGTTCCGGCAGTCGGTAGCCATCGCAGCAGTGGAGCACATGGTCGATCGCGGTCGGGGTGTCCATGCGATGGCCGGCCGAGATGTACAGCGGCTTCACGCGGTCGCGGGTGCGTACCACCGCGCCGATGATTTCGCTGGGGCTCACCGAGAGGTCGACCAGGTCGGTGTAGCCACCGGCCGGATCGGCTGGTTCGTCGTGCGTGCCGATGAAGCGCGTCTTCGCACAACCGATGGTCGCCAGGTTCAGCACGATGCCCAGATGCGAGGCAAGCCCTAATCGCCGTGGGTGGGCGTAGCCCTGGCCATCCACTAGCACCAGGTCGGGCTTATGCACAAGCTTCGCAAAGGCCAGGAGCAGCACCGGCACTTCGCGAAACGACAGCAGTCCAGGCACGTAGGGAAAAGGCGATGGCATTTCGGCCGTCGCGACTTCGAGTGGTTCGAGAGTCTCGTAGTCGAACACGACGACCGCGGCCCGCGAAGTCGCCTCGCGCCATGGGCCACGGCTCACACTCACGTCGACCCCTGCAACGAGTTTCGGCAATCGGCTCGCAGGTCGGAGCACGACCCGCTTGCGGAGTTTGTTCTGCAGAGCACGAGCTTGCTGGGGGGTAAGGTCCCACGGGTGCTCGAGGTTCGGCTTCATGGCTACCGACCTTCGGGTTGGTGGTCCATCGCATCGCTATAAAGCTTTTTGTACTGTTCGACCACGCGCTCCGCGTCGAGCCAATCGGCGATGTACTGCCGGCCGCGGAGCCCTCGCTCAACCAGCGCCGGGAGGTCGGCTACCAGCGTTGCGATCTGGTCGGCAAAGGCCTCGGGGTGGGGCTCGACGATCACCCCGCCAGCGGCCTCGATCTCGGGCCAGATGTCGACCCCCTTGGTCGTCACTACCGGAGTGCCGCAGACGAGCGACTCGGGCAGCACCAGGCCGAAGTTCTCCTGATGGGTCGGCAGCACAAACAAGTCGGCCGCTTCGTACAGTGACAATTTCACGTCGCCAGTCACAAGACCCAGGAAGTGGCAGCGGTCTGCAATGCCCAGCGATTCGGCCAACGCTTGCAGTTCGGCCACATAGGCTTCGTCGCCCGGGCCAGCGATGTTCACCTGCAACGCGACCCCTTGCTGCGTGGCCAGCGCGGCAGCTCGCAGCAGCGTGTCGACCCCCTTCTTCGGATGCACACGGCTGAGGAACAGCAGCTGGGCGTCGCCATTCGTGAGCGAGGGATACGCCTGTCGGGCTGGTTCGGGCCCTGGTAGCAATTCTGGCGATGGCATGTCGACCAGCAACGGCAGCACGACCGAAGTACCCTGCGGATACCATTTGCGGGCCTGCTGCTCCTCGCCAGAGGCTGTGCAGTGCACTCGATACGCCCCTTCGAGCATCCGTCGCCCGAGGAGCCAATGGAACACTTTTTTCTTCAAAGCCTTCTGAGCGGTGCACCAATCGTCGAGCATGCCGTGCAGGCTCACCACGTAAGGCACTTGTCGGCGTCGCAACTGCCGCGCGAGGGTAATGTTACGGGGATCCCAGATCGTGTGCAGGTGAGCCACCGTGGCCGACTCCAACGCTTGTTGGAACTTACCAGGCTCCTCGGCGATGTGAACCACCTGCGGAGCCCCTGGGCGATCGTGCCAGGCCTCGGGAACATCCTGTGCGTTATAAGTAGCGAGCGTTACCTGGCAGTCGTGCAGCGAAAGCACGTTGCATAAGTCGAGCACGCAACGCACCACGCCACCCTCGGCCAGGTCGATTGCGTCCATGTAGTGCAGTACACGAAGAGGTGGTTGTTGCGACATCGATGCCGTTGCTTAGAGCGTTTTCAAAGTTACTATGTCGGCTACTTGCTGGTGTACCACGGGAAAAACGTCCGTCACGTCAGAACATGGAGGTGCAACTTGCACTAGGGAGCCTGCGTCGGAGTGCCCTCGGTTGCGGGCTTGGCGATGGCTTCCAGTTCTTTCTTGATTTCAGCAGCCCGCTCGCTAGCCGCTTGGTTTTCGGTTTTTGCCGCTTGCAAGGCTTGTTCGGCCTCGGTGATGGCTGCGGCCGAATCAGCCACCTGCTTCTCGACTCGCGTTAGTTCGGCGTTCAGCCGCTCGCGAACCACACCAGGGTGATTCCAGCCAAGGTTCACTTTCAGCCCCGGAATCGCTTGCTCCAGGCCTTTAGTGGCTTCGTAACTCACGTGGGTTTGCCACAAGTATAGCTTCCGCAAACTCGGTATCGACTTCAGCGATTTGATCGCTTGATCGGTAACCTGCGTGGAATGCAAGTTTAAGTAGTTCAGATACTGCATCGCTGCCAGCGAAGGGATAGCCGCATCGCTAATGGCGGTCTTCTCCAGGTGCAGCGTGTCGACGTTAGTGAATTTTTCTAGCGACTCGCAGCAGCCATCGGTGATGGCGGTACCCGATAGGTCGAGCTCCACGATCTGTGGAGCCAGCGGCAGCAGGGCGGCGACCGTCTCGTCGGATACTTGGTCGCGAGTCGAGGGGAAGCTCACCCGCAGTTCGTTGCTCGACGCATACAACGGCAGCACCAACGCGCCGGTCGCTTCGGCAGCGGCAATCGCTTCCGGCGTGGCCGCCGATACTTCCGGGCGCTCGACCGGAGCAGCCGGCGTCGCCATCTCGGCCGCTGGCTCGGTAGCGGCCGCCGAGGTGTAGCTCGCCCCTTCGGTGATCCACTGTTTCACCAGCGCGATTTGCTTTTCCGACAAGGGATCGCCCCCTTTAGGCATCCGCTTGGGATTGTCGGCTGGCAGCACCAATCGCTCGTACAATTCGCTCTCGTCGGGCTTGCCAGCGGTCAACAGGTCGCTGTGGGCTTCGCTCGACTCGGCAATCGCTTCGGCGGTATGCAGCCGCACCCGCCCGAGCCCTTTCGACTCGCCATGGCAGCTATAGCAGTGATCCTTGAAGATCGGTTCGATCTGAGTCGCGTAGTCGATGGTCGACTCGCCGCGTACGGAAGGGGCAACGGTCGCGACCAGGAAACCAGCAATCAGCAATGTGGCAGTACGCATGGATCAACCTCCAAGCCGAGGGACAAAATGCAATTCAATAGGCAAATCGGTGTCCCCCACAGTGTAACTCCCGACGAGTCGCGACTCCAGCAGAACACGACTGGCTGACTAGCGACCGATCGGGTGCTAAAATACCGACTCGCCCGCCTGTTTCCCATCTGTGAGGAGTTCGAAGCCTATGTTTGCGCCCCGTCTTTGCCACCTGGGAGTGTTTTTCGTCATGATGCTTTCGGCCAACGTAAGTCTGGGAGACGACCCCGCGACTCAGTTGCAAACGCTGATCGACGAGGTGTGGAACGATCGGCTTGAGGAGTCGCCGATGATGGCGACCTACGTGGGCGATCATCGGGCGAACGACCGCTTGGACTCGGTCCGCCCCGAGGACTTCGCCCGGCGAGCCGAAAAGGCCAGTGCGTTTCTCGAGCGACTCGAGGCGATCGACCGTTCGGCACTCGAATCCGGCGACCGGGCGAATCAACTGATGCTGCGTCGCGAACTCAAGGAGTCGCTGGCCGAGTATCGCTTCAAATCCTACTTGATGCCGATCAACAATCGATCTGGTTTTCACATCGAGTTTCCTGATATGCGAAACTTGATTCCGTTGGAGACAACCAAGGACTTCGAGAACTACATCGCCCGACTCGAAGACTTCAGTCGCTACACCGACGAGAACATCGCCCTCATGCGCGAGGGCATTCGCCTAGGTTACACGATGCCGGCGATCATCATGGAAGGAAGCCAGGAGTCGGTCTCGGCTCACGTGGTTAGCGATCCGACGCAAAGCCTGATGTACGAACCATTCGCGGAGTTGCCCTCTACGGTGCCGGCCAGCGAGCACGAGCGTTTGCAGCAGGCAGCCAAACAAGCGATTGCTACTAGCATTGTGCCCGCCTACAAGCGGCTGCTCGAGTTCATGAATACCGAGTACCTGCCGAATTGCCGCGAGAACATTGCCGCCCGCATGCTGCCGGACGGGGCCGAGTACTATCGCTACTGCGTGGGCAAGTTCACGACCCTCGACGAACTCACCCCCGAGCAGGTACACGCCCAGGGGCTGGCCGAAGTGGCACGTATTCGCAAAGAGATGGAAGCAGTGGTTCGCCAAACCGGTTTCGAAGGGAGCCTGGCAGAGTTCATCGAGCATCTCCGCAACGAACCAAAGTTCTACGCCGAGACTCCCAAGGAACTTTTGAAGGAATGCGGGCTGGTTTGCAAGCGAATCGATGGCGAGCTACCCAAGTTGTTCAGCCGGCTTCCTCGCACCCCCTACGGCCTGAAGCCGATTCCCGACTACATCGCTCCGAAGACCACGGCCGCCTACTACCAACCGTTGGCGGGCGATGGCACCCGCGCCGGCGTGTACTACTTGAACACATACGATTTGCCGAGTCGTCCGCTCTACATGCTCGAAGCCCTCACACTGCACGAAGCGGTGCCAGGCCATCACCTGCAGATCGGCCTGCAATACGAGCTGGACAATCTGCCCGAGTTTCGTAAGTTCAGCAACTTCACGGTGTTCGTCGAAGGCTGGGCATTGTACGCCGAGCGGTTGGGGCTCGAAGTCGGCTTCTACGAAGATCCTTACAGTGACTTCGGGCGGCTCTCGATGGAGATCTGGCGAGCTTGCCGCCTGGTGGTCGACACCGGCATGCACTACCAAGGCTGGACTCGTCAGCAGGCGATCGACTACATGAGCGAAAACACCGGACTGTCGATGCTCGACATTCGCTCCGAGGTCGATCGGTACATCGGTTGGCCCGGCCAGGCGCTCGCTTACAAAATCGGCGAGCTTCGCATTACCGCGCTACGGAAAGAAGCCGAGGAGCAACTGCAGGAGAAGTTCGACATCCGTGGGTTCCACGCGGTGGTGCTCGAGAGCGGTGCGGTGCCGCTCGACGTGCTGGAAGAGAACGTCGGCAACTGGATCGAGCAAGAAAAGCTCGAAGCGAAGTAGCCCGATCGACCGAGGATGTCCCTCGCTGGTGGCTAGTAGCTCAGCAAGGTCTTCACCAGAATCACCAAGGCTGATAGCCCCGCGACCGCGAGCACCGCTGGCCGAATGTTGCGTTTGTCGAGTGCCCTGGCGGTGTAGTGCGATATGCCAAAGCCGATCAGGATGCCAGGCATCAGCAGCATGGCTAGCTGGATGTCTTTCCAGCCAAACTTGCCGACCGCGGCAAGCGACAGCATCGACATCGTCGAACCGACCGCAAAGATGGCGGAAAGCGTGCCTCGGATGTGGGTGCCTTTCTGCGACTGATAGATGATGGCCATCGCCGGGCCGCCAATCGCGCTAATCGTATTGCTGATGCCTGCGATGCCGCTGGCGATCGCCAGATTGCGATGGTTAAACTTCACCTTCAGGCCCGCAAAGTTCAGGCTGATCACTAGCAGGACTGCGGTGCTGAACAGCAGGCTGAATGTCTTGGCATCAACGACGCTCACCACGTAGGCGGTCGGAATGGTGGTGATTAACCGACTGACCGACGAGATGGCGACTTCGGTTTTTACCACCGACCGATGCTCGCGAATCAGGATCATGATGGTCAGCATCGTCACGCAGAACATCAGCGGGCAGGGAGCCAGCCGCGGCTCGACAATCAGCAAGATCGGCGACGAAATCATCGCCAGCCCGAAACCCACCGAGCCTTGAACCGTAGCACCAATGGTGGTTGCCAGCACGGCAATCAACAGGGTCGCTAGGGGAATATCGAACAACTGCACAGCGTGGGCCAATCAGCAGGGGAGGGGCAGGGGGAGGGCAAACATCAGCGGCGGGAGACTACGATTTTCGTCTGCCAGCTGGTGCTCGTCAAACCTGCACTCGGATCCCCGACGGTTAATCTTCGTCGGATTCCTGACGATGCCGCGCCTGATTGCGGCGGTACAATTCGTCGCGTTTGGCTTCCCACTCGCGGCGATGTTGGTTCTCCTTCCAGGTGATCCAACCGTAGGCCGAGGCCAGCACACCAAACACGACCACAATCAAAATCGGCAGCCAACCACCCAGTAGCAGGCGGCCAAAGATGATGGTGATGGCGACAACGGTCATCGCGATCAGCAGGTGCTTAGTGCCGAACTGGAACTTGAAGTCGCGCAGCTGGGCTTCGATGTCCTCCATCGAAACCGAGGTGTCTTCGCGGTACAGCTCGTCGACATCCACGGCCATCGACGCCCGTTCCATCGCTTCGGCTGCCCGCTGTTTCTCGCCAGCAATCACTGCCTCGTCGGGCGGCATCAGTTCGTAGTCGTCCTCATTGTCGGCTTCGGGATCCTTGCCACGATAGAAGGTTTCGCGATCGAATTCGTCGTCTAACGGCATGACTGAAAGGCTCGTGGGAGTCGTGGGTGATATCTTTACGGAGTCGGAATCCTAGCGCCTAATTGGGGGGAACGCAATCTGCCAATATCCACCGATCACGCTCCTCCGACGACCATGCACTTTATTTTAACTGCAATCGGCAGCTACGGCGACGTGCATCCTTTTGTCGGCCTGGGGCAGCGGCTCCGCGAGCGGGGCCACCGCGTGCAGGTGCTGACGAACCCCTATTTTTCCGAGGTTGTCGAGTCCGCCGGGCTGGAGCTGCTGCCGATGCTCACGGCCGATGACTACCGCCAGTTGATCGACCACGCCCAGATCTGGCATCCCATTCGTGGGGTTCCGTACCTGTTTCGTAACGCGGTGGTCGAGACGATGCGGGGGATGTTCGGCTTGCTCGAACAGCACTTCGTCGCCGGCGAGACCATCTTGGTCGCCCACCCGCTCGATGTGGCCAGCCGGTTGTTTCGCGAGCGGTACCAAACCCCAGTGGCACTCGCGACCCTCGCCCCACAGGCGCTCTGGAGCCGACATCAACCGCCAAAGCTAGGAGCATTGCCAGTGGGGCCCGGGTGGCCGCGTTGGTGGAACGAGTTTCAGTTCTGGGCAGGCACTCGGCTGTTTCTCGATCCCGTGCTCAAGCAACCGATCAGCGTGTTCCGCAAAGAGCTAGGGTTACCGGCGGTTGCCCGATTATTCCCGGGGTGGTGGTTCTCGTCCGATTTGAATCTCTGTTTGTTCCCCGACTGGTTTGGCCCGGTGCAACCCGACTGGCCCCGGCCGGTCGAGCCGGTGGGGTTCCCACTGTGGGATGGCAGCGAGGTGGGTGCGCTGGCAGATGAAGTCGAGCAGTTTCTCGGTGCCGGTGAGCCACCGGTTCTGTTTACGCCGGGAACGGCCAACAAGTACGCGGCCGACTACTTTACGACCGCGGTCGAAGCCTGTCAGCAACTTGGCCGGCGAGCCATGCTGCTTACCAAGTTTGCCGAGCAAGTGCCGAGCAACCTGCCGGATACTGTCGGGCACTTTTCGTTTGTACCATTGCTGCCGCTGCTGCCGAGAACCGCTGCGGTGGTGCATCACGGAGGTATCGGTACCAGCTCGCAGGTGCTGGCCGCTGGAGTGCCACAGCTCGTGCGGCCGATGGCCTTCGACCAGTACGACAACGCCCAACGATTGTGTAAGCTTGGTGTTGCCGAGCAGCTGAAGCCCAAGCGGTTTAGCGTCGACCGAGTCGTCGCCTCGCTCGCTCGTTTGACCAGCTCGACCGAGGTCGCCGAAGCGTGCCAGATGCATGCTGCCAGGTGCGACCGGCAAGGGCTGCACCGTGCGGCGGATTTGCTCGAAGCCCTCGGCGGCAAGTATCAAAATCTGCCAAACGGGCGCGAAGCCTAATAGCGAACCGTGGGTTGCCACATGTTATTGCTACCTAGCTGGGTAGCGGAGGTGCCGGTGCTGGTCGCGGTGGTGTTGCCAGTCGCTGCGTTCAGCGAAGCAACTCGCGCGGCGACTTCAGGCTGGAAGCGATTGATCTCCAACGATCGCGAGTAGTTGACCAGCGCCTGGGCGTAGTCGCCGGATTGGTCGCGTAGGCGGCCGAGGGCGGTTAATGCGCGGGCGTTGTTGGGATCCACGTTCAAGGCATCGATCAGCGTTGTCTTGGCTTCTTCGGCACGACCGGTTTCTTCGTACAGCCGGGCGAGTTCGATGCGGGCGTCGGGCAGCGAGGGATTCGCTTGCACCCAGCCGCTCAGCAAGCGGAACGAGGCATCCTGGCGGTTGGTTTCGCTCAGCAGCACGGCCAAGCCGCGGTAACATTCAGCGTGGTTCGGATCGTGTTCCAGGCACTTGTTGTATAGCGTTTCGGCCTGCTGCAGGTCGTTGGGCCGGTTGTACATGGTGCCCGACTTATGCAGCGAAGCGGCCAGGTTGTAGTAGCCGTTGGCCGATGTCGGGTCGTTGGCAATGGCTTCCTGGAACCGGATCGACGCCTGTTGGTAGTTGCCTTGCTGGTACAGTCGGACCCCTTCGGAGTTCAAGGCCTGGCTGTTCAGGTTATTGCAACCAGACAGCGCAGCAACCATGAGCAGGAGGGGGGTCGAAAGGGCGATCCTTCGCATCGACTTGGGGTACACTTCGTGGCCTCGTACGGGACGGGGGACGAGAGGCAATCCGCCAGCTTTTGGCGGGGGTTTTCTTGGGTCGGCATCCATACCGACACCACTTGCTCTAAGGGAGAGCGGCAAGACCCTACCAAGCCGTGCGATCCGACGCAATACGAACCTCACGGTATCGGTCATCCCGCACAGCTTGCGCTGCTAGCACACCCCGCAAAGGTGGCACGGTTGCGCAATCCGACGATCTTTCCCAGAAACTACATTTTTACCAGCTCCTTTGCCGATCCCCTATTTTAACACGGAGGTCAATTATTCAAACGGGCGCCCAGCGCCGACTCGCCATCGGCTGGCGTTCCCCCACCCCGCATCGTCCCCCGTTTCGACAGGAGACCTCCGTCGTGCCAACGTCTACGAAATCGAGCCAGAAGAAGACTGCATCCAAGTCCAGCACCGCCAAGAAGACGGCTCCCAAGCGGGCGTCGAGTGCTTCGACCGCTAAGAAACGGACCACTAAGAAGGCCGCTGCCAGCAAGAAGAAAGCCCCTGCTACCAAAAAGAAGGCCACGACTAAGAAGACCACTAAGAAAACCTCTACGGGTGAAGAACAAGTAACGATCGATCGCCGTCGGGGCGACCGTCGCGAAGGCGAGGTGGCCACCAAGAAGCCGCTCGAGCGTCGTCAAAAGGTGAACCGTCGTCGTCAAATTGATCCGACTACCTGCGAACGCGACTACAGCGATCAAGAAGTCGAATTCATGAACGCCCTCGACGACTACAAGCGTCGCAGCGGCCGGATGTTCCCCACCTGCAGCGAGGTGCTGGAAGTCATCCGCGGCCTGGGCTATGTGCAATTGTCGCCGGCTGAGCTGGCTGCTCGCACTCCGGCCGACGAGCCGAACACCGACACCGAAACCGAGGCCGCCAGCGAGCAGGACGAAATGCTGCTCGAAGCCGAACTCGTCGGTTAATCATCTATGTCGCGACGGGCGGGACCGCAATGGGGCAAGTGGTTCCGCTCGTCCTTTTTCTAATTCACGACTTCGTTGCCCCACGCGTTCAATGAGGGGCAGAGCTCATGCAGCGGCGTCAGGCGAACCAACTCGCAAGTATTCGCGGGTCACATCTCGCCATTCACAGCGGTCGAAAACAGCGGGGTGAGTCCACCGGGGCGTCGCCGGTGAAGCGGCGACGACGTCTGCGTACGACTCACCAACTGCTTGTTTCGCAACGATTCGGACTGGTGGTCGGCAACCTGATGGCGCCGCCCCATTTTCTCAAATCGCGCGGGTCGAAGAACCGACTACACTACGCCGTACGTCACGTTGCGGAATAGCAAACCGGTTTCGCCTTTCGGCGTGGCCGAATCGCTAGGCGATGGCAAAAAGTCCATCTCGGGCAACGAATTGGGAAGCGGCCAGCGGAACATCTGGCTGTCGCTCGGCGCTTCGGTCTCGGGGGTCGTCATGTTGCGATTGCTCAAACCAACCAGCGAAATCGAGGCGAGACCCTGACCGGTGCGAAACCACACCTCGCGGCCGGGAGCTTGCTCCACGGGGTACGACGTATGCGGTACCGCGTCGGCAATCATCGGCACGGCCGAAGGGTTGTTCGGCGGAGCCACCGGGGTGGTCGAGGGATCTTGGTTGAAGAGGATGGCTACCATCACGCTGGCAGCAATCGCCAGACTCGCCCAGCGATACCACGAGACACTCGTGTGCTGGTGCGGGGCGTAAGGCTCTCTAACTATAGTTTTGGTGGGCTGGGGGTCGGCCGCTATTTCGCTCATCACACGATCGGCCAGACTGATGTTCGACGAAGGCAACGGCTCGCAACGATCGGCAGCCAATGCCTGATACGCCGACGCCAACGTCGCACACTCGCCACAGCTGGCAAGGTGTTCGGTCAGGGCGGTGTCGTCTTCCACCTGTTGGCGATTATCCAAGAGCGTTTGCAGTCGCAGCTCGGCTTGGTCGCATCGCATGTTCATTCTCGCTGTGATCCACTCTCTCTACCACGCCGCGACGAATAAGTCGGGCGGCTACTTCTTGTCGGGTGCGGTGAATCCAAGTCTTCACCGTGCCCACGGGCACTTCCATGACCTCCGCAATCTCGGCATAAGCAAGCTGATCCTGATGGAACAGCTCGAACGCTTGTCGGTGTTCGCTACGAACCTGGGCCAGGGCCAAATCGACTTCCTCCACCAATTGTCCATGGTCTTGGTCGCCGGAGCCGCGAGCGGGAAGCTCTTCGGCCAGGATCTGTCCGTCGCACGCGACCGCCTTGCGTTTCGCGAGCGCCGTGCGACACCGATTTGCCGCAATCGCCAGCAACCAGGGACGCAACGGCCGCGAGCGGTCCCAGCTGGCCAGACTTCGCAGCGCCCGCAGGAACGTTTCCTGCGCCACGTCTTCTGCGTCGTGCCGACAGCCGAGCATCCGCTGGCAAACCCGAAGCACCATTTCCTCGTGACGTTCCACCAACGCACGCATGGCCGATTGCTCGCCGGAGAGTATCTCCAGGGCAAGCGCGCGATCCACGGCGTCGGAGTCGGTGTTGTCTCGATGTCTGGTCAAGGAAAGGCCTTGGCTGCTAGCTTCTGGAGAGGGATACCTAGGTTATTCGCCAGCGGTTTCACTTTCTTGTGGATTCGCCCAAGAAGGGGATCGCCGGCGGGTGGGAGTGTAGGGGAGCGATGGTGTTCGTACGCACCAAATCCCCCGTTTTCTCGGCCTTGGGTGGGTTTTTGCCCCCAGGGGGTGTGGGCTGGGGGCGGTTCGATGGCACTTAAGTGGTTGCCTGTTAACAGTTTCCGTTTTGCCCCCATTTTGGCAATATCGATTCGTGGGGGCAAAACCCGCCATGCTGCAAACAGCTAGCGGGGCGGCTGGTCGATCCCCCCCAAGCGGCGGGGGCCAGTCGGTTCGAGTCCAGTCGGTTCGATTTCATTTGTTCCGGTGGCAATAGGTTGTTCCGTGGGCCATGGCAGCCACTGGCCGCGCATCGCACCTCCCTATTAGAGCAACGCAGGTGGCCAAAATCTAGGAAAAAAGCGGCAACTTTGCGGCCTGTTCGCTCGCTCGATTCCGCCGCGGCTGGCACCTCCCGCTCGGGGTCAGTGAGCGGACTAGCACACCCGGTACCGGCCGCTCGAATGGCTGCTGCTCCGAATTGGTGGGAAATTCAAGATCCGATCGAACCAGCGGCGGGCACCGCAGGGCGGCATGCGAATTGCACCCTAAATTGCCGTCAGTCGACTTGCTGATGAAAGGAGACGTACCATGACTACGCAGGCAAATCGTCTTGGACAGAGTCTCGACCGGGCTTATCGACATTGGCGCGAACGTGGCTCTTTAACCCGCTCGGGCGAGCGGCACGATCCCACTAGGCTTACGATTGCCATCAGTCGCGAACGCGGCGCCGGCGGCGGAACCGTCGCTCGTTTGCTCGCTGAACGGCTCGACTGGCCGTTGTACGACCGAGAACTTCTGGAGCACATCGCCGAGCGTTCCGGTGTGCACGAGGACCAGCTCAACAAGCTGGACGAATCGAGGCCGGCCTGGTTCTCCGAGGTGCTGCAGTCGCTCGGCCCCGCCAAGCAGATGACTGCCGCCGGCTACGCAGCCTTGCTGCACGAGCTACTTTGCGCGTTGTACATGCAAGGCAACTGCATCGTGCTCGGCCGCGGAGCCGCCCAGATTTTGCCACTCGAACGCACCATTCGCGTGCGGTTGATCGCCCCCTACGAGTACCGGGTGGAGCGCGTGCTCGAAACGCTGGTCACCCGTCAGGCGGCCGAACGGCACGTGCACGACTCGGATCGCGACCGGCGGTTGTTCGTGAAGGAGTACTTCCACAAAGACGTCAACAACTGCCACGACTACGACCTGACCATCGACACTTCACGAGTCGACGCGGTGACTTGCTGCGAACTCATCGAACTTGCCATGGTCGGCCGCACCGCCGCAGCGCGTAAAGCGGCGGAGTGAGAGCGGAACCAGGCAGCAAAGGAAGAGATACGCAAAACCATCCAGCAGTCGACCGAAGTAGGCGGTTTACCCACGTGGTAAGCTTCGGTTGACTGTTCTTTTTTGCAGCTTCCCTTCGAATGACAAGGCCGTTCCGCTCAGTAGTCGGAGCCATCGAGTACGATGTTGCGATAGGGAGAGTTCGATTTGCGGTCGTTGGGAGTCATCAACGCGCGAAGCACTTTGTAGTCGATTTTCTCCTGTAGGAACTGAGCCCGCCCGCTGGCGAAGGTCACGTTGACTCCGCCGGGATGATTGCTGGAGGGGCGTGCGTCGGCTTCCATCATCAGTTGGTACGAGTGCGTCGACGAACTGCTGGACCGCAGTGGGGTAGCGTCGTGTCGCTTGCAGTCCTCGATACCTCCCGGGCAGGGAGCGTTGTCGCTATTGATGTATCGCCCGGTGTTGTCGGCTGGGTACCAATGGAACACGGGGTTCCAGAGTCGATCTTTCCGTTTCCCCACGAAGTCGCCATCGATGAGATTGTCGACATCATAGTTCGCATTGAACCCACCCCAGCCGACGTAGTCGAACCGCGAGGCGTCGAGATTCTCCGACAGACTCAAGGTGGAGTCGCGGCCGTCGAACCAGTGCCCTTCGAGCATCGAAAGCTTTGAGTTCATCGCCTGATTCAAGAATGGTCCATTCGACGGCGACTGGTCGAGGATCGAACCGGTCATGCCAGCGTTGCAAACGATGCTGGTCGAAGCCTCGGAACGTTGCTTGGTGTCTTCGCTAGGGCAGAGGAAGAGTGCGACGTACTTGTCGGGGCGTTCCCCTCCGTTGTAGGCATCGCTCAGTTGCGTTTGCTCGAGGTCTTCGAGCAGCACAACCGACCAGGTGACGAAGAACTCGCCAGCCAAGCTGTTCAAGCGGTCTTTCGGCAACGGTTCGACCGCACCAGGCCAGCGCCGCATCCGCTCGTCGAAACTAAGGGTGGCGATGCCGAGCTGACGCATGTTGTTCAGGCATTGCGCCTTGCGTCCCGACTCGCGAGCAGCCGAAACCGCCGGCAACAGCAGCGCGGCCAGCACTCCGATGATCGCAATCACGACAAGAAGTTCAACCAGCGTAAACGCACGACGAGACTCCGTAGGCCGAGCCATTGTTCCCCTGCTCCTGTTAGTAGTAGTGAGAGTCGATCCTTTGTGTTGGAACTCACGCACGGATAAGTTCGCGATCGTCCACGGAGCTTATTCCATGGCAGAAGAGAAATTATCGCGAACAGTAAATGTGGTGGTTTAGTACTAGTGACGTGTGTGGTGAGATGGCAGGGGGGATAGGCAAGTGAGCGAGGGGAGCGGGCTCCTCCGCGGGGGAGTGGCTCCGGGCAGATAGGGCCAGATGGATGAGAGGCGTTGCGAGAAGGGGGAACGGAAAAAATTTTGTGTCGTCCTAGCTGTCGACCATCTGGATTACACAGCCAAGCCAGCCGTGGCTAGATCCCGGTGATTAGCGTATTGCTGCTTTGAATCTCCTGTTGTCAAGCTTTTTGTGGGGACCCGTGGCGAGGAAAAACGAACTGCTTTTTGCTGGAAATGGCTTGCCGGGCAATTACGCTAAGAAGTAGGTATTGCCCCATTGTGCGGTGGCGACCCTGTGTTTGCCCTCTAATTCGTTGAACCGGAAGGAACTAATGAACCTGAAAACACGCGACTGACAGCGCCATGGGGCGCTCGTCTGGATGCACGGGTTCATCCATTTATAGTTTCCCTCTGATTACCGGTTCCACCATGATTCACCAACGCTTCGGCGTGTGGAGTGGTGCTTGCGCGTGGCTCGTTGTTCTGGCCTGCTGCGCAGCGCACGCCTCTGCCGCTGTTATTTCCACATCTGGCACTTCAGAACTGTCGGGGTGGGTTTATATCGATCGCAACAACGATGGCATTCTGGCTTACGAAGACGACCCCTTGCCGGAGTTCGTCATCGTCGGCGCGGAAGTCAATCTCTACAGAACAACCGGCGGCTTTGGAGTCCTGCTGGGGACGGCCGTAACCGATGATAACGGTATGTACAGCTTTAGTGGACTGACCGCAGGCACCTACTCGCTGCGACAAGTGCAGCCCGAAGCCTATTTAGATGGCCTCGACACGCTCGGCACGCTGAATATGGCGAGCGGACAAATGGTGACCGAAGACTACAGCCCTGGCATCGTTGGTGACGACGTGTTTCAAGAGATCGTCATCGGCAACAACATGCAGGGCATGTGCTACAACTTCGGCGAGCGTGGATTGCTGCCTGGCTACGTGTCGAAACGATACTTACTGGCCAAGGCCATTCCGATGCCAACCACGCCTGGCGACGTGGAAGTTCCCGAGCCAAGCTCGGTGCTACTCGTGAGCCTAGGCCTCGTGGGTGGTTGGTTCTGGATGCGGCGACAGTAAAAGCCAGCGCACACGATACTGCGCATGAAAAAAGCCTCCGACTCCCACGAGAGGAGTCAGAGGCCGATGTAGTTTTCAAAATCGATCTTAGTACGACAGCTCAAGCCCAACATCCAGGCCGTGAGCCACCATGGTGGAATCTTGCAGCCCTGGGAACGCCGGCGCGGCGCCGCCGCCCGCTTGAACGGGTGGCAGGTTGCGCGGATCGACTTCCAGGTTGGCTGGCAAGTGATCGGCGGCCATCACCACGTTGTTCCACACGACCACGTTGTAGCCAAGGCGACCGCTGAGGTGCTTGGTGAGCTGGCAACCTAGGCCAAGCCGAAAGTTCGGAATGACCGTGGCCTTGGTGTCGCTGTAGTAACCAATGTTGGTTTCCGACGAGGTGAGCAAGCCACCTGCGGCGGTGGAGCTACCAACCGATGGCACGGTGCTGACCGTGGAACCGTCGATCGTCACGCTGCGCCGATGAGCACCCACGGCCATCGCCGCGGTCCCTTCGACCCAGTAGCACGAGCGGGTCATGCGGCCTTTGAGGCCGATTTCGCCACCGTGGAATTCGTTGTCGCTATAGAACTGGTCGCGTAACTGAATCGTCGTGCCAGGTACCAATGGGGTACTCGTCGCCGGCAGCACGGTGAGGTCTTCGTAGATGCCGAGTTGCGACTTGTAGCGATAATGGCGGTAACCGCTCACCAGATCGAGATTCCATTGCGGCCCACAGGGATCGCAACTCTGTCGCAAGCAATTCTGCAGCAGCAGCGAAGCTCCGCGGAATTGATCGGTCGCGTGGATCGAAATGGTTCCATCGAGTTCGTCCGGAACCGAAACAAACTCGGCGTCGTTATCGTCCAGCTCCGTGTTGTAGAACGGACGGGCGATAATCAGCGAGCTGTCGGGGCCCTGGTTGAAATCGTAGCCATCGCCACCGACGTCGAAGAACTCGCCGGTGATGGCGATCGTCTGGCAGTCGTTGAGCCACATGCCAGCTTGCAGCCGGTAGCCGCTTCGCCAGCCGTCGCTTACTTCTTGATTACCGGCCAGGATGCTGGTGGTCGGCTCGCCGAGCACGCCTGCGAGCGTGGGATCGGTCCCATCGGGGCTGGCGGTTACCAGCGGTGGTAGGTCGGTTCCGCTAAGTTGCCACGACAGGTAATCGGCCATGAACCATAGCCGTCCGGTACCACTGAAGGCCGAACCACATTGGCCAGGCATAATGCCATCGCTACAGCCGATGTCGGTGCAGTACGCGCCGGTGTCGTATCTAATGGGACCGTAGTCACTGCCATCAAGGTAGCTCGTGTCGTATTGGTCGGTTACATAGGCGTTGGCTTCCTCGTCGGTGATGAAGACAACGTCGTCCTGCGCTTGAGCGAGTCCGGCCGTTAATGCCAGTAGTGCGAGCGCAATTACTCCCTGGACGCTTCGGCGAAGCCGAGCGTCGATCCATGCCTGAGTCATTTCCCCCCTCCGTGTAATTAAGATGCACACAACGACCCGTGTCGATGCATGCTCCGCGTGCAAACAGCTAGCGGAGAGCGCTATGTGGTTGGATCCCCCGGCGAAATGAGCTTCGCCACCAACACGCCCCCCGCGGGATGGTTGCTTGCACGGATGGCCTTGCGAGTAGGCCACTGGCTCTAGATCGACACGATCGGCTCGCAGGATGAAACGTAAATCTTGAAGAAAACAGCGATCTTTCTGACCCCGAGGTCTCGTATGCATTCGCGTGGTAACGATTAGCGGAGGATTTCCAGCTGCTAGCAGTGCGCGTCGCTGCCGGAATTCGCATGCGGTTGCTCTGTTGCAGTATACTGCGTTCTCACTCATCCCCGTTTCTTGCCGGAGGTCCCTATGCTCCCATCCAAGAACCATCCGTTGCCCACCCGGCGACAGTTTCTAGCAACCACCGCTGCGGCGACGTTGCTGCCCCGTTTGGTCCAGGCCCGGTTGCCCGACGAGACGACGCCCAAGTACCTGAGTGGCTACAGCAAGCTGTACGCGAATGATCCCCGCGCGGCCGCCAAGGCGTGGTTCGCCGACGCTGGTTTTGGGTTGTTCATGCACTACGGGATCGCGAGCTTGCTCGGGCGGGGGGAGTGGGTGCAGTACCGCGAGGCGATACCGCTCTCGGAGTACGAGTCGCTGAAGGATCGCTTTGTGGCCGACCGGTTCGACGCCGACTTCATCACCGACATGGCGCTCGAAGCGGGCATGAAGTACGTGAACCTCACGACTCGGCACCACGATAGCTTCTGTTTGTTCGAGTCGAAGCTGTCCGACTACTCGTCGGTCGAGAGTCCTGCGAAACGCGATCTGGTCGGCGAATTGGCCGAGCAGTGTCACGCAAAGGGCTTGGGGGTGTTCTTCTACTATTCTTATGCCCTCGACTGGCGGCATCCTTACTTCTACCCGCGGTCGTACTACCCGATCGCCCGCCCAGCTTACAAGCAGCCGGAGCCGCGGTATCAGTTCGCGAACGACGACGATTTTCAGCGCTACATCGATTTCGTGCACGGGCAGATTCGCGAGCTGCTCACCAACTACGGCCCGGTCGCTGGCATGTGGTTCGACCCGATCATGGGCTACTACGCCAAGCCCGATTTGTTTCCGATCGACGAAACGTATCGCCTGGTGCGGAGCCTGCAACCGCAGACGCTCATTAGCTTCAAGCAAGGAGCCAACGGCGACGAAGACTTCGCCGCGCCGGAACGCAAAGGTTACTCACTGGCCGACACCGTGCGGCAGCGGTGCGGTGATTACTCCGGCGACATTGCCGCGAAGGCGTGGGAATCGAACAAGGATAAGCACAACGAAATCTGCGATACCATGCAGCCGCAAGCGTGGGGATACAACAAGAAGAACGACAAGCAGCATCTGACCGCCGAGCAGGTGGTGGAGCGGCTCGACTCGGCTGCCAGCAACCGCTGCAACCTGCTGATGAATACCGGCCCGCTGCCGGATGGTTCGATCCACGAAGCCGACGTGCGTGCGTTTGCTAAAGTTGGCAAGCTGCTCGCAACTCGTTAGTGGAGTGCGAGTCGTTGCCGAAAACCAGCGGTCAGGGCTAGCAGGCCAAGTAATAGCCCTGGCGACGAAGGTTCGGGAATCGACTCGGTTGCGAGCGACGTGGCCGCGGATTGCAGATGGTCGCGCCACAGCGTGTAGTCGCCGAGGTCGACGATACCGTTGCCGTTGCCATCGGCGCCAGTCCCTGCGGGACTAATGGTTCGCCCAAAGTCGCGGCGCCATTGTTGGTAGTCCGACTGATCGATGACCCCGTCGAAGTTATAGTCGCCAGTGGCTTGCTGCACCGGGCTTAGCAGAGTATCGGGCGTGAGAAGCAAGAGTAAGGCAGGGCTAATGTCCTGATCGAGTTTGCCAAGAGCGAGCACGTAGCCTTCGTCGTTTACTGCGACTGCGCGTTCGTAGATGTAGTCGCCACCGTCGGCGATTTCGTTCAGGTCATACGGTGTCCAGCTATCGTCCGGCTCCTGCTGCCAAAGCGTCGCAAGCGGTTCCGTTGTGGCGGTCGCTTTCCAGGAGTAGCCGACAATCAGGCCCGTGTTGTTGAGATCGTTGGCCGAAGCGTACTCTACTCCTCCCTGGCTGGGTAGCGAAAGCTGTTCGATCGCTGCGCCTGCAACGCTGACAAACGGTTCGGGGTTGAAGTAGCTGATTTCCGGCACCACCGCGTTCCCGATAACCACGCCCAGGTCGTTGATCGCAGTTGGCGAAACGCTGCTTCCAAAGCTGTCGAGCACAATGCTACTGCCGTCTGGCTGCCACCGGATGCCTTGCGTAGGCCCATCGGTCCGTTGCCAGCCAACAATCTGCCCAGCATCGTTGATGCCCATCGCTGCAGCTCGTGTCGCCAGGGGGGTGAAGTCGAGAAGCGTGTTGCTGTCGGGGGTGCTCAGCACTGCATGAGTCACATAGTCGGAGGAACTGCTGCCGGTGCCTTCGAGTGTGGAGTCGCCTACCGCAATGCCGGCCGAGTTCACGTCGTTCAAATGGCTGTATCCCACACTCCCGTTATAGAAATGGCAGTCGTCGCGATCGCAAGTGGTGTACCACCAGTAATAGGTGTCTAGGGGAGGGAGCGATTGTTGTACCCCTTGCTCCACACGAGCTGCGTGGTCGCCGTACGCCCCTTCGTATTGCCCGATGCAGCGATCGCCACTTTGCCCCGTCGGCATGAATGTCGTGGAGGCTCCCACCGGGGTGAGTAGTGGATAGTGATCGAATGTCGGTAGGGTAGCCAATTCAGCGGGCGACCAGTTGGTAATGTCGGTGACCGTGTACTGGGGCTGGCCCAATGCAGTGGATGCCAAGAGCCAAGCGATTGCCAGCCGAACACCAATCGAGAAAGGCGACATAATGGCGCTTTCGATAGGAGGAAAAGAACGCGAAGACCACGCGGAGTCGTAGCGTCCTTTCACGGTAACCGAAAAAGCGTATCGCGTGATACAACCAATAGGTCGACTATCGGTAAAAAGCTGCCTAGAAACAGCCAGATTCTCAGCGCATGAGCCCACTCGCTTTGGCGAGTGGACTCAAGGTGAGGTCAGTCGAGCACGTCGTGAATCGTATCGCGCAGCTCTTCGCTCGAAACTTCGCGGAGCGATTTGCCACGGTTCTCGAGTTTCTCGGTGACGCGAATCACGGTTTCACGCATCATGCCGTGGGTTTCTTCCGAGCCGCCAGCGAGCAGAAAGTCCTTCGAGCGGGTCAAGCGTTTGTGCCCATCGTCGGCATCGAATGCCAGACCGAGCAGCGCAGGCCCCTGCGTAGGCGGAGACTTCGGTAGTCGATTCTTGTTGGACATGCTAACTCCAGACAGGTAATTGCAAACGGACCACGATCCAGCATCGGATCGCGGAGGGTGTGCCAGTTACCCAATTCTAGCGCCGACGCGCCATTTCGCGTAGGATATCAGCGGCCGCCTCGCGGCTGTCCTTCGACTGCTTCTTGGGAATCGGGGGCAATTTGCCGAAGGTTCTTTTACCTTTGGCTTTGGCCTTCTCCTCATCCAATTCCTCGCCTAGATCGCCCTCGGCAGCTTCTTCGGATCCCTCAGCGGCTTCAGGCGACTGTCCATCGACCGGAAGTGGGGGGATCGCAGCGACCGTGTGCGTCTCGTCCATGCGGAACGATTGGGTCTCGCGGGTCGCCGCCGAGGTGTCGGGCGAGGGACCCAAGAGCCAACGACTGATGTCGTCTTCGAACACACCGCTACTTTCGGCGTCGGGCGGGGTGGTGGCTGCACGGGAAACCGCGTCGGCCACGTCCTTTACCTTCGGCTTCTTGGTGCGGTTAATATCTTGAGCGGCATCCAGGCGGAACTCGAGCGTACCGACTCGGATCTCGTCGCCATGGTTAAGCGACGTCTCTCCGTCGATCTTCTCGCCATTCACATACGTGCCGTTGCGGCTACCGAGATCGCGAACCGTTAGCCCACCGTCGACCCGGGTAATTGCGCAGTGGTGACGGCTGATCGCTTCGCTCCCGGCTCGCAACGTACAGTCGCTAGCCCGGCCGATCACGAACTTCTCGCGTTTCAGCGGGATTTCCGTTCCTTGTTTGGCACCAGCCAATACAATTAGCTTCATTTGCTATCGCTCCTGCCTCATCCGTACCTGTGGATAAAACGTCTGACAAAATAGTCCGGCAAGGTACATGTACAGATTGGCAACAAGCCTCCGAACGGGGGTGACGAAAGGGCTGCTTCGCACACGGCGCTTCGCAGAACCTAACATCGGCATGAGCCTAGCTTGGGGATAAAAGGAATAGGATTTGATAATGGTCCACCAAGCTAAGTCCTTACTTTAAATTTTAGTAAGGCCTAGTAATAGAGACTCCTGTCGATTTTCGTTGTTTTTCACCAATAAAACGGTTTTTCGAGCCAAATTCTAGGCTTTTCGCGCTAAAATTTCTGCTATTTAGTCGGGTGTAGCCTAACCCGGTTAATCTATCGGCGACGAGTCCAGCTTTCATCGGCGAATTTCGTCGTCGCGATTTCGCCGATCGCTTGTTGCTCGTCGGAGGAAAAGGGGGTGCCCGGTTCGATTTCGAAATCGAGCCGCTGCACGAGCAAGTCCAACCACCATTCGACCAGAAGTGGGGCTGTTATTGCAACTCCGTTTTCCACACTTTCGCAAAGCTGGGCAATCCCAGGTAACTCTGGCGCATGGGGCGACTGCGACAGCAGCACTCCACCATGTTGCAGTACTGAACCGCGATGCTTGCGCTGAGCGCTTCCACACACCTTATGGGTATCGGGTGGAAGCATAACCGAAGATTGTGATGATTTGGAGAAGAGGACATCTCCCTTTGCTCTACGCAGAAAACAAAGGAACGGTTCGCCCCCTGCGCGGGGTAGGCTTTCGGGACAACGCAAGAAGCTAGTCGGCGAAAGCTGGACACCTTGCGCAGTGAGATTGCTGAACAGCGCATCAATAAGGGTGAGATGAGCCGCGTCGTACAGCGCCTGCGTATCGCGTGCTAGCGGATGCCCGGCCGGCACCGCCAGCGAGTAAGTGAGTTCGTGGTGATGCACCAAGGCCCCGCCGCCGGAGGCTCGACGTACGAGTGGCAGTGGCTGGCTCGTTGCGTGCTGCTCGCGATCGACGTGCGACTGAAAGTAACCGAGCGACAGCGTCGGCGCTTCCCACTCGTAGAATCGTATCGTTACGACCCCTTGGTCGGACGCTCGCTGCAGCAACCATTCGTCCACCGCCATGTTCCAAGCACCAGCCTGGGGGGGATCGATGATGAGTTGGCACTTGGTCATGAGAGGGATATCACGCAGAGACACAGGGGACGCGGAAGGGGATGGAATGGGGACAGCGTGTTATCTGGGGTAATAGGAACAATAACGATACTAATTCCCATAATCCGTATTGGTCGACGAATAACAGCAAAAGCTATCCGTGATAACGAGGAGGTTGTTTGAAATGGAAAACGAGCAAAACACGCAGGTTCGCTTCAAGCTCTTCGAGAGTGTCTCGAAACCATGGGCCACCATCTGTCAGGAGGCTGCGGACTTTGCTTCTGGAATACCCGAGGAGAGGCTGATTTCCATTTCGCACTCTCAAGAAAGCATCAAAGGCATCGTGATCGTTTGGTATCGTAGCTAGCCGTTCTATCGCTCTCAGGCATACCGCGATCAGCTTCACCATCGACAACGACCACTACAACCTCCCGTTATAGGCTTGGTGCACTTCTGCCGCCGAAACGAAGCTGTGGTTGCTTCGGCGCGGAGAGTTCTCTACTGTCTCAGCGACTTGGCGAGACACTCCACTACATGCAAGACAGGCACGGGTTGCGGGCTGCGGCCACTTCGTTCGGCCGGCTGATATCGGTGGAGTGCGGGGCTTCGTGCAGCAAGTCCGCATCTTCGCCGACGATGGTCCGCAGCGTTTCGGCAAACGCGTCAAGCGTTTCCTTGCTTTCGGTTTCGGTGGGCTCGATCATAATGGCTTCCTTCACGGTCAGCGGGAAGTAAACCGTGGGAGCATGGAAACCAAAGTCGAGCAGTCGCTTGGCGATGTCCATGGCCGAAATGCCACGCTCGGCCTTGAGTTTCGAGGCCGAAGCAACGAACTCGTGCATGCAGCGACCGCCCTGTGGCACCGGCAAGAAGTCTTTGACCAGCGACAGCAGGTAGTTGGCATTGAGCACCGCGTTGTCGCTCACCGCCCGCAAACCATCGGGGCCGTGGGTGCGAATATAGCAGTAGGCTCGTAGCAGGACGCCTGTGTTGCCAAAGAAGGCCCGCATTTTGCCGATCGACTTCGCTGGAGTCTCGAGCGAGTAGTAGGTCTGCCCAGCGTTGTCGGGGCACTCGCCTTGCTCGACCACCGGGCCAGGCAGGTACGTGGCTAGTTTCTCGACCACGCAGATGGGGCCCGCGCCAGGTCCACCGCCACCGTGCGGGCCGCTGAACGTCTTGTGGGGATTGTAGTGCTGCATGTCGGCACCAAAGTCGCCGGGGCGAGTCACGCCGAGAATGGCGTTCATGTTCGCTCCGTCGAGATAAATCAGACCGCCACGGGCGTGCACCGCGTCGGCCAGCTCGCGCATGTGGCTTTCGAAGATGCCAACCGTGTTGGGGTTGGTGATCATGAACACCGCGATGTCGTCGTCGAGCTTCGAGTGGAAGTCCTCCATATCGACGCCGCCATCGATGTTCGTCTTCACGGTCACGCTCTCGAACCCTGCCATCGCAGCGCTTGCAGGATTGGTGCCGTGGGCGTTGTCGGGCACTAGCACCTTCTTGCGATTTTCGCCGAAGTCGTTGAAGTACGCGGCCGCTACCAGCAGGGCGGTCAGCTCGCCATGAGCCCCCGCGGCTGGTTGCAAGCTGCACGCTTCGAGGCCCGAGATCTCCTTGAGCATCTCCTGCATGCCAAACAGCATCTCGAGCATGCCTTGCTTGGTTTCGTCGGGCTGGTAGGGATGCACTTCGGCAAAGCCCGGCATCGCCGCTGCCCGCTCGTTACGCTTGGGGTTGTACTTCATGGTGCAACTGCCGAGCGGATAGAAGTGCGTATCGACGCTCATGTTCAATTGCGACAGGTTCATGAAGTGCCGAATTACCTGCGGCTCGGTCACTTCTGGCAACTCGGGCGACGACTCGGCCAGTGCCGAAGCTGGCAGCAGGCTCGTGACGTCCGCGGCCGGAACGTCGCACTCAGGCAACACCGCCCCACGACAACCAGGGCGGGAGAGGTCGAAGATCAACTTAGTGTCACGAGTGTTTTTCATGGGGAGGTCGGGTGGGATAGCGGAGGGCTAACGGCAGAGAGAACGGAGTGGCCGAAACGATAAATCTGGTTCGGCGCGATGCAACGATCTCTCTGCGGTGATGGATGCCAGGAGGGAGTCGGGGCTACGGGGGGGCGATTAAATGCCGGCCTGAATGAGCTCGTCGGCCGACGCCTTGGCGGCACCGGTCTGGAGCACTTCGACCAGGGCATCCAGTTGGGCGCGGGTCCGCTTTTCGGTCACGCACACCAACATGCAGTCGGCCAGGTTGGGATACCAACCGCCGAGCGGAATGCCCGCCAGATAGCCTTCCTTCGCAGCGTCGGCTACCAGGTCTTCCACCGCGTTCTCCTTGTCGCGAACGACAAACTCTTTGAACGTCGGGCTGTTGAATACCAGCTCGAAGCGGCTGGTCGAGTCGAGCTTATCGGCCAGGTAGCGGCTCTTCTGCAAGCAGAGGTTGGCCACGCTCTTCAAGCCTTCGGGACCAACGAGCGATAGGTACACCGTGGCTCGCAACGCAAACAACGCTTGGTTCGAGCAGACGTTGCTCGTCGACTTCTCACGGCGAATGTGCTGTTCGCGGGTTTGCATGGTAAGCGTGTAGCAGGGGTTGCCACGACGATCGGTCGTGGTGCCGACTACGCGACCCGGTAAACGACGGATCAGCTTCTCTTTGCAGGCCAGGATGCCAAGCACCGGGCCGCCATAGCTCATCGGCGTGCCGAGCGATTGACCCTCGGCCACTGCGATGTCGGCACCCCAGTCGCCAGGCCGCTTCAGCAGGCCAAGGCTAATGGGATCGAACACGCCGATCATCAGGGCACCCGCGTCGTGGGCTACCTGGGCGACGGTTTCGGCGTCCTCCAGGCAACCGAAGAAGTTCGGATGCTGCAGGACCACACACGAGGTTTCGTCGTTGACCACCGAAGTGAGTTCGGCGATGTCGACGGTGCCGTTCTCGGCGCCGACCGTGACGACCTCGATGCCAAGATTGGCTACGTAGGTGCTAATGGTCTGACGGTACTCCGGATGCACGCTCGCAGCGACCACTACGCGACCCTTGCGGCGAGTAATGTCGGCGGCCATCAGCACCGCTTCCGCGGCCGAGCTGCCACCGTCGTACAGGCTGCAGTTCGATACATCGAGCCCGGTGAGGCGGGTGATGAGCGACTGATACTCGAACATGGCCTGCAGGTTGCCTTGCGACACTTCGGCCTGGTACGGCGTGTAGCTCGTGTAGAACTCGCTTCGCGAGGCCACGGCATCCACGGCTGCTGGCACGAAGTGGTCGTAGCTGCCGCCGCCGAGGAAGGTGACCGCGTTCGAACCATTCAGGTTCTTCGCTGCAAGTCCGCGAATGTGCTGCTCGAGCTCCAGTTCGCCCATGGCCGGGGGGATATTCAAAGGGCGGTCGAGACGCAGTTCGCTCGGAATCGACTGAAACAACTCTTCGATCGATTGGGCACCAATCGCCGCCAACATGGCCGCCTGGTCGTCGGACGTGTTATAAAGGTAAGGCATGAATGGATCGTGGAAAGCGGAGTTCGGATAACGAAACAATCAACTTCTGGCGAGCTGCCGCGAGGGTGGTTGTCGGCAGCTCACCAGGACTCTGTGCACTTCTAGTGGGCTTCTTCTTCGCACGCTTTTTGGTAAGCGGGGTAGTCCATCAGGTCGCCCAGGCCGGCTTCGCCGCTGAGCTTGATCTTGCACACCCAGCCGGCGCCAAACGGATCGCTGCTTAGGATCTCGAGCTGGTCGGGCAGGGTTTCGTTCACGGCGATCACTTCGCCTTCGACAGGACTATAGAGGTCGCTCACCGCTTTGACCGATTCGATTTCGCAAATCGATTGCTGCGGCTGAACCGCGGTGCCCACCTTGGGGAGTTCCATGAACACCAGGTCGGTAAGTGCTTCGACCGCAAACGCCGACAAGCCAACGGTAGCCACCTTGGCTCCGTCTTCTTCGGTCAGCAAAACCCATTCGTGTGTCTTGGCGTAAAGCAGTTCTTCGGGACTCATGGTTTTGGTTACTCCTGTTAGGTGATCCATATCGCAAAGCCCAGGTCGTGCTGAGGGAGTTTTCGGCAACAGAGGAATCTCCGTGTCGAAGGCTAACAAGTGTCAGCTACTGAGTTGCGATTCGTTTTGTCGATGATTGAGATCCTTCTGTCGCCAGGCTTCATCAGGATCAAGGTTCTTGGGGTGTTCTCTGCTGTCTCCGCGTCTCTGCGAGAGATTCCTTAAGCAATCCTTCTACTTCCCACGTTCGTAAAATGGCAGTGGTACCACGGTCGCGGGGATTTGGGTGCCGCGGATGTCGACCGCCAGCGGCGTGCCGATCGCGGCGGCTACCGGCTTTACATAGGCCATGGCCAGCGGGCGTTCGAACGTTGGCGAGTAGGTGCCACTGGTGACCGTGCCCACCGGTTCGTCTTCGTACATTACCGGGCATCCCTCGCGGGCGGCTCGGCGACCATCCATCTGCAGGCCCACACGCACGGGGCGGGAGCCATCCATCGAGCCAGCAAGCACTTCGCTGCCGATGAACTCGCGATCCTTCAGGTTCACCGCAAACTCCAGCCCGGCTTGCCAGGGAGTGATGTTCTCTGAAAGCTCATGCCCGTAAAGCGGCATGCCGGCTTCGAGTCGCAAGGTGTCGCGGGCGCCGAGGCCAACGGCCATGCCGCCGGTTTCGCTAATCGCGTCGTACAGCGTCTGCCAAACTTCCAATGCGTCTTCCGCGGGGCAGATGATCTCGCAACCATCTTCGCCGGTGTAGCCAGTTCGGCTGACGTAGCAGTCGTGTCCCAGCACCTGGCTAGCGATGCCGCGATAGTAACGCAGCGACGTCAGCTCGGCGAAGACCAGCGGGTCGGCTTTCTCAATCGCTTCGGGTCCCTGCAACGCAATCATTGCGGTCGAGGTGGTGAGGTCTTCCACCCGGGCGGCGAACTCGGTCTCGCGATCCTTGAGCCAAGCGAGAATCTTCTCGCGGTTGCTCGCATTGACCACCATGTGGAACTCGGGCGGTTGCGGCATCGACTGCAGTTCGCCATCCCAGCGATACACGAGCACGTCGTCCAGAATACCGCCGGCTGCGTTGCAGACCAGACCGTAGCGAATTTGGCCCGGTTTCATGTCGATGATCCGGCGGGTCACCATCGCATCGAGGAACTTGGCCGCTTCGGGACCACGGATTGCCAGCCGGCCCATGTGTGAAATATCGAATAACCCCGCTCGAGTGCGGGTTGCATTATGCTCGTCGACAATCGATGCATACTGCACCGGCATGCTGAAACCAGCAAAGTCGACCATGCGGCCGCCATGCGTGGCATGCCAATCGTGGAGCGGCGTCTGAGCCAGGGAAGAACCGGTCGACATAGCTAAGTTACCTTGGCGGAGGTCGGGCACCAGAATCGGGGCGGGGAGGTAATACCGCATTCTAGTCGGTTAGTGCCTGCAAGATAGCCCCCGCCCCGGTTGGAACCGGGCGAGGATTTGCCAGCGGGGCGTCCCGCACTGGTAGTTCCAGGTTCGTCCTGGCCAAGCTGTCGGGGGGCTTTAGTAACAGCAGCCCCGTGCTGGTCGACACCTCGCTAGCGGCGGCGTTTTTTGCCTTTGCCGCGCGACTCGCGCTTGTCCTTTGGTTTCTTGCTGCTCTTGCTTTTCTTTTCGGAGCTGCGGCCGGGGGGAGCCTGGCTGCGGGCGACGTGTCCCAGCACCCGGAAGTCGAGCTCGCGGGCCTCTACGTCGACGTTCGCGACCGCCACGCGGACGATATCGCCCAACCGGTACGTATTGCCAGCCTGGAAACCGGCGATCGAGTGACTATCGCGATCGAATTTATAGAAATCGTCCCCCAGCGACGAGATGTGCACAAACCCTTCGGCGGGGATCTCTCGGCCGGTCACGAACAGCCCAAACCGCTCGACCCCGGTGATGATGCCCTCCATCTCGAGGCCGATCTTGTTCTCCAGGAAGTGCAGCAGCTTCACTTTGGTCAGCTCGCGCTCCGCATTGGTCGCCCGCTGCTCGCGTTCGCTGCAGTGGTCGCCCCAGATGAAGTACTCGTCCATGCTCTGCGGTGGCTTCTTGCCCGAGTTCAGCGCGTTGATCAGTCGATGGATCGTGAGATCGGGATAACGCCGAATCGGCGACGTGAAATGGCAGTAGCAGTCGGCCGCCAGGGCGTAATGGCCTTCGTCCTCGGGACTGTAGGTCGCTCGCTGCATCGACCGCAGTACCGCGTAGTTCACCGCATGGCGTCGCGGATCGCGTTCCACTTCGTCGAGCAGACGCTGCAGTTCGAACCGGCTCTCCAGGCTCTCGACCTTAAAGCCTAGCTCGCGGACGAAGTTGGTGAGCGATTTGAGCTTGCGACTGTCGGGATCGCCATGCACCCGACGCAGGAAGATCAGCCCCGCGTCGCGAAGCTTGGTGGCCACTGCGATGTTGGCCGCCAGCATGAACTCTTCGATCATCTGATGGCTCTCGGTGTTCACCTCGACGTGGGCGCCGCTCATGCGGCCTTCGTCGTCGAGGTCGATTTCCACTTCGGGCATCGACAGTTCCAGTGCCCCCGCAGCGAAACGTCGCTTGCGAAGAATCATGGCCAGCTCGAACATGTCGCCAACCAGCTTGTCGACTTCTGGCGCGAGTTGCAGGTGATCGACCTTCTCCGGACCAGGGCGGTCGACCAGCTTATTGGCCGACAAATATTCGTCGATTTCCTCGTAGGTAAAACGCCGGCAGCTTTTGATCGCGCTCTTAAACACCTCGGCCCCGATCGGCACTCCTTCGGGCGATAGTTCGATTTCGCACGTCATCGCGTAGCGAACTTTATTCGGCTGCAAGCTCGCCAGGTTGTTCGAGATAATCTCTGGCAGCATCGGAATCACGGTGTCAGGCAGGTACACGCTGGTTGCCCGATCGTACGCTTCGGAGTCGAGCGTCGTCTTTTCCGGCACAAAGTGGCTGACGTCGGCGATGTGCACGCCGAGCAGCCAGTGCTGCCCGTCGCCATACTTGCTGTCGATCCGACGCAGCGAGATCGCATCGTCGAAGTCGCGGGCGGTCGCCGGATCGATGGTCACGATCGTCTCGCCGGTGAGGTCGCGGCGGTCGTCGCCGATCGACTCGTCGAACTTATCCGCCTGGGCGTGCGAGTCAGCAATCACCTCTTCCGAGAAATCGCCCGGCAGGCCGAACTCGTAGATGATGCTCATCGTATCGACTCCCGGCTCGCCTTTGCTGCCGAGCACCTGCACGATCACCGCTTCGCCGTCACGGGTGTGCGAGGGGAAGCGAACCATGTCGATCACCACCTTGTCGTCAGGCTTCACGCCTTTGGCACCAGGGTCGCCGACGTAGATCGCGCGGTTGAATACCTTGCCATCGACTTCCACAAGGCCCATGTCGGCCTTCTCGAAGTAGGTGCCGACGAACCGACTGGTCGATCGCTCGACCACTGCGACCACCCGACCTTCCGGCTTGCCTTTGTAGCCCGACTTTTGGTCGATCTTGATTCGCACCGTGTCGCCGGTGTGGGCGTCGAGCGCGGCCCGCTTGTCGATATGGATGTCGGCGTCGCGCCCAGCACTCGCGGGGGTGCCGGTGGGGCGGACGAATCCCTCGCCGGTCGACACCCGGCGGAACGTTCCCACCACTTGATTCGAGGTATCTTCCTTCTTTGGCTTCTTCTTCGGTGCCAGGTTCTCACGGGCCGGGTGGCCCTCCTCGGCAGGCATCACCAGATGGCTCGGACCGTATTCCAACTCGCCCGCCTTGACCATCTTCTTGATCACCCGTCGCACCACTTTTACCTGGTCCTCCTCCAGCAGACCGAGACGCTCGGCCACCACGGCCGGTTTCACCGGACGATAGGCCGGTTGCCGGGTGTAGGCGAGAATTGCTGCACGTACATCGGATTCCATAATCAGGGAGGGGTCGAAGGTCAGGATTCGGGCGTGAAAGGGCGCAGGCAAAAAGCAAAAGCCCCAGCCGGCGAGTTACGCCTCGCCGGAATACCTATATATTACCCTGTTTACCGACGAGTGGTTAGTGCGTGGGGTTCGGAATAGGGGGCAAACCTCCGAGGGCACAGAGTAGAACACTGCCAGTGCGGAAAAAAGAGGAACGCTAACATACGCTAATATTCACTAATCTTATTAGCGCCTATTAGCGAAGATTAGGTCGTGTTGACATTCATGCCAAGCTGATCATGAGTGACGCCAGGCAGAGGAATCCATCGTAGTTTCGATCAGTTTTATCGTATCGTGTAGCGACCCTACGGTAGTGTTTTAACCGGTTGAAGAACCGCTCCACGACATTTCGGAGTTTATAGCGTGTGCGATCGTACCTTTTCTGTCGAAACCCACGGCGAGTCGGAATCACCGGCTTCGCGCCTTGGCGACGAATCTGATCGCGAAACCAATGGCAATCATACCCTTTGTCGGCGACGACGTATTCGGGAGTTAGTCCTTCCAGCAGCGTTTCTGCTTGGTGCATGTCGTGTCGGTTGCCACCCGTCAAAGTCAGACGAACCGGGCGGCCATCGCCCGTTACCGCGGCGTGGACTTTCGTTCCCCAACCTCCGCGCGAGCGGCCCATGGCTTCGCCACCGAGCCCCCTTTTACGCCCGCTGCGTGTTGATGGGCTCGGACCGTTGTCGAGTCGAGTAGCAAGTGCTCCAAGTCGGGCTCTTCGCCCAGAGTCTCCAAGACTTGCCGCCAGACGCCACGCTTGCACCATCGATTGAAACGCTGAAATACCGAATTCCAAGGGCCAAAGCGAGTGGGAAGATCGCGCCACGGCGCGCCTGTGCGGGCGATCCACAACACCGCGTTCACGAACCGACGATTGCTCGCCGCGGTTCGACCGGGATCGCCGGATTTGCCAGGCAAATGGCCTCGAATCTTCAACCATTGTTCGTCTGTCAGTTCGTGCCGTCGCATCTATTCGCTCCTCCATGAGCAGGTAGGGGACGACACCGTGATACCATTTCGACAAAATCTACGCTACATAAATGTCAACACGACCTAGTCTTCCCCCTCTGAGTCCTCTGTGGTGAACAATCGCCTCGCCCTGCGTTTCGCCACGGGCATGGGGATCGCTCCGCTTGTCGAGCCTTAAGCCTTCGCGTGCGCCGTTTCGGCTTGCTTCATCGCCTGCAGTTTCTTCTGATAACGGCCTTGGACGATGTCGATGATCACCAACACGGCGATCACAAAGTAGAACGTGCTTTTCTGCATGGCGTGCACGTGGTAACTAAATAGCACCAACTCGGCGTGTTCGCCCCCTTCGGACACCAGGAGGATGCCGACGATAAACAGGATGAACAGGCCGAGTACCTCGTACAGACGGTTCTTTTTAAGGAAGTTCGCCACGGTGTCGGCCAGTACGATCATCAGCACGCCGCTAATGACGATGGCGGTGGCCATGATCCAGAAGTCGTGCGTGAGGGCCATGGCCGACAGAATGGAGTCGAACGAGAACACCAGGTTCATCAGGACGATCCAGAAGATCACAAAGCCGACGCTCTTGCGGCTGCCTTCTTCGGCATCCTTCTCGAAGTGATCGATGGAGATCATGTGGTGAATCTCCTTGACCGCGGTGTACAGGATGAAGACTCCACCGGCCAGCGATACCAGGCTGTGGAAGTTGAAATGTCCCGACGTGTAAATGGCGGCAAAGTCGAACTTCAAGATGTCCCACTCTTCGAGCGCCTCGACCGCGCCGAGCACGATAAACAGCAAAACAATCCGTAGCACAATCGCCAACCCGATACCCATCCGTCTCACGTACTGCTGCTTGTCCTCGGGCGCGCGTTTCGACTCGATCGATATGTAAAGCAAGTTGTCGAAACCGAGCACTGCTTGCAGCAGGATGAGCATCAGCAAGGTAAAGAAGCTCTGAATCGGGTTATCGAGAATCGGCTGGATCGAGAACATTTCCATGGGCGGTCTTTATTTGGTCCGTGGTCGGGGTCGTTCGTATTTCTTGCCTTGAATCGCACAGCCGACGAGCAACGCGTCGTCGGAACTCCCTCTACTCTTCGCCGGCACCTTTGTAGAGCTTTCGTCCGAGGTTGCCAAAATATTGGGTCCAGTTGCTGTCGCTGTTCGGGCAATCGGCAATCAGACTGCTAAAGCTGTTAATCTTGGCGTCGAGGTTATCGAGGTGGTGCAAGGCGACCGCTTCGAGGGTCATCGGCAACTTCGCGCTGCCATACTCGTATTCGCCATGATGGCTGATGATCATGTGCTTGATCTCGACCGCGAGCGACTTGGGGAAGGGTTCGCCGCTCAGCCGCTCGGCTTCGATGATCTTCGCATCGAGCAGGCTCATTGCCATCACCATGTGACCTAGCAGCTGACCTTCGTCGGTGTAAGAGATCTCGCGCTCGTACGACAATTCGTCCACCTTCGAGGCATCGTGCAGGAACGCGCCGATCAGTAGCTTGTCGCTATCGAGTTGCGGGTAGCGGGGGGCGACGAGCAGCACCAACTCCATCACGCTCACGACGTGTTCCAGCAACCCCCCTTGGTAGGCGTGGTGGTTCTTCATGCCGGCCGGGGCGCGGGTTAGCTTGGCCATGAACGCTTCGTCCATCAGGAAGCACTCGGCCAGGTTGCGCAGCTCAGGAGTCTTGATGCCCCGCAGGATCTCGGCTAGGCGTTTGGCGTACTGGTCGATCTCGGCTGGCTGACGAACCATGAAGTCGCCCTCGTCCACCTCGTCGGGCCGCGCGCGGCGAATGCTGTTGATGATCAACTGCATGTTGCCTTGGAACAGCTGGGTGCTGCCGTCGATCATGACGTAGTCGCCGTTGTCGAAGTCCTTGTAGTCGCGCTCGCTGGCATTCCACAGCCGGGCGTCGATCGAGCCGCTGCGGTCGGCCAGTTGCAACTGCAGGTAGTAGTTGCCGTTGCGGTTGGGCCGCAGGTTCTTGTCGGAGGCCAGAAATACCTGCTGGACGTGTTCGTTATGGGCAAACTGCGTAGCGTAGCGACGAGACATAGGGCAGGGGGCGGGGTCAGAGTTTGGTGGTCGGGGACTCGAATGGTAACACGTTTTCACCCATTTCGCCTACCCAATGAATCGAGTCGCAGGGCAGGGCGGACCCAGAGGGCGGACTCGGATTTAAGTGAAACCACAACTGCTCTAGAATAGGGCCTCCCGTGTTTCCGAATCCCGTTCCCCCTTGGATCCCCCACCCTGCTATGTCCGCGATAACCCCCACCCGTGCCGAAGACTATCCCGAGTGGTACCAGCAAGTGATCAAGGCCGCTGATTTGGCCGAAACGTCCGACGTGCGGGGCTGCATGGTGATCAAGCCATGGGGATACGCCATCTGGGAGAACATCCAGCGGCGGCTCGACGCCATGTTCAAGGCGACCGGGCACGAGAATGCCTATTTTCCGCTGTTTATCCCAATGAGCTTCCTTGAAAAAGAGGCCGAGCACGTCGAGGGATTCGCCAAGGAATGTGCGGTGGTTACCCATCACCGGCTGGAACCCGATCCCGAAGGCGGTTTGCGTCCCGCGCCGGGCTCGAAGCTGGAAGAGCCGCTAATCGTCCGCCCCACGAGCGAAACCATCATCGGAGCGACCTTCGCCCGCTGGGTGCAGAGCTATCGCGACCTGCCGATTCTGATCAATCAGTGGGCCAACGTGGTGCGGTGGGAGATGCGAACCCGCATGTTTCTGCGGACGGCCGAGTTCCTCTGGCAGGAGGGGCACACGGTGCACGCTACCAGCGAGGAGGCCCAAGAGGAAACCCGCCAGATGCTGGAAGTGTATGCCGACTTCGCCGAGAACACGATGGCGATGCCGGTGATCAAAGGTCGCAAGACCGCCGGCGAACGGTTTCCTGGAGCGGTCGATACCCTCAGCATCGAAGCAATGATGCAGGACCGCAAAGCCCTGCAAGCTGGCACGAGCCACTTCCTGGGGCAGAACTTCGCGAAGGCCCAGGAAATCAAGTTCCAGGCTGAGTCGGGCGAGCTGACCTACGGCTGGACCACCAGCTGGGGCGTTTCGACCCGTTTGGTCGGCGGATTGATCATGACCCACGCCGACGACGACGGCATGGTCATCCCTCCCAAGCTCGCCCCCGCCCACGTGGCGATTCTGCCGATTTACCGCAACGACGACGAACGCGCCGAGGTGCTGAAATACTGCGATTCGCTCAAGGCCGAACTCGAAGCCCAGACCTTCGACGGCGCGCCGGTACGGGTGAAGCTGGACGATCGCGATATTCGTGGCGGCGACAAGAAGTGGCAATGGGTCAAGCGAGGGGTTCCGTTCCGTGCGGAAGTCGGACCCCGCGACGTAAAGGGCGACGCGGTCTTCCTGAGCCGCCGCGATGTGGATGGCAAGGGGAAGGGAACCCCACGCGGCGAGTTCGTCGGAACGATTGCCAGCGCATTGGAAGAAATGCAGCAAGGGCTGTTCGACCGCGCGGCCAAGCTCCGCGACGAAGCCACCTGCGAAATCGATACGATGGAGGAGTTCGAAAAGTACTTTGCCGAAGACGCCCCCGGCGGGCTGGCTTATTGCCACTTTGTGGATGGCCCCGAAATGGAAGCCAAGCTCAAAGCGATGAAACTGACCGCCAGGTGCATTCCGCTCGAAGGCAAGCCAGAGAAAGGCAAGTGCATCTTCACCGGCGGCGAAAGCCAACAACGCGGCATCTTCGCTCGAGCTTATTAATGGCTTGTTGCTGCGTAGAGAGTACAATAGTGGAAGCGGATCGCATTTCGTAACTAGCGAGTTTGTATATGAATTCCTCGACGCTTCGACAAGTGGTTCTGTACCCTGACCATGAAGATGGTGGCTGGGTGGCGGAGGTTCCGAGTCTTCCCGGTTGCATATCGCAAGGGGAGACTCGTGAAGAAGCTCTGCTAAACATCCGGGACGCGATCGATACTTGGATTGACGGAGCGACTCAAGTGGGGATGGCAATTCCTGAAGATGGACTCGATGTGCAGGTCTGTGTTGTTCAGTAAAAATAACGCACCATGCAGGGTGTCCCGAATGGGACATGCTGTGTGATGTGTTTGGGGCACCGTGTATGGTTGGATTATGGCACCTAAAGTAATCCGAGATT
Organism: Aeoliella mucimassa; assembly: GCF_007748035.1. Lineage (NCBI taxonomy): Bacteria > Pseudomonadati > Planctomycetota > Planctomycetia > Pirellulales > Lacipirellulaceae > Aeoliella > Aeoliella mucimassa. The sequence continues at coordinate 944,604 of NZ_CP036278.1, forward strand.
TCCCAATACACACATGATCAATAGTTGCTAGATGAGTAAACAGCTTCCCGTTCTATCGTCTCGCGAAGTAATCAAAGCTCTTGAGAAATCGGGCTTTTATACGATTCCAAATCGAGGCAAAGGGAGTCACGTCTTTCTGTATCGCGATGATCCTCCCAAGGGGATTACGATTCCGAATAACAGGGAACTTAAGCGGGGGACGCTCCGCGCGATCATTCGTCAGGCGGATCTGACGGTGGAAGAGTTTCTCGCTTTGCTTTGAATGGATGCTGGTACCCATGGGTTCTCTCAATCCCCCCCGACCTGTGTTGCGGCTCGTGCCGATGGTGAGTCGGTACGACGACGCCCTTGCCTGGGCTCGCGAGCGGGTGCAGCAACAGTGGGGAGAGCTGGCCCTGGTGAGCCCTGCGTTCGTGTTTAACGATACCGACTACTACGACGACGAAATGGGCACCGAGCTCAAGAAGCAGTTCGTCGTGACCACCCCGCTGATGGACCCCGCGACACTGCCCGAGGTAAAGTGCACCACCAACCTGTGGGAAACCGAGTACGCCCAGGCGTCTGGTCACCCGGAGCGGCGTCCCCTGAATCTCGATCCGGGCTACATTGCCGAAGCGAAGCTAGTGCTCGCGTCGACGAAGAACCACTCGCACCGTATCTATCTGTCGCGGGGAATTTACGCCGAAATCACGCTAGGCTACGGCCGATCGACCGGCTGGAAGGCGTTGCCGTGGACCTATCCCGACTATCAGCGAGACGACTTTCAGCAGTTTTTTACCGAGTGCCGGATGCTACTGCGGAAACTGCTCCGCGAGCGGCCGCCGGGCGAGGAAATCCCGATTGTTTGACGCCGGGCGGTAGGTCGACCTAGAATCGATTAATTCCCGCTTGCTTACGAGCGGCGTACCAGCGTCCCTTCCGTCTCCACGGCTTCAAATAACCATGCGTGCATTACCGATTGCTGTTCTCTCCATTCTGTTCGGAAGTGTCCTGGGAGCGGTCTCCGCTTACTGGAGTATCGGCCCACAGAAATCAGCGAGCGACATCGCGGCCATCCGTGGCGACATCAACGAGGTCGAGGCCAGCTATCCGAAGATCTCGGTGGATGCCTTACATCATGACTTCGGCAGCATGCAGCGCGGTACCACCCGTTCTCATGCTTATCGGGTAACCAACAATGGCGACGCCCCGCTAAAGCTGAATGTCGCCAGCACCACCTGTAAGTGCACCGGTTGCGATGTCGGCGACGGCATCGTCGATCCCGGCGAGACCATCGATGTGACCCTGGAGTGGATCGCCAAGAGCAATCCCGGCACATTCCGCCAGACCGCGACGCTCGATACCAATGATCCCCGCGCCCGCCGAATCGAACTCACTGTCGAAGGCCAAGTAACCACGGTCACCGGACTGCAGCCCGAAGAGTTCTTCTTCGCAGGTCTACATGCTGGCGACGAGCAAGTCGAGTCGGTCTATCTGATGGGCTACGAGGACGAGAATCTCACGATCGAGTCGGCCAAACTCGCTGATGCTCGAACCGATGAGTGGTTCGAGGTCAGCTACACCAAAGTCGACAACGACGAGTTACCAGCCGACAACGCCAAGGTGGGCTATCGCATCGATGTAAAGACGATTGGCAACCTGCCGCTCGGCCCGCTGCATCATTGGGTGACCGTAAAGACGAATCAAAAAGAGAACAGCGAGTTCCAGATCCCGATCCAAGGTACCGTGCGCGGTGATATCGAAGTCACTGGCCCTGGGCTTTGGAACGACGTGACCAGTGCGGTCCATTTTGGCGACGTGCAAAGCGAAGAGGGCGCTGAAGTCAAACTGTTCCTCACTGTCACTGGTGGGCATGCCAAAGAAACCACGTTCGAAGTTGCGGAGGTCGATCCCGAGACGCTCGAAATCGAAATCGGCGATCCATTGATCCTGCGGGACGAACTGGTGAAGGTGCCACTCACGGTTCGTATTCCCAAAGGGCTGCCGCCGGTCATCCGCAATGGCTCCGACCTCGGCGAAGCCGGGCATGTGGTCCTCAAGACAAATCACCCCATCAATCCCGAAATTAGCTTCGGGGTCCGTTTCGTGATCAAGCGCCAGAGCATTACAAAATAATGGTATGGCCGGTTATTCCAGCTAGCACTGGCAGGGGTGGAGATGTTGGCCGCTAGCACCGAGAATTTCGAATACGGTGCGATACTATGTGCGATTCCCTTTCCCCAACCAGCACCAACCCATGACTAAGCACGATGCTACTCGCCGTTCGCGGCCCTACCTGTTTGTACTCCTACTGTTCGCAACCCCCATGTGGGCGGCCTTTGCCTTCGGTACTAAGCCCGAGAGCGAGTCGCAAGCGGCGGAACTGACCACCGTAAAGGTGCCCGAGAAGTTCGAGGCCCACTTTGTCGCCAAACCGGTTGTCGACCAACCGGTGGCCCGTGTAGCTGCTGGCGGCGGATCGAAAGTCGATCCCATCAAAGCTAACGGGCGGATCTTCGAAGGCTGGGCCAAGCCCGATTTGGCCCTCGTGTTCACCGGCGAGCAAATGGGCTTCTTCGAACCCTGCGGCTGTGCGGGGCTCGAGAACCAGAAGGGTGGCTTCAAGCGGCGGATGACCATGGTCAAAGGGCTCCGCGAGCAAGGCTGGCCGCTCGTGCTGATGGACGCCGGCGGCTTGGTCCGTCGATTCGGTCCGCAAGCGCAGATCAAGCTTGGCAAGAGCTTGGAAGGTCTGGTTGAGATGGGCTACGAGGCCATTTCGTTCGGCGACAAAGACCTGCGACTCGACATGCTCTCCGAGGCGGTGAACCTCGATCCCAATCCGCTGTTGTCGGCCAACGTCGGTTTAGTAGATTTCGAGGCGGGCTTCACCCAGCGGTTTCGCGTCGTGGAGCGGGCGGGTATGAAGATCGGCATCACCAGCGTGATGGGCGAACAAGAAACCAAGAACGTTAGCTCGGTGTCGGATCTCGTGGTGCTTCCGCCGGAAGAGGCCATCGAGCAAGTGCTGCCAGAACTCGAAGCCGCCCAGTGCGACGAGCTGATCCTGATGGTCTACGGCAACGCCGAAGAATCTCGCGAACTATCGAAGAAGTTTCCGCAGTTCCGCTGGGTCGTGGCCGGCAAGGGTGGCGACGAGCCCCCTAACAAGCCAGCCCCGATTGTTGAATCGGGGGCGCGGCTCATCGAGGTCGGCCACAAAGGTATGTACGTCGTAGTGCTCGGCATCTACAAGCAAGGCGATCCGAAGTACCGCTACCAAAAGGTGCCGATGGATCACCGCTTTGAAGACGCTCCCGAGATGGAGCGGTTGATGGAACAGTATCAGAACCAGCTCAAAACGCTGGTTCAAGCGGCCGGCAGTTTCGAACCTCTCACTGGCAAGCCCCAGCCGTTACCGGAAGAGGGAGGCGGCTACGTCGGCAGCGATACCTGCGCCGACTGTCATGTGGACGCCTGCGATGTGTTCATGGCCAGCCCGCACGCCCACGCGACCGAAACGCTGGTGAAGCTCGATCCCCCTCGGCACTTCGATCCCGAGTGCGTGAGTTGTCACGTGACCGGTTGGAATCCACAAGGCTTTGCTCCGTACGTGACCGGGTACGAGAGCCTGGAAAAGACCCCGCATCTCAAGATGCAAGGTTGCGAAAACTGCCATGGCCCGGCCAAGAGCCACGTGGAAGCTGAGCTTGGCGAGGTCGATGCGACCGACGAAGAGCTTGAGAAGTACCGCGCACTACTCCACATGAAGGTCGTCGAGAACGAAGGCAACATGGAAGGCCAGGTGCTTGGCGACGTGGTGAAGAACTGCCTGGAGTGCCACGATCTCGATAACTCGCCCGCGTTCGACTTCCAGGAGTACTGGGACCGCGACGAGAATCCCGTGAAGCACGAAGGCAAGTACTAACGCTTGCCGAAGGCGCCCTCCGCCACGTGTTGGTGGAGCACCGCTGCATTCAAACTCGCCCCACGAATCGAAGGCAAAAGGTTCGTGGGGCTTTTCTATGCGCTGTTACGGATGACTTGTTCCTTAGTTGCCATGCCTGTTAAGAAGCTCCTCAATCATTTCTCCGATCTTAGGATCTTTGAAAGTGTAATGCACCACCAAGTCAGGGCGTCGTTCTTTCAAACGCTCGATGTCATCGTAGGTGAGTGGTGTATCGTCCAGGTCGACCGTGTTGAGTTCCTTCATATCCGCTAACAGGTCCACCGACGCAGATGTAATTGCTGACCCCCTGAGGTCCAACTGTTGAACATATCCATATTCTGCAACTAGTCGGATGTCATCGTCGTTGATGGGATTTACAAAAGGCCCATTTGTCTGGAGGTTCGTGATCACTGGGAAGAGTGACTTTTGGAGAGTCAGAAGTATCGTTGATGGTTGGCTTTGGGGACGACGCTCCATTAGAATCCTTTAGAATCCTTTTCATTTCTGGCGGCGACAGAGGTGCTCCGGCCGAATTACATTCGAAATCGTAGTACAGGTCGTTCCAGGATCGCCGTGAGAGAATCTGCTGCTCGTACCAGTTAAGTGAAATGCTCTGCATTACCACTGGCAGCAGTACTAGTGCTGCTACCAGCAGCAGCCAGCGTATCGGAGCTTTCTTTTCAAAACGCATGAGGTGATACACTTAGTCCTAAATGCAATGCGACTGGTACAAGCTATGTACCTGGAACGGTTGAACTACGAACCGAATAGATGCCGAACCACGAAGCGTGTCCGTTCAGTGATCCACATCTTCTTTCTTGGCCGCTGATTCGTCAAGCTGCTGGCTTTCCAACCCAGGAGACGAGCGATGGCGAACAAGCATCGAGACCCCACGAAGGAAGCATTTTGGCGGAAGACCCTCACTCGATTTGCGGCAAGCGGGCTGAGCGTTCGCGAGTTCTGTAAGCGTGAGAACGTGACTGAATCCGCCTTCTACGCCTGGCGGCGAACGATCAGTGAGCGGGAAGACGCAGGCAACTCTCAGCCAGCATTCTTGCCAGCTGTTATCAACGGCGAAGCAGACCAGGAGTCGCCGCTCGTGCTGCTGTTGGCAAGTGGCCTGGAACTACGCCTCCCGCAGACAATTGCCGCCACGAGATTGGCCGAACTTGTTTGGGCCTTGCAGTCGCAACCAGAATCATGATTGCCGCTGACTTGCAGAATGTGCAGGTGTGGGTCGCAACCACTCCGGTCGATATGCGAAAGTCGTTCGACGGGCTTGCGGAGGTAGTTCGCAGCTTTCTCGGGCACGATCCGCTCTCTGGCAGCCTGTTCGTGTTTCGCAACAAAGGGCGGCCACCTGGTAAAAGTGCTTTGGTGGGACCGCGACGGATTGGCGATCTACTACAAGCGACTGGAGCGTGGCGAGTTTCAGTTCCCACGCACGGGCAAGCCCGTCATTGAGATCAGTTGCGAGCAGTTGTTGCGATTGCTTTCGGGCATGAGCGTTTCGCAGCGCAAGTGTGCGTGAACTTTTTTGCAAACTCGTCTTGCGTGTTTCGCATCATGCATTACAACGGTTCACATGACGGTCATCACGGATGAATTGCCGAACGACGTTGCCGCTCTCAAGCAGTTGATTCTTAAGGAACGTCGCGAACGCGAGGCGGAAGCCGAACGCTTTGAAGCCCAGAAGCAAGCGGCCATTGAAGAGGCTGTGAAGGCAGCCGTTGCTGCCATCCTTCGTCGCTACTACGGTCCTCGTAGTGAGAAGTTCGATCCGCGACAACTCTTATTGTGTGGACAACAGCTCGACGACGCGAAGCTCAACCAATCGAGTATCGAAGACGAGTCGGGCGAAGAGCTTGTCACCCGCCGGATCAAGAATCGCGACAAGCATGGCCGACAGCAACTGCCCGAACACTTGGAACGGATCGAGATTGAGCATGACCTCGATAGCAAGGCATGCCCCGCTTGCGGAAACGAACGTTGCCGGATCGGGGCCGAGATCAGCGAGCAGCTCGAATACTTCCCGGCCAGTTTTAAGGTCTTAAAGCACATCCGGCACAAGTATGCTTGTGCGAAATGCGACCACGACGGTTACGACCCAAACATCGCCGTGGCAGCCAAGCCTCCTCAGCCGATCGAAAAAGGGCTGCCGGGGCCAAGCCTGCTGGCCCACGTGATTACCAGCAAGCTGGGCGATCATCTGCCCCTGTATCGGCTGGAACGCATCTTCGAGCGACAGAAAGTGCACGTTGCCCGCAGTACGATGTGTGCCTGGATGCGTTGTGCCGGAGAACTGGTGACACCGCTGGTGGAGTTGATGACCGAGCGGGTGCGACAGTCGCAAGTGATCCACACGGACGATACCACGGTGCCGATCCAATCGCCCGGCGCGAAACAATGCCGCAAGGGCCGCATCTGGTGCTACCTGGGAGACGAACAGAATCCTTACAAGGTTTACGACTACACGCCAAGTCGATCACGTGATGGTCCCGCCAAGTGGCTCACTGGATACGAAGGCTACCTGCAAGCGGACGCCTACGGCGGTTACGACGGAATGTTTCATTCTCAGAACGTGACGGAAGTCGCCTGCTGGGCGCATGCGCGCAGGAAGTTCTACGATGCGCAAGATTCCGACGAAGAGCGGGCCACGCAGATGCTGGCGCTCATTGCGAAGCTATATGCCGTCGAGCGTGAAGCGAAGGAATCCGATGACGATGCGCGTCTAGCGCTGCGCCAAGAGCGGAGCATGCCGGTACTCGAACGCATCAAGTTATGGCTCGACGCCGAAGAGGAAGTCGTGCTCCCACGTAGTCCAATGGCCACGGCGATCACCTACGCCCAGAACCAGTGGACCGCGCTCAACACCTACACGACGCAAGGCTTCCTCAACATCGACAACAACGCCAGCGAACGGGCTCTCAAACGTGTCGCCCTGGGTCGAAAAAATTGGCTCTTCGCCGGGAATGATGCAGCGGCCGAGAACCATGCGCGGTTATGGTCGCTGATCGCCAGCTGCGAACGCCACGGCATTGATCCGCAGCGGTATCTGACCAGCGTACTGGCCAAAATCGGCACGACGTCACATGACGAGCTTGACCAGTTCCTGCCCGACGTGTGGAAGGTTGAGGACGCGACGGAGATTTTGGAGCCAGCAGTAGGTGGTGCGTTACCATCGCCAAGCATGGATGCTATCGCCAACATTGCCGACGTGCTTCGCCAGAGCGGCAAACCGATAATCGACCGTAATGTCGTTGTCGGGGCCTCCCCCTGATGTCCGGACGCCTCCGGCGAAAAAACCATCCTTCTTTCGTCGCCGAAACAGCTTGTCGGTTGTGGCTGCGAGTTGTGGCAGGTTCTGCTCGGTGGCCTGAGTTAGCTGCCTATAGAACTCGTAGGTTTCTACCGAAAGCTCGCTTCCCTTCCTCTTCAGTTCCTCCATCCCTGAATTCCACAGCGACGTGTCCCAGCCATCGAACAGCCACTGTCCCAGCACCGCATCAAGCCTTCGATCACACTGCATTCCTTCTGCGGCATTCGACTGAGCGGAGAACGGCAATGGCTGATCGACAAGGTAGGCTACAAAGTACAGTTGCTCGTACCTAGTGTCCGAAAGCTTTGGCGATTTGCCGTCGATTTCTTGCAGCGTTTGCCAGTCTTCGGCAAAACGCGAGATAGCTTGCTCAAAGTATTGAGTCGGGTTGTCTCCGGATCGCCAGGTAATCAATCCCTGCATCAGCCTTGATTCAAACGCTTGCTCACAATTGAATGCCGCAAGCTGATAGTTGCCATTTTCTTTGGCAACAGCCATGCCCATCTCGCTGCGGACTGCATGGGCAGCTTGGTTCGCCAGGATTTGATCGATTTTCTTCGTCATTTCATTCCTACCGTTGAATAGCGGGGACGGTTGGCCATCCGGGAGGTAGTTCAAATATTCTACCGCTCCGGTAAAAAGTTCCAAAACTCTCCAACTGGCCTGCCGCCGCCTCATTTAATAGTTGATTGACAAACGCATTATGAGTCCCATCACCGTAGTCTAAGTACCTATTCAACCGGCTGACATTATACCGAAGGCTCCCTTGGCGCAACCCGCTATAGGTCTTCAGCGACGAGAGATAGGCGCCATGCTTTGCCTCAACAACCGCGTGACGAGTACCATTGGAGAAGATCAAGTCCATGCCCTGGTTTCCGCGATAGTGGAGGGACACATCGTCTAACGAGTAACCCAGTCGTTTCATCTCGCGGAACGCATAGACTACCCCCTTGGCTTCACTGAGTGAACCTGACTCTCGAACCCGGTTTAACAACGCAGCTCTTTGCTGGGCACCGCCGTATCTTGCAGCCGTCCCTGCGGTTCGCGGCGCGGACACCACGAAGCCGCTCCGATCAATACCCGTGCTCTTGCATGTACTTCTGCAAGTAGCCTGCGCGGTAAGGGTACTGGTCGAACTCGACGTGCTCGCCAGTAAAGCGAGGGTCGTTGGTCTCTCTCAGATACTCAACCAACTTCTGACGGAGTTCTAATACTACGTCGGCGTGTTCGGCGTCGGCCGCTAAGTTGTGAATCTGATCGGGGTCCGCCTGGCAGTCGTAGAGTTCCACGGCCGGTCGGCGGGCGAAGCACAGGCGGTAGAACTTGGCCACTTCCGGATCGCTTAGGTGCTTCATCAAGTACCGCTTGGTCGGCCCTTCGTCGCAATCGGCGAACTCATCCATCGGGTGAGTGGCTCCGTCGGCTACGCCGGCGGGCCAGCGATCGGGCACCAGATTGAGGATGAGCAGCCAGCGATCGGTGCGAATCGCCCGGGCGGGGTAGCCGTCGAGCGAGGGCATCGCCTGTGCTGGTGTATGACGCTCGCGGCCATACACGATGAATTCGGGGCTCTCGGAAGCGGGTAGATCGGCCCCGGTCGATAGCACCGGCAGCAGCGACTTGCCAGACATCGAGTCGGGCACTTCGACTCCAGCGGCTTCGAGAAATGTGGGAGCAATGTCGGTGAACGAGGCAAAGTGGTCGACCTCTTTACCGGCTGGCACCCGCTCGCCCCACCGCACGACCAACGGCACCCGCGCCCCCCAGTCGTAGAGGTTGCCTTTGCATCTGGGAAACGGCATGCCATGGTCGCCGGTCATGACGATGATGGTGTTCTCAAGCTCCCCTTCGCGCTCTAGCAAGTCCATCGCCGCCGCGACATCCTTGTTCCAACGCTCGACCTCGAAGTAATAGTCGGCGATGTCGGAGCGAATCTCCGGCGTGTCGGGATAGAACTCCGGAACGCGAATCTTCTCCAGGTCGAAACCAGCCTCTTTGCCGGTTCCCTTCTTATACGGACGATGTGGATCGCTGGTGCCGAACCAAAAGCAGAAGGGCTTGTCGCTGTCGCGATTCGCAACGAACTTGTCGAACGCCATGCCCGGTCCGCAGGGATGCTCCTTGTACCCCATCGCTTTGAAGTCGCCCGGCCCCCACGCTTTGCGCCAGTGCCCGATCTCGTAGCCCGCTTCGCGAAGCAGGAACATGAAATTGGGATGCTCAGGGGCGAGCGTGCTGTGCAAATTGGCTCCCTGGTCGAGCCGATAGAACTGCTGCCCGGTCAGGATTGCATTGCGACTCGGCGTGCACGAGGGACTCGAGATGAACGCTCGGCGGAACATCACCCCTTCGCGAGCCAGGCGATCGAAAGCCGGCGTGCGGGCTACCTGGTCGCCGTACCCGGTTGCGTGGGGCCATCCCCAGTCGTCGGCCAGGCAGAACAAGATATTCGGCTGCTTGGCCGCCGCGCTGTTCGACAGCGCGACCGCCAGCAACAATAACAGCGCGCAACGCCGCATGGTGCATTCCTTAAGTCGTGGAAAAGCGAGAAGGGCTTAGTGAAGCTCTTCGGTTTCGAGATCGCGGATCTTCAGGTTCCGCCAACGCACTTCGTAAGGGCCTTCGTTCTGGCCAATCGCGTGGACCTGCAATGCGATGAAACCCCACGAGTACTTTTGGTAGGTCTCTTCGTCGGTAAGGTCGGCGACAGGTTCACCATTGATGAATGTTTGGATGCGGGGGCCTTGAGCGACGATGCGGTAGTGATTCCACTCACCATCTTTGAAGTGCTTGAGGGGGATCAGCTTGTCTTGCGGAATCAGCCAGCCGCGGCCGGTCGCTTCGCCATAGATGTAACCAGCTTCCGCGCCGGCTGCGCCGCTCGCTTCGATCTCAACCTGCGGACCGTTCACGCGTCCAGGATTGTACACCGAGTTCTTGCCGGGCTTGTCGTCGGTTTGCGAACGAATCTGCACGCCGGAATTCAAGCGGTTGTCGACCTTGGTCTCGAACTCCATCTCGAAGTTGCGATAGTTCCTGACCGTGCCGAGGAACGAGTTGGGGCTGCCTTTGGCGGTGGTGCCGACGATCTCGCCGTTCTCGACGCGGTAGGTTGCGGTACCGTTCTTTTGGGTCCAACCGGCAAGAGTCTTACCGTTGAACATCGATGTCCATCCATCCTCCGCCTGAGCAGTTGTGGCGACACAGGTGAATAACAATGCGGATACCAAACACGAAATTGAGCGACTCATCTCGGAGCTCCTGACAGGCACAAAATGGGAATACCACTTGTGCAATTCTAGCACCGGACGAATGCTGCTGCGAATCGAGTCGCCGAAACAGGCGACAACACACCGCGGAAGGGGTGGTTAACCCTCGGCTTCGATCGCTTCCATGATGTCGTCGGAGATGTCGAAATTGGCGGCCACGCTCTGCACGTCGTCGTGATCGTCCAGGCGTTCCATCAGTTTCAGCACGTTACGAGCGTCGTCGATGCCCAGGTCGATAGAGTCCTTCGGCATCCAGGTGATCGCGCGGCTTTCGGTTTCGATGCCGGCCGCTTCAATCGCATCGCAGACAGCCGAGTAGGTGTCGACTTCGCAGACTACTTCGAACTCGCCGTTGTCGTGCCGTACGTCGTCGCCGCCGGCTTCCATGGCGATTTCCATTAGCGACTCTTCGTCGGTCTTGTCATCGGAGATGACGATCACGCCTTTACGATCGAACGTCCACGCTGCACAGCCAGTTGCGCCGAGCTTGCCTCCGCAGACTTCGAAGATCTTGCGGATCTCGGGAGCGGTGCGATTGCGGTTGTCGGTGAGGATCTCGCACAACACCGCGACCCCCGCAGGGCCGATGCCTTCGTAGAGCACTTCTTCGAGGTTGCCGCCGTCGAGTTCGCCGGTTCCCTTTTTGATGGCCCGCTCGATGTTGTCCTTCGGCATCGACACCGCTTTGGCGTCGTTAATCGCGTAGCGCAATTTGAGGTTGGCATCGGGATCGCCGCCACCCATTTTGGCCGCGACGATGATCGCCTTGGAGAGCTTGCTCCAGAGCTTGCCTCGCTTCGAGTCGACGGCTGATTTCTTACGAGCGATATTGGCCCAGTGCGAATGTCCTGCCATGTTAAAGGATTTCGTCGGGGGTCTGAGGGGAGGAATCGAGTAACAGGGGACTTAGCGAGCCAGTGTAAACACGGCCGCGCTTATCGAGGCTTGCGCTTCGCGATCTTCTTGCTGGTCTTGGTTTTTTTGGTCGGCTTCGCTTTGGTCTCAGAACTGGTCGTCTTCTTGGCGACCTTCTTCTTAACCTTCTTCACCTTCTTTTTCGGGCCATCAACCTCCGGGGAGGGCGACTTCTCGACGACCTTCTTCTTGACCTTCTTCACCTTCTTCTTGAGGCCGGAGCCGTCGGCGGAGGCCACTTTCTTCTTGGCGGTCTTGCCAGCGGCCGACTTTGCCACCTTCTTCTTCGGCGAAGCTGGTTCGGGCTCTGGCTCAGGTTCAGGCGGCGCGGGCTTCTTCGGCAACCGCGACTTGCAATCGCCATCGATCGCGAGCAGTGTCTTGCGGGCGGTTGTGCCGTAGGGGTTCTTGCCGATCTCAACCCCCAGTTGGTGGAGGATCGTGGCCATCTCGATGCCTTTGGTCTTCGGCACCGCTCGTTCGAGTCCAGGGATGTGCCAGTCTTTGGCTTCTTTTTCGCTGATGATGTCGAACACCAGGAAGGCGGTCAGCAGCCCTTGATTGGCCGGAATCGCGTGTCCCCCCAAAGCATGCTGCGTAACGTACGCCACGGTGAAGGGGGTGGTGCCTTCGTACTTTTCGATAGTCTTGGTTGCCTGGCCAAGATTCTGCTTTTTCAGGTGTTCCAAGTCGTACAAGTACACCGACTCGAACACGCTGTGCAGTGTCCGCTTCAGGCGTTCTGCCGCGCTGTCGCCATCCAGCAGTTCGCTCAATGTTTCGGCGAGCTCACGCTTGGTGCTCACCCGCACTTCGTTCCAATCGAAGTACTCGGTTTGCAGTTTCTGAAAGGCTGTTTCGGCAGCCTCGTACGGCGAGTTCTCCAGCAGGCAGGCAAACAGCAAATGCTCGAGCAGGGTACGACTCGGAGGGGGAGTCACCGGCTTGTAGTGCTTTTTAATTTGCCCCAGCAGCTTGGTGATGCGGGTGCCGCGATTCTGTGTTGCCATGCTTGGTTTGCCTCAACCGGTAAGGTTGTAGGGTTTATGCAGTCGTGAGGTGTGCGTTCTATCAGTTATTGCCAGGGTGCCAATTTGCCCCCGCGAGCAATTGGCCTAAAAGAATAGCTTGCTATTCTTCGTTCGCCGAATCGGGTGGGTCGTCGACGATCTCGCCTGCCTCATCGGGCAGCACTTCGTTGAGCATTTTTGAGATCGCAATCGACTTCTTCACGCCTTGATCCAGCTCGAATTTCAGCCGCGGAGTGTACCGGGTGTCAATCCGTTGGGCAATCTTCGACTGCAGATAACCGGCCGAACTTTGTAGTCCGCGCAAGCAGGTCCGTTGCTTGGCTTCGCTGCCCATCACCGAGACGTGCACCGTGGCACCTCGCATGTCGGGCGTAACTTCCACGTAGGTGACCGTGACGTCCTCGATACGAGGGTCGTGCAGGTCGGTGAGGATCGCCATGCTCACGACTTCGCGGATGGCTTCGGCGGCTTTTAGGACTCGACGCGACGACATGGGTACTTGCGCACGGGGTTAAACGCGGAGGGAGACTGGCAGGGCGATCGGCGATCGACCAACCGGCTCGCCTAGTTGTCGAACGTGCGGCCGATCTCCTCCACCTTGTACACTTCGAACAAGTCGCCTTCCTTCACATCGTTGAAGCCGGTGAGCTTGATACCACACTCGAAGCCTTCGCGAACTTCCTTCGCATCGTCCTTTTCGCGACGCAGCGTATCGAGGGAGTAGTCGCCAATCACGGTGCTGTCGCGAATCACCCGAGCACGGGCGTTGCGTTCGACGGTACCAGTGAGCACGCGACAACCGGCAACGGTGCCGATGCGGCTGATCTTGAACACTTGTTGCACCAGGGCGCGGCCCAGTTCCACTTCGTGCTCTTCGGGCTTCAGCATGCCTTCGAGGGCGAGCTTTAAGTCGTCGGTAATCTTGTAGATCACGTCGTAGCGACGAATCTGCACGCCGAGCTTGTCGGCCAGGCTGCGAGCCTTTTCGTCGGGTACCACGTTGAAGGCCAGAATCACCGCGTCCGAGGCAGCAGCCAGTTGCACGTCGCCTTCGGTTACACCACCCACGGTGGAGAGCAGCGACTTGAGCTTGACCTCGGGGTGATCGAGCTTGGTGAGTTCCTTCTGGATCGCTTCGATCGAACCACGCACATCCGCACGCAGAATCAAGTTCAGCGTTTGCACTTCCTCGGAATGACCCAGGCGATCGAACAAGTTCTCGAGCGTCACATGCACCGGACCAGTACTGCCGAGCGAATCGCGGCGAGCTTGGTCTTCGCGCGACTCAGCCAGCTCACGAGCCTTGGCAATATCGTCGAGCACGTAGAAGTGCTCACCAGCGGCCGGGGCCGTGTTGAAGCCGAGCAGATTCACTGGGGTACTTGGACCCGCTTCTTCGATGGCCAGTTCGGGGTTGAGCGTATCGAACATTGCCCGCACACGACCATAAGCGTCGCCGCACACGACGACGTCGCCGACACGTAGGGTACCGTTCTGCACGATGACCTTGGCCACGACGCCGTGCCCGGACTCTTGCTGGGATTCCAGCGAAGTACCCAAGGCATTGCGATTCGGGTTGGCTCTGTACTCGTTCAGATCGGCAACCGTGAGCAGGGTTTCGAGCAGGTCGTCCATGCCTTCGCCGGTGATGGCACTGGTCTTCACCACTTCGATGTCGCCGCCCCATTCGCTCGGTTGCAGGCCGTTGGCCGACAGGTCGGCCATGGCTTTCATGGGGTCGATACCAGGAATGTCGATCTTATTCAGCGCGACCACGATTGGCACATCGGCCGCCTTGGCATGGCTGATCGCTTCCTCGGTTTGAGGCATCACGCCGTCGTCGGCCGCCACCACCAGCACGGCGATGTCGGTCACGTTGGCACCGCGGGCACGCATCTCGGTAAAGGCTTCGTGACCAGGCGTATCGACGAACGAAATGCCGGCTCCATCCTTTTCGATTTGGTACGCACGAATGTGCTGGGTAATACCACCACTTTCGCCGCTTACCACGTTGATCCCAATCAGGCGGTCAAGCAGCGAGGTTTTCCCATGGTCGACGTGACCCAGGAAGGTAATCACCGGCGGACGCGGTTGCAGTTGATCTTCGGGATCCTCGGCATCGCGAATCGAGGCCAGCAGTTCGTCTTCCAGCGTCACCGCTTGAGCGAAGTTGACTTCCAGGCCGAGTTCGGCCGCGACGAATTCGGTGAGATCCTCGTCCATGCTGTCGTTGATACGAGCCATCACGCCTTCTTGCATGAGCACTCGCTGAATCTGCATGGCGGGGATACCGGCCGCTTCGCTGAGATCGCGAACCGTACAGGGGAGCTGCACGGTGACACGTCCCTTACGGGGCGCTGCCGAGCTGGTGCCGCTCTTACGATTCGTCCGACGGATGGTCCGCCGAGAACCGCGATTCGATGAATCGTCCTCGTCGCCCTTGCGATTCGAACGCCGGCGGTTGAGTTGCCGTTGCTCGCGACCGCCGAGCATGGTGCGACCGTCGGATTCTCCTTTACCCTTAGGCCCTTTGCCTTTGCCCTTGTTTTTGCTGTCGTCGTCGGTGCCGCCGCCGTCGATGAAGGTGCCACCCGTCTTGCGGGCGCGTTCGGCTTCGAGACTGCGTTCGGCCTTACGAAGGTGAGCTGCCAGCGGCTTGCTACCCGCTTTACCACCCAGCACTTCGGCGGGCAGTTTCATGTCGGGCTTCAGGGCCTTGGCTTCTTCCTTCTTCTTCGGCTTCGGCTTGTTAGCTTCGGTCGGAGCGGGAATGGGAGCCAGCTTGATGGCCGGGCGAGCGCGATTCTGAGAACCACCCTCACGCTTCGGCTTTGGCTTGTTCGTGCGACCGACTACCGGCGGCTTGCCAGCGGCAGCACCACCAGGACCAATGTAGTCCTCGCGACGCAACATACCGGCTAGCGGTCCCGATCCGGGCTCGCTCTTGGTATCTTCAGGCGAGCTTTCGGGCTGCTTCTGTTCGGCAGCTCCGCTGGTGCTCGACTCCTGCGATTTGGCTTCGGCAGTGGGAGTTTCTTCGGTCGGCTGTTCTTGAGCAGTCGTTTCGGTGGGTTCCGACGCGGTCTCTTCGACCTCGGCTGTCGGTTGATCCTGCGACTCTTGCTCGACCGCAGTCTCTTCGACGAATTCCGATTCTGGATCGGTTTCTTCCGCCAAGCGGGCTGCTTTGACCGCTTCGAGAGGGCTAGTGGCCCTGGGGGTTACAATCACCTTCATCCGCTCGTTCGCGGAACCAGGTGCTTTGGGGCGTTCCATCGCCGGAGGAGCCTTCGTAGACGACGAGGCTTTGGGCGACTTGTCGTTGCCACCGTTGAGATATTGTTTGACCTTGGTGACTTCCCCTTCGGTCAAACTGGCCAGCGCAGAACCTTTGCCGGGGATGCCTGCACGCGTGCAGATATCCACCAGTTCTTTACTGTCGAGCTTTAGCTCTTTTGCGAGCGCGTAAATGCGAACCGCCAAAATGGTTTCTCCAATCGGCCCGCATGTCCGCGGGCTTCACTACCGTTACCGAATCATTTGCCACGTCTCCCGTGTGATGATTGCGGATGGACATTTATTAACCATGGCCAGACCAGCCGGCGTTGCCACACCTCGTTGAATTGAACGAGAGATGGCGTCGCCGGCCCGGGCTGTGCCCAAAAATCACATGCCGCCAAGCCCTGTGTTATCGACTACTGAGGGGGGGCTTGTCCAGCGTCCGCCTCGGTTTTCTCTGCTTCTTCACCTTCAGCCGGGGCGGTCTCGGCATCGGTGCTTTCGCCTTCGGTGGGTTCCGTGGCCTCCTCGGCAGTACCCCCCTCTTCGGGGGTGTCGTCTTCGGAGGAGTCTCCCCGAGCCTCAGCCGCGGCAGCTTCGGCTTCCGCTACTTCGGCTTCGAGTCGTTCCTGTTCCCGCTTTTGACGGCGAGCCTCGGCAGCGGCTTCTTCGGCAGCTTCGGCCCGTTCTTCTGCTTGTTCGACGATCGAGTTTACTTGTTCTTCGCTCAGGCCGCCCATCTGCATCAGGTCGTCGGGCTCGATGATCGACAGGTCGTCGTAGCTCAAAAAGCCTTCTTCTACGAGCTTTTCGGCCAGTTCGATCGCCATGCCCTCGAGTTGGCTGAAGCCTTCGACCGCGCGGTCGATCGATTCGGCCAGCTCTTCCTGAGTCATGATTTCGATGTCCCAGCCCGACAGTTTACTCGCCAGGCGGACGTTTTGGCCACGGCGACCAATGGCCAATGATAGCTGATCTTCGCTCACTAGCACGATCGCCCGACCGAGCATTTTGCACAAGATCACCTGCTCGACTGTCGCCGGCGACAGGGCGTTGGGAATCAGGACTTCGAGGTCTTCATCCCAGCGGACAATGTCGATTCGCTCGCCAGCCAGTTCGTCGACGATATTCTTGATGCGGTTACCGCGAACGCCGACGCAAGCGCCGACGCAGTCGACTCGGGCATCGCTGCTCGAGACGGCCACCTTCGAACGATAGCCCGGCTCGCGGGAAATGCCACGAACTTCGATCACGCCGTCGGCGATTTCGGGAATCTCCTGCTCGAACAATCGCTGCACCAGGCTCGGCGACCGGCGACTGAGGATCACTTTCACCCGGCTGCCAGCTTTGCGAACTTCGTATACGGTAGCCCGCACGCGTTCGTTAGCGTGGTGCGTTTCGCCTGGAATCTGCTCGCTGCGGGGCAGGATGGCTTCGACGTTGGTCAGGGCCACCGTGGCAGCTCCACCTTCGTAGCGCTGAATGATGCCGCTGACCATGTGGTTCAGCAGTTCCTCGTACTCGTCGAACAGGGCGTCGCGTTCCGCTTCGCGGATCTTTTGGATCATCACCTGCTTGGCGGTCTGGGCACCGATTCGGCCGACCGCTTCTTCGGAATCAAGCTCTTCGCCGTTGATATTAGCGCGAATCGTGCCATCTTTGCGGTCGATGTTGACCGTGATGTCCGACTCTTCGCCGTAGTGTTTCTTGGCGGCTGACACCAACGCGGCTTCGATACCTTCGAACACGATTTCTTTTTCGATGTTCTTATCGCGATGGATCGCGTCGACGATTCGTAGCACTTCGTTAGCGTTCATGGTGATTTCCGTTCCCGCGGCCTATTCGCCTACCGCGCGAGGCAATTCGAGTTGTCGGGTTGTGGCAGGTTGTACACTCGCTGGAAGGCTGAGCGTCGATATGTTGACGGAACCCTATATAGGTTCAGCACTTAAATCCAGCGGTAATCCGTTAGGATAGCCCGCAAATGGGGGTGAGTCAACCGGGGGAATCCGTGACTGCCAGGCGCTTCGCTCGCTTTTTACCGAACGCAACGCTCGCTGCAGGCGGGGCAGGGGGGGGCGAGAAAGCTGGCCAAGGCCCGGCTACGGAGAATGCTCCTCCGCGAGTTCGCCGGCCATCGCTGCGGCAAACTTCCGCCCTAAGCGAAGCTGCCCTTCGGCGTCGTAATGCACGGTGTCGCCGAGCAGCGGGCAGTCGTCGGTCGAGACCATCCGCACCCGCTCGATTGCTTCGGGCTCGGCGGATTCGGCGTCGGCCGCCTGCATCTGTGCACGAAGCTCGGTGCGATGCGTAAACCGCGGCAGCGCCGGCTCGTGCGGAAGCACCTGCCCGAACACCAGCGGCAGCTTCTCGGTGAGCTTTAGGTCCTCGGCAGTCCGATCCCGCAAACGCTCGAGGTTCGCAGCGTAGGTGGTTGCCGAGAGTTCGTGCTTGCTGTCCTGTTCGCCTTGCATCCACAGCATGCCGCGCACCTGCGGGGTGTGGCCATCGGCTTGCAGCTTGTCGATGCCTTGGCGAAACAGCTTGGTCATCTGCTTGTAGAGCGTGCCTTGGTTCTCGTCGTCAGCCGACAGGCCGGCGTAGAAGTTCCGCCGGTTCGGCGTGGGTTCGCCACCTTGCCATTGGTTGCCGTGCCAGCCATGGTGGAGTGGCATGCCGCTCGCATGGTACTTAATCAGGTAGATCGGCCGCTCCGCGGTCGCAGTTTCGAGGGCGAAGCCCACCTCGGGGCCGAACTCGCCAGGCCGGGTGGAGTTGAGCGTCTTGCCCAAAACCAGCGGCTCGAACTCTTTGCCGTTGAAGTAGTACGTGTGAGGAATCTCCCGCGGCACGTCGTCCGGCAGGTTCTTCACCTTCGCGATACCCTGCATGTTCGACTGCCCGCCGAGCAGGTACACATCCACTGTTTCGGCGACAGCAAGCGAAGCTAGTAGATTCCAGCTAACCAGCAGCAGTAGGCAAATCGGCGAGCGAATCATCATAGCGCCTGGTGGGTGAGCAGGTGGTGAACACTGCACCTACTCTACCGGCTTGGCGGCCATTTCCCAAACGTTTTCGCTGGGATTCGCCCGAAACCTAAGTCAGCAGAATCGCTAGCGCGCTGGCTTGCCCTTGCGGCGTAACGCTCAGCTTCAGGAAGCTGCTGCCAGGCGAGTCGTTGGCCGTGGCGATCTTCAAACCGCACTCCGCATCAGGCTCCGCACAGTTGAGCACTGCCGGCAGTTTGCCTTGCTTTGCTGCAAGCAGGCTGCAAGCGAGTTCCACCACGCCGCTGCCGGCGCCGAGGTTGCCGAAGTAGCTCTTCAGCGCGGTCACCGGAACCGTCGAGCCTGCGTCGCCGAGTGCTTCGCGAATCGCGGCTGCCTCGTCGGCGTCGCATTCTTTGGTGCCGAGTCCATACGCGTTGATGTGACCAATGTCGCCCGGGGCGAGTTTCGAGTCCCGCAAGCAGGCCTTGATCGCATTGATGAGTGCTTGCTTGGTGTTGCCGTGCAACTGGCGGTCGGCCACCATGCTCGAGCCAATGCCAACGATCTCGCCGTAGATGGTTGCTCCGCGGGCTTCGGCCTTCGAGCGTTCTTCGAGCACCAGCACGCCGGAACCCTCGCCGGCCACCATGCCGATGCGATTGGCAGCAAACGGGCGACTCGCGGTCGCCGGATCGCAATCCTCCGTGGCCAGCTCTTCGGTCTGCATCGCGTGGATCGCTTGCATCGGCAAGATGCGTGTGCCGGTCGCTCCGGCGAGCATGAAGTCGGCGTGCCCGCGGGCGATGGTGGTAAACGCCTCGCCGACGGCGGCGTTCGACGCGGCCTCGCGGAGCGTGAGCGAATTGTTCGGACCACGCAGGTCGTTGAGGATTGCCACATGGCTGGCCGGCATGTTCGGCAGGTACTTCAGCATCCAGAGCGGGGTCATTTGCCCCAGCCCGGTCGTGCCCCAGTCGCCGAATTCAAACTCGCCCGACTCGCCGGTGCATTTCTTGATGCCATCCACGTAGTCTTCCGGCAGCGTCAGCATGTAGTCGCTACCCAGCACGATGCCCGACCGCTCGGGCTCGAGCGTGTCGCTCTCGATACCGGCGCTGGCAACCGCTAGCTCGGCTGCGGCCACGGCCATCTGCGTTTCCCGGCACATCACCTTCAGGGCTTTGCGAATCGACTTTTTCTTCTCTTTCGGCAACTCGCCGAAGTCGTCGATGTGGCCGGTAAACTGCCGACACTCGCCTGCGTAACGCAGCGGCAAGCTTTCGGCTTCAGGCAAGGTATCGCAGGCCACCACGGCACTTTTGCCGGTAGCCAGGGCCTCGCCGACCGTGTCCAGTGAACTACCCAGTGGCGAAACCAACCCGATTCCGGTGATTACCACACGCCGATTATTTTCTTGGGAAGTGCTCATAACCTCGGCAACATATCAAATCGCCCCCCTTTCGCGGAGGGGACTATCCGCCTCATTGCTCCAGCTTCCCTCGGTTTTCAAACCGAACACCATCCGGCAAGGGACTGCTGGGCGCTAAGATTGTATCAATATCGACCTTGGAATGTCGCTGGATTGCGGTTGGCCGTCGACACCGGGGCGTTCGGCGCTGCGGGTGGCAACACGCTACCCTTGGCCTCGATGAACAGCAAAGCGTCGGCCCGCGGAGCCGTTTTGAACATCGGCAACGCGCTGGTAATCGAATTGTCGCGGGTCGGACCCGGCGTGCCAATCACGCCCATCGACAGCAGCAGCACGTGACCGGTCGGCCAGCGGAACCGCTCGTGCAGGTTCGCCATGGTCACTTGCGGTACCTGCACTTCCATCCGCTGGTTCTGTGCCACTGGGGTCGGAATGTCGAGCGTCACCGGCACCATCTTTTCTACCTGATGCAGCCGAAGCTTGATTACCGTGTCGCAGGTGGTTTTGTCGAGCGACAACAGCGGACTGAAGTCCAACGCGAAACCTTCTTCGAGTTGACCCTGCTCCGGCTGGAATCCCGGCCAGACGTTCGGCGTAGGAATCACTCCCTTGATGTAAGGGCGCGGCCGCATGGTACTGATAGTGATCGCTTGTCCGTTGCCCACCAGTTGGGTCGGCGAATTGTATTCGCGGTAGTCGCTGCGACGAGTCAGGTCGGCCAGCAGCGCGGCCGCATTCTCTTTAGCCATGATCCAGCCCTGCACGCCTGGCGATTGCACGTTGATTGGAGTCATCAGCGGCAACGCCTTGGCTCGCCAGTCGGGACTCTTCACCGTGGCCACGCGGAGCGAAAACGCATCGCTCTGCGCCTGCTGGTTGACGAATCGATCGACAATATCTGCGACCATGCTTTGCAATTCCGGCGTGTGATACACCTTCAAGGTTTCGCGACTCGCACTCAAAATGCCGAGCGGTTCGCTGTGCCAGGCTTCGTATCCCGTTTCGCGAAGAATCCAATCGACCACCGCCTGCTCTGGCTTCTGGTTGTTTTGCACCCGCGAAGTGTAAGGGCTGATGTCGTACTCGCGCCAAACCTGACCATGGTCGCGCGGCAAGGTGCCGCTACCTTTGGTGACCCGCGCCCGCGTCGGTGGGTTGCCAGTCACAGGTACCATGTTGTTTGCATTCGCTGGTTGCATATTGTTCGCCGGTGGCGTGCCTGGAGCCGGTTGCATGGCAGCCGGAGTGGCCGAAACCGGAGCGGTTGTCGCCGGTGCTGGGGAGTTCGGAGTCGCTGCCGGCAAGTTCGATCCCGCGTTCGGCTGCGATGGGATCGCACCGAAGTCGCTCGATAGACTCGAATCGAGCGGCGCCAGCGGCGGAATGCTCGGCACCCCACCCGCTGCCGGACCAGAAGCACTCGATGGATCGGCGTACCGGCTCGTGACCGACGACTGCCAGCTACCCGGCTGCTGGGCAACCGCAAAGCTCGAGGTCAGGCAAACGAAGCAGGTCCAAGCAAAGTTCAAGGCTTGGCTACGTCGGGATTTCATCATGTTCTCCGTCCGTGGAGGGGGGATAAGCGAGCATCACGCACAGAACCTGCGCGGGCGGCGAGTATAGGAACCCGCACCATCGCGGGCAAGGTCGGTGAACGGGACCTAACTGCAGCGAATGCTATCACTCGCGCAGCACCCATTACCCCACCTACTAAACGCCCCTCCGGCGAATAGATTCCCAATTTACCCACCGATGGGAAAATTGAATCTGCGATGACTCTACAAAACCAGTGGTTTTCGCGCTCGAATAGATTCCCATTTCCCAAAACGCATCGAGTGGGAATCTATTTTCGCGATGGGAATCAATCGCAAGTCGTTGATAGGTAACAAGTTGCATCAACACCTCCGCGATAGTTACCCAAAATAGATTCCCATGGGTGGGTAACTATTTTGAGTTGGGAGTTGGGAGTTGGGAGTAGATATGTCATCTTGAGGGAGCTTCCAGCGACTGAAAGATCTAGCCTACCGCTTGCAGCCTAAAGCCTACAGCTTTGCCACACGCGCAGCAGCGAACCCGCACGCCAGCAACCATCCGCCAGCGCATCGCTAATAGTTTGGCATGGCCTTGTTGAACAATTAGTCACAAACCTCCGTAAAAACTAACGTGGAATGGAACCACGTACCTTTTTTACGGAGATCGAACATGGCTACGAAAGAAAAACGAACCTACAAAGTCACGAACTGGAAGGAGTATAACAAGTCGCTCATCGAGCGTGGAAACATCACTATTTGGTTTAGCGACGAGGCGTTGGAGAACTGGGAACATCCTAACGACCAGACAAAAGTCGGTCGCCCTTTTGTCTTCAGCGATACGGCGATCGAGTGCTTGCTGACGATTCGCGAACTGCTGAAACTTCCCTATCGGCAGACTGAGGGATTCGGCCGCTCGCTGGTGGCGATGTTGGGCGTCGAGGCAGCGATTCCCAATTATTCTTCGCTCGCCAAGCGAGCCAGCAAGCTGAATGTTTCGCTCGATATCGCTAACAAGAGGGGCGACATCGATATCGTGGTGGATAGCACCGGCATGAAAGTGTTTGGCGAGGGCGAATGGAAGATGCGGACGCATGGCAAGTCGAAGCGGCGGACATGGCGGAAGCTGCATTTGTCGGTGAATCCTGACACCCGCGAGATTGTGGCGGAGATTTTGACCGAGAACAGTTGCCACGATGCCGATGCGGTTCCCGAAATGCTGGAGCAGGTGGAGCAGCCCGTAAAAAAGTTTCACGGCGACGGTAGTTACGACAAGTGGAAGGTTTATGAAGGGCTGGAATCCGAAGGCATTGAGCCGGTGATTCCGCCGCAGCACAACGCCAAGATCAAACAACATGGCAACTCTGCGGAGGAGCCTTTGCCCCGGGACGAGGCAATTCGTCAGATTCGACGCAAGGGGCGTAGGAGTTGGAAAGAGGAAGTGGGCTATCATCGTAGAAGCTTGGCGGAAACGACCATGTACCGAGTGAAACAAAGCTTTGGGAGCCATCTCAAAAACCGAGTATTCGAAAACCAACAAACGGAAGCCCGCTTGCGCTGTAAAATCATCAATCAATTCACCCAACTCGGGCTTCCACAGTTCGAGTGGAGTTAGTCAACAAGGCCGTTTGGCATATAAAAAACGTTACATCTCAATCACCTCCAATTACTAAAAAGCCAACAGCCGATAGCTTATGGCCGACAGTCATTAATGCGTGTTCATTAGACCACTATAGGTGGCCAATTGCGAGCGAAAACTTTGGGAGTGGGCAATAATCTGGTTAGGTTTTCCGATAGAACTTACACTCTAGATGGCCGATTTGAGGTTAGGTTCGGCCGGCTGTCGTCTGCCAAGCTCTGGAACTGCATCGCGTCATGCGACGTCAAACTCATCCTCGCCACCTCGTCCGACGACTCCTGCTGGTCATTGTGGGACTCTGTCTATGCCCTCTGCTCGTCAATCTATACCGCGAAAAGCGTGATGAGACCCGTTTGCAAGCACTGCAGCATTCGATGAACTTGCAGGGAGGGGATGTCACGTGGGGGTGGAGCTACTACTACGATTCGGAGGGAGTCGCGCGAGAGGAAATGGACCAGTGGAAATTGCACTTTATCGAGAGTGGAACGTCTGGTTCTTCTATCTCCATGCTTGGCGTATATGGGAAGGCACTCAACGAGAAGGATGTGCGTACGGTCCTGAGCTTCCAAGATCTGAGAGGTCTGAGAATCACACCGGATGAGTTGCATCCCTACTTCTTTGAGCAAGTTGGCAGCCTCCATCACCTTGAGTATCTCATGCTGAGTGGAACGCCTGCGACGGGAACTGAGTTGTCGGGTTTAAAGCAAACCAACTTGAGAATATTGGATCTTTGCGGATCTCCCATTTCTGATAAGGGCTTGGAAGTGATCGCCCAAATTGAAACGCTCGAAACACTTTTGATAGAGAAGACAAACGTGACCGATCAAGGGCTTGTCCACTTGAAGTGGTGTCGGAACTTGCGTCTGCTACAAGCTGGCGGAAGTAAGGTTACGCAAGAAGGTGTGCAGTTGCTCCGTTCGACGAATCCCTCACTGGAGGTGGAGCTGTAGTTCCGGTTCTGGCGTCCCTGGTGCGATCGCGGTGCCATGTGTCACTAGAGATAAATCGCGTGCCCAATTCGGCTGAGCATGAGTAAATAGACGATGGCTGGGTTCTGGCAGTTGCGGGGGAATTGGATCTTCATCACTCCCTCGACGGCCGGGGTGATCTTGATAGAAGTCTCGCCTGGAAACTGCCATGCTTCCGACGCAATCACAGCAGCATCGTTCGCTTTGGTGAGGTAATGCACGACCAACTCCGATTTGGCGTTGTAGGCCAACACAAGGCCGATCGCAGCGGGATCGTGGAGACGGTCCGTCGAACTTGTACCGCCTAGTGGGGAAGTGGGATCGCTCGGCGGTTGAGGACGCGCGTAGTGGCGAAGTCCCCAGACTTCCGCTACGGTATCCACCCACTTCCATTCGGGCAGCTCCATCGGGAGTGCTCGTCGAGCGTTTGGGGTTTTGGCTGCCATCCGCTTCAGTACTTCGGCTAGGTAGGCCTCGTCGGTCGCACACACAAGCAGGTTGGGTTGCGGGTGGGCCAGCAGCCGCTGCCGTCCGTCCCCTTTCTTCTTCCCATGGAAGATGGCAACGGACTTTCCAGCGATTTGCTTCTGTTGTTTCGCTTCGGTAAGGCAATGTTGAAAGGCCTCTGCGACCTCCGCCTGCAGTTTGTTGTCGAAAAACAGAAACTGGCAGCCTTCGAAATGAATCATGCCCAGTTGCAGGAAGTCGCTGTCTGGTTCCGGCAGGGGGTGAAAGTTTCGACTCCCTTCGATCGCGAAAAGGGCTGGCTTGCCGCGGAGGCTTTGCCCAAGGATGTCTTGCAGCTTGCCCTCTTTGCTCGCGGTAAACAGAAAGCTGGGCATGTCGCGATAATCGGACGTTGATTCTTCGTTCTCTGTGGTAGGGAACAACACCAACGGCCCTTTTGCGACGACAAAGGTTTCCGTGTCGGCCGAAAGCCATTCCAAGGCCGACTTCACTTCCGCCGCCATCGCTGGCTCGCTCGCATGCTTCTCAGCGCTAGCAACTGATGCAGCCCCAAACACATGGAGTGCAACCATCAGCACGAACGAGAATGCTCTCATGGCAAAGGCTCCGTTTAGCAAGCGAGTTTGCGAGGCAACACGTCGAGCAGCCCAGCATCGCAATAAACCAACTAGCGACCCGACCGCCGCACGAGCGTCAGCCCGATGGCTAGCAACGCGAGTAACCAGGCGCTTGGTTCGGGCACTGCGGAGGTGAGTGTGACGTAGCCGGTGTTGTACAACTGGCTGGTGTCCCAGGTGGTGTTCGGGTGAAGCTTGAGGTAATCGAACTCGCCATTCGGGGTGACCCCCGTCCAGTCGAACACCTGGAAGCTGGTGCCGACCAGCGAGCTGACGTCGGCCTCGTCGTCCAGTAGTAACTCGAGGGTGCCGTTGAGTCTCACTTGGATGCCTGGGGCGAAGTGCAGCGTGGAACCCCACTCGTCGTCTTCGAACACCAGGCGAAGTGAACCGGAGGGAGCGATGGACATCGATTTTCTAACAGAGATCGGGATCGGGGAACTGTAATTGAAATCCCATAAACGCATGGTTTCGTTGGGATAGATGGCGAGCCCTTCGATTCTTCCGCTCGATTGGATGAGATTGTTTGCAGTGGCATAGGTCAGGTCTAAGAACGTGTTTTGAAATTGCCTGATTAAAGAAAAACAGCTACGGCTCCCTCTTTTGGTTAGCAGCCTGAGGAAGGAGCCGTAGCATGAAAACGGAAAGGAAGTATGGCAGTGATGTCACCGATCGACAATGGCAATTGCTTCGTCAGTTGTTGCCAGCACGTTCGCAGTTCGGACGTCGTCCGATTGACCGCCGGCGGATCATCAACGCGATCTTGTACGTCGTCCGCACGGGCTGCCAGTGGCGGATGCTGCCTAAGGACTTTCCGAATTGGAGTACGGTTTACGGCATCTTCTGGCGTTGGAGAAATGATGGCACGTGGCAGAAGATTCATGATGCGTTGCGAGCCAAAACACGCAAAGCGGCAGGCAAGAAGTCGACACCCACGGTAGCGATCATCGACAGCCAATCGGTTCGCACGGCCGAAGGAGGTGAAGAAAGGGGCTACGATTCGGCCAAGAAAATCACGGGCCGCAAGCGTCATGTGGCGGTCGATACGCTCGGATTGTTGCTCGCGATAGTCGTTCATAGCGCGGATTGGCAGGACCAGGACGGAGCCGAATGGGTAATGGACAAGCTGGGCGAGCAATTCAAGCGAATCAAGATTGTGTTTGGCGACTTCGCGTACGGTCGATCAGGGTTGCCCGATTGGACCTGGGAAACGTTTGGTTGGATTCTACAAACGGTGCTCAGGCCAGTCGGCCTAAAAGGGTTTGTGGTATTGCCGAAGCGATGGATCGTGGAACGAACTTTCGCCTGGCTGGCCCGACATCGACGGAACAGCAAGGACTACGAAAAAACAACCGCCTCCAGCGAAGCCATCACCTACGTCGCCATGATCAGCCTCATGTCGAAAAGACTGGCCAGCGCGGAAAAGTGAATTTTAAAACACGTTCTAAGTAAGTTCCCCGGGCGTCGGCATAGCTGAAATCGGTTCCTCTCAAGACACTGTTCGAGAAATTTGCAAAGACTATTTTTGCGTGGCGGAAATCGGTGTCGTAAAGCTCCGATCCAGCAAAAGAGGCAAAGTTAAGATCTTTCTCAGCAAAGTTCCACTCGCTCAAGTTCTTGTTGGATAAACCTATCTCAGAGAGATCGCCATCCTTATAGCTCTTAGTCGAATAGAGTTGTTCTGCACCGAGGCCGGATGTTCCAAAGTCTGCACCACGGATGTCGGCATCGGTCAAATCGGCATTAGTGAACCCAGCTTGCATCAGTGCGCCGCGAAGATTCGCTCGAGCAAAACTTGCATTGGTGGCGGATGCGGTGCGGAGATCTGCATGACTCAAGTTGGCGTCGCTAAAGTCGGCATCGGTAAGATTGCAGTGATAGAAACTGGCATTCGTAAGGTTGATTTGGGAAAAATCGAACCCAGTCAGGTCACTGCCATTGAATTCAGTACCACTCAGATCGCCTTGCTGATAGGAGGCGGTTGATTCGATTTGTGAGAATGTCAGATTCGAAAGGCTGAATAACCTGGTGTTGCGAACATCGGATCCGGCAAAGTTAGCTCCTGCCAATGAGCTGTCAGAAAAGGTGGTGTGCTCTAGGTTCTTGTTGGCAAAGTTCCAACCGTCAAGATCCATGCGAAAGAACTCTATTCCTGTGATTGTCCCGGATTGATAGGTTGCCGTGGAATAGAAAGCTGAGTCTGTAAATCCAGGAGCATTAAAAAAGTAAGCTCCTTTTATCACGGCATCAGTAAAATCAGCCCCATCCAGCGTAGCCTGAACAAATTGAGCATCGGTTAGATTCTGGCCAACAAAACTCCAATTCGTAGCATCTCCATACAACTCTATCTCCCTGAGGTCGTGCTCTTGATAGCTGGCCGTCGAATAGAGCTGCGACGAAGTGAATTCAGTATTGGCACCAATCGCGATTCCCTTGATCAGAGCACCAGTGAAGTCTGCGTTGGTAGCTGGTCCGCCACCAATAATAGCGTCGGTGAGATTCTGGTTGGAAAAGTCCCAGCCAGACAGGCCGGCGTGATGGGTCAGTTTGAGTCCAGTCAGATCACCCGATTTATAGCTTGCGGTGCTGTAGAGCTGAGCTGCGGTAAGACTGTTGCTGAAGCGTGCGCCCTGGATGTTGCTATCTGTAAAGTCGGTATTTGTTAGCACCGCGTAAATGAAATCGACATTGTTCAACGCTGCCTTCGAGAGATCAACGTTAGTGAGATCCGAGTTCTCAAAGCTCGAGTCGGTAAAGGTGGCTCCTGATAGCTTGGCATCGGTTAAATTGGCGTGATCTAGAATAGCATTGGTAAGATTGGCCTCCGATAAATTCGCTTCGGTCAGGTCGGTATAACTTAAGTCTGCGTTAGAAAGATTGGCTCTTGAAAGATTGGTGCCAATCATGACGTTAGATTCACTCCGAAAACTTGCGTAGGAGAGTTGGGCTCCACTCATGTTGGCATAGGAATAATCTGAACTCCTATTAAATGAGCGAGTGAGATTCGCCCCGCTCAGGTTGGCTTCGGTCAGGGTCGCATTGGAAATGTAAGAGTCCGTGAGATCGGAGCCACTGAGATCTGCACGCGTTAGAGTGGCGTAAGAGAAGTTACTGTAGTGAAGGAGGTATCCGCTCAAGTAAGCTTGTGTGAGGTCTTTTTCTCGGGCATTGAATCGCACTCCAGGCACTAATCCCGCACCATCGGGGCAGAGTGTGGTCGACGCTTGCACGCCTTGCGAGGGATCGGATGGGTCGATGTACTCCCACTGAAAAACATCGGCGCAAGCCGAGGTGTAGGCGAAGAGTGTAAAAAGTAAACCGCCGAGTGTCGCGTGAAGAAGGGTATTCATCGTAATGTCATTAGCGAAGGATAAAGTGGTAGCTGAGTTGTGGGTGTAAGTCTCAATCGGATCAGCCAAGCTAGTGAATGTCTCACCGCCCGCGCCGCACGAGCGGCAGCCCGATGGCTAGCAACGCGAGTAACCAGGCGCTTGGCTCGGGCACGGTTTGCGAGTCGGGAGTGTCGCTCGGGGGAACCGCCTGTCCAAAGTGGTTTTTCCAGAGTTGGTAGTCTTCGAAGGAGCCCCCTTGGTCTCTCCACACGGTGTAGTCGGCCAGGTTTACCAGTCCGTCGGCATTGAAATCGCCGGGCATCAGCAGCGTGACTGCACCGGTTTCGTAGAGCTGGCTTAGGTCCCAAGTCGTTCCGGCAGCGAGCACGATGCTGTCGAACTCGCCCGTCGGTTCGACCCCGGTCCAATCGAACAGCTGGAACGTGGATCCGGCCAGCGAGACCGTATCGACACTTTCGTCGAGCAGTAGTTCCAACGTGCCAGCCAGGGCGACGTCGATCCCCTCGACAAAGTTGAGCGTCGAGCCCCAGGCGTCGTCTTCGAACACCAGGCGAAGCGTGCTGGTAGCACTGAGCGACATACCATCTTCAACCATGATGTCGATCGAGGGTGTCTGGTTGTAATCCCACAGCCGCATCGTGTCGTCAGCCGCTAGGTGCAATCCAGCAACGTAACCATCGGGATGGATGAGGTTGGTGGTGATGGCGGTGCTCGTTTCTAGTCTTTTTGTGCCTCGCGTATCGGAGCCGCTCAGATTGGCGGTTTCTAAGTAGGAGTTCGTGAAATCAACACCAATTAGGCATAAGTGTGAGAGGTCCCATCCCACGAGATCATTGCCGCGAAGGCTTGTGCTAGCCAGATTGCCCGCCCGATAACTGGCCGTGGAATATAGTTGGGCCGCAGTAAACCCTTTAGCGGTTGCCTCATATAATTTCGCCCCTCGTATTTCAGCGTTGGTGAAATCGACATCTTCAAGGGTGGTTCTGTCGAGTTGGGCTTTGGTCAGATTGGCCCCGCTAAAGTTGGCCCCCGTGAGAACTGAATCAAACATCCAGGTACCTGTTAGATTCAGGCCGGAAAAATCCCATCCCGTCAAGTCTAATTCGTGCAGACCCAAGTCAGTCAGGTTCCCGGTCTGCGATAACCCAAGACTTTCGGACAGTGGCGGGAGCCGGAATAATGGTTCCCATAGGAGGTCCGAAATATGGACGAGCAAGCGAAGCGGCAGCGGCCGACGTATAGCGATGAGTTCAAGCGAGACGCGGTGCGACTGGTAGTTGAGGAAGGTTATTCGTTCAAGGCAGCCTGCGAGGCGGTGGGGGTATGCGATGCCACGCTGCGGGCCTGGCACGCCAAATTGGCTCCCCCGCCGGAGCCGTGCGGTGACGACGCCACGGTCGAGGAGATGCGAGCCGAGATCGCTCGGCTCCGCAAACAACTCAAGCGGACCGAACTGGAACGAGAAATCCTAAAAAAAGCCACGGCGTACTTTGCGAAGGAGTCGACATGAAGTACGCCTGGATTAGCGAGCACCGCGACTCCTTTCCGGTGGCCCTGATGTGCCAGCTCCTTCAGGTCAGTCGATCGGGCTACTACGACTCGGTCGACCGTCCGCGAAGTAAACGCTCCGAGCGGACGGCCAAGATTCACGAGTCCGTACGGCAGGTCTTCGAGGCAAGCGACACGATCTATGGTCCCCAGAAGATCGCTCACGAACTCCAGCAACACGAGGAGTTGGAGACGGCCTGTCGTAACACGGTGGCTTCTGCGATGAAAGAAATGGGCCTGAAAAGCCGAGTCCGTAAGCGGTTCACGCCGACGACGACCAAGGCGGATCCGTCCAAACAGCAAGCGCCGAACGTCTTGGATCGGGACTTCGATGCGGAGCGTCCGAACCAGAAATGGGTGACCGACATCACGTACTTGCCGACGCTGGCTGGTTGGGTGTACGTGGCGGTCGTCGTTGATCTGTTTAGCCGCAAGGTGGTAGGTTGGTCGATGAGTCATTCGCTGGCCACCCCGCTGGTGAGCGATGCGTTACGTCAAGCCATCGAGTCACGACAACCACGTACTGGCGAACTGCTGCATCACAGTGATCGCGGTTGTCAGTACACGAGTGAGAGCTATCAACGGACCTTGCAGACACTTGGCATCGAGTGTTCGATGAGCCGCCGGGGCAACTGCTACGACAACGCGGTTGCCGAGAGGTTCTTCTGGAGTCTGAAACATGAGTGGACGAAGCACTATGAGTACGCCGACCTTGAGTCAGCACGCCTGAGCGTATTCAAGTACATTGACATGTTCTACAATCGCCAGCGACTCCACCCGTCGCTGGGTTACACCCCCCCTGAAGCATTCGAAACCGATTACGCCCCGACCGTAGCGGCGTAACAGAATATGGCTCCCGCCGCTGTCCGAAAGTCTTGGGCTATCGCAGTCTGGTAATTGTAGGTAGAGTAGAACTGTTCTGCGGTGAAGTTTGTGGAGCCGCCAAAGCTGGCATTGGTAATGACTGCGTCGGCTAAGTTTGCCCCGTCAAGGTTTGAGCGAAAATACGCATCCGTGAGGTCGGCACCCGTTAGATTGGTGTTGCTGAGGTCGCATATAAACATTTGCGCATTTGAGAGGTTCTGCTCCGACAGATTCGATCCTGATAGGTCAAAGCGAGAGAATCTCACGTCTGAAAGATCTTGAGATTGGTAACTAGCCGTGGAGTGCAGTTGTGCCGCCGTGAGACCGATGGAATTATAAAAGTTCGAGCCACGGATCTCGGCATTCGTCAGGTCGGCATTCGTTAACGTTGCGTCTTCAAAGTCAGCGTTGGACAGGTTTTGCCCTGCAAAGTTCCATCCAGTAAGATCGTTCTTAACGAGCTTGATGCCAGTAAGATTCCCCGATCGATAGCTTGCGGTGGAGTAGAGTTGTCCGGCAGTGAATCCTCGCCAAGTAGCCCAATTAAAGCTGGCTCCCTCGATAATTGCATCTTCAAGAATTGTGTCAGTAAAGTTAGCATAACTTAAATCGGCATTGGTAAGATTGGTACCCGTTAAATTCGTGCCTGTAAGTATCGCTTCGCTAAGGTTTGCGCGGGGTAGGTCTTGTCCTGCAAAGTTCCATGCTGAGAGGTCATTGTCACGCAGGTTTATATCTGGAATGTCTCCGGCTTGATAGCTGTAAGTAGAGTAGAGCTGGTCTGCCGTAAAGCCTGATGAAGTTGTTGAAGAGAAGTTGGTTCCACGAACTACCGCGTTTGCGAAATTGGTGCCTGTCAGTGTGGCACTCTCAAAGGAAGCATTAGTCAGGTTCAGTCTAGCGAAATCCCAGTTGGTAAGATCCAAAAGTCCAAGACCTACTCCTGTGAGATTTCCAGCTTGATAGCTTGCCGTCGAGTGAAGTTGCGTAGAGGTAAATCCTGTTGCAGCTGAAAGGTCCGCTCCAAGAATGTTGGCGCCACTGAGGTCGGCACCTGTCAGGTAGGCGTGGAGGGCCGCATTGACGAGAGTGGTGTTGCTGAGATTAGCATTCGTGAGTTTAGCGGCCGCAAAGTTTGTGTTTGTGAGATCTAGGTTCGAGAAGTCGGCTCCCGGCATATCGGCGAAGCCAAGGTTAATGTTGGAAAGGTCCCCTGCTTGGTAATTGACTGTTGAGTAAATGTTCTCGGCAGTAAGACCAGTCGAGTTGTAGAAGTCGACACCACGAATATCTGCTCCAGCAAAGTTAGAGCCGGTCAGTCGGGCTTGTCGGAAATTGGCATTGGTTAATACTGCGTTCGTAAGATCAGCCCCTTCCATCTTGACGCCGTAGAAGTTTGCATTGGTGAGATTGGCCTCTACTAGTTTTGCGTTTGAAAAAGTGGCACTCGTAGTTTCTGAGTTAGTGAGGTTCGCTCCTGTCAGATCGGCCCCAATGAACTTGGCGTAATAGAAGTTTGCACCAGTTAAGTTGGCCTTTGCCAGGTTGGCGTCCGTAAGTCTGGCACCTGCAAAGTAGGCATTGGTCAGGTTTTGACCCTCGAGATTGATTTCAGTCAACCAAAGTTGATAGATGATGATGCTGGATAAATCTCCAGCTTGGTGGCTTGCGGTGGAGTAGACCTGCTCATTCGTCAAATCGTTCGATAGAGTAAAATAGGCTCCTCGGATATTGGCGCCCGTTAAGTCAGCACCAATAAGTGATGTGTTGTAGAATATCGCCTGCCTGAGGTTGGCATCACGAAGGTTGGCATTCGTAAGATCACTATTGTCAAAAAAAACATTAGTGAGGTTGGACTCATGGAAGTCAGCATCCACCAGAGTGGACTTCGAGAAGTGGGAACCCGTGAGGTCGTAGCCTGGCAAATACGCCTGCGTGAGGTCATTGTTGAGGGTGTTAAGACCCTTTGCAGGCACCAGCCCCGCCCCCCCCGGCGCTACCGTCGTCGACGCCTGCACGCCTTGCGAGGGATCGGATGGGTCGATGTATTCCCACTGGTAGATGTCCGCGTGGGTTGTCGCTTGGGCCAGCATTGCCAGTAGCAGGGCCCCTTGAAGCACTCTTCGTTGCGTGTGCATGTCTCTAATCGTTCGCGGTTGGCCGGTGGGGGAGAGAATCGGTATCGATTATATCTGCCAGTCCTGCACTTGTGTGCGGGATGACGCACGAATCGTGTTTTTAATTGAGGACTCTCGTAGCTTGTTTTCTAGTGGTTTACTGCCAGCACAGCGACGCCTTCTTGAGGTTTCCCGCGGTGGGCAATGGCAGCAGTTTGGTGGGGGGCAGTGAGCGAACTGGCGGATGCTTGCTAGAATGGGGGAAGTTCTCCCTTACCATGGCCAAACTTTTCAGCGGCTCCGTATGACACGGCTTCAGGGCAACGTGTTCAACATTCAACGCTATTCCGTGAAGGATGGCCCGGGGATTCGTACGACGGTCTTTCTGAAAGGGTGTCCGCTGCGGTGCTGGTGGTGCCATAATCCCGAGAGTCAGTCGAAGGGGATCGAGCTGGCCATCAACCCGGCGGTCTGCGTGGAGTGCGGTGGCTGCTGGGGGGTGTGCCCTCACAACGAGCCGGTCGCCGAGTGCACGGGGCCGTTGGCCGATTGGGCGCACTGCACCCAGTGTGGCGAGTGCGTCGAGGTCTGTCCCACCGGCGGGCGAACCATGATGGGCAGCCTGATGACGGTCGACGAAGTGATGGCCGCGGTGCTGAAAGATCGGCTGTTCTTCGAAGACTCCGGCGGCGGCATCACCCTCTCCGGCGGCGAGCCGATGGTGCAGCCGGAATTTGTTCGCGGGGTGCTTGCCGCTTGTCGCCAGCAGGAACTACGCACGGCGATCGACACTTGCGGCTACTGCCAGCAGGACGACCTGTTGTCGGTGGCTCCGCTGGCCGATCTATTCTTGTACGACCTGAAAGCGATGGACGAGCAAACGCATCGCGAGCATACCGGTGTTTCCAATACCCGCATATTGGATAACCTTGTCGCCTTGGGCAAAGTGCACTCGAACATCTGGATTCGAGTGCCGATAGTTCCAGGGGTGAACGACCATGCGAGCGAACTGGAAGCCCTGGCGCGATTCGCCTCTACAGTGGATGGCATTCGCCGGGTAGACTTGCTTACGTACCATCAGCTTGGCAGTCACAAGCACGAGCGGATCGGCAAGCAAGGTTCCGAACGCCCCGAAGCGGTACCCACCGCCGAGGTCATGCAATCGGCCGCTGAGCTGTTTCGCTCGCATGGGCTAACCGAAGTGCACGTAAGCTAATTGCTTGCGACACCGATCTCTGAACGCTTCTCAAAACACAACCTACTATGAACCAGCGCACTGCTCGTTTGCGTCAACAAAGTCTCGACGCGGTTCCCTCGATCTCGGCCGAGCGGGCCCGGCTGATTACCGAGTTCTATCGCAACGAAGACGGCAAGCACTCGGTGCCGGTAATGCGGGCTAAGTCGTTCCTGCATCTCTGTCGGCAGAAGTCCATTTACCTGGGCGACGAGGAACTGATTGTCGGCGAACGGGGCCCCGCGCCGAAGCAGGTGCCGACCTATCCCGAGCTGACGTGTCATTCGGCCGAAGACCTGCGAACGCTCAACACCCGCCCGAAGACCAACTACTCGGTGACCGACGAGTGCCTGGCCACGTACGAAGAGCAGGTGATTCCTTATTGGCGCGACCGGACGATGCGCGACAAGATCTTCGCAGCGTTGTCGCCCGACTGGCACGAAGCCTACGAGGCGGGCGTGTTCACCGAGTTCATGGAGCAGCGAGCACCAGGGCATACGGTGCTCGACGATAAAATCTATCGCAAGGGGATGCGCGACTTCCAACGCGACATCGCCCAATCGCTGGCCAAGTTGGAGTTCACCACCGACCCCGCAGCCTACGAGAAACGCGAACAGTTGCGGGCGATGGACATCGCTTGCGAAGCGGTGATCGTGTTTGCCGAGCGACACGCTGAGCTAGCCGAGCAACTGGCAACCACCGAACGCGACGCGTCGCGTCGCGCGGAACTGCAGAAGATCACGGAGGTCTGTCGGCAGGTGCCGGCTGGCCCGCCGCGTGATTTTCACGAAGCGTTGCAGGCGTATTGGTTCTGCCATCTAGCGGTGATCACCGAGCTGAACGGCTGGGACGCTTTCAGTCCCGGGCATCTCGACCAGCATCTGTGGCCGTTCTACCAGCAAGGCATCGCCGACGGTTCGCTCACTAAGGAGCACGCCCGCGAGTTGCTCGAAACGTTCTTTGTGAAGTTCAACAACCATACCGCTCCGCCGAAGGTGGGAGTGACCGCGGCCGAAAGCGGCACTTACACCGACTTTGCCAATATCAACCTGGGAGGGCTGCTGCCGGATGGTTCGGATGGTTCCAACGAACTTACCCACCTGCTGCTCGACGTGATCGACGACATGCACTTGCTGCAGCCGAGTAACAACGTGCAGCTGTCGCGTAAGACTCCCGACGCGGTGCTGAAACACACGCTGCGGGTGCTTCGCCATGGGTATGGTTTTCCCTCGATCTTCAATGCCGACGCGGTGGTGGAAGAGCAGGTGCGGCAAGGCAAGTCGCTCGAGGACGCCCGCGCGGGGGGATGCAGCGGCTGCGTCGAAACCGGCGCGTTCGGCAAAGAGGCGTACATTCTCACTGGTTACTTCAACATGGTGAAGGTGCTGGAGCTCACCCTGCACAATGGTTTTGATCCGCGCACCGGCAAACAGCTCGGCCCCGAGACTGGCACTGTGGAGCAGCTTGGCGACTTCGAATCGCTGTTCGCTGCGTTCTGCGCGCAGCTCGATCACTTCATCGAGATCAAGATCCGCGGTAACCAGATCATCGAGCAAATGTACGCCCGGTGGATGCCCGCCCCCTTCCTGTCGGTGATTACCGACGACTGCATCGCGACTGGCAAAGACTACAACTCTGGGGGTGCTCGCTACAATCACACGTTCATTCAGTTTGTCGGCATCGGCAGCCTGACCGACAGCCTGGCAGCGATCAAGCAGCTTGTGTTCGACAAAGCGAAGCTTTCGCTCAGCGATCTGCTTGGTGTGCTGGCGGGCGACTTTGCCGACAACGAACCGCTGCGGCAGACCATGCTCCACCGTCTGCCGAAATATGGCAACGACGACGACTATGCCGACGACCTGATGCGGCGCGCCTTTCAGGCGGTGTTCGATCGCGTGGATGGCCGCCCGAACTCGAAGGGAGGCCGCTACCAGATCGAGATGTTACCGACCACTTGTCATGTGTACTTTGGCTCAGTCGTCGGCGCGACGCCCGACGGACGCCTGGCAGGTATGCCATTGTCGGAGGGGATCTCGCCGGTGCAGGGGGCCGATCGCAATGGGCCGACCGCGGTGATTCGCTCGGCCGCGAAGATGGACCACATCAAGACCGGCGGCACCCTCCTCAACATGAAGTTCACCCCGAGTTTGCTGCAGGACGAAACCGGCATCGACGCCCTGGCGAGCCTGGTTCGCGGGTACTTCAAAATGGATGGCCATCACGTGCAGCTGAACGTGGTGCAAGCCGAAACATTGCGTCGCGCACAGGCCGCTCCATCATCGCACCGCGACCTCATTGTCCGCGTGGCTGGCTATAGCGATTACTTCTGCGATCTCTCCGAAGAGCTGCAGGAAGAAATCATCCAACGCACCGAGCACATGGGCTTCTAGAGCGTTTGGAACGTTGTCTCGCTATAGGATGGCGAGCAGGAAAGTGCAACTTGCCTTAGCGATCGACCTGGCTGCTCTGCTTGCCGACTCCGGTTTCGAGTAGCTGCTTCAGCTCGTCGAGGTGGGTCGTGTAAACGTCGCGAGGCAGGCAGTCGTGCGCTTTGCAGATCGATGCGGCCATGCCAACCACTTCGCCCATCATGCCGCAGGTGCGCATCACGCGGACGCCGCCGAGGGCTTCGTGGTTGACGCTGATGTCGCGACCAGCCATGAATAGGTTATTGACGTTCCGGCTGTACAAGCAGCGATAGGGTGCCCAGTAGGGGCCTTCGTACTTGCCGAAGTTCGCCCGCGAGATGAAGGGATCGTCGTCGCCATCGAACTTAGGATCGGCCAGGTGCAAGTCGAGCGACCAGGTGCAGGGGAACGCAGCGTCCTCGAAAGGCGTGGAGTTGCGGAAGTCGTCGCCGGTGAGCACCAGGTCCCCGAGTAGTCGTCGCGACTCGCGTTTGCCAGCGATGAACGCGGCCCACTTCAAGCGGTGGTTAGGGTACTGGCCATCGACGTTCTTCAAGGTGTCCCACGCCCCGTACATGGCTCGCAAGTTTTGATCGCGCACTTGTTCCATGTCGGTGATGGGATGCTTGTCGAAGCCGCTCTCCCAGAACCAGCCGCCGAGTTGGCCGAGGTTGGGTTTCGACGTGTCGCTACCGCGCCCGGGGAACTTGCGCTCGGTAAGGTCGACCGCCCAAGGACAGCGAGGGAAGGGGGCGGGCTCGTCGCTGGCTTTGAAGTTCAGCGACAGTGGATCGTCATCTTCGCACAAGCATTTGAGCTGAAATTCGTTTTGCTCCACGGCCCCCACGTTCCACAGATTGCTTGACCCCAAGTGGCCCGCTTCGGTCATGTCGTAGTCGGCACCGACCAGGCTGCCGAGCACTCCGTCGCCAGTGGCATCGACAAACATTCGCCCGCGGACGAGCTTGCGTTGCCCTGAGTGAACGTCCTGAGCGACGACCGATACCACTTGGCCCTCTTCCGTAGTGGCTGCGTTCACGCGATGCAGCAGCATCAACGTGAGATTGGTCTCGGCGCGGGCCAGGTCGAGCTTCCGCTGGTCGTCGTACACCTCGGCGTTCTTGGCGTTGCCATCGCCTGTTCCTTTGTCGCGAACCAGTTCCGACACCAGATCACCAACGTGCGGATAGGGCTGGAGGTTGGTTTTGCCTTCGGGCCACACGCGTACCTCGCTACTACCGTTGCCGCCGAGCACCGGGCGGTCTTGGATTAGTGCTACGTCGAGTCCCAGTCGCGCGCCCGCGATGGCAGCACTCGTGCCCGCGATGCCTCCCCCGACGACCACCAAGTCATAAGTGCCAGCTTCGATGGGCTGGTTGTCCCAACCGAGGAGTTCGGCGCGAAGTTGCGCGAGCGAGGTTCCACCATCGGGCGGAATGAACTCAAGGTCGTCGCTCAGCAGGATCGCGTCGCAGCGTCCTTCGAATCCGGTAAGGTCGTGCAGGGTGAGCTTCGCTTGCTTATCGAGTTCAACGACACCACCATCTTGCCAATGCCAGTTGGCTCCCTCGGTGCCGAACGTCGTTGCGAGCGGCTTGTCGTTCATCAGCAGTTGGAACCGACCGGGAGCCCCCTCGGCTCCCCACACGGCCACCCAGTCGCGGGTACGCACCCACACTCGATAGGTACCTGGCTTCGGCAATTCGATGGTATCGTGCGCGTCGAGCACTGGCTCGCCGAGTCCGTGGGCAAGCAGGTAGGGTGAGCCCATAAGATCCATGAACTGCTGATCGATGACCCAACCGCCGGTTTCGGTAAACGACTCAGGCTCTACCAACACCAGCGTGGGGTCAGCAGCAAGGCTCGAACCACTACTGCACAGAAGAATCGCGACCGCCAAGTACCAACGACTCATAGCAAGTGTCCTTACAAGAGGAATGAGAAGAGTGCGTCTCGGCCGCTTAGTGTAACACAGGTCGACCACCGCGCACAAAAAAGCCCTCAACCCCCGAGTTTTCGAGGGGGAGGGCTTGTTGGCTTGACTGCTGGTGCGAGCGAATCGTTGCACTCGTCAGTAGTGGTGTTTGCTCGTCGAACGTATCGACTGCGACCTACGAAGCGTGGGCTTTCGACCAGGCATCGATATCCAGCGGAGTGTCGTCCTCACGATTGTTGGTGGGGAGCACCTGGTGGATCAGCATGTCGGTGTCGCACAGGTCGGCAACCGAATCGACCACCAGATCGGGTTGGTAGGCATAGTTCTTCAGGTCTTCGCGCTTGGTGCCGCCGGAGAGGACCAACACGGTGCGATAACCCATTTGTACGCCGCCGAGGATGTCGGTCTCCATGGTGTCGCCGACCATGATCGTCTCGCTGGTGGCCATGCCGAGTTCCTTGCGTGCTTGACGCATCATCACAGGGCTGGGCTTGCCAACGCTGAAGGCTTGAATGCCAGTGGCTTCTTCGATCAGCTTAACGATCGCACCACAGCCAGGGCGGGTGCCCGACTTGGTGGGGCAGTTCGGATCGAGATTCGTGGCCACGAGCTTGGCACCATCGAGCACCATTTGCACCGCGGTTTCAAGCATCTCGAACGACAGCGTACGGCCTTCGCCGACCACCACGTAGTCGGGCGAACGATCGACGACCGCATAGCCGTTCTTGTGCAAAGCGGTCTGCAGGCCACCTTCGCCGATCACGTAGGCGGTGCCACCAGGGTGCTGGCGGGCCAGGTACCGGGCGGTTGCCATTGCACAAGTGAAGATGTGCTTTTCAGTCACGGGAATGCCCATGCGTTCGAGCTTGGTAGCAACGTCGCGACGGGTCCGTTGACTGTTATTGGTAAGGAACATGAAAGGAATGTCGCAGCTGCGAAGCGTTTCGATAAATTGCTTCGCGCCGGGAATCAGCTCGCTGGAGCGATAAATCACTCCATCCATGTCCAACAAAAAACCGCGTTTCATCAATGAACTCACAGGGGGATGGGGCGGGACCCCTTCGGTCAGCCGAGGCTGTAGGGGCGATAACGGAAGGAACTCACATCATTGCAACCCGCGTGCCAACCTTGTCGAAGCGACCGAATCTTCACCGCTTCTTTGCCTTAGTACTCGACATTCGCAGAACTACGGTCAAATAGGGACGGCAACCCGCTAGCAACGACGGTTCGTCTGTGCGACGTGTGCCTATTAAGTGGGCAGTGTGGTGGTCACTTTAACGTCTACCGAGCCCATACCATTCGAGCCACGAGACTCGCTAGCAGAAGTAACAGATAGCTCGATGGCTCCGGAACGCTGATAGCCTGCGCGGCGGAGAGGCTACCAGATTGCCCAAAATGACGACGCCAGATTTCGTAGTCGCCGGAGTCGACTCCCGCGAATCCATTGCCGGCGTTGTTGATAAGTTGCTCGTCGCTGGCCCCCAGGTTGTCGCGCCACACGGTGTAGTCGGCCAGATCGACCAGCGAATCGCCATTAAAGTCGCCCGGCAAGCTATCGCGCTCGATGAAATCGCCCAGGAGGCTTGCCAGCTCCGCATGCACGGTCGCGGTGGGATGGACGTCGTCCCAGAACAGATAACTCTCGGGGGTCGCGACCACCGGATCCGGGCCGGCCGCCTGGGTGACGTTCGTCAGCCTGTACTCGGTGGGGTGGCTGACCACGTGGTCGAACAGCCCCTCCACGTCGAACCGACGAAGGCTCAACTCGCTGAGCGAAAGCTCCAACCGGTCGAGTTCGAGCGAAAGCTGCGTGTTGTAGTCGACCGTCACCGCGGTCATCTTCGCGGCGAGCGCCGGGTCGTTGTTGTACCGCGGAGTCAGTCCCAGCTTCGGCAGGTTGAGTACCAGGAACTCACGGGCGCCATCGTTGTAGAGCCGAGTAATCTGGTTGCCTACGGTCGTGACCAACTGCGACATGCTCGTACGCCCCTGGAATAGGTCGTTGGCACCGATCAGCACCACGTGCAGCGCGGTGGGATCGGTGATGTCGTCATCCAGAAAGTAGTCGACCTGCTCGTCGAGATCGTTCAGGAACAGACCGTCGGGAAAACCGGTGCCAGTGGTCTGGGCGCCGCCGTACGCGTAGTTGTCGCCACCATCGCGGCTGGGCGTAAGCGTACCGAAGCCGAATTGCTGATAGAGCAGTTCGGAATAGACCGGCCCGTTGCTGAACCGCCCGTTGTAGTAGTCGCTGCCAGGCACGACGCCCCAGGTTGCCCCCGAGGTGTTTCCGACGTCGGACAGACTATCGCCGAAGAAGAATAGGTTGGAGAATCCCCAGGCCGACGAGCCGCCAACGAGTAGCAGCAACGTCAGCCCCAGTGTGCGTACACGTTGGAGGATGGTCGCCAAGCGGATTCCCTATCGGTGTCGGCAAGTCGTGACCAAGCCGACCGCTGCGAGTAGCAGCAAGGCGAGCGACGTGGGTTCAGGCACCGACGCTTGGCTTAACTCTTCCGGGAAAGCAATCGAGGCCCCGAAGTTGGCCTTCCATATCGCGTAGTCGTCGATGGTGACGCCAGGCTCCCCGTCGCCAAGGTTGTCGAGTGCGTCGTCGGTTTCATCGCCCAGGTGGTCGCGCCACACCGTGTAGTCAGCCAGGTCGACCGAGCCATCGAGATTGAAGTCGCCAGATAGCCAGATGTCGAGTACGTACTCGGTATCGTCGGCATGGTACCCAGTGAAGTAATAGTCGGGCCAGCCAGTGACGACGATGGTGACTTCGCCATTGGCAGGCACTTCGCCGGTAAGGCGTGAGTAGTAGGTTTCGAAAGTCGGATCATCGTCGTTGTAGTCGAGTTCGGTGCCGGTTTCATCGAACCAACCAATGATGGTGTCGCCCTCTACTTCACCCGAGGCAGACGTACGGGCTACGAACTGTGCGCCGGTCGGCAAGCCGGTGAAGGTCCAGAAGTCGACGTCGCGAGGCTCGAGGATGTTTTCGAGTTCGATGTTGTAGGTTGCGCCGGCCCAGTTGGCGTTGGTCTCGGCGTAAGTGTCGACGGCGCCAGGTACGAGAGTACCTGAGTAGTAGACCGAGTCGATCAGCTCGTTGTTGATATCGTAGATCGACACGTAGGCTTCGTAATCGCCGTACTCACTATGTTGACCCTCGAAAGTCTCGTCGGGATAGCCCGAAACCGT
Source organism: Aeoliella mucimassa (assembly GCF_007748035.1). Lineage (NCBI taxonomy): Bacteria > Pseudomonadati > Planctomycetota > Planctomycetia > Pirellulales > Lacipirellulaceae > Aeoliella > Aeoliella mucimassa. The sequence goes on from NZ_CP036278.1 coordinate 986,649, forward strand.
GAAGTTGATCGAGTTGTTCAGTATCGGCACTTCGAACAGAGCCGAGGCTCGTCCGTTTCCGTAGTAGCTACCGTCATCGTCAAAAAACTCGTAGGAGCCCGAAGTTCCAGCGGCAGTCAGGATGGTATCGATAGGAGGGTCGAGCGTCGTATCGCCGAGCGAGTCGTACACCGAATTGACCCCCGGTGAAAGCACCGTGGCCTCGTCGAAATACTCGTTCGGTTCGTCGGCCGAGGCAAAGGGGGCAACAAGCAGGGCGATAGCCGTAAGCAGCAGAGCAGGGTAGGTACGCGACATGGTAAGCCTTTCAAGTGGGTTGCGTTGCCGCTCCCAGGCGTGTCACCGAAGTGCAGCCAGCGGGGGTACGGCGGACCAATGAAACCAGCGTCTCTGTCGGACTGGTACCTCCTCCCAAGCTTCAAGCAGGCACAATCTAAAGTTTACTCGTAGGACTATTGTACACGACACGCGACCATCGAGGCGTTATGACCACCAAATCCGAAACTATTGCTGACCACGACGTTTAGCGGCTTTTCTTTCGGCTCGTTGGGGGTGTAGTCGAGATCGCACTCGGGATCGGGGTTTTGCAGGTTGATCGTGGGGGGTACCACGTTGTGCTTGAGGGCCATCAAGCTCAGCACCATTTCGACCCCGCCGCTGGCTCCCAGCAGGTGGCCGAGTTGGCTCTTGGTGCTCGAAACGCTCAGTTTGTAGGCGTGATCGCCGTACACGCGTTTGATGGCGGTCGACTCGGCTTTGTCGCCAAGCGGGGTGCTGGTGCCGTGGGCGTTGATGTAGTCGACCTTCTCGGGAGCGAGTTCCGCATCCTCCAAAGCCGACTGCATTGCTCGACCGGCGCCGGTCCCTTCGGGGTCGGGTTGGGTGATGTGCCCGCCATCCGCGCTAGCACCGTAGCCGAGAATCTCAGCGTAGATTTCCGCTCCGCGGGCTTTCGCGTGTTCGTATTCTTCGAGCACGATCAGGCCGGCTCCTTCTGCCATTACGAAGCCATCGCGGTCGACATCAAACGGGCGGCTGGCAGCCGTGGGGTCGTCGTTCCGCTCGCTCAAGGCCCGCATGTTGGCAAAGCCAGCCAGACCCATCGGCGTGCAAGCCGCTTCGGTACCACCGGAGATCATCACGTCGACCACGCCTGAGCGAATCGCATGGAACGCTTCGCCCATCGCGTTGGTTGCACTGGCACACGCGGTGACTACCGCGTAGTTCAGACCACGCAGACCGTAGCGAATCGAAACGTGACCCGAGGCCGCATTGGCCATGAGCTTAGGAATAGTGAAGGCCGACACTTTGTCGGGGCCTTTGAGAATCAGGCGACCCATCTGCTCTTCGATTTCGGTTAGGCCGCCGATGCCGGTGCCTACGATCGCACCGCAGCGAAAGAGATCTTCTTTCGAGAAGTCGAGGCCCGAATCGTTTACTGCATCGACTGCACACACGATCGCGAATTGAGCGAAGCGATCGATCTTTTTCAGATCTCGACGCTCGATGTAATCGGTCGGATTCCAATCGTAGATATCGCCACCGAATTTCACTTTGTGCTTCGTAGTGTCGAAGGCTTTCAATTCGTGGATGCCGCTTTCACCGGCCAATACACGCTGCCAGAGGTCGTCGACCTTCTGACTGAGCGAGGTAACCGCTCCCATGCCTGTGACTACTACACGCCGTTTCATCGTCCTGTCGCTTTCGGTGGTGTGGTGAGTAGGTTGTCGGTAAGCAGGCGAGCCTCTAGCTGATAGAGGTTGTTAGCCCAAGCGAGCAGTAGGGCAGGGCCGTATTGCCTACCGGAGTGCTCAAATGGTTCGCCTAGCTGTTGCCCACCGCAACATAAAAAAAGGCGCACGTCGAGGGGAGCGTGCGCCTGGATTGGTTTGCGCACCGCAACTGGTGTTCGGCGCGATATCGGTCGCCGGCAGGGCTGGTTTAGCCGTTGCCGTTCTTCTCGATATAGTCGACAGCTTGCCCCACGGTCTGAATCTTCTCAGCCGCGTCGTCGGGGATGTTGATGTCGAACTCTTCCTCAAGCTCCATCACCAACTCCACAGTGTCGAGCGAGTCGGCACCAAGGTCGTTGACGAACGAGGTCTCGGGGGAAATCTTGTCTTTGTCGACGCCAAGCTGTTCGGCGACGATGTCTGCAACGCGATCCAAAACTGAGGCCACGTCAGGTCCTCCTAAATTAACTATCCGCGAAATGATGTCGAATGCCGAGGTGGGCCGCCCCGCGGGTTCGCCGCGGTGCTCGTTTGTCCGGGAGGTTGCCGCCTCGGATGGGTTACTAATGAAACGTCGTGCGTAAGCCCCTCAAGATAGAGCGTCTGCACAAGAGTGGTCAAGATATACCGACTTTCTTCGTGGGTGTCTAGCCGGCTTGCGGCTTCTCCCCCGTGTCGTAAGTCTAGCCGTACTAAGCGGTTAGTCCTCCATCAACAGTTATTACTTGCCCGGTGATGTAGGATCCTGCTTCGCTGGCCAGATAAAGCACCGCCTGGGCGATTTCCACAGGTTGGCCAAGTCGGCCGAGAGGAATCCGCTGTTTGACCATCTCTTCCAGGGCGGGGCCCAAGGCGTCGGTCATGTCCGAGGCGATAAAACCAGGGCAAATCGCGTTGACCGTGATTTGTCGACGCTTGCTGGCTAGCTCCCGGGATACGGTTTGGGTAAAGCCGATGATGCCTGCCTTCGAGGCCGAGTAGTTGGCCTGTCCGGGATTGCCCATCAGCCCCGATACGCTTGAAATGTTGATGATACGGCCTTTCTTGGCTCGCATCATTGCTCCCGCGCCGGCGCGGGTGTACAGGAACACGCTTCGCAAGTTGGTTGCGATCACCGCGTCCCAGTCGTCGTCCGTCATCCGCGGCAGCAGGGTGTCGCGCGTGATGCCGGCGTTGTTCACTAGGATGTCAAGTTGGCCCCACTCTTCCACGATCTTGTCGACCGCTGCCGAGGCTGCGTCGCTATCGACTGCGTCGGCGGCGATGACCATGGCTTCGCTGCCGGCCGCGCGGATCTCGCTAGCGGTGGCTTCGAGCTTCTCAGCGTTGCGAGCCAGGCAGGCCACCTTGGCACCGCTGGCACCCAAGGCCAGGGCAATCGCCTTGCCGATGCCTTGCGAGGCACCTGTGACCAGGGCGGTTTGTCCGGAAAGATCGACGCTGAAACTAGACATAGGGCGCTAAATCGTTGAATGCAGGTAAGGATGTTTGGGGACTTAAGTGCCGCCTGCCACGCGAAGCTAAGCCGTGACGTTCTCGCAGGGCATCTTGCGATTGATTCGCTTCATCAGGCCCTTCAGCACGCGGCCGGGGCCAATCTCGTAGCAGGTCTCGACGCCATAGTCGTTGAGCAGCAGGTTCATGGAGTCCTCCCAGCGTACCGGATTGACTACCTGTTCGCCCAGTAGCCGGCGGATCTCCACCGGATCGTCGTGCGGTTGGCCATCGACGTTCGAAATCACCGGAATGCGTGGAGGACGCAGGTCGACCGTATCCAGCACTGCTTCCAGGCGGGCAACAGCCGAACGCATCAGCTCGGTATGGAACGCACCAGCCACGGCCAGCGGTACCACTCGCATGGCCCCTTTTTCGTCGGCCAACGCAGCGACTCGTTCGCAGGCAGCAATCGTGCCCGAAACTACGATGTTGTTAGGGCACAGGTGGTTGGCCACTGCGAGCACGTCGCCCTGGGCGGCTTCTTCCACGATGGCTTCGATGTCGGCCAGTTCCATGCCCAGGATGCTCACCATGCCGCTCGGCGTGGCTTCCGAGGCGTCCTGCATGGCAGCACCGCGTTCGGCCACCACTCGCAGTCCGTCGGCAAACGACAGGGCACCAGCGAACGCCAGGGCGGTGTATTCGCCCAGGCTCAGTCCAGCGGTTACCACGCAGGCATCGACCACGTTGGGTTGCTCGGCATCCAGGCGCTCCAGGGCGGCCAGGCTGGCAACGTAAATCGCCGGCTGGCTGTGAGCTGTGGAGTCGAGTTGTTCGGCCGGTCCATTCGTACAGATGTCGAGCAGGTCGTAGCCAAGAATCTCCTTGGCCTGGTCGAATCGCTCGCGGGCCGGCGCAAACTCGTTGCACAACTCGGCCGCCATACCTACGGTCTGGGCACCCTGGCCCGGAAACAGAAAAGCCGTCTTACCCACCGCGGAGCCTCATGCAATAGGGAAAGTTCGAAAGTGGAAACGCGATCGGCCTTGCATAGCTGTTGGCCGCCAGAGGTATCGGCTGCCAGTCTCTCGTTGCCTGCTCGCCCTTCCGCTTTCGACTCTCGAAACTAGCCTTGCGACTCAACCACCACGCGGCCCATGTAGTGCCCGCAGTTCTCGTTCGGGCAGATCACATGGCTCGGAACCAACGTGCCGCACTTGGGGCAAGGATGCAATTGGCGGGGCTTGAGCTGATCGTGCGAACGACGCTTACCAGTACGCGAGTTGGAGTGCTTGCGCTTGGGGACAGCCATCGTGGGACCTCAGGAATGGAAAGGGTTGAATATGCGGGGGCTAGTGAATTCTGGAGAAACCGACGAGGATACTCCAGTTAGACCCGAACTGTCAATGGGCCAGCCGACAGTCTGGCCCCCCATCTGAGCCCTCATCCCGACCCCCCAGTATGTCCGAAATCACGATACGCCAAGTCGACCTTGCCAACCCCAAGGAGGTGGAAGCCCTGGTCGCCATGATCGACGCTTACGCCCAGCACGAAATGGGTGGCGGGCGACCGCTACCCACCGAAGTTCGCGAAGTGCTCGGCGAGCGTTTTGCCGCCCACCCCGCTTCGCTCGCCTGGATCGCCTGGCTCGACGACCAACCGGTCGGCGGGCTCGTGGCTTTCTGGTGTTTTTCGACCTTCAGCGCCCGTTCGCGGATCAACATTCACGACATCTCGGTCGTCGATGGGCACCGCAACCAGGGCATCGGCCGAAAGCTCATCGAAGCGGTGGAAGACTACGCCCGCCGCACCGATTGCTGCTCGATCACCCTCGAAGTCCGCGGCGACAACCTGCGGGGTCGGCACCTGTATCAGAAGTGTGGCTTCCAAGGCCCTACCGATTGGTCGCCCCCCGAGTCGATGGTGTTCTGGAAGAAATCGCTGAGCTAATCAATTCGCCGGATAGCTGGTGAGGCTTCAGCCCCTGTCGCCAAGCGTCGGCAAACATGGAGTCGACGGCCTGCAGTTCGCTTGCGCGAGTCGTCCTGCTGGGCGTGGTTTGCAAGTCGAGTTGCTTCGCGCTCGCTTTGCGATCGACCGCCAGCAGCAACAGCCAGGCGTCGTCGGTCGATTGGCTCTCCGCTTGCGATGCGACCGCTACTGCTGGGCGAATGGAACTGTCGCTGTCCTCCGCCAGCAAGGCGAAGGCCGACTCGATCTGCGGCTCCGTGGAGGTGTCGTCGGTCGATTCGTCTACCGATGTGTTGTCGGCGACGGATGCACTCAACGCAGCGACTACCGGCGGGGCGGTCAGCGATGCGACCGACGCTTGCACGATGCCTTGAATCTGCTCGGCCGGCAACGCGTACGCATAGATGCGGAAGTCGTCGATGCGACCTTGTAGCGAGGGGTCGGACGCGTACTGCGAATCGCCCAGGTAGTTTTCGGTAGTAACTCCCATGTCGCCCGGCGTGAGCGTCAGGTTGTTATTCACTGCGACCGGAACCCCATCGAGGTACATGGTGCCGGTGCTGCCGGTAAGGGTGATGGCCACGTGGTACCATTGCCCTGCGGAGAGCGACGGCCCGTCGAGCTGCTGCTCGGTTCCGCTGGAGTTGGTCTTAATGGCGAATCGCAGCGGGCCACTGTTGTTCGACGCCCTGGGGGTGAGGAACATGTTGACCCCGGTACCGGAGCCGAAGTCGAAAATCCGTGACCAAGTGCCGATCGAGTCGAGATAGAACCAGGTGGCGATCGTCGTGTCGTGCAGTCCGCTGACGATGCCGGTCGGTAGTTCGGCACGCCCGCCGGTGAGCGCCAGCGCGTTGCCCGACACGCCGGTCTGCCAGTCGGCGGGGCCTTCGATCTCGCCGTGATTGCCTTGGGCCGAGTCGATGAGCGTGGTGCCCGAGTTACTGTTCGCTTCGTACCAGGCAGTGGGAGCCACGATGTCGAGCGTCGCCTCGTCGCTGCCAGCGGTGGTTTCCACGCGCACGGTGGTCGTGCCGGCAATGGCTGGTGCGGTAAGCAGTCCCGACTGGTCGATCTGGCCATCGCCGGCGGTGATCGACCAGACCGCGCCGGTCGACTCCGCGATCGCCTGGCCAAACTGGTCGACCTCCACCACGCTCAATTGCTGTGTGGTCCCCGCGGCCACGAACGCGACGTCGGTCGCAATCGAAATCCCGCTGGCGACCTGATCGACCGTCACCTGCACCTCGCTGGTTCGCAGGCTGTCGCTGCTGGTGTCCTCGATGATGACCGTAAACAGGTACTCGCCCGCCTGGGTGAACGTGGCGGTCGTTTGCTGCGCGGCGTTGTTGCCATTGGTGTCGAACGTCACTTGACCGGGCCCCGAGACGTTCCATGTGTAGATCAAATTGGCTTCGCTGCTCGACGAACTGGCGTCGACCATCAGTTGAGTGCTAGTGCCAGTGACTGTGCTGGGCGTTGCTGCGGCAGGCGTGGTGATCGTGAGGTAGTCGCCCAGGTTGTCGCGCCAGATGGTGTAGTCGCCTAGATCGACCACCTGATTGTGGTTGCCATCTGCACGCAAATCGGTGGTCGAGCCGTAGGTGGTGCGCCAGAGTTCGTAGTCGAGCGGATCGACCACCTGGTCGCCGTTGAAGTCGCCTGCAATTGCGTCGATCACGTAGCTAGCGTCGACGAGCCCCGACCACTCGCCGTCGTAATTCCGAATGCGAGCAAGGAACGTCGTATCGTCGGTCAGCACCAGCGAGCCACCGCGAACGAGCGATTTGGCCGACGGGTCGAGATCGCCATTGAACTGTCGCGGATCGGTCACCCCGTCGGTCGTGTAGTAAATGGTGCCCCGCGGCGAGTCACTATTCAGCGTAACGACCGACGCGTAAGGGACTTCCCCATCAGCCAGGCTGAACGTGAGGGCCTCTCGGTACAGCCCATCTTGCTCCAGTTGCTCGAGCACCATCGCGTGCCGTGTCGGGAAGTAGGTATCGAGCAGCCAGTTGACCTCGTTTCGCCAGTCTCCCACGTCGTACGGATTGCTACGTTTCGTGTCGCCCCAGCGGGCCGACTCGGCGATGATTGCTGTCTCGACCTGTGCAACCCGCTCGTTCATGCGGGCGATGTTCGCTTCGGGGGTGAGCACGCCGTCGCCGAACATCAAGGTCTGTACCCGATCGATAAAGGCTTGTTTATACGCGGGGTGAGCCAGCAAGTCCTGATGCAAGTAGACCGGATTGAAGAAGTCGTAGTTATCGTCGAGCGGCGTCAGGAACGGGCCGGTGCGGTCGATCGTGTAAGTGCCATGCAGGCTCCAGGTGAGTTCGCCCGAGCCGAGTGAGTGCTCGTTGTCGTGCAGGAAGAATTGGAAGCCCTGGTCGCCAGTCTCGCGGTCTCGCACGCCAAACCAGTTATTCGCCCGATCGTTCCCCAGGAAGGCCGAAATGCCCGTGTCGTGCCCGCCGGTGTAGATGATGATCATCATGTAGTCGATCAAGTTGTCGACATCGAGCAGCACTTCGAGTCCTTCGTTGCGGGTGCCGTCGGTATTGAGACCCTGCATCGCCCAGTAGTTGTCGGCGTTAGTCGTTGGGCTGTCGGCCAGGGCCTGCGCTTGCTCGAACAGTTGCCGCCAGGCGACGTCGTTGCCGTCGGCAATCTCGGTGGTGTACTCTTCGGTCGAGTCGGCTTTCACCACGTCGTAGTCCTCTTCGTCGCCGCCGAAGTAGGTCTCCGCGTAGTGCTCCTGAACCCGCTCCTGAGTCATATAGAGACCCCAGTAATGCCCATTCAGGTATAGGTGGTAATACCGACTGCGGGTGTAGGGTTGTTCCATGTCGGCCTGGGTATCGCGGGCGAACACTTCGCGCAGGTAGGTGTTCTGCAGCCCATTCACGCTATCGCCCCAAGCAGCCCACGAGTAGTTCTGCGCGGTTCGCAAGTCGATCACGTCGTACTTGTCGACTCCTTCCTCACCGAACAGCGGGTAATTCAGCAGCCCGTCGCCATACTCGCTGCGGAAGTACAATCGCAGCCCATGCTTGGGATTGAAGTCGTTGCGGTTGTAGCCGCCACGGATCCGTAGGCCTGCGTTGGTCGAGAAGCCCTCGGTGCCGTCGGGATTCACCAGCTCGACCGAGGTCGCTCGTTCCCACTCGCGGCCGCGATTCAGTGCGTTGACGTAGATACCGGTCTGGCTGTCGAACAGGTTCGCGAGGTCGGTCGTGAGGGTGATGGTGGGGATCGAGGTCAGTGAGTCCTTGACTGCTTGCTCGCCGTACTGGGCGATGATTTGAGGATCGATGCCGTAGTCGAGTAGCTGCCCGTTGATGTCGCCCGGCGTCCAACCCGCAGGGGCCTGGCCGGTGGGCGACTGGTCGACGATGTCGTCGAGGAACAGGTAGCTCGCTGCCTGTACGAACGACGCTTTGAAGTCCTGCTTCGCTGCGATGGCCCGCAGCGTGGTCGTGCTGTTCACCCGAACGGCTCCGGTGTAGAGCTGCCCGTTAGTGATTTGCAAGTTGTCGTCGACCGTGGGGGTCGAGCCATCCGTGGTGTAGACGATCGTCGCCCCGGTGGTTTCGGAGGTGATCTCTACCCACTGCGTCGAATCGTAAAAGCCATGCGGTACGCTAAACGTCGGCTCGGTCGCGAATCCGGCGAAGGTCGCTCCGTTGCCGTACCCTGGAGTCGGGGTGTCGAAGTACCCCACGCCGGTCAGGTTGCCAATCTGCGCTCCGCCGGTTATCAGCTCGGGCACGATCAAAAAGTCGCTGCTCGTCGCCGAGCGGTTCAGGGCGTGGATCGCCAGTACGTTGTCGCCTTCCTCGAGCGCACCGAGCGCGGAGGTCAGGTCGAACTCCTCAAACACAATTGCGTCGTAGTCGTCGTGAATCGAAGTGGCCGTGGAATTCCATGCCCGACTAGCGGGTGCGTTGACTGATGCGACTTCGACTCCGTTCAGGTAGGCGACGAAGCCGTCGTCGTACTTCAAGTTCATCGTCAGCTGCGTGATGCCTTCAAGCGACTCCACGGTGAACGGCACCCGCACGTACAACGACGTAGTACCCGCGGGCACCTCGGTGCTGTACTGCCCCACGAAGGTGGGAGCTCCGGTGCCCGACTCGAAGCCAAACCCACTAGGGCCAGCGATGTCGAACGTGCTGTCGTCGAACGCCAGGTCGGTCCAGCTTGCGTCGTACGCCGCGGAGGTCGGTTGCCAGGCCCGGGCGGTATCGCCTTCGGCGATGAGCGTCAGCGAGTTGCTCGACATCTCGAGCCCGTACGAAATGTCCTCCACCTGCGGCGGGAACTCCGGCGCGAACGCGTCGATCACGGTCACGCCGTCGATGTCAATTAACCCTAGGTACTCTCCGTCGGCCGAAAGCTTGAAGTTAGTATGCAGCTCGCCGTTCGGGGCCACGGTGTCTTTGTCCGACGCAAACACCAGCTGAAACTCACCGGGCTCAATCGCATAGCCTGCTGGGAACTGCCATTTGGTCGGTTCGCTCGCGTCGTCGGTCAGGTAGAGTCCCTGCAGATCGATCGTCGAGGTCGTCGGATTGTACAGCTCGAGCCAGTCCGCCGAGTCGCCTTGGTAGTCTTCGAGCGTGTTGTCGTTCGAAGCCATGATCTCCGTGATCCGCAGACCGGCTGCGTCGAGCAGGCAGCGATCTTCGAGTCGCTGCAGGCGAAGCCGCCGCGACCTGTTTCCGGACTTGTCGCCAAGCATCCAATCCGACCTTTCCCCCTTCCGAGGGAAGGGTGAAACCAAGCTGTTACGAGTGTGAATCGACGAGATACAAAAGCCAAGCCAGCATCTGAGAGCCGACTTGGAAAAGTATTAATTTTTATGATAAACACTACGGCCGGCCGTGTCCAGAAAAGTGGGTTACTGGTCGCTAGCTTGCAAGAAAACGCCCCGCTGTGGGGGTTGGTTCAATATTGGGCTGTCCTCCGTTTGGGTGAGGGGAGTTGGGGGAATCGGTTTACCCCTGTCCGCTGGCAGGCGAAAAGGGCCCCGCCGACAGTCCGGCGAGGCCCTCACGCGCAGGTTTCTCAAGGTCTACTGCTAAGCTAGCGAACCAGCAGGCAGCAGTACCAACCGTCGCGGCCTTGCACCATGGCGGCCCCGCCGTAGGTGCCGGGCTCGTCCAGGCAGCAGCTCAGGAATCGGCCATTCGTCCAGCCGACCCCTTCGCACTTGGCTCCGCCAAGCGAACCACCGATGTGATTCTTGTAGCCGCGCTGGGCAGCAATGGTTGCCTTACGCAGAGCGAGTGCCTGCAACGCGGGATCGGGCAGCAGTGCTCCGTAGCCTTGCTTGCGACGTTCGGTGTTCGCCTTGTCGAGCGCGGTCACTCCGTCGCTATGACTGAACGACTTGTTCGAACGCACCAGGTTGCCGACGATGTTCGTCGCGACCGGCTCTTGCGATTCTCCCTCGACCGCAGTTTCAGGCGTGACCACCTTGTTAGCCGTCACCTTCTTAGGTGCCGACTCCGCTGGTGCCGCGGCTTCCGTCGGAGTGGCTTCAGTGGCCGGGGCGGCTGGCGCCTTGCTGTTCGCCTGTGTGATGGCTGCTCGCTGGCTGGCCGAAAGTTTGCCGACGGGCACTCCGTCGATCGCCACGATTCGCTCGCCTGGTTTCAGTTCGATTCCGCTCAGGTCCACGCCATTCAAGTTGTTGGCGGCCATCGCCTGGCCGAACATCAACCCCGCCAGGGCGAGTGCGGCAGTCCATCGATACCCAAAATTCATCGTACGCCTCCTCTGTAACGTCAAACAAAATCGCCAGGCAGGAAACCGGACCCGCCCGTCAGGTATTCTGTTAAAGCAGAGAATCTGGGGCGACGCTACCGGTCGGTGGGGCTGGGCACGGCAATCCGGCGTTTTCCGCACCCGAAATAGATTCCCAATTTTCCCACCGATGGGAAAATTGAATCGGCACGCACTCTACAAAACCAGTGGTTTTTGCTCGCGAATAGATTCCCATTCCCAATAACGCATCGAGTGGGAATCTATTTTCGCGGTGGGAATCAATCGCAAGTCGTTAGTGGGTAGTGGTTTACATCGATCCCTCCAGCAAAATGGCCCAAAATAGATTCCCACCCATGGGAAACTATTTTGGGGAGGAGTCAGGAAACAGGATTCGGGGGGCAGGGAAGTTTGGGATTTATGATTTATGAATGATGATTTCTGACTTGCGGATGTCATCTTGAAGGAGCTTCCAGCGACTGAAAGATCTCAGCCCGCCACTTCGAACGTGTCACCAACGAGCGCCCCGTAGGATGTGGTCCAGGAGCTTCCAGCGACGCAGACCCATCACCCGCGTTACCCACGCGCGCAGCAGCGAACGCCCGCGCAAACAACCCTTCGCCTGCGCGTCGATGCTGTCATTCGATAGAACTCACAATCGGCTAACCCATTCCATCCTCCAACAGCGAACAACGGACGACAAACAACGAACAATACACTACCTGTCCATTGGAACACCACAGGTGGCCAATTCCTAGCGAAAACTGGAAAGAACAAAACACCAATTTCACCCTCTCGCTTGCGGCCAATAAAGAGACACGGGTCGGGCTATCAGGCCCGGGGAGGGTAGCACCAGAGAAACTCGCGACAATCAAGCCAGTATGGCAGAGAGACGCCGAGCAACTGGGTAGCACCGACAGCTGGGCGGACTACCCATGGCCACTTCGCAGAACGCACCACGCCCAGTTGTCGGTGGGCGAAGCCCAAGCGGTCGAGAGGCAATCCATCCGTGATAGTCCATGTCCATCCGTGTCTAAAACAAAACCAACTTAAACGTCCCAGGCTCCGCCATTACCCTGGGGGATGCTCGATTCTTCGGGGAATGGTGACACACCATGCCAAGCATTCAACTCACTGCTGGTGATTCGTTAACGTGGCGAGTCATGATCGACCCGTTGTTGCCGCTATCCGATCTCGAAAGGCTGCCCGCGACAGGCCAGCAGTGGCACACGAGCGATCATTCATAAAGACTTGGCAGCGATATCAGGACCGTGGAACGTGATCCTTAGGTCTTCCAGTTCGAGCTGCCATCCTCTGCGTATATTTCGGACTCATCGCCTTGCACTTTTGCACCGAGCGCCCGCGCGATGCGAACCATCTTGCCAATGATTTCCGGATCAGGGTTTTTGACAATAATGGAACCTCGCCAGTAGTCGAACCATGCCATGTTACCGGCTAATTCGTGACCCGAGTAAGCTGTCCAGACACTGAGTCCCTCCCCCTCCGCTCTAAGAACATTTCCGTTCGGGAGTTGGGCTTCGGCAAATCCATCGAATCGCATCTCTGGATCACTTGCGACATAGGCCAGCCACTCGTCGAGACGAATCGCAGGGCCGTCTTTGTCGAAGTGGTGTTCTTTGCGAGTAATGTGCAGGTCGTATCCCATGGTTCGTTAGGATGTCAGCACGACGCTCGAAGGCGGTAGTGTTTATAGATGTTATTGCCATTGTAGCAGGAAACACCAAACGCAATGGCGACAAGCAGGTGCACAATCGCCGAGCCATTTGCGACGAGCGGCATTGATCCACCAAAAGTCCTCGCCGGGAATGGTTTTGCTTGAGAACACCACGGGAGCTTCCTAGAATCAATGTAGGCTTGCCGCTGGGTAGTGTGAACGTGGTTTCAGCGGATAGTCAGATTGGCAATCGCACAGGGGGAGTGTCTGCGGTCGACACGGTGAAGATGGGCTCCAAGCAGCAACTTTTCTACTTGTACGTTGGGTTGCATTGTGTGCTGCTCGTAGGGGTGATTGCTTTAACACAGCGTTGGTGTGAATCGGTGCCAGTGGCTCTGAGTCGCTTCTGGGACTTGAGCAATGTTTTTATCGTGGTAGCCCACAGCGAGGCAGCATTGATGGCCTTGTGGGTTGCTTGCGGAGGGGCCATGAAGCCCTGGCGTTTGCTGGCTGCTACCGCCATGGTGTGTGGAACGGAGTTTGGCTTGCGATTCACACCCCAGGCGGCACCACTGTTGTCGCACGCATTGGTGTCGCAATTGCTGATGACAGCAATCGTGCTTCTGCTGATTCGGAGCTTGGTGATCTTGTTGGTCCGGGCTCGTAGCGAGTTGGGCCAGTCTCGTTTTCGTGGCTTTAATCTGGCGAGCTTGTTGTTGTGGATTAGCGTTGTATGTGTCGTGCTGGCAATTGCTCGTCGGCTGCCATCGGTTGCTGTGGTGATTGCTTTGCTCGAGAAATCAGAGTTCGCCATTGAGTGTTTCACGTTTGCCGTGGCTGCGGCCATCGCCGCTTGGGCCGCATTGGGTAGGCAGCCTGCTTTGCTGCGATATGCGTTGCTGCTGATCACATGCGGAATGCTATTTGCGATCAACTCGCCAATCGGCAACGCAAGCTACTGGGCCTCTAGCTGGCGATGGCAGTCGGGCTTGTCCATCTACGTTGGCTATCCATTGCTGATCGTGATCTGGTTGATGCCGCTGCGGATGTTAGGTTTTCGTCTCAATCTGGAGATGGCGATCGTTTCAAGTGACTCCCTATAGTTAGCAAGTCATCCACCATGTCAATCCAATTCCGCCAGGAGCAAACCGCAACGGGGAAGCTACTGCTGATTGCTGTAAGAGGCTAGAGTCTCCTGGTATGCTCCTCATCGATTTACTCACATCCATGAAAACCGTTTATCCCTTCGAGATTCCGCCAGCCGTTGCTGATTCAATTCCGGCGGCCAATTTTGATGGCTACTCGTATGCCGATGTGAAGTTTCACGGCCGCTGGGATGGCATTCTGGTGATCAATGCCGATCGCCAATGCATTGGTGTGTATGTGGGGCGTCGGATTGTCGAGTATTCACTTCCATTCGCACCCACAGAAATCGAAGCGTTGCGGCCCGCATCGTTGGCGAATCGCTGGCTGGCCAGCATTCCGGCTGGGTGGAGTCCCTACAATCTGGCTCTCTGCACGATTTGGATTGCGTTTCCGGTGCTCTTCCTGTTGGGGATGACTCTAACCGCGTGGTTCCTCGTGCTGCTCATTCCGCTCTTTGGCGTGTGCTCCATCGCCCTATTCAGCATCCGAGGTTTTCCATTCGGGCGGGGGCCGACCTTCCTGTTTGGGCTCGGCATGGTCATGGCCTCTGTGTTAGTGTTGGCCATGCGAGGGTTTTCGTAACCCTGCAACGAGCCACATTAGACAATGCCGATATTTCTAGCGTTGCCTTCGCTAAGACCATCGAGTACTTACTTTCAATATCCGACTCTCTCACCATTCACTCCACCGACAGCTTATAAACCATCGCCATTTCGTTCGGGGCGTGATTCGGATGAACGGAGTACTTCGTCGATCGGAGTAAACGCAATTGTCCCGCTGTAGAGGTCGTATTGCCGACGTTCGTTTTCTGGTACGTGTTCTCGTTGTAGTCGCTGTGAGAAACCTCCAATTAGGGTTCCATTGCGGTGAATGCTCCAGTCGTACACCTCCTCGATGGTGATGGAAAGTTTCTGTCCAGATTTGAGGTTGGCAAATTTCGACGGTATTTCAAACAGTGCGACGATGAGGCAGTCGTCCTTGATGTCGACAAGTCCTGTCCATACGTAGGCCGATTCGTCGCCGTCTTGGATGTGCGTCTTGATCAGGTAGTAGCCGTATTCGTAGGGGCTTGTGAATTGAGCCAGGAACCATGGGAGCGATGAGCGAGCTTGCTCCACCGTGGCTTCCAATTCGAGATCGTCACTCCTCATTGCCATGAATAAAGGTTCGTCTCGCTCGTGGTACTTGGTCTGATTGTCGTGAGTAGTCTCGCTTAGCTCGAGATGCCAACGCCCGTAGGGATTGTTAAGCAGGTCGTCTTCCTTGTAGCCGTAGGGGCAGTGCGTCATTTTCAGCAACGGTGTACTGAGCGATGTCGCGAATAGATCTCCATCTGAAAGAGATGGAGCTTCGAGTAGCTGGTATTGGTTAAACCCGTTTAAGAGTGCTGGTGCTTCCTCGATTGGAACATCCTTGGTCAACGAGACATCGGGCATCCCCAAAGCGTGCATTCCGCAGGTGTAGTTGAAGTCATCTCCGCCAACCATCGTCACAAACGCATCGTAGATCGCTAGTGTGGTGTTTTGGTCGGCATAGTGTCGCCAACGATCCGCCGGATGGGCGATGCCTGAGTTTTCAACCTTGACTGCGAAACCCCCCGCGTCCAATAGGAAACGCCCAAGTTCGAGCAGGCAGCGTGCCGCATCGAGGTTTTCCCGATTGGGCGATGCAAAAGGCTCACCGCACACCAGATATACGGTGTGTTTGTGCTCGCTAATCTTGTTCAGCTCTTCGTCCGTGAACCGACCCTGACCCGCGTAGGCGAACATTTGTGCTAGCCTCGAGTCATGTTCATACACTTCAAAACCAAAGGTCTGGTTGGTGTGCATGTCCATGATCAAGCCGCCGATAGCCAGGAAGCGGGGCGATTGCTTGTCCGTGTTTGCTTCGGCTACGGCGGTGATGATATCCGATTGGTCTTTCCATGATCCTGGAATACCGATGATTAGCTGACTCACGAGATGAAATCCTTCATGCTTACAATGAACTAACGCACGTAATTCGCCCCAGCGAAACCATTCACTCCACCGACAACTTATAAACCATCGCCATTTCGTTCGGGGCGTCGTGCGGGCTGGTGACGGTGACGCCCGACTTGGTTTGTTGCCAGGCGATCGGTTCGCTGCTGCCGAGGAGTTCGACGTGGGTGACCTGCAGGCCTGGCCCATCGTCGGTGGCTGCAAAGCCCGCTAGCAGGGTGGGCTGCTCGCTGCCGGGCCAGCCGAGCTGGATGGCGTACACCGTTTTGCCCCGGCGGGTGTAGCGGATGTCGTCGGCCGAGTAACCTTTGTCGGTCGCGATGCCGCCGAAGTGTCCCTTGCCCGCCTGCGTGGGGCCGTGGCCATACACGACGAACGGGCGGGTGTTGTAGATGGCCTCGCCGTAGGAGTCGAGCCAGGCACCAAGCTCGAGCAGCACCTGTCGCTGGTTCTCGGGGATCGTGCCATCGGCCATCGGCGAGATGTTGAGCAGCAGCTGCCCGTTCTTGCTGACGATGTCGACCAGGCTGTGCAGCACCACCTTGGTGGGCTTCACATCGAGCGTGTCGGTGTAGCACCAACTGCCGAGGCTAATGGTGTCGTCGGTCAGCCAGGCGAAGTCGGTAAGCCCGGCCATGCCACCTTTTTCGAGGTCGAGCACGCAGACATCCTGCGGCATGTCCTTCTGCTTGTAGGTCACCAGCACTTGCTGCCCGGTTTGTTCGGCATGGTTGAAGTAGTAAGCCAGGAACTCGCGGCGAGTTTCGTCGGGGATTTCGTCGAGCCAGCTATCGAACCATATCAAATCGGGGTCGTACTGGTCGATGACCTCTTCGAGTTTGCCGAGCCACAGGTCGAGGAACTGCTCGCGGGGCATATAGCCATACAGCATCGCGCGATCTTTGTCGTCGAGCAGCGTTGGGAAGAACTCTTTGGCAAACGAGTAGTGACCGGTCCAGTTGCCGTCGGGCTTTTGCCACAGATTGTTGCGGGCGTGGTGGAACGTGGCGACCACTTTCATGTCGCGCTCGCGGGCGGCCTTGGCGATCTCGCCGAGGATGTCGCGGTGCGGGCCACGGTCCATCGCGTTCCACGGAGTGAGTTCGCTGTCCCACATGGCGAAGCCGTCGTGATGCTCGGCCACCGGGCCAACGAACCGCGCGCCGGCTTTCTGGAACAGGTCGCACCACTGCTCGGCGTCAAATTTCTCGGCAGTGAACTGGTCGACGAACGTGTCGTAGCCATACTCGGCAGGGTCGCCATACGTTTCGACATGATGCCTGTAGAAACTGTTCCTACCGCCGTTCTGCTTTTCGTGCATGTGCCGAGGATACCATTCGTTGCCATACGCGGGCACCGAGTAGACACCCCAATGGAAGTAGATACCGAACTTCGCGTCGCGAAACCACTCGGGCGCGGGAGTGTGCCCGCGAAGCGACTCCCAAGTCGGTTGCCAGACGGTCTGCTTGGCATCGCTCGCCGGCGACTGCGCCCAAGCGTTGCCGCTGACCAATAACAGAAGAACTAGAAGCCCAAAAACGCGGTGCGCGTATCGCTGTGTCGACATGATGACTACTCGCCTGGTGAGTGGGGGGGCTAAGTGACCAAGGGAAACCCCGTGCCATCCAGTATACTCGATCGACCCAGGCGAGGGCACCGAGACAGTTTGGCACCAAGAAGTTGGATCCGCGTTCTGGATTTATTGGGGTGCGAGAGAAGAGGAATCAGAAAGTTCGACTTACGAGGTGCGAGACAGTTTTTCTCGGAGGTAACTCGACGCTCCGCGGAAGATCGCCAACGGAGTGATCCAACCGTAAGCGACGAGGAACGGTATCCCTAGTACGACCTGCGGCGTCCAAGTCGACCAGTGCGACGTTGAAGCCATGGTGCGAATGAAAAACGTTGTCACTGCGCCAACCACAAGCAGTATCGGAGAGATAACAAAGATCTCGAAGGTCGCGAATCCTTCTCCACTTCGCGGTTGTGGTTGACGATGCATGCGTTGGCTCTTGGAACGGTGTAGCCAATCTCTATCCCGCCACCCGTGGCGCTTCGTCCGGTGGGGTTTGGCCGAGGTGTTCGTAGCCTTTGCTGGTGAGCTTGCGGCCGCGGGGGGTGCGGACCACTAGTTCGGTGCGGAGCAGGAAGGGTTCCACCTCGTCCGTGAGCGTATCGCAGGCGGTGTTCAGCGTGTGGGCGACCGCTTCGACGCCGACTGGCCCGCCGTGGAAGACGCGGAGGATCGTCTCCAGGTACTTGCGATCCTGCGGGTCGAGGCCCAGGTGGTCGACTCCCAGCATGTCGAGTGCAGCGGTGGCGACCTCGCCGGTCATATCGCCATCGGCCCGACTGGTTGCGTAGTCGCGAACCCATCGCAAGCGATTGTTGGCGATGCGCGGCGTGCCGCGACTGGCGCGGGCGATTTGATGAGCGGCGTCGTCGTCGAGCACCGTCTTGAGTTTGGCCGCGTTACGACGCACGATTTCCATCAACTCGTCGAGGGCGTAGAAGTCGAGGTGCTCGCGAATCTGGAACCGGTCGCGCAGCGGGGCCGATAGCAAGCCGGTACGTGTGGTCGCCCCGATCATGGTGAACGGGCGGAGGTTCATATTCACCGTGCGGGCATTCACGCCTTCGCCGAGCGTGATGTCGATGCGAAAGTCTTCCATCGCGGGGTACATGAACTCCTCGACCGCCTTGGGGAGCCGATGGATTTCGTCGATAAACAGCACCGAGCCTTCCTCGGCGTTCGTCAGATAGGGGAGCAGGTCCTTCGGCGCGGCCAGGGCGGCTCCGCTGGCAATCTGCAGCGAGACCCCCAGGTCGCGGGGAATGCAGGTGGCGAACGTCGTTTTGCCCAGCCCGGGCGGCCCATCGAGCAGAATGTGCCCTAGCGGTTCGCCCCGTTTGGCGGCCGCGTCGACGGCAATTTTGAGCCGCTCAGCGACCTGCCGCTGCCCGACCATTTCGCGCATGTGCTTGGGGCGCAAGGCGATATCGTCCTCGCTGGTCGGCTGCAGGCCGGCCTGGTGCGTGGAGTCCAGCGGTTGGTCGTCGTCGGGCCACGAGTCGTCGGCCGACAAAATAGTTTCGCGGGGCATGGTGGATGGTCCGTCATCGGATCGGAATTGGCAAGCTAGTATCGTATGATAACAAATTGCCCCGTGCCAGCAGAGTAGAGAATCGGCGGAATGGCACACCTGGCGGCGGTGCGGTATTCCAGCCCTCCGCATGCCATCGCCGAACCATCACCCGAAGCCTCCCCCCCCTCGATCGACCGAGCAACAGCCGATGTATTGGAATTTGCGGACGAAAACCCGCCAGCCCGAATTCGTGTGGAAGCTAGCATTCGGTGTGCTGGTGGTCGGAATGCTGATTGCCTGGATGGTGCAGCCGAGCGAGCTGAGTGGGTCGATGGAAGACGTGCTCAACGCCCCCGAAGCACCGCCATTCGAGGAGTACGACGAGTACAAGGAATACAACGAGTACGTCGGCTATCTGGATCAGCTCTCGATGTCGAGACAATGGGTGCGCTATTGGTGGGCGATTCCAAAGATCATGTGGTTGGGGGCAGTGCCCGGGGCGACGGCAGTTGCTTTGGTGACCGGCATCTGCTGGTTTGTCTTTATCGTGCAAGCCGGCCAGCCGCATCGCGAGCATGGCATTCGGTGGTGGTTGGCCGCGCTGGCGGTGCCGCTGGGGGTGCTGAGCATTTGGCCCACTCTGTTTGCCGTCGACTGGCAGGATATCGAGATGGGCATTTCCGAAGCGGATGACCTCAAAGCGGGGCTCAAGTTCTTCATCGCGGGGGTGGGGCTTCGCGAGGAACTCTGCAAGCTGCTGATGTTCGTGCCGCTATTGCCGCCGATTATTCGCCGCCGTAACGAACGCGAAGCCTTGATCGTTGCCGCGTGCGTTGGACTCGGCTTTGCGATGGAGGAGAATATCAATTACATACTTGGTACGGGGGACGCTACGGGGAGGTTCCTCACCGCAAACTTCTTCCACATGTCGCTTACGGGGATTGCGGGGCTCGCGCTCTGTCGAGGCATCTGGTGTCCTCGCGAGCGGGCAGCCGAGGCAGGCGTGGTGTTTCTCGTCGCGGTCTTCGTGCACGGGTTGTACGACGCATTCATCGTACTGCCCGACTTGCAGATTCTTGGTTTGGCAAGGCCTTGTTGACTAACTCCACTCGAACTGTGGAAGCCCGAGTTGGGTGAATTGATTGATGATTTTACAGCGCAAGCGGGCTTCCGTTTGTTGGTTTTCGAATACTCGGTTTTTGAGATGGCTCCCAAAGCTTTGTTTCACTCGGTACATGGTCGTTTCCGCCAAGCTTCTACGATGATAGCCCACTTCCTCTTTCCAACTCCTACGCCCCTTGCGTCGAATCTGACGAATTGCCTCGTCCCGGGGCAAAGGCTCCTCCGCAGAGTTGCCATGTTGTTTGATCTTGGCGTTGTGCTGCGGCGGAATCACCGGCTCAATGCCTTCGGATTCCAGCCCTTCATAAACCTTCCACTTGTCGTAACTACCGTCGCCGTGAAACTTTTTTACGGGCTGCTCCACCTGCTCCAGCATTTCGGGAACCGCATCGGCATCGTGGCAACTGTTCTCGGTCAAAATCTCCGCCACAATCTCGCGGGTGTCAGGATTCACCGACAAATGCAGCTTCCGCCATGTCCGCCGCTTCGACTTGCCATGCGTCCGCATCTTCCATTCGCCCTCGCCAAACACTTTCATGCCGGTGCTATCCACCACGATATCGATGTCGCCCCTCTTGTTAGCGATATCGAGCGAAACATTCAGCTTGCTGGCTCGCTTGGCGAGCGAAGAATAATTGGGAATCGCTGCCTCGACGCCCAACATCGCCACCAGCGAGCGGCCGAATCCCTCAGTCTGCCGATAGGGAAGTTTCAGCAGTTCGCGAATCGTCAGCAAGCACTCGATCGCCGTATCGCTGAAGACAAAAGGGCGACCGACTTTTGTCTGGTCGTTAGGATGTTCCCAGTTCTCCAACGCCTCGTCGCTAAACCAAATAGTGATGTTTCCACGCTCGATGAGCGACTTGTTATACTCCTTCCAGTTCGTGACTTTGTAGGTTCGTTTTTCTTTCGTAGCCATGTTCGATCTCCGTAAAAAAGGTACGTGGTTCCATTCCACGTTAGTTTTTACGGAGGTTTGTGACTAATTGTTCAACAAGGCCGTTTGGCAACCACGCTGTTGTACCTGTTTCTCGCCTACCAGTTCTTCCACGAGCTATGGCACTGGTGGCAACCGCCGGGCGAGACGATCAGCCTTACGGCCACACTGCTTGTGTGCCTGGCCCTCGTGGTTTCGGCGACCATGATCTATCTCTCGGCGCAGTACGGTTTGCGAGACGCTGCCCAGTCGTCGCTCGGAGGACTGATGTCGGTTGCGATGTTCGCGTACATCTTCTTGCGAGAAGTACCCGAGTCGATTATCGACGTGTGAGCGCAGTGTTAGCCTGCCAGTGGCGATAGCCAGTATTCCAGTTGCGACTGCCAGTGCTACTGTGTTTGCAACACGCTGCTGGCTGTGCTCGGCAGAGTCGCGAGAGGGACACCGCGGAAGTTCTGCGCGCGGTGAGCACGCTCGAGGAACTTATCGAGGGCCGTGTAGTAGTCGGGCGGCAACGATTCGTTGTGACGCCCGTGCGGGATCTCGAAGAAGTGCTTCAAGTCGCCAGGTGCCTGCTCGGTGAGTTGACGGGCGAGGTGCACAGGTACCACTTCGTCGGTGGTGCGATGACTCTGGAACACCGGGCCATGGTACTGAGTGATGCGGCTCAGCGAATCGTACCGATCGAGCATCAGTGTCTTGACCGGCAACCACGGATAGTTGTAGCTCGCCGCGTCGACCATGCGCGGAAACGTTGCGTCGAGCACCAGGGCCTTCGCGCCGCGCTCGGCAGCGATCGCCACGCTCACTCCACCCCCGAGCGATCGACCGATTAGCACCACGTCGTGGGCTGCGAGGCCAGTGCGATCAAGCAGCCATTGGTGGGCGGCCAAGCCGTCGGCGATCAGTCCCTTTTCCGTTGGACGACCAGCGCTCTTGCCATAGCCACGGTAATCGTAAACCAGCACGGTTGCGTCGAGCATCGACTGCAGGCGAAGTAGCTGATTTACTTGATTGCCGACATGTTCGTTGTTGCCGTGCGAGTAGAGGATTACGTGCTTCGGCTCTGGATGCGGCACGTACCATCCGTGCAGCTTGGTGCCATCGGCCGAATCGAACCAAACATCTTCATTCTCAATCCATCGCGGCGACCAGTCGCCTTTGCTGCGTGACGGTGCCGGATAGACCAGCAGGCGTTCCACGGCGCGAATCGGATTCAACGCAATTGGGGACATACGAGATAAGGCCCGCAATGGGGACCAGTGGGGGGAAATCGAGGCAGGATGTTGCTGGCACCAAGCAGCTACGTAGCGTTATCGGTGTCCATCAACACATAACACCAGCGTAGCTTACCGAGGCCTTAGTGTCGATCGGGGAAGCTGGGAGGAGTTTGTCGATGGCAGCGACGGATAGCCGTAAATCGCTCCAAGGGTATCGGCGGAAGTGCCTTGTGAATAACGACTTAGGGCTCGCTCTCCGGAGCGGCTAAGCCGTTGAGAAACCGTTTCAGAACAGGATAATAGGTGATCGGCACCCCTGATGTATGCCCGCCGGAGTACTCGTACCACTCTTTCTGCGTTGCTTTTGAGGCATCAAACAATTGCCGTCCTTGTTCGATCGGAATCAGATCGTCTTCGGTGCCATGACTCTGCAGCAGCGGGCCATTGTAGTTGGCGATGCGCCCGATCGAGTCGTAGCGGTTCTTCATCACTAGCCGCACCGGCAGCCAGGGGTGCAGCTTGGCAGCAGTGTCTACCATGCGGCCAAACGTGCTCTGCAGTACCAGGGCTTTAGCACCGAGCTCAGCCGCCGAGGCAACCGCGACGCCGCCGCCAAGTGAGCATCCCATCACGACGACCTGATTGGTTTCGATGCCAGCATAATCGGCCAGCCAACGATGCGCGGCTTGCCCGTCGGCGACAACACCAGCTTCGTAGGGGCTCCCTTCGCTTTTGCCGTAGCCGCGATAGTCGAAGATCAGCACCGTGGCTTCGAGGTCGTCACGGAGAAAGTTCATCAAATCGGCGTTGTGGCACACCAACTCACCGTTGCCGTGACAGTACAGCAGGTAATGTTTGGGGTTGGGATGCTCGAACAGCCAGCCATGCAACTTGACGTCGCCAGCCGATTCGATCCACACGTCTTCGTGCTCATAGAGGGCGGCGGTCCAATCTCCCTCTTCCGCCGATGGGGCGGGGTATACGAGCCAGGTCTCGAGGAAGGTCATCAGCAGTACCACCAGCAAGTAGGCAATCAACACCAGCCTACCGATACGCCATCCGATGGTGGCAAGCTTCGATTTCAGCGACATTATTTCGTTTCAGGCGAGGGAGCTACATAGCAGCCACAAAGATACCAAAGAACATCAATAGAGTGCCACCAAGATTGATGAGGAAGGGTTTGCTGGCTTCCTCCCAGTGCGTGATGATAAATACAAGACCAGCAAATGGCACGAACATGCATGCCAGTAGCCAGACGATACTCTCCTGGGCGGCGACAACCAGTGTCCAGATACCGCCGACAGCAGAGATTAAAAGTCCAGCATACATGAGGAGCACGCCGAACGCATTGGGGCCACCACTGCCGCGTGCGGATGCATTCGCCCCGTAAGTCGACGACGACAAAGCGGCTTGGTTGCTACGCGAAGCATTGCTGCTGCGATAGCTGTTGTCTGCCATGCTCGGCGAGGAGGCGAGGGTGGGATCGGTGTCGTAAGAGTCTTCTGCATTGGCCGATTCCTCCAAGCGAGCCGCCCGCTCTAAGTCGTCTTGCTTCTTCTGTTCGAGTCCCGCCATCTGCTTGGCGCGGGCTTCGGCGATGCGGCTGGCGACTTCATCCTGTTCGGCAGGCGAGTTGTTTGCCATCATGCCTTCTTCGTCGCCAGAACCAAGGCCAGGATTCATCCGACCGGTAATCGAATCGTGGGCCGAATCGAATTGGCTGCCACCAGCGGTCATCGGTTGGTTACCAAACTGGGGGGGGCTCATCCGCCCGCCGCCGGGATTGTTCTCGGCTACCATCCTGGGATCAACCGCATTGGGATCGGGCATCAACGACTCCATTACCCACTGCTGATCTTCGAACGAGAAGTCGGTAAGCGGCACCCGCCATTCGCGGTTCTTAAAAAACAGCACAACGTTCGGGCCATCGAGGCCACGGAACTCGGCGCTGATGGTTTTGTAATTATTGTCGGTCCAGTCTCGCACGGTACCGATGTTACGGATTGGAATTTCACCGGGTCGCATCCCACTGGGGTTCACACCGGCGGGCGCCCCTTCGGCAGGATTCATGCCAGCTGGATTCATCCCCGAGGGCGACATACCATCCTCAAGCATTTCGCGGCCGCCCCCCAACGTGGGGTCCCACTCTCGGTTCTCGTCCTCGTTGCTCGAGGTGCTGAAGACCTCGGCGAGCAAGGCTCGATCCGAGTCGGCGAGTTCGTCGAGCGACCACTCGACATCCACTTCGCTCTCTCGCGTCTTCATCACGAGCACATCTTCGGAGAACGACTCGAGCTTGGCCCGCTGAGTCGTGTTGTCGGCCATGGTCCATTCGCGCCAGCGAATTAGCTCGCGAACTTTTTTAATCCACTCTTTGTCTTCTTCGCTCAAGCGAGAAATCGGCGCCCGGATTTCAGTGCCGTTGTCGTCGAGAATCGCGGTACCACCACTGATGCGTTTGAGCGTGGCATCCAGGGTTTGCCCTTCGTCGTTGGTCCACGTTCGCAGGGGGTAATCATCGGCTACAGCGCAGGCATTCAACTCTAGCACTAAGAAGAGTGCCGCTACTAGAACTCTGTTGCCATGCATGGCAAACCATCCTCCCCATCAGAGCGCGTAAGATCTCGCCCCCAGGGATCTCCTGGGAAATCCTGTTGGTCTCACTCCATTATCGAAAAGCACGTGCGATCCTTGCGATCGGCAATCGTGAGCTGCGAACACTCCTCTCCCGAGCCATTATCTTAGCAGACTCGGTTAGCCGATGCTGCACTGTTTTCGCCGCGGCCGCGCAATTATTGGGAGTTTCTCTGTCCCCTGATTAGGGTGTAACTGCTAGTTCTCGCGATTCTCGTAGACTGCGTGTAGCAATTCCTCGACGTTTTTGAACTTCTTCTTGCGGCCCATCACCTCGTCGAGCTTCCGACGAGCATCGGCCTCGCTGTGCCCCAGCGCCCGGAGGGTTTCGAAGGCCTCGCTGGCGAGATCCCGCTCGAGGGGGGCGAGGTCGGGCGTTTCGCGGCCGATGAGCAGCGCGAACTTCGGCACTTTGCGGCGCAGCTTGGCGATCACCCGCTCGGCGGTCGCCGGACCGATGCCAGGCAGGGCGGCAAGCCCCTTGGCGTCCTGGTCTTCGATCAGCGCGGCCACTTCCTGTACCGGGCGGACCATCGCCCGCAGAGCCTTCTTCACGCCGACCCCGTCGACCTGGCAGAACAGCTCGAAGAACTCCCGCTCGATGCTCGAGGTGAAGCCAATCATCCGCGGCGTCAGCCGCCCGCGAGTCGGATCGCCCTCGAAGTACTCGATGGTGTACAGTGAAGTCTCCTTGCCGATCTTGTCCTGCAAGTGCCGACGAGTGAATTCGGGGATGAAGATCTCGTGTTCATACGGCCCAACGGACAAGGTCAAAGCATCGCCGGCCAGCGATATCAGTCGTCCAGTGACTTTGGTAATCATGAGGGGGAGGATTCAGGAGTTGGGATTCAGGAGGGAGTAAACTATTTCGGCAGTTTAGGACGCTGTCCTAATGGAAGACTGCGGACACGGATAGCATTCGAAGTAACAGAAACAGCAGCACCTTGTTGGATATCTTTCTCAGTCAAGGCGACCACCTGAAGAATGATGTTGGCAATCTCCGGACCTTTGAGCCCTTCTATTCGGATGCGAATAACAGATGGTGATGTAGACGCTCCTGCAGCCAACAGAGCATGAAAGTCGGCATCTAAAGTAACTACCACCCGCTCTGAATCAATGGCCAGTTTTAGAATGGTTTCATCGGTGGCTCTTGATTGACCCAAATCAGCAACGTGTACAGCGTCGTGACCAGCCAACTGCAAATGGCTAATGGCACTTCTTGGCAAACCTTGATCGAGAAGAAAGTTCATTGGACTGTCAGTTCAATTCCAAAACTCGATCGTCAAGGCTTGCGGCGGCATACTCCAATGCTTGCTTAATGTCTTGGTCCTCAAGCTCTGGGTATTCTTGTGCCAACTCATTGCGATCGGAATAGGTCGCCAGGGCTTCGAGCACTCGTCGTACCGTAAGCCTCATTCCACGGATACACGGTTGTCCCGACATAACGGTGGGATCGACGGTAATGCGATCAAAATTTGTCATGCAAATCGTCCTATAATGAAGTTATCCGTCGGAAAGATCCTACTCCTAGCCGGACCGCCACGCGGTCCGCGTTCTCAGGAAGCCATAGGGTCAGCTGCTCCCCTTCTTTCCTTGACTAACTAGCGACATCGGCCCACCTTCTAAGAACCAATGCGTCATCGCAATTGCCAGTGCGTCGGCCACGTCGGCCGGTTCTGGGGGGCCAGCCAGTCCGAGTTCGCGGGCGATGGCTTGTTGCATTTGACTCTTCGGTGCGCGGCCGTTGCCGGTGAGCGTTTTCTTGATCTGCGTCGCCGCGTAGTGTTTTACATTCACGTCGCCGAGTTGCGCGGCCAGGATGATCGCCCCGCGGGCGTGGCCCATCAGGATGGCGGTCTTGGGGCGGTCGTAGTGCGAGTAAAGTTCCTCGATGGCCATCACCGCAGGCGCGTGCGACTCGATTACTTCGGTCACGCCGCGGTAGACCTCGGCCACCCGCTCGGCGAGCGACTTGTTCGACGAACTCCCGCCCCGCACCACGCCGGCCTCGACCAGCCGCACTCGCCGGCCAGCGACTTCAATCACTCCGTAGCCGGTGATGTTGAGCCCAGGATCGATGCCGAGGATTTTCATTACGTGCGGGTCCACTCGGTGCCGCCGGCGCGGTCTTCCAGGGCGACGCCGAGCGCTTGCAGGCGGTCGCGGATGGCGTCGGACGTGGTGAAGTCCTTGTTCGCTCGCGAAGTCTGTCGCAGTTCGATGAGCATCTGCATGACCCCTTCGAGCGAGCCATCGTTGCCGCCGGTCCACTCGGTGCCGCCAGCCCGATCTTCGAGCACGATGCCGGTGGGGGCCAGGCCGTCGCGAATTGCATCGGCCGTGGCAAAGTTCTTGGCCGCCCGCGATTCGGCACGCAGGTCGATCACCAGTTGCATGACCTGGCCAAGCAGTTCGTCGGAGCTGCCGGCCGCGTTAGGTGGTGCCAAAAACAGGCCCAGCGTGTTGGCTAGCTCTTTGATGGTTTCCATCAACAGGCCGAGCGCGGCAATGTTGGCCGCGTCGCCGCGCCCGTTGCCTTCGAGGTCGGCTTCGTCGCAGAACTTGTTGATCAGCTTCGCGAGTTCAAACAACTCGGCGATCGCACCGCCGGTGTTGAAGTCATCGTCCATGGCAGTCAGGAACTTGTCCTTGTGCTTCTGGGCTTCGGTGAGCACCGGAGCCTGACCTGCAGCAATGGAGGTCGCCCCGCGATGCGTCGGCGCGGTCAATGCGTAGAAGTCGGTGGTGGTGATCCGCTTGTATCGCTTGATCAAACGATAGAACGTCTCAAGCCCGATGGCCGCCTCTTCAATTGCTTCTTCGCTAAAGAGCACGGTGCTGCGATAGTGAGTGCGGAGTAGGAAGAAGCGAATCCGCTCGCCACCTTGGCGGCCGATCAGGTCCTGTAGACCGCCGGCACCCGCGCTACGACTCATCTTGCCACCGGCTTCGCCTGCGGGCTGCGGGGCGTCGTCGCGATCGTTCTTGCCACCGATCTTGCCAGCCGCAGAATCCTTACGCAACAAACCATTGTGGGCCCAGTACTTGACCATCGGCTTGCTGTGGCAGCATTCGCTTTGGGCGAGTTCGTTCTCGTGGTGAGGGAACACCAGGTCGAGGCCGCCGCCGTGGATGTCGAACGTTTCGCCCAGCAGTTTCTTGCTCATCGCCGAGCACTCGATGTGCCAGCCCGGGCGGCCTTTGCCCCAGGGACTGTCCCAGCTTGGTTCATCAGGCTTGGCCGATTTCCAAAGCGCAAAGTCGGCAGTGCTTCGCTTGCGCTCGGCCGCTCCGCCACCGTCGCCTTGCATGCCTTCGACGGTGCGGTTCGACAGCTTGCCGTACCCGCGATCCTTGGCGACGTCGAAGTACACATCGCCTTGCGACTCGTAGGCGAAGCCTTGCTCGATGAGCGACTCGACCAGCCCGATGATGTCGCCCATGCAGTCGGTCGCCCGCGGGAACTCGTCGATCTGATCGACCCCGAGGGCAGCGAGGTTGCGGTTGTAGTCGGCAATGTTCTCTTCGGCCACTTCGAGCATGCTGATGCCGCGCTCGTTGGCCTTCTTGATCAGTTTGTCGTCGACGTCGGTGATGTTCACCACCCACGTGACGTCGTAGCCGCAGTAGGTGAGGTACCGCTTGATGCAGTCGAAGATTACCGGGCCGACCATGTGGCCGATGTGGGCCTCGGCGTAGACCGTGGGACCGCACAGGTAGATGCCTACCTTGCCGGGTACGACGGGCTCGAACGGCTCCTTCTTCTTCGAGAGCGTGTTGTAGATCTGCAGCGTGGGGTGGGCAGCGGTGCTAGCGGCGGTCATAGTTTCGGTGGCGGTACTCATCAGTCCGTGTTGAGTTCGAGCAGTGCAGGGGGAAATTGGCTCCTCTGGTCACAGCTCGTAGATTAAAGGCTTCCAGCATTGTAAGGAAAGAGCGAATGGGGGCGACCCGGGTAGGCGGGGGACGCTACGAAGTCGCTTTCGGTATTTTTTCGAGCAGCACGACCGCCCGGGCCTCGATCGACTCGCAGCGGCCAACGGGGCCGACTTCTTCGCCGGTTTTGGCTTTAATGCCGATATCCAGGGGATTTACCCGCAGCAGCCCCGCGATGCGATGCCGCATGGCGTCTTTGAAAGGGCTGATTTTCGGGCGTTGGGCTGCTATCACGCAGTCGGCGTTCACCAGCTGGTAGCCGGCTTCGGTCACCTTGGCGTAGGCCGCGGTGAGAAACTCGGCCGAGTCCCGCCCGCGATTCTCGTCGGCGGTGTTGGGAAACAGCTGGCCGATATCGGGCAGGCCGGCCGCACCGAGCAGCGCGTCGGTCAGCGCGTGCAGCAGCACGTCGGCGTCGCTGTGCCCGACCAGGTGTTGGTCGTGCGGCACCTCGATGCCGCCGAGCACCAGCGGGCCGCCGGGGGCGGTGCGGTGAGTGTCGTCGCCTAAACCAATGCGATACACGGCAAAAACTCAGGGGTCTAATTGGGATAGCTCAGCACAGCGCGTGCTGGGTAGTCACTGCGGTGGCTGCCATCATAGAGCAGAAACCGCGAATCACGAAGTCGGATCGGCCTCGTAGGCCACGGCCTCGACGACCACGGTCACCGACTTCGACACGTTCGCGTCGAGTTCCACGTCGATCTGCACGCCGTTGTGCAGGATCTGAACCACTTTGGTCGTGGCTGCGGGGCCTTCGATCACTTCGGCTTCCACCTGTGGGATCGTCGGAAACGGAGGGCAGAAGCCCAGGTAGAGTGTCACGTGCCGCTGGTCGGCGGCGATTTCGCCTCGCAGGGTCGCGTGGATGTACTCGCGGCCGTCCTTGTCGCGCATGCGAACGATGTGCTGCAGCACCACCTCGTCGTCGCGAGGTTCGTTGTCGTCGCCGGTCGAGGTCTTGAGCACCGGTACGTCGACCAGCGTCTCGTCCATGTCGGTTTGCGGCTCCGCCCGGTCAGCGGTCGAGTGCCAGATGGAACCAGCTGGCAACTCGGGCGTGCGGTCGGTTCGTAGGATGCCGCGCGGCAGCTCGGGCGTGCGGTCCACCCAGGCGTAAATTTGCCCCGAGGCGGCCCTGCGGCTAGCGATTGCCAGCATCAGCAGGGCCGCCATCGTGGCAAGGGTGGACGGGATCAGCAGTGCGTGGGCACCGCCGAGCGTCAAGCAATAAGCCATCGCACTACCCAACAACATCAGCGCGGCATGCGACTGCCATCGAAGCGATGGGCATGCAAAAGGTTCCGCAGCAAGTTGTCGCGTGGCAGCGTTCATCAAGCGGGCAGCATTGCTTGGGTAAGGGCATTGCCGACCCTTTTGTCCAGAAAAGTATGGAGAAAGGGCATCGTTAGCGCCGGCAATCCATCCCACCAATGTCGCAGCTGGAGTGGCCAATTTCAACCAATTTCTGATGAAATCGACTAACACCCCCGCTTTAGCTGGCCACTGTCGCCTTGGCGGCTTCGGCCAGCACTTCGGCTTTGTCGGTCTTTTCCCAGTAAAACTCCGGCTCGGTGCGCCCGAAGTGCCCACCAGCAGCGGTTTTACGGAAAATCGGGCGACGCAGGTCGAGGTGTTCGATAATTCCCGCAGGGGTCAGCGGGAAGTGCTCTTTCACCAGCTCGCAGATCGCCGCATCGTCGATTTTGCCGGTCTCTTCGGTGTCGACGTACACGCTCACGGGCTCCGAAACGCCAATCGCGTAGGCCAGCTGCACTTCGCAACGCTCGGCCAGACCCGAGGCCACGATGTTCTTGGCCACGTAGCGAGCCATGTAGGCAGCCGAGCGGTCGACCTTGGTGGGGTCCTTTCCACTGAAAGCACCACCGCCGTGACGGCCCCAGCCGCCGTAGGTGTCGACAATGATCTTACGACCAGTCAGACCGCAGTCGCCGTGTGGGCCGCCGACCACGAACTTGCCGGTGGGGTTGATGTGGTAGGTAATGTCGTCGTTCACCCAGTCTTCCAAGGCGGGCTTGATGACGCTGTCGATGATCTCTTTCTTCGACTCTTCGTTCATCAGCTTGCCGTCGGCAGTCAACACGCTCTCGTCGTGCTGCGTGCTCACCACCACGGTGTCGACGCGAAGCGGGGTGTTCTCGTCGTATTCCACCGTGACCTGGCTCTTGCTGTCGGGACGCAGCCAAGGAATGCTGCCATTCTTGCGGGCGTCGGTCAGCAGGTTCATGATGCGGTGCGACAACGCAATCGGCAGCGGCATCAGTTCCGGGGTATCGTTGCAGGCGTAGCCGAACATCAGGCCTTGGTCGCCGGCGCCGACGTCTTTGTTCGCATCGGCGTTGCTGTCGACACCCATCGCGATGTCGGGCGACTGCTCGTCGATGGCCACCATCACTGCACAGTGATCGGCACTGATGCCCATGGCCGCATCGGTGTAGCCGACGTCTTTAATGACTTCGCGGACAATCTTCTGCATGTCGACCGTTGCTTCGGTCGAAATCTCGCCGGCGATCACCACCACGCCGGTGGTCACCATCGTTTCGCAGGCGACGCGGCTGTTCGGATCCTGGGCGAACAGGGCATCCAGCACACCATCGGAGATTTGGTCGGCCAGCTTGTCGGGATGCCCCATGCTAACCGCCTCGCTAGTAAATAGGTACTTGCCAGATGCCACGACTGATTCTCCGCTTGTAAGAGTCAACAATTAAATCACTTGGTAAGCCCCAAAGTATAAAGAAGCCGCCAACGGCTTGGCAATGGTCCGCAAAGAAGGGGGAGGGGTGGTCGGCTGGGTGAAGTGGGGTGACTGGGTCGAGTTGGTCTCACCCTGGTCGGCGGCGTTGTGCCCCCACTTTCCCGGAATATCGATTGGTGGGGGCAATTCTTACGACGACCCGGTCCACGGTAACTCACCACCAACGAACCACTTGCGACATCGACCGTCGACGTAAGTCCCATTTCCAAATGCCCCCTGGGGGCATAACGCCAACCAGCGGCATTCGCGCCGCCCGACGTTATATAACGCCTGCGTATAGTTCACTCCTCCACTCATCGTTCTTCTGCGTACCGCTTTCATCATTCAACCTCCATCATTCAACTTCCAACAACTAACCACTAACTTCCAACCAACAAACCTCCAACTCTCTTCATCCACCGCGACCACCCGCACCCCCTCTTGCCAGTCAGGTTGCTCTTGCCCGTCAGGTTACGGCGGACAGGAAGGGTGTCAAATGTTCAGTATCTATTAGAGCAAGTTCGCGGCCAGATGCAAGCAAAATATTTGGACACTTGGGCCCGCGCCGGAGAGTTCGGAGAGAAGGCGAATGCAGGGGGGCGGAGCACGCGAGGTCGAATTGGTTTGGCCTCGGACGGGCGCGGATGAACACGGATGACTCGTGGGGTACTGCTCAAGTTACTCGCAGACCCACTGAATATTTACGTGATGAGCGTCAATGTCGTTGTGTTGCGTGGGAGGCCCACCTACCCGCCCAGATGGTGTAGGGTAGTCGAATGCATCACTTTCGTTGCTATCGCTTCTCAATCCCGCAGTGCTGTCTTTTCTGCGGGATGGAGTTTCGCCTTGAAGTCTGCGAGTTTCTTCGTGATATCACCCTTTAAGCCTTCTGCTACTTTGAGGTTGCAGAAATCGCAAGGGTCTCGGGCAGCCTCCTGTTGCTGATACTCCAGGGTTGCAATCGCCAGCTCCAATTGTCCTTGTTTCGCATGATAATCGGCGAGGCAAAGAGCAATGGTAGAAGCAAGAGGATGGCCTGCGCCACACAACGCACGTGCTTCCTTAAGCGACTCCTGAAAGTAATGTTGTGCCGATGTTGGTTCGTCTGTGTAAGTCAACATCATCGCAGCACCAGCTATGGCATCCACATGTCGCAAGTGGAGTTCATTGCGTAGCGAAGTTTCCGCGCGCAAATAATGCGACGTTCGTTTTTCAACGGGACAATCCGTTGGGATATCGTCCATGTCGATGAGTGTCACCGACATCGGCACGGCGGAGGAAATGTTCGAGTCTGTTGTTGTTGGGATCGCTTTCAACAATTTTTCGACTTCGTCCACATGCCCCAGCTCATAGAGAGTGATCGCGGTGAGCACCATGTTCTCAGCCAGTTGCGGAGTGCGTGGTTTCTCCCTATTGCTGCAGAGCTGACTAGCCTTCTGTAGATGGTTTAAGGCTTTGTCGTATTTTTTGGCATCGATTGCGCAGCGTGCCGCAAGGATGCGCAGAAGCACGTCCTCCGAAGCGAATGAGAGTTCTTTGTTACCAGTTTCCTTCCGTAGGTATTTTCGAATCGCAATGCTTCGTTCAAAAATCTCCAATGCTTCATGCCATGAAGCACTCTCTGATAAAATGATCCCCTTCGTGGTAACGGCGTGATCCATCACCATAAACTCCCAAGAGGGAGGATTCGTCTCTTCTAGTGGTCTAGGGAGGGCTTTGTATAGTCGCTTGTTGGCGGCCTTTAGTTTGCCGACGATCGCTTCGCCGCGAGCAAGGTTCAATTGAACATCAAGGCTAAGGCTGTGGTAAGCTGTTGGACTCTCCCAATTGCAGTGGGAAGCGGCTAGCTCAAAATCCTCCATGCCTTTCGCAAACTGGTACTTTGCAAAATGGACATGGCCTTGGAGACTGGCGAGTATCGCTTCGGCCCAGTTTCCCAAATCGTGGGGTACTTCCGCGGCACGATCTAGTGCCGCATCGGCCTGCTCGAAGTCGCCACGAATGAACTCGATATTCGCCTGCAAGAGATTGGAAAAGAATAGATCAATCGCTTCGCAAGAGCCGCGAGATGGATTGTTTTTGCGCAGTTCTTCAAACGACTCCAGGCCTGCCTCGACCGCTTCGAGATCTCCGGACTTGTAAGAAACGACAGCTTCCAATAGCTGCTCTGCTCTCTGTCGACAAGTTTCGTCTGAGCGTGTTCCGTCGATCAAATCCTTTTTAAGGTAGTCCTCTATTCGCATGGCTGCGGAAGGGAATAGAAAGAGATCCACGTCAGGTTTTTGTGCTTCTGGCTCCTCAGACCCTTGCGAACTGCTGGCAATACCGAATGCGACCACGAACATCGCGAGAAGTCTGAAAGTGGTAAATAGCCTGATCAGTAGTGTTGGTCTTGGCATGCTATGTTTCTGAGCGGATGTTGAAGAAACAATGCCTTTTTTATAACGAGTTGAGTGTGATCTAAGGAATAGCAGTCCTGGTTTTGCACTGTTTCTGCGTGAGGCTGCGAGCAATGATAGGGGCGAAACAGGACAGCATCAACAGTCGACCGGCGCGAGCTTGGGCCGCGTTGCGTGAATCACTCGCTGGCGTCTTCTGCGACGTTGTCCGTTTTGGTGGACGAGCGACTGCCGAGGTAGGCCCCGAGTACGGCTCCTCCGGCCATGCCGAGCGGTCCGAAGAGCGAGCCGAGTAGAAAGCCGAGGCTGAACCCAATAAGGATCGCGGGGCGATAGCCCTCGCTGCGGGCGGTCCAGCAGCCCATTGCGAGGCTCGCTATCGCGTACGCGGTATTGATGCCCGCGTACATCAAAGCGTAATCGCCGGTCCAGGGAATCATGGTAGCCCACAATAGCACGCTCGCCACGATGGCGACACCACGCAGCACCAGTGGCAAGCGGGAGCCGGCAATCACTCCCCCGCAAAACAGGGCCAGCCCGCTAGCCATGGCCAGCAGCATCGAAAGCGGATCGGCAGGCGAGCCGAGCAGCGATCCAACGACCGCGACCAACAGCCACAACCGCATCGGCATCATCGCTTTTGTGCTCACAGCGCGCGAGTCCAACTGTTCGTCGCGCGGCGAGGCGTAAGGGTTGGTCGATGGCTGGTTCATGGGAGCAGGGCGGCCGCTAATGCTTCCCGCGTGCATTTCGCAAAACTGTAGAGGGCTTCTAGTTCCACCTTATAGCCCGACGATAGCAGTTGCGAGCAACCAGGGCCAATATAGTCGTCCAAATCGCCAAGGCACTTCGTGACCAGTGGCAGGGCGGCGATTTCGTTGTCGACGAGAGGGATACTTAAGCGGTCCTGAATTTCCACACCACATTTCTGTAGTAGGCATTCGGAGAGTCCGACGTACTCCATCGGCAGCGATTCGCGGAGCCAGGCAAAGGTTAACAAGTCGGCCGGGTCGGCATCGCCGAGAAACAGCAGGCGACGCGTGCCAACTTGCGAACAGAGCCAGTCGATATCATCGTCGGCTGGTAACCCTCCACGCATGATTGCGCCGAACGGTTGCTTGCCCTCCAAGTCATGCATCAGATTCTGTAAGAAGGTAGTCTTCGTGCAATAGACGACGAACTGTGCATCGGGCCTCGGCGGAACTACGGAGTAGGGATAGCCACTCGGATACGGGAAGAAGTCACCGTTGCCGTGTTCGTGGGTGGTGAACCATGCTCGGATTTCGTCTTTCATGAATTACAGCCTAGCGAATTGCCATTTATTCGCCAAGTAAATACATCGTGGAGAAAGACGAGGACGAATCTGCTACGATTCTTGGGGAGAGGGGCATTGAGTAGTACTGCTATCGTACGAGTACGCACTCAGGAGACTTGCTGGTTTATGTGGCAGCTTCAGTGAATGGTGGGGAGAGAGGTGAAGGGGCTGATGCCGGAACAGATCTGCATTATCGATGGTGCTATTGAGAGTCCCGTATGCGACGCACTGTTCGAAGAAGAGGAGGATTCACGTCTCGCTGCCGAGCGACAGGACGCCCTGCTAGTGCTGGCAATCACGAAGAAGTCTTTGGGGGTAGTAGCTGCTGCCAATAAAACGGCGCTATTCATGGTGCTGTTTGTGCTGGTGCTTTGCATGCCGATGTGGCTGGAGATCGCCGTGTTTATCGCTGACGCACCCGATAAATTGGCAGCCGTTCCAGCTGTTTTTGTAGGGGTGGTGTTCCTCGCGTGTTTCGGGCTGGTGGGAGGAGTGATCTACGGAGTGCCAGAGAAGTGGAGGCAAGCCAAACGCATGCCAAAGGTCGCCATGTGCACGGCGAAGCATGTGATCCTTGTCGAAGGAAATGAACAGCACTGCCTGTTGCTCGAAGAATGCCGGTATGCGATTACTCTCGGGTGGAGCTCTCGCTTTTCTCTGCTCTGCAGTGAGCTCTACGGGGTCGAATTTAAGTCGGATGACAAGACGATATGGTTGCCATTATCTAGGCCGCACCGTCATCGCGTCGAGCAAGTGCTTCAGGCGTTGCCGATTAGGTCGGCTACCCGTTTGTTGAGAATGCGATCTCTCGTGTCGCTTGTCATTGCACTGCTGCTTCCACCAGCAGTACTGGTGCTTGCTGTGTTGATACCACTCTTGGGACCTCCCCACTGGCACCCAGGATTCTGGCCAGCATTGTCGCTCATTGATAGTACGCTGGTGCTGCTAATGTCGGTGGTCACGCGGGAGACTTCGCTGAAGTCCGGCATGTCGAGAAGCAAGACTATCGCTAATTACATGAAGTTCTTTGCCGCGACGGCCGCCTTCTGCTCTATCCAGGGATCGCTTACCCTTACGGGAGCGGTGATTGGAGTGGTTGTGAATGCAGCGATCGGGTTTGCCATCGCACTGGCGACAACCATCCAGCGCGGGAAGAGAGTGTGATGGTGTAGCATGCGAGGGCAGGATTGTGAGCAATCGCACACGCTGATGAGCAACAGCTCCACCCTCACTCGCCATAGAAAAAACCCGCGAGGCGAAACATTTCATCCTCACTCAAGGTGCAGCTTGCTGCGAAGCCAGGGGTCGACACGTGCAGGCTTCCCCCGTTCTTGGTGTTCGCCCAGGTAGCCGTCGGCGAGGGGGGAGGGAGGGGATCGCTTGCAGCGTCTCGAAGTTCAAGGACGAGGTGCCAGGGATTGTCTCGCAAGTCGGTCCCGATCCAGTTGGCGCGTCGTTGGGCAAACTCCTCTGCGGACGCGTAACTTCGATAGAACTCAAGTAGCACCATGCTTGGACCATCGGTCGAAGTCCTCAGTTTGTCGACAAGCCCGCGGGCGACGAGCTCTGACTCAAGCGGGGAAACCGATCGAGGAGCTGGTGGAGCACTACAACCGATCGCCTGGCAGAGCAGGGCGGCACCGCAGGCAATGAAGAACCAAGTACGGAAGCCCATTTGCAAACCTGCTATCACAAACCTACGGCGAACAAGTGACCCAAGGGGATTCTCGTCCCCCAAAAGGTTGGACGCTCGTAACGCGAGGAAAGTTCCGCAAATAAACGGAGGGCGCATTCGTAGGGCAAATAAGCGACCGAGCAATCAGCACCCAACCGGCGCGAGCTACTTGGTGGTTTCGTCCACTGGCTCGGGGTAGGTGGCTAGCTGCGTTTCGGCGGGGTTGATGATGGTCGGCGACTCCGGCTGGTAGTTGCGGAGCAAGGTTTGCTTGCCCATCGCGAACTCGCTGGCCGAGATGGTACCACGGTCGCGGAGTTTGCGGAGTGCGATGATCTCGTCGGCCATGGTTGGCTGAGGTTTGGTGCCGCCGCCGACGCTGAAAGCCAAGCAACCTGGCAGGGTTACGAGTCCAACAAGCAAAACCGCTGCTAGCTTAGTACGCATGGTCTGTTGATTCCTTCGCGCAGGGGGCACCATTACCGCTGTTAGTTATTGTCGGTAACAGAATCAACGAGCGTGAGTCAATGTCGGCAGGTAACCGCATTGCTGGCATCGTGCAGCTGAGAGTGCTACAGTGGGGGGCGAAACGCAAAACTGGCTAGTGGGGTAGAATAGCGATGATCCGATGGTTGTGTGGTGTCTGTGCGGTGGTCGGCTTCCTGATGATCGTCGTCGGCGTGCTAGCTTACTTCGACTTGCGCAAGCTGGCTACGATGCCTGAACCAACGCTCGATTTGCAGGCGATGCCGAGCCTGCGGCTAGTGGCCGGGGACTTGCTCAGCGCTCTGGCCAGCAATGCCGTGGCCGATCCAGCGGAGTTAGTCCAAGCCATCGTGCGGCGGTGCCAGGTGCTGGTGCTGGCCGGATTCCCTCTCGTCGGGCTCGGCGGCTACTACTTCATTCGCGACCCGAAAGGCAAGTCGAAGGCTAGCGAGTAGCGCCCGAACGCCGAGCCGCTACGCCGCCTCGGCGTTGCGCGAGTTACCGAGATGTTCGATCAGGTAGTCGGCCGCGCGTTCCGAGGCGCCGCCGTGGGCGACATGGCTCGCCAGCTCGCGCATGCGAGCGACCAGCGACTCGCGCTCTGCATCGTTGGTCAACCATTCCACCACGTGTCGCGCCAAGTCGTCGGTGCGATCTTCGCAGCTCAAGTACTCGGGCATCAGCACGTGGGCGTCCTCGGGGCTCGCGGCATCGTACACCGCGGGTTGGTCGGGGAACAAATCGGTTGCGGTAAGCAAGTTGACCAGCGTGATGTAGCGAACCTTGCGGAAGTAGCGTTGCAACGCGTACGCAAATCGCGAGATGCGATAGGTGATGACCGTCGGCTTCGCGTGGTAAAGCAGTTCGAGCGATACCGACCCGCTCACGGCCATCGTGCAGGTGGCGGCTTCGATCAACTCCGGCGTGCGGCCCACGTGCACGTCGACCGGCAGCCCGCTTTCGGCCACCAGTTGGCGAGCGAACTCGGCTTGCGATTCTTTAAACGAGGCAATCGCAAACCGCACGTTTGGCACCTGCTCGCGAATCTTCGCCGCGGCGATCAGTTGATCGCGAAGGTTGCCTTTGACTTCTTGCGTCCGCGAGCCAGGAAGTATCGTCACCAGCGGCGAGTCGGTCGCTTGCATGCTGGCGATAAACGTTTGATCGAGCTCACGGGCGCGGAGTTCATCGAAGTAGGGATGCCCCACGTAGGTCGCGTTCACGCCGCGCTCGCGGAGCCAGTCTTCTTCGAAGGGTAGCTTGCACAGCGCGTGGTCGACTGTCGCCCGCATTTTCTTCACCCGCCATCCAGCCCAGGCCCACAGTTGAGGAGTGCCATAGTAGAAGACGGGGATACCTTGCTCGTGCGCTTTGCGAGCGACGTGCCAGTTGAAGCCTGGGTAGTCGATCAGCACGACCGCGTCGGGGCGCTGCTCGGCGAAGTACTCCTCGGCCTGGCGCAGGTAGCCAAAGAACTTAGGTAGGTGCAGCAACGCGCGGCCGAACCACATGATCGCTAGTTGGGTGAGATCCTGATGCAACTCGCAACCAGCCGCTGCCATGCGAGGTCCGCCGAAGCCAACGCACTCGACCTCGCCGTGTCGCGCTTGCAGCGCGCGAATGAGGTTGGCGCCGTGAAGGTCGCCGCTCGGTTCGCCAACGGAGAAGAAGATACGCATGGGATTTCACAACAGATAATGAGGAAAGACTGCGGAGTTGCTGCCGGGGAGTATTCCAGAAATCGGCCCGCTAGCAAATGGCAATTGCCGCTGCGCAACGGGAGTTGGGCTGGCGAACTGCGCAGTCGGTCGCAGGCTCTATTTTCGCAGCGCCTTGTGCAATAGGCTCGACTCGCCGGTGCGGGGTTCGGCAATGCGGAAAGTCTGCACCAAGGCTGCTAGCAACATGACCAAGCCGAGCAGAAAGATCGGTTGGTATCCCCACTCGCGGGCGATCCACCCGACCAGCGGGGCGCCGATCACGACGGGAATCGCCACGCACAATCCAAGTGTGCTGATGTACTTGGGGTGGTCGTCGCGAGGGGCGATTTCGAGAGCGTAGTTAATCATCAGCCGCAGCGTGACCGGGGTAAATCCGACCGCAGTGA
Source organism: Aeoliella mucimassa (assembly GCF_007748035.1). NCBI lineage: Bacteria > Pseudomonadati > Planctomycetota > Planctomycetia > Pirellulales > Lacipirellulaceae > Aeoliella > Aeoliella mucimassa. The sequence continues at coordinate 1,026,028 of NZ_CP036278.1, forward strand.
ACATCAGCCAGGCGTACTGCAGTCGCACCTCGCTCGGCAGATAGAGTCCCACCAGACCGAGCGCGGGGGCCACTGCCAGTCCAAGCGTGGTGAGATGCAGCGCGGCCCGATTGCCAAACCGATCGGCCAGCGGACCGACGATTAAACTCAACAGCGCGGTCCCTGCGTTCTGCAGGCAGACCCAAGAGGTCATACGTTTCAGGTCAAACGTCGGACGGTCGTCGATCACCGCGACGTAATGCGGGAACAGCATGAACATGAAACTCATCAGCACCGTGAGCAACGCCAGCGACCGCGCGTTCGGATCGCGGGCGACCACACGCCAGGCGTCGCGAAAGTAATGCAGCACCGGCGAACGGTCTTGCTGAAAGTCGTCGGGCTCTTCGCGGAGCAACATGGTCACTAACCCGGTGCCAAAGAACGCGACGGCCGCGCAGCCAAACAGCCAAGCGAATCCGGTATCGGGTTCTTCCAACCAGATCGGCATCCAGTTCCAGGCACCGAGGATCGCCAGCGGTGCGCCGATCGCGACGCTGGCGGTAAACAACCGCCCGCGACGATTCACGCGAATCAGTTTGCCTTGGATCGCGTGCGCGGTCAGTTGATTCATGCCGGTGAGCATGAAGAAGATGCCATACAGAATGAGAAACACCACCGGCATCCACCAGCGCGGGTCGCCATGCGTGTCGCGCCAAGTGCCTTGCCAGCAAATCCAGGCGAGCAGCCCGAACGGGATGCTCATCGCCAGCCCGCACAAACTGAGCCACCATTTCTTCTGGCGGGCGATTTTAAGTTGTCGCGAGAACAGCACCGGCGGCACGCTCAGCCCAATGCGGCTCAGTACCATCAACACTCCGCGAAGCACCGGACCTCCCCCGATAAAGTCCATGAACACCGGCATCACGATGCTCTCGGTCTTAAAGATCCATCCCACCCGCAGAAAGACCTGATGCATCGTGAGCAACGCAAAGTTCACCGCTTCGTCTCGCTTCTCGCGCGGATCTGCCGATAGCGGCGAATCGTAGGGAGTCACGTCGTCCACCGGCAGTTCGTCGGAGTAACGATTGTCGGTGTCGGTCGACATGTTCCTGTGGGGGGCGGGGGAAGGGGGGCGTGGGGATACTCAGCGCGGACTACTCGTGCGAAGCAGCCGAGCGACTCCCGTCGGCGCAACGCGGAGCAGCCTTGCGTGGGCGAGCTTATTAGTCGACCTGCTTGGCGAGCAGCATCGACAGGTAGCTGCGTGGTTCGACATCCTGCAGCTGGAGTTCGCTGGCCAGCGTTTGAACCACTTGTCGCGCGTCGGATACCTGAGTCTCGTCGGCGACGATCTCCACCTCGGCGTAGTTGCCGACATTGGTCACTTCGTCCACGGCGACTTCGATGTCGAAGCCTTCGCGGGCGAGGGCGAACCGCCGCCGGCGTTTACTCACCGTGGCCACTTCACGGAAGCCGAGAATCTCCAGCAGCGGAGGCCACGACTCGGCTTGGGCCAAAGGAATCTCAATCTCAGGGCGGGTTTTCACCTGCGTGTCGAGCTTGGGACCTTTGTACGTGACCACCGTGTTTTCGTTCGTGCGACGGATTCGCAAGGCTTCGTCGGTTGTCCGAAAGTCACGCGACGGGTGATTGTAGTAGGTATCGCGCTGTTCGACCGGCGAAAGTTCCTGCCCCCCGAGTTGCACTACCCGCTCGACCACGGCCACGGGATCGGCGATGGCGAACTTCTGTTCGATCTCAAGTTGCATGGCGGTGCTTGGCTAGCAGGAGGTCGGGGGAGGGGGCTCGCGTGAGTGCTTGTTACTTCAGCAGCGTCGGCTCGGTGATTTCGGTGCCAGCGGCCACCTTCTTGGCCACGTCGTCGGCGTCGACCGCCCAGGTGGGATCGATTTCGACGGCCACGCCATCGGCGACTTTCGCGCCGGCTGCTTCCAGCCATTCCTTGTGCTGGTTCACCATGAACTGCTGGACGTACTCGGGAGTGTCCTTCGCTGCGCCTGGAGCGTTTTTGAGCGGGGCGAAGCATTCCTCTTCGGTGTACTCCACGACGATCGGCTTGGCGGCCTGCGGCAACAGGTCGAAGATAAACCGCTCGAACTTCAGTGCGTTCGGCTCGCTCGGATCCACCTGGTTCCCTTCGGCATTGAGGTGCGGCACTTTCTTGTGGGCGATGTGGAACGGCAGCGCGTCCTTGAAGCTCAGCATGCGTTCGAGGAACGCGACGCCGAACACATGAATAGCGATGCTGCCGGCCCAGAAGCGTAGCGAGCCATCGTCGTTCTTTTGCTCCGCTACATCCAAAGGGAAGTCGCTGTATTCAATCACGTGCAACCGATCGCCGAGCATGACGAAGTTGCCCAACTTTTCTTCCGGCGTTTGCTTGGCCACGGCAATCGAGGTCAGTTCGCTCTCGGCCAACAGGTGGTAGCCGATGAGCTCAGGATCGCACATCGGCACAATGGGATTGTCGACCTGGAAGTAGAATAGGTGCTCGACACCACGCTCGCGCATGTGGGCGATCGCACCGCTTCGTTCGAGGGCGGCGACGCAGCCGCCATGACCATCGGGGCTCTTGAACAGCTCGCCCGGTTCGGAGAGCAGAAGCTTGCCGGTTTTGTCGTCGACCGCCGGCATCGTGCCTTGGCAGAACACAAACACCTCGTCGGCTGGCATGCCAAAGTTGTCGTTCGCTTTCAGGAACTCAATGGTCTCTTCGTGCGTGACCGGGCTGGTCATCAGATAGAATGGCACGCTCTTGCCATACTTCTGGGCGAGCCCCAACGCCTTCTTCAGATGAATCTCGAACAGCGTCGCGTCCGACACCGGGCCAATCTTGTACATTCCCTTGGGGTGCTCGAATCCGAGTCGGCTTCCCTGACCACCCGCGACGAGCAGGATGCCCATTTTGCCAGCGGCCAGTGCCTCGGCACCTTTCACGCGGGCTTCGTCGGGCGAGAGTCCCAGCTTCGAGGTTCCCTCTCCACGGCGATCGGCCAAACGCATGGCCGGAGGCTCTGTCGCGCGGCGCGCTTCTTCGGCAAAGTCGGGCTGGTCAACCTCGCCTTTGAATAGCGAAGCGATCAGTTCCAGATCGAGCGATTCGACTTCGGCGGCGAGCTTCGCCTGGGCGTCCGCATCAAGCGAATCCCAGAAAGCGAGTACGTGTTGTTGTTGATATGGTTCGAGTCGTGCGAGTAGCGATTCGGGGGCCATGATGGTGTATTGCGTTAAAGTAAAACTTGTGGTGAGCCTGATCGTGCTGCGAGGCATTATCGCACGCCCCCCCGCAATGTGACTAGTGCGGGCCAATTCGGCATGCGGTGTGTGGTTTTCGAGTGCCGAATGGAAGAAAGCCGACTCGTAGGTGGCGAATGGACTTGCCGTGTTGAATTGGACGGCGATGAGCTAGAATTGGGAACGAACCACTCGAATACCTATCGCTTCGCACCGAACCACACGAATCGCTCCCGCTATGCTCAACGAACCACCTCCCTCGCCGGCTGATTTGCATTTTCGGATTGCGGGTATCCCGGTACGCATCCATCCCTTTTTCTGGCTCGTCGGTTTGTTCTTGGGATTGGGAGGGAATAACCGCGATCCTCTCTTCGCGGTGTCGTGGATTGTTGTGTTGTTTGTCTCGATTCTCATTCACGAATTGGGGCATGCATTCATGCAGCGACGGTTCGGAGGTTGGCCACGCATCGTACTGCATGGTTTCGGCGGCTTAGCCATCTGTGGCGATTGCGATCGCTCGCCGAGGAGTCAGATTCTGATTTCATTCGCAGGACCTGTCGCAGGATTTCTGTTTGCCGCGGTTGTGATTGGTTTCGTTCTGCTGATGAGTCCCGCGGTTGCGTTTGTACCATTATGGCAAGCGACTCCCGCAGGGTTTGGAGAGACGATGTATCCGTCGTGGCTCGTCGTTGGATATTTTTGGTTTCGGCCTTTCGGTTCCTCTGGCGTGATGGTCGCGGTGTTCCAATTGCTACAGATCAACATCGTGTGGGGACTCGTGAATTTGTTGCCGATTTATCCGCTCGATGGTGGGCAAATCGCTCGCGAAGTACTCACGCTAGGACGGAACACTCAATACGGCTTGGAGCTGTCGATGAAGATCTCGATCGGCGCTGCCATTGCCATGGCCGTCGTAGGCCTCGCGTTCTTCCATAGCTTCTTTATTGCGGTGATGTTCGGTTTCTTGGCCTATAACAACTTTCAACTTTGGCAAGCCTACACTGGGCGTGGGAATGGAATGGGATGGTAGTAGACTGCCAGGCACCAGTTGCACGCGTCATCCTGTTAGGGGCCAGCAACCTGCGGTTGATATCGGCCACGTTGATTGCTACCACGCGTATGGCTTTCTCAGGACCTGTCGAAATCTTTATGGCGAACGGCTTTGGACGTTCGTACGGCGTTCGTAGTTCGATACCTTTTCGTTCGTTACCCGGTATCGATGAGTGCGGTTTGTGGGAAGCCGTGCAACGCGACAATAGCTTGCCCACTTTCGCATTGATCACCGATGTCGGCAACGACTTGGTGTATGGTCGTAAGCCCGATCGCGTTATCGAATGGGTAACGAACTGCGTTGCGCGATTACAGGCGATGGATGCGCGAATGGTAACTACCGAGCTTCCAAACGCATCAATTGAGTCGTTAGGAGTCGTTCGCTACAAATTTTTTCGAAGAATTTTTTCCCGCAATGCAACGTCACTTTGGCCAAGATGCGCGTCTATGCCAAAGAGACGAACGAGCGGTTACGACAACTTGCCGAGCCATGCGATTGCCAAGTGTTAACCACGCAAGATCATTGGTATGGCATCGATCCCATTCACTATCGACGACGTTACTATCGTCTTTGGTGTCGACAAATCGTCAACGCTTTGCTTGATTGTGAGCTGGAAGAAAAGAAGCTTGTTTTTCCGTGGAAAACGCGCGCACAATTCGAACGTGCAACACCTGCGAAGTGGTGGTTCTTAGGTCGCGAGCGGACGACAACGCAACCGGCCATCACACTTGGCGATGGATCGCAGGTGTATCTCTATTGATTGCTTCGTGCTCTCTCTGAAGACAACCAACTCGTCTTTGCACGCATCGATAACGTTGCTTCCTAGCGATGGATAAGGTTATTGATTGGACCTGTTATGCGTTGCGATTGAGTGTCGAAACGATACAAAAAATGGCTAGGACATGTTGCACAAAAACAAAGATTCCGTACAACTACCCCGTATAGGAAGAGATGGTTGCATTGCAAGGACCGCTGTTGTGATCTCCAAAGTCACTTCGCTTGATCAAAGCAACGTTACCATCGGTCGTCGCGGAAGGACGACCATCGAGTTCGAGGGTGCAGCTGTGTGCGGTTGATCGATGCGGTTTGCGAACCGCAATCAACAAGCCGCCGCGGATTGCATCACATCCCATGAATGGAGGATTTACCGTGGCCAAGAAGAAGAAGGTGGTCAAAAAGAAGACCGCCAAGAAGGCGACCAAGAAAAAGGCCGCCAAGAAGAAGGTAGCCAAGAAAAAGGTTGCTAAGAAGAAGGTAGCCAAGAAAAAGGCCACCAAGAAGAAGGCAGCCAAAAAGAAGAAGGCCGCTAAGAAAAAGGTCGCCAAGAAGAAGGTCGCCAAGAAAAAGGTCGCCAAGAAGAAGGCAACCAAGAAAAAGGCCACCAAGAAGAAGGCCGCCAAAAAGAAGGGTACCAAGAAAAAGGCCACTAAGAAGAAGGCCTAAGTAGTAAATGTGGCTGAGCGACGAGCCCTTGCTTGTCGCCCACATTGAAGTAGTAACGAGAAAGAGCCGACAGCCTGTGCTGAATCGCACAGGCTTCTCGGCTCTCTTTTTTTGCGCACTGCTGAAGACGATTTACGCACACTACTCGCTTCAAGCTCCCGGGGAGCACACCGCCACCAGTTCGAGCAGCGGTGTGCTTTGGGGCTTAAGCGGTTCTACAGTACCGGCAATGCACCGCCGGCTGGTTGCGTGGCCCGCTCGCGAACCAGGTTGTGTACCAATTGCGTGGCGATTGTCTGGAAGTAGCGACTCGTTTCTTCGTCGCTCAGGTTGGCCGATGTCTGGCCAGCGTCGCCGCGCTCGCGGATGGCGATGTTAATCGGTACTTCGCCTAGGAAGGGTACGCGAAGTTCGATCGCTTTCTCCCGAGCCCCGCCTGAACCAAAGATGTCGTAACGCTTGCCGTTATCGGGGCAAAGGAAGAAGCTCATGTTCTCGACGATGCCGAGCAGCGGAATGTTGACCTTGTGGAACATCGATACCGCCTTCACCGCATCGAGCAATGCGACGTCCTGCGGGGTGCAGACCACGACCGCACCGCTGATTGGCAACGACTGCGACAGAGTGATGGCCACGTCGCCGGTGCCTGGCGGCATGTCGATAATCAAGTAATCGAGGTCTTGCCAGTTGGTGTCGCCGAGCATTTGCTTGATGGCTCGGTCGAGCATCGGCCCGCGCCAGATGGCCGCTTCGCTCTCTTCGACAATGAAGCCCATGCTCATGAGCTTCAGCCCATCCTTCTCGACCGGCTGAATACGGTTGTCGGCGATCGCTGGCTTTTGCTTGATACCGACCATATGCGGAATGCTTGGCCCGTACACGTCGGCATCCAGCAGGCCAACTTTCGCTCCGCTCGCCTTTAGGGCGTACGACAGCGAGGCGGCCACGGTGCTCTTACCGACACCACCTTTACCGGACCCCACGGCCACCACGCTCTTCACCGGCAACCCGAGTTGCCCAATTCGCTCTGCAGGACGGGTATGCTCGACGATGGTCACCTCGATCGACTTCGCCTCCGGCAGACGCTGGCGAAGGTGCTCGCTGCAGTCGGCCCGCACCGCTTGATGGATGGGCCCCGCCCAGCTGGTGAGTGCCAGTTCGACCTGTACCGCACCGTCGTCGACGGCAACGTTGGACACCTGCTCCATTTTCACGACGCTCCGCCCCGATTCGGGGTCGTTGAAGTCGCTCAGGGCTTGCTGGACTTGTTCGACAGTGACGGCCGCGTCCGCCATAGGTGTAGCTCCAATGTGTTCGAGGGAGGGCAATATGCCCTGCTGGGGGGCGTGTGTGGGGATCGAGCAGGCGTTCGGCCCGTTTTGGTGGGGCGAAACGTCGTATTCGGGGGGAAGGGGGTGAGTCGGGGGCCGTGTTTCGAGCCCAAGCTCGTTAGGGCCCCTCGGCACTCTATTCCCTCAACCCTAGGCGTCCGGGCTCGGCTTGCCAAGCGGGGCCCCAGCATCGTAGGGGTAAATCGCCGAGTCGATCGGTGGTGGAGCACCGCCAGGTCGCCTGCCAATGCTCAAGAAGTTCCCCAAGACGGGCTAAATCCACAGGATTGGCCGCGACGAGCCGGGCGCCGGCTTCCTGCAACAATTGAGTAGCCGCCCGGCGGTCTTGCTCCGCGGTGAAGTCGCCCCGCGCCAGCACGGCCAGCACGGTTCGCTCGCGATCATCTGAAATCCAGCTGGCCAGCGTCGCCAAATCGTTGCGGCCCGCCTCGAGGACGAATAGCGACCGCATGGCAGATCCCCCGAAAGGTACCTCGCGTAGTGCTGGATAGCCGACCAGCGGCACGTGCAGGCCGATAGAGTTCCGCCATTGCACCACTTTTTGACGCACTAAGGCGAGCCACACCGCGTCGTGCAGCACCGTTCGAACCGCCGGCCCGGCCGATTCATGGCGCGAAGGCCAGGGGAAGGCCAAGGTGGGACGAGTTGGAACGGTGCGTGTCGGCATGATTGGGAGCTGTGGACTTATTCGGGGTCGAGCGGAAGGAACTCGATGTCGTCGTCGGCTGTGGAGGGTGGTTCGACCACAGGCTTCTCTTTCGGTGGTTTCTCTTCCGTCGGTTTGGTGGCCGGCTTCGTAGAGGTCGGTTCCACCAGCCCCATTTGTTCCAGCTTGCGGTAGAGTCGCGGTCTCGACACGCCGAGCAGCCGAGCGGCCTCGGCTTTGTTGCCGCCAGCCAACTCCAACGCCCGGGTGACTAAGGCGGCTTCGACGCGACTTAGGTAGTCGTCCAAGTCGATCGGTTGAGGGCGGTCGCTAGCCAGCGATTCGTAGTCGGCTGCGTGATGCAGCACCTTCGGCAGGTGTCGCGCGGTGATGGTGCCTTCGCGTGCCCGCCCGGCCGCGGCGGTGAGCAACTCGCTTAGCTCGGTTTGCTCCCCCGGCCAGGAGTAAATCATCAGTAGGTCCAAGGCATCTTCGGTGAGCGTCGGCGCGGGATCGCGCGAGCCTTGCACCAGATCTTCCAAGTACCAGCGAGCCAGCTCTGGTAAGTCTTCGGGACGGGCTGCGAGCGGGGGGACTTCGATCACCAGCGTGGTAAGCACCGCCTGCAGTTCGTCGGACAAGGCTGGGCGGGGAGTTTCGAGTTCCATGTTGTTGTCGACCGCTACGAGCTGTGTGGCCAACACTTGGCCTTGCCATTCGGTGCGGGCCATGGCGGTGAGTAGCTCGAACTGCTGCTCGGCGGTGAGCGACTCGACCGACTCAATCAACAGCGTGGCTTGCGTTTCGCTGGTGAGCATCTGCTGCAGCAGTCGGCCGAGCTGACTAGGGAGCGCGGTAGTGGTGTCGAGCTCGAGCAGGCCCTGTTCGCCGGAGCTGTAGCGTCGATAGTGAATCGACTGGGCGATTTGCTGCAAGCCGCGGGAATCGTGTCCCGTGATCAGGGTGTTGGCCCCGCTGGCGGCCGCTGCGGCCACCTGAGCCCGCACGCGCTCCATCGCCGGGCTGACTCCCACGAGTGCATCGCACGCCCCTGGTGCAAACCGGGCAGCTTGCTGCTGCCGGAACTGAGTTAAGGCGTCGCTGGGCGAGGGCTGAGTCACGCGGATCGTGGGTAAGTGGAGGGGAAGGGGGTCGGAATCACCATTATAGCCACCTCCGACAAGCTGCACCGATTGCGCTGGTGAGCGATGGGATTTTCGCGGTCTATCAATGCGAAACCGCGACGCGGGTCGTATGACCTGCGCCGCGGTTTTCACGGTCCCTCATTCGTTTCCTCTGTTGACCTTGGCTCCGTGTCAGTCCCCCCGAATAGACACATTGCCGTGGTTTGTCCGAAGACTCACCGATCAAAAGACGTCGAGAATGAAGTGGTGTCCGGAGTGGTACTTGCGTGGCGACGGATAGTAGTTGTGCCAACGCTTGTTGTAGACCGGGATTCGCATTTCAGGCGGATAGCGGTAGTACAGGCTATCGGCACTGCGGTAGTACTCACTGCCCCAGTAGTTCTGAGGGTAGTACACGTACGGGTAGTGATAGAACCGGTTCCAGTCTTGGGTCGTGTAAGTATGGCCCCAAGCCCGGCCATAGGCCTGCTGAGCTTCGGCCGTTTCGGCCGACAGACCGGCAAGCAGCATCACCCCGGTAAAGGCGATGGCAGCAAGGCAACGGTGCATGGAATTCTCCCCTCGTGTTCGATGGCTGTGCGGGTAATTGATCCGAGTGCTGCGTGCGGAACACGAACAGGCAGTTCCCGGTGCCTATACCATCGGCAACCGGTAAGACCGGAATTGAGAGAATTTCCGGCACGATCCGCAGAGATTACCAACCAGAGCCATCAACGCTTGGTTCAACCAGGGACAAAGTCCCCCAAACGCAGGCCGAGTTTGCCGGCGTTTGGGGGCGATTCCATGCGTTTCGTCAGGCCAAATAGCTGGTTAGTTGGTTCCACCATTCACCTTGTCGAGCAGCGATTGGGCTTCTGCGGCGGCGTCGGTTTCGGGATAGTCGTCGACGATATCTTCCAGAGATTCGATTGCTCTCTTGACCGCCAGCGGCGCGCCGGTCGAGCCTTGGCGGATAGCCGCGGCCAGTTTCTTGGCCGCCCGGTTCTGCTCTTTTACCTCATCCAACTGGCTCAGCTTCTTGTACTCTTCATCCACAGCCGAGTGCATTGGGTAGCCGTTGTACTTGTCGCGGAAGAGGTCCAAGGCCTGATAGGCACTCCAACTTTCGCCCGCTTTCATCAACTTGCCGATTTCGGCGAGTTCGCTATCCATCGATTGCTTAACGATGATGTAGAGCTTCTTTGCGGCAGCCTTCGATTCGCCGTCGCCGTCGCGACCTTCCCGCATCACCTCGCGGGACGACTGGGCGTAGTTGCCGATTTCGATATTCCGCCAGGCTCGGCGAAGCGATTCGGGAACCTCGGAAGGATCGACTTTCCAATTGCCACCTTCCGCAGCGGCCTTGGCGGCTAGCGACATTTCGTCGACCGAGGCCTGTTTCCACTCGCCTGTGGATAGGCTCACACCGGTTTGAAAGATATTGTTCAAGCTAATCTCGCTGGCAATCGTTTTCTTCTCGAACGATCGATCGGTGTCGACGATGGTGGGCCAGTCGATTTTATTTTGCTTGAGGTAGCTGCTAACCTCGGCTGCGGAGTTACCAGAGTTCACCGCGATGAACACGACCGGTAATTCCTCCGCTGCTTCGCTGATTTCAAGAAGTCTTGGCCACTTGCCTCGACAGCTAGGGCATTGCTCTTCGAAGAAATACAGAATGATTCCCTTGCCCTTCAGATCTTCTCGCGACAGCGGTGCGCTGTTCAACCATTGGTCAGGCGACGAGGGTAGCTCGGTGAACTCGCCATCGGTGCGGTACCAGGTGGGGCCCTCTTTGGCCGGCTCTTCGGAAGGAGAGTCCTCGGCGTTTACTGGGAGAGTCAATGCCATCGAGAGTAGCGCGAACGAGGCGATGGTCTTGCCGAACGAAGAGCGTGACATGATTGTGTCCCAAGCTAAAAAAGGAATCGTAGAACGCCGGAACGGTCGATTCTAACCGAGTGATGTTCACCGGCCAACTAGTGATTGGGGTGATTCAACGAATAATCAGACGTTGATAAACCTGATAGAAAGGTTCGCTTTCTGGCAGAATTCAGAGAGTCTTAGGGATAATGCTAGGATCTTCCCGCACGCGCTAGTGGAACTGCAACACGGAACGTGTGGAATAGCACTGTTCGCAGTAGAACACATAGATCATGCCCACATCGAGCAGCATGAATGGTCCCCCGATCGAGTCGAGTTGACCGTAGAACACCATCTCGCGGCTGCAACAAGTGGGGACCTCGGGCTGCTGAATCCAATCGGGCGTGCCGCCAAGTTGGCAGTTGGTGTTCTGCGAGGCGTCAACGCCGGCATCTGCCAGGATGGAGTCTTCCAGGTCGGGCCTCAAGCGGACTCTTGGCAATGGTTCGGTTACAGAATCATCAGAGGCCTGCGTAGGATCCCAGGCGTCAAGCATTGCTTGCTTGGCTTGCGGATCAAGCGTGAACTCGACCTCGGCAGGAGCGTGTAGGGTGGTCTCTTCACCAGTAAACGGATTGATACCTTTGCGAACTTTACCCGGAATGATCTGCAATCGTCCCAATCCCGGTAGTAAGAAACCTTCGGCTGCTCCTTCGCGGGCCGCAGCCGCCAGGGCATTGAGTACCTTCTCGACGCTCGCGGTATCTATTCCAGTGCGACTAGCCAGTTGGTCGGTAAGCTCTTTCGGCGACATCGTGCTCAGTTTCCAAAGCCAGGAGTAGGATTTAGCTGTTCCAACAGGTCGCTGGCTTGCTCGGCTGCTTCGGTGTTAGGGTAGTTCTCGACCAGACGTTCCAGCATGGCGGTGGCTCGTTTCACTGCGGCTGGCGTATTCGGGGCACCCACTCGGAACGCGGCTGCGAGTTTCTTGGCGGCTTCCTCCTGCTGCTTAACCGTTTCGGAGTCTTTGAGTTCCGCTAGCTTGTCGGTAAGTTCCGCGTCGATGTCGAAGCCTTCGTAGGTCTCAACCAGGGAGTGGATGGATTTGTAGGCTTGCCAATCGTTTCCCTCCTTCAAAAGCTCACGCACCGCAAGTTGCTCGTTGTCGAGTTCCGTGGCCACCGCGTCGCGTAATAGCTGAGCCGTGGCTTTCACCTGCTCGTTGCCCCGGCGTTCGGCCCGCACGATTAGCGGCAGCGCGGCCGAGAAGTTGCCCAGCTCGACGAATCCCCACGCGGGGCGGAGTTCCGCTGGTACCGATTCGGGCTTCACCCGCCAGTGAGCTTCTTTGCCGGCCGCGGTTATGGCTTGCGACAACCGGCTGCTGCTGCGTTGTTGCCATTTGCCATCGGGCGTGCGGATGTAGAGCGCGGCGATGTTTTTCAACGAGATCGGGTTGGCCAGCATTTGTCGTTCGAGCGAACGATCGGTGTCGACAATGATTGGCCAGGTGATATTGTGCTGCTGTACGTACTGGGCGACCTCGGCCGGCGTATTGCCGGAGTTTACGCCGATCACCACGACGGGTTCGGTCATGTGTTCGCGGGCGGTGGCAAGATGATCGGGCCACTTACCGGCGCACTTCGGGCAGTCCTCCTCAAAGAAGTAGAGCACGACCCCTTTGTCTTTCAGGCGGTCGAGCGACAGCGGTGGAAAGTTAAGCCACTGGTCGGACGACATGGGGAGCTGAATCTCACTTGGCTTGTCGGCCTGGGGCTCCTCTTGGGCCATTGCGGACATCGACAGCATGGCGAGCGAGAGCAAGACGGTCAGACAGCGTGCGCAGCGGTAAGCAATCATCGGCCTGTGTTCCTTGAGATTAGGATGGCGAAGCACAGCGCGTGCCCCCTCGAGGTATTCATCCTAATCGCTCGACGCCGAGGATGCGACCTGAGTAAAACTGCGAATTGATGGCAGGCTTTCTGCGCAGAAAACGGCTTAAACGCCTAGACCTCAGGCACCAGCGAATCGCAATCGCTTGAAGCCATGCGGGCGATGATCTGAGCCAGGGACTCGGTGATGGCTTCGAAGTAGCGTTGCCCTTTTTCTGCCGTGGCCCGGGAGGGATCGCCGCTGCCGGTGTCGGGATGGCACTTCGACCAAGGCCTGGGCGACCAGGCCCCGAGTTGCTTGAGATCGTCGAGTGGCGTCGCGACACGAGTGCCAGGGCCCGCCTGATCGAACTCCACCAACTCGGGATGCAGGTGCAGCATCAAGCTGGTTTCCATCTCGTCGGCGTGATCGCCAGGCAGTTCGAAGAGTTGCTGATGGGTGTCGGTCGCCAGATCAAAAAAATTGGCCAGCACCACTAACAGCGGGAACTTGGCCTCGAGATCGCGAATCGTCGGTTTGAAGTGATTGCCACCATGGCCGTTGACGATGAGCAGTCGGTCGATGCCTTGCGTGACCAGCGAGTGGGCGACATCGCCAAGAATTGCCAGCGAGGTTGCGGTGGTGATGCTGATCGTGGCTACCTGGTCGAGTTGCTGTCCGTCGTTGCCGAACGGAATCACCGGCAGCACAATGGCCGGCGTGCCAAGCTCGGCAGCCCGCCGCGCGGCTTCGCCCGCAATGGCCTGGGCTTCGTACACATCGGTGCCATAAGGCATGTGGTAGTTGTGAGCCTCGGTGGCTCCCCAGGGGAGTACCGCCACGCGAGGCGGCTCGGCTTGCAATCGGCGGAGATTAGTTTCGGCAAGCAGGTAAGGACGCAAAGGCATGAGACTAGTCGCTAGGAGTGCTTCGAACGTGAGAACCGTTCGCCCAGCTTACTCTGGCGACTTGCCATCGAGCAACTCGTCTTCCCATTCGTCCATCAGCGGCCAGTCGAGGGCACATGTGCCGAAGTCGGCCATGTGCAGGTAGGTTTCCAGGCGATCGATGGTTCGCTGGATCATCGCGTTGTCTTTGCGGAACGCGGGGCCATGGCTCGGCAATAGCCACTCGACATCGCTCTTCTGAATGCGCTGGAGCGACGCAATCTGAGCCGGGATGCTGCTGCCATGATGGGCGTCGATAGCTCCCACCGAACCATCGCGAAAGATGTTGTCGCCGGAGAGCAACAGGTTGCCCATGCGGAACGACAACTGCCCGTCGGTATGGCCCGGGGTGTGCCAGACTTCGAGGGCTTGGTCGCCAATGGTCAGGGTATCGCCTTCATCAATGCGATGATCGATAGTTACCTTCGGCATTTCGAGGTCGATGCCTTGGGCTTCGATCGAGGCGAACGTCCATAGTCGGTCTCCCGACTCCAGATGCGTTGCCGCCAGATCATGGCAATACGTGGGGGCTTTCAGGATGCGTTTGGCCTTGGCCAACCCCTGAATGTGATCCACATCGGCATGCGAGGCAATCAGCCCCATGCATTTGCTGAAGGGAAAATCGAGCTGGCGAATCAGCTCAATCACTTCGTCGACCGCGTCTTCGTACCCAATGTCCAGCAACGCCCAGTTGTTTTGATCGTCGAATACCAGGTACACGCTGCATGTAATGCGTCGGCGTGCTTGATGGTTCAACTCGATCACATGCGGAAATAAGGGGGTTCGCTGAAGCATAAGTCCTTTAGGGCGGTGGAGGCCGGTGGGGCTAAGTCGATTGAGGGTGGTCCGGGCTTAGATGATAGAGCGACCACCCCGATTGGGCAACGTACGGAAACCACTCGACATCGGCTACGAACGCACGATCGCCTGCAAACCTTCGCGATAACTCGGATAGCTCAACCCAAAGGGCAAGGTATCGACTAGTTTTTTATTGCTAACTCGGCGATTGCTCGAAGCCCGTGCTGCCCGAGGACTGTCGGCCGCAGGGGCGATAAACGTTGGCTCGGGAGCGTTCAGCAAGCGTGCGGCTTCGCCATAATAGTCGCGTCGTACCACCGGATGGCCGTCGCAAACGCAGTACAGTTCGGGCCCCGATAGCGGCCGCGACGGATCTCCGAACCATTCGGCAACGGATGCTGCATCGGCGACGTGGATTAGATTCAAGTAGCCCGACTGAGGAGCCTCGATGGCTTCGCCGGACGCGAGTTGTTTGAGATAGGGGAGTCGCTCGGGACCATAAATGCCAGCCAACCGCAGCACGACCGACCGCTCGGCGAAGCGACTCTCGCGAAGCAATTGCTCAGCCGCCAGCGACGCCCGCCCGCCTGCCCGCTGGGGAGCGGTAGGGGTCGACTCGTCGATCCAATCGCCGGCCGCGTCGCCGTAAACGCCGGTGGTGCTGATGTAGAGGATCCGCCCGGTTGCGTTGGGCGCTGCGGCCAACAGATTTTTCATACCGATGGCGTAGACCTCGTCGATCGACTGCTCGCCCGATCGATCGTACCCGACCGCGACTAATAATGTGTCGACTTCTGGCAGGCTCGCTAGCGTTTCGGGATCGGTGACATCCGCGACAGTCGGTACCCAGCCGCGACTGCGAAACTCGTCCGCGTGCTTCTCCGAGCGAGTCACTGCGTGCACCTGCCAGCCTTGCGAGTGCCATCGCTCAGCGACGCGCGCACCAAGGTAGCCACAACCAACCACTAAAGCAGAGCGAGACATTGACGTTTCTTGAAGGAGTGAGTTCAACCAATCGAGCCCGGGTTGTCGTCGCTACGTGCGCCCGATTCGAGATACGCCGATAGCATGATTTGGGCCGCTAAGGCGTCGAGTCGAGCCTTGCGACGTTTCTTGGTGAGATTGGCCGCCTGCAGCATTTCTTCCGCTTGGGCCGAGCTGTAGCGTTCGTCGAAAAAGTCGACCGGCAGCCCGGTGATCTCCGTGAGCCAGGCGCCGAACTTACGAGCTTCGTGCGACTTCTGACTCTCTTCACCGCTCAGGTGGACTGGGAGACCTACGACAAATCGCACTAACGCCTCGTCGGTCGCCAGACGCTTAAAGTAGCGGGCGTCGACTTCCGGGGTTTGCCGCTGGTAGGTTTCGTGCGGCGAGGCAATGCCGACCATCGCATCGGCAATCGCAATGCCGACCCGAACGGTTCCGTAGTCGATTCCAGCAATTCTCTCAGGCAAGGTTTCGGTCGAAAGGTTGATGAAGGGAGGGACGGGAGCGTGGGGCAGGGGGGAGCGAAGCGGCTTCTCGCGTATGTTTCACTCGGCTGGTTATGGAATGCCTGCCAAGGCTCAGGGGATGGTTACTTTGCCTAAGGGATGGCGAGCTTCGGCCGACTCGAAGTACCCATGCTGCAAGAACTCGGTAGCCATGCCCATGATGTTTGGCTCGTACATCATGGTAGCGTGAATCACGTCGAGCACGCGGAAATCGCTGGCGCCGGGGAGCATGGTCTCCTTCACGCCGACGATCATGTCGTCGTCGCCGGGGATCAGCGGGTTGTGGCCCGATTCGTCGCCTTTGCCGCCGGCGAGGATGCCGAAGTCGCAACTCGGCGTAGCCAGCTTCGGGGCGAGTTCCTTCCAGTCTTCGGCCAGTTGGCTGGCCGATTCGCCGCCGATGATTTGCTGCGTGTCGAGCGGGGTAAGCACCTGTGCGAGCGAGGGACGATGGTTCGGCGGGCCGACCATCACCATGCGACCTACCTGGGCACCTTGCTGGGCAAGTTGTTGTTGGAACTGCTTATCGCCGAGCCAGTAGCGAATCACTAGATTGCCGAGGCTATGAGCAACGAAGTGGATGTTCTTCACCCCATCGAGATGTTCGATGACCTGAGCCAGCTTATTGGCATGATCGCCGACCGAACCGCGGGTCGAAGCGTAGCCAAGCACGATCGACTGCCAGCCGGTTTGTTGGTTGATGTGGTTGGCCATCCGCGACATGCTCCACCGCGAACGGAACAAGCCATGCAGATAAATGACCGCGGTCGACTCGTTCGACAGTTGGGCGTTTTGCTGGCGAATCTCGCTTAGCTGCGACTCGCATGCTTCGAGCGTTCCCCAGGTGACACGCTCGTACTGCGGATCGAGTAAACGAAAGTGCCCCGTGAGGGCGTGCTCTTGAATGCGATAGCCAGCATGGTAGCGAACGTCGCCCCAGAACTGCTGCCCGCCATTGGTAGTGGTTTGCACGTTCGGCAGGCCTTTGGGCCGCCGAGGTTTGCCGGCCGCTTGCGCAAAGGGAGCCACGATGCTACTGGCGAAGAAACAGCCGACGGCAGTTTGGAATTCTCTGCGATTCATTCAGTCCTCGCGGGGATGGATGTGCCGAACGAAGAGTCTCCGCCTGTGCGTTTCGAATCCTTGCACTATAGGTGCTCGTCCATCGCTTTGGATTCGAGTTCTTTTACGATTTTACGGATCGACTCTTCGTGGTGCTTGTTGGCCACCAGCGTGGCATCGGGCGTATGTACCACAATACAGTCTTCCAGGCCAAGGGTAACGATCAAGTGATCGTCCGACGAACGGACGATGGTTCCCGTGGTGTCGAGCCCTAAGTGCTTGCCCACAATAGTGTTTCCGTCGTCGTCGGTGCCGAGTCGGCGGCTAAGCGATTGCCAGCCACCTAGGTCGTCCCACTCGAACGGAGCCTCAATCACTACCACGTCGGTCGCGTGCTCCATCACCGCATAGTCGATTGAAATGCCTTCGATTGCGGTGAATTCTCGCTCGAATACCTCCTGCTGCTGGTCGGTGCCCCAGGCGTCGGCGATTTTTTCGAGATGGGCGAGCATCTGCGGTTGGTGCTCGGCCAGGGCTTCGAGAATAGTCGACGCCCGCCATACGAAAATGCCGCTATTCCAATAGTACTCGCCTGACTCCACGTAGTCTTCTGCGGTAGCCGCATTCGGTTTCTCGCGGAACTCCTTCACGTGGTAGGAGGGAGCAATCTCTTCGCTGGTCGACAGGCTCATCGGCACATCGCGATGGATATAGCCAAAAATCTCAGCCGGATAGGTCGGTTTGATGCCGTAGGTGACGATTGCCTGGGGATTTGACTCGATCAGGTCGACCGCCTGGCGAATGGCGGTTTGGAATGCATCGACCGGCGTAATCACGTGGTCCGCCGGCATCACCGCCATGATAGCATCGGCGTCGCCAGCGACTTTGGTTACCAGCAGTGCTGCCAGGCCGATGCAGGGGGCCGTGTCGCGTTTGGCTGGCTCGCCTACCACCGCCGAGGCTGGCAACTGCGGCAATAGTTCGCGGATTCCGTCGACCAGCCGCTCGTTGGTAACCACCAGACACCGCTCCGGCGGAGCCAGGTCGCCTAGTCGCTCGACCGTTTGGGCAATCATGGTACCCCCGGGAACGAGCGAGAGCATTTGCTTGGGTGTCTGACGACGGCTAGCAGGCCAAAAACGGGTGCCGGAACCGCCGGCCATAATAATGGGATGGAGCATAGCGAAGCGAGACTTTCAAGAGTCGTGGAACGAAGGGGAAGATTCTTATCATACCTCACTTGCCGGCATTTCTGCAGACGAGTGAGGAAGTTGGGCGAGCAACTGCTCGACCGCGTGGGTGGGGTTCGGCGCACCGGTCACCGCGCCCGCGACTGCGATGCGGGTGATGCCGGTTGCTAGCACTTGTGGCAGGTTCTCGGCGGTGATGCCACCGATGGCGTAGGTAGGTAGCGACACTTCAGCAGCAACCTGCTGCAAGTAAGCCAGCCCTGCGTATTCGGTGAACTGCTTTGTGCCGGAAGCGAAAGTGGGACCGGCTCCCAAGTAGTTCGCTCCGTCGAGCACTGCCTGCTGCGCTTGCGCGAGATGGTGAGTGGAAACACCCACGAGAGGTTCAGGGCCCAGGATGCGTCGCGCGGCCGCTACGGTTAAGTCGTCTTGCCCCAGGTGCACTCCATCGGCTTTGGCGATCGCCGCCAGGTCGGGGCGATCGTTCACGATCGAGATCACCCCCGCAGGGCGGGTGAGGGCTACTAATTGTTCGCACCTTGCGAGCAGTGTGCGATCGTCGAGTCGTTTGTCGCGCAGCTGGATCACGTGTACGCCAGCGGTTACCAATGTTTCCACCTGCTGGGCAAACTGCTCGGCCGACTCGGCTCCCTCGACCAGCACATACAGTCTGGCATCAGCCAATCGCTGATTGGCAGCGGTCGCGAGCGTGGTGGCTTTCTCGAGCGTGTAAAGCTGATATCGCAACTGTTCGCACCGCTTTGCGAGCGTAGTGTCCAGCAGCTTGCCATATTCTTCGATGGTCCGCAGAGCTTCCGCGGTCCGGCGAAAGCTGGCAGTTGCGACTTCTATCAGCGAGAGTCGCTGCTGCTCGCTAGCAGTCGAGTTGCGCGTGCCGACATCGCCCAAAGTGTCGCGCGAGGCGGTGCGTTGTTCGGCGGGGAGGGACTTACTGGCCTCGGCCAGGTCGTGTCGGAGTTGCTTGGCCCGCTTCGCGAGGTGTCCATCGTCGAGGGCCATGCGCAGGTAGTCCTCCACGACACGCAGCCCCTCGCCGGCGCGGTTAAGCGCAGCATCAAGAATGCGGACCGTAGCGACGTTTTTTTCGCCCGCAGGAGGTTCAGTGGTAGTCGAAGCGTGATGTCGGGAGTCAGTCATACGGCTTTCAGGGTAATCGCCGGAAGCAGAATCGAGACCCTCCACGCTACTTGCTAGCATCAATCGCTATCGTCGAGGGCCGTTATAAGCAGTATGTTCCTCATCATACGTCGCGACCGTCAGAATCGTCAGCGCTCGGTTGTATTGAGTGTGACGACCAGGACCGGATCGGCGACAACTCAGTTGACGTAAGTCGTGTCCACCGATCGAGTTGCCTTGAATCGGCTGGCCGCGCGCCTACACTTTTGCAGGTTGCCTGTCCTGCAGGTCGCGAGACCAAGGTGCGCGGTGTGTTACTGGTAAATGAAAGCACGCCTGCCTTGGCACGCCCATCCCGTAAAAAACGAGCTCCCTGGATTGCCTACTTGTGGCCTGGATTGCCTCACTTGTGGGTTGAGGGGTCTTGGGCCGGTTTGGCACTCGCGATAGGATTTACTGCGTTGGTGAACCTGGCCATCGTGAACCTATTTATATGGCCCGAGCTCATGGAGCCGCGGGCAAAATGGGTAGGCGGGGCAGCTTTGTTGTTGCTGTGGCTCGCCGCGCTGTGGGAAACCCGAGGCGAGTTGCGACGACAAGCCGAACGACGAAGGGCCGAGCGTGAAGGAACGATCGACCCCGAAACCGAGCGGCTCGAGCAGCAGCAAGCCGAAGCCGATCGCCAGCTGATGATTGCCCAACGGCAATATCTAGCAGGGGATTGGGTAGAGGCCGAGCGTACGCTCATTGATTGGGTACGGAACAACCGACAAGACATTGAAGCACAGTTGTTGCTGGCCACCCTGTGGCGGCACCTGGGCCGATCGCGGCAAGCCGTTCGACGGTTGCAGAAGATCGCGCGGCTCGAGGCAGCTGACAAATGGCACTTCGAAATCGAACGCGAATTGCAAATCCTAGAAACTGACCACAACAACCCCGGCGAAGACGCAAGTTCCGCCACCACCGAGGCGGCCTGACCACGGTCCATTGCCTCGCACTCGCCTACAATCCAATTGGAACCTTAAGGGCCTGGCGCCTAGAATTCGTCAGCTCACCCGTTTTCCACAATTTACCAAGACACTGAATTAGGTCAGTCGGCCCGTAAGCGGCTGGTCTTATACGAATCAATCAAGCAGGCACGCAACTCCGGAGACTGGGAATGTACGAACGTTTCACCGACCGCGCCCGAAAGGTGATGCAATTAGCTAACCAGGAGGCTCAGCGGTTCAACCACGAGTACATCGGCACCGAACATGTGCTGTTGGGACTCATCAAAGAAGGCAGTGGCGTTGCCGCCAACGTGCTGAAGAACTTGGACGTCGACCTGCGGAAGATCCGTCTGGAAGTCGAGAAGCTGGTACAAAGTGGCCCCGACATGGTCACCATGGGCCGGTTGCCCCAAACTCCCCGCGCTAAAAAGGTGATCGAGTACTCCATGGAGGAGGCTCGCAACCTGAATCACAATTACGTCGGTACCGAACACATCCTGCTCGGCCTACTGCGTGAGCAAGAAGGTGTCGCCGCTCAGGTGCTGATGAACCTTGGTCTCAAGCTCGAAGAAGTTCGCGACGAAGTGCTGAACCTGCTTGGGCATGGCATCGAAGGTGGCGAAGGCGACCGCGGCGGACGTGGTCAGTCGCCAGGCGAAGAAGAAGGCGAACCTCGCGAAGGTGGCAAGAAAGGCAGCCGCAGCCGCACGCCGGCTCTCGACAGCTTTGGTCGCGACCTGACCGAACTGGCTCGCCAGAAGAAACTCGATCCCGTGATTGGTCGGGCGAAAGAAATCGAACGTGCCATTCAGGTGCTCTGCCGCCGGACGAAGAACAACCCCGTGTTGCTTGGTGAAGCAGGCGTTGGTAAAACTGCCATCGTCGAAGGCTTTGCTCAACGCGTGGTCGATGGCGAAGTGCCAGAGCTGCTGCTCGACAAGCGCATTGTCGTGCTCGACCTGGCGATGATGGTCGCTGGTACCAAGTACCGCGGTCAGTTCGAAGAACGCATTAAGGCGGTGATGAACGAAGTTCGTCGCGCGAAGAACACCATTCTGTTCATCGACGAATTGCACACGCTCGTTGGTGCTGGTGGTGCTGAAGGTGCCATCGATGCTTCGAACGTACTGAAGCCAGCTCTCGCTCGCGGCGAAATCCAGTGCATTGGTGCTACTACGCTCGACGAGTATCGCAAGTACATCGAAAAGGATCAGGCGCTGGCTCGCCGGTTCCAGGAAGTAATCGTGGAACCAACCACGAAAGTTGACACCGTGGAGATCCTCAAAGGTCTTCGCGATCGTTACGAAGAGCATCACCGCGTGCAGATCACCGACGACGCAATTCAGTCGGCCGTCGAGTTCAGCGATCGGTACATCACCGGTCGTTGCCTGCCCGACAAGGCGATCGACGTGATCGACGAAGCTGGTGCTCGGGTGCGGCTCAAGAGCATGTCGAAGCCGCCAAATCTGAAAGAAATCGACGAAGAAGTCGAAGCCCTGAACAATCAGAAAGAAGAAGCGGTTGCCAGCCAGGACTTTGAGAAGGCTGCGTCGCTGCGTGATCAGGCCGACAAACTGAAGAAAAAGAAGCAGCAGATCCACAAGGAATGGCGGGAAAAATCACGCGAAAACGGCGGCGTTGTCGACGAAGACGTGATTGCCGAAGTCGTTTCGAAGATG
Organism: Aeoliella mucimassa; assembly: GCF_007748035.1. Taxonomy (NCBI): domain Bacteria; kingdom Pseudomonadati; phylum Planctomycetota; class Planctomycetia; order Pirellulales; family Lacipirellulaceae; genus Aeoliella; species Aeoliella mucimassa. The sequence continues at coordinate 1,047,905 of NZ_CP036278.1, forward strand.
ACCGGCATTCCGCTCACTCGCATGAGCACCGAGGACAGCCTGCGGCTCATGCACATGGAAGAAGAGCTGCATAAACGAGTCATCAGCCAGGACGAAGCCATCAAGGCGATCAGCAAGGCCGTGCGTCGTAGCCGTAGTGGATTGCAAGATCCCAAGCGGCCGACCGGTGCGTTTGTGTTTGCCGGCCCCACGGGTGTTGGTAAAACTCTGCTGGCCAAGGCCCTGGCCGAGTTCATGTTCGGCGACGACGACGCGCTCATCCAGATCGACATGAGCGAGTACATGGAGAAGCACAACGTCAGTCGTTTGATTGGTGCCCCTCCCGGCTACGTCGGCTACGAAGAAGGTGGTCAGCTCACTGAGCAGATCCGCCGCCGTCCTTACGCGGTGGTGTTGCTCGACGAAATCGAGAAGGCCCACCCCGAAGTATTCAACATGCTTCTGCAGATCATGGAAGAAGGCCGGTTGACCGACAGCTTTGGTCGCAACATCGACTTCCGTAACGTGATCTTGATCATGACCACGAACGCGGGTGCCGAAGCGATTAAGAACGAGTCGGCCTTTGGCTTCCAGAAGCAGGACGACGACGCCTCGTACGACGGTATGAAGGCTCGGGTGATGGACGAAATCGAAAAGGTGTTCCGTCCCGAGTTCATCGGTCGCTGCAACGACGTGATCGTGTTCCGCCATCTGCAGAACAAGGACCTCCAGGAGATCATCGACCTCGAGCTTTCGAAGATCACCAAGCGATTGGTGGAGAAGGGCTTGGAGTTGGTGTTGAACGACGAGGCCAAGCAATTCCTGATCAAGAAGGGGTCGAACACCGACTTCGGTGCCCGTCCGCTCCGTCGTGCCATCGAGACCTTTGTCGAGGATCCACTGGCCGAAGAACTGCTGAAGGGCGAGTTCGTCGGCAAGGATACCGTCGAAGTCGAGGTCAAGAAGGTTGGCGACAAGAAGCAGTTGCTCTTCACCGGCAAGAACCTCAAGGCGGCCGAAGAGGCCGAACCGGTAACTGCCGGAGTAGCTGCCGAAGAGACCAGCGAATCGGACGATTCGAGCAGCGACGAAAGCTAACCCCGCCTCGTTCGCAATCTGTGAAACCACACCCCGTGGCCCGAATTGGGCCACGGGGTTTTTTGTGGGGGTTTCGTCAGTCGAAAGGGTACAATCGTCCGCATGGCTATCATTCAATCGCCATTCGACGAACCCAGCGAAGATCCGCCTGAGGCAATGGACTCGGACGCGGAGTCTAAAACATTGCCTGCTCGCAAGTGGAGCTTGGTGATTCTGGCTGTCGCGTTGTTTGTACTGGTGTGGTTCCGCGAGATCGTCGCCATGCCAGCTTCGGCGACGATGGCAGTCACCGTGTTCATTTTCTTCTGCTGGCTGGTCGTGCATTTCACATTCTTTGTCGATCATGCTGAGCTGACAGCCAGCTTGCCGCACGAAGCGGCCCGGTCGGGGCAAGAACTCATCGAGCATCGAGACCCGAGGGTAGAGAGTGTCCAAGTGGAGAACCTCTGGCCTCGCTGGCGAGTCGCGGTCGTGGGGATTCTCGTGGGAGTCTGGCTGCCGCGCGTCGCGGGAGTGTCGCCGTGGGAAGTCACCGCGATTGTCTTTCTCTTCGGGGTGATCATGTACTTTGCTAGCAGAGTCTTCACTCCGTCAAGGAAATCGCCGGAATGCCAATTACCAGAGAGCCAGCCACCGGAGAATCAGCGGCCGGATAACTTGCCTAATCAGAAAATTTGATTTAAGCGGTAGCCTTCGACTGGTCGAAGAGATAAACGAGGTTGCGCGTCCCGGTGCGCTCCAACCTCGACTCGCGATTCCCCCCACGCGAAACTACTCTTCCCATGTCTACTGGTACAGCTAGCATCGATCGTTCCGCGCCCGGCTTTATTGGTCGGGTGTTGGATGGCATTGCCGACATCGGCGAAATCACGATCGCCTGGGTCGAGTCGGTGGGCGACATCGTACTGTTTGCCTGGCAAACGTTTCTGTGGATGGTTGTTCGCTTGCCAAGACGGGACACGCTGGTGCTGGCGCTCTACCAGATCGGCGTCCGAAGTTTGCCGGTGGTGGCTCTTACCGGAACCTTCATTGGCATGGTGCTGGCAGTACAGTCGTACTCCCAGTTCCGCGCTTTTGGGCTAGAGACGCAACTCGGGGCGGTGATCAACCGCTCGATGTTCCGCGAACTCGGCCCTGTGCTGGCAGCGACGATGCTTGCGGGGCGGGTGGGGAGTTCCATTGCGGCCGAACTCGGAACCATGCGCGTGACCGAGCAGATCGATGCCCTCACAGCGATGGGAGCCAATCCCATCCGCTATCTGGTGGTGCCGAGATTCCTGGCTTGCTTGTTCATGATTCCCTCGCTGACAATCATGGCAGTGTTCATGGGAGTGGTCGGCGGTGGTTTCTATTGCACTTATATTCTCGATATCGACACGTTCTACTATGTCAACAACGCCCGCTATTCCGACGCAAATTGGGATTTGTGCTACGGTATCATGAAGAGCGTGTTTTTCGGCGCCGCGATTGCTATCCTGAGTTGCTACCGCGGGTTTAATTGCCAGCCAGGAGCCGAAGGAGTCGGTCGGGCGTCGACCGCTGCGTTTGTGCAGTCGTTCGTGGTGATTTTGGTACTCGACTTGTTGCTGAGTATCGCGTTTGACTCGCTGTACTACACTCTGTGGCCGGAGATGGCACTGTGAGCGAACTTAGCCCCGAACAACCGTCGAATGACAAGACGCAGATCGCTGCGCAGGCCCTGCATGTGCAGTTCGGCCGTCAGCACGTGCTTCGCGACGTAACGATTGAAGTGCCCCAAGGACAAACGCTGGCCATCATTGGCGAAAGCGGTTGCGGCAAAACCGTGCTGCTCAAGTCGCTGATCGGGCTGGTTCAGCCTACTAGTGGTCACGTGGTGTACGATGGCCAGGTGCTCGACAATCTGAACGACAAACAACTCACCGAACTGCGAACACGGTTTGGCTTTGTGTTTCAGAACGCAGCTTTGTTCGACAGCATGACGATTGCCGACAACGTTGCGTTCCCGCTGCGTGAACACCGCAAGATCAAACTCGAAGAAGCGTACCAGGCGGTCCGCGAAGCGCTGTCGGTGGTTGGTTTGCCGTCGAGCGTCATGGTGAAACGCCCTGCCGAACTCTCGGGCGGTATGCGGAAGCGGGTGGGCTTGGCTCGGGCGATCATCATGCAGCCAGAGATTCTGCTGTACGACGAACCGACAACTGGTCTCGACCCGATCATGAGCGACGTGATCACCGAGTTGATTCTGCGTACACGCGACCATACCAACGTTACGAGCATCGTCGTTACCCACGACATGTCGAGTGCGATGAAGCTGGCTGACCGCATTGTAATGCTGTATCCGTTGGCTCGACTTGAGAAGGACGAACCGCAAATCATCTTCGACGGAACGACCGCCGAAATCCAAAAGTGCAAAGACAAGCGAGTGGCTCAATTCCTGCGAGGCGAGGCGGGGGAACGCCTGCAGGAAATGCGCGATCAGTTTGAATCATCGCGCATGATTGCCGCAATGTAAACGGGAGCCAAGTTCATGGACGAACGCAGAATGCAACGACTGGTGGGAATGGTGGTGCTATTCACCATTACCTTTCTCGGCGTGCTATTAGTGGCGAACAACCCGGCCTCGTCGCCGTTTCATACCGGCGGCTACGATATTACCGTTCAAGCCGATCGGGCTGAGGGAGTTGCCGTGAACACGCCGGTTCGTAAGGACGGGGTGTTGATCGGTCGCGTGAAAGACGTTTCCTGGAGCCAGCAGGGAGTGCTCCTGGAGGTGCGTATCGATCGCGAGGACGTGAAAATCTACGAGTACGATGAACCTCAGATTCAACCATCAAGTATCATCGGCGATGCGGTCATCTCATTTGTTCGCGACACCGACAAGCTCAAAGAGTACAAAGACAAAGAGCCAGCTCCCCTATTGGCTGGTTCGCTCGTGGAAGCCCGGGTGATTGATAACCCGATCATGACGATTTCGAAGCTCAATGAAAGCCTGCAACCCTCGATCCTAAAGCTTGGCGAGGCGGGCGAGAAGATCGCCATCCTGGCCGACAAGGTGAATACCATTCTCGGCGACGACATTGGACAACAGCGTTTGCACAAGACGATGGACGAGCTCACGCTTACCTTGCAAGACTTCCGTCGAACCACCAATAACTTCGACCAACTGATCTCAGATCCTCAGCTACAGGAAGATCTCACTCAAGCGTTGCGTGAGATTCCCGAGTTGATGACCGAAACTCGTGGCACCATGCAACGGGCGGGGCAGACGCTTGATAACTTCGATAACGTCGTTGCCAGCGCGGAGCGGAATCTCAAGAACCTCGAAGGCCTAACTGAACCGCTTGGCGAGCGAGGCGAGGAGATTTCGGATCTGTTGATCTCGGCGATCGACAACCTCGACATCGTGATGAAGGATCTCTCGCGATTCACCTCCGACCTGAACAACAGCAAAGGGCTGATTGGCCGACTCGTGCACGACGAGAAACTCGGCGACAACGCCCAGAGTGTGCTGAACAATGCGAACGTGTTGATCTACAACATCAACGAGCGGGTTCGCAGTACCGAGATCGACAAGATTTTGTACAACATGAAAGTCTTCAGCGATAAGATAGCCCGCGAGCCTGGCCGATTGATCGGCGGGGCGGTGAAGCCAAGCATCACCAAGTAGACTAGCGACACAGCAGTGAGCTGACTCGGTTGCTGCTACTTGCTATGGGAAAGTGGTCGTGGGAGTAGGAGGGGGAGGAATCACCACGTTGTTGGCAGCCGGCATCACCGCTCCGCTTTGGGCGCGACCGCGAAGCTCCTCACCACGACGGATGATCTCTTCCACCGGCAACATGGTTTGAGGCTGCAGCTCGAAAACTGCGGTGGTGCGATTGTCGCGAATCTTGGTCATCGCAAAGTTGTCGCTGAAGAAGTCGAGCGGCGGATACTGGTACCATGGGGTCGGTATCGGTTGGTTTACCGTGAGCGTCTCGTAGCCCGACTTCACCAGCCGCAACTCGCGAGTTCCGTAGTACGTGAAATCGACGGAGCAGGGCGTGGTGCCAACCTGTTGATTGTCGACATACACCAACGCACCGGGGGGATTACTGCGAACAGTGAGTCGACGACGGACGCATCCCGTGGCCGAGAGCAATACCAACATGCCGATGGCAATCGCCTGATAGCGATTTGGCGAACGATTTCGGGTAGCTGTAGGAATGGATGTTGGCATGGATATCGCAGATCAGGACCGGAAAATGCGGGGCGAGCATAGCAGTCGCGGGGTACTGGTTCCAGACGAGTTGCCCGCGGTGATAGCACAAATGCCCGAAATACATGGCGGAAGGGCTGGATTGTCGAGATTGTCTTGGGGCGATTGATTGCCATAAACGCTATCACTCGGGGCGCCGAGTGGTTAAGATGAAGTACGCGGTTGCCTTCTGCCCATTCTGCTTAACTCCAGCTAGTCCGACCTCTTTTCGATGCCAGCAGACGACCCCAAGTCTCTTGAAGCCAACACCTTTAAGGTGATCCACGCTGCTCGCAGCGATCTGGGGATGCGACGTTCGAACAACCAGGATGCGATGGCTGTTGTCGAGGCCGACGAGGCAACTTGGAAAAAGCGGGGGCATTTTTTCATGGTCGCCGACGGCATGGGAGCTCACGCGGCCGGCGAACTGGCCAGCCAGTTGGCTGTCGACAACGTACCGCACACCTATCACAAGCTCAGCTCGCTCACCCCCCCCGCAGCCTTGCGGCAAAGCGTGCACAAAGCCAACAAGCTGATCAACGACAAAGGGCAGTCGGCAGCCGAGTTCAACGGCATGGGCACCACCTGCAGTTGCCTGGCCTTGCTGCCCGGAGCGGCCCTGATTGCTCACGTCGGCGATAGCCGAGTCTACCGCCTGCGGCATGGCGAACTACAGCAGCTTACGTTCGATCACAGCTTGGTGTGGGAAATGGCCGCAGCGAGCGATACCTCCGACGAACATGTGCCAGCTTGCATTCCCAAGAACGTGATTACGCGATCGTTGGGGCCGCATGCAATGGTGAACGTCGACTTGGAAGGCCCCTATACCATCGAGCCAGGCGACAAGTTCCTGCTCTGCAGCGACGGTCTAACCGGCGTCGTCGACAACGAGCTACTCGGCTGCCTGCTGGCCGTGCTACCGCCAGACGAGGCTGTTACCACGCTGGTGGATGTAGCCAACCTGCGAGGTGGCCCCGACAATATCACCGTGGTCGTAGTGGAAGTCGCCTGCCAGTGCTCACCGAGCCAGGAAGACAACGGAAGTTCGCTTCCCGAGTGCCCTGGGTGCCAGGAAGAGGAAGGCTGGCTCTCGCGACTCTTTGGTTGGTTCTGGCGCACCGGCAGCTCGCCCCGCGCTGGGCACGAGCTCGGGGGCCCCTACGGTAACGGCCCCTACCGACACTACCCCATGCACCCCGAAGTATCGGCGCGCGACATGGGAGGCTTGTGTCGAGAGCTTTCGGCCTTGGAACACGATGAAGAGTCGCCTTTGGCCCGCACTCCAAAAGTCGACTGGCAGGCCTTTAATCAGGTGTGCGACGAGGCCCACTCGGCAGCCGATACCCACGACGCGGCCGAATCGATCAAGCTTTATTCCAAGGCGATTCGCAAGCTGATGAGCCAGATTCGCCAGGGCGATTCCCCTTCCGACAGCGCAATACGCTAAGCCTGGTGCTTTGCGTCCAGCGGATGCTAGCAGTGCGGGCGAATTGTCATTCTCACTTTGCACTGCTCCTGCTACAGTGCGGGCCTGCGTTTCTTCCCCCGCCTTCGTTAAATGCCTTTCGCTGCTAGTATGCGTATCCTCACCAAATACGTCGTCGGTGAACTGCTCAAGTTGTTTGTGCTTACATTGAGCGTCATGACTCTCATGATGTTCATTGGGCTCCTAGGCAAGCAGGCTGTCGAGCAGGGGCTCGGTCTCGGGGCACTCCTGCGACTGATGCCTTACGTACTGCCCGAAGCGTTGCAGTTTACGTTGCCTGGCGCTTTGCTACTGGCGGTCTCCGGAGTCTACGGAAGAGTGGCCAGCAGCAACGAACTGGTCGCCGTGAAGTCGATGGGCATCTCGCCGATGGTGATGGTTTGGCCCACCTTGATTCTGAGCGTGCTGGTAAGCTTCACCGCGGTCTGGTTGAACGACATCGCTGTTTCTTGGGGCCGGCGAGGACAAGAACGGGTGATTCTCGAGTCGCTCGAAGCGATTGCCTATAGTCAACTGACAAACAAAGGGATGTTCGAGTACCGGTCGCTCAAAGTCTACGTGAAAGACGTGCAAGGGCGTACGCTCGTCCGACCGCAGATTGTGATCAAAGAGAAAGGGCAGGAGCAAGCCGATATTCTCGAGGCTCGTTCCGCCCAATTTGCGGCCGACATTGATAGCGGCCAACTGATTCTCAAGATGGAGGACGTCGACGCCACTGGCGAATTCGACTTCATTCAGCCGGGAGTCGCCGAGCAAGAGTTGCCGCTGGACGATCTGCTGGGAAGCCGCGAGAAGAGCCGCAGCCCGTCAAACTACGCCTTGGCGGAAATCGGCCCAGGCAAGCAGCAGGAACGCGAAACCATCGATAAAGCTCGGCAGGATATGAGCACCGAGGCTGCATTCGCCATGCTCACCGGCGATTTCAACGAGTTGGGCGAGAGCAACTGGAAGAATCAAGAACGCACGATCCGCAACGCTGAGAACCGTTTGAACCGGTTCTACACCGAGCCGTATCGACGATGGTCGAATGGTTTTAGCTGCCTGGCGTTCGCGTGCGTGGGGATTCCCGTCGCGGTAATGCTTCGCAAAGGCGAAATGCTGGCCAGCTTCTTTGCCTGCTTCCTGCCGATATTGATCGTCTACTACCCCATGTTCATGGGGACGATGGTGGCCGCGAAGAAAGGCAACCTGCCCCCTCAGTCGGTTTGGCTCGGAAATATCGTGCTGATCATCGTCGGGCTCTACTTGATGCGCCGCGAGGTACGTCACTAACAGCCAGTTGGTTGCCTTTGAATAAGGCTCTTCTGTGCGTTTGCTAGCACTCTCGTAATCTGTTCTTGTGAGCGGTTGGTTCCGCTTGCTAGAATCGCCCGGTATCGGCTCATGGAAGAGCCGCTTTTATGTCCATCGTGGCGGCGTTACCGGAACCGCCGCCGTGTTGGTCGCCGCGACAAGGAGGTCGCCATGATCTCGCATTGGCCAATTCGCTTGAAGCTCCGCGTCGGACTCGGTTCGATGGCGGTGAGTATCGCGCTGTTGTTTGCGGCTGCCCTCTACGGTCTCTACGCTTATCGCAATTTGGTGAAGAGCTTGAGCGCCAGGTCGCAAGAGTTGCCGCTCGCCGATCAACTCAGCACCACTGTTGGTGACCTGAAGGTGATCATCGCTCAGGCCAAACAAGCGATTACCAACAAAGATGAGATCAAGTTCAATGGAGTGCGTTTCAGCATGGCTTCGAGCTTTCCTGAACTGCAGGAGAAGGAACGTGCTGAGTTCCGGGAAGAGTATTTACTGAAGTACAACGATTTCAAGAACGCCCTCTCGCTCTACAAAGAACGGTTGGATGTAAGCCGGGCGCATACTGGGGGACGCATCGGCGACGACCAACGTGAACGGGCGACGCTCAAACAGATCGATGCGGTGCTAGCTCGCATCGATTCGCAACACCCGCTGCAAGAGTGGGTGGAAGAAGATCTCGCTTCACTGGAAAGCGAAATTAACCAGCTAAGGAAACTGGCGGGCGAACTCCCCAGCTACTTGCATCAGCGACTACAGTTGCTGGCCGGCGACGTTCGCTCGCAGTATCGCCTGGCTATTCCGTTGGCCTGGGCCACCTTCCTGGCTTCGGTGCTGGTGATGGGCTTGGCCATCGTGGTGTTTCATCGCACGATCTCTCGACCGCTTGGCATCCTGGTCTCTGGATCCCGCGAAGTCGCCAAGGGAGAGTTCGACCACCGCATTCAGCTGGATAGTCGTGACGAAATCGGCGAGTTGGCGGTGGCCATGAACGACATGACCTCTCGGTTCCAAGAAATCTACACCGATCTGGACCATCAGGTGCAAGAGCGAACCAAGGAAGTGGTGCGGAGCGAACAGCTTGCCAGCGTCGGTTTTCTGGCCGCCGGCGTGGCCCACGAAATCAACAACCCGCTTGCCTCGATTGCGTTGTGCAGCGAATCCCTCGAAAGCCGGATCAAAGAATTGCTCGGCGACGATCCCCAGTCGACGCCTGAAAAAGAAGTGGTGATCAGCTACCTGGACATGATTCAAAAAGAGGCCTTCCGCTGCAAACAGATTACCGAGAAGCTGCTCGACTTTTCCCGGATGGGTGACTCGCAGCGTCACGCAACGGAGCTTCGCGATCTAGTGGGCGGGGTCATTGAGATGATCCAGCACCTTGGCCGATACAACGGCAAGAATCTGGAACTCGAGCCAGGTGATCCGGTGATCGTCGACGTGAATCCGCAAGAGATCAAGCAGGTGGTGCTGAACCTGATTACTAACGGGCTCGATAGCCTCGAAGCTGGCGGCACCGTAAGTGTGAAGGTAGAACGCCATGCAGGTCAGGCTCGCATCGTGGTTCGCGACAATGGCTGTGGAATGACTGAAGAGGTGATTCGCAATCTGTTCGAACCATTTTTCACGCGCCGACGCGACGGGCAGGGTACCGGACTAGGGCTCTCGATCACGTGCCGGATCATCAACGAACATGGCGGGTCGATCACACCCACCAGCGAAGGGGTGGGCCAAGGTTCACAGTTCATCGTCACCCTTCCTTTGGCACAACGAAACAGCAAGGCGGCCTAGTCGTCGCCAGATTCGATACAGCGTTTTTCTTGAGTAGAGACCACGAGGACTTAGTAATGCCGACTCAGCCTAATGCACCGCAGGGACTATCGATGTTGTTTGCCGACGACGAAAGATCGCTGCAGGAATTAATGAAGCTGGAAATACCTCGTATGGGGCACCGGGTGACCGTGTGTCCCGATGGGCTCACCGCCGCAGCGGCACTGGAGAAGGACAATTTCGACTGCATTCTGGTCGACCTCGACATGCCTGGTCTAAACGGCATCCAGGTCATTGCCAAGGCCAAGGAGATGTCGCCTAGCACCGAAGCGATCGTGCTAACGGGAAAAAGTTCCACCGATACGGCTATCGCAGCGCTGCGTCATGGAGCCTTCGACTACCTGACCAAGCCCTGCAAGCTGGTAGAAATCGAAGCCCTGCTGAAACGCGTGCAGGATAAACGCGAACTGACAAACAAGTACTACGCGCTGGTGCATCGGCTCGAATCGATCGAAGGAGCCCCCAGGCTCATTGGCGAGTCTACCGGCATGGGGCAGGTGCAGAAGATGATTAGTCGGGTCGGCCCAACTGACTCGACAGTACTCATTTTGGGCGAGACCGGTACCGGTAAGGAACTGGTTGCCCGCGCGGTGCATGAGAATAGCACCCGGGCTGGCAAGCCATTTGTCGCGATCAACTGCGGGGCGTTGCCTGAGAACTTGATCGAGAGCGAGCTGTTCGGTCACGCGAAGGGGGCGTTCACCGGTGCCGACGATCATCGCACCGGTCTGTTCGAGGTCGCCAGCGGTGGCACGATCTTCCTCGACGAAATCGGCGAGCTTCCCAAGAGCATGCAGGCGAAGCTGCTGCGTGTGCTCGAGAGCCGAGAGATTCGTCGGGTGGGCGAAAACAAGACCGTGATGGTCGACGTGCGGGTGGTGTGTGCGACGCACCGAAACCTGGAAGACATGGTTGCCGAAGATGAGTTCCGCGAAGACCTGATGTATCGGATCAACACGTTCGAGATCCACCTTCCGCCGCTGCGGGAGCGACTCGACGATATCCCTCAACTGGCCGCCCACCTGCTCGCCCGATTCCGACCACAGGGCAAGGGGTTCGATCACCAACTGACCGACGACGCGCTCTCGGCGCTCAAGTCGCACGTCTGGCCAGGCAATGTTCGTGAGCTGGCCAACGTGATTGAACACGCGACCATCTTGTGCGACTCGGGTCCTATCAGCAGCGAGCACCTACCCCAGCACTTTAACCGCCGCCAACTCACTGGCGGGGCCAAAGCTCAATTGGGACCGATGACGCTGCGCGATCTTGAGATGGAAGCTATTCATCAAGCCCTCGATCGCCATTCGGGCAACAAGCCGAAGGCGGCCGAGGAGCTCGGAATTAGTCTCAAGACGCTCTACAACAAGCTCAACCAGTCGACCACGCTAGAGAAGAGTGCCTAGCACGCGCGTGCAGCGGTGCTTGGGACACAAAATGTCCAGCGTTGGGAAAAAAGGCAGCCAGTCGATCCGAAACGGTGCGTCGCGTGCGATCAGAGTCGGCGGACGACACCGGTGACGATGCCGAGCACTTGCACGTTCTTCGAGTAGATCGGCTTCATGCTGCTATTGGCCGGTTGCAGCCGAATGCGGTTGGCCTCGGGGAACCAGTACTTCAGCGTTGCTTCGCCTTCGTCGGTCATGGCGACGACGATATCGCCCCGGTGGGCAGTGCGGGCGCGGCGGCAAATCACGACATCGCCATCCGCAATGGCGGCTTCGATCATCGACTCGCCCTTCACTTTCAGGGCGAAAGTGTTCTTCTTCACGGGGAACCAGTCGTCGAAGTCGAATCGCTCGGCTTGTTCGATGGCTTCGGTCAGGCTACCGGCGGCGATTTCACCTACCAGCGGCATGCCGGTTTCGGCCAAAACGGCTTCGCTAAGCTGAATAGCCCGCGACATGTTCGGTTCGCGGACAATCAGGCCCTTCTTTTCCAAGGCCTTCAGATGGCACATCACCCCGTTGGGCGAGGCGATCTCGAAGTGCTCGCCGATTTCACGCACCGTGGGGCCATAGCCACGATTGTCGATTTTATCGCGAATAAAGTCGAAAACTTGCTTTTGACGCTTGGTTAGCGTGTCTAACAGCATGATAAAGGCCGCCTTGCGGTTGAAAACTGGAAAACGAACTGAAATTAAGCCAGATCGCAGGTGGCAATACCCCAACCGGAGGGGGCTAGTTGCCGAGATTTCTGCGGTCCAGTAGTAGGTTTAAGGTGTTAGATTAAGTAGAATACAGAGTATTGGCTTTGAATATGTTGGCTAAGGCAGCAATTCACTCTGTCAATACAGGTGCTACAACCTTCCCTACTTAAAATATGCTATACGGGCGTACATCGTCAATAGCTTGCGGAAATTTTTCGCGAAAAAACGACCAGGCGACAACATTTGTCCCGTTCACCGGGCCAGCTTACAATCAAACAATCCCGCCTAGCGGTCGCCGCCCGCCTAGCCTTCTGACATCTGTTGGAGCCGTATCAAATGCAGTGGAGAGCTCGCCCATTCGTATTGGTTATCGCTGCGTTGAGTCTCGTGATTTGTCGCCCGCTCTGGGCTGACGATCCGCAGCCCGATAGCCCTCAACCTCCCGCGGAGCAGGCTGCCCCGTCGGAAGAATCTTCGGAAGAGTCGCCGGAAGCCAATCCAGCCGACGAGTCCGCCGCCCCAGAACAGCCAGCCGAAGAACCTGCCAAGCCTGAGTCCGAGGCTCAGCCAGCACCCGAGGCCAAACCAGAAGCGGATAAGCCTGCCGAGACTCCTCCTGCTGAGAAAGCCGAGTCGGCTGAAGAAAAGCCAGCCCCAGAGCAGCCTGCCGAGGAAGCAAAACCTGCTGAGGGCGAGAAGAAAGAATCGGCCGAACCAGAGATGGAGCCCGAGGACCAAGCTCCCAAGGAAGAGGCTGAGAAACCAGCCGAGGAATCTGAGGAGAAGCCAGCCGATGATGCAAAGGGCGATGACGCGCCGGAAGAAAAACCGGCGGAGTCGAAGCCCGATGAATCAAAGCCGAATGAATCGAAGCCCGAAGAGCCAGAGCAGCCCGCCCCGCGGACACTCGATCTGGATGAAGCCACCTCAAAGGTGCTGGAGAAGCCGTATCCACAGAACGTCGAAGACCTGCTGCTAATCCAAAAGCAGACGCAGCGCGTGGTCGAAACGGCCACCCCGGCGACCGTGTCGGTGCGAGTAGGGCAAGCGTTTGGTAGCGCTGTAATCGTTAGCCCGGATGGGTTGGTACTTACCGCCGGCCACGTGGTCGGCCAACCTGGGCAGGATGTGACCTTTATCTTCTCCGATGGCAAGACCGCCAAGGGAAAGACGTTAGGCATGTTCCGCGAGATCGACAGCGGCATGATGAAGATCACCGATCCTGGCCCATGGCCCTACGTGAAGCTGGCCAAGGCTGGCGACATCAAGACCGGACAGTGGGTGGTCGCTATTGGTCACCCCGGTGGCTTTGACCCTGAGCGCACGCCGCCCGTTCGTTTGGGACGTGTGCTGTTCTCCAACGACGATGTGATTAGCACCGACTGCACCTTGGTCGGTGGCGACTCGGGCGGACCGCTTTACAACATGAAGGGCGAGGTCGTTGGTATCCACAGCCGCATTGGTCGGCGGATCACCGACAATTTCCACGTGCCAATTTCGACGTATCACTCCACCTGGGACCGCCTGGCCTCAGGCGAAGAGTGGGGGCGTCCGCTTGGGGGAACCGAACAAGCCGAAGCCCGTCCGTTGCTCGGAGTCACTGGCAATCGCTATGAACCCGAATGCAAAATCGCCGACGTCTATCCCGGCATGCCGGCCGCTCAGGCGGGGCTCAAGTCTGGCGACATCGTGCGAAAGTTCAATGGTAAGCAGGTTCAATCGTTCGACGATTTGATCAACATGGTCTTCGAGCAAAAGCCAGGCGACACGGTGAAAATCGAAGTCGCCCGCGGCGAAGAAACGCTGAATATGGAACTCCGGCTGGGGCTCGCATCGAAGCCACTGCCTGGCAGTGCCGAGAAGCCTGAGAAAAAGGGTTAGAGGGACAAAGCATGAACCATCGTTGGATGATGAATCGGTACGTGATGCTGGCCGTTGTCAGCTTGCTGACAGTTTCGGTCGCTCGCGCCCAAGAGAACGATCCGCTGAACCAAGCGGGTGAAGCCTTGCGCAACGCGATGCGGCGGGTGATGATTCCCAGCTCGAAGCTCACGGATGGCCCGCAGGTTCGTTCGGCGTTTCGCGAAGTTGTCGCCGATGCAGCCGAAGCAACCGTTGCTGTTCGCTTGAATGGCAAGCAGGTCGCTCTGGGGGGCATCGTGGGTCGTGATGGCTGGGTGATTACCAAGGCCGATCAGCTGAAGGGGGAGACTCCAACCTGCAAGCTGAAGGATGGTCGTGAGTTCGATGCTCGCGTGGTGGGAATCGACAACAAATACGACATGGCCATGCTCAAGATCGAAGCGAAAAACCTACCGGTGCTTTCGCTAAAACGCGACGACGACGCAACCGTCGGTGAGTGGGTCGCCACCGTGGCCCCTGACCGCGACCCGGTGGCCGTCGGCATTGTGGCCGTCGACACCCGACGCATTCGTCCGCAGCGCGGTTGGCTCGGCATTCAGATGGATACCAGCACGGATCGCCCGCGAATTGCCCTGGTCTACGAAGGCTCGGCCGCCGAGCAGGCGGGGCTGTTGGTAAACGATGAAATCGTCGAGATCAATGGCGAGGCAACCAACGACCGCGAAAGGTTGTTCCGCACCATCGGCAAGTACAGTCCTGGTGACTTGCTGGCCATGAAGATCAAGCGGGGAAGCGAGTCGCTCAGTGTCGAAGCCGTGCTAACGCCGCCGGTTAAAGGCATGCCGAACGATCGTCGGCAGTTCCAGAACAATCTCGGCAGTGAGTTGAGCGATCGCCGATTCGGTTTCGACGCTGCCTTCCAGCACGACACGGTGCTCAAACCGGTTGATTGTGGTGGTCCGCTGGTCGACCTCGAAGGTCACGTGGTTGGTTTCAACATTTCGCGAAGCGGGCGTACCGAGAGCTATGCGATTCCTGCGAACGTCGCGATCACAAGATTCTACGACCTGATGTCGGGCAACTTGCCTCCGAAGGTGCGAAACAAAGTCGACGCGCCGGACGAAGAGCAGCCCGTGAATGCCGAATCGGAGCCAGAGCCCGAGGAAGCCTCTGCCGAGTAACCTCGGTGGTAGCCGCACTCGACCGCTGCTCCCTGTTGAACCCCCGGGGCCATCTGTTCTAATGGCATCGCTGTTAGCACGAAGTCCCTATATCGGAGGTTCCTACGTTGATTCATGTCATAGCTGCTCTTACCACCGCGCCTGGCAAACGGGATGAATTGATCGAAGCATTTAAGCAGGTAGCACCCACGGTGCGTGCCGAGGATGGATGCATCGAGTACAACGCTGCCGTTGACGTGCAAACCCCGCTCGATGGCCAAAGCGATCTCCGTGACGACGTACTGACCGTTGTCGAAAAATGGGAAAGCATCGACGCCCTCAAAGCCCATCTGGCGACTTCCCACATGGAGCAGTTTTTCACTGCAATGGGCGATGTGATCACCGGTGTCTCGCTGCAGGTGCTGTCGCCTGTTTGAGTTTGGCACGATCTTTCATTTCTAACTAATGGTGCCTTGAGGACTTTCGCAGTCGCAAGGCGTTGCCTTTCGGTACTGCGCTCGATTCTATGTCCGATACCACTCGTCAATCGCTGGCCGCGATGGCCGATACTGTCGTCGTGAAGGTAGGCACCCGCGTGCTCACCCACCCCAACGGTGCGCTCGATACTCGCCGG
This sequence comes from Aeoliella mucimassa, assembly GCF_007748035.1. NCBI lineage: Bacteria > Pseudomonadati > Planctomycetota > Planctomycetia > Pirellulales > Lacipirellulaceae > Aeoliella > Aeoliella mucimassa. The sequence continues at coordinate 1,063,616 of NZ_CP036278.1, forward strand.
GTGGCGGGGCTCGCCGATCAACTGGCGTTGCTCACCAGCGAAGGGCGGCGCGTGCTGCTGGTCAGTAGCGGAGCGGTCGGCGCCGGCATCGGGCGACTGGGGCTCGAGCATCGCCCCACCGACTTGGCGGAGCTGCAGGCGGTTGCGAGCGTTGGACAGAGCTGCCTGATCGAAGCCTACAACCTGGCACTCGAAAACCACGGCCGACATGCTGCCCAGGTGTTGCTTACGGCCGACGATTTCACCGATCGTTCGCGGTACCTCAACGTTCGCAACACGTTGTTCGCACTGTTTCGGTTGGGAGCGGTGCCAATTGTCAATGAGAACGACGTGGTGCGAGTCGACGAGCTGCAGCGTAACGTCGGCGACAACGATCGACTCGCGGCCATGGTCACCAACTTGCTCCGCGCGCCGTTGCTGGTGCTGCTCTCCGACGTGGAAGGGGTGTACGAGTCGATGCCATCGGGCGACGAACCGCCGGTCGTGATTCCGCAGATCGATATCTCGCAGATCGCCTCGGATAGCCTCGTACAGTCGCGGGCGAATGCCGGGGCCGGGCCTCAGCTCAGCGTCGGAGGGATGGGCAGCAAGCTCGATGCAGCTCGGCTCGTCGCTACCGCTGGCGAACGGGTGATCATCGCGAGCGGTCGCCGTTCGAACGTGCTGGTCGACATCCTGGCCGGCAAACAGGTTGGTACGCTCATCATGGGCGCCGAATCGACCACCAACTCGCGGAAGCGTTGGATCGGCGGCGCTGCCCGCTGCGAAGGGCGTTTGATCGTGGATGAAGGAGCGAGCCGAGCGCTCTGCGAGCGGGGTAGCAGCCTGCTGGCCGTGGGTATCACCCGCGTTACTGGCCAGTTCAGCCGAGGCGACGCAGTGGCTATCGTCGATGGGCAAGGGATCGAAATCGCGCGTGGTTTGAGCAACTACTCGGCCGACGAAGTCGCTAAAATTGCCGGCGCGAGGGCCGATCGCATTGCGGACTTGCTAGGGCAGCGACCTTACATCGAGGTAGTGCATCGCGACAATCTGGCGCTCTTGGGTTAAATGGCGTCGAGGGGAATCCTACTTTATAGGCCGGCCTTCGCATCGTGGGAGGCCGCATCGAACTTCGCAAGCATTTGCAGCATTTCGTTACTTGCTACGGATTCTTCACTCACGATTTCGTCCGCTCCTACCTTCGACAGGCGGGCGACATTCGCCTGGTACCGGCAGCGAACCACCACGTAGCAATTCGGATTTGTTTTGCGCAGTTGCTGGACGATGGAAATCGCGGCCTGGTCGTCGGGCACCGAAAGCACAGCGATCGAAGCCTCGGCGATGCCGGCCCGTTGCAGGATGCTCGGCTGCGTGGCATCGCCAGCCACGGTGCGAATGCCTTGCTGTGCGAAGGGGTGCAGATTGATCGGGCTGAAATCGACCAGGCACACATCCTTGCCAGCGATCTCGAGCAGTGAGGTCACTTGTCGACCGATGAGTCCGGCGCCGATCACAATCGCCTGATTGCCAGACTGCTTCGGTAGATCGTGCGTGGGTTGTTCGCCTTCTTCGGGCAGGTCGTGAGTCCACCGGAAACCAAACTTGAGCAGCGGAGGGGTGAGAATCAGCGAACCAATGGCCACGGCCACGATGCGCTGATAATCCGACTCGACAAGAACCCCTGATTCCCAGCCGAGTAGGATCAACACGAAAGCAAACTCGCCGACATGAGCCAAACCGATGCCCATGCCGAACGCGGCCGACCAGCGCAGCCCGGTGAGTCGCAGCGCCAGGGTAGCCGCCAGGGCTTTGATAACCAGCAGGGCGACGAAGCAACCAAGCGACAGCAGTGGCGAATCCATCAACACTTGCGGATCGAACAGCAACCCGAGTCCCACGAAAAACACCGCGGAGTAAGACTCGCGGAACGGCAGCACCAGCGCGTCGATCTGCCGAGCCCAGCGACTCCCTCCCAGCACGAGCCCAGCGGCGAACGATCCGATGGCGGGGGGGAGCCCCAACTGGTGCGCACCCAGCGTGACTCCGCCGAGCAGCACGAGCGTAAATAGCACAATCAGGTCGGGGCTGCGATAGCTGGCAAACAGAGGGACAACCCACCGTCGCAGCACGATTCGCAGCACAACGACACCAGCCACAAACAGTACCGAGGATAACGCCAGTACCAAGTACCGCGCGGCACCCACGCTTTCGCCGCTCTGGGTGAGCAGCGGCACCAGCAGCAGCAGTGGAATCAACGCGGCGTCCTGGAACAACAGAATACCAATCGCCCGCCGGCCATGCGGCAAACTAGCGTGGCCCCACTCGGCCAGGGCTTTGAACACCAGCACCGTGGAACTAAACGACACTGCCGCGGCAATCAGCAGCGCGGCCTGCCAGGCAAAACCCATCACCAGCAAGCAGCCAGCCACCGGTCCGCCGACCAGCAGCATTTGCACGCTTCCCCCAATCGCCAGGTTGCGCCCGAGCCGGCCGAGTTCTTCAAGCGAGAACTCCAGGCCAATCGAGAACAGCAGCAGGAACACGCCGGCCTCGGCGATGTATTCAATCTCGTGGCGGTCGTCGCTTACCCAGCCAAGCAGTCCCTCGCCAATCACCGCACCGACCACCAGGTAACCGACCAGCACCGATATGCGCAACCACCGACAGACCAGACTCGCGATGAGTCCAGACGTCAGGATGATCATCAAATCGTTGACCAGGTAGTTGTTCATGACGGCAGGATAGAGAATAAAAAGGACCGGCGTGTGGTTGGCCTAAGCCTGTTTGAATATAGCTTTCACCGCTTCGCTGCGGATCGGCTACTCGACCAAAAGGGCCATCTGCATGCGGGCTAGGGTGACGTAGCCAACGGTTTGCTGCTTGCGATTGATGACTCTCGCAATCGGCGATTCGGTAGCCAGCATGTGCGAGAGCGTTGCCAGGTAGGGACGTTTTTCATCAACAGTCAGCATCGGCCGAGCGGGCAGTTTGTCGTCCTGCACGAACAAGCAGTCGGCGACCTTCACGAATTGAGTCACCTTTCGTTTGCCTTCCACCAACTCCTCGACCGGCATCAGCGTTTGCCCGGTACGTTTGGCAATCGCGATCACCTGGCCAGCGGTCGAATGCGTCGAGACGCGTGGAAACCGCGAAGCGGGCTCCACAAAGCCCGAGATCGACTGCACACCTAACGCAATAGTTGCTTGAGCCAGCGACTGTTGCGTCGGCTTCAGCAGGCCCACTGCTTCGCCTTCGTCGAGCAGTTCACCCAATTCGCGACGGGCGAGCACCATTTGCCACGGTTCTGGCGACTTGCGACCAATGGTCTCCAGCAGCTTATTCACCAACCACAATAGCGCGCTCACCGGGGCAAACAGCACCGCTGCGATGCCGAACGGAATACCGCAGCGGCGAATCATCTTGTTGGGCGACGACAGAAAAATGTTTTTCGGCAGTAGCTCGCCATAGATGAAGATGAACGGAGCCAGCAGCATCGGGGCCAGCAGTTCAGCCGACGGCCAGCCAGGCAAGCCTTGCGTTGCCCCCATCACGATGGCCGCCGACGTGACGTAGTTGGCTACGTTGTTGCCGACCAAAGCGGTGGCCACAAAGATGCTCGGATTGTTCGACGCCCACAACAGCCCGCGACTGATCATGTCGCCATCCAAGGCGTTGATCAGCAGCCGTGCACGATTCATGCGGTAGAATCCGGTTTCGGATCCGCTGAAAAACGCGCTCAGGCACATGCCGACAGCAAACAACAGCAGGGCGATCATCATGATGCACCTCCGTCGCTATGGTGGTTGAGCAAGTCGCTATCGGGCGACAGCCTTTCGACCGTCGCGGTCAGCCGCCCAGGACGTGGCGAGTCGATCACCCGAAACAGGCAGCTGCCCCACACCACTTCGTCGTCGGGCTGGGGAAGTCGCTGCAACGACTCTTGCAGCAAGCCAGCAACGGTCACGCTCTTGGCTTCCGGCAGGTGGAGTTTCAGCAGCTTGGCTAACCGCCTTAGGGTGAGCGCCCCGTTGAGCTGGTACACCTCGTCGCCAAGTGGTTCGATCGACTGTGCCGCCGTGCGGGAGGTGTCGCGGATAGCAGGGTTGCTAAACAAGGCGTGCATCACGTCGTCGAACGTGACGATGCCGATGGTTTCGCCGAGCTCGTTAATCACGACCGCTAGTCCGCCACGGCTTTGATTCAGCACGTCGAGCGTCGTCGCGCCCGACGCACACCATGGCACGTACGGCACACGGTCGCACTCGAGTTCCAAGTGCTTGGCCGTGGTCGTCGCCAGTTGCGCGAGCGGCATCGCGCGGTCGATTTCGTCGCTATCCGACTCGGCGACCAGCAGGTGATCGCAGGTCGGAGGTTTCTTGCGAAGATCCTCCAGGCTCACAGGAGCCTGGTAGATGGTCAGCCCGCTTCGCGGACGCATCAGCTCTTCGGCTTCCATCTCGGTGAGCGACACAATTTGATTGAGTACCAGTTCCTCCTGGCGAGCGAGGGTTTTGTCGGGCGTGCTTAGCGAAATCGCTCGTTCGATGTCTCGCAGTTCGAGATACGCTTCCTGCTCAAAGTTCGGCATGATGGTTCGCAGCGAGATGCGATTCACGAACCGCAGCGAGGGCAGGATCGGCGATAGCACCCTCACCGAGGCGATAAGCGGCAAGCTCACCGCGGTCGAAATCACGCGCGGCCAAAGCACCGCCAGATTCTTGGGTACCATTTCGCTGAGCAAAATAATTGCGAGCAGCGACCCAATGGCAAACATGGCCGCCGCTTCGTGATGGCCGCTGCGTTCGAGCGCCAGACCGATGCTCGAGGCAATCGCGAAGTACGAAATGTTGATCACCAGATTCCAGAACAGCACACTGGTGAGCAGCGTTTCGGGACGCTCCAGGAGCTGGACCACCCGCTTTTGAGCCCGATTGCCATGCACAAACCGTTCGCGGTCGTCCCGCGTCAGGTAGAACAGGGCCGCTTCGCTGGCCGAAAAAAAGGCGGAACCGACCAGCAGAACCAGCATCGTAGCTAGGAGCGGGATGTGCTGCAGGAAGGGTGCCACGGCGGGAGTACAAAATATGGTGTGGAAGGCGAAAAATACGGACAGACAAGTATAGTATCTGCTAGGCGCGCGTCACAGCCGGTTTCACGTGCCGGAGTCCGGCACGCCGAAAACCGAAGAGGCGACCCAACACGCTCTGCGCGACCGTGGAATTCGATCCGCTCCCGAGGGCCGACTGCTGGCACATCCTGCTGCCCTCCTGTTCGTCCATTTCTGCTAGCTTTCGCCCCCTCGGCGAAATAGATTCCCATCGCTCACGAATAGATTCCCAATTTACCCACCGATGGGAAAATTGAATCTGCACGCACGCTGCAAAACCAGTGGTTTTCGGCTGCGAATAGATTCCCATTCCCAAAAACGCATCGAGTGGGAATCTATTTTTACGCGGCGCACTTATCGCAAGTCGTTGGTAGATAGTGGTTTGCATCAACACCTCCGCGGAAAGTGCCCAAAATAGATTCCCATGGGTGGGAAACTATTCTGGGAGGATTCAGGAATCAGGATTCGGGGGACAGGGGGAAGGAGCTTCCGGCGACGCAGCCCCACCATCGCTTTACCCAACCGCGCAGCAGCGAACGCCCGCGCCAGCAAACATTCGCCTGCGCATCGCTAGAAGTTCTGACGTTTGAAATTCATTCCATCGCAACCACCTCCATTAACTAAAAAGCCAACAGCCGATAGCTGAAAGCCGACAGCCAACACACCTGTCCATTAGATCACCTTAGGTGGCCAATTCCCAGCAAAAACTACTGAGAATGCGCACACGACAGCCGCTTGCTGGCGCTACTCGTTGCCATGCTTCCATTGAATCTGGAATTCGATCTCCTCGGAGTCGCCGTCGCGTTCGTGTTCGATATTGAACTCCGCTCGCACCGGCACGTAGATCCGCTCGCCGGCAATCTGAATTCCGAACTTCTCGCCTTGCTCCAGGGCGTCGGCCAGTCGGCGGAGTTTGGCGACAAACTCGCTGGTACTGTAGGCTTTCTCGATGTCTCGCTCTTCGCTCATGGTGTGGTCTCTCAGGTTTGGGGTTGGCTGCGGTAATCCACCGATCGGGGTACGATAGCACGGGGGAATAAGCCTTGCCACTCTGCGCGGGGGGAGGGGGCACGGGGGAATAAGCCTTGCCACTCTGCGCGGGGGGAGGGGGCCATGCTAGAATCGTGCTCCCCATCCCCGCGGTGTTTCCCTGTTCGGTGGGCAATTCACCTTACCCCCTCTGCAGCGAGACCAGGCGAACCCCAACCATCGGTTCAGGGTCCCTGACTTCGTCTGTCTGTTCGATGGGGTGCCGTGAATACGTGGTTGTCCTTCGCACCCTCACACCCTTCCTTGGGCGAAATCTTGCATGGTCCGCCGAATCGCCAATAGCTACCGCGAATCCTACTCCGGTTTGCCGAGGGAGTTATGGATCGTTGCGCTGTCGCTGTGGATCAATCGTTGCGGAGCCATGGTGCTCGCTTATCTGGCGATTTACCTGCACGAAAGCAAGGTAGCCATGCCCGAGAGCGAAGCCGGGCGGATGATTAGCGTGTTTGGCGTTGGATCGATTCTGGGCACATTAATCGGCGCCCGCCTGGTCGAAGCGGTCGGTGCGGTACGGGTGCAAACCCTCTGTATGCTGCTAGCAGCGCCGTTGTACTGGTTCATCCCCGCCTGGACCGAAACCTGGGCCATCGTGATCAATATCCTGCTACTCAGCAGCGTGAACGAAGCGGTGCGCCCGGCCAACTCGACGTTGATCGCCAAGTTGGTGAGTCGCGAGGATCGTTCGCGGGCGTTTGCCTTGCAGCGATTGGCTGCGAATCTGGGGTTTGCCTTCGGCGGTCTCATGGGGGGTGTTGTTGCCAGTTACGATTACCGTTTGTTATTCGTGGTAAACGGAAGCACCACGTTAGTAGCAGGTTTGGTGTTGTTGTGGTACTTCCGACTGCAGCGACTACCTGGCGAAGCAAAGCCGAGCGAAGTGCGTGTGCCAGGCCCGGTTACCGACCCGGTGTTCATCGTGTTCTTGGGGTTGTTTCTGTTGAGCACGTTGGTGTTCTTCCAGTTGCTTTCCAATTACACGCTTTATCTGCATGGACCTTACTCGCTAAGTGAGCGTCAGATCGGAATCCTGTTTGCCGTGAACACGTTGATCGTGGTCATCTTTGAGATGCCGCTAGTCGACTGGGTAAAACGCTGGCCGGCGGTGCGCGTGGTAGGCTGGGGGTGTGCACTGTCGTGCCTGGGCTTTGGCATCTTGCCGTTTGGCAGCACCTTTGGGTTTGCCATTTTTGGCATGGCAATCGTGAGCCTTGGCGAGATGCTGTGCATGCCGCTGGCGGCAAGCTACGCGGCCAATCGCTCGCCGGTGGGAGCCGAGGGGCAGTACATCGGATGGTGGTCGATGAGCATTGCCTTGGCCTTTGTCCTGGGGCCGGCCATTGGGTCGTGGCTCTATAGCATCACACCGAATCTGGTGTGGTACGCCAGCCTGGGCATAGCCGGTGTGGTATTCGTTGGGTTTTATCTGCTTCCCAAGAACGAACGGCACACGCACGATCCTCACGACGTGCTTCCGGCCCCCGACGCTGGCGACCTGCTGGCCGACTCGGCCGCCAGTTAAAGTATTGGCCAGTGGATAACGCTCGCGCACTTCGCGTTCGGTTGTTTCGAACAGGGGTAGTTCGTCGGCTATAGCGCTCGTACCGATTCGTGGCGCACGAATCACCTGCCGAGTTTCGTTTCCCTTTGCGGAAACCATCGAGCGAAGGCCGATGCCAGAATGGTAGTGGCCGCTGCGCGTTGTGGTTACCAGAGCGCTTTCAAAGTTGCCCTTTCGGCGAAACGTTGGTGAACCGCTGGATAAACGGCCGCCACGTTAGAACATGGATGTGCAACTTGCACAACATTCTGGCTGCGCACAATCAATGGAACGAGTACGATCATGACAATCGCCAAGCTTTGCCGACCGCTGATGGTTTGCCTGTTGTTTGGCGTGGCCACGCATGCCAGTGCGGGCAATTGCTACAAGGTGCTGGTCGACCCAGGCACGCGGCACACGAATGGAATCCCCATGGCTACAAGTGAGCCGCTACGGGGTCCTTCGGTCAGCTGGAACTGCAATCCCGATCGACTTGGGTATTGCGGCGGCCGGTACTACGTGCCCTGCGTGGACTCGTTGCGGCCTTCTCGGGTCTGGGCGGCCGCCCATGGCAACTTGACCCCTCCCCAGCATACGTACAACTGGAATGCCAACCTGATGTGCCCTCCCTGCGATCAGGAAAGCAGTTTCGACGGGATCGAGCCCGCTGGCTTCTCCCAACTCGGCGAGCTGCCGAACAACATGATGATGCCGGGGGGAGCTGGACGCGGTTCCGCCGGAGCCGTGGCCCCGCCTGCTGGATTCGGGCCCTAAAGCCCGGCCGAGTCCCATAACTGTGCCGAATAGCACAGCCGATAAAATCTGCCAAATCGGCTAAAGAGTCATCCTCCCTGCGCCCGATAATTGGGATAGAAAGAGACGGGAGGGCGAAACACAGCTGTGTTTTGCTTCAGGATAGAGGTCATGGCAGGACGACGGATCGACCTGCCATGACCTTTTATTTTTGGCGAAGCGTACGAGAGTCGCTTACTTCAGCGATTCGAGCAACGCTTCGGCTTCGGCACGATGAACGAAGATGCCTTGGTCGTTCTTCAGGGCATTCTCCAGTACTGCACGGGCGTCCTTCTTGCGTTCCTGCTCGACGAGCAGCTTCGCAATCAGCAGGGTGGAGTCGGCGTTCGGCTGTCCGAGGCGAATGCCGCGAGTGAACGCCTGATTGGCTTCAGCACCCTTGTTACGCTTGCGAAGCACCCAGGCCAGGGTGAGGTTCACGTCCGAGTTATTCTCGTTCAGGCGGGCGTTCAGGCGGGCAACCGCTTCGGCGCGAGCCTGTACTTCTTCGTCGTCGCTCTTGATCAACAGCTGGGCCAGTTGATTGCTGGCGTCACGGTTGCCAGGCGAGAGAGCCAGCGTTTGATTGTAGAACTTCTCGGCTTCGGCAGGCTTGCCTGTCATTTCGGCCAGCACACCGCTGAGAAGCTGAATCTGGTGCGAAGTCGGCTGGGCGGTGCGAGCAGCAGCCAGTACCTTTTCGGCTTGGGCCAGATCGCCGCTGCGGATGAGCCATTCGCTGTACGAAACCAGCGTGGTTTCGTCGTTCTTGTCGGCCTGGTAGGCACGTTCGAACGATTGCTTGGCCTTCGATTCGTAGCTGGCTTTGTTCTCGGAGTTCTCGGGAACGTTCGCCAGGCGTTGGTACATGGCGGCAGCCGAGACGAATGGCGACGGTAGCTTCTCGTTCAGTTCCTTGGCCTTGGTGAAGGCATCGTAGCCTTCTTTCTCGCGACCTTCCATGAACAGTACCAAGCCGAGACGGTTGTAAGCGCTGGCGGCTTCGGGGTCTTCGGCAATCCAAGCATTCAGGTCGGCTTCGGCCGCTGCCCAGTCTTGCCAACGTTGCAGTACCGCTGCCCGACCGGCGTAAGCACGGATGGCCAGCTTACGCTTCCGGCGAGGGTTCTTGTCGTAGGTTTTGATCAACTCAACAGCCTTGTCGTACAACGCGCTGGCTTGCACGGCTTGCGACTGAGTCATCGCCTGGTCGGCCAACAATACGTAAGGCTCTGGGTCGTTGGGCGACTCGCTGGCGGTACGCTCGAGGGCTTGCAGGCCAGCCGCGGTTTGGCGGGTGAGAAAGTACATCTTGGCCATCATCAAGTTGGCCGGCGGCAGACGATCCTCGGCGCTCTTGGCCGACTCGAGGAAGTTCATCGCGCCTAGCACGTCGTTGTTTTCGTATCGCTTAATGGCTTCGGCAATGTCCGAGTACCGAGCAGCATCGGGGTCGCTTACCGCATCGCCAATCAGCGATTCAGGCGTGACCTGGGCGGAGGCTTGCTGGCCGATCAGCAGCAACGAGGCGAACAGTGCACCGCAAAGCAATCGCAATTGGGGCTGGCCTAAGGAGAATGCCATGGAATACGTCCTTTGGTGTGGAATGAAGCTGGAGGATTTTCAAGCTGGGCCCACCGACCTGGTCCGTGATTTGGACCGTAAAACGAGGAGCGGACCGTCGGTTTGACCACAATTCTAAGCCACCGACGACATTTCCGCACGTGCCTGACCCTGGTCGTAGCCCGAATCGAGGGATCGGCGCTAGGTTCTACGGGTTGGGAGGGTTATCGGTTCGCTTTGCCGCTCGACCGAGCCCGATTTGGTGCCTATATTTGAAGATTCCCTGCTGCGACGGTTTCCGAACATCTGTTACAGTCGGGGCAGGTCAGGCATCGATGGCTTTGGTTCTGCCCGATGCGAAACCTCCTTGCCGGAATCCACGCCGGCAGGTAACCGCCAGATTCATCAAGCGAGGCACCCGTTGTTTATTGGGCCGGTTTTCACCCGCGAGGCGAGTACCGCACCCCGTGCTGCGCGGTTCTACGCGATCCCGGCGGTCGCGGTCGGCACGCTGCTTTGCTTATTGTGGACCTACTGGCAAATTATCACCGGCAATCAGTCGCTGCATACCGCAGGTAGCTCCGCCCGGTTTGGCTCCGACGTGTTTCAGCTGTTAGCACCGCTCGAGATGGCGGTCGCGACGCTCACCGCCGCGCTGCTCACCGCTGCTGCAGTGGCCCAGGAGAAAGACCGCAAGACCTTAGTGCTGTTGCTGCTCACAAGGCTAACCAACAGCGAGCTAGTGCTCGGGCGACTGTTGGCCAGTTTGCTCTCGGTACTGATGGTGGTGGCCGCGTCGGCTCCGTTCTTTTTCATCATTGTACTGCTCGGCGGTATTTCGTACGGACAGGTCTACCGCGTGCTCGCAGTGACGGTCATGAGCGCGCTGGCCGCCGGAAGTCTGGGGTCGACCATCGCACTTTGGCGAGAGAAGACCTTCCAGGCCCTCGCGATGACCATGCTGGCCCTGGTGCTCTGGCTGCTTGCCTGGGAAGCCGTGGGTAGCGGGGCGTTAGGTGCCACGTGGTTCGGCGTCGATTGCGAACGCCTGGCCACGGCCATGAGCCCCTGGCGGGCGGTGCTCGCAGCCGCCGAGAGCGACATCTACGCTTCGGCCCCTGGAAATCCCACGATCGCTGGCCTGTCGCCGGTGAACGCGTTTCTGGTCTGGTCGGCAAGCTGCATCGTATTGCTCAACGCGCTGGCGATTGCCTTGGTTCGCGTGTGGAATCCCTCCCGCGAAGCCCGACGAGAACAACGAGAAGACGAATCGCGGGCCATCTGGAGCCAGCCGCAGACCGACGAGGCCGCGAGCGAGGCCGCCCGGGCAGCCGCTCACCGTGCTCCCGGAAAGCTCCGCGAAGTGTGGGACAACCCCATTCTTTGGCGCGAGGTGCGAACCTGGGCCTACGGGCGAAAGATTCTGCTCATCCGCGGCGTGTACCTCATCGTCTGCGCCCTGTCGGCTTTGGCTCTCTACGCGTTGCTCAACGATCAAGAGTCGCTCGCTCAGTTGGGGGCCAGCATTCCGCAATCGGCCAAGTCGCTGACGCCGCTCATGGCGCTCTCGATCGTGTTAGTAAACGCCTTGGCGGTGACCTCCATCACCAGCGAACGCGACACCCGCGCACTCGACCTGTTACTGGTGACCGATCTATCGGCCAAAGAGATCATCTTCGGCAAACTTGGCGGGGTGATTTACAATTCCAAGGAGTTGCTGGTGCTCCCGCTGTTGCTCAGCGGGTACGTCTGGTGGCGCGGCATGGCGAGCACCGAGAGCCTATGCTTTCTGGTAGTCGGCTACCTGGTGATGCAGCTGTTCTCGGCAGTGCTTGGCATCCACTGCGGCATGACCTATCGCAACTCCCGTCAGGCGGCCGGCGTGAGTCTCGGCACCATTCTCTACCTGTTCATTGGTGTGCTGGTTTGCATGCGAATGATGGTAGCCGTCGAGGGACAGTTTACTGCCCAACTCTCTACCTTCGCCGGATTCATCGCCGGTGGTGGACTCGGGCTCTACGTCGCCCTCGGTTGGCGGCTCGATTCGTCGGCTATCAAGCTTGCCTGTGGAGTGGCCCCGGCAGCAACGTTCTTCATCATCACCAGCTTTCTCAAGCAGCAATACGGCGCGGTGTTCCTGGTAACCGTGCTGGCCTATGGATTCATGACCGCAGCGATGCTCGTTCCAGCGGTAGCCGAGTTCGATGTCGCCACCGGGCGGACCGGCGAACGTACTGGCGAGTAATGCCTCGGCGAAACATCGTAGTCCATCGGTTGCGAAGGCGTTCGAACTACTAAACGATACGGTCCGTTCCCAAGGAACAGTCGATGGCTCACGTGTTTGTGTATGGAACCTTGCTGGAGCCAACAATGATGCAGGCGGTCGTTGGACGCCTGGTCGCATCGCAACCGGCCACGCTGCTGAAGTATGTACGTTCGCAACTCACCGGGTGCTACTACCCTGGAATGGTGCCAAGCGATTACCATCAAGTAACTGGGGCCGTGTACTGCGATTTAACCGACGCCGAATTGGCCCGGCTCGACTACTTCGAAGGACCGGAGTACCTGCGAGCCACCGTGCAGCCAGTGCTGGGGGAATCGAACCAGGTCGTTTCAGCCGAAGCCTACTTGCTTCAGCCCAGCGAGCAATCGCGGATGCTGCACCTCGATTGGGACGTGCAGCACTTCCGCCAAAGCAATCTGCAGGAGTTCCTAGAAGTCGCTCGGGCAACGATGCGACGCTACGAGTCGGGCGACGCCGCATCGGTGCCACCACATGGCGATTCGACTCCGTAAGCCATCGCCGAATCCCCACCTGCGACCTCGCAATATGCGCGTAGGAATCCCCCACGGTTCGCCTGGACAGGCGAGTTCGACCGTGGTCTTCGTCCGGTGGGACGGTTAGAATACTACGCCGAATCATTCACAAGCTCAGGTAGTGAAAAGTGCATAGCGTTTACGAAAAAGATGGTCTGCGGTTCGCCTATCCAGAGAACTGGACCGTGGAGGACGACGACACCAGTACCGCCACTGCATCGGCCACGGTAACGAGTCCCGACACGGCGTTCTGGACCGTCATGTTCTATCGTGGCAATCATGATGCCGAGCAGCTTACCGAAGCGGTGCTTGAGGCTTTCCGACAAGAGTATCCTCAACTCGAAGTCGACCCAGCCGAGAACATGCACCAAGGGGGATCGATCTTCGGGTACGATCTCAGCTTCTCGTTCGTCGATTTGCTCAGCACCGCTACGATCCGTGCATTCAATCAACCCGAAGGCACTTATCTTGTGCTGTGTCAGGCCGAAGACCATGAGATTCCCGCGGTCGAACCGGTTTTCGAAGCGATGACTGCTAGCCTGATGACCGAGTTTTGAATGCTTGGCAGGTTCTCTTGTAGTTCTTACAAGCGTGTAACTCTTGCCAACGATTGAGAAAACGCCTGTTTCTCGCGGGTTTATAGAGAAAGAAGAGCCGTCGTGGCAATTGGCACGCAACATGCTTTAGGTAGAGACGGGACTCGAATCGGTCTCCGATTCACTTTTCAACATCAACGGGAAACAATCTTTCGTTCGCGCTAAACTAGCCGCTCTTCCTCGCAGATTTTTGCCACCAAAGTGCGGTGGCCATCGCCCGCCACGGGAAACTGCTACCAGCGGCACAGAGAGAACCCGGTTGGCACACTCGCAGGGCCAACCGGGTTCTTTGCTTTGGTACTTCTCGGTTTGGATGACTCCGTGCTAGCGACTACCTGATGACCCCGCGAAGCCGGGCAAATTACCATTGGCCCGAATAGGCGAAATCGCTAAGCTCCGCCCGCCGGCTATCCATTCAAGTTTTCAGGCTGTGGGGAACCCCCGTGACTACTGTTCCCGTTCATATTCGTCAAAGCAACCTGTTTGGCTCCCTTTCCGACGACGAAGTCAAGGAGATCCTGGCTTCGTGCCGTAGCGTCACGCTGCGCAGCGGCCAGCATGCCTGTCGCCAGGGCGAGGTGGGCGAAAGCATGTTTGTGATCGCCAGCGGACGGGTCAGCATCAACCTCGAAGAGCCCGGTGGCGGACTGCGAGTGCTGAATCATCTGAAGCCGGGAGACCATTTCGGCGAGATGTCGCTACTAGTCGGCGGCTCGCGTTCGGCCAACGTTACTGCGGTGATGGATACCGAACTGCTCGAACTCACCCGTCCGGTGTTCGAACGTAGTTTGGCCCGCGTGCCAGGGTTTGCGGCCAACCTCTGTCGTTCGCTCGGCGAATGGCTCCGCGGGCAGATCAGCGGCGGCGGTCGCCACGAGCGGATGCATGTAGCCGTTGTGCGTGGCACCAAGCAGATGCCCAACATCGGCTCGCAGATGGCTGGTCTCGTTGCTGAGCAAGGGGGACGAATCGCGGTGCTGAGCGATCAGCAACCAATGCACGAAGTGACGAACTGGCAGACCATCGTCCCTGGCGAACAGGCTGAGCAACAGTTGCTCGCCTTCCTGTCGTCGGCAGTTACCACGAATCAACGCACCTTGGTCGATATCGATCAATCGCTGGCCACCCCCCGGGTGCTGGCACAACACGAATTGGTGCTGTGGGTCGTTGATGGCCCGCAGTCGCTTGGTTACTTGAGTGCTGTGCTAAGCTCAGCGCCCGAGGGACTCGCACAGAAGATTCAGCTCGTCGAACTGGTGGAACAGCAAGAAGAGCTGCCGCCGGCTTTGGAGCTACCCGAACAACTTCAACAACCGTCGCTTGCGGGGCCAATCCTCCGAGTCGAGTACATACAGAGTGAATCATCACGTGCCTGTCTGGTGCCGCGCGACCTGTCGCGTCTTATCCGCACCATGCGAGGTATCCAGCTCGGGCTGGCGCTCGGTGGTGGAGGGGCCCGCGGCATCGCTCACATTGGTGTGCTCGAAGTATTGGAGCGCGAAGGCATCTTCTTCGACCGCATTGCTGGAACCAGCGCTGGAGCCATCGTCGCGGCCGCCTACGCAGCTGGTATTCAGTTGCCAAAAGTGCGGGAAGTGTTTGAAAAGGAAATGACACCCCCGCGGGCGATCCGCTGGCTTCCCAAGGCTCCCCAGTGGTACATGCTGAGCGTGTTTTGGCTCGGACTCGCCGAACGGAAGTTTCGCCGCTATCTGCGGAAATACTCGTTTGATCAATTATTGCTTCCCGCCCAAACGGTGACCGTCGATTTGATCACTGCCGAGCATCGTTTGCGCGAGTCGGGCGACGTGGTAAGCGCTGTGCTGCAAAGCATCAATCACCCCGTGTTCGGTGCACCGATTCTCTGCAACGGCGAAGCCCTCGTCGACGGCGGGGTGCTGATGAATCTGCCGGTTACCGCGCTGCGGCAGAAGCATGTCGACTTCAGTGTAGCCGTGGATGTCAGTAAGCAACTCGCCCACGAGTTTGCCGGCAATACGCCGGAGACTCCCACGAAGAAGATGCGCCGGCCAGGCTACTTCAGTACCTTGCTACGGGTGACTGACGTCGAACTCACCAATCTGGCCCAGCTGCATGGCGCCCAGTGCGACTTCTTGCTCGCCCCCGATACGGCCGAGTTCCCCTTCGACGACTTCACCCAGGCTGCTGGGCTGGTCGAGGCAGGGCGGCAGTCGGCCGAGGCGGAATTGCCCCGCTTGCGCGACGCTTTGAACCGAGCGTTGGCCTGGGACCGGAGCGATTCGGCCGCGACTTACAGCGATCCCCCCAGGCGGGTGGCGTAGCTCTTGGTGGGCCTATTCTTCGAGATCCAGGCGAATTCTGGGCCTGGTTTCCCGCCATCCTCACACTATCTTCATATTGTCTTCACAATTGCTCTCTAATATCGAGAGTTGAGATAGGCGTACAAGGCGACGATAGAGGACCTTTGCCACCTCTTTCGCGCCTTTTGTTTTTTTGAGTGTTCGCTTCGCGCTTCCCTATGCAGACTTCCGCCGGCCGTTGGGCCGCCATCCTGACATGCACCCTGACGATCGTCGCCGGCTGCGGCGGCCGCGGTGGGGCCGACGTACAGCTGGATGGTTCGAGCACCGTGTTTCCGGTCTCCGCCCGCGTTGCTGAGAATCTGCGTTACGAGGGAATCTACATCCGAGTCACCGTCGCCCGTAGCGGCACCGGCGGCGGCATGGATCGGTTCAGCAAAGGCGATATCGACATCTGCGACGCTTCGCGAGCCATGAAGTCGGGCGAAGCGAAAGCATGCCAGGAAGCGGGCGTGGAGTTCGAGCACTTCATCGTGGCTTACGATGGTATCGCTGTGTGCGTGAATCCCAAGAACACTTGGTGCAACGGACTGACGGTCAAGCAATTAAACCGGTTGTTTTGCTACGAGAGCGAGATCCAAACTTGGAGCGACTTGAATCCTGAATGGCCTGAGAAAGAGATCAATCTGTTTGGTCCAGGAGTCGACTCGGGCACCTATGACACATTCAACGAGCATGTGCTTGGCAAAGGGGCCAAGGTGCGAATCGGCTATACCAAAAGCGAAGAAGACAACGTGCTGGTCAACGGGGTATCGCAGGACGAATATGCTTTAGGCTACTTTGGGTTTGGTTACTTCGTTGAAAACTCAACCAATCTGAAAGTGCTTGGTATCAAGCAAGGGGAGAGTGGCGAGTACGTGGTGCCCACGATCGAATCGATTCGTGACAAAAGCTACTCACCATTGTCGCGTCCGCTTTACATCTATGTGAATCTTAAGTCGTTCAAGAATCCGAGAGTGGCCGAATTTGTCGAGTTCTATCTCAATCATGCGGACGAAGCTGCTGTTGAGGAACGCTATGTTCCGATTACCGAAGTCGATGCTAAAGAGAATCAACGGAAGCTCATGGCTTTGAAGGCGAGCTTCGACTCGGTGGATGCCGCTAACCAGTCAGCCGATGCGACTGGCTTGATGATGGCAGGGGGGGATCAGTCGTGGACACCCTGACCCCCGCAACCAGTTCCACTTCTGGGATCGACCAGGAGAGCTACGAACGCAACCGCCGGAGACGGATGGAGAGAATCATCCGCGCACTCTTGATGGGGTGCGCGATTATTTCGGTGGTCACTACCGTTGGAATCGTGGTGCTGTTGCTCTTCGAGTCGCTAAAGTTCTTTCTCTACGATGGGGTGTCGATCACTGAGTTTCTCACCGGCACGGTCTGGGCACCGCAGAACGACCAATTTGGTATTTTGCCATTATTTTGCGGCACCATGCTGGTGACCGTGGGAGCTGCCATCGTGGCGATGCCCTTGGGACTAGGCACGGCGATCTATTTAAGCGAATACGCATCGCCAATCGTTCGTGAAACAGTGAAGCCAGCCTTGGAAATCTTGGCCGGTATTCCGTCGGTGGTGTTTGGTTATCTGGCCATCGTTGTGATTGCTCCCTATATCCATGACTTGTTTCCTGATGCCGACCCGGCCAATGCCGCAGCGGCTGCCATAGTGGTGGGGTTCATGATCTTACCGACGGTCATCTCGCTGTCAGAAGACGTGCTTCGCGCGGTCCCGCGAAGTCTCCGCGAGGGGGCGTTTGCGTTGGGAGCCACCAAGTACGATGTCACCGTGAAAGTGGTCGTCCCCGCGGCGCTGTCAGGCATCATGGCTTCGTTCTTGCTGGCCATCTCGCGGGCGATCGGCGAGACCATGGCGGTTACCCTCGCCGCTGGTGGTACGCCGCGGATCACGCTTAACCCGCTTCGAAGCATTCAGACCATGACCGCTTACATCGTGGAGAAGGCTCAAGGCGAGAATCCTTACGGAACCGTCGAGTATCGCACGATCTTTGCCGTGGGACTCACATTGTTCGTATCGACCATGCTGCTCAATCTCGTCGCCCAATGGATTCTGGGCCGTATGCGGGAGAAATACGAATGATGTACACCGAAAAAGAGCTGGCAAACATGGCCTCGTTCCGCGTGCGCCAGAGGTTTGTCTCAAGCATGTTTCGTGTGCTCTGCATGGGGGCCATGTGGTGCTGTTTGATCATTTTGGCCTTTCTTCTCTTCAGCGTGCTGGTGAGAGGATTGCAGCACGTCGATTGGTCGTTCCTGACCGGGCTGATTTCACGCGATCCCGAGAAGGCTGGCATTTGGGTTTACTTGATAAGTAGCTTGTGGTTGATTTTATTGACCACGCTCTTTTCGATCCCAATCGGCGTAGGAGCCGCCCTCTATCTGGAAGAATACGCGGCCGACACCCGCTGGAAACGCTTGGTGCAGCTCAACATCGCCAACCTGGCTGGTGTGCCATCGATTGTTTATGGCTTGCTGGGGTTGGGGCTATTCGTCTGGGCCGCTCAGTTGGGACGCAGCATCCTTGCCGGATCGCTAACGCTCACGCTGGTGATCCTACCAATTGTGATTCTCGCCTCGCAGGAAGCATTGCGGGCGGTGCCGAACTCCATCCGTCAGGCGTCGTACGCACTCGGGGCGACGCGTTGGCAAACCACCTGGCGACAGGTACTGCCTGCTGCTACTCCCGGCATCATGACGGGCGTCATCTTGTCCATTTCGCGGGCACTCGGCGAAGCGGCTCCGCTGGTTGCCATGGGGGCTGTTCAGTACATGAACTATGCCCCGGTGAGCGTCAACGATTCGTTTACTGCTTTGCCGCTGGCTATTTTTCAATGGGCAGGCGAAGCCAAACGAGAGTTTCACGAATTATCGGCCGCGGCCATTATTGTTTTGTTAGTCGTGCTGATTAGCTTGAACATGATTGCTGCTTACGTGCGTCACCACTTTGGAAAGCGGGTCCAATGGTAAGCGTTCTTGGATCGAATAGGCCATCGTGGTTCCAAGTTGGGAGCTTACTCAACTTAACGGAACGTGGTTGCATCATGCCGAAGCTGGAGTTGCCCAATCGTGGATAATCCTTCTGTAACAATTCGACGCCCAGAGCTGTCGTTCGAACGCCCGCATCGCACTGCCAGCGAAATGGCAAAGCGGTCGGCCAAGTTCGAAACGAAGGATGTTCACTTCTGGTACGGTTCGCATCACACACTGCACGGCATCACGCTGGCGATTCCCGAAAACTGCGTGACCGCGTTGATCGGTCCCTCGGGATGCGGCAAAAGTACCTACTTGCGGTGCTTGAATCGCATGAACGATATGATCGAGAACACTCGCGTCGATGGCGAGATCATTCTCGATGGCAAGAGCATCCGTGGTTCGAAGGTAGATGTCGTTGAGCTGCGCAAACGGGTTGGCATGGTCTTTCAGAAGTCGAATCCATTCCCGAAGTCGATTTTCGAGAACGTTGCGTATGGGCCACGCGTCGCTGGGCTGCGTTCGCGTGATCGATTGGAGGAAATCGTCGAAAAGTCGCTGAAGCAGTCGGCCTTGTGGGATGAAGTGAAAGATCGCCTGAACGACTCCGCGCTCGCGCTCTCCGGCGGTCAGCAACAACGGTTGTGTATCGCCCGCGCTCTGGCGACCGATCCGGATGTGCTGCTGATGGACGAACCTGCGTCGGCGCTCGATCCCACGAGCACATCACGCATTGAGGATCTTATTTTTGAACTCAAAGATACCTATACCATCGTGATCGTCACACACAACATGCAACAAGCAGCTCGTGTGTCGGATCAAACCGCCTTTTTCTACGAAGGGCAATTGATCGAAGCAGGGATGACCACCGATGTGTTTACCAATCCAACGAAACGCGAAACAGAAGACTACATTACCGGCCGCTTTGGTTAAGTCCTGGCGGTCGTGCCTCTTATCTTGGAATGATAACTGAGTCATGAGCAAGCACCTAGAACGCGATCTTCAGACGTTGGAGCAGGCCTTACTTGCGCAAGCTTCCATCGTGGAGTCGATGATTCGAACCGCCAGCCGCGCCTTGTGTGAACGGCAGGTCGAACTCGTGTGGGACGTGATGGATAACGAACAGCTAGTGAATGCTCGCGAAGTGACCATCGAGGAAGAGTGCCTGAAGATTCTCGCTTTGCACCAACCCGTGGCGATCGACCTCCGTCGTACGGCAGCGGTGCTCAAGATCAATGGCGACCTCGAGCGGATCGCCGATCTGGCGGTAAACCTGGGAGAGCGGGCGCGGGCGCTGGATAACTACCCCGATTTCTATGGCTCGGAGAATCTGCAGAAGATGGCCACGATGTCGGTGGAGATGGTCCGCGGAGCGATTGATGCCTTTGTGGAGTTCGACGCCAGCCAGGCGAGTCGCATCCGCAACCGCGATGGTGAAGTCAACGACTTGAACGTGCTCTTGATTGAAGAGATTCACGAGATCATGCGTACCCGCAGCGACCTGGTCGAAGCGGCATTGCACTACTTTTCGGCAACGCGACACATCGAGCGGATTGCCGATCATGCTACCAATATTGCTGAAGATGTGATGTACCTCGTCGAGGGCGAGATCGCTCGCCATCGCTACGAGACACAACCACAAAATAACCCTGCGAAGTAAAGAGCCATGGCGAAACCTGTAATTCTAATTGTGGAAGACGACCGGTCGCTAGCTGACGTGTTGGACTATAACCTGCGTCAGGATGGATACGAGACCATCGTCGCACGCGATGGCCAGGAAGGCTTGACCCAAGCCCGTCTGAAAGCTCCCAAGCTGGTGGTGCTCGATTTGATGTTGCCACTGGTGAACGGGCTGGAGATTTGCCGACGGTTGCGAGCCGATCCGGCAACTCAGGAAATGCTGATCCTCATGCTCACCGCCAAGTCGGAAGAAACCGATCAGGTGGCTGGGTTCAGCGTGGGGGCCGATGATTACGTGACGAAGCCCTTTAGCGTGAAAGTGCTGTTGGAACGCATTCGGGCGTTGCTCCGCCGACGTCACGGTGCCGCCGTGGCGGGAGACACGCTGGTGAGTCAGGGCATCATGGTCGATCGTCAACGTCATCGCGTGACCGCTGGCGAAGAACTACTCGACCTCACTCCCAGCGAGTTTAGTTTGCTGGAGTCGCTGATCCGCCAGCCAGGGCGGGTATTCAGCCGGGCGGAGTTAATCGACTCCGCGTTGGGAGGCGACTCCTTGGTGCTCGAACGCACGATCGACGTCCATATTCGGGCACTCCGTAAGAAGCTCAATGGCTACGCGGATCTCATCGAGACGGTTCGTGGGGTTGGTTATCGATTCCGCGATCCTGCGTCGGCGATGAGTACGGTGTAAAGCGAAGGGCAGCCTTTATCGCAAGCGAGTACCGGTCTGGTGAATGCCAGATCAACTGACCGTGAGTCGTATGCAAAAAAGCGAGCACCGCACGTTGAAGTGCAGTGCTCGCTTTTAATATTGTGTGCTGACTGTCGGCAGGGGGCGCTTACAGACGACGGCCCCGGCGAGTGATGCTAATGCCTTCGGTCTCTTGCACGGTTTGCTGGTGCGGATGGTAGAACAACGTGATCGTGGCGCAGTCGCGTACCAGGTCGATCTTGCCAATCTCGATCCGCGAGATCGCCAGTCCCGTGCGTTCTTCGAGGTCCGCAAGCAACTCACCGTATCGATCGGGATGCACCAGATCGAGCTTTTCGTAAAGCACTTCCTCTTGGGCTTCCTGTCTCAACAGCGGCATCATTTCGAGACACGACGGTAGTGCGACCAATGCCATGTTAGCGCAGGCGAGTTCCGCCCAGCTGACCTTTAGATTGGAAAGGGAATTGATCACCGCGATGCCAATCACTGTAAAGAGATAGGACATTTCACGAATTGGCATCGTATCGGTGCGGTAACGCAGGACGCCAAAAATGGCAAACAGGCCCAGGCCCATGCCAGTGTCGATATCCAGCTTTTTAAGCGTAAAGCAGATAAAGAACACCACCGTGCTTAGTACGTAAAACGTAAACAGGTAATCCTTGCTGCGCGAACGCCTGTAGTAAACAAACCGCACAAGAATGGACACAACGATTAGATTGATCGCATAGCGACCGACCATCTTGATGAAATCATCATCGTAGATAGGGACTTCGAACAGTTCCATGGAGTAGCGTCTTTCAAGAAGTATGCGAGCCAACAACTCGGAGTTTTCGCTTGAAGCGATTCCGCTTAAGTGTGGGATTGAGCAAGGCACTGCCGATGCAGTACTTGCTGATCCGCATTGGAGGCACTCGCAATTGGCGAAGGCACTGGCGGATCGGAGAGTTGCGCAGGTTGCGCTCTTGTTTGACCTCGATGATCGTTACGCCTTCTAGCGCGCGATCTTGTTGTTCATCGCTGAACGACAGTTCGGTGTCGATCGTCACGCGTTCGGCAATATTGAGGCCAACCAAAGTGATTCGGGAGAATAGTGTCCAGATCTGCGGTAGCAGCGTTTTGCCGGAAGACCGTGTTTGTAATACCAAGTCTTTCGATGCGTCGTCGAGGGTTTGCTCAATCGAAGCGATGGGAACCCGTCGTTTGATGGTCCGCCCACGATTCGTTTTCTGCTTTACCTCAAAGAACGCTGTGCCAGAACTCATGTATCGCCGCTGGCGAAACTTTAGACGGGTTGCACGACCGTTGTGGTGATCCAGATAACAATCTCGATGCAACGTGTCGAAGTACAATGTCTCGTAAGGGGATCGACGGAATCCGTCGACCTCGAGTACCTTGTAATCGGCACGCACCATCTCAAGCAACTGGGCCAATAGAACCTCGTTCGACACGTATTTGGTGTCGATGCGATTCATCAGGCTGACGGAATCGATCTCGCTAAGTGAGGTGGGAGTAAACTTGGCGAGTGCTTGATCGATGTTGTCTAATTGAGAGGTAGGCTCAAGCTCGTCTATCATTGATCGAATGCCTCTACAACTTCGCCTCCGTCGCGGGAACAATAGCAACGTAAGATTTTAGGTTCCATTTCATCGGTCAAGAAGTGAACCGACCCATCGGCTGCCAGGGCGGTTACGCCACCTGGATGATCGGAAAAGGCACGTTCGTCTTCCCAAACTTCAGGGGGAACCTCGTCGTTGATGCCCTTCTTGATATGGGTGATGTTGCCCCCCAAAGCCCAGGCACCGTTCAACGATTTCACCTCGCCTGAGCTGTTAACATCGGCGCCCCGACCAGAGCACTCGATCACCATGAGGGTTGACGATAGCCCATCGGTAACTCGCGAGGTGGTGAGTTTCGGCGGCTCGATTAGCGTATCCTCTTTTTCAAGGCCTTTGGTGCCAAGCAGGATTCCGCGTTGAGGACCGTAGTCTTCCCCTGTCGTGGGGTTGGCTTTCTTCTTGTCAGGGCCCGAAATACCGAGGTAGTCGATGCAGCCCAGGCCTTCGCCGGGTTGACCATTGAGTGCCTGAATCTTTCCTTGTGGAGAGCGGTGCTCGTCCAAAGTCGCAGCACTAGGGCAGATAAACGTGGGGATGACTTGACTGGTCGCTTGAATATTCTGGTCGGAAACAAGCCGGTAGTCGAAATCGATTTTGTCGTAGATCGCTTCCTCTTCCAGATGGTTGAGGATAATACAAGCCCATGCGAAGTCGTAGGTGTTGGGATCGCTTCGCGGGCCCGACCACTTCTTGCCTGGGGGGAACTTGCCGTAGGCACTTTCGTAATTGAGGATGGCCACGCCGATTTGGCGGTTGTTGTTCAGGCAAGTGGTGCGACGCGAGGCTTCGCGGGCCATTTGCACCGCCGGCAGCAAGAGAGCAACCAATACTCCGACAATGGCAATTACCACCAACAGCTCAACTAGTGTGAAACCCTTGAAGTTCCAGGGGGGACGGGGCGATCGCATTTACACATCCCTTTCGAAACGCATTGTCTAATGAGGACAGTGCAGATGCTCCGGTAGGGGGGAACTATCAGACGCCCTCTCTTGTTCCTTTTTTGGAATGAGTACATTCCTCTTCCATTATTAACTGAATCTTAACAATCCTCAATAGGAGGAGTTCGGATTCACGAAGCTAGTATTGGGAAGAATAAGGGTGAGGTTCTTGCTGAGACACCGCCCGCTGTTGAGAACCATTTAGATTGAACCCCAGTGCCGACTCAAGGGATCGCAAAAACTTTTTAAAAAGTGTTTGTGGGGACCGCTAGCAAACTCATTGATGCAAAAAGGCTGGAAATATAGGTGTTTAAGCAGTTGGCGGTTGGCCGCGAAAGCGAGCGTCGTCCCGCGCGGGTTGCTTTGATTCTGGACCTGGTGGTTGGCATTCTGGGCACCAATAAGTGGTGCGGCCTAGGTCGCCTTGGCGGCTTAGGTGGATGGGAGTGCCACACAGATAGCAAGGTTCGCCGCGCCGGCCATACACCCACAGCCGTCCGCCGGACCCTTCGCGACGCGTCGTACGCGGTTGCGCTTGCAAGTTGAATTGCATGAGATCGCGCGCTTGCGACAACAATTCGATCCATTGTTGCTCCGTTTGCGTGGCAGCGGGAGCGAACGGGTCGATGTTTTGCAGGAACAGCAATTCCGACTTGTAGACGTTGCCGATTCCGCAAGCGATGGTTTGATTCATTACCGCCTCGCCGATCGGTAGCCAGCCTTTAGCAAGGTAGCGCGCTGCGATCGATGGCAGGTCAATTTCTTCGGCCAGTAGGTCTGGTCCCAGTGACGACAACATGCGGTGCCGGCGGAGTTGTGTCGCAGTGAGCAGTTCGAGTGTCTTGGGGTTGAAGAACACCACGCAGAGCTGATGCGTCTCCAGCACCAATGCTGCTTGGCGAGCCGGTTTCTGCCAGGCCTCGCCATGAGGATAAATATGCCAGGAGCCGGTCATGCCCGAGTGGCCATGGATGGTAAGTCCATGGTCAAAGTGAATCAGCAAGTGCTTGCCACGCGCTTCGATGCTACGAACCTGGTGATTCACCAGCGAATCGGCATCGACGATCTCGTCGCGAGCGCGGGCAGCCGTGATTGTCTCGCCCACCAGCCAGGGGCGGAGCGTATTGGCCGTGCGGTGGATCGTGTCGCCTTCGGGCATGGTGGTAGCGAAGTTGAGCGAGAGGGAGCAGGGCTAGCGATAACGGCGGGGCAAATTGGTTTTCGGCGTATCGCGATACAGCATGCCGCGGCTAGTCGATTCGAACCCAGCCGATTTCAAGGCGGGAGCGAGTTCGCTGGCGGCTACCGGGTGTTCGTCGATCTTGCTGAGCAAAATCGGCGTGCTGTCGGCAGCGGCTGCCACCAGTGCTTGGGCGATCGCATCGAGCGTTGCCGCGCGGTCGACGGGGTCGTCGGGCAGGTAGGTGTTGAGCTGCGAGCGGCCAGCGCTGATGAATCCCACGAGCCGACCGCGATACAGTAGCACCGAAGCACCTGCTGTGCGACTGGCACGGCCGGTTGCCTCGTCGCGCGCCGGCCAGGGTAGGGCAGCGCCGTAGGGATTCGCTGGGTCGGTGGCCGCGAGCATAATCGCTCGATCGTCTTGAGTATCGTGGTCGGTCTTGGCCCACCGCCGCACCGAGTCGTCCGCACCCGGCGCGGCAAACTGCGCCCCGCCGAGCCCTGCGACAAAATACCCTCGTCGCACTTTGCCGGCTTCTTCCATCTGCTTGAGCACTGGATAGATCGCTGCAAAGCCGCCCGGTACCGATTCGCGTGCGACCGCGTTCTTGGTCAACACGCCATGGCGGGCGACTAGCTGCTCGGCCAACGCGACGGTGCGTTCGGTCGCCGAAGGGGAGCCCTCCGTCGAAAGTGGTAACAACGACCAGCGACCTTCGCTGCCAGGCAGTCGGGCGGCTCGCCGAGAGCGGAACGTCCGGCCCCGGCGTCGCGAACTACTCTGGCGACTGTTGCCACTGCGGCCGCGAGACAGCGACCGCACAGGGGCCAGCGTGTCGTTGGTTAGTTCGCCAGCCCACACCAGTTGCCACAACGCGGAAAGCAGGTCGGGCGGGAACGCCGCGGTGGCTCGGCATAATTCGTCGAAGAAAATTGCTCCCCGCTCAGCAAGCAGAGTGCGAACCTGGGCCACCAGTGGATCGTTAGATAGTTCTTCGGTTTCAGTGACCATAGGGGCGAGCAGCGGAAGGCGGTCGGCCAGGTACAACGCGATGCGTCCATCGGTGGAGCCGAGCGCATCGAACCCTCGCCACACGACTTCGCCCGCCAGGCAAAGCTCGTCGAGGTCGCCAGGAGTGTAGTCGAGCACCCGGGCGGGCAGAATCTCGCTCTCCAGCGTGCTCGCTGGCAGCGGTGCTCCTTGCAGGATCTCGATGGCGTCGAGCAGTCCATCCAGCCCGCGCCGAGGAGCTTCGAGTCCATGCCAAGAGGGGAGGAAGCGGCCAAGCGTCTCGGAGGGAACCGCCTCGACTTGCTTGCGAAGCTTAGCGAGGCTCCGGCGTTTGAGTGTTCGCAGTACTTCGGCATCGCACCATTCGCGGCCTCGTCCGCCGGGCAGGAACTCTCCCTCGACCAAGCGACCACGGTCGGCCAGCTTGTTGAGCACGCCGAGAATGGGAGCCTCGCCCAGGCCGAACCGCTGAGCAACTGCTGCTGCGGTAAAAGGTCCATGGGTGCGGGCGTGTCGGGAGACCAAATCGCCGAGCGGATCGCTCGCTGATTCGAGGAAAGCTGCCGGCAATCCGACCGGCAGGTTCACCCCGAGTGCATCCCGCAGCCGCCCCGCATCCTCGGCTGCCGCGAGTTGCGGAGTGCCTGCCACGCGGACCTCGATCACCCGACGAGCTTGGCTCAGCTCGGTAATCCATTCACTCAGCAAACTTGCCTGCTCGGGATCGGTGCGCAGTTGCAGCTCTTCCAGCGGCAATGGACCAAGCCGAAGCAGCAGGTCGTGCACGTCGTCGGGATGACGGATCACCGGTCTGGTGAGTTGTTGCAGCTCGCGATCGAGCTCGGCAATCACCTCCACGTCGAACAGCTCTCGCAAGTCGGCGGTGCCGAGCAGCTCGCGAAGTTGCGCGTGGTCGAGCGTAAGGGCCTGCGCCCGCCGCTCGGCGAGCGGGACGTCTCCCTCGTAAACAAAGTTGCCGGTATAGGTAAACAGCAGCGACCCAGCAAACGGCGAGGCCTGATGACTCACGACGCTGTGCACCGTGATCTCGCGGCGCTCCACTTGCCGCAGCAAGGTGACCAGCCCAGGCAGGTCGAACACGTCGCGAAGTACTTCGCGATAGGTTTCGAGCAGCAACGGAAACGCTGGGTACTGGGCGGCGACCGACAGCAAATCAGCAGCCCGCCTGCGTTGTTGCCATAGCGGCATGCGACGCTTCGGGTGACGCCGCGGCAGCAGCAGCGACCGGGCAGCGTTCTCGCGAAACCGGGCGGCGAACAGGGCGGTCGAACCGACTTGGCGGGCGACCTCGTCTTCCACTTGATCGCTCGTCGGTACGAACCAGTCGGCCGGCGGGGGGCTATCCGACTCAGGCAGTCGGAACACGATGCCATCGTCGGACCACATGTAGTCGACTTCCTCGATGCCTTCGCCTCGCAATCGAGCCGCAACGGCCATCGCCCACGGAGCATGCACCCGCGCCCCGAACGGCGAGAGCACCACCACCCGCCAGTCGCCGATCTCGTCGAGAAACGACTCGATCACGATCATCCGATCGCTCGGCACCTCGGCCGTGACCTCCATCTGGTCAGCCAGGTAACGCAGCAGGTTCACCGCCGCGCGGCGATCGAGCGCGTGATGCTCTTGCAGCAACGCGAGGGCTTCCTCCTCGTCCATGCGAGTGAGTTCCCGCGATAGTTTGCCAATGGCCCGACCAAACTCGAGAGGCCGCCCAGGACCTTCGCCCCGCCAAAACGGCATCCGCCCAGGCTCGCCAGGCGCGGGGACCACGATCACTCGGTCGCGGGTAATCTCGATCACCCGCCAGCTCGAAGCCCCCAGTAAGAACACGTCGCCAGGGTTGGTTTCGAACACCATCTCTTCATCGAGTTCGCCGACTCGGCTGCCAGTGTTCTCGTTATCGGAAGCGAGAAACACGCCGTACAAGCCACGGTCGGGAATCGTGCCCGCGTTCAGTACCGCGATGCGTTGGGAACTCTTGCGTTTATCGACCGTCCCTGCGATGCGATCCCAGTGGATTCGTGGGCGAAGTTCGGCGAACTCGTCCGACGGATACCGACCAGCCAGTAGGTCGAGCACCCCTTCGAAGCTCGATCGCGGCAAGTCGGCTAGCGGGGCCGCGCCGCGGAGCATCGCATACAAGTCGTCGACCGCAAGCGATTCCATCGCCACGATGGCGACGATTTGTTGGGCGACGATGTCCAGCGGATTACGCGGGTAATAGGTCTCCTCCACATGGCCCACCAGCATTCGCCCGGTGGCTCCCGCCGCGGCTACCAGGTCGCCTCGGTACTTGGGGAATAGAATGCCTTTGCTCGTCGCCCCGGTTTGATGCCCCGCGCGACCGATGCGCTGCATGCCCGAGGCGATGGAAGGGGGAGCCTCGATCTGAATCACCAGGTCGACCGCACCCATGTCGATGCCCAGTTCCAGCGAACTCGTAGCGACGATCGCTGGCAGTGCGCCGCGCTTCAGTCGATCTTCAATGTCGGCTCGTTTATCTTTTGCGACCGAACCATGATGCGCGAGAGCGATTTCTTCCTCGGCCAATTCGTTGATCGCCGAAGCCAATCGCTCAGCCAGGCGTCGGCTGTTGACGAAGATCATCGTCGAGCGATGCTCGCGGATCAATCGCACCAACCGCGGATGGATCGCCGGCCAGATTGAAGGTATCGCCGGCCCGGCGGCTGAGCCACTCGGAATGGCTGGCGGGTTGCTGACGCGACTCGCGTCGCCCGTGGGAATTGCGGGCGTGTTATTCTCGGAACCGAGGCGGGCCATGTCCTCCACCGGCACTTCGACCCGCAAATCGAATTGCTTCGGTTCGCTGGCGTCGACAATCTCGACCGGCCGCGGTCGTGCGGGGCGATCCGGATCGGCGGTTGCCTCTGCACCCCCCAGCAAGCGGGCGATTTCTTCCAGCGGGCGCTGCGTGGCGCTCAGCCCGATGCGTTGCAGCGGAGCGGCTTCGGCGTTCGCCTGGCGGCGCAATCGTTCGAGTCGCTCAAGCGTCACAAACAGGTGAGCCCCTCGTTTGCCGGCGACCATCACGTGGATCTCGTCGATGATCACCGTTTCGACTTCAGCGAGCACCTCTCTCGCTTTCGAGGTGAGCATCAGGTACAGCGACTCGGGCGTGGTAATCAGTATCTCTGGCGGTTCGCGATTGATCCGCGCCCGCTCGGCCGACGGAGTGTCGCCGCTGCGGACCGCGACTGTCGGCAAGTGGTACTCCACCTGCTCCCGCTCGGCGACCGCCCGCAGGCCGGCAATCGGCGACCGCAGGTTGCGATCGACATCGACCCCCAACGCCTTGAGCGGCGAGATGTACAGCACGCGAACTTTCGACTTCTGCTTGCGTTTGCCTTTGGCTGGCAGGCTCGCCTCGCGCGCGGCGAACATGATCTTGTCGATCGCCGCCAGGAACGCGGCCAGCGTCTTGCCCGAGCCAGTCGGAGCGAGCAGCAGCGTGCTGCGACCCTCCGCAATCGGCGGCCAGGCAAGTTGTTGCGCTCGCGTCGGGGCGGCAAACGATTGGGCAAACCACTGCTGAGTGATCGAGTGAAAGCTCGCAAGCCCGGGAGCCGAATTATTGGTATCCGACATCATGGGCTTATTCGCTTGGTAACCGCAACCGGATGGGACCCTTGGCCGATAGCGGGTCGACGACCTGCCCGCGCTGGGTGACGACCAACTCGCCGGCGACGCTCATCTCGGCGGCCAGTTGCCGGATGTCGTCCATGTGGTCGCGCCAGTCGACCGGATCAATCGCCCGGGCGACCTCCGATGGGCAGACCGATTTCGACGCCCCTCGCTTGTTGATTAGCAGCCGCAAGCAGTGTTCCAGATTTGGATGCATCGGCCAGTGCTTGGGGCTGAGGGAGGGGGGGCGAGGACGAGTTTCAAGCTGGTGCAACACGGTAACTGTCGGCCGCACCGTACTCGATTAGTATTGCGTGCTGGCCTGCGAGGGCAACTCGGGTCGTGCGGATTGAGCCGTTTTGCCGGGGTTTCTACGCATTGCCGAGGGATGGCACTCTTCAGGTTCTGGTACCATTCTGGTCGGAAAACAAGTAAAATAGAACAACTCCCCTGCGGCCCTGGCTGCGAACTCGTGGTCCTTTTTCCCCTCGCGCAAATCATGGTTCCACGTCCTCTCCAAAATCTGTCGCAGTCGCATTGCTTGCGGACCGCGGCACTGGCAGTCTCGCTGTTCGGCTTGGCTCAAGTTCAAGCCGAAGAGCCTGTTTCGTTCAACGAACATATCCGCCCGATCCTGGCCGAACACTGCGTCGCTTGCCATGGCGGGGTGAAGCAAGCCAGCGGCGTCTCGTTCATCTACCGCGACAAAGCCCTCGCCGAGGGGGAGTCGGGCATGCGATCGATCGTGCCTGGTAACGTGGAAGAGAGCTACCTGGTCGACCGCATTGCCGATCCCGACCCCGTTTACCGGATGCCGCCAGCCGAGCATGGCCCTGCACTTAGTGCGGAGGAGATCGAGCTGGTCAAACAGTGGATTCGCGAAGGTGCCCAATGGCAAGAGCACTGGGCCTTCGTAGCCCCCGAGCGGCAGCAGTCGCCGAGTGTCGAACAACCGCAGTGGGTGCGGATGCCGCTGGATGCCTTTGTGCTGGCCGATCTTGAGCAAACGTCGCTAGCCCCTGCAGAAGAGGCGAGTCGTAGCGAATGGCTTCGCCGCGTGACGTTCGATCTTACGGGACTCCCCCCGACCGCCGAAGAACGTAAGGCATTCCTCAGCGACTCGCGGCCTGATGCCTATGAGCGGGTGGTCGACCGACTGCTGGCATCTCCCCGGTACGGCGAACGCTGGGCAGCCATGTGGCTCGATCTGGTGCGATACTCCGATACGATGGGGTACGAAAAAGACCCTCATCGCGACATCTGGCCGTATCGCGATTGGCTGATTCGCGTTCTCAACGACGACCTGCCCTACGATCAATTTATCGTAAAGCAACTGGCGGGCGATCTGCTGCCGGAAGCCACGCTGGGCGACCGGTTGGCCACCGCCATGCATCGCAATACGCAGACCAACACCGAAGGTGGCACCGACGACGAGGAGTTCCGCACCATGGCGGTGCTCGACCGGGTGAGTACCACCTGGCAGGTGTTCGCCGGCCTGACTTTTGGATGCGCTCAGTGCCATTCGCATCCGTACGATCCGATCGAGAACCAGGAGTTCTACGAGTTCGTCGCGGTGATGAACAACACTCGGGATGCGGATCTCGACAACGAAACCCCACGCTTGGCGGTGCCGACCGACCGTGAGCAGTGGGCGAAAGCCAACGAGCTGGACCGCCAGATTCGCAGTAGCCGCATGGCCATCCACCAGCAATTCGCTTCTCTTGCGACCGACGCCGAAAACTGGCAATACCTGCAGTTCCAAAACGCCGAGTCGACCGGCGAGACCAAAGTGGAAGTCATCGCGGCCAGCGAAGACCAGCCCGCGGAGTTTGTGACGCGTGGGACCGTAACCACGGGATCGATGATGACGTTCGACTTGGCGGTGCCAGTGAGCGACCAGCCGATCACCGCGCTGCGAGTCGACTCGTTGCCGTCCGACGTGGCCAAGGCCATCAAAGACCCAGAGACCGGTTTTGTTGTTACCCGTTTCAGAGCGACGATCGAGAACCCCACGACCGGCGAGAGCTCTTCGGTGTCGTTCCAGTTGGCGATTTGCGATGAGCCGTTGCCAGCGCTCGATCCAGCCGAGAGTCTCAACGACAACAACAACGGCTGGGGAGTCGAGCCCCGCATCTACAAGCCACGCTGGGCGGTGTTTGTTCCCAGGGAGCCTTTTGTGGTGCCCGAAGGAAGCGTGCTCCGCGTGGTGCTCAAGCATAACCGCTCCCTCACCGGGTTGATTGCGTTGGTCACCAACCGTGGCCGTTTTGCGGTGTCGACCAACCCCGCCTGGCAGCAGCAACTCGCCTCGCCGGAGTACAACCAGCAGGCCAGTGATCTGGCTCAGGCGAGCCGGGAGCGTCAGCAGATCGCTAGTGTGTTGGTGCCGGTGATCGAAGAGCGACTGCCTGCCGAGCAACGGCCGACCTACACGTTTGTCCGCGGAAACTGGCTCGACCGCGGCGACCGCGTGTCGCCTGGCGTGCCGGCGGTGTTTCCTCCGCTCGATTCCGAGCAGCCGGTCGATCGCCTGGCCGTTGCCCACTGGTTGGCCTCCACTGAGCATCCACTCACCGCCCGGGTGATGGTGAATCGTCTCTGGCAACAGCTCTTCGGGCTCGGCATCGTCGAGACGGTTGGCGACTTCGGCACCAGCGGACTCCGCCCCACGCATCCCGAGTTGCTCGACGACCTGGCAGTGCGATTCGAGACCGACATGCAGTGGAGCACTAAGCAGTTGCTTCGCGAGATGGTGCTGTCGGCCACCTATCGTCAGGCGTCGCAGGCGTCGGAGTCGCTCGCCCAGCAAGATCCCCACAATGCCCTCTTGGCACGTGGTCCGCGGTTGCGACTCACGGCCGAAATGGTTCGCGACCAGGCCTTGCTGCTGTCGGGCAGGATGAGCGACAAAATGTACGGCCCGTCGGTCATGCCCCCGCAGCCCGACGGCGTCTGGCGTTCGGTTTACTCCGGTGCCCGCTGGGTGACCTCCGAAGGCGACGACCGTTACCGCCGGGCGGTCTACACCTACTGGAAGCGGACGAGCCCGTACCCGTCGATGATGATGTTCGACGCGCCGAGCCGCGAAGTCTGCTCGGTGCAGCGGATCCCGACCAACACTCCGCTGCAGCCGCTGGTGACAATGAACGACCCCGTGTTTGTCGAGTGCGCTCAAGGATTCGCCGAGCGGATGAGTCAGCAAGCCGCCGGGTCGGTGCCGCAGCAGATTGCCTGGGGGATAGAACAAGCCACCGGCGAGCCGGCCACCGACGCAGTCGTCGAGGTGCTCCTGAAGTTGTTTGAAGACTCCCTGGAGCAATACCATGCCGACGACGAAGCCCATCAGGCCCTCGCCCCCACGGCCGAAGCCTACGCCCGGGTGATTGTTGCCAGCGTTATTTTGAACTTGGACGACGTCATCACTCGTTAGCCAGCTCCCCTCCCACTTGTGAGAGTAGGTATGAATCTATTTCAGCATTACCATCAAGCCCAGCTCCAGTTGCAGACTCGGCGGCATTTCCTTCGTGATGCCGCTGCTGGGGTGGGTGCGCTCTGGCTCGGGATGCAGTCGGCCGGCGCGTCGTCGGGCGGCCCCATCGCACGCGACCCCGCCCATCCGCTGGCACCGCGGAAACCTCCCTTCGAGGCCAAGGCCAAGCGGGTGATCTTTCTGCACATGGCCGGCGCGCCGAGCCAGTTGGAGCTGTTCTCGCACAAGCCGGAGCTAGAGCGACTGAACGGACAAGACTGCCCGCAGGAGTTCCTGGAGGGGAAGCGTTTTGCGTTCATTCGTGGGGTTCCTCAGCTGTTGGGGTCCTATTACCCGTTCCATCAAGCAGGTGAGTCGGGGCAGTGGATTTCGGACCGGTTACCGCACTTCGAGCAGGTGATCGACAAAGTGACGTTCATCCACTCGATGACTTCCGACCAGTTCAATCATGCTCCCGCACAGCTGCTGCTGCACACCGGCAACCAAAACCTTGGCTACGCGTCGATGGGCTCCTGGCTTGGGTATGGACTCGGGAGCGAGAATCAAAACCTGCCTGGCTTCGTGGTGCTCATCTCAGGCGGGCGGGTGCCGAGTGCTGGCAAGAGCGCCTGGGGGGCGGGGTTCCTGCCGTCGGTGTATCAGGGAGTGCAGTGTCGCAGCGAGGGAGATCCCGTGCTGTTCCTGTCGAATCCTCCCGGCATCGACCGCAAGCTCCGCGACCGCATGCTGCAAGCGATCAACCAGGTGAATCAGCAAACCTACGAGGAGTTCGGCGACCCCGAAACGCTCACGAGAATTAGCCAGTACGAAATGGCCGCCAACATGCAGCTCACCGCCAGCGAGGCGATGGATCTGGCCGACGAGCCCGACCATATCCACGCACTCTACGGCACCCAGCCCGGACGCGAGAGCTTCGCAAACAACTGCGTGCTCGCCCGCCGGTTGGTCGAACGCGGCGTTCGCTTCGTGCAGCTGTTCGACTGGGGGTGGGATGCACATGGTGCCTCGGAAAGCGAAGCCCTAAACTCCGGCTTCAAAAACAAATGCCATCAAGTCGACCAGCCGGTCGCCGCGTTGCTGACCGACCTCGAACAGCGCGGGCTGCTCGACGATACGCTCGTTGTGTTTGCCGGCGAGTTCGGTCGTACCCCGATGCGTGAGAACCGTGGTGGTCGCACCATGCAGTTCGTTGGTCGCGATCACCATCCAGCGGCGTTTAGCATCTGGCTCGCCGGCGGCGGCGTGCAGCGCGGTATGGCGTACGGCGAGACCGACCCCATCGGCTACGAGGTCACCAAGGACCCCGTGCAGTTCCGCGATCTTCACGCGACCATGCTCCACCTGATGGGCTTCGACCACAAGCAACTGGTCTTCCCGCATCAGGGACTCGACCAAAAGCTCACCGGAGTGAAGCCCGCCCGGGTGGTTCGCGAGATCATCGCTTAGCACCCAGTAGCGTGTTAATAGCCGTAGTGAGCAACTGCGTGCAGTTTCGCGAGTTCCTGATCGTTCAGCCCGCGGATCCGCTCGGCGATGAACCGATGATCGCGGGTCAGGTGAGTCCAGACGGTCATGCCGCTCACGCCGGCCGGCGGTACCTCGACCTCCGGCAGCCAGAGTCGCAGCTCCTCTGCATACAAGCTTCGCAACCAGCGACTCGGTGGACGACCATCGCGGGCGCGTCGCACGGCGCTAGCTTCGCCGTAGTCGTCTTCGTCGGCATCGTCCAACAGCTCGTCGCTGCCGTCTCGCCCGGGACCGAAACGCAGCTCGTCGGGCACCAGGCTCTCAGGCAGGTACCCTTCGACCTCCGGCGCCAACTCGCCCGACATCCGGTGCACCGGACGAGTCCGCCCGGTCAGTTCCCAGCGTTCGTCGATCTTGGTTTCGCGTTCGAACCATCGCCAGGTGCGGTCTTCGTGATAGCTCCAACGCTCTTCGTCGACCACCGGTTGGCCATCCACTTTTTTCTCGCTGCACTGCATCACGACCGCCGCCAGGGTGTCGAGCGTTTCAGCGCCAAGGCGTTCGCTCAGACTGAACAGTCCAGCGGAAACCCAGAAGGCAAACTGTCGACGATTCATCATGGTTCTGACCGTGGGGGGATGCTGGCAAGGTTGGCGAAACAGGCAAAGGCAACGCTAACGTAGCACGTAAAATACACGAAAGACGGTGGTTTTTTCGGCGATCGTTACAGTCGCTACCGTCGTTGCACGTTGCCTGACATTGCTATTTTCTCTGGTCGATAGACTCGCTCTTTGTCGAGTTTTGCGATACGATGTGACGATCCATGGCGGTATAGAGTCACTGCGGGGCAGTTGCGCGGCTGGCGTCGACTGTCACGTGAATTCAATTCCTTTGACCCCCCGGCCCCTCCCGTCATGAAACATTTCGATTGCGTTGTCATCGGTACTGGTCCTGCTGGTCAAAAGGGAGCAATCCAGGCTGCCAAGCTCGGCAAGCGGGTTGCGATCGTTGAAAAAACCCGCGTGCTCGGCGGTGCCCAAATCAACACCGGCACCATTCCCTCCAAAGCACTTCGCGAAGCGGTGTTGCACCTGACTGGAGCAGCCCAGCGCGGGTTGTTCGGCTCGAGCTATCGAGTCAAGAAGAACATCACCATCGCCGATCTTGTGTCGGTTTCGCAAACCGTGATGCGTCACGAATGGGACCTCATCCGTAACCAATTCGAACGTAACCATATCGAACTGCTGTGGGGATCGGCTCGCTTTGCGGGACCCAACGAGTTGTATGTCGAAGGACCGGAGTCGGTCGAGAAAATCACCGCCGATAAGTTCCTGGTCGCGGTCGGCACTCGTCCTGCACGTCCGCAGAACATTCCGTTCAACGATACCACTATTCTCACGAGTGACGAACTGCTGAAGCTCGATCGTGTTCCCCGCAGCATGGTCGTTGTCGGCGGTGGCGTCATCGGCACCGAGTACGCCTGCATCATGGCCACGCTCGGCGTGAAGGTCACCCTGGTCGAAGGTCGTCGGCAGGTGCTCGGGTTCCTCGACCGCGAAATCGGCGACGCATTCCACTACTTCATGCGGCAACGCGGCATCACGCTCCGCCTGGGTGAAAAAGTGCAGTCGATCAGCGAAGTCGAAACCTACAACGGCAAAGCACGCCGGTTCGTCGAAGCCCAGCTCGAAAGCGGCAAAACCCTGCGTGCCGAAACGCTGCTCTACGCGGTCGGTCGCCAGGGTGTGTGCGGGGCTCTCGGGCTCGATAACGTTGGCATCGAGTTCGATGATCGCGAACGCCTGCACGTGAACGATAGCTATCAAACCAACATCGAGCACGTGTACGCAGCCGGCGACGTCATCGGTTTCCCCGCGCTCGCATCCACCAGCATGGAGCAAGGCCGCCGGGCGATTTGCCATGCGTTTGGCGATTGCGAAGTCGGCAACTACAACACGCAGCTCTTCCCGTTCGGTGTGTACGCGGTGCCTGAGATCTCGATGGTCGGCAAGACCGAAGAACAGCTTACCGAAGAGGGCATTCCCTACGAGGCGGGTATCGCCCATTATCGCGAAATCGCCCGCGCCCAACTGCTCGGCGACGAACTCGGCATGCTCAAGCTGCTGATTCATCAGGACACGCACAAGATTCTCGGCGTGCATGTCATCGGAGCCGGCGCGACCGAGCTGATTCACATCGGTCAGGCGGTCATGGCCCTCGACGGCGATGCCGAGTTCTTCATCAACAACGTGTTCAACTTCCCCACGCTGGCCGAGTGCTACAAAGTGGCCGCCTACAACGGGCTGAACAAGTTGAATCTGGTGTACGCGTAACCCGCAGCGACAATCGCTTGCCAGAACCGCGTAAGCTGCCTGGTTTGTAGATTCCCAATTTTCCCACGAGTGGGAAAATTGAATCGTCGCCCACGCTACAAAACCAGTGGTTTTGGGCCACGAATAGATTCCCATTCCCAAGATCGCATCGAGTGGGAATCTATTTTCTCGCAATCCACGCTGCGTAACTTCCTGCGATGTAAGGCTTTACATTAATCGCATCGGGGGAAATCTCAAAAATAGATTCCCATGGGTGGGAATCTATTTTTTCCACCAGGTTTGGGGGTGCCGGTTCCGGCCCCGCTCGCCCAAATTGTCAAACAGCGTCGCACTGATCGCGCGGTAGTGCACACTCTATTAGAGGCCAACAGGTGGCCAATTTCCACGATAAAGTCCGAAACCTACCCCACGAGTTGCCCTCCGGCGATACCATGAGGGAATAGAACAATCGACTCTAAATGCTTGCTGCTACCAGCAAGCAACCTCCATAGAAGTTGTGAAGGGGTGGGATGCAATACGCTTGGTACATTGGTCTCGGTGTGTTGGTAATTGGCTATCCGCTGCTCTACCTCTGGGCGTCGGCTCGTGTCGAGCGGCTAACGCATCGAAAGACGCGTCCCGATTTTCGCGATAAGCGTCAACTACTACAGTACGATCTAGTGTTCTTCGGCATTTCCATCGGTGTTGCATTGCCGACGGTCTACCTGCTGCCCGAAGCAGACCTGTTGTTACTGTCGCTGCTGATTTTCACAGGGCTGCTCGTGGGCAGTTTGTCGGCTCAGGCCAGCTTCGGCCAAAAGGTGGATGGGTAATCGGGCCGATGCCCAGCGAATTGATGCCCCGGAGTGTCCCTACCCCACAACCCCGCGTGACCAGCCGCGGAGCAGCAGGTAGGCGATCAGCACAACCAATGTGGCGGCCGACACCATGGTGGCTCGTCGGGGGAGTTTGGCAACCGCAATCACTCCCAGCATGAGAATGACCGTCGGGCCGACGTCGCCCCACGGCACTAGCGGCAGGGCGTAGCCGGTGTCGGACCAGGGCCAGAACGGTTGCACTTGCCAGTCGCTCAGACCTTTGCCGCCAGACACAACCATGTCGCAGGGCAGGTGCAGCAGTTGGGCGACCAGGCACACCACTAGCAGCACGCTCCAGGGGGCCGGTCCGCGAACCATGTCGCTGGTCTCGGCCAGGGAGAAATCGGCTGGCTTCCAGCGCCGCAGTTTGTGGGCCAGGCGATCGATCAGGTGAAAACGCCACTGGAGCGTTGCGACTAGCACCGACGACAACGTGATGGCCAGCAGGTTATGACCCCACACCCGATGGCCCGACTCGAACCGGGCCATGTCGATCAGCATCGGCAGACCATCCCAATCGGGTAGGTTCGAAGCCACCGCGGCCAGCACCACTACTTGCCAACCGAAGCGTCGATGGAGGCCGGTCGCTAGCGCCGTGTGAACGCCCACCAAGGTATGCTCGGGAGTGGTCATCAGCAGGCGCGGCCAGTCAGTGAAAACAATAGTCGAGACTCGAAACTTCCTAGACGGCCATTTTCGTGCGATTCACAAACCACTGGCCGGAATCACCATTGTAAGCACGCTCTACCGCGTCGCAAACGCCCGCTCCAGCGAACTGCTGCTGAACCAGTCGTTCGATTCGGCAATCTCGCTGCTCGAAGCGTCGGCCGCCAGTTCGTCGAATGCCAGTTCGGCCGATCGATGCGAAGTCGATCGGCTAGTGTTGCTAGAACTGGAAGCAGCAAGAGGATCGTCGACCATCGCCGCGGGGCTTTCGACCGATGCGGTCGCCGATGTGGTCGCCGATGTGGTGTCGGCAGTACTGGAGTCGCTTGTTGCGGAATCGTTGGCTGTGAAGCTGGCCAGAATGATCCGCGGGACGGCCTGTACGTTGAGCGTCATCACGAAGGTCGACATCGCTCCTCGCGAATCGGTCACCGATACCACGAACTCGTTCAGGCCCTCGTTATCGGTGGTCGGCACGCCGGACAGCCCGCCATCTTCGGCAATGGTGAGCCAGGCCGGACCGTTGGCCTTGGCGTAGGTCACCGAGTCGCCGAGGTCGTCGTCGGTCGCCTGCCCGGCGATCGACCAGTTGTACGGAAGACCCCGCGTGGCCGTGCCTAAGTCGACGATGGTCGACGCCACATCAGGCGTGGTGTTCGTCATCAAGCCCGCAATCTGCGTGGGGCTGAGCACGTAGTCGGTGAAGAGCAGGTCGTTGAGCTGCCCGTTGAACAGGGGGTCGGAAGTGTACTGCGAGTCGCCGATGTAGTTGTTGGTAGGGGCGAAATCGGAGGGAGAAATGGTGACCGAGTTATTGGTGGCCACCAGCTCGCCATCGACGTAAAGCTTGGCCGACCCGTTGCCGAGGGTCACTGCCACGTGGGTCCATTCGCCAACCTGCAGGGCCGAGGTCTGCACGATTTGCTCGCCGCCGCCGTTCTTGATGGCGAACCGCAGCGACGATCCATTCGACGGCGTCAGGAACAAGTACGACGAGGTGTCGTTGCCGAAGTCGAAGATCCGCTGCCAGTTGCCGCCACCTTGCCAGTTGACCCATCCCGCGAAGCTAAACTCGTCGCCGTTGGCAACGTCGTCGGAGAGTTGGATGTAGTTGCTGGTGCCATCGAGGTCGATCACTTCTCCCTGCTCGGCATCGACCACGTAGTTGGGCACCCCATGGACATAGCCGTTGTAGCCATAGCCAGAGGAATCGAGCGTGTCGCCATCGAACGAATACTGCGCGATGCTGCGCTCGGCGGTGTTGCCGGGGGCCACGTACTGCTGCAAGTAGCCGATCGGCGATTCGTTGTCGTAATACACTTGCCCGGCCGGAGTCAGGCTGCCATCGCTGTAGGTCATTTCGCGGACCGCCTCGACACGGCTGTAGATCGAGTACCGCTCGATCCACGGGGTGTTATCGAGCATGTCGATAAAGCTGCCGATCACGGTCGCGTTCTGCTCGTACGTGGGATCAGCACACGAGGTCCAGTTGGCACCGTTGTTGAACTCGGTGAGCCAGATCGGCAAGTGATAGCGATCGTAGACGTCCTTCAACCAGTTGTGGAGCGACGTGGCCGACAGCCCGCACTGGTAGTTATGGATGGCGATGTAGTCGACCCGC
This sequence comes from Aeoliella mucimassa, assembly GCF_007748035.1. NCBI lineage: Bacteria > Pseudomonadati > Planctomycetota > Planctomycetia > Pirellulales > Lacipirellulaceae > Aeoliella > Aeoliella mucimassa. The sequence goes on from NZ_CP036278.1 coordinate 1,103,630, forward strand.
AGATCGGCCGCGATCGCTTTGTCCATGAACTCGTAAAGCCATGCTTTGCCGCCGTCGGTCACGGCCGGCGAACCAACCCGGAGCCCGGTAGCCAAAAGCTCGGGCCATACCGCGATGGCCGTATCGACCGACCCGTTACCGAGCGACGTGTAAGCGTCTTCCACCGGATTGTTCGGCTCGTTGAACCCCAGCAGGCTGGTCACGTTGGTCTTGTTGGTCGGGTAACCGGGCCACCACCGTTGCTGACGGATCGGCACGTACTCCCAGTCGAGCGTCGACTCGAGGCTGTTGTTCCAGTTGTAGTGCCAGGAAGCGTTAAGCGTTTCGGGCGCGATGTCCGACGAGCCTTTCTTCGACACCCACCGCCAGGGCAACACGCGGATGAACTGCGCTTGATTATCGAGCTGAGTGGGGAGCAGCGAGATGTCGAGGTCGTGGTCCTGGGCTACGTAAACCTGGCTGATGCCGCTGCCGTTGGACTCGGTGGCAATGGTGACCATGTATCCACGCTTGAGTCGGAACGAACTCAGGTCGCCCTGCAGGTCGCCGAGCAGTTCGGCCGTGTTGTAATAGGTGTAGAGGTCGAGCGTGGTCGCCTCGCCGGCAAACTGGGGCAGGGTGTAGGCTTCGATTGGATCGAAGTCGCGCCCCTGAGGAATGACGACGCTGCCTAGCTCGTACTGCACCACACGCGCGACGGGGCCGCGGAACGCGGCCTGACCGTTCACGCGGACGTAGCGCAGGTATTGGGCACTCACCTCCGACGGCTTGAGGTTGGGGAAAAACAGCCAGGCGTCGGGTGAGTTGAGCCGGATTTCGCTGTTGACGATCGCATCGGTATCGGCGGTGATGATAAGCTCCGACTCGCCGGTGAGTTCGATAATCGTATTGCTCAGCCTGGTGATGCTTAGCGAGCTGCCATCGAGCACCTGGTCGGCCGGTTGTTCGGCAACGCGGCCCAGGTTGTCGCGCCAGATGGTGTAGTCGGCCAGATTCACCACGCCATCTTGATTGCCGTCGGCGGCCAGGTTTTCGGTGGATCCGTAGTCCTGCTTCCACACTTCGTAGTCATCGAGATCGACCACTCCGTTGTCGTCGTAGTCGCCGGCCAGCACCAGTTCGGCAGGTCCCTCGGCTGCATGCGTGGCGATGTCGGTACTGGAGACCGCGTGGTCGTAGATGCGCACCTCGTTGATCAGCCCGGTGTAACCTGGATCGGAGTTGAACAGCGAGCGGCCGAGGTAGTTTAGCGTGTCGTTGATGGAATTGGCGGTTCCATCTCTGCCCAGCGAGTTGGAGCTCACCAGATGTCCATCAATGTATAGCAGAAAGCTGCTGCTTCCATTGGAGGTATCCATCACAACCGCCGCCATGTGCTGGGTACCATCGTCGGTGGTACCGGTCGACGCGACCCGCTCGGAATCGCCGCTGGCGTGGAACACCGCGCGGGAGTCGCCTGAACCACTCTGCGGAGTGAAGAACAGGTAGCTATCGCCGTTGCTGCCAGATTGATTGCCGAAGTCGAACACCCGCGACCAGTTGGACGAGTCGAACGCGGTGTACCACACTTCTATCGTGGCGTCGGCCGTGGTCAGCAGTTCGGCCGGCAGCTGCACGTACTCGACCGTAGTGCTTTGCCCGCTCGTGACACCGGTGTTCTGCAGGTAGAGCTGACCGTCGACCACGCTGGCACCGTTCCGCAGGGTGCCATCGGCTCCGCCGACCGAGTCGCTGGCGGTGCCGTCGTTGAACGTGTAGAGATTCGTAAGGCTGAGCAGATTGCGGTTTTCGAGCGGTTCGAAGCCGAGCATGCGGGTGCGCTGCTGGCCGCGACTCGACCTGCGCGTGCGTAGCCAACTGGAAAAGTTCGACACACTCATTGTCTTCGCCTGTTTGTTCCGAAACGCCGCGAAAAGAACCGCCGCCCATGCACGAAAAGTGGCCCGTAGGTCAACCATCCAGTTTACCTAGAGGACGCAGAAGTCACAACTCGATTGGTAATCTAATTTTATGTTTTGCGAGCTTGGCGGACGCGAAAACCCGTAAGCGACGCCGCTACTCGGCAGCCGTGAAGACCAAGGCCTGGACGCTCGAGCAAGCGGGGCACGGCGAGCACAAAATGCATGCAGCCCGCAGGTCGGCATTTGGCGTCCTCTCGGAACTCGCGTAACCTGGTGCTCTCCGCTCCGTGCCACTCCGCAGCTCCCCGCATGGGGGGAGTCTCCCCGAACAGGGCGGGATAGATTCCCATCGCTCACGAATAGATTCTCAATTTTCCCACCGATGGGAAAATTGAATCTGCACGCACTCTACAAAACCAGTGGTTTTGGCAACGGAATAGATTCCCATTTCCCAAAACGCATCGAGTGGGAATCTGTTTTCACAGTGGGAATAAATCGCAAGTCGTTTATTAGCAATGAGTTGCATCAACACCTCAGAGATAGTTGCCCCAAATAGATTCCCACCCATGGGAAACTATTTGGGGAGGATTCGGGATACGGGATTCAGGGGGCAGGGAAGTTGGGATTTATGATTTCTGAAGGCCTTGTTGAACAATTAGTCACAAACCTCCGTAAAAACTAACGTGGAATGGAACCACGTACCTTTTTTACGGAGATCGAACATGGCTACGAAAGAAAAACGAACCTACAAAGTCACGAACTGGAAGGAGTATAACAAGTCGCTCATCGAGCGTGGAAACATCACTATTTGGTTTAGCGACGAGGCGTTGGAGAACTGGGAACATCCTAACGACCAGACAAAAGTCGGTCGCCCTTTTGTCTTCAGCGATACGGCGATCGAGTGCTTGCTGACGATTCGCGAACTGCTGAAACTTCCCTATCGGCAGACTGAGGGATTCGGCCGCTCGCTGGTGGCGATGTTGGGCGTCGAGGCAGCGATTCCCAATTATTCTTCGCTCGCCAAGCGAGCCAGCAAGCTGAATGTTTCGCTCGATATCGCTAACAAGAGGGGCGACATCGATATCGTGGTGGATAGCACCGGCATGAAAGTGTTTGGCGAGGGCGAATGGAAGATGCGGACGCATGGCAAGTCGAAGCGGCGGACATGGCGGAAGCTGCATTTGTCGGTGAATCCTGACACCCGCGAGATTGTGGCGGAGATTTTGACCGAGAACAGTTGCCACGATGCCGATGCGGTTCCCGAAATGCTGGAGCAGGTGGAGCAGCCCGTAAAAAAGTTTCACGGCGACGGTAGTTACGACAAGTGGAAGGTTTATGAAGGGCTGGAATCCGAAGGCATTGAGCCGGTGATTCCGCCGCAGCACAACGCCAAGATCAAACAACATGGCAACTCTGCGGAGGAGCCTTTGCCCCGGGACGAGGCAATTCGTCAGATTCGACGCAAGGGGCGTAGGAGTTGGAAAGAGGAAGTGGGCTATCATCGTAGAAGCTTGGCGGAAACGACCATGTACCGAGTGAAACAAAGCTTTGGGAGCCATCTCAAAAACCGAGTATTCGAAAACCAACAAACGGAAGCCCGCTTGCGCTGTAAAATCATCAATCAATTCACCCAACTCGGGCTTCCACAGTTCGAGTGGAGTTAGTCAACAAGGCCATTTCTGAATGATGATTTCTGATTGCGGAGGATGTCATCTTGAAGGAGCTTCCGGCTACTGAAAGATCTAGCCCGCAGCTTAAAGCCTACAGCTTTACCACACGCGCAGCAGCGAACCCCCACGCAAGCAAACATTCGCCTGCGTGTCGCTAAGCGTTCGTGTTCAAAATAAACGTTACATCTCCATCACCTCCAATCATCAAACAAGCCAGCAGCCGATAGCTGAAAGCCGACAGCCTAAAGTACCTGTTCATTAGAGCACTGCAGGTGGCCAATTTCCAGCGAAAACTGGCAAGAATCCAACCGACCTACAGCCGCCTGATCGCACGAGGTGCTCCATTGCTGAAGCTCACGCCGAACACATGGTGCCGAACCATTCGCTTTAGTGTCGAATCTCAACTTGTTAAGCTACAGGTCTTGTTTAGAGTTTGCAGTACGTACCCCTGCTCGAAGAGTCATGCTCGGTAAACACTCGGTCCACCGCCCACGCGTGAAAATCTGCTGCATCAGTTCCCTCGACGAGGCGGAACTCGCCATCGCGCACGGGGCGTCGGCCTTGGGGTTGGTGTCGGCGATGCCGAGCGGCCCGGGGGTGATCGACGAAACGCTCATCGCTCGGATCGCTGCTGAGGTACCTCCCCCGATCGCGACCTTCTTGCTCACTTCGCTGACCGAAGCGAGCGACATCGTCGATCAGCATCGTCGCTGCGGTACCACCACGCTGCAGTTGTGCGATTACGTCGACCTTTCTGTTTACGAAGTGCTGCGCCAATCGCTCCCCGGCATTGGCATCGTGCAGGTGGTGCACGTGACTGGTTCCGAGTCGCTCGAGCTGGCGACCAGCGTCGCTCCGCTGGTGGATGCCTTGCTGCTCGACTCGGGCAACACCCAGCTTGCGGTCAAGCAACTCGGCGGCACGGGACGGACGCACGACTGGCAGGTCTCCCAGCAGATTCGTAAAGCGGTCGAGGTGCCATTGTTTCTGGCCGGGGGACTGAAACCTGGCAACGTGGCCGAGGCGTTCCGTAGCGTGGGGCCTTTTGGGCTCGATGTCTGTAGCGGGGTGCGAACCGATGGCCGACTCGATGCGGAAAAGCTGCGAGAACTCTTCGCGGCGATTTAGATGGTGTCGCAAAAGGTTGCGGAGGATTAGATTTGCCAAAAGGCAACCGACTTCGCGATGGATGTTGCGTTTTCGCCACACGATAGGGCAGGGGAGTCAACTCGCTCTTTGCCTGGAAACCGCTGTAAATACAGGGTGTTCAGGCCTGCGGGGCGACTTTTGTGGAAGTTGGCGAGCCGATTGCAATTTTAGGCCGGGGTGTTCTTGTCTCCCCGTCTGATTGGTGCTTCGCCCATGTTCCGTCTCTCGCTGTTACTGCTCGCCTGCTGGTCGTCGGTGGCGACCTTGAAGGCCGCCGAAGTGCCTGCCGCGCGAGTTACCATGGTCGACGGGCGGGTGGTCACTGGTGAGATCGACGACGCGACCGATCGCGATCATCTGTGGATCCGCCGCGGCGAAGGTCGCGTGCTCATGGCGACCTCCTACAAGTGGAGCGAAGTGGAACAGGTGGAACTCGATGGGCAGCCACGTACTTCGCAGCAACTGCTCGAGTCGCTACAGAAGATCTCGAAGCCCTGGCCCAAGTACCCCTTGCTGGAAGAAAAAGACCGCCTGCGAATCAAGCAGCCATCGGCCGATGCGGGCCGCCGGGCAACGTCGGCCAGTTTTGTCGCCCGCCTCAGCAACTGGGATGGCGACGTCGAGCCCGATGGTTATCTGGTGGAGCTCACCGTGTTCGACCAGTTTGGCAAGGCAATGCCAGTGCGTGGTACCGTGCAAGCTCGCTTGGTCGGCGAGAGAACCAGCAGCTACATCGTGCCTGGCGAGCCAGAAGAATTGGAACGATGGAGCGACAATCTATCGCTCGATCAGTTCACCGACAACGTGGTAACGCTACGACTACCCTTCCGGAGCATCCGCCCCGAGCAGCAAGTGGAGCTTGCCCCGGGCGCGATTCTCGAGATCGAAGTCGGGGCGTTCGGCCACACTCGCCTGGCGAGTTCCACCGCGGTGCCGACCCGAGTGTTCAATCCCGTGCGTGACCGATTCGAGCAACGCACCGGCAGCCGGTGCGCTCCTGGGGAACGGAGCGAACGTTGGTCGCACGAGTAGCGTCTGGAGGCTAACGACGCGGAAACGGAGCTGGTTCGGTCGGCTGGGCGATGCGAATCTCGGCGTCGCAAGGCTGGATCTGGCTCTCCATTTGGTTCGGGCCTGGGATCCGTCGAATGGTCAAGGTGTCACTACACGAAGCACCATCCAACACCGGCGTGTTCGTCGCTCCTTTCATGCCACCGCAGCGCGTGTCGAACCGCTTGAACGCCTCGTCGGTGATGTCTGGCAGCTTCGCTTCGTAAGGACGGGGGTAGCGACAAAGTGGCCCCACCACCAACGGGTCGCGGGCGCGTTGCACTTCTGCGTCGTTCTGGTACTGCTTGTCGCAGTTGTAAGGCACCAAGTGCGGCATTAATGCGATGATGATCTCGGTGCGTTTGCGAACGTCTTTGCGTTTCTGAAACAGCACGCCAGCGTACGGGATGTCGCCCAATACGGGAATCTTGCTTTGCACCACGTCGTCGTTCTCGCGAATCAAACCACCGATCACGACGCCTTGCCCATCGAGTAGCAGGGCGTCGGTTTCGACTTCGGTTGTTGCTTCTTCCGGCAGTTCGGTATTGGGATTTACCGAGCCATGCGACACCTTGGGGGCGATTCGCAATAGCACGCGTCCGTCGCGCGAAATCCACGGGGTCAGTCGCAGCACCACACCGACATCAAGAAACTGGACCGACTCTTGGGTGCTCGTTTGCGTGGTCGTGGTCAAGCGGTAGGGGAGCTTTTCGCCGATCTGGATGTGCGACTCCTGCCCGTTCACCGCCAGCAGTTTGGGCGAAGCGAGTGTTTTGGCGTCGTTCGTCTCTTGCAGTAGTTCCACCAGGCCGCTCAGGTCGCCGCCGGTAGCGGAGAAGAAGAACGTCTGCGCGGGGCCAGGGGTCACTGTGGTGGGGGAACCGGGGTCGTACCCAGTCGTGGCGAAGGTGATGCCAGTTCCGCTGAGGTCGGTAAGTTGATGGAAGTTAATGCCATGCGAGCGTTCGTCAGACAGTACCACTTCCAGGATCTGTACTTCGACCAGCACTTGTTGAGGCGCCTGATCGATGTGCGTGATATACGCAGCGATACGATCGATGTATTCCGGCAAGTCTTCTACGGTGATCGACTCAAGCGTTTTGCGATTGTCGGAGGACGAACTCTGGGTGACCCACGACTTCCCTACCGGCGACAGCAAGCCTTTGATCGCCAGGTCGACATCGGCCGCGGCGGCGTAGTCGAGTGTGAAGACTTCCAGCATCCGCCCTTGAGCCGCGGGGCCTACGGCCAAACCTTCGCTCACTTGAGTCACGTGGATGATGTTGCCCCGTCGGGTCCAGGTGTGTCCGCACGACGAGAGAATCGCATCGAGCGCGGTCGACAGCGGCACCTGGTCGAGCGATACCGTGACCGTGGTGTCGCTCACCGAGGCAAACACCAGATTCAGCTTCTGCGATTCGGCTAGCAGAGCAAGCACTTGTCGCAGCGGTGCGTCGCGCACCACCAGGTGGATCATCCCTTCCTCGTTCTCGACTTCAATCGTGTCGGGGAGCACTCCGGAGCGGACCGGGATCAGCACCTCTTCCTCATCCGCTGGCACTGGTTCCGGCAGCGTTTCACTCGGCATGCCTTGCGCAGCAGGATTGACGAGCGATAGCGGGTACTGCTGACTATCCAAACGCGTCGTGGGTTGTGAGCCCCCGATGGTCTGAGCGTGGAGCATGCTGCTAGTCGCGACCAGCAGAAGTACCAGGCCCGTGGCCAGAGACGAAATGGGTTGGTTTATTTTCATCGAACGATCCTTCGTTGATTGATCGCCTACTGGGGCGACTGCCTTTCGCTCGACAGGACAACGCCTGCCTGGCTGATGCGTTTGACGTAGTATCCTTCCAAACGATCACCCACACGAATGGTTTTGTCTCCTACGAGGGCCACGAGCGTGCCATCGATCTCGACGATGGCCGTGGCTCCTTGTTCTTTTAGTTGTGCGAGGGCTTGCTGCTGTGGCGAAGCAGTTGGTGCGATCGGTCCGCCGCCGGTTAGCGAACGCGGGCCCGAGTTCACCTCCGGGCTTGTCCGCGCCCAAGTTGGCAGGGCCAACGGGTCGTGCGACAGTACCTCTTCGAGCACTGGCTGGGGCCAGGCTTCGATCGCTGGGGTGATGGCAACACGTAGCTTCGGGGTGCGTTCTCGAGCGTTGGGGCGTGTGCTCGCAGCGACTTCTGCAGGGGTGGCCAACTCCACTTTCGGGGCGGAGGTCCCACGGAAATTGCGCACCAGTACGAACACCAGCACCAGGGCCAGCACGCCGATCAAGGCGAGCTTGCCAGGCGTTGCGCCGACTTGCTCCATCCAGTTTTGCGATTGACGGGTCGTCATAGTGGCTGCTCCTCGGCTGGTGGCTCCAAGTCGGTTTGGATGCCAAACTGCAGAGAATAGACCACTTCGAACGGATAGACCCCTTCGACATCCGAACGCTTGAGCGACATGCTGCGAACCGTCGACAAACGCTCGAGCTGGTTCACGCCATGAAGGAACTGGCAAACGCTACTGTAACTGCCGCGACCGCTGATCACTACGTCGACTTCCGAATAGTCCTTGAACGAAGCGATTTCTTGCCGGCGGAAGTTGTCGATGATCACCCGATGCTGGGAGGCTAGTTTGGTGGTTTCGGAGAGAAACTGTGCTTCCAGCGGACTGATTGGAATGCGACGGCGGATGCCAGCAATCTGATCTTCCAAGTGTGTTTTGGTTTCCCGCAACTGACGGTGCATCGCATGCACGTTCGTATTATCATTCAGCAATACACTCAAATTCGCGATTCGCTCGCGGTGTTCCGACTCGCGATTGTGCAACGGAACGTGATACAGGCCATAGTACCCAAGTACCAACACTCCCCACACTGCAGCACCAATCGAAGTGGTGAGCAGGCGAAGCATGCGGCGGTCGTCGGGTAAGTTCATGGCCATTTGTTAGAAGGTATTACTGGGCTTAAAGTTGGCACTCGATGCGAAAGGCGGTCGCTGCGTCGTCGTCGTTGGTGCTGCTGGCACTCGAGCTCAAGGTTACGTCGGCAAACAGGTTGCTCGAACGCAGTGCCGAAGTGAATTGAGCGATGGCCGAATTGCCATACCCCATACCATGCATCACCGCGCGTCTCGCGTCGCCCGAGCGTTCGGTTGGTTCCAGTTCGATCGACTGAATGTAAACACCGCCTGAGGTCTCAGCGGCCGCATGCGACACCGCACCGAGCAGCGTGACCACGGGGCGGGTATCGACCAGGCGGAGCATCAGTTGCTGCGCTTCACGCATGTTGTTGATGCTGGTTCGCATGTCGATGCATTCGTCTTTTAGCATTTGCATCGGAGCGTACTGTTCTTCAAGCTCGCTGAGTTCGGCGAGCACCACGCGGTTTTGCCACCAGTGGTAAGTACCAACACCGAGAATCACCATCATGGTAGTTAGTAATACCTTGACCCAGAACGTTTGCACGTCGTGCAACAGTTGCCTGCGCTTGTCCTCGTCGGTCATCAGGTTGATGGAAGTTCTCACGACAGGTCCTCCCAGCAGAGAGCCGACAAGGCCATGGCCGATGCCAGCAGGCAGAGCGGTGTTCCCTTCGACTCGGCAAACGCTTCGTTCTCGGCGTCGAGCTTCCACACCCGGAATTCGCCCCCAGCACGGCGTTGCAGCACCTTGTCGATGCCTCGCAGGGTCGCGCCGCCGCCGAACAGGTAGTATCGCTTGGGAGCGGTGCTACTCTGACTGCCAGTAGTTTTGCGGCCAAAATTCTCGAGATGGCTTAGCGTTCGCTTCAGTTCGTCGACCATCGAAGCGATGGTAGGCTCGAGTAACTCGGCCACTACTTCGTCGACATCGGTTGCCATTTGCCCACCGAGCGAAACGGATTGCAGCAGTTCGACGACTTCCCCTTCGTCGAGGTCGAGTTGCTCGGCAATTTGGGTGAATGCATCGGCCAGCGAAGTGTTCTTGAGCTGCCGAATATATACCGGTTGTAGGCGGTGGAGCAGCACAAAGGTGGCCCCCGTGTAGCTCCAGTCGATGGCGGCGATCGTGTCGTTGGTGATGCTTTCGACCATGGCGACCGACCGCGCCAGCGTGTGCGGCAGGCCATCAATCGCTTCGCAGCTTAAACCGACCGTGCGAATGTCGCCCGCAGTGAGTTCCGACCAGCCCCGGCCGGTCGAGAGTACATTCACGGTCGGGTGTCCCGACTTGTTCGGCAAGCTCGGCCAATAGTCGAACACCCGATCAGACAGATCGATGCCAAGCGGCGATAGCTCGTCGACAATCGCCCGCAGTTGGGCGGGGCTGTCGTCGTTGGTGCTGGGAGCGGTGTTAAACTGGCAAGCCATGGTCGGCAGCACCGCGGCGGTTTGGCGGCCTCGGAACTTCGACGACATCACCAGCGCGGTGCCGATTTCGTTCGCGGCCGAAGAGTTCGAAGCAGTGATCGGTTCGTGCTCGCGCCAGGGAGCCGAGCGGGGGACGATGGCCGCTTCGGTCAGGCGCAGACGATCTCCTTGTCGTACCACCTGTGCCAGCTTGATGCTGTTGGCACCGAGGTCGAGCCCGATCCATCCGTGATTCGAACGCCCAAACATAGGAGTGTGATTTAGGTGAAGTGTGTGGTTACGAAACTAGCTTTTGCCTGCAAAGGTCGAGAGGTCGAACACCGGCAACATCACGGCCAATACTACGATTGCGACAATCAATCCCATGACCACGGTGATCATTGGCTCAAGGGAGGTTACCGCTTGGCGAGCGCGGTTTTCGCCTTCTTCTTCAAAGTACATGCCAACCAAGCGAGTCACTTCCGTGAGTTTGCCCGATTGCTCGGCGGTCGATAACATCTCGGCGGCCGAGTCGGGAACGATGAAGCTACCAATCAACTCGCTGGCGAAGCTCCGCCCGTTGACGACCGCGTCTTCCACGCGGGTAAACAGTTCCTGGTAGAGCGTGTTGCGACTGCTTTGACGTGCAAGCTGAACGCTATCGAGCAGCGGAACGCCGCTCTCCATGAGCATCGCCATTAACCGGCAACTACGGCCTACGAGAATCGAACGGGTGACTTCGTTGAGCATCGGCGTCGACAGCAGGAAGCGATCCCACAAGCGACGTCCGGTAGTGGTGGTCGGTACCGAAATCAGACCCAAGATCGCCAGCCCAATGACGGGACACCACAGCCACCAGTGCCCGCGGAGTTCGTCCGAAATCGCGATTAATGCCTGGGTGAGCCAGGGTAGCGACATGTCGTAGTCGTCGAACAACTTCGAAAACCGTGGTAGCACAAAGATCAACAGCAGGGTAATCACCCCGAGCGACACCAGCCCGAGCAGGACAGGATAGACCAGCATGCCGCGAATCGACCGCACTAGTCGCAAGCGACTGCGTTCGAGTTCGGCCAGTTGATCGAGCACGTCGGCCATGTGACCCGAGGCCTCGCCGGCGGCGATCGTCGCCACGTAGGCCGGCGTGAACACCTTGGGGTACTTACGAAGGGCTTCGGAGAACGAACGCCCTCCCATCACCGCGTCGTGAATCTCTTCCAGGATGACCCGCAACTGGGGACGTTTGCAGTGCGTTGCCACCGAATCGAGGGCCGAGGCAATGTCGACACCCGAGCGAAGCATGATCGCCATCTGCGAAGTCAGGTTCACCACGTCGAGCGCCGAAGTGCGTCCCCGCACCTTTTTCACCGGCGCAGGAGCCGACATGCGACCGGAAGGCGCAACTTCGGCAAACGACTTGGCGGCATTGATTTGCATATTGCAGGTGAAAACGTGCTGGTGAAACGTAGTGGCGATTATTCAAACAAGGTGATGCGGGCGACTTCTTCGAGGCTCGTGAGCTCACGTTTGGCCAGGTCGAGGCCTCCTTCGAGCAGCGTTGGGAACTTCTGCTCGCGGGTGTATTCATGAATTTCTTCTTGGCTGGCTTCGCGGGAGATCATCGAACGCAGTTCCGGCGTGGCCGGCAGCAGTTCGTACACGCCGTGGCGGCCTTGGAACCCGGTGTCGAAGCACTCGCGGCACCCCTGCCCGCGAGCAAAGCTGCGACGCATGTCGCCTTTGTAGTGCAATGATTTCAGGAAATCTTCGCTGGCGTAGTACGACGTGCGGCACTTCGGGCAGATCGTTCGCAGTAGTCGTTGGGCGAGCACTGCAACGAGGGCCGACGAGAGTTTGTAGTTCTCGACGCCCATGTCCATCAAACGGGTAATAGCCCCCGCAGCGTCGTTCGTATGCAGTGTGCTCAGCACCAGGTGACCCGTCAGAGCCGCTTGCACCGCTACCTTGGCGGTTTCGGCATCGCGGATTTCGCCGACCAGGATCACGTCGGGGTCCTGACGCAAAATCGAACGCAAGATCGAGGCAAACGTTACATTACGGGCCGAGTCGACCTGCACCTGGTTAATCATCTCCATCTGGTATTCCACCGGATCTTCGATGGTGACGATGTTGCGGTGTACGCTCTTAATCAGCTCCAAGGCCGAGTAAAGCGTCGTCGTCTTACCGCTACCAGTAGGACCGGTGACCAGGAACAGCCCGTAGGGTCGGTTGAGCAGCGACTTAAGCGTAGGGAGCATGTCAGTCGGCATGCCGAGCTTGTCGAGGTTGAATGTCAGCCGACCTTTGTCGAGCACACGCATCACGACCTTCTCGCCGAGCACGGTCGGCAGCGTCGAAATACGCAGGTCGACTTCTTTGCCGTCGACCACCACCTGGCAGCGACCATCCTGCGGCATGCGTTGCTCGGCAATATCGAGCTTGGCCATCACTTTCACACGGGAGACAATCGCCGGGTAAATGTCGCGCCGAGGGCGGAGCATCTCGACCAACTGGCCATCGATGCGAAACCGCACCACGCCGAAGCTGCGGCCTGGCTCGATATGAATGTCGCTCGCGGTCTTGCGAATCGATTGCAGAATCAGGTAGTTCACCAGATTGATGACAGGGCTACCTTCCACCAGGTCTTGCACCGAAGCGATATCGACGCTGGTGATGTCGGTCTGCAGTTCAACCGCATCGCTGTCCATGTCGGCCGTCACCGCGTCGACCGCGAAGTCGTCTTCGTAGCCACGCTTGAGCATCCGCTGGATCGAAGCCTGGAACGCGAACACCGGCTTCACCCGGAGGTCGGTCACGTGTTCGATGATGTCGATCTGATCGAGATCAAACGGATCGTGCATGGCGACGACCAACGTGTCGCGCACCCGGAACAAAGCGAGGGCGAGCAGTCGTTCGGCCAGTTCACGAGGAATCAGTCGCACCGCTTCGGGATCCAGCAAGCCTTCACGCAGCCGAGCGGCCGGCACTCGCAGCTGGGCTTCGATGTAGGGCAGCAGTTGCTCTTCGCTGACCGCACCCATTTCGAGCAAGGTCTCACCGAGCGGAAGCTGGCTATTGGCCTGTTCGGCCAGCGCCTTTTCCAGCTCTTCCGGCTTCAGCAGATTGGCCCCAATCAGCTGCTGACCAAGCGGCCGGCGTACATTGCTGTGGGCAATCGCTTCGGGCGTGGCTTCGCCATCCATCGGAGCGGTGAGTTCCGAAATGGAGCTAGGCGCGGCTTCGCGTGGGTAAGCAGTGCTCATCGTGCAAAGCTCCCCACGCCTGCCTTGGCGTTGTCAAAGATCTCAAAACGTTTCTCAACCCCAGTCAGTCGCAGTACATCAGCCACCAATGGCGAAGGGCTGGCAAGTTTGATCGAACCACCAACATGGTTGATTAGATCGCAACAGTCGAGCAGCGATTCCAACCCAGCGCTGTCCACCAGTTGTACGTTCGTCAGGTCGAGCACCACCATCGGTGCACCGGCAGCAGCGACTGGTTCGATCGTGGTCGCCAGCTCAGCCGCTTGTTCGGCATTGAGTGTCCCCTCGAGGCACAGCACGTCGACCGCGCCTTGTGTTTCGCAGCGAATCATAGTCGGGCCTCCTGGTAGAGCGGAAGCGAGACCGTGAACGTGCTACCGACATCCACTGCGGACTTCACCGTGATTTCACCACCATGCAGGCGGACAATCTCGTTGGCCAACGCCAGCCCTAAGCCGGTACCGGTTTCTTTCTGGACCCGAGGATCTTTGCTGCGGAAGAACTTCTCGAAGACGTGCGGCAATTCGCTGGTCGGAATGCCAACCCCAGTGTCTTCGACACTTACGGTTAAATGGTTGTCGGCCTTGTTTACGATCAGCCCAACACGGCCCCCTTCGGGCGTATATTTCGAAGCGTTGCCCAGCAGATTCACTAGCATCGTGGCCACTTTGTCTTTGTCTAAGTGGGCTTCGCCGAGTTTCTCGGGCAGGTCGACCCCCAGTTCTTGCGACTTCGAGCTGGTGAGTGGCCTCACTTTTTCCACTACCTCTTCGAACAACCGTTCGAGGTGGACGTTTTGGCGATTGATCGACAGCGAGCCAACTTCCATGCTGCTTACGCTCAGCAGGTCGTCTACAAAACGGGCCAACCGCGTTGCTTCGCTGTTAATGGTATTGCAGAACTCTTTTTGCTGCTCGATGTCAACGTCTTCCATCAAGGCCAGCGTTTCGGAATAGGCTTTGATGTTGGCCAGCGGCGTACGCAGTTCATGCGTCGCCGAATCGATGAACTGACCGCGCATTTCCTCGGCAAGCTTCTGTTGGGTGACGTCGCGAATCGACCATAGATGGCCATCCGAACCCTCTTTCACCGGTTGTCGTTCCACCCGCAGCACTCGCTGGCGCTGACCGCTGGTGCGAGTGAACTCGGCACGCGCGGAGCGTTCGGGGCTCACGTCGAGCAGTTTGCCGAGTTCATCGACGTTGTCGATATGCCCTGCGAGATAGTCGCGAATCGGACACCCAGTCGGGCTATCGGTCGAACTCGTCGTGCCGAGCAAAGCATCGAGCGCGCGGTTCGCGAACTGAATGCTCCCTTCGGCATCGGTGTAAGCAAAGCCTTCGACCATGTGATCGAGCACTTGCAGCGAGTCACGCTGCTTGCGTCCCTGGATGGCGTTAGCCACTCGCTCCGCAATGGATTGTTTGGGATGGTCGGGTTGCTGGTGTTGCAATGCGTCGACGATGCGGTTCCAGCCAACGCTAATCGAACAACTCGCAGGCAGCTTTGTAAGAGGTGGCAAGGTGCCGGTGTTCGACACGCTAGCTTCGCGGAGTTGCCGGTCGACTTGTTCCAAGGGACCTGTCATGCGGCGAATCACAAAAGCCCCGGCGGCAATCATGGCCAACGGAACGAGGATCGCTGGCGGAGCTACCTCGGCGGCTGCTTTCGCGGTCGACCAGAAGTCGGGGCCTGGGGTAGCCATCCAGAGCGTGCCGAAGGTCTCGCCTTGCACCTCTAGCGGCACGTGCATGTTGAGCACTGTTTGAGCGTCGGCGGTCTGGGACTTAGTGGCCGTTACCGCGCCCCAGCGTAGCTGCTCGCCAATAGGCGGCTCTTGTTCCAGTCCAACCTTCCCAGGGTCAGTGTGGGCGATAATTTGATTCTTGGCGTCGGTGATCGCGCACCATTGAATCTGATGAGCCTTCGAAGTGCGATCGACCAGATCGGGCAATCCAGAGGCTCCTTGCCGCAAGTAGACGATTTCGGCTTCGGCCGCGGTTTGCCCCAGAACGAGCAAGCTGCGGTTTTCGTTGCGATGAGACAGCACCGAGTAAACCGCGTACACCACCCCTAGTGATAGCCAGGTAATGGCTACCATGCAAAACAACAGGTAGCAGGAGACTACCTGTCGCGGAAAGCCAAGTTGGAGTGATCGGCGAAACAAAGTGGGACTCTTCCCTCGAAACAATTCACATATGTCGCTTGTGGCGGCACGAAAGGCATCAAACTCAGACGGTTGCTTTTGCCGCTAGTAGTTCCTGTACTTTCTTCAGTACCTGCGACGGGCTAAACGGCTTCGAAAACGTTGCTGCAATACCGAGTTCCGCACATAGCTGAGGTAACTCTAGCTCCATTCCTTTGGCGGTAAGCAATACAATCGGGGTATGCTCATACCGATCCAAGCTACGCAGGTTGGTGCAGAGTTCCACGCCGGTCATGTACGGCATTTGCTGATCGGTAAGCACAATGTCGAAGTCCTCCGCTTGGGCGTGTTGCCAAGCTTGGGCTCCGTCGCTGGCTTGTGTCACCGCGTAGCCGGCGCGTGCCAGGGTAAACTCGAGCACTCGCAGCAACGCGGCATTGTCCTCGGCGATCAGCACTTTTGAGGCAGTATTTTCCATCGCTCTAATATGGGTTACAGCTAGCTGTCAGGCTGCGCAACACTTGGCGCATCGCCTACCGTGTAACTCATCGGCCCCCTACGACTGGTAACTTCCCTACAACCGTTCCAGCCGGCAGATGCTAGTTAATCGGGAGTTCTTGCGTAATCTGTGGATGCTGCTTGAATCGCCTGACTTGCCAGTCGGTGCTTGGCTGGCATATTGCCGCATGCGCTGAGTCAGTTTAGGTAGACTGGTGAGCTACTCGAAGAAGTTGCATGCTAGCAGATTGCTGCCCGATCAGAATTCGAGCGCCAGCGCAAACCCGCTCGCCTGCCCCCTCGGTGAGTCCAAGGTGGGAGCGAGTATGGTTAGTACGAGCTGTAAGCTGTGGAGCTCGAGTCGGTAGCCGAGGTATTCGGGAAGAAGGCACCAGTGCTGGTGTTGAATCTCCAACCTTGAGTGCCGTTAGGTACGTCGCTGGTACCGGTAGCGATCTCGTTGTTCTTGTTTCCGACCGGGCAGCTGGGGAATTCGCCGCGCAGGTAGGGTTCCAGATCGGAGTGGAAATTCGCAGTGCTCGACGAGTCGGGCAGCTCACCGCCATTCTGGGCGGCGTACATTTCAATCGCGTTGCGAACTACAGACAGTGTTTGTTTCAAACTGTTTTCGGTGGCATCGGCCGATGTATTCAGGAACTTGGGGGCGGCAATACCTGCCAGGATCCCCAGGATCATGATCACGACCACCAGTTCTACGAGCGTAAAGCCCTTCTTCTTGTCCATGGTATGAACTTCCTCTCGACGCCTTATACCTAGGGAACATGCATCTATCACGTTGATGCAAGCTGGCTAAATACACCCACGTAGCAATTTGAAAACAGCCAGCTTGTCCTTGATTTCTTCAAGCTTAGGTTGCAGGAATGTCTCAGGAAGTTTTATGAAATAAAAAAATGAGATTCTGTTGTAACGGTTCTGCGGGATTCCGAAGGGTAGCGAAGTCGCTTGGTGTTCAATCGATCAACAATGCGGTCTTTTGCAATTGACCTACGCCATTACTAGCCTATTTTTTGGTATCCAGTGAAGGTGACAGATTTACTAATCGCTTTCGGTTGGATGGGGGGGAGCTGTTTTCGATTGGCCTTGGTTACCCATATGTACGTTGCTCCCTGCAATCAAGTAGACGACTCCGTGTGCGTAGTGCGCCAGCAGATGTTGGTTTCGCTGCTCGACACGTTTGATACCGACTTTCGACTAGTCGCGTCGACCGATCTCGACGACTGGCGGTACTTGGCCACCGACGAGTTGGTGGTCATCAATGACGCGCAAGTGGAACCAGAAGTCTCGGCCATTTGCGAGAGCATTCTGCAATCGCAAGAGCCGGTTGTTACCCCCTCGACTATCGGCGACGGGTGGCTCGTCGCGATACCACTACCGAACGACGTCGGTGGTATGCAAGTCGCCGTAGCGAGTATTGAGGGACAAGACCCTGAGATGCTCCGTCGGCTGGCAAAGCTCTGGTGTTCGTCGAGGCAGTATCAGCATCAAGTCGACAAATACGCTCAGGAATGCGAGCAGCTCACCGAGATTTTGAGCGAAGGACTCGAGGAGCTAACGTTCTTGCGGTCGATGGTCGCGTTTCTCGATATGTCGGATCATACGCACGATCTAACTTCGCTGGCCGAATCGACCTTTCCGCTGCTAAACGACAACATGCACGCCGATTGTCTGGCGTTGCTGCTGACTCCCGAAGGTTTGGGGCCACTGCGAGCAGTACCTGCCCTCGTGTGGGGGCCTAAGCCAGTGGATGGTCATTTGCTAAGTCGTGTCGTCGAGTTGTTTGGCCAGTCTTATTGTGATCAGCCAGTGGTGAAGAACCACATTCATCGCTTGCCTGAAGCCAGCGAACTAAATGGCGTTCGCGACTTTATTCTTACTCCGATTAAATCAGGTAGTACACACTACGGCTGGATGCTGGCCGCGAATCGCCAGCTGCCGGAAGGATTCGATCCAAGTAGCGACTGGGAGCTGAGTCACTACGAGTTCGGCACCAGCGAAGCCTCGCTACTATGTACCACGGTCTCCATTCTTGCGACGCACGCGAGCAACTGCGATTTGTTCCAAGAGAAAGAGCAAATGCTGGTAAACGTGGTGCGGTCGCTTGTGTCGGCGCTCGATGCCAAGGATCAATACACCTGTGGCCATAGCGAACGTGTTGCCTTGTACGCTAAGGTGCTCGCCGAACGGGTGGGCTACGACGAAGAAGCCTGCGAACGTATTTATATGACCGGACTGCTTCACGACGTTGGCAAAATCGGCGTGAGCGACGCGGTGTTGAAGAAGCCAGGCCGTTTGACCGACGAGGAGTTCGCCGAAATCAAGCGACATCCGGATGAAGGCTGGTCGATTCTTCAAGACCTTGCACAGTTAAAGTACGTGCTTCCAGGTGTGTTGCACCATCATGAAGAAGTCGATGGCTCTGGCTATCCCGATGGGCTGTCAGGAGACAAAATACCGCTAGATGGGCGGATTCTTGCCATCGTCGACGCCTGGGATGCGATGACCAGCGATCGTCCCTACCGCAATGGTATGCCGACGCAAAAGGCACTGAGCATTCTCGAAGAAGGTGCTGGATCACAGTGGGATTCGCAACTCGTTCAGGCGTTCCTCGAAGTGATCGACCGAATTGAATTGATTCGCAACACCTATCGACTACATGAACGCCCCATCCGAAAAATGGGATGCGGCATCTGACGCACGTCCCTTGCTGTCGAAGAGCTATCGACTAGCCGAACGCTACCGGCACACAACAATCGTCAGGTCGTCGGCCTTCGACGGCATCCCTTCCTTCGGTTCGATCATTCGCTCCCGAGCCAGGGCTCGCAGTGCTTCGCAGGCCTTGGCGACCGGGCCTTTGCGGGCGATGCTAATGATCTCCTTGGAGTGAAGATTATCGAACAGCCCGTCGCTGGCGAGCACCAACGTATCGCGTTGAGCGAAGCGGGTTTCCGAGCCAATCTCAATCCGCAGATTCGCATCTCCCACGACGTTTGAGACGAGATGCCGTTCCTCGTGATGCATCGCATCGTTCGCGTCGAGCAGGCCTGCTTCCACCCCATAGCCGACAGGGGAGTGGGCCATTGTTTCGAGTTTCAGCTTCCCCCGCCCACCGAAGAGCAAGATGCCTGAATCGCCGACATGATAGGTGCGGATGGTCGAGTTGGTGACTTCGGCAATGGCGAGCGTCGTCGCGGCCCCGCGTCCGAGTTCCAGCACGTCGCGATTAGCGGCTTCGATGCCGTTGAGGATCGCCGACCGCAGCATCACATGCTCGGGATCAGCCTGGCTCATGGCCAGGCGTATGCGGCGCACCGCCAGGGCCGAGGCTTCCTCGCCGAGGGCGGAGCCTCCCAGGCCGTCGGCCACGACCAGCACGGCCGCGTCGTCGCCCCAGGGCAGCAGGGCTGCGGAGTCTTCGTTGGCGGTTTCCTTGGTCGGCGAGCGCTGCGAGACCATGGCGACCATGCGATCGGACAATGGCATCTCAACCGGCGCGTCCATGTTGGATGCCGTCAGCAGCTTTGCGCGAGGCATCACCCGGGCGTCAGCCTCCGCTACCGCTACCGAATTGTTTTCAGTGCCTTCGTGCACCATGGACAGTAACTCCAGTGATCACCCGCCACGCCCCAGCCACATCGCTGGCAAGTCTGGCCCGATCCGTGTAGCTGCCAACGGCGTCGTACTTTCGTCTGACACCAGGGGCAGTACCGCATGAACGGCATCAGTAGTTTACGTTCGCATTTGGCATTCGTACACTTTGCCGTGTAGCGCTTGTCCGAATATTGTCGCTCGGACGAAGGTTCGAAGCCAGGGCCGTAGCACCAAGGGCAATAAACCCAGTCGAGCTTCATGCCACGATGGCAACGGGGGCAGCATTGGGGATACTTTGTATCGTCATTATGCTTTTTGCGTTTTTTGCCGCACCAAGGACAGGCGTGCATCGATTCGGAGACAGGACCGCTACATTTGTCGCATTCGTATTTAGCCTCTAATTCGGCCCCGTAGAGTTTGAGGAACTCTTTGCGCTGCACCGCTCGCCAGTCGAGGGCCCGCGAGGTCTTGCCGGTTGGTGTCTTCGCACTGGTGGCCTTCAGCGCTCGCGAGCGAACCGAGTCGTAAGCGTGCTCGAACTGCACTGCGTCGCGGAAACGTCGCCGGGCGTCCGATTCCATGGCTCGCTGCAGCACCGAGATGAAGTCGGGATGCACCTTCGCCCGCAGGCGGTCGTACCCTTCTAGCGGCCACTCGTAGGGGAAGCTTGGTAGCCGCCCGGTGAGCATGCGATAGATCGTGATGCCGAGCGAGAAGACGTCGGACCGCGGCGATACCTGCCCCATCGCTTGTTCCGGCGCTACGTACCCTAGCGTGCCCGCTCCCGAACCTTTGAGCGTATGCTGGGCAACGCGAGCGATGCCGAAGTCGGTGAGCCGAATCTGGTGCCCAGGGAAGATCAGGAAGTTGTCAGGCTTGATATCGCAGTGCACCACTCGCTCGCTATGAGCGTAGGCCACCGCGGCAATCATCTGATCGGCGTAGTCGAGCGCAATGCTCGGCGACAACCGTCGCGACAACCGGTCGTCGAGGCTCATATCGCCCAGCGCGGTGATGATCACAAACTTGCCATCGATGTAATCGGCGTACTTCAGCGGCAAGATGTTCGGGTGGTCGAGTCGGGCGACCAGGCGAACTTCCTGCCGGAACTCGTCGAGCATGTTCGAGCTGATCAGATGCTCGTACGGCATCTTGATCGCAACCCGAATGCCCTCAATGGTGTCCCGCGCTTGATACACTATGGCGAATCCCCCTTCGGCGATTTTCCGCTCAATGATGTATTTTCCAAATCGCTGACGGGCGCGAAACATAGTGATTTAGGTCTCTGAAGCGGCACACAACAACCAAGTTGCCACCTCGCAGGTAGCTGTTCGATTGAGGGGCGAAGTTGTGGAGGCCGGGGAATAACGAGTGGGTAAGTTCAGTGTCGGCAGTCGTTTACGAGCAACAGCACCAATCCGCCGCTGATGGGTAGCTTATCTTACATAGTATCGCCAAAACCCCCAAATAAAGGGAGACGTGTCTGGATTGCGGGCGAAGTTCGCGACGATTTTCGCTGAACCGATGGCTGCTTGCTTTCGTAGTATCAAAACTGACCGATCCCTTGGCTGCGATAGCATTCGTTTCGTTTGGACTTGGGATTGGTGGGCAGCGGTGCTACAACCACCAGCGTCGCTTTTTCCTCTAGTCGAGAACTGCAGTGCAACGCTTCCGCCGGAATTCGGTTGTCCTTTCCTTGGTGAGCCTGGCTTGCCTGGGGATGGTGATGACGTTGTTCGACGGTGGTTTGCCCTGTGTTTGCGGCGGTCAGGCGCACCTGGCGGCGTTGGTTGATTCGACTAGTCCGGTGCGGTCGGCCGGTCCGGCTTGCTCGCATTGTTGTGCCGACGCAGGCTGTGGGGCGACCTGTTGCCAGGAATCGTCCGCGTGTTGCGACGACTGTGGCTCGCACGAGTGCGAGTGTCCTTGTTGTCAGCCGCCGGAGCCGCGCGAGCCATTTGCTCCCGGGCCGAGCGACGATTCGTCGAACCATGGTTCGACGGTCAGCCTGCTCGATCTCCTGGCGGTGCCTTGCGATATTTTCAAGCTACCACCCGCAAATCCGGAACTCCGGTACTGCGAGTTGGCCTCTCTCGAACACTTCACTCCCCGACGCGAACGGCTCTGTCGGTGGATCTTATGATGCACTCGCTGCGATTCACTCCAAGCGATTTGTATCTATCTGTGTTCCATTGATTTCCTAGAGAGAAATATAGCATGAAAACTCTGTTCACTTTGGTTGCCTTGTTGGCGGTTGGATCGATTGGTACCTATGCGGTTCGCGCCAACGGCACGAGCGACTCCGCTCCGTCCCCGGCCGATTGTTGTTGCGGCGAGGACTGCCCTTGCGAGTCGTGCGACTGCGATGGCACCACCTGCGACGAATGCGATTGCGTACTCTGTGAGTGCGAGGATTGCGACTGTGCGAAGTGCACCGCCGAAGGTTGTTGCGAGAAGCCTGGCTGCTGCGGCGAAGCTACAGCAACCATCTCGGCTCCGGCCACCTGCGAGTCAGGCACTGGTTGCTCCGGCGGTTGCTGCCATGCGACCGATGCCCAAACCGATGCCATCTAAGGGTGCTCCTTAGTCGTTAAAACCCGAAATCGCCCCTGCGGTCGACCGATCGCAGGGGCGATTTCTTTGTAGTTATCACTCTCCCCGTGCATGCAGCAAATGGCAACGCAGGGGGCAAACGCGGTGCTATTCAGGCAGCGGCTTGTCCTTGGTTTCCGGGGCAAACGGCAACGCCGAAAGGCCAATCAGGTAGATCGAGCACATGATAATCGCGGCATAGCGCTCTTTCGTTGGCGAGGCAAGATCACCAAACATTGCAGTGCTGATCCAGGCCGAGGTCAAACCGCCGGCGGCCGCGCCGAACCGTCCCAGGTTGTAGCAGAACGACGTACCGGTGCTCCGCAGTCGGCTCGGGAACAACTCCGGCAGGTAAATCGCGTACAGCGAGAACATGCCGAGCTGGGTACCGAACATCAATGGCATGATGATGTAAGCATGCATGGGAGAAGATAGAATCCAATAACCGCCAGCGGTGATGAAGAAGGCCGAGATAAACGCCAGGGCGAACGCGGTGCGGCGGCCCATGAACTCCGCAATCTTGGCGAACACCCACATGCCGATCGCAGCCCCGAGCATCTGCAAGAGGAAGGCCGTGTTTCTGGCGCTTTTCACCTCGGCAGCAACATCGATGGCCGGTAAGCCTTGTTCCAGATTCGCGGCGTTGACCTCTTCGTAATGCTGGCTAAACACCACTCGCTGCAAGTCGGTCGTGAACTCGCCGATGGCCCAGAGACCGATCACGCCGGTCGACGCCAATACCGCACCCACGATTAAATTGCGTCGCCACTGGGTGTCGCGAAGCAACCCAGCATAGGGAGCGAGCAATGCCCCCTTCGGTAGCGTGCCGGCTTCTTTCGCCCGGAGCCATGGCTCAGGTTCTTTGAGGAAGAACTGGGTCAGTACCACCAATGCTGCGGGAATGGCACCCACCAGGAACATCCATCGCCAGCCATCGCCAGCGGTAATCGTGCCGGAGTTCTCCAGATTGTCGATAATCGACTTCACCCCCACCGCGGTGATGTTGCCAACGACCGACAGAATCTGCAGCATCGCTAGCGCGCCGGCGCGGGCGCCATTTGGTACGGTTTCGGCAATCAGTGCGACCGCCAGGCCGAACACGCCGCCGACGCCGACCCCGGTCAGGAAGCGGAATAAGGCAAAGTCCCACACCGCATGGCTAAAGAAGTTGGCCCCGGTGCAGATCGAATAGATAAACACGGTAAGGGTTAGCATTTTGGCCCGGCCGAATCGGTCGCCGAGTGCGCCGAAAATCAAACCACCGATGCCCCAGCCGACCAGGAAGATCGCGGTCACCTCTTTGCCGAGCGCCTGAACGTCGGCCCCTTCGACCGTTGCGGTCAGCTCCTCGAGCGCCGGGACGCGAGCGAGCGAGAAGAGTCGCTGGTCGAGACAATCGAAAAACCAGGCGGCCGAAGCCACGGCAAACACGAACCAGTGATACGCGGTAAGCTGGCGATACCAGGGAAGCGAGGCGTCAGACGACATCGAGGGCTCCAAGCATTTGAGATGCGTAAGTGGGAAAAGTCGTAGCGAGTCGCCGCTCGCCGACGGGTGTCGAATATTCCGAATTCAACTCAACTAATCTGCTTAGTTTAGCTGCTAGCCCGCCCGAAACCACTGGTCCGCGGGCAGAGTCGTTGCAGCAGCCGACTTTTTTTACGAAGAATTGGAATTGAGGTCCAAAGAACAAGAAGCCACTCGCCTGTCGAGTGCGGTGCGGAGTCGACTGCCGACGAACCACCACCGAGCGGGGGGCGAACGGGGAAAATAGATTCCCATTTACCCAAAACACGATCGAGTGGGAAAATTGATTTGGCCGTTCTGCCACGGTGCAAGTAGTTGGTGTGCAGTAAGTTACGTCAACACCTTTGGCGAAGTTGCCCAAAATAGATTCCCACCGGTGGGAATCTATTTTCAGGCGGCGAGGTCTGGGGCAATGATGACTCCTGCCTACGGATTGTTGATGAGGCATGGGTTCCTTTTTTTCTGACTCCAAGGTCTTGAACTGGTTGGCGACGGTCAAAATCTTCTGGCGACCGAAAGATCTCGATCGCAACTCGTATGGTTTCAAGCAGCGCAGCAGTGAACGCCAGCCTGAATCGAATTCGCGACCAGGGATCGCTCCTTCCATCCGCTTGCACGTCAACCTGCTGATGGTGTTCTCCTCACACTTCGTTAAACCATATCCGTCTCCAATCACAGGCGTACAAAAACAAACCAATCGATATCTGTCCATTAGAACACCACTGGTGGCCATTTCCCAGCGAAAACTTTCACGATTTGAAAAGCCGTGAATGGAAGCTGGAGAGAGCTTAGCGCGGTGAGATTCGCCGGCCTGGAGAAGCGTGCGGCCGGGCTGCGCCTGTGAGAATTGGCTGAAGAGATGTTGTCGCCAGGTGGCGACTTGCCACAGTGCGTTCTATCAATAAAAAAACAGCCCGTCGGAAGGGTAAGGGAATAACCCTACCGACGGACTGCCACGCACATTCCCCCCGCGTTCAGTAACCCCCTGATAACGCGGGGAGAGGGAATGGTGTGGAGGGGGGCGTTGCGGGCGGTACGATGGGCCCGCGTAGCACCCCCTCCTGCGGTTCCTCCCTGGGTGAGAAGGAGGACTCGGTTGTTACAAGGCGAGCATACTGGCTCGCGTTACGATTACTTCGTCGGAGCGATGGAAAGCTTGGAGTACTTCCTGCTTTTTTCGCTCGGTGTGGTTATCGCCATTCGAGCACCCGGAACATGCCTTCGTGCTTGCGGATGCGATCGGGCAGCGACAGCAACCGGTCGCGGTACACACTCAGCAGCACGGCGACTCCGAAGAACGATCCGCCACCTACCATCATGTAGAAGGCTGCGTTCTGCAGTTCTGGCAAACGGAACACCAAGGCGACCAGGCTAACCACCCAAGTGAGTAGGGTAGCACTGCCGAGTACCGTGGTAACACGTATGCGGCACAGCACGCCGGCTCCCAAGAGCAGCAGACCTAAGACCAAGGCACCCAGTTCGTGCAGCATCAGGAAACCAACGGTCGGTTGGTAGTCGCCAAAGCGTTGGGCCATGAGTCCCAGCACCAAGGGAGCGGTGCTCAGCAGGCTGCCGACCAGCAGTTGCAGATCGACCATCGGGTCGCGACTCTCGCCTTCGGTTCGCCACCGCAGGTGACCAGCACCGAGCAGCAGCACGCCGGCTGCCAGGGTGAGCAGTTCGCCACGTTGCCAGAAGGTGAGTGCCGACAGCATGTTGATGACAACCACCATGCCGAGCAGGTGCAAGCCAGCGAGCAGTCGCATGGCACGTTTCCACTCCACCGAAGGAGCGAGCCACGAAGCCAGCAAGGCGGTACCTATCTGCACGCCCATCAGCATTACCAGGCTGGTAGCCGCATCGTTCACTGCAACTCGTCCCATGGTCAGGAACAATCCACCCGCACTGCCGAGCGATACCAGGACCAATCCCACGTGCATCAGTACCATCGAGGTGGTCAAGCGATCTTCGTCGGCCGCTTCGTCTTTGGCAAACAGCCGCGACAACAGCATGGTAACCAAGCCAGCAACGCCGGCGGCTATGATCGGGGCAAAGTCGCCGAGTCCCGCGAAGGCCAACATCTGCCAGGCAGCCAGTCCGCCGCAGAGCACCGACAGGGCAGCCGTGGCTGGTTGGCCTTTGCGTTGTGTCGCCAGGGCCAGCGTGCCAGCGGTCATGCCGTAGAACAAGCTGAGTGTCAGCTGATCGTAATCGGCGAGTTCACCTGCCAGGCCGGCGAGGCTCGCGGCCGACAGTGCCAGCAGCACGACGGTGGTCGTTACCAGTGAGTAACCCAAGTGACGAGCCGGGCTCGCGGACGACGACAACCGAGTGGCAAACTCCATGGCCAACGCCAGCACTGCCAGGCAAGGGAGCAGCATCGCCAGCGAAGTCACACCCGCGGAAGTCAGCGCGGTGGTTGCGAGTCCAAGCACCGGCAACGCCAGGGCGTAGCTGTAAACCACTTGCAGGGTGCCGGTAGCAGTGCGTCGCAGGAACATGGCCAACACGCAGGCCAGCGAGGCCACCGCCATCGCGATGGCGTAGTACGCATCGAAGGTGAAATCGACAGGGGCTCCAGTTTCCACCAGCAGCCCACGCAGTAAGGCCAAACCACCCCAGGCAGCAGCACCGAGCGTGCACACCGCCCCCAGTCCACTGAACATGTGGCTCAGCGTGTCGAGTACTTTTACCTTCTGTTGCGAAACGGTCGAGAGCAACAGCGCGGCCAGTCCGGTCGAACCAAGCACCAGCATGGCAACCGATTCGATGCGAGGAAGGTTGAGCAAGTCGAGCAGCATCACCTCGCACCACAGCAGCGTCAGCACGGCCGAGTGAGCGTAGCGACGGCCTTGAGGATTCACGACCACTTGCGAGTAGAGGTAGGTGTAAGTGCCGAGGCCAGCCAAGGCAAACGCCCAGAGCTGTGCCCACGCTTGTTCGGCGACAACCGGTTCGGCAAACCAACCGAGGTCGGCAAACAGCGGAGCGTAGAACCAACCGACCAACCGCCCGCCGAGCAGCACGAGCAACCCGGCTGCCATCACAAAGTGGCCGGCAACAAAGAACGCCCGGCCGAACTTCGCCCTGCCAAAGGGGCCATCGTTTTCGTTAAACAAACGCTCGGCATGCACACAAGCGGTACCGAGCACCACGAGGAACGTCGAGGGAGCGATGACCTCCCAGAAGTGCGATACGCTGTTATCGGCCAGGAATAGTAGGCCAGTCATCGTGATGCCACCCACCAGGGCGTACACGAACTTGGCATCTTTCAATAGCCTGGCGACTCCCGCGTAGATGGCGCAACAGATCACGGCCGGCACCCACAGGTGACCCCCTCCCTCGATGGTGATCAGCCCTTGAGCCGAGTAGAGCCACAAGTTCAATGGCAGCACCAGGCAAGCAAGCAACGTCATGGCGTTGCCGGCGGTTTGGTAGCGACTACGGCGAACCATCGCGACACCACCAGCGAGCAACGCAAGGTTGGCTCCACCGACACAGCTGGCGAGCACCTTGGGGTTCGCAAATACGCCGCAAGTCCATAGCCAGAGCACGAGCCCCAGCACCAGCAGACCGCCGCCGGTCATCATGAGAGCTTGTAGGCTGCGCGGGTCGACTAGGTATTCGATGAGGGTACGGAAGTCGAGTTGCTTCTTCGCCGCGGGGCCAGGGCCGGTAACGTGTACCGACTTGGACAGTAGTTCTTCAACTTCTTGCTGGCGAGTCGATAGCTCGCCGATGAACTGTTCGGCTTGCTCTTGTGTCAGGCGGTTGTGCGACACCTGGCGGCGAACCTCCTGGCTCACAAACTTGAGCTGTTGAAGCTCGGCCGCCAGCGGTAGCTGATCGTTGAGGCAGAGCTGGCGGGCGGGGAGGGCTCCCGAGTAGTCGAGATTCGGAGAGAGCTCCGACGCCCATTGGTGATAGGTCTGCGACAGCGTGTCGGCCTGCTGGGGTGAGATCCGCCCCGACTCGCGCCATGTAGCGACATGTCGCTGCAGGGAGTCGATGGCCTCCATGAGTTCGTTGTAAGAGTGGTTCATTTCAGTTTCCCTTTTTCCCTTGTTGTGCGTGGGGGGACGCAAGGGGTCCCATTGCTAGCTCTCTAAAGCAACGGGTGTGCCAACGATTCTGTAGATGTCGTAAGTCATTTAATCAGAAAGAGTTATGGATATTCGACCCCTTGGATGACGGCGCGGTGTTATAATCCGAAGTACATTGAATGTAGGTGGTGTGTACAGTGAGTGATCGCGAGAGAAATTCCCATGAATGCAGCTGATACGCAGTTTCTGGAGACGCTGGCCAAGCTGAACAACAGCAATCCCTTTAGCCGCGAGCGGTTGGAGTTGGAGCGGCAGGCCCTCGGCGATGCCTACCGACCCGACGACGACGAGCTGTGGAGTCGCACTCCGCATACCCGATTAAAAGAGCGGCCGAACGTCGCCCTGCTGACCGAGCGGGCTGATGAGATGGCGGTCCGCATGCGCGAAAAGCTGCAGGCTGGCGAGACATTCGACCGCCAGTTGCAGGAGCAGTACGACGCCCTCGCCACCTACGTGCTGTATTACCGTCACGTCGCGGTGCGAAAGATCGACGAGATCGCAGGCACCGCGACCCAAGCAAAGCGGCATCGCGTCTGGCGAGAGTTCTGGAGCGAGTACCAGTTGTTCTTTTCCGGCACCGCGAGGGTGGGGCACGACCGACAGGCGGCCGCCCATTTGTTCGCCTGCTTGTTTCAAGTGCGGCGAGCGTTCAAGCACATCTTCGATTGTATCCTCGGCGAGTCGCTTCCCGTGGCTCGACTCCGCGAACAGGTATGGCAATCGATTTTCACGCACGACCTACAGCGGTATCGACGGAGCCTGTATCACTCGCTTCGCGAACTGCCAACGCTGATTACGGGACCGTCGGGCACCGGTAAGGAGCTTGTCGCCCGCTCGATTGCCATGTCGCAGTACCTGAGCTTCGACCCTGAGCAAGAACGGTTTGTCGAAGATCACTCGTGCGCATTCACCCCGCTCAATCTCTCCGCGTTATCGCCGACGTTGATCGAGTCGGAATTGTTTGGTCATCGCCGCGGAGCGTTTACCGGTGCCGATGCCGATCGCGTGGGCTGGCTCGAAGCGTGTCGGCCGCACGGAGCGGTGTTTCTCGACGAGATCGGCGAGCTCGACATGACCATCCAGGTGAAACTGTTGCGTGTGTTGCAGCAGCGTACCTATTGTCGCATCGGAGAGTCGAACGAGCGAACGTTCGCTGGTAAGATCATCGCAGCGACCAATCGCGACCTGGCGGCCGAAATGCATAGCGGACAATTCCGGCACGATTTGTTCTATCGATTGTGCGCCGATCTGATCGAAACCCCGAGCCTCGCGGCCCAGTTGGCCGATCGTCCTGCTGCGCTTGAGGGATTGGTGTTGCTGCTCGCCGAGCGAATTGCTCCCGGCGAGGCGAACACCCTCGCCAGCGAGGCCCTGCAGTGGATCGCCAAGAACCTGCCGGCCGACTACGCCTGGCCGGGGAATATTCGCGAACTCGAGCAGTGTGTCCGCAACATCTTGGTGCGAGGAGAGTACCGCCCCCACACACCACAGCAAGTGTCGCGAGTCGAATGGTTGGCAAACGCCGAGTCGGGCAAGTTGTCGGCCGAGCAAATGCTGCGTAGCTACGCAACCTGGTTGTACGCGAAGCATGGCACTTACGAAGCGGTGGCCAAGCAAATGGAAATCGACCGCCGCACGGTGAAGAGCAAAATCGACCAGGCGATGCTCGCCAAGCTGCAAGGCTCGCCAAGCAAAAGAGCGTAGGGCAGGGCAAGCAATTTCCCGATGCTAGCCTGCCTGGTCGATAGCGGTAAGCACCTCGCCGATCGAGCCGGGGATTACCAGGTCGGCCATCGTGTCGAGCGGCGTTGGATCGCGGTTGATGATCACCAGTCGGCTGCCGCTGCGTTTGGCGATCACTGGGAGTTCGGCTGCCGGATTTACTACTAGCGACGAACCGATCGCCAGCATCAGATCGGCTTCCTGCGACCAACTGGCCGCCTTGCTGAGCACCGCGGTCGGAAGCGACTGCCCGAACGAAACGGTTGCATGCTTCAGCCGACCCTTCGGGCACTCGGTGCACTTGGGAGCTTCGTCGGTCTCGAGATACTGCGCGACCAACGGTTCGGCGTCGAAGCGGGCGCCGCAGTCTTGGCATTCGATCTGGCGGGCGGTGCCGTGGAGCTCAAGCACCTGCTGGTTGCCAGCAATCTGATGCAGCCCGTCGATATTCTGGGTGATGACCCCGCGGATGTTGCCGGCCGACTCCCACTTGGCGATCACCAGGTGGCCAGCGTTTGGCTGCGAGTCGGCAAACTCGCGATGTCCCATCGCTTTTTGATGCCAGTATTCGCGGCGGGCATCGGGGCTCGCCATGAACTCGTCGTAGTAAACCGTACGAAAGCGAGTCCAGATTCCACCGGGTGAACGAAAGTCGGGAATGCCGCTCTCGGTGCTCATGCCGGCTCCGGTAAACACCACCGCATGTTCCGCCTCGGCGAGCCACTCGGCAACCTGAGTTGCAATTGCGTTATCCATCACACGTATCTCTCACTCAAAAAAACAATAGGCGATGGCGATTCGGGGCCCTCCGAGTCGCCATCGCCCTTGCATTGCTTCGATGGCGAATAGAATTATTCGCTGTCGCCGGTTACGGCTTCTTCGGCATCGTCGGCAGCATCTTCAGCACCGTCGACCATGTCGCTCACGCCTTCTTCCACTGCTTCCGCAGCTTCCTTGGCACCTTCCACCGCGTCGCCAGCGGCGCTTTCGATGGCTTCGCCCGCAGCGGCACCAGCTTCTTCGGTCTTCTCAACGGTATCCGACGAGCAGCCGAGCCCACAAACCAGGGCACCAGCTACCGCAAACATAAATGCAAACTTACGCATTACAATAACTCCCAAACAGGAACGAAAAATGGAACTGTGTACTAGGATAAACCGATTTTGGCTGTCATGCACTAGGGGGCTGGGCGATTCTGGGGTGTTCCTGCTGGTTTTCTATTGCCTGTTTTTCCTGGTTTAACGTTGCAATTCGGCCGGCAATCGCTATGATGGGGTGGTGTACTAATGAATATTAATCGCATCTGCTGACATCGTGTCGGGGAGCAGCTGATCACGATCGATGGTAGAATTGTCGGCAGCAATACGGTTGCCAACGAGAAGCGTTATGTCCTCAACTGCGGAAGACAGAACATTGGATTCCACCACACTCAATATTCCCGATCAAGCGGCCGAGGTGCTGAAGAGCACGTTTGGCTTCACCTCGCTGCGGGCGGGGCAGGGGGAGGTGATCCGCTGCCTGCTGGCAGGGCGATCGTCGCTCGCGGTGTTCCCCACTGGCAGTGGCAAAAGTCTGTGCTATCAACTACCCGCTTTGGTGCTCGACGGTTTAACGGTGGTGGTTTCGCCGCTGATTGCACTGATGAAGGGACAAATCGACTTCCTGCAATCGAAAGGCATCGCCGCGGCCCGGCTCGACTCGTCGCTCACTCGCGACGAAAATCTGCAAGTGTTCGACGATCTGCATGCCGGACGTACACAGCTACTGTACGTTTCGCCCGAGCGATTTGGCAACGAACGTTTTCTGAAATTGCTCGAACAAGTCAATGTCGCCTTGCTAGCGGTCGACGAGGCGCACTGCATCAGTCAGTGGGGGCACAATTTTCGGCCCGACTATTTGCGAATTGCGTCGCTGGCGAGCAAGCTGTCGATCCCCCGCGTCTTGGCGCTCACCGCCACGGCTACGCCGGAAGTGTCGGTCGACATCGCCGAGGCGTTTTCGATCGACGAGGGCGACGTGGTGCAAACCGGATTTTATCGACCGAATCTGCACTTGCACGCGACACCTTGCAAGGACGACCACGAACGCCGACAGCGATTGGTCGAACGAATCAAAAGCCGCCCCGTGGAACCGGCGATTGTGTATGTCACTCTGCAGCGAACCGCCGAGCAGGTGGCCGAAACACTCATGGCCGCTGGCATCAAAGCCAAGGCGTATCACGCTGGGCTTGGCACCGAACGCCGTGCGGCGATCCAGGACGAATTCATGGCCGCCGGCGATCAGGTGATCGTCGCGACCATCGCGTTCGGCATGGGTATCGACAAAGCAAACATTCGAGCGGTCTATCACTACAACCTGCCGAAGGGGCTCGAGAGCTACATGCAGGAGATCGGTCGGGCGGGGCGCGATGGGCTTTCGGCACATTGCGAGCTATTTGGCTGCGCTGACGACGTGATCACGCTCGAGAACTTCAGCTATGGTGACACCCCCACCCGCACCGCAGTGGCCAACCTGGTGGACGAAGTGCTGGGGCCGGCCGATGCACCGCACACCGATTACGTAGAGGTGTCGCACTACGAGCTATCGCATCATCACGACGTTCGCGATCTGGTGGTGCGGACCTTGCTCACTTACTTGGAACTGGAAAACGTATTGCGGCCGACCGGTGCCTTGTTTACCCAGTATCGGTTCAAGCCTTTGCGGTCGTCGGCAGAGATTCTCGCTCGTTTCGACGACGCCCGGGCGAGCTTTATCGCCAACGTGTTCAAGCAGTCGAAGCGGGGCAGGACTTGGCTGACCATCGACGTCGCCCAGGCGAGCAAAACTCTGGGAGAACCTCGTGACCGCATTATTGCCGCGCTTGACTATCTCGATCAGCGTGGCGACCTCACGCTCGAGTCCACCGGCATTCGGCATGGCTACCACATCGCCAAGCAGGTGGCCGATCGCCAGGGCTTGGTCGACCTGCTGGTCGAACGTTTCAGCTCGCGTGAGCAAGACGATTTAGAACGCATCCAACACGTGGTTACTTTGGCCGAGGCCGACGAGTGCCTGACGCAAACGTTGCTTGCCTATTTCGGCGAGCATCGCTCGTCGTGTGGGCATTGCGATCGTTGCCTGGGGGGCAAAGGTCGCCCGCTGGTAGCCGCCCCGCCGGAGCTTGTTGCCAGCGATCGCAAGGTGATCGAGCAGATCGTCGCCGAGCGACACGAAGCGCTCGCGACCGCCAGGCAGACCACCCGGTTTCTGTGCGGAGTGACCTCGCCAGCAGCTTCGCGGGCGAAACTCCGCGGTCATCCCAGCTTTGGCAAGCTCACGCACTTGCCATTCGGCGACGTATTGGCCGTGTGCGAAGAGTTAGGGCTTGCCGATTGAGCGTCGATTGGCCGACTAACCGAGAGAGGGTTATTCGGTCTTGCTGTACGCTTCATACACTTCGGCAATCTTGGCTTGCTCGCTGTTGCCTTTGTGCAAGACGATGCGATGGCGAAGCACAATCGGTTCGCCTTCGGCACGTTCGAGCCCACCGGTCTCGGCACCGCCCGAATAGTTGCTAGCCCCAATCGGATTGGAAGCAAACAGCCCGTAATCGCGGACATGCCAGCGAGGCTCGGCCTTCAAGCTGCTGGGGTGGGCGAGAATCGCGATGCCGACGACATCGTCTTTCACGGGGCCAGAATAGTCGACCCAACTGGCCGGCTTGCCCCAGGCTTCGGTATCGACATCGCCATGGCTATTGAGAATAGTACCGCCGAGTTTCTCGGTCACTTTCATCGTGCCGGCAACTCGCACCGCAAAGGCTCCCTCCTTGGTGTCGCCGATCACGAGCGGCCCTTCGGGCGACCAGAGCTTAATCGTGTAGTCGATCCATCGCATGTCGCCATCCACGCCGAAGCGGAGAGTGCGTTCGTCTTTCGCCACTACCTTATCGTTGCGGTCTACGTAGTCGTTTTCGGCAACAATCAGCACGGTCTCACCATCGAGTTCAATCTTGGAGAACTTCTTATGCACTTGCTTGCCATCATGTTCGGCCAGCTTGTCGAGTTCCTTCGGTTCGTGCCAGAAGTTCAGCCCGTTGATACCTTCGTATCCAAACCAGATGGAGCGATGATGGGGGTGGTCCTTCTTTTCATGCTCCACGGCCGGCTTGATCGGATAGTTGCGCGTGACCGGCTCGCCAGTCGGGCCGATCACCGGAAACAGGATCGGCTTGTTACCACCGTCGGTGAGGTATTTGGTGAACAGTTCGCCGTCGATGGTGATCGCCGCCCCATCGTCGTCGAGCTTCACACCCAGCTCCGCTGCAAATATCGGGCTGGCGATGCCAATCGCAAGCGTGATGAATGCAAGACGATAGAGATTGCAGGGGACGCGCATCATGGAACTCTCGACGGGTTGGTGGTTGACTGCCACGGATCTCACTCGATCATACCCACTTTATCTAGTCGAGTGGTAGCGATTCTTCTTGAGAATTTACTTACCAGCAACGAAATCGGCAAAGTTATCGTGCAACAGAAGTTTTGCATCGCGACGCACTTCGTCTTCCGACACTGGCCAGCCAGCCGTGGCGAGATCGGCGTACTTGTCGGCCAGCACGTTGGCGATAATCGTACGGCTGTGCGACCACTTGTAGACCAGTTGCTCGAGCACGCGGGCGTCGGAATGCTGCGGAGCAAACGAAGTGCCCAGCAGTTCCATCCGCATGCGGGTGATCTCTTCGATCAGCGAAGGATTGTTGAGGAACCACCAGCAACCGAATGGCATCAAGTTGTCGAACTTGCGAGCCGTCACGGCGAGTTCGTGCTGGTTTTCCCGCGAGAGCAGGGTGACCAGGAAACGGTTGTTGGGGAAATCGGCACAAAGCTGGGCGACCGACGAGACATCGGCCTGACCGACCGAGTCGCCAGCGACTTTCAACCGAGGATTCGTGGCCCGAGTGACGCCGATCATCATGGCCATCGGAAGATTGCGTTCGGCCAACAGCGGCAGCACTGCCTGGCGGAAGATGATGTTGCCTGGATCGGGATCGTCGGAACCGCTGTAGTAATACGTCGGCGGCAGACTCACCGCGCAATAGACCGCTCCCGTGCGATCGATCCACTCTTCGAGGAACCGACGGACACCAGCGATGGTCTTCTGATTGATGGTAAGCCCCACGCTGAAACCCCAGCCGGCCAGTTGTTTGGCCGCGGCTTGCCAGTCGCACAGCAGCTTGTCGAACCGCAGCACCGGCACGAAACGCGAATCGGTGCCCAGGCTACCGTCCGACAACCAGCGTTCGCGTTCGTTGTCGTCGAACACGTCGTTGGTCATCGTGATGCGCGACACGCCGGAGACTTCCATCACGCGATTGATGTGCTCGTCGGCATTCTGCTCGGCAAACCACGCCCGATGCACGTTGAGATCGCGTTCGGCCGGATCGAGTCCCAGCATCTTGAGCGTCGTGAGCACCCCGCGGCAGGCTTCGCTCACCGGCGAGCGTTCGAGGAACAAGTGCTTCCAAATGTGGTCGGCCTGCTCTTGTTTGCTAAGGTTCCAAAAGTCTTTGTAGGCAAATCGTCGCGATGGCACCACGCGAAACACTTCGGCCACCAGGTAGTGGTAGGTCAGCAGTTCGTCGATACCCCAGAGCATGAGGCCCCGCGGATCGGCCGCCTGCCGCCCGGTGCCGGCCAGGGGAGTGCCGAACGTTGGGGGATAGAGATGCGTGTGCAGATCCCAAACCGGGGTTTCGTTAACAATTCGTTGAACGGAGTTGCGAAGCTCGCAGGCCGTCGCAGGCAAAGTGGCAGAAGACATGGTTTGCAAAAGAGGGAGCAAGTTATGCGAAGGGCGGCATGCCATCCGAGTTGGAATGCCGTGATGAGGGTCCCGCCGCGAGACAAGTTCGATTCTAAACCATCGCTCCCAGCCAATCGACCCGGCGGTAGGCAACCCTCACCGAAAAGCTAACTCTGGGTTACAATTTCGGAATAGCCGATCTCTTATTTTCACCTATTCAGATAAACAGACGTGAAGGGCCGATTTTGATGATCGATACCGCACAGTCCCTCTCGCCATCCGATCTATTGCCAGCCATCGAGCGCATGTGGCAAGCTTCGGCCGACCGCTTGCAACGCATCGAATCGCGCTGGGAGACCGGGGCACCGTCGCCGGTGTTTACGGTCGATGGCAAATACCAGGCCCAAGGGTGGACCGAATGGACCCAGGGGTTCCAGTATGGCAGTTGCTTGCTGCAATTCGACGCGACCGGCGACGAGCAGTTTCTCGACATCGGTCGTCAGCAAACCATCGATGCCATGGCGGTGCATGTGACCCACATCGGGGTACACGACCACGGCTTTAATAATGTGAGCACCTACGGGGCGTTGCTTCGATTGATGAACGAAGGACGCATCGCCGAAGATGCCTGGCAACGACGGTTTTATGAACTCGCGCTAAAAGCCTCGGGGGCGGTACAAGCATCGCGGTGGTCCCCCACCCGCGACGGTGGCGGCTACATCTATTCGTTCAATGGCCCGCAGTCGCTGTTTGTCGATACCATTCGTTCGTGTCGGGCGCTGTCGATGGCCCACCAACTCGGCCACGCGTTCATGGGCGAGCGCGACGAGCGGATCGACTTGCTCGGCCGACTCGTGAGTCATGCGGCCGCAACTGCGACCTACAACATCTGGTATGGCGAAGATCGCGACGAGTACGACCTTCGCGGGCGCACCGCGCACGAGTCGCTATTCAACCCGAACAACGGCGACTATCGAGCTCCCTCCACGCAGCAGGGGTACTCTCCCTTCAGTACCTGGACCCGAGGGCTCGCCTGGGCGATGGTGGGGTATCCCGAGCAACTAGAGTGGCTTGCGACTCGCGACGATACCGAACTCGAACCGCATGGCGGCCGCGAGGCGATTGAAGACATGATGCTCAAGGCAGCCACGGCCACGTGCGATTTCTACATCGAGCATACCCCCACCTGCGGCGTGCCTTACTGGGACACCGGTGCCCCTGGACTCGCGCAGATGGGCGACTACCTCGACCGTCCGGCCGAACCGTTCAACGATTACGAGCCGGTCGATAGCTCGGCCGCGGCGATCGCTTGTCAGGGACTCTTGCGATTGTCGAAGGTCATGGAGTCGCGCGGGCTGGCGTCGGCCGAACGATACCAGCAAGCCGGTCTTAAGGTGCTGCAGTCGCTGCTCAGCGAGCCGTATCTCTCGACCGACAACCAACACGAGGGATTGCTGCTGCACACCATTTATCATCGTCCCAACGGTTGGGATCACATTCCCGAGGGGAGCAAGATTCCCGCTGGCGAGTCGTGCATGTGGGGCGATTATCACTTGCGCGAGGCAGCCCTGTACGTCGGACGACTCGCCAAGAACGAAACCTACTACACCTTCTTCGGCCCGGGAGCAACCAAGGTATGACCACTCAGGCGAAACGCGTCGCCCTCGTTACCGGCGGCAGTCGAGGTATCGGGCTAGGGGTAGCACAATCGCTGGCCCGCGCCGGCTTTAACGTGGTGATCAACGGCCGTCGTCCCGAGAACGACGTGGCCGAGTCGCTGGCGAGCTTGCAGTTGCTGGGAGCCGACACGCTGTATTGCCAGGCCGACATCAGCCAGCTCGACGATCATGCAAAAATGCTCGATACGATTCGCGAGCGATTCGGCCGGCTCGATGTGCTCGTGAACAACGCCGGCGTCGCACCCGACGTGCGGGCCGATCTGCTTGATGCATCGCCGGAGAGCTTCGACCGCTTGATCCGCATCAATCTTCGCGGACCTTACTTCCTCACCCAGGCGGCAGCCAAATGGATGATCGAACAGCGGCAGGCCGACTCGAGTTTTCAGGCGGCCATCGTCAATGTTTCGAGCATCAGTGCGACTGTGGCTTCGGTGAATCGGGGTGACTACTGCATCTCGAAAGCTGGGGTCGGCATGGCCACACAGCTGTGGGCCGCCCGGCTCGGCGAGTACGGAATCCCTGTGTACGAAGTCCGTCCCGGGGTGATTCGCACCGACATGACAGCCGGTGTGAGCGACAAGTACAATAAGATGATCGCCGAAGGGCTGACCGTAGAGCCACGCTGGGGCGAACCCGACGATATCGGCCGCGCGGTAGTGGTGTTGGCTTCCGGCACTCTCACTTATGCGACGGGAGCGGTGCTGCCGATCGATGGCGGCTTGACCCTGCGGCGACTCTGATCAATCGACCTTAAGAACGAAAGACAGCCATGAAGCCTACCGCCTGTTACTCGCTTGCCTGCTGGAGCATTGTTGCTTTGCTTGCCGTGGTGTCGCCGGTTGGTGCCGAAGAGTTAGCGCCTGCCGCTACTCCGTTCGTGCTCACCAACACGCCGGCCTCGCCGAACGGAGGGTGGTGTTGGTACCAGGACGAGCGCGCCATCGTTGATACAGCGGCGGCCGACGACCCATTGCTGTTGGTCAGCAGTGTTTCGGCAGGCGAAGCAGCCGAACGCGGCGACATCGATCTGCACTGGCGGAACCTTCGCACGGGTGAGCAAGGCACTTTCGAGCTCGACGACCAATTGGAGCAAGACGATCACAACGTGGCCGCGCTCTACCTACGCCCCGACGGACGCTACCTGGCTTTGTGGGCGCGTCACAACAGCGATCGAAAGACCTACTGGCGAGTCTCCGAGAATCCGCACGATCCCACTGCGTGGGGGCCGATCAACACCATCAACAACGGCGCAGGCACCACGTACAACAACGTTTACTACTTGCCGGGCGATCGAAATGGCGAAGGGCGGCTATATAACTTTACGCGGGCGAGAAACTTTGACCCCAATGTGCAGGTTTCTTACGACCAAGGCACCACCTGGCAGTACGCTGGCAAACTGATGACCGAAGGAGGCGGCGGCGACCGTCCCTACGTCCGCTACGCTGGTGATGGCAAACGCATCCACCTGATGACCACCGAACGCCATCCGCGAAACTTCGCCAACAGCATTTTTCATGGCTACGTCGCAGACGGAACGCTGTTCGATAGTCACGGCGACATGATCGATTCCTCTATCCTCGATGACCAAGGGGAAGCACCTGCGAAAGTTACCTGCGTGTTCCGCAACGGCAGCACGTACGATGGCCTGGTGATGAATCGGGCGTGGACCACCAGTTTGGAACTAGATGCCGAAGGCCTGCCAGTAGGAGTGTTCACCGCCCGCGTAAACGATAGCAACGAAGACCATCGCTTCTTTTACGCAAAGTTCGATGGCACTCAATGGCAGGTGCATCACATGGCCGAAGCGGGTGGCTACCTCTATCTTCGCGAGGACGATTACACCGGACTGGCGGCCATCGATCCCGACGACACGAGCGTGGTCTATCTGTCGACCGATGTCGATCCTCGATCCGGCGACGAAACCGAACATTACGAAATCTACCGCGGCAAAACGTCCGACATCGGGGCAACCTGGCAATGGTCGGCGATTACTGAGAACTCCGCGGTCGACAACTTACGGCCGATCGTGCCGGCGTACCATCGCGATCAAACCGTGCTGCTGTGGTTGCAAGGCGATTTCAGTACGTATACCGAATACGCAACCGAGGTCGTTGGGCTGGTGCTCGACGAGTAACCGCGAGACGGTCAATTGCTTCTCTGGATAGCGAAGGATTCACGAGTGAGTCACGACATTTATAAACAGCTTGGGCAGCATCGATTGGTGCCGGTGATTGCGTTGGATCAAGCCAGCGACGCCGATCCGTTGGCGGCTGCTTTGGTAGCAGGCGGGCTGCCGGTGGCCGAAGTCACGTTTCGCACTGCGGCCGCGGCCGAGTCGATTCGCATCATGGCCGATCGCGGCGATCTGCTCGTAGGTGCTGGTACCGTACTCACGACCGAGCAGGTCGACCAGGCTCAGGCCGCCGGGGCTCAGTTCATCGTCTCACCGGGGTTCAATCCCAAGGTGGTCGCCCACGCGATCGACCAAGGCATTCCCATCTGCCCGGGCGTGT
Organism: Aeoliella mucimassa; assembly: GCF_007748035.1. Lineage (NCBI taxonomy): Bacteria > Pseudomonadati > Planctomycetota > Planctomycetia > Pirellulales > Lacipirellulaceae > Aeoliella > Aeoliella mucimassa. The sequence continues at coordinate 1,143,146 of NZ_CP036278.1, forward strand.
GCACCCCCAGCGACGTGGAAGCCGCCATCGAGCAAGGGCTCGAAGTCGTGAAGTTCTTTCCGGCCGAAGCTTTCGGTGGTCTGGCAACGCTCAAAGCCATTGCGGCTCCTTACAAGCAAATGCGGTTCATTCCCACCGGCGGCATCGGGCCGGGCAATGTTTGCGACTACCTGGCGTTTTCGCGAGTCGTAGCTTGCGGCGGTAGCTGGATGGTGAAGCCCGAGTTGTATGCCGACGGTAGTTTCGGCCAAGTCGAGCAGGTGGTCGCCGAAGCAGTCGCACTCGTTCAGAAGGTGAGTTAGAGGATTATGGCTTCTCTCGATATCCAAACAGCCGACGCTTGTCGATTCGATCAAGTCTCGTTGGGCGAGGTGATGCTTCGCCTCGACCCAGGCGAGGGACGCATCCGCACCACCCGGCAGTTCACTGCCTGGGAAGGGGGCGGCGAGTACAACGTCGCCCGTGGGCTGCGTCGCTGCTTTGGCATGCGAACCGCCATTGTCACCGCTCTGGCTGATAATGAAGTGGGGCGACTGGTCGAGGACCTTATGCTTCAGGGAGGAGTTGATCTCTCATTCCTCAAGTGGGTGCCGTACGATGGCATCGGCCGCACGGTGCGGAACGGGCTGAACTTCACTGAACGCGGGTTCGGCGTCCGAGGTGCGGTGGGGTGCAGCGATCGGGGGCTCACGGCCGCTTCGCAGCTCACCACCGGCGACATCGACTGGGATCATCTGTTCGGCGAACTCGGCGTACGCTGGTTCCACACCGGAGGGATTTACGCCGCGCTGTCCGATACCACCCCTGCAGTGGTCGAGGAAGCCCTTACTAAGGCCAAGCAGTATGGGGTGATCACCTCGTACGATCTGAATTACCGCCCTTCACTTTGGAAGGCAATCGGCGGGCAAAAGCGGGCGCAAGAGGTGAATCGTCGCATCGCCAAGCTGGTGGACGTGATGATTGGCAACGAAGAAGACTTTACCGCCTGCTTGGGGCTTGAGGTCGAGGGGGTCGACGACCATCTCAGCGAGCTGCCGCTGGAGGGGTACAAGCGAATGATCGAGCGGGCGGTGGAAGAATACCCCAACTTTCGGGCGACCGCTACCACGCTCCGCACGGTGCACTCCGCCAGTGTGAACGACTGGGGAGCTCTTGCCTGGCACGATGGCAAGTTCTACGAAGCAACCCACCGCCCGAAGCTCGAGATCCTTGACCGCGTCGGCGGCGGCGATAGTTTTGCCTCGGGGTTCATCTACGGCATGATCACCACCGGCGACCCTCAACAGGCCGTGGACTACGGCGCCGCACACGGTGCCCTGGCCATGACCACTCCAGGCGATACCACAATGGCAACACTGAAAGAAGTGGAAAAGCTGGCCGGCGGAGGCTCGGCTCGCGTTGATCGGTAGAAGAATTGCTGAATTTTCTCCACTTAAGATTGCTCGGCACGTAGAATTGTAATTAGGAGGAACCCTTCATGACACAAATTGAATCGATTCAGGCTGCTATCGAATCTCTTTCGAGCGAAGAGTTTGCCGCGCTACGAATATGGTTTGAGCAGCGTGACTGGCAAGCTTGGGATCAGCAAATTGAGAGTGACAGCGCTAGCGGCAAGCTCGACTTCTTGAAAGAAGAGGCAAGACGTGCCGAGCAAGCTGGTGATCTCCGAGAATTGTAATGCATCGAACGACCCCAGAATTCTGGAGACGATTCGAGCGTCTGCCTATTCGTGTTCAACAACTTGCAAGAAGCAATTTTGCGTTATTGCAGAGTGACGCGAGTCATCCTTCGTTGAGATTCAAGAAAGTGGGCGACTTTTGGTCTGCTCGCGTAGGGCAACATTACCGAGCTTTGGCTGTAGAAGGCCAGGAAGGGTTTGTTTGGGTTTGGATCGGTAGTCACGCCGACTACGATAAGATTCTCGGGCGGTGAGATTCTCGAAGTAACTTATAAGGCCGAATCTCCCTCTGGCCAGCGGTGGTGCAAGTAGCCAACTTGTTCTTGGTTGGCGCAGTAGATTTCGAAGCGGTGCCTGATGTCGGCATCGGCAAGAGCATCGGAGACGAGCATTCCATCGGCCAACATTCTCTTCAAGCTTTCAGCATCTGCGTCGATGCTTGGATCTCCCAGGTCTCTCCCATATTCTTGAAAGACAAAATGCTCGCAAGCCAGGATGCGAATCGAATACTGCCCAACATAGATTCGCAGGTCAGCATCCCGCAGTATTTCCGCCATATCCTGTTTGCTGGGCCAGCCGTCGACCTCCCCGAATAGGATGAAATAGTCTTGCATCTTCGCTGACAACGAATGAGTTAAGTCAGAATTGCTGGAGATAGAATGCTGATAATATACCAACCCGTATCTTGACGTTTTACTATACGTGTGTATCTTAGTTGCTGGTGGGGTTACTGCAAATATCAAAGGAGCGTCCGATGTCTTACGCCGAGATGATTCTTCCGGAATTCGATCAGGAAATGGCGAGCACTCGAAAGGTGCTGGAGTTGGTGCCCGACGATAAAATCGACTGGAAAGCGACGGAGTCGTCGCACTCAATTGGTTGGAACGCAAGCCATATCGTCAATCTCCTAACTTGGACGGTTGCCACCTTCGATGCGGATTCGTTCGATGTCCACCCCGTGGGGGGCGAGATGTACGTGACGCCCCAGCTGAAATCGAATAAAGAGATTCTAGAGTCGTTCGACGAGAATCTCGCCGCTGCCCGTGCCGCCATCGAACGCACGAGCGACGAACAGGTAATGCAGCCTTGGTCGCTCCTAAAGCAAGGGGAAGTCGTGTTTACGATCCCTCGCGCAGCTGTTATTCGCTCTTTCGTGCTGAACCACACCATTCACCATCGAGCGATTTTACTCACCTACCTGCGCCTGAACGGCATTAAAATCCCCGGCATGTACGGCCCTGGCGACGAAGGCGTTTAAGCCTCGCGAGACCTAGTTACCGCTGCAGCTAACCGATCAGCGCCAGGTCTTGTCCGTTGGCGATCTGCTGGCCGGGTTGAACCATGATTTCTTTCACCACTCCGTCGCAGGGAGCCGCGACGGGGACTTCCATCTTCATGGCTTCCAGTACAAACATGGCTTGGCCCGATGCCACTCGGTCGCCTCGGCTGACATTCGAGCGAAGCAATACTCCTGGCATCTTGGCGTGCACCACCGTCGTTGCAGTGGTGCTCGCGGCGGGGGCGCTACCGCCATCGCTCGCGCTGCTACCGGAGCGTTCGGCGAGCGACACTTGATACACATTGCCGTCGACTACCACGTTGTTGCCGTTGAACGCGAGGAAGTAATCCTTGCCATCTACGGTGACCGTGTATTCCGCTGATTTATTTGGATCGGCTGCGGGGGCCTCGGCCGCTGCGGCTTCAGCTTGCTTGTCGACCTTGCGAACACCCAGTTCGGAGTTTCCTTCTAGGAAAGCTAGGCCTTTGTCTTTACAGGTTGCGACGATAAACAGATTCTCGTCGGTCTCAGGCAAGTTGCGTTCCTGTAGCTTCTTGCGCGCAGCCTCCAGGCCCTTGGTTGGATCGGCGTCGTTGCGTTCTAGCGGGGGATCGGTGGTTGGTTCGAGTTCCAACTGCTCGGAAGCCAGCTTCATGATCTCTGGATCCGGCGGCACCGGAGTCTTGCCGAAGTAGCCGAGCACCATCTGACCGTAAGGCTCGGCGATTTTTAGCCAAGGGCCGAACATCACGTTGTTAAACGCCTGCTGGAAGTAGAACTGCGAGACCGGCGTGACCGAAGTGCCATAACCGCCCCGTTCGACCACGTCGCGCATCGCGCGAATCATGTCGGGGTACTTTTCCATGATGCCGTTGTCGCGAAGCATCTGGGTGTTGGCCGTCAGCGCCCCGCCGGGCATTGGGCTCCAGGGAATGAGCGGCTCGACCGCTACCGCTTCGGGCGGCAGGAAGTAGTCGCTCATGCATTCCTTGAAGACTTCTTCGGCTTCGCGGACCTTATCGATGTCGATATCCAGCTCGTATTCGCTACCTCGGAGGGCGTGCCACATCACGAGGATGTCGGGCTGGCAGGTACCGCCCGAGCAGGGAGCCATCGACAGGTCGATTGCGTCGGCCCCCGCATCCAACGCGGCCTTGTTGGCCAAGACACTCACGCCGGCAGTCTCGTGGGTGTGGAAGTGGATGTAGGCGTCCTTCGGCAACATCTTCCGCGCCCGCTTGATCGTCTCGTACACCTTCGACGGTACCGCGGTGCCCGAAGCGTCTTTGAAGCAGACCGCATCGTAAGGGATGTCGGCATCGAGAATCTGCTGCAGCGTGTCGGCGTAGAAGTCGGCATCGTGTGCGCCCTCGCAGCCGGGTGGCAGTTCCATCATGGTGACCACCACCTGATGCAACAGGCCAGCATCGACGATGCATTGACCGCTGTAGATCAGGTTGTTGACGTCGTTCAGGGCGTCGAAGTTGCGGACGGTCGTGATGCCGTGTTTCTTGAACAACTCGGCATGCATCTTGATCACGTCGCTCGACTGCGATTCGAGGCCAACCACGTTCACCCCGCGGGCGAGGGTCTGCAAGTTGGCATCGGGACCCGCGGTTTCGCGGAAGGCGTCCATCATGGCGAACGCGTCTTCCTGACAGTAAAAGTAGAGCGACTGGAACCGGGCTCCGCCGCCTGCTTCGAAGTAGTCGATGCCGGCATCGCGGGCGGCCTCGAGGGCGGGCAGGAAGTCCTTGGTCAACACCCGCGCTCCGTAGACGGATTGGAATCCATCGCGGAAGGCGGTGCACATGAAGTCAACTTTTTTCTTCGACACGATCTATCTCTTGGTTGTTGTTTAAACCACGGAGATCACAGAGGACACGAGGAGCGTTGCGGGCGAAAGCTCGCAGGCTTTATCTTGGTGCTCTGTGGTTCAAATCTCTTGAGCTGTTACACGAATCTAGTTGCCCAACACGCTCCATAGCACACCGGCCGCAACGGCCGAGCCAATCACTCCCGCAACGTTGGGAGCCATAGCATGCATGAGGAGGAAGTTGTGAGGATCTTCTTTATGACCCACCATCTGCACTACGCGAGCAGAGTCGGGCACGGCCGACACGCCGGCTGCACCCACGAGTGGGTTGATTTTTTCTTTGAGGAACAAGTTCATGAACTTAGCAAACAGCACCCCGCAAGCCGTGGCAATAGCGAACGACAGGGCACCGAGTCCAAAGATCATCAGCGATTGCTTGGTGATAAACCGGCTAGCGTCGGTGCTGGCCCCAACCGAGAAGCCGAGCAGAATAGTGACGATATCGATCATCGCGTTGCGAGCACTGTTCGCGAGTCGTTCGGTCACGGTGCTTTCCTTCAGCAGGTTGCCGAGGAACAGCATGCCGATCAGCACGATCGCACCGGGAGCAATCATGGTACAGATCAGGAATGCGGCGACCGGGAAGATGATTTTCTCACGACGTGAGACGTGCCGCGGAGGAGTCATGTGGATCAAGCGTTCTTCTTTGGTGGTCAGCAACCGCATAATCGGCGGCTGAATCACCGGAACCAGCGCCATGTACGAGTAGGCAGCAATCGCAATGGCACCCAGCAAGTGCGGGGCGAGTTTGGCCGACAGGAAGATGGCCGTCGGCCCGTCTGCACCGCCGATGATGCCGATCGCAGCAGCTTCCTGCGGGAGGAATCCGAGGTAAAGTGCGCCGACTAGCGTCAGGAAGATGCCCATTTGAGCAGCTGCTCCGAGGAGCACTAACTTGGGGTTGGAGAGCATGGTCGAGAAGTCGGTCATCGCCCCGATGCCAAGGAAAATGAGTGGCGGGAAAATACCTTCCTGCACACCATAATAAATGTAACTAAGTACGCTTCCCTTGTCGTAAACACTGAGCGACATCGACTCGCTGGTCGGAATGTTGCCGATCAGGATGCCAAATCCGATTGGCACCAATAGCAAGGGTTCGTAGTCTTTGATGATCGCCAGAGCGATGAACACAAGCCCGACGAGCAGCATGCAGGCGTTTTCCAACGTCATGTTGGCGAAGCCGGTCGTTTCGAGAAACTGCAGAAAGATATCCATCGAGAAGTTCTTGCGAAGAGTGGCGAATCGTGTGTGGGGAGTTGGTGTCTTACTTTACTTGGTTTGACGCACTGTGTTTTTGCATCTCGGTGTGCAATACCATGCCGATGGCGGCCACGATGCGTTCGTGGTCGGTGGCCGACTGTTCCTCTCGCGCCGGAGGAGCGGGGTGCGAGTGCATTTTGGGAAGGATCGGATCGAGCCAGTCCAGCACACGCGGAACGAACGCAATGAATAGCGAGATCACTACCAGGGCGGCAAACACGATGGCCATGCCGGTAAGCGAAATGGCGATGCCGTTGCCTTCAACCACGGCTTGCCACCCACCGGCGGTAGCTTCGGCTTCGGCGGCTGCTAGTAACGAGAAGGAAATCACGGAGTTTGCCTTGTCTATTTGCGAGTGGAACTGCAGTACTTACGTAATTGGCAAGCTACAGACCATACCATAGTTATGAGCAGACCATAACATAGTTATGGCAATATACATTTTGAATCGGGGGGAAGCAGGTGATTTACGCAAAATTGGCCACCACACCCCCGTAGCAATGCTCGGTTCCAGCGGGTGTTTGAACCACGAGTGCCCCGTCGTCGGCAATCGAATCGCAAGTGCCGGTAATATCGCCTCGAGGAGTGGTGATCTGGATCTGCCGCCCGGTGAGCAGCGAGTGGGCTCGCCATTCGTCGGGAAGCTGTGGGTCACGAGCCAGAAAACGCTGTAAATATTGGTCTATTTGTTGTAGACAGGCCACCAGCACTGCGGTGCGGTCAAACGCCATTTCGGGGTCGCTCTGCACGTCGATCATGCTGGTGGCCGTGCGACGCAGTTCCTCCGGTGCGTCGCGAGTGGTGTTGTTCACGTTCAGACCAACTCCCACGACCAGGCGTTTGGTAGTGCCGGCCAGTTCGATGAGAATGCCAGAAACTTTGGCTTCGTTCAGGAAAACATCGTTCGGCCACTTCAGTGTGACGTCGCCCGCGATGAACTGCTCGACCGCCGAAATGATCGCGAGCCCCATCGTCAACGAGACCTGAGGCAGCACGCTCAGCGAGCATTCCAGCGGCGGCGTTAGCACCGACCAGGTGAGTGACCCCTCGCCCGACCACCACCGATTCGAGCCACGTCCACGCCCGGCCGATTGTTGATCGGTCACAAACAGCTCGGCCAATGGGTTGGTTGATTTCGCCGCATGGGCCAGGGCGGCGTTGTTGGTCGAGTCGATTTGGTCGAAGAAGTGAACCCGGTCGATCCAGGTGTCTTGGGTGATACGAGCGAGTTCGAGGGGAGCGGAATGCATATGCACCAGGATTGTGAATATACTCGGAAGATTTACCGACGAGCCCGCAGGTCGCTGAATCGTTCGATGGCGGACTGCAGTTCCGGCGAGGGCTGCGGATGATAGTACTCTACCGGAAGCGAATTGCGAACCACCTGCCGAAGCTCTACCAGATCGCGGATGTCGCCGAGCGCGATGGCCTGGATCAGCACATTGCCGATGGCCGTGGCTTCCACCGGCCCGGCAACGACCGTGCGGCCAGTCGCGTTGGCGGCAAACTGATTGAGCAGCGTGCTTTGACTTCCCCCGCCGACGATGTGCAGTTGGCGAATCGTGCGGCCAGTCAGTTCTTCGAGGATGCCGAGCGACTTACCGTAGAGCAGCGACAGGCTTTCGAGAATGCAGCGAGTGAACTGGCCCGGCGTTTCGGGAACCGGCTGCGAGGTGCTGTGGCAATAATCGACGATGGCCGCAGGCATGTCTGGTGGTTGCAGGAACCGGTTGTCATTGGGATTCACCAGCGACCGAAATGGCTCGCTCGCTTCGGCCATCTGGTTGAGTTCCGCGTAGTCGTGGCACACTCCATCGCGTTCCCACGATCGGCGGCACTCCTGCAACAACCACAGTCCAATGATGTTTTTCAGAAAGCGGGTGGTTCCGCCAAAGCCGGCTTCGTTGGTGAAGTTCTCGGTGCGAGCTTTCTCGGAGATGAGTGGCTCGGGCAGTTCGACACCAATCAGCGACCAGGTGCCCGAACTCAAATAGGCCCACTCTTCGCCTTCGCCCGGTACCGCCGCAACTGCTGCACCGGTGTCGTGCGAGCAGGTGGCGATCACCTGCGCGGCAGCCAGCTTGGTCTCCGCTTGCACTTCTTCGGTCAGTGAACCCAGTACGGTGCCCGACGCCACGATCTCGGGAAACGCATCGCGGGGCAGCCCACACGCTTCGATAAGTTTGTCCGACCAGTTGCCAGCAACGGGGTTATACAACTGCGTGGTGCTGGCCAAGCTGACTTCGCACTTGGCAACACCGCTGAACAGGTAGTTCAGGTAGTCGGCAATCGTAAGAAATCGATCGGCCAGCTTGATTAGCTCAGGGCATTGCTCCACGTCGGCCAGCATCTGGTACATGGTATTGAGCTGCATGAACTGGATGCCGGTCTCGCCGAAGATCGTCTCGCGGCCAATGTTCTCAAGTGCGTTTTGATAGGGAGCCGTGGTTCGCGGGTCGCGATAGTGATGCGGAACGCCTAGCATCGGCTGCCCGGCACCCATCCATACGTAATCGACTCCCCACGAGTCGACACTCAAGCCGGCGGCGGAGATACCGCGCTGGGCGAGGATGCGCAACCCCTCTTTCAGGTGTTCGAAGATGCCGAGCACGTTCCAGCGCATCGAGTTGGCAACCCGAATCGCATGGTTGGGAAAGCGATGGACTTCCTCGAGCGTGAGTTTTCCATCGGCCAGCCTGCCGAGCATCACCCGCCCACTTTCGGCACCTAGATCGCAAGCTATGTAATGTTTAGTCATGATCGAAAAGCCGTGAGGGCGCAGCAAGCGGCCCTCGGTCGAGGATAAGTTTAGATTTTCACCTGATCGGCGTCGACTTTTATATTGCGGCCCATCCAAAGCGGAGTGGCAACAAACCAAGCTACTGTGCCGATGAGTGCTGTTAACTGCACTGCATTAAGAGGCATGACGCCCCCCATGTAAAGCAGTGCCGGAAGAATCGTGGCAATTAATGCCAGATACGAGATGGGTTTCAGCAAAGTTTGCATCGCGAATCCCCCTGTTATTTAGAGGCCAGTTGATCGTAGCTAGGAACCGGCCGTTGCATGAATTTGGAGAGTACCAAGTACAGCACGCCGCAGACCAGCCAGCAGGGAATTACCAGGTAAGCAGCAAAAATGCGTTTCTCCTCGACTGGATTGAAAATCAAATACAACCCTACCGCTACCGGCAGCACCCAGGCAATCAGCACTGCAGCGTTGAACGAACTCTTGCTGTGCATGGCGTATTCGTCGGTAAGGCCGAACTTTCGCATCAGATAGTAGTCGACAACAATCACGGCTCCCATGGTGCCAAGCACGGTACCGTAGGTTCCGACAAACCCAAGTAGTTGTTGCGACAGATTCGGGAACGCAGCCGCGGCGGTCGCAACTGCTCCGGCGACCAGGGTCATTGCCACCCGCGAACTTTTGGGGAAGATGCCTTGGAAGGCGAGTCCCGCGCGGTAGATCGTCGGGTTGGCTGTGGTCCACCCCGCAATGATCACGCAGAGAATGCCAGTCCAACCGAGGGCCTGGAAGGCCAGCATGCCCGGGTCGGCGATCACGGACTTGCCATCGCTGGAGATCAGTGCATTGGATGTGCCGCTCTGTTGAGCGACCTTAATCGCGGCTCCCATCATGAAGGCCGCAGCGATCCAGGCCATGTAGTGACCGAGGAACATGCCGATCGACGGAGCCCAGCCCGACGACTTGTCGCGAGCAAAGCGGAAGATCGTGAGGTCGGCCATGCCGAAATGCATCGCACCGTTGCACAGCCAGGCGAAGACCACGATTTGCCAAAAAGAGAATGACTTCTCACCTTCGACCGATTGCACGAACTGAATGCCGTTGGTCCAGGCTTCGGAGAGCGATGCGTAGTTGCTGACTTCCATGCGTCCCATTGAGACGATCCCGCACGCGGCGAAGATCGCAATCATCCACGGTGCAGAAATGTTCGCCACGCGAGCGACCATCTCATAGCCAGCAGCAGCAATCACCGCCATCACTGCACCAACGGCGATCACGAGTAGCGTAAACTCTGGTTTGCCGAGGGCGAGTAGATTACTAGGGACGGAAAAGTCGATTTTTAACGGAACACCAACCGCGGTTGCCGAAACGGTAACCATGGCTCCTGCAAGAAAGCAGAAGAGAACCCCATTCACGACGTTGTAGAGCTTGACCATCGAACCGCCGCCGATGCGTTCGAGTTGGTAATAGAGCGTCATGCGTTTCGACATGGCGATCGGAGTTACCAAGAAACGCCAGGTAAGCACCGCCAGGATGTTGCCAATCAGCAGACCGAGGATCAGGTCCTGCAAGCTGGCGCCCGCAGCGAGAAACAACGGCCCAATGGCAAACTCGGTGCCTGCGGCGTGCTCGCCAGCGTACATGCCCCAAAACTTTCCGGGTCCCATCAAGGCATGATCGGGTACCGGTTCGCGCTCGTATTCACCCTTTGAGGTGCTATTGTCATCTGCCATGAGGGTCCGCCCAAACAACGAATGAGTAGAAAAGGTTGTTTTCCAGCAAACTTCGATCGAAGCCGATCGGTGTTCTTGGAGCTATGCGTTGACGCTTGCCGCGGAGCACTCGGCCTCTCTGGAGAGTAAGGTCGATTGCTCGTAGTCCTTCACCTTGTTCAGCCAAGCCATGCCGACTGGTGCTTCGGATTTCAAACAATGGTAATCCCAGACGGCGCCGAAAGGTAGCACCTTGGCTTCTTCCATCAACGCCAACCGAGCGGTGAAGTCGCCTGACTGCTCGTAGGCTATCAGCTGTTCGGTCGGTTCGAGTAAGGCCATGAGCAATGCTTTGAGCATGTTGCGGGTGCCGATGGCCCAGGCGGCGATGCGATTAATACTGGCGTCGAAGTAGTCGAGCCCAATATGGGTGCGGGCGAGATAGTCGCCGCGAACCAGTTCGAGGGCGATCGCCTGCAGGTCGTCGGTGTAGGTGACCACGTGGTCGCTGTCCCAACGCACTCCACGGCTAACGTGCAGCAGCATCTCGGGTACGTGCATCAGCACCGACGAGAACTTGTCGGCAATGCCTTCGGTGGGGTGGAAGTGTCCCGCGTCGAGGCACAGCAGTGTTTGCCGAGTGATCGCGTAGCCGAGGTAAAACTCGTGAGAGCCGACCACGTAGCTTTCGGAGCCAATGCCAAACAGCTTGCTCTCGACCGCGTCGAGATGAATCTGGGGATCGAATTTCTCCGCAAACACCTTGTCGAGCGAGTCGAGCAGGCGCAGGCGGGGGCTCTTGCGATCGGCCGGCGTGTCTTTGTATCCATCGGGGATCCAAGAGTTGGTTACGCACGCGGTTCCGGTCGCTTGCCCCATGGCGGCCCCGATCTTTCGGCACGCGATGCCATGTTCGATCCAGAAGTCACGAATCGCTTTGTCGGGGTGGGCCAGCGTGAGCCCGTCGTTCGCCTTGGGGTGGGCGAAGTACGTGGGGTTGAAGTCGAGGCCAATTTGCTGATCCTTCGCCCAATCGATCCAACCGGTAAAGTGATCGGTATCGATTTCGTTGCGATCGGGAACGTGGGAACCAAACTCGCCGTAGATGGCATGCAGGTTCAGGCGATGCTTGCCGGGGATCAACGAGTAGGCCAATTCAAGGTCGCTGCGTAACTCGTCTGGCGTGTTGGCTTTACCGGGGTAGTTGCCAGTGACGGCCAGACCACCGCCGAGCTCGTCGCCCGATTGTTCGAAGCCAACCACGTCGTCCCCTTGCCAGCAATGCAGCGAGATCGGGATGGTGGCCAACCGGGCCAGGGCTTGTTCGGTATCGACGCCGAGCGAAGCATATCGCTCACGGGCCAACTGATACGCCTGTTCTACCGACGCGCAAGAATCGCTCATAGATCACCGCCAAGTGAGAAAAGTTGAGTAGAGTGTGTCGACTACGGTTGCAGCCTACCAGGGCGGCGGTAGCGGTTTCCTTGACAATTGTGCCGCCGACTAGCACAATAGTGCCAGGATGTTTGGCCCCTGGTAGGGACGCTTTCCTGCGCTGTTCCTCTTGTCGATGCTTGGTCGGCCATGGCGATCACCCTAAAAAAACACGACTGGTTTCACGCCGATGGTTTTCCCATGGCCGTGGAGCGTCGCGACCCGCAGCAACCGTTTGGGGTGCACACCCACGAGTTTAGCGAGCTGGTCATCATCACTGGCGGGCGTGGGCTGCATGTCACCGGCGACGACTCCTGGCAACTCAGCGCCGGCGATGTGTTTGCCATCGGCGGATCGATGCCGCACGACTATTTGAACATGGATCGCTTGAGGTTGATCAATGTGTTGTTCGACCAGAACGAGTTATCGCTCGACCTGCTGGATCTCAGCTCGTTGCCAGGATACCACGCGCTGTTTCGCCTGGAACCGGCTTATCGCAAGCGGCACCAGTTCAACAGTCGGCTGCGGTTGAAACCTACCGAAGTCGCCACGGCCATCGGCTTCGTCGATCAACTGGAAGACGAACTGCAGCGTCGCGGGCCTGGGTTCCGATTCATGGCGACCGCGATGTTCATGCAGCTAGTGGGCTACTTGTCGCGTTGCTATAGCCAGTCGAACAACGCCGACTCTCGGGCGCTGTTGCGCATCGCCAGTAGTATCACACATCTCGAAACGCACTACTCCGAGTCGATCCATTTGGAGGAACTCGTCGCCATGGCCAAGATGTCGAAGCGTAGCTTCCTGCGAACCTTCGAAGCAGCAATGGGGTGCACGCCGATTGCCTACCTGATCCAGCTACGTACCACGCAGGCGGCAAAACTGCTGCGGCAGACGGATCGGAGTGTGACCGATATTGCCTACGACGTCGGCTTCAACGACAGCAACTACTTCACTCGGCAATTTCGCAAGCATTTTGGCATGTCCCCACGCACCTATCGGCAGCGCGAGTCGCTCGCCCACAATGCATGATGCCAACAGAGACGGAAGTAAGTTTGACTTTTCTGCTGGTCACCCTATTCTCTGTAGCCACGGACCCGCCCATACTTAGGCGGCTGATTATGTGTGGATAGTCAGCAAGGCGAATAAGATGAGGCCCTCTAGAGCACAAACGAGAGAACATGGGACTTTTTGACACGCTGCGATTCGGCGCCCGGGCGTTATCAATCAAATCGATGAGCACCGCCAGTCGCGAAGCGATCGAGTCGCGTCAGCACCGTCGGCTGGAGCACCTGCTGCGGCACGCGAAGGAGCACTCTCCCTATCTGGCGGAGAAGTACGCAGGCATCGATTGCGACGACTTTCAGCTCAGCGACTTGCCAACCTCGAACAAGCAGGAGGTGATGGAACACTTCGACGACTGGCTGACCGTCGACGACGTGACTCAAAGTGAAGTCGAAGAGTTCCTGGAAGATCAGGGGAATCTTGGCAAGTTGTTCAAGGACAAGTACGTGCTCGGGCACACGTCCGGTAGCTCAGGCCAGGCTCTTCTGCTGGTGAAGTCGCCACTCGACTTCGAGTTGCTGTTCGCCCTGCAGGCCGCGCGCGGGCATGCGGAGTCGCTTGATCTCAAGGAGCTACTAGTACGCTTTACCGAGCCAGTGCGACTAGCGGCGGTCACGCTGAAGCCCGGCTTCTATCCTTCGGGCTCTGCGTTCCAGTATATGCCGGAAAGCGTGCGGCAGTTCATCGAAGTGCTGCAGCTGTCGCTGAACGACGAAAACCTGGGTGCCCAGCTGGCCGAGTTCAAACCGACCCACCTTACGACGTACGCCAGCATTCTTCACGAACTGGCCCGCGATATCGAAGCGGGCGAGCTTGACCTCGGAGGCCAGCTGGAGCAGGTGGTGAACATCAGCGAGAAGCTGCTCGCTGGTCCCCGCGAGCGGTACAAGAAGCTGTTCGACGCTCCGATTTTCGACGACTACGGCATGGGCGAGTGTTTGTTCCTCACTGCGGCCTGCCAGACTACTGGTGGCATGCACGTGAACGCCGATTGGGCGATCGTGGAGGTCGTGGACGACGACAACCAACCGGTGCCCGATGGGCAGCCAGGCACTAAGGTGCTGATCACCAACCTGGTGAACCGCATCCAGCCATTCATACGCTACGAAGTAAACGACATCGTCGTGATGGCCAGCGAGCCATGTGAGTGCGCGAGCAACATGCCACTGATCGCAAGGATCGATGGTCGTAGCTCCGAGATGCTTTATGCGCTGGAGGATGGCCAGCCGGAGCCGCTCCATCCCTCGGTGGTCGAGCAGGCGGTGGGCCATTCAGGAGTAGCTCGGGAGTACCAAATTGTTCAAGAGGAGCCCGGCAAGCTACACATTCGCATCGAGCCGCTCGAAGCGAGTGTGGACCTCGACGAAGTGCGAGCCGCGATGGCCGAGCAGCTCGAAGACAATGGCACCCGAGGCCTGGAGTACACGATCGAAACGGTCGATCGTCTGCAGCCCGAGGAGGATGGCAGCAAGTTCCAACGGATCATTTGCAAGGTCGACCCACAATAAAAAAGACTCCTGGCGAGCCGAACGATGGCTCGCCAGGAGTCGTGCGTTTCAATCGAGGCTGCAGCCATGGCAGCCGGTCGCCTTACTGGGCTTCTTTGTACCACTCGACCAGGTCGTCGCGAAGCTTCTTCGCTTCGGCATCGAGGATGTACATCATGTGACCCGCTTCGTACTTCTTGACCTCGACGCGGTCCACGTACTCAGGTACCAGCATCAGGTGGTCTTTGGTGTACTTGAAGGCAAACTGAGGGGTTGCCAGGTCGTAGTAACCACAAGCGACGAACAGCTTGAGATGAGGGTTTTGGCTCATCTGGTTCCGTAGCGTTTCGCTGGCGTCGACGTAGCGGTTTTCGAAACGTCCATAGTTCCAGCGGCCAACAGCACCGCCGAGTTCGTACACGCGATCGTCTTCAAACTTCAGTGTGCCCCGCATGTACTCGTTCATGCCGGCACCGAACGCACCGGTAATCGCAGTGCTGCTGGGATCGTACTGTGGGCGATTGCTGGCATTGTCGCGATCGACGCCTTTAAACCGGCTGTCGAAGCGACCAATCGTGTTGCCTTCTTCGCGAAGCAGCTCGCGGCCAAACTCGCTCATCGATACGCGCAGGTTGTTGTCGCGAACGTAATCGGCTTCCAGGCCGGTCAACTCCGCGTAGCGGGCGATGGCCTTGTCGAGTTGCTCCTTGGGAAGCGAGGTGCCTTGCAGCAGTGCACGAGCATAGGTGCCGTAGGCAAAGTGTTCGGCCTCGGCTACTACTTCCTCAAGCGACATGCCTTGCAGCTCGTCGCTCAATTGCTTGTGGTACCAAGCAGTCGAGGTGTAGCTCGGCAGGAACAGGATGTAAGGCAGGTCGTTGTTGTCAGCAAAACGGATGGTACTGAAGTCGACCACTGGCGAGATCATCACGATGCCGTTCAGGTACATGCGATAACGATCTTGCAGGGTGCCGCTCAGACCAGCCGAGCGAACACCACCGTAGCTTTCGCCTAGCACGTACTTCGGCGAACTCCAGCGTTCGTTCTTCGTGGTGTAGTCGTGGATGAACTGGCCAACGCTACGCAGGTCTTCTTCGTAACCGTGGAACTGCTTGGGATCTTCCCCCTCGGCCGGGCGGCTGTAGCCGGTGCTCACCGGATCGATGAACACTAGGTCGGTCACGTCGAGTAGCGAGTGAGGATTGTGCTCGGTCGTGTACGGAGGGGCCGGAGTCGTGGCGTCGTCGGGCACGCGCACGCGTTGCGGACCCAACATGCCGAGGTGCAGCCAAACGCTGGCCGAGCCGGGGCCGCCGTTGAAGCAGAACGTAATGGGACGGGTGCCAACGTCAGCGTCGTCGCGGGTGTAAGCCACCGAGAAGATCTCGGCCTTTACCTTGCCGCTGTCGTCCTTCATCTGAAGCTTGCCAGTGGTGGCCGTGTACTTAAAGGTCTCACCACCGAGCGTGATCTCGTGGTGGGTGACCGAAGGTTCGGGAGTTTTAGACTCTGGTTTCTTGTCTTTCTCCTCGGCCATGGCAAATGGCGAGGCAGTAACCAGCAGGGCGAGCATCAAAAGCAGACGTTTCATGGCATGCGGGGGCTAAGAGGAAGGGCAGGGGGTGGAGGCCGTCGGTACGGTTTCCCGGATGCGGGACTAAACTCAGTAAGGATAGGCCGTGTGAGGTAGGTAGCCCACGATTTTATGGCCCAGACCGCCAGAATGCCAGTTGCCTGGGCGAAATACGGGATTTTTACTGCTTAGGAGGGGCGGGCAAAGGGTCGAGCAGCAACATCACTCGCATATCGTAGTTTTGCGACCTGATCATCGTCCCTTGGTTCCAGATCAATGCGGTATGTCCCGGTGCCCATCGCGGAATGATCGGACGCAAGTTATCAGCGGCCGAATCGCGGGTGATAGCCTGCCAAGTCCAGGTGAGGCCTTCGTCGGCCGAGGTGCCACGGTAGATTTCGTGGAACTTGGTCGACTTCCCCGTCTGCGGATCGATCGGCGTGGAGATATAGAGCGTATTCGGATCGTTCGGATCGAGAGCCCCCAGGCCGGTATAGTCTTGCTCGCTGCCAAACAGTCGGCCGCCAGCCTTTGCCAGCGGCGACACCTGCCAGGTTCCTTCGTTGCAGCGAGCGTACAGGAAGCGATGGTCCTCGATCGAGTCGTCCGCTCGCGCTTTGAACAACATGGCAAGCTGCCCGTCGGCGTAGGCTTCGAAGTCGGCCATCCAAGTGTGAGTCATCGCGACGTCGTCGTACGTGGTGCCACCAGCAAACACTTGTGTCAACTGCGTCGCATCGGCTTCGGCTTGCGAGTCGAGCGAGGTGTCGACCACCGTGCCGTCGGTGCGATGCAGTGCTCCCGCTTCGAGGTACCCGTGGTAAAGGCTGTTGTTGAAGTGTCGCGGATGTCGTTCGGTGGCAACCAGATGAATCCGGTCTTTCTGCGAGGAATACTTCAGGTACCCATTCACGTAGAAACCTTGCGCTCCCTCTGCGGCCGATGGCTTTACCAATTGTCCCGCGTACTGCCAGTGTTGCCCAAAATCGCTCGACACAATCACGTTCGGGCAGCGATGATGATTGCGCGAAATATTGACCACTTGTTGCGTGGCTGGCAGGTAGAAAAGGTTGTTGTAGGTGCAGCCAAAGTCGCAGCCCCCTTCGATGGCCGCATTCCAGTCGAACGTGGTTTCGTCGCTCCACTGGTTGGTGTCGGGGTCGTACAGGCGGAAGTAAGTGGTTGGTCCATTGTTGTGTCCCGCGTACGCAGCCAAGCATCGGCCATCTGGCAGCACAAACAGCGACGGGCAATTGTGGTCGTCGCCGCCGCCGTACGAAAGCAACCCGTGATGCAGCACGTCGATGCCGATTACCTGGCCAGTCTTCAGGTCGACGCGGGCTACCTCCACATCGCCGTCTTTGGCCTTGCCGCCCGCTCCGGCATGATTTGCCAGCGAGCCGACGTACAGCAGATGACGGTCGTTGTCGATCACCGCCCGCTCGTCGCCAAACCAACTCCAACCGCCATTGGGATTAGCGACGATAGGGGAAGCCGACGGAGTTTCCTCCGCCAGGCACCAAGGCATCGCAGCGACCCAAAATCCAAGAACCACTAAGCCAAGTGCAATGAAGCGAGTCGATTGCCAAGCGATGAAAGTCCGCATGTGTCTGCCTGGGGCTGGAGTCAACTTAAGAGAATAACCGAGCCGAACGCCGCGGGGCGGGACCAAACAGTTTCCACCTCGCAGCACGGCGATCGTGATTCTGTCGAGCATAATCGTATCGACCGCTGGAGACAAACCGTGGGTACTGGGGACCGAGGGAGATTCCTTGGCTAAGGAGTGGCAATTTGCGTCCATCTCGGCGATAATGCAGAGCTTGGGCACGGACTTGCGCAGCCGATAGAACTTATGTCGTACGCTTATCTCACACAACTTTCCGGCGAAAAAGCTGGTACTAACTTTCCCCTCGACCCAGCAGGCGAGACACTGCTCGGCCGGGGAAGCAATTGCCAAGTGCCGCTGACCGACGCACTTTGCTCGCGGGTGCACGCCCGCTTGGCGGTTTGCAACGACGGTTGGTTGCTCCGCGACGCCCATAGCCGCAATGGAACGTTCGTCAACGAGCAGAAGATCGACGAAGCGATTCTGGCCAGCGGCAATGTCATTCGACTCGGCGATACCGAACTCGAGTTCCAAACGTCGGAAGAGCCCCCCACCGCCGGCACCGGCGAGAACACCGGACTGCTGCAGACTATCGTGCAGGACAAGGAGGTGATCAGCGGCAGTGTCGACGGCGACTCGCTGATCGGTCTGCCAGATGCCGAGCAAGTGAAAGAGCTGATGTTGCTCTATCAACTCTGCATCAAACTCTTGGGGTGTAGCGATCCGAACGAAGTGGTGATGTGCTCGTTGGACTTGCTGGAGAAACGAACCGGTGCGTCGATCGCGGGATTCCTCTGGATGAGCGACGACGGAACGCTGAAGCCGAAGTTTGTGCTGCCGGCCGATGCAGCGGAACGCGTCACGCTCAGCCCGTCGCTTACCGAACTGGTCAGTGCGCGAGGCCATGCGGTGTGGGTCGCGAATCAGGCCGAGGAAGGGTCGAACCTGGGCCACTTTGCCGATGCGATCTGCGCGCCGCTGGTGCAGAAGCTCGGCAAGGATCGGAACACTTTGGGCGCGATCCACGTATATCTCGAAGATGGCCGGTTTCGGCAGTCCGACTTCGATTTCATTATTACGGTTGCCAATCTGGTAGCCATTGCTCTGGTGCGCGCACGCGAAATTACAAGCCTGCAGAAGGATTATCAGCGGCTCCGCGAGAGCACTGCTGGCACCGACGATCTGTTGGGCGAAAGCAAACCGATGCTGGCACTCAAAAGCAAGATCCAACGAGTCAGCCGAGCTTCGGGGTGCGTGTTGGTACGCGGCGAAAGCGGTGCTGGCAAAGAGCTGGTCGCCCGCGCGATCCACCGCGCGAGTGGTCGCTCGAGCCAAGCCATGGTAAGCGTCAACTGCGCAGCGATTCCCGCCGACCTGATGGAGAGTCAGCTCTTCGGTCACAAGGCGGGTGCGTTTACCGGCGCCGACCGCGACCACGAGGGGTTCTTCCAGCAGGCCGACCTCGGCACGCTCTTTCTCGACGAAGTTGGCGAGCTCACGCTCGAGGGCCAGGCCAAGCTGCTCCGCATTCTCGAAGGCCACCCGTTCCTGCCGGTCGGGGCGACCAAGGAGATTAGTGTCGACGTTCGCGTGATCGCAGCAACGAACCGCGATCTGCAAACCTACGTCGGCGAAGGCAAGTTCCGCGAAGACCTGTTCTACCGTCTGAGCGTGTTCGAGTTGTATTTGCCACCGTTGCGAGATCGCGAAGGCGACATCGAGTTGCTGGTAAATCATTTCCTCGCCCACTTCTGTCGTTTGCATGGTCGACCTGGTTTGACACTGAGCGAAGCGTCGCGCAACAAATTGCTGGGATATCGTTGGCCAGGCAATGTACGGCAACTCCGCAACGTGCTCGATAGTGCGGTGGTCATGGCCGACGGCGAGCAGATTGAGCCCTCCGATTTAGCACTTCGCGACACCGGCAGCGATAATCTCGACACCCTGGCGATCGACCAGTGGGAACGCAAACTCATCATCGAAGCGCTGCAGCGTACCAGCGATAATGTGCCCGAAGCGGCAAAATTGCTTGGCATCGGCCGGGCAACCCTGTATCGTAAGATCGAACAATACAAGATCGAGCGATAGTTCTGCGGCCGTACTGGGCCTTGCTGGTTGTGGGAACAGAGCTTTCGCACAACGCCTAATCCTCTAGCCGATGTTGGGGTAAATGCATGGAGTTTTTTGGTCGCACGAGCGCACGCATGCTGGCTTTGCTCATGGTGGTCTCGACCGCGATGGCCGACGAGTGGCCGCGGTTCCGGGGACCCAACGGGGCTGGCATCGCCCCCGCGCTGGCGATTCCCGATCGTTGGACTCCGGACGACTTCGCTTGGCAAGTCGATCTGGCCGGCTCCGGGCATGGCTCGCCGGTGGTGCATGGTGACCAGCTTTTCGTCACCAGCGGCTCTGAGAGCGGGCAGGTGTACCTCGAAGCCTACGCTGTTGACTCCGGCAAACGCACCTGGCAGCAGTCGCTCGGCGGGGCTCCGTTCCGCAAGCATCAGCTCAACGCAGTGGCTTCGAGCACGCCGGCCGTGGACGACAAGCAGGTGTACGTCACTTACTACCGGCCCGGGCACGTGCAACTGGCCGCCTACACCCACGCGGGCAAGCCGGTGTGGGAGATCGACCTCGGCGAGTTTACCTGCCAGCACGGCTTCTCGGCATCGCCGATTGTGATCGACGACTTGGTCTGCCTGCAGGGCGACAACCCCAAGCAAGGCTACCTGGCGGCTTTCGACTGCAGCACTGGCAAGCAGCGCTGGCAAGCGACTCGCGACACCGGCAAAGAGGCCTACTCCACTCCGGCGACGATGACACTGGCTAACGACAAGCAGGTAATCGTCAACTCGTCGCAGGTCGAAGGGATTACCGTGATCGACCCCGCGACCGGCGACAAGCTGTGGCAGCCGCCGCAGGGGTTTCCCGAACGTACGGTCGGCTCGCCGGTTGTCGCAGGCGATGTGGTGCTCGCCGCATGCGGCAGCGGCGGCGGGGGTAAGCTGATGACCGCATGCCGTATCACCCCGACCGGCTGCGAGCAGCTCTACACACTTACTAAGAATATTCCGTACGTACCGACCGGCGTGGCCATGGGGGATTTGCTGTTTTTGATTCACGATCGTGGCACCATGAGTTGCATCGATCTCTCCACGCAAGAGACCTTGTGGGTCAAGCGATTGGGAGGCGGTTATTATTGTTCGCCGATTCTGCTCGGCGATCGTATACTGTGTGTCTCGATGGAAGGCGAAGCGATCATGCTTTCGGCCGGCCGCGAGTTCCAAGTGCTCGGCCGAACCGACTTGGGCGAAGGTACCGAAGCCACGCCGGCCGTGGCCGATGGGCGATTGTTCATTCGCACCAGCTCCAAGCTGTTTTGCGTCGCCGAGTAGATTCAATCCGTATCGTCTGTCATCTTCAGGTGGGTAGTTCATCTGCACTGGCAATAAAGACTCCTGCCGCAGCTCGCAGCAAAGCGATCCGCAGCAGAGTAGCAAACTGGTTAAATGGCAAACACTAACGAACATCGTCGAGCCCTGCAGCGGCTCGACCGCCCGGCGCTCGAAGCCCATCAGTTGAACCGTCTCAATCAACTGCTCGATACAGTGCTGCCGCACAATAAGTTTTACGCTTGCAAGCTGGCCAGCTCGCCGACGCAGCTCGACAGCCTGGATCAGCTGGCCGAGTTGCCTTTCACGACCAAGGACGAGCTGCTGCCCAAGGGCGAGCCACCCTTGATGCCGGCCAACCTTACCTGGTCGCTCGATCGCTACATCCGCTTCCACCAAACCAGCGGCACCCGTGGGCGGCCGTTGCCGGTGGTCGACACCGAGGAGGACTGGCAGTGGTGGCTCGAGTGTTGGCAGTACGTGCTCGACGTTGCCGAAGTTACTGCTGACGATCGTGCCATGCTCGCTTTTTCCTTCGGTCCTTTCATTGGATTCTGGACTGCGTTCGGTGCGCTGCGTTGTCGCGGAGCGCTCGCCGCACCCGGCGGCGGCATGAGCACTCTTGCTCGCATCGACCTGATGGAGCGGCTCAAGACCACCGTGCTCTGCTGCACGCCGACCTATGCACTGCACATGGCCGAGGTTGCCGAGCAAAACCAGATCTCGCTTGCCCGCTTGGCGGTTCGCAAAATCGTCGTGGCCGGCGAGCCCGGCGGGTCGATGCCGGCCATTCGCCAGCGCATCGAGTCGAGCTGGGACGCCAAACTCGTCGACCACGCTGGAGCCAGCGAGATCGGCGCCTGGGGCTACGGCGATCTTGAAGGTCGAGGGCTCCGAATCGTCGAATCGGAGTTCATTGCCGAGTTCCTGAGCGTCGACACTGGCGAGCCAGCCGAGTCGGGCGAGCTGTCGCACTTGGTGCTCACCACGTTGGGTCGGGCAGGCTCGCCGCTTATTCGCTACCGAACCGGCGACATCGTCCGCCCGGTCTGGAACCCCGACGGCGTCGACAACTTCGTGTTCCTCCAAGGCGGAGTCCTCGGCCGCAACGACGACATGCTCGTCATCCGCGGCGTCAACATCTACCCGACCAGCATCGAGCAAATCCTCCGCAGCTTCCCCGAAGTGGTCGAGTACCGACTGACCGCCCGCAAGCGAGGGCAGCTCGACATGGTCACCATCGAAGTCGAAGACCGGATGGAGGAAACCGACCGCATCGCCGCGGAGCTGCAGAAGCAACTCGGGCTATCGATCGACGTGCGACTCGTCCCGCCGATGACGCTGCCGAGGTTCGAAGGCAAAGGCCGGCGATTTGTCGACGAGCGCCAAGTGAGCCAAGCCGAGTAGCTCACCCACCGAGTCGCTAGCAATCGCCTCCGAGTGCGCGATTTGCGGAACCGAACTCCGCTTTCCCGTTGATTCCCAATTTACCCACTCATGGGAAAATTGAATCCGCACCAACCCTACAAAACCAGGGGTTTTCGCTCCGGAATAGGTTCCCATCTCCAAAACGCATCGGATGGGAATCTATTTTCACGCCGCACCGACGACGTAAGTCGTTCGCTGCGAAGCAGTTACGCAACGCCCCGCGAGGAAGTTGCCCAAAATAGATTCCCACCGGTGGGAATCTATTCTGGGGAGGGGGTGGAGCGAGGGAGAGGTTATCGAGTATCCGGCGGCCTACAGCTTATCGCCTGCAGCCGAACGCCCCGTTTCCCTCCGCGCAGCAGCGATCCCCCCGCCCGCAATAGCGACCAGTCGATCAATCCAAGCACCGCGATGTCAAAGAGCAGCAGCCAAACGGGTGCAGAAAAGCACCAAGAGAAAATCGCTTGTTTTAGAAGTGTGTATGTGGACGTGTGTTCAAGTATCCATTAGAGCAGATCCGGCGGCGAAGTAAAGCGAAATATTTGGCCGTTTTGCGTGGGATGATAGCTTGTAAACACCGAAACGCAGACCTAGATTCACGGTTAGCCGAGTCCACGTTAGGAGGGAGGCTTGTTGCACAGATTCTTGTTGCCATCACGGCCTTGTTGAACAATTAGTCACAAACCTCCGTAAAAACTAACGTGGAATGGAACCACGTACCTTTTTTACGGAGATCGAACATGGCTACGAAAGAAAAACGAACCTACAAAGTCACGAACTGGAAGGAGTATAACAAGTCGCTCATCGAGCGTGGAAACATCACTATTTGGTTTAGCGACGAGGCGTTGGAGAACTGGGAACATCCTAACGACCAGACAAAAGTCGGTCGCCCTTTTGTCTTCAGCGATACGGCGATCGAGTGCTTGCTGACGATTCGCGAACTGCTGAAACTTCCCTATCGGCAGACTGAGGGATTCGGCCGCTCGCTGGTGGCGATGTTGGGCGTCGAGGCAGCGATTCCCAATTATTCTTCGCTCGCCAAGCGAGCCAGCAAGCTGAATGTTTCGCTCGATATCGCTAACAAGAGGGGCGACATCGATATCGTGGTGGATAGCACCGGCATGAAAGTGTTTGGCGAGGGCGAATGGAAGATGCGGACGCATGGCAAGTCGAAGCGGCGGACATGGCGGAAGCTGCATTTGTCGGTGAATCCTGACACCCGCGAGATTGTGGCGGAGATTTTGACCGAGAACAGTTGCCACGATGCCGATGCGGTTCCCGAAATGCTGGAGCAGGTGGAGCAGCCCGTAAAAAAGTTTCACGGCGACGGTAGTTACGACAAGTGGAAGGTTTATGAAGGGCTGGAATCCGAAGGCATTGAGCCGGTGATTCCGCCGCAGCACAACGCCAAGATCAAACAACATGGCAACTCTGCGGAGGAGCCTTTGCCCCGGGACGAGGCAATTCGTCAGATTCGACGCAAGGGGCGTAGGAGTTGGAAAGAGGAAGTGGGCTATCATCGTAGAAGCTTGGCGGAAACGACCATGTACCGAGTGAAACAAAGCTTTGGGAGCCATCTCAAAAACCGAGTATTCGAAAACCAACAAACGGAAGCCCGCTTGCGCTGTAAAATCATCAATCAATTCACCCAACTCGGGCTTCCACAGTTCGAGTGGAGTTAGTCAACAAGGCCTGCCATCACTATGAAATTCACTATCAAGCGAACGCTCATCGTTACAACGGTTTTAGCTGTAGGTGTGGCAATTGTGGCAAATGCCGGTCGTTGGGCTCCTTATTTTATCCCTCTTAAAGCCGGTAAATCACAGTATGTCTGCAAAGCAGTTGATTTGGATGAATACCATTTCGTGTTTGATAGTGGTTCTCGCATGAATTGCTTGTTGTACCTAGGTCCCGTGAACAGCAGTGTCAAAGCAATGCATGATGGTCCGTTGTCGCGGGAAGTGTCGAAAGTCGCTGCTACTTCCGATGTATTTCATCCAATCGGATTGGGGTATAACAGTCGGGCAGATCTGACACTGAGAATGCAAAACGGCAAGTTGTCAATCCGAGACTTGAAAGCGAACAAGGGAATACTCGATGGTTATGTGTTCACTTCTGATCAGTATGGGCTGAACACGGCTCTTGGCAAAGGCACCATGGAATTGGCTAAAGGTTCAACTGGACGCATAACAATTGCAACATTCGAAGTGGAGGATGATCGGGCGCATGCTTCCATCGCAACTCAGTACGAAATTGGTATCCTAATGGAGAGGTCAAGAGAGGGGCAGCCATCTAGGACTGCAGGGTTGTAGTTACGCGACGCAGTTTTTCTCTGACGATGTCCACCAAGGCTCAAGAGTATCTCAATTGTTCGACTTCAGATTGGTATGTCTCCTAGGGACCCTTGGATCCAGCTCGCGTTAAGATATCCGCTCGCGGACAGACTGCAGATCCTCCGTGCCCTCCGTGGTTCACTCTTCGGCCGCTCTAGCTCGTTAGCAGGGGCTAGACCCAGGGGGGCTCCGCTGTCACCTTGAAAGCTGGAGATTTTCGCTTTGAGAGACATCGGTACTGCTTATAGCCAGAGGGGACTGGGATGCAATGGATCGATCACCTTCAGATAGGGCCTTTCGCTACTGACTATCACCAAAGGTTGGTAGAGACCGAGTTCATGGCATCGTTAGACGAGTTTCTCAATCGCGAGCTGGTGCCTCAGATGGATGAAACCGATGTCGACGCGGAGGGAACGCTGGTGGCCACGTTTAACGACGAGCGGTTCTGCGGCCCGACAAGTCTAGTGAGAAACTTCTTTACATTCCAAGTGTCGCTCTTTGGCGCCGCTGGAGAATCAGACCTTGAATCCGACTTGGAGTACCATCCACAGCAGCGGACCTTTACTCCCCGCCGAGGGCACTACTTCTACCTATGGACCCCCGCGCGGAAGCGGAACGCTCAAGAGGAGAAGGAGCGGATCGATCGAATGGTGCAAGACTTCAAACGCACCCACCGCACCAACTTTCGCTGCCCGCTCTGCACCGGCAAAGTATCAGGAGTGGACAATCCCGGGCAGCTCGATGTGCGTTGCACCGAAAATCGATGCTTTGTCTATAGCTATCATAAAGATGAGAAGGGGCGAATTCTCCACGGACGCTTTATGGTCAAGCATCCCGCAGCGCATTAGCGACTGCGGGTCTCGATGCTGGTAATGTAAAAACTGCAACTTAAGTTGCAGTCTTAGTCTTTGACATACCCCAAAACAAAAAGGCGTCTGGAACTGGTGTTGAGTCCAGCTCCAGACGCCGATGCAGAAGAACTTATTGGTCAAGGTTGGCGGGCCACGCGGGTCCAGCATTACCTTGAGGGCTCGTTTACTTGCGGCGGCGGGCCACTGCCAGACCAGCCAGGCCTAAACCAGCGAGCAACAACGTCGATGGCTCGGGCACCACCCGCAGGTTGTCGAACTCGCCGAGTGTTGCTACCGCACGCATGTCGCTATAGAAGCCAACCGCGGAGCCGAAGTCGGCCGAGTCGACCAGGTAGCTGTTGATGAGCGCGTCGCCGGAGGCGGTTGTGTAGCCTGCGTCGAACATCAGTGGACCGGTGCGGGTGATGTACAGCCCGGTGACGGTGGTCACGTCGACATCAGCCGAGAAGTTGCCAAGGCCCGCGCCGGTGGCTGCGTCGTACCCGTCGGTGCGAACTTGCCCCGAACCAGCCTTCACATAGGAATAGAGGATGCCTTGGCGGGCGTCGGCGGTGCCGGAGGTCCAGACCGCATCGGCCGGATCATCGGTCGTGGCGATCGCGATGCCAAAATCCTGGTTGCCACCCACCGCGGGCACGTTGACGTCGACACGCAGGGTTTCTCCAACGGCGATACCGTAATCGCTGCGAAGAAATACGTTTTGTTCGGCCTCGGTACCAGCCGACTTGGTAACACGAGCCACCCCACCGGCGATGTCGAGCACCGTATCGCCGGTCGCGTTCTGATCAAGGACCAACGACTGGATGTAGTCGCCTGATGAGTCGCTGGAAAAGTCATCGATAACCGCGGCCGACGCCTGGTTGGCGATGGCCATGGCAGCCACGGCCGCCAGCAGAGCAGAAAATCTCCCGTAGTTCATTAGTCGAATCTCCCAAAAGCGATTAACTCAGTAACAGAGATGCAAAATCAAAAGCAGACCCTTCAGGCCCGCGGAATGGTGCCCTCATTCGTGGCGGAGGAATCCCAGTAAAGACAAGTCTCGCTGCTGGTGGAGCCTACCGGACCCATCGCACGATTGGCGAGGTCATTATAACCCGCGTCGTGGGCGAATTCACGGATTGGGAAAGCCCCTTTTTTGCAATCCGACAGGAAGTAGAGACCTGCGGGTAGTTCGTTGAGGGGACAGCCTCGGCAGTTAGGTACTCGTAGCGGGCCATAGAGGAGTGCCACGCGTCGCAAGGAAAGGAATTGTAGGGACGTTGGATGCCTGTGAGATCGATGCGCCCGGGTAGACTTGCCCTAGCGACGAACGAGCCAAAAACCAACGATCGAGAGTCCCAACAAGCAAATGGCACTCGGCTCGGGCACGGTGACCGAATGGAGCGAACCGGCGGTGAGTGTAGTGCCGAAGTTGCTTTTCCAGAGCAGGTAGTCGTTGGTATCGACTCCCAGAAGTCCGTCGCCAGCGTTGGCGATGGCTAACTCGTCGGCAGCCCCAAGATGATCTCGCCATACGGTGTAATCGGCCAGGTCGACCGAGCCATCGGCGTTGAAATCGCCCGGCAGCAGATTCGATTCGCGAATCCTGAAGTTGTCGATGTAAGCGGTCCCGGGTTGTTCCAGGGAGGGCAGGTCGGTGGCAGCTTCGTAGGCGGCGATGTCTGCGTCGCCAAAACTGGTGGAAGGCCCATCGATAAAGCCGATCGGCGACTCGTTCAGCCGGAGTTGGTTGACGGAGATGTCGTAAGTGTTTGTTTGGTAATCGAGTTGCAGCTGAAAGTGGTGCCAGGCATCGTCGACCGTGTAGCCGGTTTCGACGAAAGAAATGGCATCTTGGTACACCACGTCCCGGGTGGTTGCGTCGACTCCAAACGTGGCGAGTAGGCCAGGAAAGTTGGGGTAGATGCCCTCGTCGTACACCTCGACACCAAAGAATGGGCCATACACGCCTTGGTTCGCGTTGGTCGGGAGCACCTTCATGTCCCAATCGATCATCACGAATCGGGCATTCGGCAGTCCGCTGCCGGTGAAGGGGACCGACCACCAGTCGTACGAATCGGCCTGACGCTCGATCCGCACGGCTTTGGTGCTGTCGACTCCGATGGAGTTAGCCACCTCGGCGGAGCCGCCACCATTGCCGGCAGAGAGCCAAAGCGTGGGGCCTTCGAGTTGATTCTTCAACTGGCCCAGGTCGTAGCTCTCGAATCCATTGGTGTTGAGTAGCTCGCCGGCAATGCTGGTGGTTGGAAACAGCACGAAGAGCACCGGGACGGCAATCAGCCGCGTGGCGGAAGCTAGCAACTTGGCTTTTTTTGCGATAGGGCTCTCGTAGCGTCGCATGGCGATGGCCTTGTTGGGAGTTGAGCGATTCGGGTGCGGTTGTTAATCGTCGAAGTTGTGATGCTCGAACTTCGATCCGGGACGATTGATGTGACAGACCGTGCAATCGGAGATCGGCCCAGCGTGGCCCTGCAACTCGATGGCTTGCACGTTGTCCTGCGGAGTGACCGCCGGCCCGACCGCGTGGGGGCTGCCGTGGCACGAAGCGCACATCACCCCACCATGGCCGCGAGACTCTTTGAACAGCTTGCCGGGCTCTTCGTAGTGGAACTCCGAGTTCATCGCTTTGTGGCAGCTGCCGCAGGTCGGTTCGTCGACCCACGGAATGCGGAAGGGATTGCCGACGTCGTGCATGTCGCCATGGCACGAGTTGCAATAGATGCCCTTGGCGTAGTGGACATCGCGCTGGCAGTTGGTCTTGAATCCTGGGTGGCAGGCGTAGCATTCGTTGGTCATGCCCATGTCGAACACTGGCTGCATCCGCGAAGCGTGGGAGCTGTGCATGGCGGCCGACAACGTCGACACACCAGGCTGGCCCGCGGTTCCTAAGGCTGGGTCGGCATGGCACGACGCACACAGCACCGAGTCGCCACCCAGCAGTTGGGTGTTATGTTTCAAGTCGTGCTTCATCAGAATGTCGGCGTCGACCACCGGGCCTGGCATGCCGGGGGCGTGGCAAATATTGCAGCTAATTTCCCACAACACCGGCACCACCGCATGGGTCAAAGCCATGACCTGACCCTGCGACTCGGCCCATACTTCGGCCAACGGGTAGGCGTTGAGCGCCCCGTTGTCGGCGATGGGAGTTACTGGAATGCCAGTGGCCGACCAGTCGTTGTTTCCCGTGGCAAGCATCGATCCAGCCAGCGTATTGCCAGTGAGTCCCACGTCGGCAGGCAGGTGAACGCCGAACAACTCGGGAGCAAAGTCCCAGAAGTTCGTCTTGTTGACCGAGGTCGTGTTGTTGGGGATTCGGTATTTGACCTGGATGTTGCGATCAACGATTCGCGGCTCGCGCCCGCGGCGGATGACCTGGGCGTGCAGGTTGTTGAAGGGGGGCAGGATGCAAAGTTGCTCGAAGTCTTCGTTCATGCAGTGCATGCCGAGGTCGTTGAAGGCCAGGATCACATGGCTATCGACCTTGCTGAGTTGTGGCCGGCGCGGCGATTGAAAGCTGCGGCGTTGCGACGTGCCTTGTTGAGTTAATGCCGAGGGTTGCAGTTGGGCCTCCTGTTGCTGCGGCTTGCGACGCGTGGTTTGCCGCCGGTCCTGGGCGAACGCCGAGGTCAGCCCGTAGAGGCCGCCGGCTACGACAACCAGAATCAGCAACACCTTCAACGATTGACGGGTGGGAAGCAGGCTAAACGGCTTTTGATGGTTCATGATTCTCGGCCATTGGTTGCGTCAGAAGAGGGCACCCAGCTCTCCCCGGCGACAGGGAGACACCTTGCAACAAGGGGAGCCGATTCGGCAGCAGAGGGCCGCCAGAGATTTCTCAAGAAAATCGATAACGCGAGTTATCGGCGGCGAATCACTTGCCAATCGAGGGAGAAATCGCCGTGACGACGCCCGCTCTCCGCTCGCGTAGCCAGGCTGGTACCGCCAAGGCATACATGATGAACTGCAGAGCGCTTCCCATGATCAGCATGGTGTACGACGCCAGTTTCGATGTGAGCGTGGGATAAGCGTGGGCGAAGAGCAGGCCCTGGTCCGTCGCCGCGTGAACCGCAACTACCAGTTCGGCGCAACTCAGCAGCGCCGCCGGGACGAACGCCCACCGATTTCCACGCATAACGAGCCAACCCAATACGAACAGCGGCGTATTGAACGACAGTGTCGCAATCAGCGAGTCGATGGCCGTCCTCACCCCGTCGATCTCGATGGAACTGATGGCGATCGACGCTCCGGCGATCAGCCACATCCAGACCGAGCTTAGTGCCTGGAACCAGACCGTGGTGACCCCAGCGTTTCGAATCCGTTCGGGCTGGCGAACCCAGCGTGAAAACCGGTCGCGCCAGTTGACGGGATGGGCGTGGATCGGCTTGCCCGCGAGGAATCGACTGAGGTCTTCGGCTAGCTCTGCGGCCGTAGCGTAGCGGTTGGCGGGGTCTTTCTCCAGGCATTTAGCGCAGATCGTCTCAAGGTCAACGCTGACTTCGGGCCGCTCCGCACGCAGGGGGCGGGGGGAACCGCTGTGGAGTTTGTCGAGCACTTCGACGTAGCTCGATCCCTCAAAGGGGGGGCGGAGCGTTAACAGCTCGTACAACACCGCCCCGAGGGCATAAACATCGGTCGCAGCAGAGACTCGCTTCGCGTCGCTTGAGAGTTGCTCGGGCGCCATGTAAAGCGGTGTTCCCACCAGTAAGCTCGACCGCGTGTCTTGCAGCCCCGCTTCGGCGATTTTCGCCAACCCAAAGTCTGTTAGTTTCGGCTGGAACTCCGCGAGTTGCTTTCCGTCGTTGTACGAAGCGAGTGGCTCCAACAATATATTACTAGGCTTCAGGTCGCGGTGCAGGATTCCTTTGCCGTGGGCGTAGTGAACCGCCCCGGCCAAGTCGGCGACCAGCCGAGCCGCGTCTTCCGCCGTGGCCGGGACCTCGCGGTCTGCAAGCCACCGACACAGATCCGGCCCGGTGCACAGTGCCGAGACGATGTAGGGGGTGGGACCGCTCAGGTTGGCTTCGTAGCCCGGCACGATCGCTGGGTGGTCGAGCCGGGCTGCCGTTGCCGCTTCGCTATGGAATCGCTGAAAGCGTTCTGGATCGAGCAGTACTTCGGGGCGCGGGGACTTCAAGGCGACGTACCGCTGCAGCTGATCATCGCTGGCCCGATACACGACGCCAAACGACCCGCGTCCGATGACGTTGCGGATGGTGTAACCTCCACAGCGGCGGCCAACCAAGTTCGGCAGCTCGGCGGCAGCCTCGCGTCGTTCTTCAAACCACAGACTGTCTAGTCGCTCGACCAGATGGGCGAACGCTGGCGAGTCCTCGGGCTCACTTTCGTCGTTGGTAAGTTGTTCAGAATTCATCGACGTTGGTAAGTTCCTTGGCCAGGGCGGCAACAGCCCGCGACCACGCCTTCCGAGCCGCAACGACGGTCGTGCCTAGCTCGGCGGCGATCTCTGCGTAGGAGAACCCTTGCCGATGCCGCAGCTCGATTACCTGTCGCTGATTTGGCGGCAGGCGACCAATAGCCCGTAGCAACTCTTCGTCGGACTCACCACGACGGAAGAGACTGCTGGCGGATTTGTCGCTAGCTACTATACCTGTTCGGAGCCCCTGCTGATCGAGGGGAACCTCTCGGGACGTCTGCCGTCGTTGCGCATCGCGATACCCCCGCGCGGCGTCGATCAGGTTGCGGTCCAGCAGTCGTCGAATCCACTTGCGGTACTCGGCCTCGCTCGTTCCCCGAAACGCATCGAAATCACGGCACGCCTCGAGCATGGTCTCTTGCACGATGTCCGAGGCACCTAGTTTAGGCGTCAGGTCGGCGCCTAAGTCGCCGGCGGCCATCAACAAGAGGTAGTCGCGGAGCCGCTCGCAGATCTCCCCGAGGGCGTTGGAATCTCCTTCGCGGGCCTGCGCCAGCAGCGCGGACCACTCATCAACAGGGGGATCGGTGGAAGGGCTCTTCATAGATAAGGCGGAAACGGTGCGACGATGAGACAGGAAACCCTGAAAAAAGCTGCGTAGCCGCCTCTCGCTTGCGAGTGGATTGTAATAACCCAGTAACGGGGTCGCAATAATTGGCGAAACGAATTCTGGAGAATCTTACCCGTCAGCAAACGGCAGAGACTTTCCCCTTCCTGCGGTTGCTCTCTCTCAATTTTCTTCAAGTTTCTTCGTCACATGGGGGGAGTGAGAATCGCCTATTGGGGGGAGGCTAAATGCCGACGTGCTTCTGCCAGGCCTCCTTCGTCCCCCTCCACGACTCCCTCCCAGACAAGCCGAAGATATATGCCTTTCCGCTTCACTCCAAGAGTTTCTCAGCCGCTGTTGGGTTTGGCCCTTTTCATCGGGTTGCTCCCCCTTTGCTTCGCAAGATGCCCCGCGAACGCGGCGGAATTTGTTCCGCTCGACATCGACTTATCGGGTGCCAATCGTGCCACACTGATCACCAAGGGCATTAGTGTCTCGGAGGATGGTTCGGTCGTTGTCGCTACGTCGGTGGGGGTCGGCCCGACAACTGCAAGCCTGCCAGGCGACCTGGTCCGCTGGACGCGAGAAGGCGGCCTCGAAGTGCTCGCGACCGAAGTCGGGATTGGCGCCGTCGTCTCGGGAGACGGAAACAAGATCGCCGGTTACTTTCGAAGGGATGGCGAATCTCAGCTATACACGCCGTTCGAAATTTTCGACGGCGTGCTATCCAATCTCCCCATCCCCGAAGAAGCATGGTACAGCCGAGTCAGAGGGATCTCTCAAGATGGGAAAACCATCATTGGATCAAGCTACCTGACGGACCCTCTCGGCAACGCCGGAACCGCTTGGGTCGATGGGATGATTTCTCTACTACCGATGAGCCTAACGAGCGCGGTCTCGGCCGATGGCAGTACGATTGTTGGAAACGGAGCGAGACGCTGGACTGTCGCTAACGGAATCGAGACACTGCCGCCACTTGCGGGGCTGGATCCTTCGCCGACCACCCTCCCTTCGGCCCTTGGGCTCTCGAGTGACGGTCGCTGGGCTGTCGGTCGCCAGGGATTTACCACACTTGAAGCCCGTAGTCTTCCGATCGGGCTGATTTGGGACGGACTCTCCTTGCCGCAAGTGCTCGACACGCATAACGCTGAATGGGGATCGTCGGGGCTAGACGTGACCCTCGAAGGGACCGTAGTTGGACAAATCTACGTAAACAGCTCGGACGTGTCGGATCGTGTGGCCGGGTACTGGACCGCCGCGACCGGTATGATCCCGCTGCAAGACCTGCTCGCAACTCAATACGACTTGGCGGATGAGCTTGCCGGGTGGAAGCTAACCGTTGCCCACGACATCACCGACGACGGCCGCTTTATCGTCGGTTCGGCCATTGACCCCA
This sequence comes from Aeoliella mucimassa, assembly GCF_007748035.1. Lineage (NCBI taxonomy): Bacteria > Pseudomonadati > Planctomycetota > Planctomycetia > Pirellulales > Lacipirellulaceae > Aeoliella > Aeoliella mucimassa. Next base: position 1,176,260 of record NZ_CP036278.1, read on the forward strand.
GCGGTAGCAATGCTGCGTTTCTCGTCGACCTGGGAGTCGCTGTCCCCGAGCCTGGCGCAGTGCTATTGCTCGCGGGTGGCCTGTTCACGATGGTGGCCCTGCGGCTGCGAGGTGTGGGTAAAGGGAGCCACCTCGCTCTGCTGTTCGGAGCCATCTGTCTGACAGCGTACTCCAGGTCGGCGGAAGCAGCGGAGTTTGTTCCGCTCGACATCGACTTGTCAGGCGCCGGCGTCGTGACCTGGAAGGGAATCAGTGTTACGGAGGATGGTTCGACGATCGTCGCCTCGACCACGGATACGAAGGAACTGGTTCGATGGACTGTTGAGGGGGGCTACGAGGTTTTGGCAACCGAGGTGAGGATCGGCGCTGTGATTTCGGGAGACGGCACCAGGATCGCCGGCGGGTACCAGCGAGGTGGTGACGGCACCGGAGACACCCCGTTTGTCATATTCAATGACGTTTTGACAGATCTCCCACTGCCAGAAGACGCCGTTTGGGGATTTCCAAAAGGAATATCTCAAGACGGAACCACAATTGTCGGCACGAGCTACCTGGGGGGCTCATCGGGGCACGCTACTCGCTGGGTCGATGGACTAGTCACAAAGCTGCCGTTGAACGGTGCGATGGTGACCTCTGCCGACGGAAGCAAGATCGTCGGAAGTAATAGTGGGCCGTATCTGTGGACGGAAGCCTTCGGCCCTGAGGCGTACCCACTGCACGAAGAGGAGGAACTTTCGCCGATGGTGAGTACCTCGGCAGTCGGATTGTCGAGTGATGGTAACTGGACCGTTGGGCGCGTGATTTACTTCCCCAGCAATAGTGAGCACCCACCTCTCGGATTACTGTGGGATGGGCTCACCTCGCCTCGCGTGCTCGACACGAATGATCCCGCCTGGGGAGCAGCGGGTATCGATGTTACGCCCGACGGTGGAACCGTTGTTGGAGTCATCTACACGGACGGCGACGATTTGAGAGAACGCCTGGCCGGTTACTGGACCAATGCGACCGGTATGATCCCTCTGCAAGACCTGCTCGCGACTCAATACGACCTGGCGGACGAGCTAGCCGGCTGGAAATTGACCCACGCCTACGACATCACCGATGATGGCCGCTTTATCGTTGGTTCGGCCATTGACCCCAGCGGTAACAATGCTGCATTTCTCGTCGATCTGGGAGTCGCTGTCCCCGAGCCTGGCGCAGTGCTAATGCTCGCGGGTGGCCTGTTCACGATGGTGGCCCTGCGGCTGCGAGGTGTGGGGAGGGGGAGCCACCTCGCCCTGTTGCTCGGAGCCATCTGTCTGGCAGCGTACCCCAGGTCGGCGGAAGCAGCGGAGTTTGTTCCACTCGACATCGACTTGTCAGGTGCCGGCGTCGTGACCTGGAAGGGAATCAGTGTTACGGAGGATGGTTCGACCACTGATGCCAGAGAGTTCTCAAGAAATTCAAAAACGCGAGCTATCGACGGCGAATTACTTGCCAATCGATAGAGAGAACGCCGTGACGCTGCCCGGTAGACTGCTGCTCTGTCTGCTGACCCCAGTCGGTAAACGCTGCATCGTAGGCGGAGTGTGTAGGGCGTTGGTGTTGGTTCCGATCCTGTCGGCGGAGCAGGGGAGCTGGCCGGAGGTCGCCAGACGATTGGGCTACACTTTGCGTGAGAATCGCACCTTGCTCCGAAGCGGTCGCTTGCGATGTTGCTGTTTGACGCAGCGTGGTGGAGAGTGGGGCCAGCGGTATCGTGCTGCCAGATGTCGTGTCGGGTACTGAGGTTGGGGACGATGTCGAAACACCAGAGGAGGATGCTAGTACGTCTTTCCTGAAATCCATTCCGCTGCTATATGCTGCGGAATGAAAAAGCACATTGTTTGCCTGGACCACCAGGCCCGTGGAGGTTTGGAGCAGCTAGCACGCTCAGGCGCCCGCGCGGCGCAAGTGGTGCGTCGCTGCCAGATATTATTGAAATCGGACTCGGGATGCACCGACGAAGAGATCGCCGAGCATGTGGGCTGCACGACGCGCAACGTCCGAGCCGTCCGAAAGCGGTTCTGCGAAGAGGGCGTCCAGCGGGCGGTGTACGATGCGCCTCGCTCGGGCCGCCCCCCAGAGTTCACCAAGCGGCAGCAGCAACAGGTAATCGCCCTGGCGTGCAGCGAGCCGCCCGAGGGACGGGCTCGCTGGACGCTGGAATTGTTGTGCGAGCACGCGGTGAAGGAAGGCTTCGTCGATTCGCTCAGCGTGACGGAGGTCTCGCTGTGGCTCAAGGAACACGACCTGAAGCCGTGGCGAAAAAAACTTGGTGCGTGCCCAAGCTGAACGACGAGTTCTGTGAGCGGATGGAGGACGTCCTCGAGCAGTACGAGAAGCCGCTCGACCCGAACGAGCCGGTCGTCTGCCTCGACGAGCAGCCCTATCAGAGGGTCGACGACGCGCGGCCGCCCGAGCCCGCGGCACCCGGCAAGATCGCGAAGCAGGACTACGAGTACCGCCGCTGCGGAACCTGCAGCGTGTTCGTGGCGGTCGAGCCGAAGGCGGGCAAGCGATTCGTTCAGGCCAAGCGTCACCGCAAGCGAGCCGACTTCGCCCGGTTCGTCCGCGACCTCTTGAAGCGCTATCCCGACGCAGAGCGGGTTCATCTGGTGATGGACAACCTCAACACGCACAACGAGAAGTCGTTGATCGAAACCTTTGGCGAGGAGGCGGCTCGGCCAATGCTGGAGCGGATTGTGTGGCATTTTACCCCCAAGCATGCCAGTTGGCTCAACATGGCCGAGATCGAAATCTCGGCCATACAGCGACAATGCCTGGGACGTCGGTTGGCTTCGCTCGACAAGGTTCAAAGCGAACTCTCCCACTGTTCACGCGACCGCAATCGGAAGAAAATCAAAATCAATTGGACCTTCCATCGAAAAGACGCCAAACGCGTCTTCCCTGAACTCTATAGGAAATGACTTCCGGGACGACGTACTAGTACGGGGGGCGCCACCGGCGTGGCATCTAAACTCAAGGCCTCTAGGGCTGGTGGAGTCGGCATGCTGGCACCCAGGTTGTCGCGCCATACGGTGTAGTCGGCCAGGTTGACGATGCCATCGCCGTTGCCGTCGGCAAATAGATTGGTGGTACCGAATTCCGATTTCCAGAGCGAGTAGTCGTTCTCGTCGACGAGGCCGCTGTTGTCGTAATCGCCTGGCAGTTGCACCACGAGAGTAACCGTCGCAGGGGCTGAGGTCGATTGAAAGTTGTAAGCGGTGTACGTGAACTGATCGGTGCCGACGTATCCCTGTTCAGGCGCGTAATCAAACGTGCCATCCAGGTTGAAGGTCAACGTCCCATGCTGCACATTGGTGTCGACTAATGCTACCACCGCTTCGCCCGGCGCTGGAACGTCGTTCTCGAGTACACTCCGAGTCGACACCAGATGCTGAGGGACTGCGGATGTGGTCGGCAACGCATGGAACGTGTCGTTCATGGTTAGCGGCGGTTCGTTGCAACTCGCTTGAGGCCAGTACCAGCTCCACCAATTGCCCATCAGCAAGTCTGCCAACTCATTGAGCGAAAGATTCGGCGGGGCGTTGGTGAGCGACTCAATCGCGCTATCCCACATGTAGAGATTGGATTTCGGCTCCGGTACTCCTGGATAGCAGAATAAATCGGGGTTGTCGGGGCACTGAAACGGATTGCCCGTGGGATCGCTCGGGTCGCCCACAAAGGGATCCGACAACCCGGTGCCGAGCAGGTTGTAAGAAATGGCGGGCAGATCAGTGGTTGCCAGCGAAATCGGACGGAACCTCGCTGTATAAGTGCCAGGGGCGAGCAGCACGGCCGACTCGCTACGTGTTTGCCCGGTTAAAGCAGCGACGCTCAACACCGCCTGCCCTTGATCGTCTTCGATGGTTGCGAGAATGGCAGTTGGAGTGGTCGTGGTCGACTCGCCAGTTTCCAACACAAAGTGAAATAGCTGAGGTCGACCAACATAGAGCGTTTGCTCGGTTTGCTCCACGGAATCACCAACGGTTCCGCTTGCCATCGACTGCAAGTTAGCGGAAGTTGCCGAGAACGAAACTGTCAGCTGGTAGTTACCTACCGAGAAGGGGCCGGCCGCTGATTCAGCGGCGACTTGAACCGCATAGTCGGCATCGGGTTCGACACCGGTGATCTGTACTTGTAGGGTACCTCCTCCATTGACGATCACTTCGGAGGGGACGAGTGAAAACATGGGAATCAGCCCGTTGCGTGCGTTGTCGCGTGCACCGGGGCGTGGTACACCGACGGACGGTTATTCGCCCGTCTCACCCCGACGCAAGGAGATTCCCATGAAGTACGTTGGTGCCGATTTGCATAAGAAGACCGTTAGCCTGTGCGTGGTCGAATGGCACGACCACTCCACGCGAGTCGTCCAGCGAAAGCGACTACGCTGCGACGAGCCCGATCAGATCGGCGAGTTCCTCGCCTCGCTCGGGGAGTTTTGCATCACCGTCGAGGCGACCATCGGCTACGACTGGTTTGCGGCCCTGGCCGAACCGCTGGCCCGGCGGGTGGTGATCGCCCACCCCCATAAACTCCGCGTCATCGCCGACAGCACTCGCAAGAGCGACAAGATCGATGCCCAGACGCTGGCCGACTTTCTGGCTCACAACATGATCCCCGAAGCGTGGCGAGCCACGCCCCGCGTGCGGCAACATCGCTCGCTGATCCGCCGACGGCAGAAGGTGCAGAATCGCATCACCTCGATCAAGACCACGATTCGCGCGCTATTGACCCGTTACAACGCCGACCGCCGCGACCTGTTCACTCGCATCGGGCGGAAGGCCCTCAGACAGTTTCAATTTCTCGACGAAGAACGGTGGCTCGTTGACGACCTGTTGGAAGACCTCGACCAGGCCCGGCACCACTTGGCGAACGTCGATTGCCGGTTGCGTGAGTTCGCCGAGCGGGCACCGCTGGCCGAACGCGAAGCCCGCGAGGTGTTGGCCACGCTTCCCGGCGCAGGTCCGGTGACCATCAACGTGCTACTGGCCGAGTTGGGCGACTGGCGACGGTTTACTAGCGGCGATGCGGTGGTCGCCTTTGCGGGACTGTCGCCCGGGTTCCGCGAAAGCGATGGCCACCGCAAGGCCTTGGGCATCACCAAAGCGGGCTCGCCGCTGTTGCGGTGGGCGATGATTCAACTGGCCCACCGGGTCAAGCAATCGAGCAGCCGCTGGCGGACGACCTTCGAGCGATTAAGCCAACGCACCGGCAAGAAAAAGGCGACCTGTGCGATTGCCCGGCGACTGCTCTTGGTCGTCCACGCCATGCTCCGCGACGGACGAGCCTACCAGTTTGCCGCGGCCAAGTAGCCATCCACGAACGAACCGACCGTAAGCCAGGATGATCTCGATATAGAGAATGCCGGCGGAGAGCGACTCCGATCGGCGCACGAGTGAATGGGACATTCTTCGCCGACGTTTTTATGGGACACTTGCCAACGGAGTGGCGGGTGATCACCGCATAGATGTTTGAGCACGGACGGCAGGTCCGATGACTCGCATACCCCAGCGGTCTTGGTTCAACGAAATAAAACATCCGACAATAGGAGAAAATGATGATCCCCTAAGAAACCACGCTTGACAAAGATTCCCATAGATTCTCTATCCTCGGTGAATACGGTCACCTGCGGAACAAGACCACCAGCATCCAACGACCGGACCGACACGGTCATCACGTTGAGCAGCCCGATATCCGACGGCGGCGACTTGATGCTGTAAACGTCCGCATCGCTCGCGTCCGAGATGCTGGCAAACGTCTCGTAGCGGGTCCCTTCTGCGAAGCCGAGCGTGGTCTCTAGCTCCACGCCTTCGGCCAGATGGTCGTCGGTGTGATCGTCTTCGTTCAGGTGATCGTCGTCGTCCGAGTCGAAGAAGGTTGTCAACTCGTCTTGCGACAGGGAACGATACGTTCCCGACATTAGGTCGTCGATCAGCGACTGATCTACCAAGTTCCTATCGTCGAACGTGATCGAGAGCGAGTATCCACCAATGGCGAAGATGTCTTGAGTTGCCGCGTCGACTCTTACGTAGTATTCCTGATCGCTCGAAACCGAGGGGAGCTGGGCATTTAGTAAGGCCCCGCCGACCAAGTTGGAAGTCGTCTGGAGTAGTTGATGCTCATTCGCGTTGTAAACCGTGAGCTCTGGTTGCAGCAGGCTGATGCCTTGTGTCTTGAGCTGAACGGACATGCTGCCTTGGTAGTCGCCAGGCACCTTGATCACAAAATAATCTTGATCGGCCAGCGTGGTCAGGTCGCCATACACGATGGTCGGCCCGGTGCCTTCGGCAGCGCCGTAGGCCTCGGCCGGATTCAGATGCGTGGCATTGGCAAACGAATCGTTATCGCCAGCGGAGGAACCTCCTTCTCTGCTATGATTCTCATAAGCATCGTCGACGCGCACGCCATGCAGGTTCTGGAGATTTGCGATGTCGGTGGCGGTGGGCGATAGCACTTGCGGCGTAACATGGCTGTGAAGTGGCGACAGCGGCTCGGCACTGTCGGCCAGCCCAAACACGTTGCCCGCTTCGTGCATGGCCACTGCCAGCACATCGTCGATGGATTGATAGTCGAACTGAGTGTTGAAAATAACGTCGGTCAGCCAACTTCCCGAACCGAGGTTGTTGATCGGCACCGAAACCGCACCGACCTCGGGCGACAGGGCCGATGTGCCGATGCGGATGTCGCCAAAGCGGCTGTCGTGCTGACTGGCAGCTGGCACGCCGAAGGGTTGCCCTCCGTCATCGACCAACCCAATGTCGGCGTTCGTGTGAATCGCCCAGGTTTGGAAGGCCCGCAGGATGGCTTCTTGCCAGTCGGCCGTCGGGGCGATGGAATCAAAAGTGGCTTGGAGCGTGCTCGTCTCCCGGCCAACCTGGGTGCCATCGGGTGTGAAGCTGAGCGTAAAGTGGGGATCGACCCCCACGAGTCCCCCGCTAGCATCCAACACGACCCGCGGCTCCAGTCGCTCGCACGACAATCGCTTGCGGCGAACCGTGCTGCGAGAGTTGTCGGAGGCTTTCGAGTAAGACCACACAGGCTATTGAACCGCAAGAGTAGGGTGATGTGACCAGCTAAGTGTACTGGCAGGGTGCTAGGCAAGGAGTAGCGAAAAGCAAGGCGGACGCCCGCCACGAAAACTTCAAGATTCAAGCCATACTATAATCTCTCTGTCGGCTCGCTCCACCATCGAATCAATGTTCCGTATCGGCGGCTGTATTCTGGTCGGGCGGTGGTTTGTTGAGATCGCGTTTCACTTCGCCAAGTGCCTGGTAGGCCGACATCAGCTGTTGATACGACTTTGTGTTCCGTAGAGTCGCGAGATCTGCATCGGTTCCAGCACGATACAGCAGGTGCAGGTCGAGATCGAACGCACGACTCAATAATGCGACTCCCTGGTCGATGGTCGTGGGATCGCTACCTGCCATAAGCGAGTAGGCGCAGGCTGCTTGGAAGAGAATAACCGGCTCGCGACTCAAGTTCAGGGCATCCTCGATATCATTGCGGGCTTTCTCGTTCTGTTTCAGTCGGGCGTATAGCACTGCTCGTCCGATCATCGCGTTGGCATTCTCAGGTTCAATGGCCAGCCACTCGTTGAGCGCGGCAAGGGCGTCTTCCGGTTGATTCAATCGATCCGCGGTGACATGCACCACATTCTTCCAGGCGTCAACCGATTTCGGATTCCGCGCCAGCGCGGTGCGGAAGTCGGCCAAAGCTGCCTGAGGATTGGTATCGAGTTGGGCGATCCCGCGAGCAATCCAGCCAGTCTCGTCGACCGGAACCAGAGCGACACCGGCCAACCGATCGGCCTCGGCACCCACGGTGTCTCCCATCTGCTGCTTCACTCGCGAGCGGAGAAGTAGCGCACGTGGCGGTGCCTCGTTGGTATCGATGGCTGCGGTCAAATCAGCAACAGACGCTGAAAGATTGCCTGCTGCTTCGTAGCACAACGCGCTATTGAGCAGGGCGGAGACCAACTTGGGCTGGCGGGCGAGGATCGCATCAAAATCCTCCAACCCCTGCAGTGGTTGCCCGCGCTGTAATCGGCAAAGACCACGGTGGAACTGCGCGACATACGAACGCGGTTCCAGTGCCATGGCCGTGGAGAATGCCGCCTCGACGTCGGCCAGTTCGCCAAGTCCTACGAGTGCGTTGCCAAGCAGCAGCCAGACCACCGGATCGGTCGGGTGAAGTTCGCGAAGTTGCTTTAATCGCGCTGCCGCTTCGCTATAGTGATGCTCGGCCAGCAGTTGTTGGGCGGTTAAGTAGTCGTCGAGAGGCCCCTCGGAAACCATGGAGAGATCGCTGGGAAGCGACGATTCCTGCCCCATCAGTTCCGCAATCGTATGCTTTTGGGAGGCGATCGCGTAGGAGTCGGCGCCTACGATCGAAGCCGCCAAGCGGTTATGCTGCATCGCCCTCTCGAGCCAGCGGTTGGCCATCTCCGGTCGCGTCGCGTCCTGGGACAGGATTCGCTCCGCCCTTGCTTGCAGGTAAAACACTTCCGCCAGATACTCGTCCAACTGGTGTTGAACGTCGCTGGAGAGCAGCTTGTAATCACGGGAAGTTTGCCACGATTCAACGGCGGAATCTAGAACCATGTCGGTCGCCTGCTCGGCGACTTGCAATCCTTCGATCAGCAAATCGCGATCGCTATCGGGTAAGCTTAACGCCATGCGAACCGGCGGGAGCGAGTCGCGGAACTCGGCGAAATGCTGCCGGGCTTCCAGCTGTGACAATTGATTCGCCCGGGCGATCCACAATCCCGCAAACACCGCGGCCAGAAGCAGTCCCAACACGCCCGCGGTGGTGGCCGACATCAGTTTCGGGTGCCGACGCCGCCATTTAGCAGCCCGCTCCACAAGCGAAGGATTGCTAGCGTACAGTAGCGGAAGGTCGCTCAGTTGTCGCGAAAGGTCTTCGGCCAGGTGATCGGCCGATTGATAACGATCCTCTGAGCGCGGCGCGAGACACTTACTGACAATCGCGTCGACCGAGGGAGTAACCGCAGGCTGAATGTTTCGTAAGCTGGCAAGAGGTGACCTGCGGTCGGCGATGCAGCCATCGACCACCTGCTCGAAATCCCCTTTTCGATCGGCAAAGGGCCGCGCGGCCGCCAGCAGTTCGTAGAGTATGACCCCGAGCGAATAAATGTCGGCCTGGTGATCCACGTCACCGCCGTGACGCACCGCTTGCAGGTGTTCGGGCGCCATGTAAGGAAGCGTTCCGCCAATCGTGAGCGAGGCCAATCCGTTCACCGCGGCATCGTCCGACAGATTGAAATCGAGCAGCATCGGCCGCCCATCGTCGGCTATCAGGATGTTCGCTGGTTTCAAGTCGCGGTGGACGATCCCCCGTACGTGGGCGTGACTCAATCCGATGGCGACATCGCGCACTACTTGCAACGCCGGCGCTGTGGATACCGTGCTCGCCTGAGTCGCGGTGGACTCTGTTCGCGAATCGGACGAAGCCAACGGTTCGATCGATGGCGTTACTCCCACAATCGTATCCTCGTGGTGGCGGGCAATCGTGCTTTGCAGGGCCAATGCAATCGAGTCAGGCGTCGCTGTGTTCGAGCTATCGCTAGTAATGTGGGCCAAGGTCCGCTCGCCGAGAAACGGCATGCAAACAGCAACCAGTCCATCCGCTTCGTGAACCGAATAGATCGGCACGATGTTCGTATGCTGCAAGCGGGCGAGATGCTCCGGTTCCAGCGAACGCCGCCGCGAGAGTTTCAGCACCACCGGCCTGCGAGCCAGATCGTTTTGTTCGGCCAGAAACACTCGGGCAAAAGCCCCACGGCCGATCTCTCGTACAAGTCGAAAGCCGGCGAAGTCGTCGCCGGCTGCGGGATAGTCGCTGTCGAAGTCGCTTGCAGGTTCCGATGACTCGAGCCCAACTGTGCTAGCTGAGTGACCAATGATGGGCCAATCGCTGGTGTCGACGCCATACTCCTCTTCGTACGCGGCGGCAGTTATCGGCTCGCCGGCTTGCAAACGCAGGCGGAACTCCTCAAAGGCAACTTGCGACAACGTTAGCGTGTCGCTGAACAAGCGGGGGGCAATCTCTTGGTAGTCAGCAAGTCGCTTGGCTGCTCCCTCATTCCAGCAGTACTCGAGGTCGACACGTATCAGTTCGGCCGCGGCCTGTGGGTAGATCGGGTCGTCGGCTGCAGGGAGGAAGTCTTCCAAGCGAACGACCTGCGAATCGCGGCGCGCCTGCTCGAAACGATCGATGATCGTATCGACCGCAGTCCAGTCGTCGTCCGCGGAAGTAGGGGAAGTCGTTGTCATCTAGGTAGACTCCGCATCGATTAATCGTCGCAGTCGCTCACGGAATTGTTGCAGCGTACGCTCGATCGTCCGCTTGGCCCGACCTGTCTTGGTCGCAATCTCGCCAATCTCAAAACCTTCGATTCGCAATTCCACGATCTGCCGATTCGACTCTGGCATGCCATGAATCAACTCGTCCACCACCTGACGCAGGCTTTCGTAGGCCAGGTGATCGTCGGGCGCGGGGGCGGTGTGGCCGGCGTCCGATTCTTCTACCGACCATGTTTTGCCGACGTCGCGTTTTTGGGCGCGGTGGTGCACGGCCAAGTCTCGTACTTTGTGTAGCGACAAAACTAGCAGCAACCGCCACAATTCTTCGCCAGGCGGAACATCGTAGTATCCGGCCGCCGCGCGGCGGAAGAAGGTGCGAAACACCGATTGCACGACATCTTCGGGGTCGAAACGGGACTTCAAGTCGACCCCTGTTTGCTTCGCTGCCAGGGCCTGGAGCCGTCGGGCGTAGCGAGTGTAAATCTCGGTTGCAGCGTCCTGCTCGCCTCGCTGGAATCTCCGCAGCAACGAACTATCGGTGGTCGTGCTCGTCGGCGGCATCGGCGATGAATCTTCTGAAGGCATATCGAGGGGCATTGGCTGCGGTGCCATATAAGGAGGAGCGGAATCCCTGCATTCTAAACGCCAAGAAGTTTGGGGAAAAACGTGATTTCACCAAAACCTCTCGTTCCTCACCATTTTATGGCGGTTCTTCAGTCCGCAATCCCCTATGCCGGGTAAGCCTGTTGATGCTTGGTGCGGCCGCTTTGCGAACTAGTTCCCACCTTGCTTTTGCGATGAACTCACCTGCTCCCAGTTAGAAATCAAGGAAATCCCCTCATGCGTAATCTGTGCTATGCTGCGTTGTTCGCGATGGTAGTTGAGGTAACTCCGCTTCATGCGTCGATCTACGGAACCATGTCGAATTTCGATACGTACAACGAGACTGAGTTCGAAGCCTATGGTGCTGAGATCGAACTCGAAGACATTCATCTTGGCGACCTTAGTCGTACGTTCCCCTCCAACTACGACTCCGAGGTCATCACCGAGTACAACGATGGCAACCTGTTTGGTACCCGCATCGTCTACTCTGGTTACAACTTTGATAATAGTGGCTTCTTAGCCCCGACGGTCGGCCAGTCGACGAATGGCCATGCGTGTGTCGCAACCGCTGGGTGTGAGCACTTTGGCTTCTCGGTAGTTGGCAACCAACCCACAGCTGCTCGTTTTTACTGGCTCGATGCCGATGGGAATCGCATCGGCAATCAGCCCGCGCCGATTCCGATGCCTACTTGGAACTACATGCCAGGAGTAAACGGTGCTCCGAATCGGCTGCAGGCGGAAGTCGAAGTCGAGGTGATCGAACAGCAGCCTGATTCCATTTGGATGAAGGTCTACAAAACCGAGATCGAACGAGCGGTCGATCTGGCCGAGTTGATGTCCGACAACGGCATCGTGCCTGATAGCATCGGTGAAACCGAAACGGAATGGGAGTTGCTAGAAGGTGGAGTCATGGACGCTGCCGAGGATGAACTTGGCGATGGCGTTCACGCGGTGATTCGCCGTTACGAGTACTACGAATATACCGGCCCGTACGATGAAGAACACGAACCGACTTCGATCTTCCTCGACCAGGATCTGCCGGAACCACCCGAAGGCGAACTGGGCCAGTTCATCGCAGCCAACATGGTTGCCGCCAACCTGGAAGCCCCCGCCCGCACCCACGGCGACTTCAATGGCGACGGAAAAGTCGACCTGGCTGACTATACCGTGTGGCGCGACTCGCTAGGTTCGGAGCTTGAGTACGAAGCCGATGCTAACGACGATGGCATGATCGATAGCGACGACTATTCCGTATGGCGTACCAACTATGGTCGCGGGATTGCCGACAATGCAGCCGCGGTGAACGCGGTGCCCGAGCCCTCGGCTCTGGCCATGGTGCTGTTGGGAGGTGCCGCACTGCTAACGCTTCGTCATCGAACCAAGCGTCGTAGCAATTCGCCAACGCTTGTGTACCTGCCATCGTAAGTCAGTTGAAATCGAGACCCTGCCGCCGGCATTCCACTGAAAAAGGCAGCAACAGTGGGATGCCGGCTCGGCAGGTTTATTGCTTTAGAATCCGCTTTGCCCACGGTCGCCTAAGATTGTCACTCTCCGCAAGGCGGTGAGTGATATGTTGCCAGCATGCGAAGCTTGACTTCACCTTCGGCTAGTTCGGGCTCTTTGCCAGACGGCCCACGGTAACGACGAACAAAATCGAGAATGCCATGCATCATGTCGCAGACCGTGTCGGCCCGCAGTTCGCGGGCGATCTCCACCGGCATCGACGCCAAGTCGATAGTGCGATGCAACTTCTTCTCGATGGCCACACTCAATGCAAATCGTCGATCCGCAGCACACGTGACCAGCCAGAGCGAAAAGTGGCGAAACAGATGGTCCACGCTTCCACGCATGTCCCAGAAGTAATTCGAGTGGGCAATCCGGAACTAGCGGTACTCGTGAAGTTGCTCGTCAATCGAAGAGCCCTGCTCGAGGGATTCGGCCATTAGCCGTTCGCGGGAGAGTAGTTCCAGATCGATTCCCTGCGGCTCCGTCACGCGAAGGTGCTTTTCCAGTTGAATTCGGAGTGAATCGTCCAGCGGGTAGGCGAGAATCTGCCGTTCTAGTTCGTGTGCGGAGTACATGGCACTTTAGCCCAGCAGTTCCTGACGAAGCACCTCCATGCTCGACTTCATCCGTTGCATGACAAACGCTCTAGCTTTGGCCGCCTTGGCTTTGGCAGCTTCGGGGTGTTTGGCCATGTCGAGCACCCTCGGCACGATGTTCTGTTGGTCCTCCGGCGAGTCGTGGTCGAAGAGCCAGTCGCTTAAGCCGATGTCGTTCCACATGAAGCCTTTGCTGGTTTGCTCGGGGAAGCGACAGACAATGGCCGGCACTCCATGACCGATGCACAGGATCGGCGAGTGCATTTCGTTGCCGAATAGGCCCGCGCTCTGAACGTACACGCTCACGGCCTCGGCGGTGAGCCAGTAATCGGGTCGCCAGACAACACGACTCCGAACATCGGCAGGAAGCTTGTCGTACAGCATCTCTTTGCCCACCGCCATTTGGGTGCTGTCTTCGGGGCAGATGAGTACCTTGAGATCGGTTTGCCTTACGACTTCGACGATCGATTCCCGTAGTGGGGCGTGATCGTGCTCTTTCATCTCCTCGTTGCGGGCGTGCTTCTGGAGGTTGTACTTGGCGTTCTCTTTCACCAGCCAGTAGGGGGTATAGCGTAGTCGTGGAATGCAGCAGAGAAACTTGTTGGGCTCCAATCCGTAGTTTGCCAGAAACGTATCGGCTCGCTCCGGATCACGCAGGTCGCAGGCGAAAGCTCCATCGGGGCCAAACTCCATGACTGGCGACTCGGCCCCGAGCGACTTGGCTAAGGCCAGCGAGGTGCTATCGCGGAAGTAGACAAACTTTGCTTGACTCAGCACATCGACGGAACGGGCGAGGGCCGAATCGGATCTCGCCGAGGTCGAAGTCGACTCCTTTGCCGAAAAAGTGATTCCGTAAATACCATAAGGCTTGCCGGTCGACTCACGCCAACGCAGCAGATCTCGCTCGGCGACGATCGTAGGACCCGAACCATGTAGAAGGAAGTCGCACTCGTCAAAGACATGCTTTAATTCCTCGCTATCTCGCGAAGCAATTTTCAACTTCGGGAAGTGGCTCAACAGCATTTCGCGTACGCCGTTATCGACGCTCGACGGCCAGAGAGTAATTTCTGCTTCCGGCAAGTACTGTTGCAGCATCGACAGCACGCCTGGCGTGTGTGCGATGTCGCCAATGTTTTCGGTCTGCCACGAAGATCGCAACAGAATGCGTGGGGCACGGGTGGGCGAAGCAGCCATTGTTGGCTTTAGACCAAGCCCCAACGCAGCCAAGCCAGTGCAGCGAAGAAAATGTCGACGGTTCATGAGTCTTATTCAAACGAGCTGTAGCAGCCCGTCTGAAGTCGGTGGAAGGAGGAATCTGTCAGTTGGCATCTGATTCAGTGTAACTGGTGGAGCAATGGGGATGAAGCTTGGTAGAGGGACCCGCCGACGCAAACGCCTACGAACCGGCCGGTGGTTCCCAGAGTTCCAGCTTATTCCCCTCGGGATCGATCACCCAGCCGAACTTTCCGAATTCCGATTCCTCGATTTTGTCTTCCACCTGGCAGCCTTCGTCGCGAAGCGCAGCTAGCAGGCTATGTAGGTCCGCGACCCGGTAGTTCACCATGAAGTTTGCGTCGCTGGGAGCAAAGTACTTCGTCTCTGCGGGAAAGGCATTCCAAACGGTCGACCCCGTGCCGGTGGGGTTATCGGGTGTCACCCACGAGAACGACATACCGCCCCACGACTCGATGTCCATGCCAAGGTGCACGCGATACCACTCTGCTAGTGCTTTCGGGTCTTTTGCCTTGAAGAACACACCACCGATTCCTGTCAACCGCTTCATTCATTTGTCTCCCAAATATCGAAAGTGTGCTGCACGGTCTCTGCTCTTTCATGCGTCTGTAGTAATTGTCGCGAACTCCAGTTTAGCGAAGCGCTCGGCAGGTGTCGTAACTGTTTTCATGAGAACGGATGACATGCCACAAGCGGCAATGCAGGGGGAGGGGCTGCCACTCGCGCGTTCACATACCCTTAACAAACCAGTGATACCATGCTTTCGGCGTGGGCGAGTTGGCGGGTGTGCGAACATCGCTCGGTAGCCAATCGAATGAATTACTCTGTCCTCGAACTCTGGATCCTACTCATGCGAAGCGAACCACGCTGCTACCAGTTGCCGACATTCTGCGTAGTCTTGGTGATGCTGCTTGCAAGCAGCGGGCAAGTTGCTCGTGCGGCAGAACCCGAAGGTGCTGCCAAGCATGTGATCGTGATTGGAGTCGACGGTTTAGCTCCGTTTGGCATCAGCTCGGCGAACACTCCGGCGCTCGACCGTTTGTGCGAACAGGGGGCGTCGACCATGCACGCTCGCGCGGTGATGCCTACGAGTAGTAGCTCGAACTGGGCATCGATGATCATGGGGGCTGGCCCTGAACAGCACGGAATTACTTCGAACGAGTGGGAGCGGAATCGTTTCGAGATCGCCCCGGTCGTGAAAGGCTCCGAAGGTATCTATCCAACCATGTTCAGTGCGGTGCGAAAGGGGTTGCCTACGAGTGCGATTGGAGTGTTCCACGATTGGGGTGGTTTCGGCCGTTTAGTGGAGAGCGAGTCGTGCGACTTGGTAGTCGACGCTGACGGCCCAGTCGATGCGATCGACCGCAGCACGGAGTTCTGGAACTCGCGAAATCCCTCGCTGTTGTTCATCCACTTAGACCATGTGGACCACGCTGGCCATGCCGAAGGGTGGGGATCGCCCGACTACGTCCAGGCGGTGCAGTTGGCAGACCGTTTGATCAACCAGGTGGTCACCGTTGTCGAGAAAACTGGTCACAAGAGCGATACCGTAGTGATCGTGACCTCCGACCACGGCGGCGTCGACAAGGGCCATGGCGGCTCGACGATGGCCGAGATTGAGATTCCGTGGATCGCCTGGGGAGCCGGCATCCGCACCGGAGTCGAGCTGAAGAAGCCCGTGAATACCTACGACACCGCAGCAACAGTACTGCGGTTGCTCGACGTTCCGGCACCAGCGTGTTGGGTAGGCCGCCCGGTTACTGAAGCCCTTTCTCAGTCGAAGCAAAGCGAAGACGACGCAGCTCCGTCTGAGCCAGTCGCGGTGGAATAGTAAGCAAATCTCCAGTGGACTACGTAAAGTGTCATACGCTAGGCATTGTCCACTACTCATTTCGTTGATCGCTAGAAGACACCGCTCTTATCCTCGGTACATTCAGAGCAAACCTGATGTTGGCAACGCATAATGCTGCGGTGACAGGCATCTGCTGATCATGCGTGCGAATTCGCGTTTCTCATCCGATTGGTTGTGCAGATCTGTGCGGATCCGGGGGGATGCGTGTCAAACCCTCTCCTCGTACGCTTCGCCCTATTGGAATCCGCACGATCAAGCGCGATGGGACTGGCGACGAGTCGCCAGCGAACATACAACAAAGGTATGCCAGTAAACATGAAAAATGTTTCTGGAGCTTGTTATCATTGCGGGAGAAGTTGCCTTATTCACAGCTCGATGTAGCGTGGAACGTAGGGAGAACATGCCCATGATCCGCGTTGCGAGATTTACGAGAGTGCCAAGGTGAAGCTAGTGGATGCCTTGGAGCCTCCAACTCCAAAAGGAGAAGATCATGTGCTCGCGAGTTAAATGGACTGCAGAGGGACAGCCTGTACTTGTCGGTCGCAATATGGACTGGACCGCGAGAATGGGGAGTAAGCTCTACGCGATGCCCAAAGGTGTCGCACGCGAAGGGCTAGTCGACGTGAATCCATTGCAGTGGACATCAAAGTATGGCAGCGTAGTTACAATTGTTTGGGATTGCGCGACCTCCGACGGCATTAACGAAGCGGGGCTGTGCGCAAATTTGCTCTACTTGGCCGAGTCCAACTTTGGCCAGCGAGTGACAGATCTTCCTGGGGTATCGATTTCGCTTTGGGTGCAATACTTGCTCGACACCTGCGCAACGGTCGCCGAGGCGGTGGCAGCCTCCCAGGCGTGCCAGGTCCAATCCTTTGAATTGGTTCACCAAGGGACGAAAGTCGACGCTCCGCTGCACTTGTCTTTGGCGGATGCATCAGGCGATTCGGCGGTCGTCGAGATTCTTAGCGGCAACATGGTTGTTCACCATGGACCACAATACTCAGTGATGACAAACTCCCCGATTTACGACGAGCAACTTGTGTTGCTGAAGCAATACGAGGGACTGGGGGGCAAGAAACCGATTCCAGGCACGATGGAAGCGGAAGATCGCTTCGCCCGCGGAGCATTTTATCTGACGAAGCTTCCGGAGGATCCGGGCTCGTACCAGGCTGCGGTCGCTGGCGTGCTGAGCGTGATCCGAAACATGGCTACCCCGCTCGGTGCGAACGATCCCGAGCGGCCGAACATCGCGGCGACCATTTGGCGGACCTTCGGCGACTGCACCAACAAACGGTACTACTTTGAGTTTTGTGATATGCCGAATGTAGTGTGGGTCGACTTAGACCAACTGAATCTCGATGCCGATGCGGACACACAACTGTTCGACTTGGCGGCCGATTTGGACGCTGCAGGCGAGGTCTCCGCCAAGTTCGAACCGGCCGATCCCATTGTGTTCCAGCCGGCCGGTACGGCCGTTAGGTGCGATGGGCATGGTGAAGTGATTGGGGGTGAAAGTCCCCTGCGGGGCCTATCGGAGGCAACCGCGAGGTGAAGGCAACTGCACGAGATGGAGCTTGGACAATGGACAATCGGAATCTTCCCCGTGAGGGCGTGTGGGATGGAAGCCGGAGCCGAACCGCAGCACTGAACGCAAGTGAACCCTTAAGCAGGCTTACTGGACCTGGGCAAGCGTGCCTGCCAACGCGACGCCCAATATCCGATTGTGGCCAGGAAGTAATGAGGGCAGCGGCGGCGGGACATTGCTTTATCTTACCCCATGAGATCTCTCCCGGTCCGCCTAGCGGTAGATTGGAAGGAGGCAACGACAACCGATCGATGCCGGGAGAGAAGTCGGATCGTCCCATAGTAGTGAGGAAGTCGGGTAATGCCGGCGGAGCGAAGGGGACGACAAGTTGTTAAGTGCCGAATCCCGCCAACTGACGTTTGTGTTTGCCGACAGCCCGAAAGGGGGCAAGGGCGACAAGTCCGCGGACGTATCCGCGGGCAAAGCGTTCCTGCTGCACCAAGCAAGCGTCAAGGAGGCGATCGATCCGGCCACCCAGGCAGGCGACGCAAGTCGTCTGCTGGAACGAGCGGCCTCGGTGTTCAATCTGGCCCGGGCCTTGCTCAATGTTGCGCGTAACAAGGGCGCTGCAGGCGTGGACGGGCATAGCGTTGAGCAGGTGGTGGACGATGCGCCACAGATTCTGCCCAAGCTAAGCCGTGAGTTGTTGGCGGGTACCTATCGCCCTGGCGACATCCGCCGGGTTTGGATTCCCAAGCCAGGTGGTGGCGAGCGAGGGCTAGGTATCCCGAACGTGGTGGATCGAATCGTGCAGCAGGCACTGCTCCAGGTCTTGGAGCCGTTGTTTGAGCCGACCTTCCACCCGAGCAGCCACGGTTTCCGACCGCGTCGCGGGGCACCGACGGCCATCGCCGAGGCCAAGCAGCATCTTGCCAGGGGACACGTCTGGACGGTCGATATCGACCTGTCCAAGTTCTTCGACCGGGTCCATCATCAGCGACTGCTGAATCGGATGGCCCAGAGAGTTGCAGACGGACGTCTCCTCAAACTAGTGCATCGCCTGCTGAAAGCGAAGGTCGTGCTTCCCGATGGCACGCGAACCGCCACCGACAAAGGGACGCCGCAAGGCGGTCCTCTCTCGCCGCTCTTGTCCAATATCGTCTTGGACGAACTGGACTGGGAGTTAGAACGTCGGGGACTACGGTTCGTGCGTTATGCCGATGACTTCAGCGTGTTCGTCCAAAGCGAGCGGGCTGGACATCGGGTGATGGACTCCGTCCGCAAGTTCATTGAGCACCGGCTCCGGCTGGTCGTGAATGAGGACAAGAGTTCGGTATCGGGACCGATGGACCTGACCTTCCTTGGCTTCCATCTGAGCGCAAGCGCAGAGGGGGGTGTTGCGGTGGCCATCTCTGGACGCACCAAGGAGCGAATTGACTCGAAGATTCGTGAGCTAACGCCGCGGACCTGGGGGCAGTCGCTCGATGCGTGCTTTGACAGACTCAATGGCTACCTGCGGGGGTGGATCGGGTATTTTCGGCTGTGCACCAGAGATCGGCTGACGCCGCTTCATAAGATCGATGCCCACCTGCGGCGTCGACTTCGGGCGATCATTATTCGTCAGAAGAAGCGGCCACGTCATCTCTATCGCCACCTGATTGCGTGTGACGTCTCTCCACGGGCGGCGGCTCAAACCGCCTATCAGCGTACTGGCATCTGGCGACGCAGCGTCAGCGCTGGCATCCACAAGGCGTATCCCAACGCCTGGTTTGCCACGCGACTGATGGTGCTCACCGACCGATGGCACGCACTGAATCCCGTGGAACGGGTCTCGGTCAAGCAACAACGATTGTTTGACTCATGAGGCAGGCAACTTGAAGAGCCGGATGTGAGGTCCATCAGTCCGGTTCTGTGAGAGGCCCGGGGGAGCAATCCCCTGGGCCTACTCGACTTGGAAACCCGCAGCGGTGTGAACAAACTTCACTGGTACGAAAGCATCTGGCTCGCTGGCTTGGTAGGATATCGACCATGAACCTCAACCGACCAAGCTGAACCGACGATGATGGCGCCCAACGAACCGCTTAGCACGAGCATCCTGGTGATGATGTACTTCGGCGACGTCGTCTTCGCCGTGAGTGGTGCGTTGACGGCGGCTCGCTTCCGAATGGATTTCTTAGGTTTCCTGATGGTTGGTACCGTGACCGGCATTGGTGGCGGGACCACCCGCGATCTGCTGCTGGGCCGCACGGTCTGGTGGACTCAAGACCCCACAGAACTACTGCTGTGTGCCGGAGCATCGTTGGCGACCTACTTTTTCATCAGCCACGACCTCTCGCATCGTAAGGGGATGATCTGGGCCGACGCGTTGGGGCTCTCGGTCTTCGGTGTCGTGGGCTGCCATGTGGCATTGCAATTCGGCTCGCCTTTCGTGATCGCGGTATTCATGGGCATGGTCACCGCAACCGGTGGTGGAGTCATCCGCGACGTACTTACGAATACTCAACCCATCATTCTCTGTGGCCAACTCTATGCAACGGCTGCGCTGCTCGGCTCTTTGAGCTACGCCACCCTACGGTACCTGGCCACTCCGGAGATTCCAGCTGAGGCAATCGCCTGTTTGGCAGCCTTCGCTCTGCGAGCGTTAGCGATTCTGTACGACATCCGTACTGGCCCACCCGGCGAGTTCATCCGCATTGGTCAACGAGATCCTTGAGGATCCTAGTTCTCTGAGACTACGACTCTCACCACTTACCTTCAGTGAGAAGCTTCGCGCGAGGACCAATGTGAAGTAAGGAAACTTGTAACCAATCAAATGGTTCTTCGCGTCATCATGGCAGTCTTCGGCAAACTGCTGTTTTCGTCGAGACCGGTCGATGAGAGGAGTTAGCGCATTATCCCAGTTCAGGACTGGGGATTAGATCCACGGAGGATGAGATGATCAGCAAAACCCTAGCGATTGTATCGGTGCTTGTGTTACTGCACGCCCAAGCTCGAGCCGAGACGTTTGGTGATCTCTCGCAGCCGATCGTGACGACGAGCTGGGACAATGCCCCAATCCTACCACCGCACTGTGGTGCAGAGGTCGATTGCGGGGCTAGCGTTTCGCGGTGTCGTTGTAATCAGTTCGAACTAAGTGGTGGATACCTCTACATGGCGCGGGAGCACAACCGCAATTCAACGCTAGTGACCTCGGTGAATACCGGGGACGCAGTGCTGGGAATGAGCGACCTGGAGGGCAACTTTGATTCGGGGTTCGAAGTGTGTGGTCGTTGGTCGAACCTGGAAATTCGATACATGCAGATCTCCAACAACGCCAGCGCCCGAACCTCCGCTAGTGGTGTTTCGCAGATAACCTACCTGGGGGATGACTACTTTAGCGATGTTGTGAACTCTTATGAGACCGAACTGCAAAGTGCTGAGATCAATCTACTCAGCAGCAAGCCATCGGACCGCATTCGATTTAGCGGTGGCTTCCGCTATCTACAGCTCGACGAAGGGATTGCTGGAAGTTTCCCCGGCTTCAGTGGAGTTCTTTTTACGAACACGAGCAACGACTTGTACGGCCTGCAGCTGGGAGCGGATGCCGATCTGTGGACCAGCAAAGACGGTTGCTGCACACTTGCCTGCAATTCAAAAGCAGGCGTGTATTACTCTGATATGAACCTGGATACGTTTCCGAATGCCGCTGGTGCTGCAACACTGGGATCCGCAACCGACTCGTCGGAGGGGGGAGCGTTTGTCGGCGAGCTAGGTTTGCTCATGCGGGTACAAGCCACTCGTCGGCTGAGTTTCGATGCTGGGTACAATTTGCTTTACATCACCAGCGTAGCACTTGCCGGAGACCAACTTCAAAACACCGATATGCAACCCAGCCTAACCGCGACGACTTCCCTCGACAGCGGCGACGTGTTGTACCACGGCCTGATGACCCGGGCGACGCTTCGCTTCTAGAGGCGGCAATTCAAAGCCAAACCTACTCTATCAATCCTTCCGGCGTCCGAAGCAGCTAATTCACACAGACTTCGTCCAGCGAGTCTGCACCGACTGCGAGCATCAGCAAGCGATCAAACCCTAAGGCGACGCCTGAGCAGGGGGGGAGACCGGGGGTGGTCATGTCGCTCAGGAGTCTTTCGGGAAGCGGTAAACGCGGGCGGCCATCGCTTTCGCGCACAGCGTTGGCCTCGGTGAGTCGACGTCGCAGTTCGACAGGGGCGGTCAGTTCGTGATAGCCGTTGGCCAGTTCGATGCCACGATAGTAGAGTTCGAATCGCTCGGCGACTTCCTGCCCCTGGTCATCGAGCGTGGTCGACGCCAAGGCCGACTGGCTGGCCGGATAGTGGTAGAGCAATTCTGGAGTCTTCTCTCCCATACGAGGTTCGACGAACTTGGCTAGCACGTAATTCAGCAGTTCGTCGCGATCGTTGCAGTCGAAGTTGGGGGCGAAGAGCTTCAGTTCATCGATGCTAACCGTGTGAGGATCGACTTTCACTCCCGAGCACCTAAAGGCGTCGCGATAGCTTATGCTCTTGGCTGGCGATGTTTGCAGGGTGTGTTGTATCAGCTCGTCGAGTAAGAACATGCCTGCTTGCATAGTATGCCCTGGGCGATACCACTCGATCATCGTGAACTCAGGGCGATGCAATCGGCCTCGTTCGCCGCGGCGAAAGCAGGTGGCGATCTCGAAAATCGGTCCGCTCCCTGCGCACAGAAGTCGCTTCATATGCATTTCAGGCGACGCTTGCAGGTATCCCAGGTCGTCGACCTGATAGGGGTCGATATGCGCTTCGGGAATGATCTCGCGATCGACTCTCGGAGTCGTGACCTCGGAAAAGCCACGGTTCGTGAAGAATAGTCGTATGGTCGCGAGCAGTTCGCTGCGTGCTTTTACGATATTGCGTTTCAAGAGCGGTGTCCCCGAAACAAGGCCGACGCCTCGACATCTTGCCCCGCAATGAGCGGCGGTACCGGGCAGTCGAGCAAGTCGGCAATGCCGCGAATCAACTCGGCTTCTTCGAGCTTCACCTCTCCGTCGGCACAAACCACTTCGGCACAAGCATCGAGCAATTGCCCACGAAGTTTGGCCGTGCATCGCGAGAGTTTATCGAGTGTCTCTGGCAATTGAGCTAGGCTGCACTCTTCCCGCGGAAGGCAACGCAGTTCGAGCTTTGGGAGTAATGGAGCTGCGGCAGCAAACGCCCGCTCGGCGTTCGCTGGGTTGTGCCCCACGTGGGCCATGGTAGAGAGTAGCATTGAGCACTCTGGGCCAAGCCGCTGCAGCCCGTAATACAAAGTGACCACGTTACGTTGCTTGGTGTATTGCGGCTCGAGATGACGTGCGACAATTCGCCCCAGCGTCCACTCGAACAATCCCAGATTGCCATCGGCCACGATCAATGCGTGCAGGCATGCGGAGAAGTCCTGGAACTGGCCCGCTGACATCATCCGTAGCGCGGGCATCGACAAGTCGACCAGAGGCAACCTCGCTCGTGGATCGATCCTGGCAATCAGGTTTTGCAGTTTGCTCGCTTCGCGGAGCACGCCATGATCGGCCTTCTCCCGCAGGGCAGCGACTTGCTTTTGGCGTACCTCCTTGCGACTGTCGAGCAGCAAGCAGTAGATGACTGCTCGGGCACCGTATGTTTCGCGGGCGGCTGCGCGTACTTCTTCGGGAAGCGACTCGATAAGCTTGGCCGCGTACTCGCGATGCACTTCCTGAGGATCGCCCACTTGGTTGACCGCCTCGGTGAGTAACGCCAGGTCGAGCCCGCGAAGTGTCGAGCCGGCGTCGCTGGTCGCTGTCGACGCAGCGCCCATGAATCCGGCCGCACCGGAAGTGTCGACTGAGTGGACGGTCTGCGACTGAGGCTTGGGGAACTTCCCATTCCAGTTGGGCTCGATGGCCAGAATCCGCTTGTTGAGCGGTGGGTGTGTGGCCATCAACCCGGTAAGGCCTTCCCAAACGCCTTGGGCGAAGAACATATGGCTGGCTTCGACCGCGGCGGGCGTTTTGAGTTTCGAGCCGGAAAGCGTGGCTCCGATTTGCTTGAGCGCGCCAGCAATGCCGCTTGGATTGCGAGTGAATTGTACCGCCGAGGCGTCGGCTAAGTATTCGCGTTGCCGCGAGACGGCCGCTTTGATGAGCCCGCCGAGAAAGGTGCCGACGTAGCCCAGCACAAACAGTGTGACTCCGATGCCCAGCAGAACCAGGGCGGTTTGTCCACGATCGCGGTTCCGCCCGCCGCTCGAATAAGCCATGGAGCGGAGCACCAGTTGACCCAACAAGCCGAGTAACAAGATGCCATGCAGGATGCCGATCAGGCGGATGCTCATCCGCATATCGCCGTTGAGGATGTGGCTGAACTCGTGAGCAATCACGCCCTGTAGTTGCTCGCGGTTGAGCTGATCGACCGCTCCACGGGTGACCCCCAGCACGGCATCACCCGTCGCATAGCCAGCGGCAAAAGCGTTGATGCCGGCTTCGTCGAGCAGATAGACCGGCGGCACCGGCACGCCCGAGGCGATCGCCATTTCTTCCACCACATTTAGTAAACGTCGTTCCCCAAGATCCGTGGAATCGGGACGCAGCAGCTTGCCACCGAGGTGTTCGGCGACCGTGGCCCCACCGCCGGCGCGAAGTTCGGTGACTTTGTAAAGTGTTCCACCGAGCACGAGTGCGAGCGCCCCGACCGACGTGTACGTGGGAAGCATGTACGAAGTGGTCGGCGACTGGTTATAGATGGCCGAGCGATACTCGCTTTGGTAGCTAACCGCCAGCAGCGTGACGATGAACGTGCAGGCAACAATCGCGAAGGTTGCCAGCAGAAACATGCTGACTAGCCATGCGGTGTTCTGGCGAGCCTTGCTTTGCCGCTCGAAAAAATCTGTAGCCATGGGGCACCAACACTAGAGGCGAATTGCGCCTTGGCACTAGTTGAACGAGACCTTGGGGGCTTCGGCAATCGCGGCCGAGTCGAACTGCAGCAGCATTGCGTTCTCGGTATGCCCCAGCAAGTTGGCGAACACGATCGGGGGAAACGACTCGCGGTAGGTGTTGTACGCGGTGACCGAATCGTTGTAGTGCTGGCGGGCGAAGCTCACTTTGTTTTCGGTGGAGGTGAGTTCCTCGGTGAGCTGCATCATGTTCTGGTTCGCCTTGAGATCGGGGTAGGCCTCGGCCACGGCAAACAATCGTCCGAGCACACCGGTCAAGCCTTTTTCGGCAGTGGCCAGGCCCTGCATTGCCTCGGCGGCTCCGGGATGCGCCGCAGCAGCCTTCAGGCTGCCCACCGCTTGGTTACGGGCGGCGATGACCGCTTCGAGGGTCTCCCGCTCGTGCGACATGTACCCTTTTACGGTCTCGACCAGATTCGGAATCAGGTCGTACCGGCGTTGCAGCTGGACTTCGATCTGCGAGAACGCATTCTCGTAGCGATTTTCTAATGATACCAGTTTGTTGTAGACGCCGACGCCGATCATGAAGATCACGGCCGCGATGACAACAACTGCGACGATACCGACAACGGCAATCAGCCAAAGTTCCATGGAACGCACCTTCGGAAGTGGAGAGGCTAAAGCAGGTTACAAGTCGTATTCGCTGGCCAACGACGAATCTTGGCCGGCGGTTTTCGCTGTTCTTCGCTACCCACTCAGCAGGTGCACCCAGGGGGCCGCTGGTGAGTTGCCGTCCACCTGAAAGTACGCTACTCGGGGGCGTTCGTACGTTCGATGTACTCGGCAGTGCGGGTATCAACACGCAGCCAGTCGCCGGTGTTGATGAACGCAGGGGCCAGGATCTCGGCACCGGTCTCCAGTTTCACAGGCTTCTGCACGTTGGTCGCCGTGTTGCCCTTGGCGGCCGGTTCGGCGTATTCCACCTGCAGCACCACGTGGTTGGGGGGAGTCACGGCAATCGGCTGATCGTTGAAGGTCATCAACTGGCAGTCGAGGCCTTCCTTGAGGAACTTCGCGTAGTCGCCTACTTGTTCTTCGGTAAGCTCGTATTGCTCATAGTCCATGTTGTTCATGAACACAAAGCCATCCGCCTGGCGGTACAGATACTGAGCGGTAAACTCGGTGACGTCGGCCGCTTCGAGGGTCTGGCCGGCACGGTAAGTGCGGTCGACCACGGTGTTACGAAGCAAGTTCTTGAGCTTGCACTCGTACAAGGCAGTTCCCTTGCCGGGCTTGCGGAAATTCATCTCGACCATCAGGTAGGGGATACCGTCGATCTGAATCTTGAGGCCTTTGCGAAAGTCGCTGGTGTTGTAGGTGCTAGGCACGGTCTTGTTCCGTTTTCAAGTAAGCCAAGTTTTGTGTAGTCTATCTATTTAGCCGACTAGCTACACCCAGGCGGCCTCAACACAGATTTCTCACCCCCGCATCCGAGCCCCACATTCTAACCACCGATCGCCAACTTGTCGTCCCCACTCCGCCCGATCCACAGCCAGAAGCGTGGCGAGAATCGCTGCGCAACGCGGTTCGCACCCCCCGCGAATTATGCGAAATGTTGAGTTTGCCGCTGGAAATTGCTGCGGATGCCGGCGATTTTGCCATGCTGGTGCCCCGCAGCTACGTCCGCCGCATGCAACCCGGCAATCCGGCGGATCCGCTGCTCCGCCAGGTGCTACCGGTGGCCGCCGAGCACCAGCCGGCCGATGGATTCGTGGCCGACCCCGTCGGCGACCTGGCCGCCACCCGCGGGCCGGGGCTGCTGCACAAATACCATGGGCGGGTGCTGCTCGTGCTGACCGGTGCCTGTGCGGTGAATTGTCGCTATTGCTTCCGTCGCCATTATCCGTACGCGACCGCCACGGCCACGCTGCGGCAGTTGCAGCCAGTGCTCGACCAAGTTGCCGCCGACGAGTCGGTCGACGAAGTACTGCTATCCGGCGGTGACCCCCTGATGTTGGGGGACGATCTGCTGGCCGACCTAGTGGGCCGGCTCGAGGACATCCCTCACCTCCGGCGGTTACGCATCCACACCCGCTTGCCGATCGTGCTGCCCGAGCGAGTGACCAGCGAGCTTGCCGAGCTACTCGGGCGTAGTCGGCTGCAGCCGGTGGTCGTGGTGCATGCGAACCACGCGAACGAACTCGACCATCAGGTCGCCGAGGCACTTCGACAGTTGAGTACAGCAGGGGCCATGCTGCTGAATCAGGCGGTGCTGCTCCGCGGAGTGAACGACAACCTGCCGGCCCTGCGGGCACTCAGCGAGCGACTGCTCGATCTGAAGGTGATGCCGTATTACCTGCATCAACTCGATCGCGTGGCCGGCGCGGCCCACTTCGAGGTGCCAGTGGAACGCGGGCTCGAACTCATTCGCCAACTCCGGGCCGAGCTACCTGGTTACGCGGTGCCGAGGTACGTGCAGGAGATCGCCGGCGAACCGAACAAGCGAGTGCTGGCATGAGTGAGCAGATTTCCATTTACGATACGCCCAGCATCGACGCTTTGCGGAGCCGGCTGGCGATCGATCCGCACCGTGTGCATCGAGTGCGTACGCTCTTTATGAAGAAGTTTGCTGGGCAACAGCGAGCGATCGAAGAACTGCCAGTCGAAGCCCGCGATACGTTCACTGAACAGGTGGGCTTTCACCCGCTTCAACTCGACGTGCGGCTCGACTCCGAAACCGACGGAGCCACCAAGTTGGTGTTTGCCACCGCCATGGGTAAGCGGATTGAGTCGGTGCTGCTGCGAGCTGGCACGGGACGAACAGCGTTATGTATCTCGAGCCAGGTCGGTTGCGCGGCGAACTGCGACTTCTGCGCTACGGGTAAAATGGGCTTCTTCGCCAACCTGTCGGTGGCCGAGATGCTCGACCAGGTGGTGCAGGCCAACGAGCAGATTGCCGACGAAGGTCGCACGGTTCGCAACATCGTGCTGATGGGTATGGGCGAGCCGTTCCACAACGAGTCGAACGTGTACGAGATGCTCGATCTCTTGATCGACGGCAAGTACTTCAATCACCCTGCGAATCGTGTGCTGATCTCCACGGTCGGCATCACCGACGCGATGCTTCGTTGCGGCCGTCGCTATCCGAAGGTCAATCTGGCCCTCAGTCTGCACTCGGTGCGGCAAACGGTTCGCGAACAATTGATTCCCCTCGCCCGCAAGTTTCCGCTTGACGAACTCCGTCGTACGCTGGTGGAGTTGAATGCGCTACAGCCATCGACGGTGATGATCGAGTATCTAATGCTGGCCGGAGTGAATGATTCGCCGGAGGATGCCGCGGAACTCATTGACTGGCTTGCCGACCTTCGGGTGCATGTGAACCTGATTCCCTACAACCCGATCGAAGCTGCCCCGCAACTGCTCGGCTCAAGCCGCGCAGTACGCGACTCGTTTGCTGGCCAACTAAAATCTGCTGGGCTCACGACAACCATCCGCTACTCGATGGGGGCCGACATCGAAGCCGCCTGCGGCCAGCTGGTGCAGAAGATGGAACGCAAGCGACGGGCCATCACATCCCAAGAGTAATGTTCTTCAACCGACCGCTCCACACGGTGAGCATTACCAACCCTGCCAGCATCACTGCATTCGTCGCTGGTTCAGGCACCGCCACAGCGTAGGAGAGGATTCCATTGGGGCCCGAGCGAAACGCGATCTCTCCCCGAGCGTTGATCCAGGGGGATCCTGGTGGACCCTGCGTGAGCACCTGGCCTGAGTCCAATGCCAAGCTGTCGCCCCAGCGAGCGATTAGTTGTAGTCCGCCTTGGTCGTCTTGCGCCCAGATGCCAATGTTGTTGGAACTAGTGACCCCTTCACCGGTAAGGAAGCCACGAAAAGCTACCTGACCCAGCGAATTTATGACAGGAGGATCGAAGCCAAGGGCAAACAATACTCCTTCCGGCGTGCCAGGAGCTTGCTGGCCAGTACGAGCGACGGTGGAGAGCGTTCCGTCGCTTACAGTCCAGATGCCAGATCCATCGAGGGGGTCGCTACCGTTGCCGATAAGTGGGGCAGTAAATGCGATGTCGCCTGCCGAGTTCATTGTAGGGCTGTGAAACTGATGGTTGCCTTTGGAGAATGGCCCGAATTGAACTTCGGCGGGGGCACCAGGAACTTGGTCTCCTTCGCGGACGATAAGCGAAAGCGAATCGCCGTTGGTCACCCAGATGCCAGTATCGTTTAGGTCGTCGATATTAGGACCGGTCATGGCCCCTGCGAACGTTACAGTGCCTGCCGAATTGAAGGTCGGCTCGCCGAGTCGATTGAACTCAACTCCAGTTCCCGTTCCAATCGCGGGATCTCCTTCGCGAACCAAAAGCGACAGTGACCCATCGCGTTCGGTCCAAATTCCACTGTCGTTGGAGGTGTCGATCTCGTCGCCAGCCAAGTGACCGAGGAAAGCTGTCTGGCCCAGTTTGTTGAATACAAACGCTTCGAAGTCGTCCGACGAACCAAAGTCGCGGAAGTAGACTCCTTCTGCAGTTCCCGGGGCGTGATCGCCGGTTCGCGCTACCAACGAAAGCACTCCGGCTGCTTCGGACCAGATTCCATAGGAATGAAAGCTACCACCTGCAGCGGTATCACGAAGGTTAGCGAGGAAGGCCGTTTGCCCCAAGTCGTTGAACTCAAGTTGGGTGAAGCCATCGAAGAGAAGTCCGTCGGCAACGCCGGGAGCCTGGTCACCCTGGCGAGCCACCGGTGTGAGCGTGCCGGATGGGTTCGACCACACGACTCGAGAGTTAGTTTCGTCGAACCCGCTACCAGCAATCCCTCCCGAGAAAGCTAGCTGGCCGGTTGCATTCAGCGAGAGTGTAATGCCGGAGTCGAAATCGGCATATTCTACGCCTGGAGCGAATCCGGCCGCCTGCTCCCCGCCCCTGGCGATCAGTTGCAAATGGCCGGGCGTGCCTTGCCAGATGCCTCGACGGTTGGTGAAGTTGATCTCACCGCCTAAGGTGGCCAAACCGTTGAAGGCAACCTGCCCGTTGGCGTTGAGGTGAATCGCATTCAGTACCTCGCTAAAGGTCACTCCCGGTTCGAAGCCGGGAGCCTGCTCGCCCTGAAGCACGATTGCATCTGCTTGCTGCGGAGAGTTCGCATTGGCTGCATGGCTAACAAAGAGGGCTAGCAAAAAGGCGACCGAGAGCCGCCAGTAGGTGGTCCACATCATGAGGCTTGCCTTCGCGCGTTACGAACACGGGAGAGTCGATGAGGCGCCATCGGCGACTCCCTCGGATACTTCGCCACGTCAACGTATTACCGTTGTGCTGTGGTTAAGTCTACCGAAAGGAGTCGCCAATTGCGAACTTATCCCCGCGTTTGCCGCGAATTACAGCGGACAAGTCTCATCGTGCTATTCGCCTAAGGGGCGAAGCAGCCGGCCAGCAGAGAAAGCTAGCCGTAACTAGGAAGTGGAAGCTTAGAGTATCGTTCGTGCCAGGCTCCGTTTAGTACTCCGCTCCCAAGCGGAAGGTTAGTCCCACCCATCCCGCGTCGGTTAAGTAAGCCTCGTCCGATGCGTCGGCCTTCACCGCTGCATCGCTCCAGTTTTGCACTTCGGCACCACCGCCGTAGACGAGGGTCATCCGACGTCCGAGCTGGGTCTTGCCTTCGTATCCGGCCGACAGTTCCACTTGCAGGCTGGTGTTGTTGATGGCCATGCCGGTCGCGTCGTCCAGGTCTCCGTTATCGGCCAGGATGGCATCGCCCATCACCATGCCCAGGCGGGTGCCAGCGTACAGGCGGTGGTTGCAGCGGAACTGATGGCTGATCTCAAAACCAGTAGTCAGGCCGGCGCCGTCCACGCGCCAGTCGAGGCCGGTGTCGTCATCCAGGTTGAACTCGCTCCAGCGAATGCCGCCAAAGCCTTCGAGAGTGGTCGACTTACCAAGCTGCACCCGCTTGTAAATCTCCATGTCGAACGTGTACGCGTCGATGGATACAAACCCGGTGTTGTCGACGGTGCTTTCGGTTTGATCGAAGAACCAATAGCGGACCCGTGCGCCCAGCCCGTTGCAGCTCTCTGCGCCGAGCGTGAAGCGGGGCGAGAGATCGAAGCCAAAGTCAACATTGTCGCCGTTGCCGATGATGCTGCCGGCGTCGATCGACTGAACCCCGCCCGATTGATGGTACTTGGAGAATACAAAGTCAACATCGAAAGTAATCTGAGGGCCGGTGTTGCAGCAGCCGCCAAGATTGCTGAAGCCACACAGCTCGATGGATGTATCAGATTCGCCAGCGGGCGTGAAAGTGGTCGCCAGTTCCGTTCCATGGGTGGCAGCGTTAGACAGGAAAGCGACAAACGCAGCGGTGACTAGGGAATAAAATCTCATGGTGAACCCTCCGTGGGTGTATCGTCCTTAAACGGACTGAGAGCATCGTGCAGTGGTAGTCCGACTCTAGAGGGGTATCGAACAAAAGTGGACCAAACGGGCAGGAATTGGCTATGCCTCGGCAAAGTCAACGCAGACCGTGCGAAATTGGGCTGTTACCGCGGGAAACCTGCGTTATGCCGCTGGTAGAGAACCGTTTATCCCAAGTTCCACTCCGGCATGTATCGTCTCGCCAAATCGACTTTCAGCGGGGCGCGATAGTCGGGGCTGGGGAGATCCTCCTCTAGCACCAATGCGAAGCTAATCGCTTTGGTCTTGGAGCCGGGGGCGGTCGAGTGCGTAGCCAGCCGGGCGCCGAGGTCGAGGGCTTCGCCGACGAACAGCGGGGCTTTGCCTTTGGCGAGTAGCAGGTATACGCCGGCCGAGCCTGCGAGCTTCTCCGCATTGCGAACCGTCAGCTTCCGCGGGGCGGCAAAGTCGCGTGTGGCAAACACGTAGTCGTAGGCCTTGGCCTCTTGGGCGAGCGTGTGGCGGCTCTTGCGGAAATCGAGGGCCGCCCAGCGATAGTCAGCCGGGGTGAAGCCAGGCGCGAACCGCGCGGCCTGTTTGTCGAAGTACTCGGCAAAGCTCGGCGAGATCAGCAACTCGTCGATCGACTCGACACCGAACTTCGCAGTGGTCTGTTGCCAGGCAATTTCGGCCGCGAATTGATACTTGTCGAGTTCTTCGGTCTTGACCGGAGTGACCTTCGTCTTGGGACCTTTTGGCAGCTTGCCTGATTTTCGCAGTCGGACAAGTTCGTGATTCCAAATCTCCGGGCTACCCATCAGACCGGCTGCTTCGCACGCTTCGTGAAACTGGGTTTGCAAGTCAGGGCAGGCCAGCAGCCGATCAACCGATAATCCACCTGCAGCCGAGCGAAACGCCTTGCCGATGGCGGTGCGTTGCAGTTTGCGGAGATTCACTTTGATCGGTTTTTTCGCTGCGGGCTTCTCAATAGCAGCGTTTTCGTTTGCGAGTGGTTCTGCTGCGAGCGGTTGCGTCGCGGGCTCTTCGTTTGTTGCTGGCTCTGGCTTCTCCTCCACGAAGTCGCTCGCGGTGAAGTTCGGCAACAGATTCTGATCCTTCAGTCGCCGACCGTTGGCGGTGTTCGGTGCGCTGGCAATCGCATCAGCCGGCCCATCAAGCGGATCGCCCGACTTCACCGATTCGAGACGTTCGGTCGCGTAGCGGACGTACTCTTCCGATAGTTCGCAACCTGCGAACTGGCGGCCAAGTTTCTTTGCCACGGCGAGCGTGGTACCGCTGCCGGAGAAGGGGTCGAACACCTTCTCGCCTTCGTTGGAGCTGACGCGAATAATGCGTCCCAATAGTTGCTCGGGCATCTGGCAGCCGTGGAAACCTTGGCGTTCCTTAAAAGTGCCGGCGACGCGGGCGAAGTACCAGGTGTCGTCCATCGCATTGAAGCCATAGCGATCGGACTGAAAGTCCTGCGGTCGGAAGATCCAGGTGTCGTCGGGCAGGCGGCCGAGCGGGTTCGCCCGCTTGTCGCCATACACCAGCGCCCGGGCCGAGGGGATCCGCACCGCGGGGTCGTCGGCGTTAAAGGTAAACTTGTCGGGATCCTTCACGAAGTGAAACAGGTGCACGTGCGAGCGACTGAACTTGCGTTTGCAGTTCACTCCGAACGTGTAATACCAGACCACCCAGCTGCGAGTGGTGAAGCCGATTTGCCGGTCGGCAATCACCTTGAGGTCGGCCGCGTACTCGTCGCCGATCGCCAGCCAGAAGCTGCCGGTCGGGATGAGCAGGCGATGTATCTCCTCCATCCACGCCCGCGACCAGTCCAGGTAATCGTCGTCGGCCTGGGAGTCGTCGTACTTGTCATAGTCGTACCCGATATTGAACGGGGGGTCGGCAAAGGCCAGGTCAATTGATTCGCCGGGAAGCGAACGCATGTGCTCAATGCAATCACCGTGATGGATACTGGTTTCGACGACAGGCATGACGCACGTGGTCCTTCAAGAGAAAAGGAGTAATCGGAATCTGCCAAAATATCCTCCAATAACCAGTATTTCAAGGATTTCAGCTCGGCTTGGGGGTCATCAGCGGAAATCATTGGCGATATGTTGGGGTTTGTTGTCGTTTCGATTCGCTATTCTCTTCCCAGTTGGATTTGTTTGCATGAAATTCGCACTCTGCAACGAGATGTTCGGTTCGATGCCGTTCGAGCAGGCGTTCGCCACCACGCGCAATTTGGGCTACACCGGCATTGAGATCGCTCCCTTCACGCTGGCCGAGGGCGAAACGGTCGATATTCGCGACGTTTCCGACGCCAAGCTGGCCGAAGTCAAGAAACAGGCGGCCGACGCAGGGCTGCAGGTGGTCGGCTTGCATTGGCTTTTGGCGAAAACCACCGGATTCTACCTGACGAGTCCCGATGCCGAGGTTCGCCGCAATACGGCCGAATACCTGCAGGCTTTGGCCACCGCCTGCGGAAAGCTGGGGGGCACGATCATGGTGCTCGGCTCACCACAGCAGCGAAATCTGCTGCCTGGCGTTACTTACGAACAAGCCGAAGAGTACGCGGCCGAAGTGCTTCGCGCGGCGATGCCGGTGTGTGCCGACAACAACGTGACGATCGCCCTCGAGCCGCTGGGGCCCGCCGAAGGGGACTTCATGATGACCGCCGACTCCGGAGTGCAGTTGGCGAAACTCGTCGACTCGCCGAATTGTCAGCTACACCTCGACGTGAAAGCGATGTCGAGCGAGAGCGATCCGATTGCTCAGGTCATCCGCGAGCACAGCGAATGGATGGTGCACTTCCACGCGAACGATCCCAACCTGCTAGGCCCTGGAATGGGCGACGTGGAGTTCGCACCGATCTTCGCCGCATTGAGCGACGTTGGTTACACCGGATGGGTGTCGGTCGAGGTGTTCAAGTACGAGCCAAGCCCCGAGGAAATCGCCCGCGTGAGCATGGAGTACATGCAGCAGTTTGTATAGCCGACAGCAGGTTGGAAGCCTGCGGCGCGACTCAAGGAATGCGTTCCAGGCGGATCAGGTCGTCGAGCGTTTGCCGCTCGCGAATTAGATGGGCGGTTCCACCATCGATCAGCACCTCGGCACAAAGTGGCTTCGAGTTGTAGTTGCTCGACATCGTGTAGCCGTAGGCTCCCGCACAACCGATCACCACGTAGTCGCCCACCTCGGCGGCAGGCAGTGAGCGAGGACTCACAAAACCACCTTCTTCCTGCGTGAAGATGTCGCCCGACTCGCAAAGAGGTCCGCCGACGACGACCGCTTGTTCGCCGCGTTCGGTCGCACCATCGGCAGGGCAGAGCTGCATGGGATGATACGATCCGTACATGATGGGACGGGCTAGGTTGTTGAAGCCCGCGTCGACCAGGTAGAAATTGTTGCCGCCCATCTTCTTCACAGCTCGCACCTCGGTAACTAGCCAACCGCTCTCGGCGGTCAGGAATCGGCCGGGTTCGATTTCGAGCGACACGTGGTGGCCAAACTCCTTGGCCAATCGGCTGCGGGTCTTGTCCCACTGCTCGTAGTAGGCAGCGATGTCGACCGTTTCGTCGCCGTCGCGGTAGGGGGTGGGCAGGCCGCCGCCGGCACTGATGCTGGTGATGCTCGAGCCCACGGTCATCGCTGCCTTTTCCATCGCAGCGCTCACCTGGCTCAGGTGCTCCATGTCGGTGCCCGAGCCGATGTGCATGTGCAAGCCAGCGATCGACAGATTGTGTTCGGCCGCCCGCTCGATGCAGTCCTCGAGTTGCTCGTGCCAGATGCCGTGCTTTGATTGCTCGCCGCCGGTGTTGGTTTTTTGGCTATGCCCGTGCCCGAAACCTGGGTTGATGCGAAGCGTGATCGATTTGCCGGGGGCCCGCTGGCCGTATTGCGAGATCATGTCGGGCGAGCCGCAGTTCACGGGAATCTCAAGCTCTACTACCTTGTCGAGCGCTTCCTGATCGAAGATGTCGGCTGTGTAGATGATTTCGGGAGGATCGTTAAACCCGGCCTGGTAGCCAGCCGCCAGGGCGCGGTGAATTTCGCCGGCGCTGACCGCGTCGACCAGTACTTCATGCTTACGCATCAGGTCGAGAATCGCCAGATTGCTACACGCTTTTTGGGCGTAGCGAACCACGTCGAACGATGCCAACTGCATGATTCGTTCGCGGATCACCGCGGCATCGTATACATAAAACGGAGTACCGAATTGCTGGGCAAGTTCGGTAATCGGTAGCCCGGCGATCTGATGAATAAGGTTTGGCATTCGATTATGGCTGAGAAACGGAGGTCAGAATGTCGAGAACAAGTGGTCACGGTAAACCACCCTGCGACTTCCGGCCAGGGGTGGCGCATAAAAAACGGTGCCGTGCTTCCCGTAGAGAGGCACGGCACCGCGTTGAGGTTCAGTTTGCCGAGAGGGTTTTAGAACCCAGCGGCAGCGCCCTGACGGCGAGCTTCCATGGCAGCAGCACCAAAGGCGTGCAGCACACCCTTCTCCAGCTCAAGGCGATAACGAGCCTTGCCATCGACCATGTCGACGGTCACGTGGATCTGGTCTTCACCTTCGCTCTTGGTGGTCAAAGCGTCGAGCATGGCTTCGCCAGTGGCATCGGGCTCGGCCTTCAGGCCCAGGCGAACCAGCGGCGTGAGGGCCACCGAGATCTTCATCGGCTTCACAACGTCCGACGATCCGCCCGAAGCGTCCATCGCGGCCTTCATGTTGCTCATGCTGTTTGCACCAGCAGCCAGATAGAAGGTGTCGTCGCCGAGGGCCAGGGCCACGTCGAGCGATTCGCCCAGCATTTCGCGTGCGTCTTCTTCGTCAGCGGGAACAGGAATCGACAGGCTGTGGATCGTGCAGCCAGCGTGCGAGTCGGCATTCCAGTTGATGCCGGGGAAGTTCGGATCGCCTTCGACCAAAGCGGCCAGCTTCTTGAGGGCCGATTCGATCTTGCTGGTTTCCTTGGCGTAACCGCCAGCAACCATCGACAGCGAGTCATCCGAAACGTCAAAGTAACCAGCCATGTCCAACTTGCCAGTCAGCGCGGTGGCTTCCAGCGAGTCCATCAGATCGCCGATGGCTTCCTTCACGGTATCGCGAGCTTCCTCGTTCGGAAGGTCGACTTCCTGATCAATCGCGTTCATGATCTGCTGACGTAGCGAGCTGAGTTGGCCCATCATGGCGTCGCGTTGCGAATCAAGGACGTCCGACGGAGTTTCGCTGGTCAGGTTAAACTGGATCGCAGCACCCTCTTTGATGCACCCAGAGAACTTGGTGCCCACGGGGGTGTAGCTGGCAATTTGATTGCCAAGGTCCGAGCCGGCAATGCCGCTGCAGGTGAAGTCGAGCGTTACGTTGCCAGCTTCCGGTTCGGTGTTGAAGCCAATTTCCAGTTCGTCGAGCTCATTCACCAGCTTGACGAGTTGCTCGATGTTGGCTTCGGTCATCTTGCTACGAGCCTCGAACGCTTCGTCGGTCTCGTTGGGCATCTGTTGCAGGCCTTGCTGGGCACCAGCACGGATCTGCTCGATGGCGATCGAACGATACATCTCAGGCACGTTCTGCACCATCACGCGGACACCGAGGTCGTAATCCTTGGCCAGGCTGTTGAACAGCTTGGCGGGATCGGCGGGAGTCGATTCCAGCATTTCGGGAGCCTGTGCCAGGAAGGCCCAGTTACCCGACTTCTTGACGTAAATGCTTTGGTTGGGGATTTCGATTTCCGAAATGCCGTCGCCTACATCGCTGACACCCATCTGGAACATGGTGGGCAGCGCGAGCAGCTTGTCGTAATCGGTCACTGGCAGGCAGACGACTGGTACGAACTGGAAGCCATCGGTCAGCACCACGGCGCCCCAAGGCTTCGACTTATCGAGGCCTTGCAGACCTTGTTGCTGGGTGAACAGCATCAACATGCTGTCGGCCTGTTGGCCAGCCTTTACCTGGCCGCCGAATTGGCCAAGAAAGTCGACATCGGAGAGCAATTCGGTGTAGTTGGTAGCCGAAATAACCGCGATGGGTTTCATTTCGTCGCTTTGGGCCGCGGCCGGGGCGGCCATACCGGCCAGCACGAGCAGCGCAGCGGCCGAACAAGCCAGCCAGCGACGCATGGTGCGAGAGATCGAGGTGCAATTAGGCACAGTGGTACTCCTGGTCAAAATGGAAAGGGCCTAGGCTTCGCAGAATGCGAGCCGTGAAGCGGAATCGAAGAAGGTAGGCACAGCGGACTTCCGCCGCGCGGTGAATACTTTCTTCCACCCCGCTTACGAGGAAAGATACTACGAAAACCCCGCCCCGGTTTCACAAAAAAGGGGCCGGTTTCGGCGATCCTGGCAGAAAATGCTTCGCTACGCCGCAGCGAATGCTGGCAATAATGCCAACTCGGCGCGCAGAGGGAGCGTGGATCTCGCCTGAGAGGGCAGAGAGATCGGTTTACCGCTCGCGGTAAGTGATGCGGCCCTTCGTCAGATCGTAGGGCGATAGTTCAACTCGTACCCGGTCGCCCGGAACAATACGAATAAAGTGCTTGCGCATCCGGCCAGCCACATGGGCGGTCACCAAGTGTCCCCCTTCGATTTCTACGCGAAATCGAGTGTTAGCCAAAGCTTGAGTTACTGTGCCCTCGACTTCGAGAGCCTCTTCTTTCTGATTCGCCATAAAGTTTCAGTTGTCCCCCCAGTTCGTGCGAGGGCCTCCGTAGAGAAAATGGGTAGGCAGGAGAGTTTCGCCGCCTGAGCCTTGAGTGTCCGCCTGACAGCAGAAATTCCTGCAGCGAGGTAAGCCCTCAATACTACCACCCTCCGGGGGCCAAAGTCCAGTCAGTTATGACTGCAGTTAGGGGGACTTTTGCACCGAAATGAACGATTAGGGGAAATATATCACCTTCATAAGAAAATAGTGTGCCAGTTCCAGCCCATATGTCCCCATGTCGCGGGGATTACGATACATTTAAAAATCTGTGAGCACTGAATATTCCAACACGCCGAAACCAAGTGAGGCGACCGTGTCGGTCGATCCCGAGGACGTCCAACGCGCAAAACGCGAAATCCAAGCGATCGTCCAGCAAATTGCCGAAATGTCGCGAGCCGATGTCTCGGTCGAGCAGTTCTACGACGAATTCCTCAATAAAGTAGTTGCTGCCCTAGCCGCGGTCGGCGGGGCGGTGTGGTCGCTGTCGGGCAACGGCCTGCAGCTCACCTATCAAATCAATCTCCGAAACAGCGGGCTCGTTGATAACCCAATTGGCCAGGAGCAGCACGGGCGGCTACTGCAGCGGACACTTGCTAGCGAAGAAGGCTTGCTCGTGGCCCCCCACTCGGGGGCAGCACTCGATACCGACGCCGCCGACGAGCACGTTGCGGCCAATCCCACCGAGTACCTGTTGGTGCTTGTGCCGGTGCATAACGACCAAGGCCCCCAAGGGGTGGTCGAAGTGTTCCAGCGCCCTGGAGCTCGGCCGGCAACTCAGCGGGGGTACCTGCGGTTCCTGCAGCAAACTTGCGACTTGGCTGGCGAGTTCCTCCGCGGGCGACGGTTGCGTCACCTGGCCGAAAAGCAAACCTTGTGGGAGCAGCTCGAGTCGTTTACTCGCACTGCTCACCAATCGCTCGACACTCGCGAAGCCGCTTACACGATTGCCAACGAAGGGCGGCGGCTTATCGGCTGCGATCGCGTGAGCGTTGCCATTCAGCGCGGCAGCCGCTGCATTGTCGA
Organism: Aeoliella mucimassa; assembly: GCF_007748035.1. NCBI lineage: Bacteria > Pseudomonadati > Planctomycetota > Planctomycetia > Pirellulales > Lacipirellulaceae > Aeoliella > Aeoliella mucimassa. Next base: position 1,214,939 of record NZ_CP036278.1, read on the forward strand.
GGCCGTGAGCGGGCAAGATACCTTCGACAGTCGTGCGAACGTGGTCTCGCTGCTTAACAAGGTCGCTCGCTCGGTTACCAAGACCGGCGACGACGTTTGGTACACCGGCGACACCTCGAACTTTGCGCCGCAAGTCGAAAAGACAGTGAACGCCTACGTCGACGAGTCGCACACCAAGAGCATGGCAGTGCTACCGCTGTTCAAGCCCGAGCCCGAAGAGCAAGAAGGCGAGGCCAACCAGCAAAAGCGTCGCAAACCGATCGGGGCGTTGATCGTCGAACAGATGGTCGACTCCAGTCCCTCCGAGGGCTACACCCAACGGGTCGAAGTGGTTCGCACTCATAGCTCGACCGCGCTTGCGAATGCCATTGAGCACAATAGCTTGTTCCTGATGCCGGTGTGGAAGACGCTGGGCAAAGCAACAACGCTGTTCACCGGCAATACCAAGTGGAAGACCATCGCGGTGATCGCTCTGGTCGGTACGCTGGCTTTCATGGCACTCACCTATAAAACCGATTTTAATCTCGAGGGTTCCGGAAGCCTGCAACCGGTCGCCTTACGTGGCATCTACGCACGGATGGATGGCAGGATCAGCGATATTCACTTTGGCTACAACCAACTCGTGAATAAGGGAGATTTGCTCGTCGAGCAGGAGAGCTTCGAGCTAAATCAGGAGATGACCCGCCTGCAAGGCGAACTCGAACAGATTCAAGAAAATATCCGCTCGACGCAACGCATGCGGAGTGGGTCGGGAAGCTTGACCGCCTCGGAAGAGAACGAAATCTCTTTCCAACTCGGTGAGCTGAAAACCAAAGAACGCAATCAACTGGCGATGATCGAGAAGTGCTTGGAGCAAAAAGAGTTGCTCGAAGTCTACAGCCCCATTACAGGGCGGGTCATTACCGGCAAAAGTCAGATTGAACAGTTGCCGAACCGCACCATTGCTCGCGGGCAGATGCTACTGGAAGTGGCCGACCTGTCGGGCGACTGGTACCTCGAAGTCCTGATGCCTGAAAAGCATATGCGGTTCGTCAACGACGCCATGCGCGATGCGACTGACAAGGGGGAAGAGCTTGAGGTCACGTTCTACCTGGCAACGCAGCCAGCCGAGTTGTTCCATGGACATGTGGAGTTGATCGAAACCACTTCCGAAGCCCGTGGCGAAGACGGTAACTCGGTGTTAATGCGGGTGCAGTTTGCCGAGGGAGACCTGGTTCGACTCAGGCAAGACGTGCTCCACAACGAAGATCCAAAAGTTGGCACCGAAGCGATCGTGAAGGTACATTGCGGTAAGAAGGAGATTGGGTACGTGTATTTGCACGATTTGATTGACTTTATCCGCGCGAAAATATTGTTCCCAATGTGGTAGCAGCAAGTCGAAGTGAATTGCTTGGCTAAACGCTAGCTTGCCTTGCTGTGTTTGATGATTGTCGACCATTTCCCAGCATCGAAAGCCTGACTCGAAGGAAACGAAAATTATGAAAGCATTGTTGCTCGCCATCATGATGTCGTTCGCAGGTACCATGGCCTGGGCTCAAGGTTCTGGCCGGGCGAATCCGGTACTCGGCGACTGTCAGCTATCGCTGCTGCCAGAAAACTACATCGAAGTGTCTGCCGACAAGGCGGGCAAGATCAAACAAATGATGGTGCGAGTTGGCTCGCTCATCGACGAAGAGCAAGTGTTCGCCCAACTAGATGACGTCGAAGCTCGCATGCAGGTGCGTGTCGCCGAGCAGAAGCTCGCATCGGCCAAGGCCCGCGCGCTCGATACCATCGAAGAAAAGTACGCTCGTGCTGCCGCGGATGCGGCCAAGGCCACGTACGATGATTTGGTTGCCGCCAATTCTGGCGGTATCGACAACGTGGTACCGACTACCGACTTGCGGGCCAAGAAATTGGAGTGGGTGCGGGCCATGTTGCAGATTGAGAAAGCTCAAAAGGATCGCGACTTGGCAGTCCACGATTATCAAGTGGCGAAGGTTGAAGCAGAGGCCGCCGAGGTCGAGGTACAACGACGCGTTGTCACCTCTCCGCTGTCGGGCCAGGTAGTCGATCTCTTCCGCAAGCAGGGCGAATGGGTCGAGCCTGGGGAGCCCATTCTGCAACTCGCCAAGTACGATGTGCTGCAGTGCGAAGGAAGCGTGAATCTGGCCAAGTACGACCCTCGCGAAGTGCAGGGCTGCAAAGTAACCATCAAGGCTGAAGTTGGCCTGGGACGCATTGAGGAAGCCACTGGGCGGATTACCTACGTGGAGCAACAGGTGCTCTACGATGGCGACTACACCTACAAAGTGCTGGCCGAGATCCCGAATCGCGAGGATCGCGGCCGCTGGGCGTTGTACCCTGGTTTGCGTGCGACGATGACTATCCATCTCGGCACGGCCACCGCTGGCAGTGCTAGCCGAATCGAAGGGCGCGGCCTGAGTCGTCCCGTCGCTCCCTGATCTTGAAACCTGAGCTGAAAACCTCCGCATGGCCACCACCACGCTTGCCGACAGCCTGGTTTCGAGTTCGTCGCGGCCGCTGCCGATTCGGATGCGACCCGACTTAGTCGCGCGCAAGCAGCGTTACCAAGGGCGGATCTATTGGGTGGTGAAGGAGCCAGTTGGGCTGCAGTACTTTCGCTTCGAAGAAGAAGAGTACGCCATCCTGAAGATGCTCGACGGACGGGCCAGCCTGGAGCAGATCGCCGAGCAGTTCGAAGCCCAGTTCCCGCCGCAGACGATTCGCACCGAAGAGCTACAGCACTTTATCGGTACACTGCACCGCAGCGGGTTGGTGATCACCAACGCAGGCGGGCAAGGGGAGCAGCTTAAAAAGCTCCGTGACGAAAAGGTCAACAAGCAGCGGATCTCTACGTTTAGTAATATTCTGGCGGTACGCTTCAAAGGGATCGACCCCGAGCGGATCCTCAATTTTTTGCATGGCTACCTATGGTGGTTCTGGACCAAGCCGATGCTGGTCGTGAACAGCATCATCGTGTCGATGGCCGCCTTGCTAATTCTGGTGCAGTTCGATGTGTTTCAGTCGAAGCTGCCGACCTTTCACGAGTTCTTTCGCGCTGATTCGTGGGAAAACTGGTTGCTGCTAGGTTTAGTGATCGGTGGTACCAAGATCTTCCACGAGTTTGGGCACGGGTTGTCGTGCAAATACTTTGGCGGCGAGTGCCATGAGATGGGGGTGATGTTTCTGGTGCTCACTCCCTGCTTGTACTGCAATGTGTCGGACTCATGGATGCTACCGAACCGTTGGCATCGAGCGGCTATCGGCGCTGCCGGTATGTACGTGGAGGTCGTGCTTGCGTCGATTTGCACGTTTATCTGGTGGTTTTCCGATTCGGATACCACGCTGAACAACGTGTGCTTGAACATCATGTTCGTCAGCTCGGTGAGCACCATTTTGTTCAACGCCAACCCGCTGTTGCGTTACGATGGTTACTACATTCTGAGCGATATCATCGAGATTCCGAATCTGCGTCAGAAGGCGACCACCATTCTCACCCGCAAGCTGGGCCACTGGTGCCTGGGCATCGAACCGCAGGACGATCCCTTTTTGCCGCAGGGCAATCAGGCGTTGTTTGCGCTCTACAGTATGGCCGCAGCGGTGTACCGGTGGGTGGTGCTGTTTTCGATTCTGTACTTCTTGAACAAGGTGTTCGAACCGTATGGCCTGAAGATTCTAGGGCAGGCCATCGCCATGATGTCGGTGTATGGCTTGGTGGTGATGCCGTTGTGGCAACTTTATAAGTACTTCAAGGTTCCCGGGAGGTTAGGCAAAGTGAAAGGCTGGCGACTGGCAATATCGGCGGCAATCGTAGTGGCCTTCCTCGTGGGCGTCGCTAGCATTCCGTTGCCAAGCCATGTGTACTCGCATCTGGTTGTGCAGCCGAGCAATAGCGAGAGCGTCATCGTTCAGCAAACCGGCGTGCTCGAGGAGATCTCCGAGGGCATCAAGCCCGGTGTCTATGTCACCGAAGGGCAGCAACTCGCCCGATTGACGAACCCAGAACTCGAAGCGATGGTGCTCGAGTTAGAAGGACAGAAGAAACTGTATGAGGAGCGGCTAATCGCCCTCGATACCGCGAGTCGGCTTGGCGACACCAACCAGCGCAATTCGGCCAAGGGGCAAATTGCCACGGTCAAGCAATCCTTGATTGGACTGGAAAAGCAACTCGAAGATCAGCGAGAGAACCTCGAGCGATTGGTGATCCGCGCGCCGCGCTCCGGGGTGGTCATCCCGCCGGAGCTAGTTCCCGAGCCGAAGGCCGTGGAAGAGCAGTTGCCCACCTGGTGGGGAACCCCCTTCGACAAGCGAAACCTCGGTGCAACGCTAGAAACCGGTACCAAGTTCTGCGTGGTTGGCAATCCCAAGCAGCTCGAAGCTCGTATTCTGTTGGAGCAAGGGGACTCCGATTTTGTCGCAGTCGGCCAGAAGGTGACCGTGTTGCTGGATCAATCGCCTTGGCTGCACTACACGTCGGAGATCAATGACATCGAGAAAGATGAGATACCAGTGGTGCCAAGTCGCTTGTCGAGCCTTACCGGTGGGCCGCTAGCAACCGAAATGGACGATGCCGGCGTGCCGCGCCCGCTGACGCCGCATTTCTATGCATTTGCTCCCATCACCTACGATGGCAACGTGCTGATTGGGCAAATCGGTCAGGCGAAGATTGCGATACCCGACCGTACGCTCTGGCAACGTTTGAGTCGCTACGTAGCGCGGACCTTTAACTTCGATCTCTAAGCCGACTGCCCGCACGATTCGGATTCAAGCTTCAGACTGCTTGCTTGCTAGCAATGCAGCAATCGAGATTGGCTAAATTGCCGCAACAACCGCTATCGCCTGCTTGGCCGTAGGTCGCTAAACTCGCCCGCCGCGATATCGATTTTCCGGACATCTCTGGCGAGGCAATTACAATGGCGTTAGCAATCGCTAACCAACGGAGTCACCTGCGCGCTCGAACAGGGGCCATGAAGCGAAAGCTTCTGGTGCTGCTGATCGTGGTGCTTGCGCTGGTGATTTTTGCCCCTTCGATTGTTCTGTACACGCCGCTCCGCGAGCAGGTGCTTACCAAGGTGGTTCCGCCCGATGCGGCCCGGGTGACCGTGGGAACTCTCACCGCGGGGTGGATTACTCCGGTCTCGGCGACTGATGTGTCGCTACTCGATACCGAAGGTAATCGCTTGGCCGACATCGGCAAGCTGACCATCGACCGAACCGTGATCGGGCTGCTTAGCAGCCAGGAAGATTACGGAACGATCCGTCTGGAAGATGTCACTCTGTATGCCTTGGTCGACGCAAGCGGCAGCAACCTCGAGCGAGCGTTGGCGGCGGCCACTGCGAAGCCAGCGACCGCTAGCGGTGGACAAATTACGACCGCTTCGAGCGGTCCGAGCTATAGCGTGCAGGTGGTGAACGGGCGGATCTTGTCGCGCGACGCGACGAACGGAGAGACCTGGAGCGCCGAATCGCTGAACGCGACGGTCACGAAGCCGGCTGTCGGTGCGTTGAGCATCGAAGCGACCGGCCTTGTTCGCCCCGCCCCTCCCGAAGTCGGGGGAGTGCCCGCGGCCGCAGGGCAGGGGAGCACCAATGCTGGGCGGTTTGAATTCAAATGGGCGGAGGACTCCACCACCAAGACCAAACGCCTGCGCGTGGTGAGCCAAGACTTGCCAGTCGCTGCGATCGATCCCTGGCTCAAGCGATTGGATGCCGGGTTCCGCTCCACAGGGCTGCTCACCGGCGAACTCAACGCGAGCTATCCCATCGAGCGGTACGACTCGCTGTCGGGCGAAACCGCTGGCCGCGTCGCGCTGCGAAAGTTCGCGGTCACCGGCACCGCACTCCAGGGAGAGCAACTGGCGATCGACGAAACCAACCTGGCTTGGAAGTGTGCAGCAACCGGCGGCCGCGTGACGGTCGAGAATCTCTCGCTGGCCAGCGATCTGGCGATGTTCGATTTGCAAGGCACCATCGACGAGCGCGCGGTTCGAGGCGTCGCCACCGGTGAGATGAAACCCGTGTCGCTGGCGACCCACGGCGATTTGCAGGCCGAAGGGCGAGTCGATTTGGCTCGTTTGGCCCAGCGACTCCCTCAGTTCTTTCAAGTTCGCGAAGGTACCTCGATCACTTCGGGGCAAATGCAGTTTGCTGCTCGCAGCATGCCGCAGCAAGCAGGGCACCACGTGACCGCTTCGCTCACAACGACACCGCTGGTGGGTACCACTCGTGGTCAGGCGGTGGAGTGGGATACTCCCCTCATGGTGAACATCGACGCGCTCTACGCGAACGACCAATGGCAATTCGATCGCTTGTCGTGCGAGTCGAAATTCCTCGAATTCGCTGGCTCAGGCAATGCTCGACAGATGCAGCTCGACGGGCAGGTCGACCTCGATGAGCTAACCAGTCGGCTCGATCAGTTTGTCGACCTCACCAACTGGCAACTCGCAGGACAGGGCGAGCTGCACGTGAATTGTCAACGCAATGCCTCAGGGCGTTTTGTCGCCGATAGTAATGGCAAGCTGACCGACTTTGTAATCGCCTACCTCGGCGAACAACTGGCGACCGAGCCCCAGCTCAACTGGGAAATGCATGCGGTCGGAGTATCAGGGCCAGAGAGTTTGCGACCCGAGCGACTCGACGTGGCCAAGGTCACTCTGGCGGCCGCCGGCGACGACCTGCAGCTCGAACTTACTCAGCCAGCCGTCATCGAACAACTGTGGGCGGCCACCGACTGGCCGGTGCACCTCACCACGTCGGGGCAGCTTACTGGCTGGTCGCGGCGGTTGCGTCCTTGGATCGACCTCTCGGCCTGGAGTACCGCTGGCACCATTGAACTAATCGCTGAAGGACGGCTGCGCATCTCTCCCTTTGTCGCATCGGTCGCGACTTCGTCGGTGAGCATTCAGCAGTTGCAGGCCGTATCGTCTGACTGGCGAGTGAACGAACCACGCGTCGAGTGGACTGGCGACATCGCCTGGGATAGTCAGACAAGCACGCTCGTGAGTCGCAACGGCCGGTTGGTCTCTAGTACCGTGGCTTCGAGTTTCCGTGACTGGTTCTGGACTGCCGACCCCGCGCAAACAAGCAGCGTCGGCGGTTTGGCTGCGGTGCGGGTGAACCTGGAACGCCTGGCTGATCTACAGCAACCCGAGCCGGGTGAGCCCCCTGGTATGACTCCGTTGGGCGAGATGAGTGGCAAGGTCAAACTGGCCGCGCAAGGCGAGCAGGTGATGGCCGTGGTCGATCTGACCGGCGAGAACATCCGACTGCAAAAACCGCAGCCCGCATTGCCGGGAGCCCCCGCGGTACTCCAGACCATCTGGCAAGAACCGCGACTCCGCGTGGTCGGCACCGTGGGATACTCTCCGCAGGCGGATCGCTTGAGCTTTGATGGTTTGCAAACCCAAAGCCAAACGCTAGCAATCGCTGCCAGTGGTAGTGTCGACGCACTCAGTTCGCAGAAGCTCCTGAATCTGGCGGGTAGTCTCGACTACGACCTCGAGAGCCTGAGCCCAATCATGGCGCAGTACATCGGCGAGGGCTTCAAAATCGTCGGGCGCGAGCAGGCCCGCTTTGAACTCAAGGGCCCTCTCGTGCAACTGGCCAGCGCTCAGACACTAGCCGACACTCCGCAGAATGCGATGGGCAACGTCCCAGGTGTCTCGCGGACCGTGGCAATTTCTCCAGTTTCTACTAGCACCTCATCCTCTCCGCAGTGGTATGGGCGGTTCCTCGCTCCTTGGCAAAGTGCCTCGCTCTACGGACTACCGATAGGCCAAGGCCGCGTGTCGGCCGAGATGCAGTCGGGCCAGGTGCGGATCGAGCCGTTCGACTTTGCCGTGGGGGGAGGACGCTTTACCGCTTCGCCGGTGATTGCGTTGGAGCCGTCGCCGGGACGACTGAATTTGCCCGCTGGACCACTGCTGACCAACATTCGCATCACGCCGGATGTTAGCGAGCAGATGATCAAGTACATACTCCCCGTGCTGGCTGGTGCCACGCAGACCGAGGGCGTTTTTTCGCTGAATCTTACCGGGGCCAGTGTACCGCTCGGCTCGCCCGATGCGGCCGACGTGGCCGGGCAACTGGTCGTGCAGTCGATTCGCATGGTGCCTGGCCCGCAGTCGGCAGGGCTCGTGAATCTGATCCGTCAAGTCGAAAGTTCCATTAGTGCGGGCAATTTGCTTGCGCCGGCACCGCAAGAACCGGTTACGCTGATTTCCATTTCGGATCGAACCATCGATTTTCGCCTGGTCGATGGCCGTGTGTACCATCAGGGGTTAGAGTTTCAGGTAGGCCGTTGGTTGGTCCGTTCGCGAGGGTCGGTGGGCCTGGACGAGACCATCTCGCTGGTGCTCGAATTGCAAGTGCCTCAACAAGGTACCGGCAGCAAGCTCCGCGAGCTCGGCGTCACCCGACTCGAGATTCCCGCTTCTGGCACCTTGCGAAATCCGCAATTCGATACGCGAGGCGTGCTGCAGAATCTCGGACAACAACTTTTGAACGATCAGAACATTGGCAACGCACTCGACAAACTGTTTAACCGCGGCAACTAGTTTGCTTCGTGTCGCGTGCTGCGCTTGTATGTTGTATCTGCTTTCTTCACATGGAGCTCTGGCCCAGAACATCGGTCCTCGGCGTCAGGCCGCGATCGACCAATGGCCCGCGGTGCGACCGATCGATAAGTCGCAGCTCGTCCGTCAGGGCTTTCGCGTGCTGGAAGGCAAGCACATTACCTTGGTAACCGATTTGCCTTCGTCGGTGGTGGTAGACGAGCTACCCACGGTGGTCGATGCGGCAGTGCCGCTGTTGGCCGAGCGGTTTCAGGTGGACGATCGTCGGGTGCGGGATTGGCACGTGCTGGCGATGCTGATTGGCCATCGCGAGAAGTTCGACGCGGCCGGATTGATGCCCCGCGGCAACGAAGAGTTCCCCAATGGCCTGTCGATTGGTTACGAGCTGTGGGTGAACGATCAATCAAGCGACTACTATCGTCGGCATCTTCTGGTGCACGAAGTGGTGCATAGCTTTATGGCCACGCAGCTTGGTGCGTGTGGACCTGCCTGGTATATGGAAGGCATGGCCGAGCTTTTGGGCACCCACCGCTGGGACTCGCAAACCGGCAAGCTCGAAATCGGAGTGATGCCGACCGATCGCAACGCGGTGCCGATGTGGGGCCGCACCAAGTTGGTGCGCGACGCCATCGACGAACATCGCATGTTGCCGATCGTCTCGGTGCTGAAAATCGATAACAGCAAGCCAATGGGAGTCGAGTCGTACGCCTGGGTATGGTCGCTGGCCAAGTTTCTCGACGCCCACCCTCGGTACTCCGAGCGGTTTCGGCGGCTACAATCCCACACGCTCGACCCTGAGTTCGACCAGCGGTTTTTCAAGACCTACGCGGCCGATTGGTCGGATCTCGAGACCGAATGGCGGGTGTTCACCGCGGGGCTCGACTACAACTACGACGTCGCCCGCGAGGCCATTGAGTTTCCCCAAAACCGCAGCCAACTTCAGTCGCTCGACACCCCCAGTCGGGTACAAGTGGCCGCCGATCGTGGCTGGCAAGCGACCAATCTGGTGCTCGAGGCCGGTCGCACCTACGAGCTAAAAGCGGGGGGACGGTTTGTGATCGGGGCCGAGCCCGATGGCACCCCCTGGACCTGCGAGCCGGGCGGTATCACGCTCTCGTACCACGCGGGGCAACCGCTGGGCAAATTACTGGCGGTGGTCGACCCTCGCCCCATTGGCGACGGTTCGGCCAGTGCGACCTCGGCCTTCGTGACCCCCACGCCTGTGGGGCTCAGCGGCCAGCTAGCCCCTAGCCAATCGGGGGTACTCTACCTGCGGCTAAACGACTCGCCCGGCGAATTGGGCGACAATCACGGCGATGCCACGGTTAGCATCCGGAGGCTTCCCCGCTAGTGGTCCCGCTGCCGCCGGTAAAACTTACCCAGGGGGCAGACTCTGCTTGCATCGCCGTCAGAATGCACAGAGAGGACGGAATCCACCTAATTGACACTCCGCCCTTAGCCCTCGACAATAAACAGCTCACCGATCAACACGCCTCAAGATAGGGCTCTCACGAGTCCACTGCCGATGAACTTCCTACAAGAACAAGATCCCCAGTTGTGGTCCGCCATTGCCAGCGAAATCGAGCGTCAGCAAGACGGGCTCGAGATGATCGCCAGCGAGAACTATACGAGCCCCGCCGTGATGCAGGCGGCTGGCAGCGTTTTGACCAATAAATATGCCGAAGGCTATCCCGGCCGGCGGTACTACGGCGGTTGCGAATACGTCGACATCGTCGAGGATCTCGCCCGCAATCGCGCGAAAGAGCTATTTGGCGCCGAGTTTGCCAACGTGCAGCCCCACTCCGGTTCGCAGGCAAATGCCGCGGTTTACTTGGCATTGCTCGAACCGGGCGACACCGTGCTGGGGCTCGACCTCGCCCACGGTGGCCATCTGACGCACGGCATGAAGCTGAACATCTCGGGCATGCTCTACAACTTCGTCAGCTACGGCGTCCGACAGGACGATCACCGGCTCGATTTCGACCAGATCGCCAGCCTGGCCAAGGAGCATAAGCCTAAGCTCATCGTGGCCGGTGCCAGCGCCTACCCACGCGAGATTCCCCACGACAAGTTTGCCGAGATTGCCAAGTCGGTCGACGCCAAGTTAATGGTCGACATGGCCCACTACGCTGGGTTGGTCGCCGCGGGGCTGCATAACAGTCCGGTTCCTGTGGCCGACGTGGTCACCACCACTACCCACAAGACCCTGCGTGGTCCGCGAGCTGGTTTGATCCTGGCCAAGAAGGACTACGCGAAGGTGCTGAACAGTCGCGTGTTCCCCGGTACCCAAGGTGGTCCGCTGATGCACGTGATCGCTGGCAAAGCGGTTTGCTTCCACGAAGCCCTGCAGCCGGAGTTCAAGAAGTACGGCCAGCAAGTGATCGACAACGCCCAGGCGTTGGCCGAGGTGCTGCTCGAAGGCAAGCTGAACTTGGTGAGCGGCGGTACCGACAATCACTTGGTGCTGGTCGACGTCACTCCGCTAGGCATCGGCGGCAAGACAGCCGAAGAAGTGCTGGATCGTTGTGGCATCACGGTCAACAAGAACATGATTCCCTACGACGAGCGTAAGCCAGTGGATCCCAGCGGTATCCGCGTCGGCACGCCTGCCCTCACCTCTCGGGGAATGGGCACCGACGAGATGCGGACCATCGGTCACTGGATGCTCGAAGCCCTTCGCTCGTCGGAAGACGAAGCGTTGCACGAGCGGATTCGTGGCCAGGTTCGCGACCTGTGTACCAACTTCCCGGTGCCAGCGGCTGCGGTCGAAACGAACGCTTAAAAATAAAATTGAGTTAGGTAAATCACGCCTCTAGCCCCACACGCTGTTGTATGTCTGAGAAAAGCCGCATCCTGATTGCTGATGATAACGAGCCCAACGTCGAGCTGTTGGAGGCGTATCTGGCGAACCTCGATGCCGAGATCGAAATCGCCGTCGACGGGCAGGATACGCTCGACAAAGTGGCTAGCTTTCAGCCGCAGTTGATCCTGCTCGACGTGATGATGCCGAAAATGAGTGGTTTTGAAGTCTGCCAGAAACTCAAGAGCGACCCGGCGACTCGTGGTATTATGGTATTGATGGTGACCGCCCTGAACGAGCTGGGCGACATCGAACGTGCCGTGGAAGCAGGAACCGACGACTTCCTCTCCAAGCCGGTCAACAAGCTGGAGCTTGTGAAACGGGTGGAGAACATGCTGCGGCTGTACTCCGTAAGTGACGAAGTGGAACGGCTGCGGCAATACATTGAAGAGATGGAAAAACGCCAATTGGCAGGCAATGCCAACACTAAGTGAGAGGGATAAACGATGCTGGTAGATCGAACGATTGCTGCTCGACCGCTCGCTGCCAGCCTGGTAGCACTGCTACTATTGGCGAACACCGTGGTTGCCGATACCGATATCGATCTGCCGCCAGGGGCAGAACCGGCCACGATTGAATTGGCCCCGCCTGAGTTCGAGGGCTCCGACGAAGTCGGCAAGCTGATTCAGGCGTTGGGAAGCTCTCGCTACGTAACCCGTCGTGAGGCCGAACAGAAGCTGCTCGAATTCGGGATGAAGGCGTTCGATCAGATCGACGCTTCCACCAGCAACGCCGACCCCGAAATCGCTGCTAGTTGCCGCTACCTGGTCAGCGAGCTGACAGTTCGCTGGACGCGTCGCGACGATGTGCCGCAGGTAAAGGCCGAACTCACTGGCTATGCGAACCTCGACGAGGACGAGCGAATTGCCGTGGTCTATCGCTTGGCCCAACAAAAGAAGACGTGGGCCGTCAGCCCGCTGTGCCGAATTTGTCGCTACGATCCCTCGCCTGCTGTGTCGCGACAAGCCGCGATTGCGTTGATGGCGACTTCCGATTTCGAGCTTGACTACAACTCGGAAATCGCCGACCAGATGCGAGCCGAGATCGGATCGAGCGTACGCCGCACCGCCACGTGGGTCCGGCTGCTCGCGGGCCAGATCGAGCACCCTCGCGCGGCACTCAACGAATGGCCTGCCGAAATCGAGCGGGCGGTTGCGACCGCCGCAGCCGATATGGACGACGAGGTGTACCTCGGCCAACTCTGCGAATTGCTCACCAACTACGCCCGAGTGGCACTTGAGTGCAACGACACCGAGAGCTTCCTGGCGGCCGTCGAGCAGTACCTGGAGTACACCACCGAAAGCAAGGTGGCCGCAATCGAGCACTTTGTCGAGTGGTCGGGAGAGTCGGGCAACAAGTCTTTGGTCAACCAACTGATGGATCGCCATCGCGAGGTGCTTTCGCAATCGAAAGTTGGCTTGTACCTGATGGCCAAGACCTATGCTGAGCAAGACAACAGCGAGCTTGCCGAGCAGCTTGCCGATCAGGCTTTGAATCTGCGAGGGGAGAATAACACCGAAAGTGCTCCCGAGATGCGCGTGATCATCGGTTCCGCTTTGCTTCGCGAAGGCTACGTTGAGTGGGGCCGCCGGGAGCTTCGCAAAACGATCGAAGAAGGTCCGGTTGCCAGTGTCACCCACGCCCAGGCCGCCTACTTGCTTTCCGACTCGTTGCACGATTGGCAACAGAATCAAGAGGCTTCCGACGTGCTGCTTTCGTTCACCGAGCCGATTCAGAACGACACCAACCTGCGGAATGCGTACGAGAATCGCGCGAAGAGCGCCAGCCGCATGGGCAGCAGCATGCTGATTCCCCCGACGAAGAAGTTGGAGTCGTATCAGCAGTTCTATCTTGCGTGTGCCTTGCACGAACAAGGAGACGTAGATGCTGAGTGGGAAGCCTTGAAGAATGCCTTGAAGGCCGACGACGATAACATTGATATCATTATTGCCATGTACCGCGTGGCGCCTGACGGTACAGAACGTCGCGCCGAGGTGATGGAAATCATTCAGCAACGTCTCCGCATGCTCGATCAGATGATCAACGACTACTCCGGCACCAGTTCGGTTACCAGCAATTGGTACAACGAATGGGCCTGGCTCGTCAGCAACACGGAGGGCGATTTCCAGAAGGCTGTTCGTTATTCGCATAAGTCCATTGAGATGGAGACTCAGGAGATTGAGCAAGATCCGGATCGCTCGATCGACGGCACCGCCGGACTGCTCGATACCTTAGGCCGTTGCTATTACGCAGCTGGCGACATCGACAACGCGATCAAGTACCAGTCGCAAGCGGTGGAGTATCGACCTCACATGCGGACTCTGAAGCGGCAGCTCGACGAGTTTCGCCAAGCCAAATCAGGCCAGCAAGGCTAGTCACTAGTACTACGGCCGGCACTCTCATCCTACACCATCGATTCGCCCGCCAGCCACAGGGAGGAAGGCATGTCCGAAACGTTGCACACTTACGATCAAGGTTCAGGTCCTCCAGTTCTGTTTGTCCACGGTTTTCCACTCAATCACCAGATGTGGCGGTGTCAGCTCGACGCCTTGGCCAGCGACTACCGGGTCATTGCTCCTGATCTTCGTGGTTTTGGTAAATCGGACATTGCTTCGATTAGTAGCAAGACCGGCGTCGAAATGTCGGAGTTCGCCGACGACCTCGCCTTGCTGCTCGATCGACTCGAAGTCGCTGAGCCGGTGACTCTGGTTGGCTTCTCGATGGGGGGCTACATCGGCTGGCAGTTTTTCAAGCAGTATCGCCAGCGACTAGCGGCCATGGTGCTGTGCGACACCAAAGCTGCGGCCGACACGCCGCAAGCACGCGAAATCCGATATCGCATGGCCGAAGGGGTCGAAGGTTGGGGCTCGTCGCATGTTGCGATGCTGATGACCAGCAAGCTGTTCGGTCCGCAGACGCTGGCCAGCAATCAGCCGCTGGTAGACGAAGTGACCGAAATGATTTCGTCGACCAATCCGGTGACCATCGCTGCTGCTCAGCGTGGGATGGCTCATCGCGACGACTCCACCGACCTGCTACCAACGCTCGACCTGCCGACGCTCTACCTTTGTGGGCGGGACGACCAGATCAGCCCGCCGGACGAAATGCAGGCAATGGCAGACGCGACTCCCGGCGCCACGTATGTCGAGATCCCCTCGGCTGGGCACATGAGCCCTATGGAGAACCCCACCGCAGTGAACGAAGCCCTACGGAGCTTCCTCGCCCGGTAGCACCGAGCGGGGTCGCTATTCGGCTGGCAGCGTGAACGACGATTGGCTCTTTAAAATCACCCCGTCATCGGGAAACGTGTGCAACGCTTGAATGCGGAGCGATCGGGCGCGGGACTCAAAATGGATGTAGCTGAACGCACCCAGCCCAACGCGACCGCCCGACTCGAACGCCAGCAGCACGCTGTTTTTCTCACCTGCTAGCTGCAGGCCTTGCTGATAGCTTCGCAGGGTATCGTTGTCGGCTTGCTCGATGTCCACGCTGGTTTCGTATACCAGCCCACCAGCACACTCAATGCGGTCGTCGTAGGTGCCGCGTACCCGGTACGACATCAACCGCCGCTTGAGCGGCAAGTCGTGCAAGGCCGACGTGGCGACTTCATTCAGCGTTATGCCTTCGGGCTGCTGCCAGCAAACTACATGACCGGTGGTCGTAATGTTGAGCGTCGCCGTGTAGGCGCTGCGTTGTACCACGCGGTTACGATGCACTTCAAACAACTCCGGGTGCAACGACCGCCCATAGAATTGCAGCACGAGGTCAGCGATTTTTGGGCGGGCGGATAACACGGGATACTTTACTCCGAAGTAGGTGGATGCTCACAATGCGTTGCGAAAGTTGCACCGCACAACCTAATTATACATTGCGTTGCGCGAGGTCACAAAGGCGCTTTCAATGCCAGCATAAATTCAATACTTTTCCTCTTGACTCCTTCTGTTTTTGTTGTCTTCGAGAACGCTATGCCGCGACGTTTGCCGTCCCTTGACGAGTTGTACGAAACCATGCTCGCTGCGTGTGGTCCGCAGCACTGGTGGCCAGGCGAATCACCGCTCGAAGTAGTGGTCGGCGCCGTGTTGGTGCAGAACACCGCTTGGCGAAATGTCGAACGGGCGATCGCCAATTTAAAAACGCACGAACTGCTCGATGTCGAACGCTTGCATCGCGCGCCGACCGAGCAACTCGAAACGCTTCTGCAGCCCGCTGGTTACTTTCGGGTGAAAACCAAACGGCTGCAAAACGTCATTCGTTTTCTTGTCGACCAGCATGGCGGGTCGCTCGATCGGTTGTTCGAACTCTCCATCGACGATGCTCGTCAGCAACTCCTTTCTGTAAACGGGGTTGGGCCCGAAACGGCCGATTCTATTTTGTTGTACGCGGGATCGTTGCCACGGTTTGTGGTCGATGCGTACACGCGTCGCATTCTGCTGCGACATAATTGGATCGAGCCGCCGGCCACCTACGAGGCGATGCAGCAACTCTTCGAACGGCGACTCGCACCCGATGTGGATCTCTATAACGAGTACCACGCGCTGATTGTTCGCGTCGGCAACGAATACTGCCGGGCGAAGCCAAAGTGCGAGTCGTGTCCGCTTCGCAGCTACTTGCCGCGCAGCGGGCCGTGCGAGATTTGATGCGCTCGGGAGATACCCACGCGTTGGGCTGCCGAGTAGTGGATCATCCCCTCTCGGCCAGCGAGCGGATGGCTCGCCAGCCGAGGGACGGGATATGTTGGTTGACGACTACAAGAGTTCGTCGAGCTGATCGACCAGCGTTTCGAAGTGCGACAAGGCGGTCTGCACTGGAGTCGGCTGTTCCATGTCGACGCCCGCGTCACGCAGCAGGTCGAGCGGGTACTTCGAGCAACCACCCTTCAGGAAGTTCAGGTAGTCGTCGAGTTCCTGCTGCCCACCTTCGAGCACCCGCTTCGACAGCGCGATCGCGGCCGACATGCCGGTTGCGTACTTGTAGACGTAGAACGCGGAGTAGAAATGCGGAATCCGCAAGCACTCCAGGTCGAGTTCGGGATCGATCACGAAGTCGGGGCCAAAGTACAGCTCGAGCAGCTTGTGATACTCTTGCTTCAGGCAATCGAGCGTCAGTGGCTCGCCTGCTTCGGCCAACGCATGGGTGATCTTCTCGAACTCGGCGAACATCGTCTGGCGAATGATCGTGCCGCGGATGTCGTCGATCGCCCGATTCACCAGGTAGGCCTTCTCTTTGTCGCTTTCCGCCCGGTCGAACAGGTACTTGCCTAGCAGTTCCTCGTTGAACGTGCTAGCAACTTCAGCGACAAAAATCGTGTAGTTGTAATACTCAAACGATTGATGCTTCGACGAGTAGTAGCTGTGCATCGAGTGGCCCGCTTCGTGCGTGAGCGTGAACACGTGGTTCAGCACGTCGGGCTGGTAGTTCATCAAGATATACGGATCGCCGACAAAGCACCCGGCGCTGAACGCTCCGCTTCGCTTCCCCTTGTTGGGGTAGCGATCGCACCAGCGGGCGGAGGTTAGCCCTTCGGCCAGCACCTTGCAGTAGTCGTCGCCCAGCGGTTCGAGCGACTCGACCACCTTCTTCACCGCCTGATCCCAAGTGTGGCTTACGTTCAGCTCGCTCAGAATCGGCACGTAGGTGTCGTAATGATGAATGTCCTTGAGCTTCATCTTCTGCCGACGAATGTCCAAGTACTTGTACACCGCTGGCAGCTTTTCGTGCACCGCGTCGATCAGGTTGTCGTACACGCTCACCGGCACGTTGTCGTTAAACAACGAGGCCTCGCGGGCGCTGGGGAAGTTACGCGCCTGGGCGTAGTAGATGTCGCGCTGGATGGAGCCCGACAGCGTAGCGGCCAGGGTGTTTTCGTGGTCGACGAACGTGGAGTAGTACTGGTGGAACGCCTTCTTGCGAACCGCCCGCTTCGGCGAGTTCAGGAACGCCGAGAGCGACGAGTGGCCCAGTTCGATGGTGTCGCCTTTTTCGTTTTCGAGTTCGCCGAACTTCATGTCCGCGTCGGTCAGCTGACGGAACGCCTTGGTAGCGGCTTGCGACATCTCCGCTTGCATCGCCAGCAGCTTCTCTTCGTTGTCACTCAGCGTGTGCGGCTTGTAACGCACCAGTCGCTCGAGCTGCAATTTGAAGTGGGCCAGTTCCTTCGCTGCGAGGTACTTCTTGAGCTTCGCAGCCGACAGCGACAGGATCTCAGGGCGGATGTAGCTGGCTGCCTGACCTGCCTGGCTGGCGGCATTCTGGTAGCGGCCGACCATCCGCTGGTAGTCGCTGTTCGCCGCGTCTTCGGCGGTCTTCAGGAACGCGTAGCTGCCGATCTGCTCGCCGAGTTGGTCGAACTTGCTATCGAACTTCAGCAATTTGGCCAATTGGGCGGGGCCGTCGCCGAGGGTGCCGCGAAACGAATCGTACTTCTTGATCTGCTTTTGCCACTTGGCGAACGCGGTTTCCCACTCTTCGTCCGAGGTGAACAGGCTCGACAGGTCCCAGGTATCGGCGGTTTTGACTTTTGAGCGGGGCGGAAGCTTCTTCGTGGCCATGAGTGGGAGTCGTTGGTTCGGAGTGATAGGGAGAGAGGGAGCCGCTGTCAGCATCCTCGGGCAAAGTGGAGAATGTCGCGGAATTCAGCATCGAAAACCGCAACATACCAGCGATTCGGAAAAAGGCGAAGGGGAGTGCGTGGAACCGGGAAGGGGGAAGTGCGCAGCGGAGGGCGGCTGGAGCGTTTGCTCGCTGTTTCCACTTCGGCATGCAACATTCCCCATTCCCGTTTCCGAATGCCTGCTGCGGGGGGCGTCTGCGAATAGATTCCCATTTCCCCAATAAACGATCGGTGGGGGCATTTGATACGCCGACACCTTCCAACGTAACTCGTTGGCTGCGAGCGACTTGCAGACGATCGGATCGACGTAAGTGAGAATTCAATTTTCCCATGTGGGAATCTATTTTGGGAAGGAATGCGGATTCAGAAGTCCGGAAGGAGCGATTGCTAAAGGTCCAAGAGCCAGCAGCCAACAGTCAACAGCCAGCGGGGCGGTCGTTCTCAACCGCGCAGCAGACGACGTAAACGCATCGGGCTCGTCCGATCGCATCCGCGGAGTAAGTCGGCAAAAGCAAGTTTTCAATTGTCGCTGTGTGGTGTGAACATGCGATCACTTACCCATTAGACCAAACGGGGCGCCAATTGCAAGCGAAATATGGGACGTTTTTGACCCACCATCGGAGGGCACGGAGGACGTAGAGAAGCAGCCTCCCGCAACTCTGTGTTCTCGGTGGTTCGAGGCCCGTTATGCGAAGTTCCCAAGAATACTCTAGGTCGCGGTTGCTAGCTGGCGAGTCGGACCATAAGCTGAACAGACTCCTGTTTGCCGCGACGGATCCGCTGCGGCGGCCTTGTCCCCTATCGAAAGTAGCCTGGTGCGACCATGAAGTCGGTTGTTGTGGTGATGAATCTGTTAGCGGCCGTCGGGTTCGTTCTATTTGGGGGCTTGGTCACGGAGATTCATGATACCGACAGCTATAGCACCTACCGCGAGTTTGTGTTTGTCGAAGCGGTCGACGAGAAGGTACTCGAAAGCATCGTAGACCCTGGCACACCCGGAGCCAAAGGGTACGACATGTACGAAAGAATCCGCGCTGCCGGTAATGTGGAGAAGTGGGTCGCGCGGCTTGCAATGACCGCTGCAGCGGTGTGTGTACTAAACGCACTGGCCACTACAGGTTTCGTGATATCGCCACTAGTGAAAGGGCGGTTTGTTGCCGAGAACAAAGGGGCCGAGGGGGCTTAGGGGCAAAGCCCAAAGTGCGACTGGGGTCGGGCTTCCTGCGGAATTCATCAAGTTCCTGCTGGTAAGCGATTCGCTAGCCCTGGCGTGGGGGGCATTGCCGCTTAGAATGGTGGGTTCGCCCTCCGCTCCAGGCACCGATCATTGCCGCGCGAACCTTCGGAGCAGGGCCTGTGTCGGTTCGTCGAGCCAGTTGGCTCGACGCAATGTTCTCGCTTGGAAACACCCCCCGTAAGTGGCCTTGGTGATGTCGATTGAAAATGCCATAGAGCCACCGGTGGCTTCGGCGGTAATTGCCGAAGAGGTAGAGCGCTCTGCTAGCTGGTGGGGCCGCCCGGCTGGCGGCCGCGAGGTGCTGAACGTCGCGTTGCCGCTGGTGGTCTCGAGCTTGTCGTGGACCGTGATGACCTTCGTCGATCGCGTGTTGCTCAAATGGGAGTCGGGCGACGCCATGGCGGCCGCGTTTGCTGCCGGAACGCTGTGGTTCTCGTCGCTCTGTTTGCCGCTCGGCATCACCATGTATACCAGCACGTTCGTGTCGCAGTATTTTGGGGCGCAACGTTGGGACCGCATCGGCGTGTCGGTCTGGCAAGGGGTGTGGCTCGCGCTCATGGTGTCGCCAGCCATGTTGCTCGCGATTGGATTTGCCCCTAGTCTGTTTGACATGGCGGGACATGGCCCCCTCGTGCGCGAATACGAGGTGATTTACTTCCAGGTACTCTGCTGGGGCAGTCCCGCGATGCTTATCGCCCAGGCGCTGGCTGCTTTCTACAGCGGTCGTGGCAAAACCAAAGTGGTGATGGTCGTCGACTCGTCGGTGGCCGTGCTGAACTTGGTGCTCGACTGGTGTTTGATTTTTGGGCACCTTGGTTTTCCAGCCCTTGGCATCGCCGGCGCGGCTTGGGCCACCGTCGCTTCGCTATGGGTAAAGGCCTTGATCTATCTGTTGCTCGTGCTGCAGCCGTCGCACCAGCGAGACTATGGCACCCTGCTCGGCATGCGGTTCGATAGAGATTTGTTCCGCCGGCTGATGTATTACGGGGGTCCCAGCGGATTGCAACTGCTGCTCGACGTCGCTGGATTCACGTTCTTCATCATGCTGGTTGGACGACTGGGGAACATCGAAGCCGAAGCCACTAGCATGGCGTTTTCGATCAGCACGCTCGGTTTTATGCCAGTGTGGGGATTCGCGATGGCGACCAGTATTCTTGTCGGGCAGCACCTTGGCGAGAACCGCGACGACCTGGCTGCCAGGGCCACTTGGACCTCGCTGCAGTTTGCCATGGGTTACATGGCGGTGATCTCGCTGCTGTACGTTTTCGCGCCCGATGTTTTTCTGGCGAGCTTCTTTGCAGGCGATCGCACCGGCGAAACCCGCGACATGGTGCATGGCCTATCGGTAACCCTCTTGCGATTCGTGGCCGCTTACAACTTGCTGGATGCCGCGCTGATGGTGTTCAGCAGTGCGATCAAAGGGGCCGGCGACACCCAGTTCGTGTTGTACACGAGCCTAGTGATGGCCACCTCGTTGGCGACACTCAGCTACCTGGCGGTCGAGCAATGGCAGCTGGGGGTCTACGGGTGCTGGGCCCTGCTGGCGAGTTGGGTGTGGTGCATGGGCGTGGTGTTCCTGCTCCGCTTCCTGGCGGGCAAATGGCGTTCGATGCGAGTGATCGAAGCCGCCCCAGCCACCACGTAAGTGCCTGCGTGTGCAACTTGCTTAAGCCACAAATTGCCTGCGAGCGTAAGCCAGTTCACCGTGGTTCGCACTGCGCTAAGTTATCAGGTGGGTAGCCTTGTGGTATGTTCAGGGTCTGGAAGCAAAATTGCTTGATGGCTCCACCACCCCAGGGACATACAGATGAACGCAAAACAGGCGATTGCCGCGACGCTCAATACCAGCAGCATGGTACTCGGCGCTTATATCGGTGACCTTACCGACGAAGAACTCATGGAACGCCCCGGCGAAGGGTGCAACCACATTGCCTGGCAGTTGGGGCACCTGATTTCGTCGGAGTGCTACTTGCTTAACTCGCTGGTCGAGGGAGCCGCTCCCGAGCTGCCAGCGGGCTTCGCCGAGAATCATGCCAAAGAAAAGGGAACCGACGACAACCCTGCGAACTTCTGCACCAAGCAGCAGTACGAAGAGCTGTTCGAAAACGTGCACGCGGCGACAAAGGCAGCGCTCGAAGGTTTGAGCGAAGCCGATCTCGACGAGCCGCTCACCGGACCGATGGCCGAGCGGTTCCCCACCAAGGGGCACATGTGGGTGCTATTGAGCACGCACTGCATGATGCACGCAGGGCAGATCGTGCCGGTGCGTCGTCGGCTCGGCAAGCCGGTGACCATTTAAGACGCGTCTTTTGTCACCATCCCAGTCAATTGCTCGTGAAGTGCGGGGAAAAAGGCCTCCGTGCCAGTCCCGCACTTCCGTATGGGGTTGAGGTCACACGCTGGCCGCCGCGAGCGGCTTGGCCCGCGGGGCGGTGTGCGACCAAGCGCCGACGTGACAGACTTCGAGCAAGTCGGGATCGCTCAAGATCGCCCACTTCTCTTCGCGGCTCAGCTCGTAATCGTATGGCGAGCTGAGCCATTGTCGTACGCGGCGCTCCACTTCCGCGGGGGCGATTTGTTCGGCCGCGGTCGATTCGAGCAAGTGCCTGTGTTCGGTCACCGCACGGGCGTTCCGCAGGAAGTCGGTAAACTCCAGCGGGCCGGCCGGCTGCAGCTCGGCCAGGCATTGGTAGCGGTGGAAGCGTCGCACGATGGCTGGGCGATGGCGTTCTTCCGGCACGGTCAGCAGACCCCATCGCTTCACGCGTTCGCCGAACTTCTGACTGCTCACGAGTACCGACAGCGGTACTGCTAGCGTCAGGCCAACCGTAATCGGTAGTAGCCAGAGCGCGAGCATCGGCGACAACCAAAGCGACAAGCTGAGTGTTGCGAGTCCCAACGCAGTTTGCCACCAGTGGGTGCTCCAAGCCGCGCCCCACGACAGGCCGTCGGACGAGCGATCTTGCGAGTTCCACTCGACCGAGCGATCGCGCAACGTCGACCAGACGAACAGCGAGTGGAAGGTCATCATAATTGGAGCCATGAGTACCGAGAGAGCGAGTTCGGCTACGGTGCTGAGGGCTAGAAGGATCGGGCCACCAAAGCCGGTGCGGAGTCGCTTGTTGGTTACTGCGAGGGTGTACGATAGCATTCGCGGCAGGAACAACAGCAGCAGTACCAGACCAAACAGCGAAGCCGACACCCAGCCCGAGACTGGCGACGTGCTGCCTGCGTGCAGGAAGGCGAGCGGGCTGAGCAGTAGGAACATCACCAGCAGCGGCGACGAGCCATAGGCCATCACTCCAGTGAGGAAGTGAAAGCGGTTCTCGACCGGAATGTTCTTACTCACGATCAACCGCGTGTGCTGCAAGTTGCCTTGGCACCAACGTTGGTCGCGCTGTGTGTAAGTGGTGAGCGTGGTCGGGGATTGTTCGTAGCTGCCAGCCAGGTCGGCGGCAAGTTGCACTTTGTATCCCGCCCGACGCATCAGCGCGGCTTCGACGAAGTCGTGGCTCAGGATCTCGCCGCCGAGTGGTTTCTTGCCTGGCAGTTCGCTCAAACCGCAGTAGCGTGTGAACGCATCGATGCGAATGATCGCGTTGTGCCCCCAGTAGTTGCCCCCGTCGCCAGAGACCCAGGCCAGGCCGACGCTAAGAATCGGTCCGCACAAGCGAGCGATAAACTGTTGGCTGCGAGACAGCAGCGAACCGCTACCGAGCGGCAATGGTGGAGTTTGCAGGATGCCGAGTCGACGATCGGCTTCCATGCGGCGGACCATTTCGTCGAGCGTGCGAGCTTCCATCAGGCTGTCAGCGTCGAGCACTACCATGTAGCGATACGCTGAGCCCCAGCGCTGGCAGAAGTCGGCGATGTTGCCCGCCTTGCGGCAGGCATTCTTCGGGCGGTGGCGATAAAACACACGCGGCAAGTTGCTGCTGCGTTCGAGTTGCTGCAGGTGAGCTTCTTCGGCGATCCATTTATCGGGATCGGTCGAGTCGCTCAGCACGTAAAAGTGGAAGTGATCGGTCAGCCCGGCCTCGGCCAGCGACTCACGCATGGCCGAAAGCCCCGCGAACACGAACTCGGGATCTTCGTTGTAAACCGGCATCAGGATGGCGGTCATGCAGTTCGGCGTGTCGGCGGTCGACTCGTCGGTTTGGTGGAGCCGACGCCATTTCAGCCGGTCGGCCACGGTCAGCGCAAAGCCCAAGCAGGCTAGCCCGCACCAAAACGCGAGCCAACCAGTGAGCACAAACAACAAGGTTCCGGCAAGCACGTCGGCCAGGGTAACTCCATCGATGGTCATGCCTGGGACGACGACGCTCGAAACCGCCGCAGCAAGCAGCAGCGCGACGGTAATCAGACCGAGCCGAGCGAACAAGATTTTCCAGCGAGACATAGGGAGACCTATTAGGGGGAGTGCGGGGGAGTGCGGGGGAGTGCGGGGGAGTGCGGGGGAGGGGGCCAGCAGCGCCGACCACGACTCAATCGTGGCCGGCGGAACTGGGCTTTAGCGAGCGATGATCAAGTAGGCGAGCACCTGGGTGAATGCTTGTCGCCAGAAGTTGGGAGTGACTCCCTCTACCAGATCGCCGAGCGGTTGGGCCGGCATCTCGCGTTCGCAGCCAGCTGGCACCCACGAAGCAGGACTCGGCGAATGCTCCACGGGTTGTTGGTTGCCCTCAACCAGACGCTTGGCCGCTTCGCGAATCGAAAGCTCTTCGAGTCCAGCCGCCTTTGCGTGTGGTTCTTTGTAAAGTCGATGCTCCGCATAGCGGACGCAGTCGTTGGCGAACTGCGCCAGCCGGTTGGGCTCTCGCAAGCCTTGATGGCGAGCGTAGTCGGCCACCAGCGCTCGGGCGTCTTCGCGTTCTTGTTGCAACTGCGCGGCCTCCGTGGGGTCGAAAGGAACAACACCCTGCGAAGTGACCGCGAACATGTGATTGTGTTGATTCGTCGTCATATCTCTTCTCTCTTCCTCAGGCCGGTCATGCATTCCGAGACATGCCGGCGGTAGCAAGGGATCGCCTGTTACTCGGGGGTAGAATTCAGAAGGACTTTTCGTAGCTCACTTGTGAGCGGCTACTTTTGCTTCGCGGGGAGCGAAGCCAGCGGGCAGCTTGGTGCCAAAGGTCAACTCGTATTCAAACTCGATCGGTTGCTCGGGCGAGTGCTTCTTGGGATCCACCACGTAGTAGGCGCCGATGTTGTCGACTCCT
Organism: Aeoliella mucimassa; assembly: GCF_007748035.1. Lineage (NCBI taxonomy): Bacteria > Pseudomonadati > Planctomycetota > Planctomycetia > Pirellulales > Lacipirellulaceae > Aeoliella > Aeoliella mucimassa. The sequence continues at coordinate 1,239,441 of NZ_CP036278.1, forward strand.
TCGTGCTTGGCATCCAACTCCAGAAGCTCCACTCGCCCGTCGCGCCATACGTCGCCTTTGCCAGGTTCGACCCACACGTTCGGGCGCAGATGATAGTGGGCTTCTTCGTCGCGGTACTTGTCGAAGTCGCGCTCGGTCTGCAACAAACCAAAGCCGAGCAGTTGATCGACTTTCCACGACTCGACGTGAGGTTTCTCAGGGCGAGTGAGCGGACGGGTGACCCAATCGCCTTGGTTGCGGTGCACCACCAAGGTGTCGGCATCATGCACTTCGGGACGAGTGTCGCCTGTGGGGTGCGATTGCTCGTTCCACATGAACATGCTGGTAATCGGCGCCAGGGCCAGCTTTTGCAAACCGTGACGTTGCCACACCTTGGCGGTGACCTGCAAACGCGTTTCTTCGCCCGGGTGAATGGTGAACTCGTAAGCACCTACCACGCCCGGACTATCGAGCAGGGCCCACATGCGCACGCTGTTGTCTTGCCGCTTGGCGGCTGGCTTCTCGATCCAAAACTCAATGAAGCGAGGGAACTCCTCGGGCGTGCCGAGTCCGATGTCGACGGCCAGGCCGCGGGCCGACGAGCCATACCATTGCTGGCTACCGATGCCGCGGAAGTAGCTGGCACCGAGGAACGACAGGTACTCCGTCTTGTGCTCGTTGCCAGGCAACTGGGTCAGCAACCGGAGTCCGGCAAACCCACCTCCATCGGCCTTGGCCAGCGGAGCCGACTCGCCGCGGAATTGGAACCATTGATCGCCAAACGCGACGTCTTGCACTTGGTCGTCTTCGACCACATGGATCTTCACTGGATACTCATACAGAAATCCAGCAGGGAAGAACTCCATCCAGGTGTCGAGCGACTGGTCGCGCCACATCGCGTTCTCGTTGCGCTGGGCGATCAGACGAAACGTGTCGTAATTCAAATCGAGAAACGCATCACCGACGCGAGCCGGCGGAACATGTTTGGTTGCGGCCATCTTCTCGGCCATGCGCTCGACGTCGGCCATGCCGAACTCGGCGGAGTTAGCCGGCGCGGTCGCTACGGCAGTAACGACCGCAGTCGCAATCACTAAGGTTGGCAAGGAACCAAGCATCGGAACTCCATGATTTTCTGTCACGAACTCAAAGCGAATTGCACTTGTGCATGACAGCACGTCGGCAACTCGCAACGATTGGCATGGAGCCTAAAGCAATTCCAATGCCATAACTTCGTGATAGAAAAACATGCAATTTAGAGATCCACCAACAAGGCCACGGATCGCCCGCCAAAACCCGCAGCGGAGCTGCAGCGTTTGTTTTAGGAAGAATCGCTAGCGTGCAAATTGGTGGCCGATTGGCTTACTGTAAATCGACCAATCTGGTTCAACAGCAACCATGTGGTCTGCAAACGGTCAGTCGGATAACCGACCTTCGCTAGCAAGAGGTTTGTGACTCGCGTGTTGCGTGTGTTACGGAACGTGATTCTCGGGCACGGCAAAGAAACCGCCACCGAATCCACCGCCACCCATGCCTCCACTCTTGCTGCCGAAGCCACCTTGGTTATCGCCAAGCTCGACGCGGCGAATCACTTCACTAATCTCTTCGTGTACTGCACGTGTTTGTGTGATCACCAGTACCGACTTCGGCACCCACTGTTGCGAGGGGGGAGATTGACCACTACTTACGGCCACCTTTTCTGCCTTGGAAACGATCAAACTGATCGTGCCAGGAGCGTCGTCGCTTTGACGCTTCCAGCTATCGGGAGCCACCATAAAAGGAAGATGGATGTTAAGACTTTCGGCCATCGGGGCGTCGAGTCGATAGTACACAGTGATCACTTCGTTCATGTCGACCGGCTGCGTTTCTGCGCGGGGCTTCGACGAACGTAGCGCGGTACGATAAGTCTCCAGCAGGTGGAGCACTTCGTCCAAGATGGGCTCGGTTGCATACACGACCAACGTGCCTGGCAGGGCAGGGCGTAGGTCGGCGTCTTGCCGACCGTTCTCGACCCACACGTCGCTGGTTTGCGAAATGATGGCTTCGATCAACGCATCGGCTTCGCTATTGTCGCGACACAAATCGCGTACATCGAACACGGCTGTCTTCAGCACGCGACCCGCTTCCTCCTGACTGGTGATCCAAATCACCCCGTCTTGAATCACGTAGGTAAGTTTCAGATCGAGTAGCATCGCTTGCAGCACAGTCGCAAGCGGGCGTTTGTCGATGGTAATCGTCACTGGCTGACGGAGCCGAATGCGCAAACCCTCCAGTGCGCTGGCCTCCAGGCGGATGTCGGCCTCGGTCTCCGTGGCCAGTTCCGCGACTGCTTCTTCCAGCGGAGTATCGCGGAACTTCACCGAGACTTCTTGCTTGAGTTTCTCGCGAAGCGTTTCGTGCTGCAGCGGTTCGGCGATGATCGTCCGGCGGCCGTTGTGAAGCAGTGCTTCGAGTAACGCTTGAAGCTGAAGGTGCTCCTTGTCACATTGCCGCACGAACAGCACGTCGCCGATCAGATTGATCGCTCCAACGGGACCTCCGTTCTCGACCCACGAATCCGAAGCAACGGTTGAGATCACCGTGTCGATCAGCGGGTCGGTATCGTAGCCGGCATCCAGATGCTCGCGAATGTTGTAAGGCTGAGTTGTGACATGCTCGCTGGCGACTTCTGCAGAGGTGATATGCAGTATTTCGTCTTCGTAGAACCAAGCCATGTCGTGCTTGCGGAGTCGATTGAGCAGCAAGTAGATCGGCTCGTCGTTGAGCTGATCGCTGTAAGGATCGCCCGGCAGGTAGCCAACGTTCGAGAGGGCTTCTTGTTCGACCAGCACGACGAACCCTTGCTCGCTACGCAGCCATTCGACCACTTCGCGGAGCGACGAGTCGCTGAAGTCGACCGTTGCTTTGCGACGAAGCAGTTCGGGCAGGAACTTCGCGGGGTCGATCGTTTTTGGCTCCTCGGCAATCGTAGGAAGTTCCGGCGCAGGTTTCTCGAGGGTGGCTTCCGCCGCTGCAGGCACGGCGTCCTGGGCCCTGAGGATCGGCGTCGTCAGAATCCCGATTAGTAACACGGCCAAACATTGAAGCGGGCGAAGCGCGAGCATCTTCGGGACTCCCCAAGCAAGAGCTATTTAAACGAAAAGACGATAATACGTCTTTCGAGTTTAATCGCTTGGTTATTCCCATGCAAAAAGGCGAGGTGTGTGCCTGGGTGTCAGCCGCCGAGCGGGTGCAGCTACTATTTGCGTTCCTGAACCAGCACCGCCCAGTCGGTGGGAATCACTTCTTCCTTGCCTCGGCGAACATTCACGGCTGTTACCGCACACCAGTAATGGCTGGGGCCGCCGAGCGGGTCGGTGTAGTCTTCGATGATCTTGTCCTTCTCGCCGCTCTGTAGAGCCTCGTTTACGCGAGCCAGTAGCTCGGGCGAGATGCGGGCGGGCTTGCCACCTTTATTGAGGTTGGCCAGGTCCTTCGCGCTGTGATGCAGGATGAGGCCCCGCTTGGGTTCCTTCTCGATTTCGTCCTGCCGTAGATCAACCAGCAGCACTTGCTTACCCTTGAGCAAGTCTTTTTCGAGCGCGGTGAAGTCGCCCAGGTCGAAGCTCATGGCAAACACCCCGGCCACCTTACTGGTACTGATGGGATTGGGGCTGTCGTACACCGGCACGCTAAACGCCACCTTCAACCGCTGGGTTGAGGTGCTTTCGTAAACTGCCGAGCGATGGGGAGCCTTGATCGGTTCGACATCCGTCACGCCCTCGGGCTTGTCGCCGGCTTCGCCGTGGAAGTAATCGCGATAGGCATAGTTATTGCCGACGCTTTGTGAGTGTGGCGCCCGAGCCACTTGGGTGCCGTTTCGAATGATGACGAACCAGCTTTCGGAAGGATGCCGTTGGTCGAAGCGACTCTTTTCGGTCTTTAGCCAGTCGCGCAGGGGAGACCACATCGGCTGAAAGCGATCGAGCGGTAGCGACTCATCTTGCGACTGCTGGTTGAGATAGCTTACGTATTGCTGGAACGACCGCCCGGAGTCGTCGCCTGGTAGGTCTTTGTTGCGGGAGTCGACTAGATCGATCAACTTGTCGAAGCGGATGTTGATCTCGCGACCAACGTTATCGGCCGAGGTGGCCGCAGCAAACACCGCTGCGTCGCGCTTCGAGGCTTCGAAACGATGCGAAATGCGCGAGACCCAATCTGCCAGCCAAACACCGGCTCCCACGGCAATCACCAACGCGACGATCGCTGCCCACAACCACCGCCGAGTCACGGCCGGCGAGCCAGTGATCGACGACCCCAGCCGCCGCCCAGCCAGCAAGGTATCGGAGTGAGTACCGTCGGCCGCCAGCGTGTCGCTGGCGTGGCCTTGCAACGTGGGGGCGTTGGCCGGCTGGTGACGCGACTCGCTGACCAAGGCGACCAGCGTGTTGTCGACCGAGTACTTTGCCAGTTCCTCGGCCAACTCGCCAGGCGACTGAAAGCGGTCCTGCGGATCCTTGGCCAGTGCTTTGCGAATCACATTCCACAGCGGCCGAGGAATCTCCTTACCGCCGCGAATCGGTGGCACCTTGCCCTTTTCGTGCGCCTTGTCGGGACGCAGTTCCGAATCGAAAAACGGAGGTTTGCCACACAACAGATGATAGAGCGTGCAGCCCAGGCTGTAGATGTCGGAGCGGATGTCGACACTGGTGGTGCGCCATTGCTCGGGGCTCATGTACATGGCGGTGCCCATCGCCCGATGATCGAGGCGCGTGAGCCGCTCGTGATCGTCGCCGACCAATAGCGCGAGACCAAGGTCGAGTATTTTCACCAGTGGCTGCTCGTTGGAGTGAGTCGGCGTCTCTCCCGTGCTCAGCAGGTGAGGACTCGCCACGGTGGTGACCATGAGGTTCGACGGCTTGATATCGCGATGCACCATGCCGCGGGTGGCAATGTACTCGAGGCCCAAGGCGGTCTGGCGGGCGATTTCGCAGGCGTTCGCAATCGACATGGGGCCGAATCTCTCAACCAGGTCGCCGGCTCCGGTACCGTCGACATACTCCATCACAAGGAAGTGGGTTTCGTCTTCTGGCATCGACGAATCGATGGCAACAACGATGTTGGGATGCTCGAGCCCGCCGATCGCTTTAATTTCCTGGTAAAAACGCTTGACAATATCTTGCTGCCCAGCGGCCACCAAATGGGGCTTAATCACCTTTACCGCCCGCAACCGACCGAACTGCGAATGCTTGGCTTTGAACACGTCGCCCATGCCGCCGGCGCCGACCAGTTCGCCGAGTTCGTAGTTGCCTAAACGCGTAAGTCGTTTGGTAGTCGTACTTTCAGGCAACGCACCGTCGGGCAGCAGCCCAGCTACTTTGGAGTAGCCAATGGTACCCATATTGGTGGTCCACTCCCGAGCCCTCTCGGGCTTCGGCGTCCTGCGGGTCTCTTGGTGCGGGCGGCCATCGAAGAGCATTTCGTGCACTTCGACCTCGCCGATGCCTTTGAGCGACCGTTTGCCATGATCGTAGAAGTTCACCCCGTTGAGCCCTGCGTCCTCCAGAATCGCCCTGGCTGCCCGGGAGATCAGGATTTGGCCGCTTGCCGAGAAATCGTTGAGCCGCGCTGCGTAATCGACCGCTTTGCCGATGAAATTGTGGGGATCTCGCGGGTCGATCTGCGGTGAACCGAGGTGCATGCTGATGCGCACCGCCGCCTGAGTGCCGCTGGGACTGCAGAGCGGGTGCGTTTCGTGGCTGCGAATGATCTCAATCGCCCACCGCGCCGCCGAGGCCGCGTCGGCAAACACCAGAAAGTGCCCATCGCCGGCGGTGGAGACCACTCGCCCACCGAAATCCACGGCAAAACCTTCGATACGATCGCGATGTGGCGTTAGAATTTGCGTAACAAACGCCATGTCCCGTTCGGCATCGCTGCCGCCGGGCATTTCGCTTTTCAGGTCAACCGACCCCACCAGGTCGGTGAATACAAAGGTCCGTAATTCGGCCACGCGCGGTGCGATCGAAAGTCAGGGAAAGGGGCCAATCCAGCGACAGCCTGGGATCGCGGGAAAAAGGTGCGACTTAGTTCCTCGGTCCTATTTCCCCTGTACGGGCAGAAAGGGGAGAGGGACGAAGAAAATGCGGAAGTCATGGTTCCCGGGAGTTCAGCTGCGGTGCTAACTACCGCTAAAATGGCCTTAAAACCGGGGAATTCCTAGCCCCACGAGTGTATCGAGTGACGAGCCAAATTCCCATGGCAATCTGTCGAATATTGTCCTGAAGGTCCGATTATTCCGGCGACTTTAAGGGGGAACCTGCCCGCAAAGTCTACGAAAAACGCTTGAGCGTTTCGCGTAGTCGAGTAAACTGGGGGCTAGGAACAGAGTGCACCGCTGCCCCGTGCTGACGTTAAGAAATCGTCGCCAGCAGGTATCGGCCCTCTCAACAATTGATTCAGGCAGGACGGCCGCGGTATAAGACATAAAGACGACGGACGAGGCGAGCCTCCGCAAAACTCGCTTCGGGGCAATCCGCGTCGAGAGCGCCCTTGAGCGTCGCACCTATTGAGGTTCATTCGTGTACAGCATCTCGCGCGTAGATCGCCAATTCGGTATTCTGCTAGTTCTCTTCGTCGGAACATGGCTGGTAGCTGCCAATAGCAGCGCCGATCAAATCGATCTCAGCCTGAACGTTTACTACAACGACATCTACGACACCAGTTCTGGCGGCACTTGGCAATTGGCTGCAAAAGCCGATGAATTTGGCCTCGCTGGCTTGGTGGTTCCACTCTCTGGGATCGACTATTCCGACCCTGCTAACACCGTGTTGGTAGGCCCTAGTGGAAGGGTAAACGGTGGCGATCAAGCCGGGTTCGACTTGAATGTGTCGTATTTCTCTACGTTTGGTCATTACCAGTTGGTGCTCTCGCAAGTGCCGCTAGGCGCAGCTAATCCCGAGCAAACCGTGTTCTACGGAGTGGGGTCGATTGTCGATCCCGACGGCGGCGTACCGAACTACACAAACCAAGCGACCGACTATCCCGACGCCACGTCGGTTGGTCCTGAGCTAACCACGCTCACCGACCTTACCAATGCCGTTTGGGGTAATGGAGATCCCATGGGCGATACCGATTGGGACTCGGCCGCCATTCTGGCCGAGGGAGTGTTTGCCGAAGGCGAAACGCCCGCTTTCTACTCCAGTAGCAGTTTTGCCGCGACCGGGCAGGTGTTCATCACGGTTCCCGGCGATCCAGCGGTACTCGGCGACCGTTCCGGTTTCATCGAAGCCAGCACGGTTGTACGAAGCAACTACGTAGCTCCCCCTGGCGACTTCAACGGCGACGGTGTCGTGAATCTGGGGGACTACACCGTGTGGCGCGAAAGCCTCGGCCTCGCCGTCACTCCCGTCGGATCCGGCCTCGACGTCGATGGCAGCGGCTTCGTAGATGCCGGTGACTACGACATTTGGAAAATGAACTTTGGCGCCGGGAGCAGTCCTGGTAGTCTTCATTCAAACCTCTCTGGCACCGCGGTGCCAGAGCCGTCCAGTGCTATTTTAGCCCTGATTTTATCGTGTGCAGTAGGCCGTTTAGGGTATTGCCGCAGCTAGCGGAAAAACAAATGCTTATTCGTTCCTATTGTTTTTTGTTAATTTTCCTTAACAACTTAGAAACTGCTTGACAGTGCTAAAACGCCGCAACATAATGCAGCCGTGTTGACCATTGAACTCGCTGCCCGTTTGGTGGTCGCCAAAAGTTGTGTTATTGGTTCGGAGAGGCATTCGGCCCGTTAGGGTCCGTATGTCTGCTTGACCACCACTCATCTTCTACGGGCAATGTTTCGGGGGTTTGGTACTACTTAAGCACACCGCAAGTAACCAGACTGTGTTCCGAACACGAACGACCTGAAAGTTCCCCGTAGAAGAGGAGTGGCCAAGCGGCCCGAAGCACCAATGACGAGACAGTCACTGTTGATCCAATTTCGCAATCGTCTTTCAATCAACGAGGGTGGAGAGATTCTGATGTCCTGGAAAAAACTTTTTAGTGTAACTTTGGTAAGTGTGTTCCTCGCGAGCACGGCAGCCGCTGACCCCACCGCAAGCCTGACTGGTGTTGCTAATGGTGGTAATTATGACTGGACGCTTTCGTTCACTCCGGACGATACGCTGTTCAGCACCACGGTAGACGGCACTGGCGGATCGATCGCCACCGCCTTCCAGATCGAAGTTCCGACCGGCGAGTTCGTTTCGGTCGGTACTCCCACCGCTGACTTCACCGGTGGTACCAATCCGATCCTCGACGCCAATCCTGGTATGGATCCCTACGCTGCCGGTACTACCGCAGGCATCGCCAGCTACACCGACGTGGCTTTTGATCTCGGCCTCTACACCACTGGCAACGTCGATGCCCTGTTCGTTCCCTTGGGAAGCACCATCTTCACCGCTGCTGGTACTTACGATGCATTGACCTTCACCACCTCGGGTAGCACGGTCTACGCTGGTGGTGTGATTGCTCAAGCCGGTTCTGAGTACACGATTGATGCTTTCGAAGCTTCTGTTGGTGGTGGGGTTTTGATTGGCGACGCTGATAAGAATAGCTTCGTTGAAACTGCTGACTTTGTGTCGGTTGCTAACAATCTGGGTGTTTCGGGTGCTTCGCCACTGGTTGGTGACGCCGATGACAATGGCTTCGTTGAAACTGCCGACTTCGTGTCGGTTGCTAACAACCTGGGTGCCAGTGCGATTTCGGGTGTTTCAACCACTGTCGTTCCTGAGCCAACCAGCCTGCTGATGCTTGGTCTTTCGATTGCCGGAATTGGTTTCGTTGCCCGTCGCAAGTAGGTAGTAAGTAATTTAAGGCGGGGCTCTGGCTCGTCGTCAGCAGCCCCGCATCACTACATAAATATAAACGCTCTCATTTGAATGTGGGAAAAAGACCTGGGAGGTAGCTAACGATAAGATCGGTATAATGTCATCTGACATGTTCCAATTCTAGCAGCGAACTATTCGCAGCTCTCAGATGGCTAGCTGAAGTGATTACATCGTTCCATCAACAACATTCAATGAATCTAAGGTAACTTCATATGACTCGCACATCTTTCTTTATGGCTTTGGCTTGCTTGGCCATCTCGGCTACTGCTGCCAACGCCGCTACCGTGACCGCTACGATCGTTCCCGGCGAAAATAATTCCTATGGTTTGTACGCTCAGGTAACTGATGGTGCAGATACGACTCAAGGTATCGGTGCTTTCAACTTCCAGCTAACCGGTTTAGATGCTCTCGGTATCGACGGTGGTAGCGATGTGACTTTTACCCCGGAAGTGTTAGGTGGTTTTTCTCCCGCCTTCGCTACTGCTGGCTTCCCCACCATTAGTGGTTCCAGTGCTTCCTCCGATCGTTTTGGTGCTGGTGGTGTTCAATCGCTCGTTAGTGGTAACGCTACTGCTGTAGCCATCTTTGACATTGGCGAAACCGATGTCTTTTACGATCTGTCGGACGTTGCCAATCCTGGTGTTGACGTTAACACCGCTGCTAACGCTCTGCTGGGTACCTTCACTGTTGCTGGTACCACTGAGCTGTCTCAGGCTAACTTTAGTGCAACTTTCGGTTTGTTCCCCAATGGTTACACTGGTGGTGCGACCCAAGAGCCTACTGTTGCGATGGCTTGGGGCGGCACTGTCGATCCAGTTGCTGTTCCTAGCCTCACCGATGGAAGCACCATCAGCCTGCAAGGTGCTTTCTCCGACTACAGCGGTCTGCTCGAAGATGCCGTGACCTTCACTAACGACGGTGGCGGTACTCTGGAAATCCTGAGTGTTGCTATCGAGAACGAATCGGTTGCTGGTATGTTTGGTGCTTCGGAAGATGGTCTTGCTGTCGACCTGAGCCTCGACCTGCCTTTGGCCTACAGCCTTCCCCCAGCCACTGTTGTTACGGGTGACTTGGTTGTTTCGACCAACGGTGGTGACTTCAGCTTCCCGCTGACCGCCACTGTTCCTGAGCCCAGCACTGTGGCTCTGGCCGGTTTGGCCCTCGTCGGCTTGGTTGGCTTCGCCCGCCGCAAGTAAGCTGAGCGATGCTCTTCGCAGCTAAAGCGAAGAACCTAAAAACTACGACCGGGGCCGAGTTTTACTCGGCCCCGGTTTTTTTGTTGACTGCGTGCTATTATTCCCTAAGAGGACCGTTTAGCCACTTGCAGCTAACTAAGGGGGTGATTTACATTACTGAATATTGGGTATCCCATTGCTTCTCTAGGTGGTACCCACCTCTCAGCCATACGACACAGACCCACCTATTGCGTGATTAAGTTTGTGCCTTGACATAATTGGCGTGCCGCAGGCTCGCTGCTGTTGCTTTCGGAAAGGACCGGATCTATGCCCTTATTTGAAGTCGAGACAGACAACCATATCATCATCACCTGGGCGGAAGACGCCGACTCGGCCACAGGCGTGGTTAGCGATGCTTACCCGTCGGAGAACGTAATTCGCATGACGAAGCGTCCCCGTGATACCTGGGTGATTTCCAAGGGCGCGCTTGGAATTACCGAGCAACTCGACATTTGCCATACCGCCCGCGATTGCCTGAACAAGGCTGCTGGCGACAAGGTACACGCCATTCGTCTCTACATGCACGAGACTGGCGTCGACCTGGAGCAGGCTCGCAAGGTAATCGAGTCCAACATGGTTCTTGGTTGGTAGCCAGCCAAGTGACTGTTTGATCGTAAGCCACAGACGGCAAGTCCCAACCAACTGGGCCCGTCGCACAAAAGGCGAGCACGTCGCCCAATAGGCTTACGACCCACGCCAAGCTGCTTAGCGAGGCGTGGGGGCTGAAGAGTCCAGCTTCGATGTATGATTGAAAGACAAAGGCCACTCTCAACGGATGTTGGGAGTGGCCTTGCTGTTGGATTCTCAGGTATCTGCCGATCGACTAGCGTAGAGCGGGTGTCCCGTAGGCACTACTGCCATTCGTCGTACCGGTACCGGTAGGACGTGTCGCTATATTAACAGCACCAGTCGAGGGATAGGTGCTCGTTCCACCAGGGCGGTACCCGCCCGGCGAAGCCGGTACTTCGACGGTTGCTACAGACGAAGCACCCGTGCTGCTTTGAGCAGCGGGTGAGGCAGCTGGACTACCTGCAGGCTGCGAAGCGTTTGCAGCACCTGGTGTCGAGCTAAGCGAGCCGAAACTATCGATAGAAGGTATTTCGGGCATCGGAGGCACCGAAATCTGCCCCATCAGCTGATTGGTTGCGTCTTCCAATCCCGCAGTGGTTTCTTTGCCAATCTGGGTGGTAGTCTCCGCGTACTGCTTGTAGAGTTCATTTCCGCTGGCGAGCATCGGGAACGAGCTAGCAGCAGAGCCGCTGTCGCTGGTGGCTGCAGGCGCTGGTGCAGTGGCCGAAGCCACTGAGTACGGGCTCGTCTGCGGAGCAACGGAAGGTGTGCTTGTTGGGGCAGCGGCCGCTGTGGCACTGCTAGCCGGCGGTGTGTACATCGGCGGTGTTGCGGGGAACACCGAGCTATCGACAGGCGGCGCCGACGGAACGGTGCTAGCAATCGAGGGCGATGGTGGTGCACTAGCACCAGGAGCAGTGCTCTCGGTGGTTGCAGCAAACTGAGCCGAGGGCAGTTCGGGTGCTGGAGGTGCTTCGGCTACGGCCGTGTCGGCACTGCCGTTCCACATTCTTGCCGGATTCATCCAGGCAAAGCGGGAAGCGGAAGATTGGCAACCTGTTGCCGCAGTAAGCGTAAACAGTGCCATCGCAAGTACGGTATATTTCGTTGTCTTCATGGCGTCCATGCCTTCGATAGGTCCAACGATTGTGCGATCCTGGCGCGAGTCATCCTGTACTCGTGCTACTACTCAGGACTCGCCACTTGTGAAAGTGGTTCAATGGGGGAAATCGGTCAACTGGGCAGGTTGGCTTCAGTCGACTTAACCTGTTCGGCACAATCCAATAAAAAAAGCCGCACGCCAGCTAGGTGGCGCGCGGCGATTATAGATAGCCGACTCTCGACGTCAACACCGATTGTTGTCGGTGCTAGCATCCACTACTTGGCAGCCGCGTACAGCTTACCAACGGCTTCCCAGTCGACGACATTCCAGAAGGCGTCGATATAGTCGGGGCGGCGATTTTGGTAGTTCAGATAGTAGGCGTGTTCCCAAACGTCGAGGCCCAAGATCGGGGTACGACCTTCCATCCAGGGATTGTCCTGGTTGGGGGTGCTTTCGACCTTCAGCTTGCCGCCATCCACACTCAGCCAGGCCCAACCGCTACCGAAGCGAGTCGCAGCCGCGTTGGCGAATGCTTCCTTGAACTTCTCGAAACCACCGAGTTCCGAGTCGATCGCGGCCGCCAGGTCGCCGGTGGGGGTGCCACCGCCGTTGGGGCTCATGATGGTCCAGAACAACGAGTGATTGGCGTGGCCGCCGCCGTTGTTTCGTACCGCGCCTTGGATGTCGGCGGGTAGGGTGTCGAGCTTGCCGCAAAGCTCTTCGATCGGCATGTCGGCAACGTCAGCCGATTCCAATGCGGCGTTTACCTTCGATACGTAGGCATTGTGATGCTTGCCATGATGGATTTCCATCGTCTTGGCATCGATATGCGGTTCCAGGGCATCGAACGCGTACGGCAGTTCGGGTAGGGTGTATGCCATGACGGCCTCCTGTGGTTTCGTTCAACATGTCGGATCCGTACGATTCGGCGGACCCGTGGTAGGCTACAAATAGTTAGACGCCCGTACGGCTGTCCGCTGGGGCGTCCTCTATCTGACAGCATACCGCTGCTGGTACCAAACGACAATGAGTGAAAGTGCATTCCCCGCGGTAAACACGCGAAGACTTTCGCTGCTGGCCACGCAACCGACGCGCGCTGTGTGCCTTAGAAATCGGCGGGAATATTCAGGTCGGTCAGCAGTTGGGCTAACCGCAGGCGCTGCTCATCGATGGCGACCATCTGTTCCTGAATCCTCTTGAACAGTTGCTTGGTCTCCTCGTTGGATTCGCTAGCGGTTTTGCTGGTTTCGCCTTGATCGACTCGGATTTCGCAGTCGGTCCAAATGGCGAATGCCTCGTCGAGCAACGGCGGGTTCGAGCCGGTCGACTTGATGGGAGCAAGCGTGTTGGTAGCTGTGGAGGTAGACATGGCTGGGCGAGGGGAGTTGGGTGGTTAGGCGATTACAGCTCTTGGGGCTCGAGCTCGGTGTTTTGTTCCTTGGCCATCAGGTAAGACCGCAAGCTGCCGAGCAGCAGCCGGGCGCGTTCGGCCACTAAGCTGCGGCGGCGGTCGCGTTCGCGTTTGGGACGGATTTTCACGTTGGCCAACGTCGCGGCGTATTCTCCGCCGGCCAGGTTGGACGAATTCGTTTTCGCCTGGCGTTGTTGACTGAACTGCACTTCGACCACATAGGGCACGCGTTGTGGGCCGAGTTTGCCTTGAGCGGTTTCGGTGACTTCGAGTTTCACCTGGTCTTCGGTCACCAGCACAATGCGTGCTTTGCGGTCGGAGATGAATCCACGCAGCTTCTCGATCGCGATATCCACCGGCACGTTGGTAACCAGGGCCGTATCGATCAGGGCGTTGCCTTTCCAAGGCTTGAAGGTGAACCAGCGATTCTTGGGTGGTTCCTCGGGCATGCCGGCGCCGAGTTGCACCACCTGATTGCGACCTTGGTCCTTGGCCTGCAGCAACGCTCGGTCGGAGCGTCGCAGCATCGACTCGGGGGTATCGCCAGGTTGCAGTTCAGTAACTCCGAAGCTAGCAGTGACTGTGTGGTTTGCCAGCTTCTCGTGCGTCGTTTCGCTGAGCTTCTTCCGCATCGCTTCGGCGCGGGAGGCCGCAGTGGCGTTGTCGCAGTCGGCGCACAGCACGGTGAACTCTTCGCCGCCGTAGCGGGCAACCAGGTCGCCCGAGCGGCACATCGACTTCAGCAGCGAGGCGAAATTCACAATCGCTTCGTCACCGGCTTGATGGCCGAATGTGTCGTTGATGTATTTGAAGTGATCGATGTCGGCCATGATCAGGCTGCAGGTCAGCTCGGTATCCTGATGAGCTTCGACGAACAGCGATAGCATGCGATCGAACTCGGCGCGGTTCGCCACTTGGGTGAGCGGATCGCGAATCATTTGGGCGTGCAATGCCTGGCAACGTTCTTCGAGCGTGGTCTCGCTCGAGGCGTCGTGCAGCAGAATGGTCGCTCCGCAAGCTTTGCGGTTGTCGTCGTACACGGGAATCACGTGCAAGTCGATCGTCACATGGCGACCGCTACGTCCCAGTACTCCCACGCGTTCGAGCACTTGTATGCCGCTGGCAATACTCTTGGAAACGGGGCAATCGTCGTCGTCGATCAGGCTCCCTTTTTGATCCGACATCTGTAGCAAGCTAGGCTGGAAGTTCCGTCCGCAAACCGCGGCACCGGCAATGCCAGTGAGCCGTTCGGCACCGGTGTTCCACATGAAGATCTGTTGCTGATTGTTCACGAACACCACACCGTCGTGCATATTCTCGACCAGCTTCTGTTCGAACAGCGTGTTCGTGCCTCGCTGCCGGCGGTCGCCAGGGCGAGTGGTCGCTGTGGTGGGATACGTTTCCCACGAGGTCGACAGGTGCGACAGTTCCGCTAGCCATTGACTGGCCACCTGATCGCTCAGTACGCGTTGATCGCGCGAGATCAGCTCGGCAAACGATTTGACCAGCTTGTGATCGAATTGCCGACCAGCAAAGTCGAACAGCTCGGCAACGGCTCGCTCGCGCGAACGAGCGCGGCGATACACGTGGTCGGTGGTCATCGAGTCAAACGCGTCGACAATCGCCAGCATACGGGCGGCCTGAGGAATCTGGTCGCCTGCTAGCGGAAGCTCCTTGTTCGAGCCATCGAACCAGGCCGCCGCGGTCAGGATGGTGTCGAGTACGAACTGCGGAGCACCGGTGGTGGTCAGCATTTCCACCGCCAGTTGGCGGCAGCCCGCCATCGCTGCGGCTTCCTCCGGTTCGAGTCGACCCGGTTTCATGATGATCGAGTCGGGGACGCCGATCTTTCCGATGTCGTGTAGCAAGGCGGCTACTTCGAGCGTTTCGCGCTGCTCGCTGGTCATGTCGGTCGAGGCGGCCCAGCCGCTGCAGACCAGGGCGACCCGCAAGCTGTGGCTCGCGGTCGAGGCATGCTTGCATCGCAGGGCGGTAAATAATCCGGCCGCGGAGCCGAGTCGCGATTTCACGAGTTGTCGTTGAAAACGGCGTTCGCTGCTAGCTTCGCCGCTCGACATCAGCCCATCTTCTTGCGCAGCTTGCCCCAATCGCTGAAGTACTTCCGAAACCCGGTGATTCACGGGCACAGTTGGTACCTCCTGAGCCTGCCGCTCGTCTGGCGCTATCGGTTTTAGCGGGGTGGGCTCGATCATGTTTGGTTCGGTAGCTAGGTGCCAGAGAGCTGGATGGGGCCGCTCTGGGCGGAATACGAAGCGTGCTTCAGGACGATAACGAAGCGTTTTTCTCCGCAACCGTAGGTCACAGGTGGACGCCAGGCAAAGGATAGAGGGGCAGGTTTGTGGAGGTTTGTGCAGCCCGCAGGTGGGCTTTATCAAGCTTCCGGCTTTCCGCTGGTCGTTAAAGTTTGCCCAGCTCACACAACCGCGACAAAGAGAACTGCATCGAGACTGGCTGATTATGTCGTAGCGATTGTGTCGAAGTGCTATGGTGCGGGCGTTAGTCACCTTGTGCGCATCGCAAGGGCGGAACGGGAAGTTGCCGCTCGAACGCCTTGCCGGGGCCTTGGCCCCTTCGCCCGCCGCGCATCTCCCTCTGAACTGCAACCCTCTCAGGAACCTCACGATATGAGTGGTGCCCGACAAGGACGTCGACGTCGCATCCTGCAAGAAGAAGTACTTAGTGCCTCGCGAGAGCTTTCGGCTCTTACTTCCGACGAGAATGCCGAGACCAGTGAACCCACCCGCGGCGAAGGTCGCCGGTACGCGCTGCCCGAAGCGAGTGTAGCCGGGGCGCTGGCCAAACATCATTTTCCTTCCCACCTGATGGCTCCGGTGGGGGGAATCGTCGCCAGCGTTGTCACTGTGGCTGCTCTGGCTGCCATGCACGTCTACCAGAACCCGATCTCTTCGCTGCTCGGCGATTCGATTCGTTCGCTGATCGACGCGGCCCAGCCAACCTCGCTGGCTAGCTGGATTGCTACCACTGCCATGTTGGCCACAGCAGGTTTTACGGCCATGGTGCTGGCGGTGCGTCGGCATCGAGTGGACGATTACCGCGGACACCATGGTTTGTGGCGCAGCGCGATCGGTTTGGCGCTGCTGCTGAGCATCGATGCCGCGACCAACCTGCATCACGTACTTGCGCAAGCCGCTGGTCACGTGACAGGGATGCAACTGATGTCGGGCAACCAAGGTTGGTGGCTGGCCATTGGCACCGTAGCCACCGGTTGGGTCGCCTTCCGGGTGTTCTCCGATATCAAAGAGAGCAAGTTGGCGACCGCCGTATTGGGGGTAGCTGCTGCAGCTGGAATGCTGGCGGTGATTGGCCCGCTGGCCGGGCTGGGTGGTTCGTCGGCTTCGGTCGTCGGTACGCTGGCCCAGGTGGGTTGCTACCTGCTGACCGCAACGGCAATTGTGAGCTACATGCGATTCCTGCGTCACGACGTAGTGGCTGGCATCGTCACCAAGCCTCACCTGACGAAGACTCCCGAATTGAAGATCGCCAAAGACTCGGCAGAGAAGACCGAATCGGCGAAGTCGAAGTCGAGCAGCAAGTCGGCCCGCAAGGTGGAGACTCCGGTCCTCGCCCAGGTGGAGGAAGAAGAGAAAGATGCCCCGCGTCGCTCGTCGAGCAAAACGAAGCGTCCACAGGCCAAGGCGAAGGCTGAAACGGCGGTTAGCGAGAGTCGTTGGACCGACGGCAGCGATGGCTATAGCGACGACTACGACGAAGGTGGTTCCCCGCGTAAGCTCAGCAAGTCCGAGCGTAAACGACTGCGTCAAGAAAAAGCTGCTCGCCGCGCTGCTTAGTGCGGAGACGAAAGGAGAACGCGGATCATGCGAATTGCCTTGCTCACTTGCTGCTGGATGATTTTGGTGGGGGCCACTTCGGTGGCCCCGGCCAAGACCCTGTACGTGAACAATCAGATGGGAAGCGATACGGCCAGTGGCCTTACCGCTGAACCCCAGATAGATAACGGCCCACTGAAAACCATCGAAGCCGCTTTGATTCTGGCCGACAAGGCCGATCGAATCGTGATCGCCAACACCGGCGTCCCCTACCACGAAGCGATCAGCCTGAGCAAGCCGAACCACAGCGGCTATCGCAACAAGCCTTTGGTGATCGAAGGCAACGGGGCGGTGCTCGATGGTACCGTGGGACATGAACTGGGCGCCTGGAAGCACGTGCAAGGCAACGTGTTTGCTATGCAACCGCGGCGGATTACCTATCAGCAACTGTTCGATGGAGCGTTGCCGCTGCAGCGAGTCGAGCTGCTCTCGACCGACGAGCTTGCCAACCTGCAACCCAAGACTTGGGGCTTGCTCGACGGGAAGATCTACTTCTGCACCGAAGAGCAAAAGATTCCCGCCGACTACGAACTCCGTCACGCAGGCCTGCAGACCGGGATCACGCTGTACATGGTTCGCCATGTACGGATCGAGAATCTGGTAGTGCAAGGTTTTCAGCAGGATGGAGTGAATGCGCATGAGTTGGTTCAGGATTGCGAGTTGGTCGACATCGACCTGCGAGCCAACGGCCGAGCAGGTCTGTCGGTAGGGGGAGTCTCACGCGTGTCGGTGTCGCAAGGCAACTTCTACGACAACGGGCGCGTGCAGGTCCGCACCGAGGGCCTCGGTGAATTAGAGCTGGCTGCCAGTGAAGTGGACGATTCCACCGCTCCTGCGTACCGGACCAAGGGCCGCAAGTTGCTGGTGGATGGTCAGCCGATATCCGCGCCTTGAGCCAGCGGCTCTTCGGCGTGGTCGAGTTGATCTTCTGCTTCGTGCAGAGCCGTGGCAACTTCCTTGCGTTGTGTCAGGTAGTAGCCGATCGCAAAGATGCCGACGGTGAACATCGCGAGCCGTTGCCCAAAAGCAACGAGCGTGCCGGCATCGCCATCGAGTCCCAGGCCGTAGTACAGTGCATTCAAGGCGGCTTCGGTGGTGCCGAGTCCGCCGGGAATCGGGAGCACGCTGGTCGACTCGGCTAGCGGAACGATGCACATGTGCGTTGCCAGCGAGGGGTGCTCGAGCGGGAGCCCGAGCGCAACACAGTGGAACGCGAGCACCAATAGCAGGTGCAACGCGATGCTCAGCAAAAAGGCCGGCACCAGGTAGATCGGCCGTCGCGAGATCACCTGGCACGACACAAACAGACTGCCGACCACGCCGCCCACCAGGGGGAGCTTGCCGAGCAGTCGGGCGGTGGTTTTGCCGATCGGGCCATGCACCATCAGCAAGCTGCCGACGACCACCAGCGAGGCAAACGCGGCAACCGCAAAGCCGCCGACGGTTCGCATGACGGTGGGTGCCTCGGTATTCCACAATACTCCGGTAAATAGCGTTGCCGCGGCGGTGACCGCCAGCAAACCGGTAAGCCCCAGCACGCGGTCAGCAATCACGGTCGCTACGGCCTCGGTCTTGCGCTTTGCGTGCTCTCTGGCGAGCACGACACCTTTAAACAGGTCGCCACCGACTCCGCCAGGGCCGACGAAGTTCAAGGCAAAGCCCAGCGAGCCGAGCCGCATGGCGTCGGCCAGCGTAAACGGCAGTTCCACCGCTTTGACCAATAGGTACCACCGCACGAACCCCATGCCCACCGCGACTGTCACACATAGTAAAGCCGCTACGAGCATGGGCCACTGTTTGGGTTCATGCAGAATGTGGTCGAAGTTTTCGCCGCTGCTGGCCTGATATAGCAAGTAAGCCACGATCGCCAGCCCGAGAAGTAGCTTTGCGAGACTCCGCAAACGGCGGGAAGTGGACGAACTCAGCATGGCGAAATCAGTGGTTTTCAGCGGGTTTTAAGGAAAAACACCCAGATTTGGAGGGCAACCGTACCCGGGCGTTGACAATCACAGGTTAGAACGTAAACATACTGTTAAGCGGCCATCGCGGCCGCGGAATTACACCCATCCGGGGGATTAGCTCAGTTGGGAGAGCGTTTGGCTGGCAGCCAAAAGGTCAGCGGTTCGAGCCCGCTATCCTCCACTCGTCCCGGTCGACCCGACCTGATTGCAGGTTGCGTCGACCGGGTTTTTTTATGGGCCGACGCCATGCGGGTCGTCGACCAACTATAGTTTGCGATCGCCACTAGCCGTACCGCCCCGTGAGCGAACCACTCTCTCCTCCTCCGCCCGTCGAACCCACCACGAACGATGGTGACAGTTCTGCCGGTTCTACCCGATCGGTCAGCGTGTCGCTGATGCTTCGGTTGGGAGCGTTGATGTTCGTGCAGTACGCTGCGTTGGGGTTGTGGTCGGTGACTGTCGGCACCTACATCGGCGAGAACACTGCCCCGGCCGGCACCGCCATGTTCAGCTCGTCGTTCGTTGGGCTGGCAGGCATTGCTTCGGCCGTGGGGGCGCTGGTCGCCCCGTTGCTGTTTGGCGCACTGGCCGACAGTTGGTTCCGGACCGATCGCATGATCACGCTGCTCAACCTGGCGTGCGGCGCCATGTTGGTGTTGATGTGGAGTTCGACGAATCAGTGGTGGTTCCTCGCGGCTATCATTGGCTACTATCAGTGTTCGGTTCCAGCGTTAACCTTAACGCATAGTTTGACTTTGCGACACCTCGCTGGTTCGCGCGAGTTGTTCTCGATTGTGCGTGCTAGCGGTACCGCGGGCTGGATTCTGGCGATGGTCATTGTCGGCTCATTGGTGCCTTGGTACTGGGGGATGCCTTCGAAGCTTGTCGACGCTAGCACCTGGCCGATGAAGATGGGCGCCACGGTGCATGGCGTGATGATCATCCTGTCGTTCGCGTTGCCGAAGACGATGCCGCAAGCCGGCCGCGGATCGTGGCGGACCTTGCTGCACGGATGCCGCGCGTTGCTGGCGATGCGGCCGCGACTGGTACGGTTTTTGATTGTGTCGTTCATCGCGACGATCTCGGCCCAGTTCTATAACACGTTTGCGAATCTCTATCTCAACAATAAGGGAGTTGAAAACGCGGCGACAAAGCTGTCGCTTGGTCAGGTGGTTGAGATCGTGTGCATGTTGTTGTTGCCGGTGCTGCTGGTGCGCTGGGGACCCAAACGCGTGTTCATGATCGGCGTGGTTGCCTGGATTGTGCGATTCCTTTGTCTGGCGTACGGCAGCACCGAAGGCCTCGGCATGGCGCTTATTTACACGGCCATCATGCTGCATGGTGTGTGTTACGTGTTTGTCTACATTACCGGTTATATCTACGTGGACCACGCTGCCACGCCGCATACGCAGAGCGCTGCGCAGGGCATGCTGGCGATGGCCACCAGCGGGCTGGGGCATTTTTCCGGCAGCTTGCTGTCGGGGTTCATGCAGGCTCGTTATCTAACGCCGGCCGGGGTGGAGGTTCCCCCCTACGACTGGCGCAGCTTCTATATGGTCGCGGCCGGCGTAAGCGTGGTCGCGCTGGTGTTGTTCTTCGTGCTGATGGGATTCAAACGCGAAGTGATGCCCGACGACATCGACCCGCACGAAGCGGTGTAGGCTCGATTAGAGCGAGCCGTTTTCCATCAGCACCATCTTTTCGTAGCGATCCACCATCTCCTGCGGCATGAGTTTCGGCAGGTTGGCTTCGAGCACGACCGACTCGCAGGTGTGCAGCAGACGCTGCAGCTTGGCTTCGCGATGCACCAAGGCTTCGGCTTCTTCGTCGTACTGCTCCCGACGCTCCTTCGCCCGGCTATACGCTTCGTACGACGCGAGGCCTTGCACCTTCTCCTGGAACTCCTCCGCCCGCTCCGCGACCAACGCCATCGACAGCGGTGAGTAGCTCGCGTTGAGTTCGGGCCACGTCTCGAGTAGTTCCTCCGACACCCGCATGCGGGCGTTGGTGTAGCGCTCGTAGGCCGAACCGCGTTTGACGTTCGCCAGGCCCTGCTCGGCTTCGACCTTGGCCAGCACCAGTCGCACACTTTCGACCGTCGGTTTGCCAGGCAGTTCGAGCTTCTCGGGCAGTTGCTCGAGAATCGCCCGCTGGTCGGCGCGGGCCAGCTTGGCGATTTCGGCGATCGAACCTTCGAGCTTGCGCAGTTCGGTGTCTTTTTCGACCGCTGGTTTGTTGGCCAAGAACCCGAACAGGGTGCCGAGGGAGCCTTCGTCCTCCGAGTCATCGCTGCTCGCTTTCTTGCCGAGTGCGCTGTAGTGACGCAGGAACGCGTCGGACGTGCGCACAGGGATGTCGAGCGTTTCGCTTTCGATGATCGCGTAGGCGTGGGCTTCGGCGAACGACACCTTGCCATCCTCGTTGTAGTCGGCAGCAATCGACTCTTCGCCGGTTCGCGTGCGACCCGCGAGGGCTCCCCAGAAGTAGCTGCTGTACTCCTGGTACTCCGATTCGTTCGCATTCGGCGTGCAGCCAGCGGCCCCGCGGTCGTGCACCTGGGCGAAGAACCCGCACCGGGCGTGCGACGAGACCCCAAGCTCCTGGTCGGCCTGATGGAAGATCGTATGGGCAAAGCCACCTGCGTAGCACTGCACCATCACCATCATCACCTCGACGTCGGCCGGCACCCGATCGAGCCAGCTAGTGAATTCGCTGGCGGTCACGTTCTCGCTGTCGTAGAAGTAGAACGAGGTATCGTATTCGTTGTACTCGTTTTCGCCCTCTTCCTCTTCGTCGTAGTAATAGTAGTCGTACGGCGACTCGGCTCCGCCGCCGTGGCCGGTCGCGTAGATGATCAACCGGTCGCCGGCCTTGAGCTTGCCGCTCAACTGGCGGAGCCGACGC
The DNA here is from genome assembly GCF_007748035.1 of Aeoliella mucimassa. Lineage (NCBI taxonomy): Bacteria > Pseudomonadati > Planctomycetota > Planctomycetia > Pirellulales > Lacipirellulaceae > Aeoliella > Aeoliella mucimassa. Next base: position 1,261,321 of record NZ_CP036278.1, read on the forward strand.
TTGAGGGTCCCTTTGTCCGAAGGTCCCTCGACGTTCGGCACCTGGTGGGTGCGATAGATCAGGTCGGGGTCTTCGTCGCTCAGTAGCTCGGCCATCAACCGCCGCGCGGGGGGGCAGGTCTCGGCGAAATCGGGATCGCGGGCTTGCACATCCGGCGCGGGATTATCGCCATCGGAGAACAGCACGATCTGCGTCGGGTTGTCGGGGCGTTTCTCGCTCAGCACGTTCTGCTGGAAAATCACGTTCCGCTCGATCGACAGCTGATTGTTCGTCGCGCCGGTGCCGCCGCCGATGGTGAGAAAGTAGTCCTCCGCCAGGCAGGTGCCGGTGGTCAGCAACGATAGCGTCGCCAGCGAGAGTAGTGAGAAAGCTCGATACACGCTCATAGAAAATCCCCTGATGCAGCACTTCTTCATTGTGCACGAAAACGCCTGATCCTTAAGTATATCCTCCAGGTTGCCATTTCTGGCATCGCTGGTAAAGCGAATCGTCCGATTCCCACCAAATCCCGTGCGCTCGTCATGCGATTCGCCCCCCACCTCAGCAGTCGACTTGGGGAGATCTGCCGGCGGTGAATTGTGCCCCCAATTGTGCGAAAATCGATTGGTGGGGGCTTTTCTTACGTCGATTCCACGAGTGGTAACCTGTTGTGCTTCAAGCACTTGAGTCAATCGTGTTCGTCGTAAGTCCATTTTCGTTTTGCCCCCTGGGGGCTTTATTCTGGAGGCCTGGATGGCCAGGGCAGGGTGGATGTCGTTTGCTTTATTGTCGCTGTACATCCTATCACGTTAGGTGGCCAATTGATACGAAAAAGTGGATGAATTGCAGGGCGAAATTAAGCCGGCTAGTAGAAAAGTGCCAGTCCTTAAACCGTGGGTTACCCGCGCTCCTGAATCGCGGCAAAATAGGGGAGGAGGAACCACCCGCTCGACGAGTTGTGCGGGGGCTTCGCTGTTCACGAAATCTTCACAAAGGACCTGCCGTGTATCGCCCGCTCTTCACCGAGATTCCGACCAATCGCGACGAGTGCTGGGCGCGGCTCGCCCGGTTCGCCGCGTTTTGGCATGGGCACGATGGCACTCCGGTGTCGTGCGGCTCGCTGGTCGACGAAGTGGAAACGCGGCTCGAACTCAACCTGCCAGCGGCGGTCGTAGAATGGCACGAGCGGTTTGGCCGGATCGAACACCTGTGGTGCGAGGCCGATTACTCGCTGGCCATCGATAACTTGCGTGTGGAAGAGGGCAAGCTGGTGCTGCGAAGCGAACCGATGTTCGGCGGCATGGTCGAGGCCAAGTGGGTGATTCCGGTTGCCGAGTTGGGGCCGGACGATCCGCCGGTGTTCTTCGTGCTCGGCAAGCGTCAGTATCCGTGCGCCGATCGGTTCTCGCAGTTTGCCATCTACGCAGCGATGGTCGACACGCTGAGCACAACCTTTCCTAAAGAGATCGCAGAGGTGCCTGGCGTGCCGCATCCGACCGATGGCACCAAGATGGAGTTCCCCGACAGCTTTGGCGTGATCGATACCGAAGTGTTCGAAGGCGAAAACTGGCTGGCCTTGGTCTCGGGCAATTGTTACATCAAGCGCCGAGCCGATGCCCAAGCCGAAATCGAATGCACCAAACTCGCGGCTCCTCCCCAGCCCGAACCACCCGCGGACGACGACACTCCCCAGGTATGGCCGACACCGCGGGAAGCGGCCGAGCGCTACGTGGTGCTCAAGTACTGCATCGTGCACGCAGTGACTTCGCCCCCGCGACAGATGCTGGAGAGTTGGATGGAGGAGTGGTCGGCCTACGACATCGCCGAGTTCAACGCGAAAGGGGTCGAGCTTCGCAATCAGCTGTGGCACGTGCTCCGCGAAATGGGCGTATGGTCGAAGCTCTCCTTGCGCGAGCGAGAGCTCATCACCACCACCATGGCGAGCCTCACCGAGCGGCAGCAAATCGACATGACCTGGCGCGTCGAGTCGGCGGCCGTGTTGTTGTGGGCGCTAGGCAAGCTCGATACGTTGCCGGAGTTTGATACGAGGGCCTCGCACGACTTGCTCAAAGAGTTCCCGCAGGAAGCGACCGACGAGTTCCTCGCGACCGCAACGCTCCGCCCGCCGGAAGAGCTAGAACGGATGCGGCAACTTGCCGAGAGCTGGCACTGGCGGAGTCGCACGCGTCAGATGCAGGAGTCGGGCGAAGCGTTCCCCGCGAACGAGGCGCTCACCAGCATCGGCGTGAACTCCTATGCCGACGTGGTGCGGATGTCGGCCCATCGCCTGCACGAAGCGGGCGAGCTGAAGCAAGTGATCGACGACGACTTTGCCGCCATGGGCAAGTCGTACCAGTCGCTCGATGCCGAAGAGTGGGCCGTGGTCCGCTCGATTACCATGGAGCGGCACTTCGCATTGAACTGGCTGTGTGGTTACTCCACCGATAACGACTGGGACTCAACCCCGACCGACACTTGAGTCACGGCGGGCAATGAATCGAGCAGCAAAGGGCAAGATTCGCGATGCAGCGACGAATAGCTAGCCGGTAATCAATGATTTGCATCGAACGAAGTTTCGTTCCTGTAACGAGGTAGTTGCAATGGATGGTGTGGCAATCGTAGTGGTGTTTGTCTTCTTTGTTTCGATTGCTGTGGGGGCTCGCTTGTTTGCGGGCTCGATGGATGGCGATCGAGTGAGGGGCTATATTCATCGCCAAGGGGGAAAGCTGCTTAGTTCGAATTGGGAGCCATTTGGCACCGGTTGGTTCGGTGAGAAAAACGATCGCATCTATCGTGTTCGATATCGCGACCGGGATGGAAATATCCACAATGCGGTGGTAAAGACCTCGATGTTCTCTGGTGTCTACTTCACCGAAGATCGCATCGTGAGCTATGCCGAACGCGAGGAACTAGATACCTCTAACAATCGCGAAGCCGAGCTGGCAAGTGAGAACGAAGAACTTCGCCGACGGTTGGCCGAGTTAGAAGGCGACCAACCGAACTAGTGCTCGTTGCCTCTCCCTATTCTTACGCAGTGGGTGATAGCGCGTCTCGGCTCACAAACCAGCAGTCGGATTTGTTGCTTTGCGAACGCTCTAAACAGGCAGCCGATGACTGTTTGTTCGCCGTGGTTCGTTAACTAACAGCTGCGATCCTGCCAATCGTCGCGACATGCAGCGAACCTCCGGCTTTTCGTCAGTTGGTTTTTGGCCTGGCGTAGATCGCCCGCTACAATCACTCGGAAGCTGAAGCTTATCTCAAACTTTACTGGCGGGAGGAAAGCGAGATGCAAACGCAAATGTTCCTGGGCAATATGCCTGGTGGAGTCGTGATTCGAGTGAGCGGGCGGGGCACCATGCACGAGAGTCCCGCGTTTCGCGCGGCGGCCGAACTTGCCTTGCAGCGTGGTCCGCTGGTGTGCGATATGGCGTCGTGCGATTACCTCGACAGCACATTCCTCGGTTGTTTAGTCGGTGTGCGCAAGCTCGCCGAACAGCACGCCCAAAGGTTCTCGATCGTGGCCGACAGCTCGCAGCAGATCAAACTCTTCAGCTTGTCGGCGCTCAACAAGTATTTCGACTTCGACGACGAGTGCCCTTCGACCATCGGCGAGTGGATGGAGATCGAACCCGATCAGCTCGACGTGAAAGCACTCGGGCGGCACGTACTGGTGTGCCATGAGTGCCTGGCCGAGCAGGGCGGGGCCGAAAGCCAGGCCTTCGAAAAAGTGGTGCAGCGGCTTTCGATCGAACTCGATGGCTAGGGCAAATCGCTCTAGCTGACTTCGGGGCCGACGCGATCGATCCGCAACCGTTGCAGGTGAGGCTTATCGAGCACCTGGAACGGGCTGACCAGCTCTTGCCAGTTTTCGCCACGTTGGTCGATCATGCTGTCGTCGAGCGGGCCCATGTTGCGGGTGGCTAGCTGCAGGTAGGTAATCTTCTGCGGGTCGAGACCCATGATGCGCGCGGCCGTGGCGTCGACCGATGCGAGTCGCGGGCCGATGAGCACCAGGCCCATCTGCTTGGCGGTACCGAGAATCGGCCCGTCGCCCTCCATGCATTCGATGCCATCGACGATGGCCATCGACTTCGGCACCGACGCATTGATGTCGGCAACCGTTTCGGGAATGCCATTGTGGTGCAACACGTTCTTCGGCCAGCCATATTTGATGCCTGGCAGCACTCCGTAAAAGTTCTTCATGCTGCAGGTGACACCAACCCAGTGATGGGTTTTCATTTTCGGCATCGACACCACGAGATCAGCTTCGGCGACACTCTCCGGCAGCCAGAAACCGCGGAGCTTGCTCCGGCGGCCTCGATTCGGGCGCCAGGCCGACTGCTGATAGTTGAGATCGGCGAAATCGACCCCGCCGTCGAGCAAGGCCTCGCCGACGCCCGACTCGATGAGCGCGACTTCGGTATCGCGAACGTGCCCAGGAGCTTCGCCCACCGAGACGCTAGCTCCCCAGCGACGAAACACTTCGGCCGCAGCGACGATCATCGCTGGGTGAGTGGTCATCTGCGGGCGGTCGCGTTGTGGTTCCACCAGATTCGGCTTCAGCAGCACCCGTTTGCCGAATAAGGCTTTCGGCTGCATGCCGGTTGCGAGGATGCCATCCTGAATGGTCTGCACCAGCGAGCCATCGTAGCGCTGATTGCGGGCGACAAACACCTGCCCGCGAGGATTCGCCCAGTGATAGAGCGCAGGCCCGCCGGCGAGCGCGGCCGCCCCAGCAATACCAGCGGTAAGCAGCGTACGGCGGTCGAACTTGTGTGGCGAAGCGTGTTCGGAAGATTCACTCATGAGCGATCGTAAGTCCCGCGAGGTGAAGTTCAGGCGATGCCAGCCGACGTTGCGCGAGCGGCCAGCGACTGCGCGGCGAACAACGGTTGTTCGTTGGATGCCAGCAGCAGTAGCGATAGCTTGTAGCAGTTGTCTTGCGTGCCGAGCCGGTTATAGGCATCGAGTATCCGCTTGTCGGCATCCGCTGGGCGACGGTTCCAAGCGGTAAGGGCGATAATGGCATACGCCATCGACGCACAGCCGGTCGGGCGGTGGAGTTCGTGTTCGATGTACTCGAGGGTGCGCTCGACGCGCGGATCGTCGGAGCCTTGCGCGGCCAGCGCCCACATCACGATGCTACTCGGCTGCAGATGCGGGAGCAGCGTTTGATCGAGAATGCGTGTGTTGCCGTAGTTGGCCCCGCCGCCGGGAAGCAGGCGATCAACCATCAGCCGCACCGCTTCGCGAGTGCGGGGGTGCTGGTTCTCGCCAGCCGCAACGAGCGCCATGGTGGCAAACGCAGTTGGTTCGAGCCACGAGTGGGTGTTAGCCGCCCAACTCCAGCCGACGAGCGTGGTGTCGTGCCCCACGTGTTCGCTTTGGGGATTCGGCTTGCCTTTTGACTCGAGCAGCCAGTGAATGCCACGGTCGAGCTGTTCGGAGTAGAGTTCTGCGTTGATCTCCCGCCAGGCGAGAGTCGCCAGACTGGTGGTCCAGCCGGGAGCATCGCCATCGGCCGTGGCTGGCACCATACCGTTGTAGTGCTGGGCGTCGCACAGCCAGGCCGCCGCCTGAGCCGCCGCTTGCTGCCGACCCGCAGTATGTAAGGCCAAGGCTCCCCAAGCAGTTGGCTCGGTCATGGGAGCACTGCCGGGCATATATCCCCCGGGGACGAGCTTTTCGAGTTTGGCAGCGATGCTATTCATGTTTACCACGCGAAGTCACAAAGGAATTCGGGATGTTCTAGGCAAACGTACGTTATGGTTCACTGCGTGATCTCAGAAATGGCGGAGGAAAGAACTTGAGCGTTTCCCGGGAAATAACACAGTTTTCAAAAACTTTGCTCCGTTTGTTTGACTCCTGGCGAAAGTGACATAGGTTTCAAGTGTTCAGCGAGCGAGCAGGCAGTCAAAGCCGCTCACGCCGGACAGCGGAACTTATCGTGAAGGACTCATCTACTTACTACTATTTCGTGTGCATTCGATTCGTACTGCGAATCGGTTAACGCTATCGAGAGCCTGTTGCGTCATCATTCTCGACAAAGGCAAACCAGTCGTAAGGCTGGGACGCAAAGTCCAGGACCCACTTCTTAGGAAGCGTGGTAGCCAGACTGCCGAAGGAATACGCTGGTCATCGCAAGATGCCGGCAAAGTAGGAAGCAATTGACGACTTATGGTACGCAATTGTTTTGTAATTTGGCCCGTGAGTAACACATTCAGGCTCACCTCGTCGCATGTTGCGTCGTGGGTGTTACCCGAGGCCGTCAACCGGGAGCTAAACCGCTCCTGACATTTTTAGGGTGTTAGCACATTGCTGACATCGAGAACCGGAGGATGCTATGAAGAAGTTCGCTCAGAAAGTACAACAATTCCTCAAGTCGGAAGATGGCCCCACTGCTGTTGAATACGCGGTGATGCTTGCTCTGATCGTAATCGTCTGCTTGACAGCGATTCGCTCGATCGGCACGAATGCTTCCAGCACCTTTAACTCGGTGTCGGCTCAGCTGACCACAGCCAGCTAAACGAGCTTACAACCTGAACACCCTAAAAGTGTAATCTGTATAGCGCATCCCCCTCATCGAGCAGGTTTCGGTGAGGGGGATTTTTTGTTTTGTGTCAGCCGACGAGCGCGACCCGATGGACATTGTGATTGGCCCCGATGGGGGCTTTCTGGCAATTCCATCCAACTGACGCCTGTTTGCTGACCAGCGACAAAATCGTGAGCTATGTTTCCTCGTGCGGGCCGAAGGTGGGGCCGCCTTCCGAAGATTCACACGATACTCGCGGGACATACAACCATGTTCGACCTAGCTGTTTGGCAAGACGCCCTTGTAACTAACTGGCACGTTTGGCTGGTAACTGTCACGATTATTGCCATGGCCGTAGTCGACGGCTTGCAGCTACGCGTGCCGAATGCCATGACCTACCCGATGATCATTCTCGGCTGGGTCTACAGCTACACACTCAGCGCCTACCCTGGTTGGGAAGGCCTGTCCTACAGCCTGCTCGGCACCGTCGTTGGTCTGCTTACTCTGTTGCCAGCTTATGCCATCGGTGGCATGGGCGCCGGCGACGTGAAGATGATGGCCGGCATCGGCGCCTGGATGTGGGTAGAAGTAACCCTGTACTCGTTCGCCGTTGCTGCGGTTGTGGGTGGCATCCTGGCCGTGGCCATGGTGCTGCTGTCGGGTAGCTGGGAAAAGCATCACAAACAATTTTGGTTCATCTGGAACGAGATCATGATGATCCGCGATCCGGAGAAGCTTTCGGAAATCGCCGCTGAGCGGAAGCCATCGATGAAGCTCCTGCCTTACGGTATTCCAATCGCCATTGGCACCATCATTTACTTCAGCTGGGCTGGCTTGTTGGTTTAAGCATCCGCGACAGCGGTGCGAAAACCTGCGGCGAATCCATGCTAGCACGTAACCCGAGACATTTTGTTGGATCAGATGATTCGATCCTGCCGAAGAAAGCGACAAGGTTCCCACGCAGCGCCCGCGCGCCAGTGGTGGTCATTGTTGCCAGTTTTGAACCTGGTGAAGCACGAGTCGAAACCCGTCGAGCTCTGCTTCGCGAAACGACCTAGGGGGGTCCTATGCGACCAAAATCATTAGTACTGCTCGCGCTCGCGCTTGGCTGTGGCCTCGTTGCATCCATTGGCATTAGCCAAGTGATGGAGAGCCGTAATGAACCCGTGGTCAGCTACGAGACCGAATCGATTTACGTAGCCACGGTCAACATTAATCTGAACGATCCCATCGACGAGTCGATGGTCACGTTGCAGGAATGGCCCAAGGATAAGGTGCCTCAAGGTGCGATTCGCACGCTCGAGGAACTGGAAAATCGTCGCCCCAAGGCGAACATTATCCAAGGCGAGCCCATCCTCGAGGCCAAACTGCTAGCCCAAGGCGAAGTAAACGATCCGATCAGCGGCATTCCTCCTGGAATGCGTCTGAAAACGATCTCGGTCGATGCTCAGAAGAGCGCGGCTGGTCTGTTGAGCCCTGGCGACCGAGTCGACATTCAGTTGTTCATCAATCGTAACCCGGGCCAAGGCTTTGCCACTGCCCGTACGCGGATCATTCTGCAGAACATTCGCATCTACGCGGTCGACCAAACCGTGGTTCGCGCATCTGAAGACGATGGCGAAGGCCGCAATATTGCGAAAACCGTGTCGCTGTTGCTCACACCGAGCCAGGCGAACAAAGTCGCTTTGGCCGAGCAGATTGGCGAGCTCAATCTGATTCCGCGTAGCCCGAACGACGAAGCCATTACCGAAGAAATCGAGCAAGATGTCGCCGAGTTGTTGGGGCAGCGTAGCGATAGCCACAACACCCGCGAGATGGAGCAAGGGCCAAGCCCTTCGCAAGCCACGGAAGCTGCTGGTTTCCTAGGCGGACTGTTTGCTCAAGTCAAGAAAGCTGCCGAGGAACGTCCTCCGTTTGAGATGACCATCCTCGAAGCAGAGCAGGTACGTGTGGTTGCTTTCGATCCTGTTTCGGGTAAACCGATTCGCGACTCGGGTGCGACTGGTCGTTCTGCCGATATATCACCTCAGTTTCCTGTGATGCCGAATCCTACGACTCAGAAAAAATCGGAAATCCAGGATGACAATGAGGCCTTGCGAGAATTAGAAGAAGAGTTCGGGGCCGATTTTCCGATCGACTTCTAATAGCGACTTAGTGGAAGGTGATCAGTGTGATTACCCACGCTCGTGGCCGACTATCAGGGAAACGGTAGCCGGTAGCGAGGGTGTGAACGGGGGGTGAGCCAGACTGTCTTGATCGGCAGCAACGGCTCGCGTCGCCTGCGGGCGGCGGATAACAAAGGAAGTACAGGGATGTACGATCAGAATCAGCCGGTTATCGGTCGTTCGACACGAACATGGTTTGGTGCCGCGCTTGCCGTCGCGCTGATGGCTTGGGCCACGCACCCCGCGATGGCGCAGACGGGCGCAAGTACTGCGGCCGAGTTCTCGACGCCAAACATCATTCGGCATATCAGCCGCGAAAGCGAGCGGCTCGAGATGACCACCAACTCCAGTCGTATTCTTACGCTGGATTTGAACATCCCCAAGGCTCAGGTCAATAATCCTGAGCTGGTTGCGGTCACTCCACTGTCGGCCAAGCAACTGTCGATCTCGGCCAAGAAGCCGGGCGTCACGCAGATCAACCTGTGGGACGAGAACGACAAGGTGCACACCATCGACGTCGTAATCTATGGCGACGTACGTGAGCTGGAACATGCCTTGAAGGTCACGTTCCCGAACTCGTCGGTGTCGGTTCGCAAATACAGCCAGAGCCTGATGCTCACCGGTTTTGTCGATAGCCCCGACCACGTTGGCCCCATGATGCGGCTGGCGGAAGACTACGCTCCCAAGGTGATCAACAGCCTCGAAGTGGGCGGCGTGCAGCAGGTGGTGCTCAAGGTGAAGATGTACGAAATCTCTCGCACCAAACTGCGTCAGCTCGGTGTCGACTGGGCCCTCACTACCGAAGGTGGTGGCTTCGTCGGTTCGCGTCCTAACGGTCTGCTCTCGGCAACCGGTATTCGTGCGGGTACCACTGGTGGTGGTTCGACCGTCGAGTTCGGCATCGTCAGCGGCAGCACCAGCTTCTTTGGCTTCCTCGACGCCTTGCAGCAACACAACGTCGCAAAGATTCTTGCCGAGCCTAACTTGGTATCGGTAAGCGGTCGCCCTGCTCAGTTTCTCGAAGGTGGTGAAGTGCCGATTCTGGTGCCTCAGAGCCTGGGGACCAGCAGCATCGAATACAAACCGTTTGGTACGCAGGTCGACTTCCTGCCGATCGTGCTAGGCAACGGCAACATCCGCCTGGAAGTTCGCCCACGTGTCAGCTCGCCCGACTCGTCGATTAGCGTGACCCTGAACGATAACCAGATTCCCGGCTTCCGCGTTCGACAGGCCGATACAGCGGTCGAAATGCGGGCGGGGCAGACCTTTGCCCTGGCTGGCTTGATTCAGCGTCAAACCGAATCGATCAAAACCGGTATTCCGATCCTGGCCGATATCCCTGGCATCGGTGTTCCGTTCCGCGGAACCAAGGATGAAGTAAACGAAATCGAACTGCTGATTCTCGTGACTCCTGAGTTTGTCGACGCGATGGATCCGCACGAAGTGCCCCCTTGTGGTCCTGGCGAAGTGACGATGTCGCCTAGCAATCATCAGCTGTACTGCGAAGGTCAGATTGAAGTACCGAATGCCTACGGTCCCTGCGGTCTCGACTGCGGTGGTTGCGGGCAAGAGGGCTGCCAGGGTGGCTACCCATCGCAAGGCTCGTACCCGATGATGGGACCTGGCGAGCAGATGGTACCGCTGCAGCAGGGCATGCCTTACGAACAACCGGTTCCGACTCCGGCCGGCAGCCCCGCGATCCAGTATGACAATGCTCCCACCAGTGCTCCGGTACACGGCGAATTGCACATGCCCGACCTGGGTGCGGCAAACCAATCGGCTTCGCGGTCGTCGCAAGCGGTCGCGAGCGGAGCGTACGCCAATCCACGCACGGCTAATTTCCGCCGGGTTCCCACACAATCGGCTCCGCCGAGCGTGCCGAGTCCTTCGCGGTCCGATTATTCCATTGAAGGCGGTTTAATAGGTCCGGTCGGTTACGATACTGAATAGTGGTTCAGGATGGGAATCGCGAGGAAGAATGTCGTATTTTGGCAACTTCATCGCGATTCCGATGCTGCCTGATTGCACTCCGTAAGCTACCTTTCTGTCGAAGGGTGTGGAGAATAGGCACATCCCAGCCGGTGTATTAGAATAATCGATCGCTACTACGACGCAGCCCGACCAACAGTTCGCCTCTTATGAGCCACGTACTTCGCATTGCCATTGTCGACCCTGACGACGCTTCACGCGATGCGGTGAAGTCGACGCTACTTGGCTTGGATACCGTGTGGCTCGAAGCGGAGTGTTCGCGTTACGCGTTCTTCCCCGATGTCGTCAAGCAAACCGACCCCGATGTCGGTATTATCAACCTCGACGACAATCCCGAGGCCGCAGTACAGCTTGTTGAGAATCTTACTCAGCAAAAGCCCGAGTTGGCCCTGTTGGTTTCCAGCAGTTCCACCGATGGCAGCCTGATTCTGCGAACTATGCGGGCGGGGGCTAAGGAGTTTCTCACTCAGCCGATCAAGCCCGAGGAACTGGCCGCTGCGGTCAGTCGCGTGGCGCGGAACAAGTTTGGTGCCCAGGCTGGTGGCTCACGCGGAGGCTGTAAAGTCATCGCGGTGTGCGGCGCCACTGGTGGGGTTGGAGCGACGAGCATCGCAGTGAATCTGGGATGCGCGCTAGCGGGCAATCCTCAGAATAGTGTTGTGCTGGTCGATCTCGACCTCGCGGTCGGCGACGCCGATGTGTTTCTCGACACGATTCCCGAATACACGCTGAGCGATGTGGCTCAGAACGTATCGCGGCTCGACTTTACGCTGCTCAAGCGTTCGCTTACCAAGCACAGTTCAGGGCTCTACTTATTGCCTCGTCCGGTTGCGCTGGAAGATGGTCAGCATATTTCGACCGACGACCTCCAGCGGATGTTTGGTTTGCTGAAGGCTACCTTTACGCATCTGATTATCGATACGTCGAAGGCCTTTACCAAGCTCGATTTGTTTGCCATGCAAATGGCAACCGACGTGCTGATGGTTACGCAGCTCGATTTGCCTTGTTTGCGAAACGTGGTGCGGTTGATGATGGCCTTTGGCGAGGTCGAAGGCTTGAAGGACAAGCTGCGAGTGGTGGTGAATCGCGTAGGGCACGATGCTGGACAGATCAGCATTCGCAAGGCTCAGGAAACGCTTGGCCACGACATCTACTGGCAAGTGCCCAACGACTATCGAGTGATGGTCGAAGTCCGCAACAATGGTGTCCCGTTGATCGAACAGGCCCCCAAGGCGGTGATCACCCAGTCGATCGGACAGCTTGCCGCCGCGTTGAGCGGCGAAGAAGCAGCCATGAGCGAAACCGAATCGGCCACCAAAAAATCGGGCTGGCTAGGACTGTGGTCGAGCGGCCGATCGTCGAAAACCAGCGACACGGCTACCGAATAGTACCGAACCCACAAGCACTGCGATCAGCAGTTGGCTTCCGCTGCCAGGCTCAGGCACCACGGCCGTTTCTACGGCTGCGATGGGATTCAGCGATGTCCCAAAGTTCACTTTCCAGATCTCGTAGTCGGCGACGTCGATAATGCCCTGGCTCGTGCCGGTGTTATCGCCATTGGCCGCCAGATCAGTGGTGGAACCGAGCGAATCACGCCACACGGTGTAGTCGCCGAGGTCGACGAGCCCGTCGCCGTTGTAGTCGCCAGGGAGGGTGGGCCCACCGGTGAGCATCTCGAGATTGCCCTCAACCCAATCGGTGGCCACTTCGAGCGTATCGTCGCCGAGGGTCGAGGTGCGCATCAGCAGAAAGTAGGGCTCGCTGGTTTCAAGGCCATCCATACGGACCTGCATCGAAATCATGTAGATGCCGGTGTCGGGAGTCGATGCGTCGCTGGTATCGAGGATGTAAGCGGGGTGCTTGTGAATCGAACCGTCGAAAGCCGTGGTGTCGATCACTCCTCCAGGCACCATCTGGTCGCTGGCGTCAGCAGCAAAGAAGCCATTACTGACCATATAGAACTGTTCGTTGTCGGGGCGATCGAACTCGACGTCGTCGATCGACAGGCCATCAAGATTGTCGTCGAGGCCATCCCAGTAGAACAGGTTCGAGACTGTTGCTCCAACCGACATTGGCAAAAAGTCCCAGTACAAATCGCTGTCGGCAGGTAAGGCCTCGGCCGGAAGGTTGGGATTACCCTCGGCTAGCGAAAAGTAGCCTGGATCTGACGCACGATTGCTCGACAGGAGGCTTCCTGAATAGACCTGAGCGCCGATGCTGTATGCACCTTCTGAGAGTTCTGCTAAACCGGTAACGAGTTTGCCATCCTCCTGCTGAACCATCATGTCGAGATGTGTCGCCGCGGTCGAAGCACTGGCGACTGTGAGCAAGCACAGCAGTAACCAAGCCCGAGTGAAAATGAAGGTTGAAGGCCTCATGATTTTTGGTTCTATCAAGTAGTTGTGAGGAAGTGGAAATAAGGAGCACCGCGGTCGCCCTCGCAGGCGACCGCGGCGCAACGCAAACTAGCGACGAGCGACCACGGCCAGGCCGCAGAGGGCCAGACCAACCAGTGCGAGGCTAGCCGGCTCGGGAACCATTTGGCTATGAAGGTATTCCTCTGCCAACTCTACTCCCTCTTCAAAATCTTCACCGGTGACGAACAGCAGTAGGCCGGTTTCAGATGCTTCCAGACCATCCAACTCCAGGTTGAACGGAGCCATGTAGATGCCCGCTGCTGGCAATTCGGTGGTAGCGGGATCGTCGATATCGAAGATCGGATGACCATGCAAGTAGCCATCGGCGTCGGCCAGTCCGGTGTTTTGAGTAATCGCTAACACGGCGGGGCTATCGGAGAAGCTTACCTCGCCGGTGCCATCCCAGTAGAACAGGTCGGAGGTAACGCCCTCGAGCGTGTATGCGACATTATTCATAGTGATGCCTTCGCCTTCGAGCAGCGGCCAAGGGTTTCCATTTGTGGCGGTTGGCGTCAGGTAGCCAGGCTCGGTTGCGGTATAGTAGCTTCCGCTGCTAAGCGTGACCTCTTCGAGATCTCCCTCGAAAATGTGAGCTTCCAAGTGTATTTCGTTATCAAAATCGGAGCCAGCCAAGATGGTCTGACCATCAGATGTAGGCCGGCCAGCATATAGGTGCAGGTGCTCGTGTCCGTGGTCGTGCTGAGCCAGCAACGAACTCATGGGCAAGCAAACAGCAACGGCAAACAGTAAGGTAGAAAGTTTCATTAGTTCGAACTCAGTAGATGTGGTCTTGAAATGGAAAATATTGGAAACTGCACACGCATGCTCCTATGGCAACGAGAGAATGCTCGTTGACTAGCGAAGCGAAACGTTCTGCGAGAGCAGTGCTTTACTTGGGTGGGCGAGCGAAGTGGAAGCTTTCCTCGGCCCACTCGGCGATTTGCGCTGCGGCAATCGCTTGCACATGGCCATCGGCATAGAGATAGTTGGCCACCGTGTCGGAGTGACGACCGATGGCTACTTCGTGCTCAATGGCGGCGAGCCGGTCTCGGCCTGTCGGTTTGTCTTCCTCGTACCATTCCGGACTATGCACATGATCGAACTGAATCTCCACCGCCGAGGTGTCGGCCGCTTCGAACAGCACGATCGTGTTATGAGTTTCCGGCAGATCGAATAAGTCGGATACGAAGTACTCGACCTCTTCAGGGTGTACGAGTTTCTCGGTTTTCGTCGGGCGGCGCAGGTAACCATTCATCACGTAGCTGGTTTCGGCACCGCTGCTCCGCTCGACGCGTTTGATGTCCTCTGGGCAAAGCCGGATTTCATCCACGTCTTCCATGTAAGGAGCGAGGGTGAAGATCCACGACTTGCTTTTGTCCGACTCATGCCACAGGCCGGGAAAACGGCCCTTGTGGACATTGGCAAACTGGTGCATCGCCAAACCAACCTGGCGCATGTTGTTCGCACATTGCGAACGAAGTGCAGCAGCCCGCGCCGCCTGAATGGCCGGCAGGAGCAATGCCACGAGCACGCCGATGATGGCGATCACCACCAATAGCTCTACGAGCGTAAACGCATTGCGACGCATGATAGATACCACCAATATTGCCCGACGCGATTCCTGACCATGCGGTAGCCGCAGGCGGAATGCAAGCGGGTGAAGCAGGACGTAAGTTCAGAGGATGCGCGCAGCGATTGCGCACACAAACGTTCGACAAACCTAGGCCTGCAGGGCAGGGGGCCCACGCGGGGCGTACACCAGCAACTGGGCGGTGGGAGCCGCTTCCATCGCTACTGGTTGAGGGCCGAAAGAGACGGCCGACGTGAGAATAGCTGCGTCGAGCCCTGTTTGGCCGACTTTGATTTTCGCCAGAGTGCAACAAACCGCACACTGACCGGGCTGATGTGCCCCGTGCTTGGGAGTACCGATCTGCCCGCCAGGCAGGTCGAGGTCTACCGTGTCTTCCTCATGGGCCAGGCCACAGAAGAAGCAGTCGCAAGAGGTTTCGGCCTGACCGCAGGTCGGATCGTCGCAAGGCACCAGCGCATGCAGCCCGTAACCAGCCACAGCAATCAAGCTGTAGGCCAGTGCGAAAGCAAGGCTAAGGATGCGGCGATTCCGGGGCATGATGACCGTGCGGAGAGTGCGGAATGTAGCAGTACTGCAACTTACAACACTATCCAACGAAGCGATGGGTGTCAACGTCGACTAGGTTGGGGCCGGAGTTTTACGGCTAACCTCTGCAGCCCTGCCAGCTGGCTGCGAAAAGCCCGATTATGAGCCTTTAAGCTTCGGTAAATCTCACGATCAGGCCGCATTCGCTTTTCTCCACAATCCAGACTCCTGGGTGCTGCTTTTAAGCTACGCTTTGGCAGAAACCTCCACACACAGGCACCCGATGTCTGTGTGGACGGGCGGTTATTGGTCCCTGAGATAAACCCCGCATACAAGATTTGATAGAGCCATGAGTACTGCCGCCGGTGGATCGTCCATGTTGTCGCAACAAGACCGTGAGGCCGAGTTCGAGAACATCAAACGGCGTATCCATACCAAGCTGGTCGACAAACTCGACTTGTCGCGTGTCGGCGAGTTGGAAGGCGACGTGCTTCGACGTGAAATTCGCCTGGTTGTCGAGCATTTGTGCGATACCGAAGACACCTTTCTCAATCGCAACGAACGCGATCGTCTGGTGGAAGAGGTGCTCGACGAGACCTTTGGTCTGGGGCCGATGGAACTGTTGCTCAAAGACCCATCCATCAGCGAAATCATGGTGAATGGTCCTAAGAACATTTACGTGGAAAAGAGCGGCAAGTTGGTGAAGACCAACGTGGTGTTCCGCGACAACAAACACTTGCTGCAGATCATCGACCGTATCGTTTCCCGCGTCGGTCGCCGGGTGGACGAGGTCTGCCCGATGGTCGACGCCCGCTTGCCGGATGGTTCGCGTGTGAATGCGATTATTCCACCGCTCGCGCTCGATGGTGCCAGCGTGACGATTCGTCGCTTCGGTTCGAACCCGCTCAAGCTGGAAGACCTACTGAACTACAAGAGCATGACGCCCGAAATGGTGATGCTGCTCGAAGGAGCGATGAAGGCGAAGCTGAACATCATCATCTCGGGTGGTACTGGTTCGGGTAAAACAACGTTGCTCAATACGCTGTCGAGCTTCATCTCGAACGACGACCGTATTGTAACGATCGAAGACGCCGCGGAACTTCAGCTGCAGCAAGACCACGTCGTGCGACTCGAAACCCGCCCGCCAAACATCGAAGGCAAAGGCCGCATCAGTGCGACCGACCTGGTGAAAAACTCCCTGCGTATGCGTCCCGACCGAATCATCATCGGCGAATGTCGTGGTGGCGAAACGCTCGACATGCTCCAGGCAATGAACACGGGTCACGAAGGGTCGCTCACCACGTGCCATGCGAATACCCCGCGCGACGCGATCGCTCGTCTGGAAACCATGATCATGATGGCCGGCTTCGAGATGCCGATCAAAGCCATGCGTCAGCAGATTGCCAGCGCGGTCGACTTGATTGTGCAGGCCAACCGCTTGCAGGGTGGCCCGCGTAAGGTGACTCATATCACCGAAATCCTCGGCATGGAACAAGACACGATCGTGATGCAGGACATCTTCAAGTTCGTGCAGGATGGTGTCGACGAGAATGGCCGCTGCGTGGGCCACTTCGTGTCGACCGGTATCCGCCCGAGCTTCATGGACCGCCTCGAATCGGCCGGCGTGCGGTTGCCAGCCAGTACGTTCCGCGAGCGGGTCATGATGGCCGACTAAATAAGACGACTCCGAGTACGACTTTTTTCTTTGAATAAGCGAAACTGACATGGCTGCCTGGATTATCTATCTGTGTGTGTTCGCCGGCGTGGCTGCTCTCGTGGCGGGAGTCGCCGCGGTCCGAACCGGTGATCGCGAAGACGAAGTAGCCCAGCGGCTTAGCGCGCTCACCATCGGTGCGAAAGACGATCCCAAGGAGGTCTCGCTCTCTAGCGAAATCTTCAACGCCGGACGCGATGGGGCCGAAGGGGCCTTCGAACGAATCGTTTCCAGGTACATGAACCTGAATCTGCTGTTCGAACAAGCCGACGTCAATATGACCGTCAGCAAATTCCTAAGTATCGTTGGCGGGGCCGGCGTACTGGGGTTTGTGCTGCCGACGCTCGCGGGCATGCCGATGAAGTTTGCCCCAATCGTGTCGGTAATGCTGGTCACCTTGCCCTTCCTGTGGCTCATCATGAAACGCAAACGGCGGCTCAATAAGTTTGCCGCCCAACTGCCTGAAGCACTCGAACTCATTTCGCGGGCCCTTCGGGCTGGTCATAGTCTGGCCGCTGGTTTCAACCTGGTGGGCCAGGAAATGTCGGCGCCGATCTCGACGGAGTTTAATCGTACGTTCGAAGAGCAGAACCTTGGTATGCCTTTGGAAGAAGCCCTCAACAGCCTTACCGATCGCATTCCGAACCTCGATCTTAAGTTCTTTGCAACCGCGGTGATTCTGCAGCGACAGACGGGTGGTGACCTGGCGGAGATTCTCGACAAGATCGGCCATCTCATCCGCGAACGATTCAAGATTTGGGGGCAGGTGCAAGCACTCACGGGCGAAGGGCGCTTGAGCGGTATCGTGCTGCTCGCGCTTCCACCAGCGCTGTTTGTCACCGTGTACCGCATGAACCCCGACTACCTGATGTTGCTGTTCACCGACGACCTTGGCAAAAAAATGCTGGTAGGTGGTTTGGTGATGCAGTTGTTAGGTGCCATCGTGATTCAAAAAATTGTGAATATCAAAGTGTGAGGATTCAGAAGCTCCCGACAAAGTCTGCCTGACTGCTTGCTGCCGACGAACGCTTCTGCCATTGGTCCCTAGCCCCAAGGCCCTGTGCCATGATTAGCAACACGCTCTTAACTCAACTCGCGATATTCGGATGTGTGGCCGCCGCGGTATGGGCTTTGATGGAATTCCTGGGGGGCGGCGGAAAGTCGCGCGCCGAGGAACGACTCGACGAATTCAGCGATACCCGCTCGAAGGGACGTACGAACGCGCCGAAATCCGACTCGATGACCCGCCTGATCGAAGCAGCCTCGCCCAAGTTGTCGGCTCCGCTCAAACCGAAAACCGCCGAGGAAGCCAGCAAGCTCAAGTTGCGGTTGCAGCACGCGGGCTATCGCAGCGAGAACGCGGTGTCGATCTTCCTAGGCATGAAATTCCTCTGCCTGGTGCTTGGTTTCTTTGCCAGCGGTGGGTCGATGCTGTACCTCAAAGGGTTCACGCTCACCGCGATGATGTACACCGTGGCTATCTCGGGCATCATGATGTTCCTGCCCGACGTGGTCGTTTGGCTGCGGAAGAAGAGTCGTCAGGACTGTATCTTCTATGGCCTGCCTGACGCCCTCGACTTGATGGTGGTCTGCGTGGAAGCCGGTCTCGGCCTCGACCAGGCGATGCGGAAGGTCTCCGAAGAGATGCAGAAGAGCTACGCGGTGCTGAGCGAAGAGTTCCGCTTGGCAAATCTGCAACTGCAGATGGGGGCCGCGCGAAACAGCGTGTTGCACGAACTAGGACAGCGGACCGGGGTCGACGACCTAAAGGCCCTGGCTGCCATTCTTATTCAGGCCGACAAGTTCGGCTCGAGCGTCGCCCAGGCACTGCGGGTGCAGAGCGACTCGATGCGGACCCGCCGCCAGCAGATGGCGGAAGAAAAGGCAGCGAAAACTGCGGTGAAGCTCATTTTTCCGCTCGTGATCTTCATTTTCCCCGCGATCTTCGTCGTGCTGGTGGGCCCCGCGGCCATCACCATGATCAACGAGATGTTCCCCGCCATGCAAGGCGCGCAATAGCCGCTAGCAGCCTCGCACGAATGCCGCGAGTGCCTGGAACCAGCCGGTTTTCGATCGGTCTGGCCAGGGGCAACCATGGGTTGACGTTAAACCGTTGAAACATCTACACTTACGCTTCTGTAGATGTTGCACGAGCATTCCCTTATTCGACTCTCAGGCGTCGTATGAAATCCGAAGAACGTCACGAACTCGAAACCAATTCGCTGGCCAAGCTTCTCGAACAGATCAACGATAAGCTGGCTCCTTACGCGTCGCACATTATATATGGCGTGCTAGCCATCGTCGCCATCTGGGCGCTGGTGCGGCTTAGCTCGAACAGCATGCACGCCAAGCAGCGAGATACCTGGAACTCCTATGTCGGGGCGACCTTGCCGGGACGCGTCGACGAAGAAAAAGTGCTATCGGTCGCTGAGACCTACGCCGACAAGCCGGTTGGCGACCTGGCCAAGATCGCCTGGGCCGACGCCAAGTTGGCCGAAGGCTCGCACTTGTTTCTGAGCGACAAGAAGAACGCTGAGAGCGCTCTCCAATCGGCCCTAGATACTTATTCCGATTTGGCCGAAAGTGCCAAAGACAGCGTGCTCAAGCAGCGTGCTCAATTCGGCAAGGCTCGTACGCTCGATTGCCAGTGCAAGATCGACGAGGCAATTGCTGAGTACGAAAAAGTAACCGGACCGTTTAGCGAACTGGCTGACGCTCGGGCGAAAGATCTCGGCGAACTAGGTGCTGCCAAGTATGCTGCCTGGTTGGCCGAAGCCGAAGGTGCCCGCAACCGTCCGAACGCCGGCAGTGGCTTTAGCCGCCCTGGCTTTGCTCCCGATGCCCTCGGCTTGCCCGGAATGGGTAGCGGTGGCTTTGGTGAATTTGACGAAGCCATGGAAGACGCGCAGTCGCTCGCCCTCGAAGCCCCCAAGACCGAGGACGAAGCAGCTACGGAAGAGTCGGCCGACGAAGCTTCGACCGATGAAGCCCCCGACGATTCGGCCGCAGAGCCTGCCGCCGACACCGAAACGCCGACCGAAGAGTAATTCGGGTTTCTTCAGGCAACCACTCCTATGGCTGAATGCGCTGAGAATTGGCCATTGGAAATCTCCGTGGCCGACGACGCCGTCGGCCAGCGGCTCGATGCCTATCTGGCGAAGCAATTACCCGACTACAGTCGCTCAGCGATTCAGCGAGCGATCGACGCCGGTCAGGTGCTCATCCCAGGCGAGGAGGTCAAACGCGCCCTCCGCTTGGAAGCGGGCTGGACCATTCGCATCGAGGGTATCGAAACCGCGCGGCCCGGTCCTGAGCCCGAAGACATTCCGCTCGACATTCTCTACGAAGACGACTGGATGATCGTCGTCAACAAACCGGCCGGCATGATCGTCCATCCGGCCAAAGGTCACTGGAATGGCACGCTCGCTTCCGCGGTGGCCCATCGCTTTGGTCAGCTCAGCACCACCGGCGGACCCCAGCGGCCGGGAATCGTGCACCGCTTGGACCGCGACACGTCGGGCGTGATCGTCGTCGCCCGCAACGATCGGGCGCACGAGCGACTCGCTGCCCAGTTCAAGGATCGTACTACCGAAAAAGAGTACGCTGCCATCGTCCGCGGCGTGCCTGACCGCGATGCCGATGTGATCGACCGCCCCATCGGCCCGCACCCCAAGCTTCGCGAAGCCAAGGCCATTCGCGAAGGCCATCCCGACGCCAAAGCAGCCCTCACCACGTTCCAGGTGGTCGAGCGATTTGAGCGTTTCAGTCTGCTTAAGGTACTCCCGAAAACTGGCCGCACTCATCAGATCCGCGTCCACCTGACCAGCATCGGCCTGCCGATTCTTTGTGACAAACTGTACGGTGGGTCGCTCCGCGCTAACCGTGGTGAATTACTTCCCAAGATGGCGGCGTACAATGAACGTCGTGAGGGAAAATATCCGTCGGACACTGTGATCCTCGAACGCCAAGCCCTCCACGCTCACCGGCTGACGATCAACCATCCAGAAACCGGCGAGCGGTTGACCTTCGAAGCCCCGCTACCCGCCGACCTGCAGCAAGTGCTGGACTGCCTGCGGGCGGTCTAGCCCAACCTCGTTCCTACGCTCCGCGTGGGAACGCCAGCCCGACTGCTCTGCGGGCATTACTGCTCCGCAACTGCTTGTGCAATCGCCGGCTCACGGTACGATGGCTCTCTGCTTACTATTCAGGCGTCATGCATCAAAGGAGGTGTCGGATGGGCTTGATTCAAGAGTTTCAGAAGTTTGCCATGCGCGGCAACGTGGTCGATATGGCGGTCGGCATCATCATGGGCGGGGCGTTTGGGAAGATCGTCGCCTCGTTCGTGGGCGACATCCTCATGCCGGTAGTCGGTTCGTTTACTGGCAAAGGGAGCCTGGGAAGCCAGTTCCTATGGCTCGACCCCGAAGTCGAAAAGCCCGCCAGCCTGGCCGCCGCCCGCGAAGCAGGTGGGCCCTACATTGCGTGGGGTGCGTTCGTACAAACGACTATCGATTTCTTGATCATTGCGATCTCGATCTTCCTGGTGGTCAAGCTGATGAATCGCATCCAGGAAGAGTTCGTCAACAAGCCCGAAGCCGAAAAACCAGCCCCGCCCGAAGACATCCTGCTCCTCCGCGAAATCCGCGACGCGCTGAAGAAGGAGTAGCCTCTCCTCGTTCCCACGCTCCGCGTGGGAATGCCTACCCGACCGCTCTGCGGTCACTCCTTAGCAAAATCAAGTTTTAAGCTACTCTGTCGCCGTGGAGCGGCGGGCACTTGGGTTCCCACGCAGAGCGTGGGAACCAGGTTAGCGGAGCGAGGGAAAGAGCTTGCTGGGCTACACCAAGCCCATCAAATCCCGTACCCCCACCGCCCGGGGGCTGGCCAGGCGTTCGCCTCGTTCGAAGCCGGCGGCTTCGCCGAAATAGTGGGCCATCGCGTCGAGCCGGGCGAAGATGTGCTGCTTCTCCGGCGGGAACTGCGTGGCGTACGCCCGGATCGAGGCGATTTTCTTCTCGTAGGTCGAGCTGATGTCCATCACAAACGAGTTCCCCTGCGGCGGGGGCTCGAGCGAGTAAAAGTTCAGCGAGTAGAACACCAGCGAGTCGATCTTGTGCGGCGGCAGGTGGTCGAATCGCTCGTCCCATTTTGTCAGCCGCGAGTAAAATACGGCCGCTTCGGTTATCTGCACCGCCTGCCAGTGGTCGGGCGATGCCATCGGGGTGCGGTCGCCGAGTGCCAGCACCATCCGCGGCCGCCAGCGGCGAAACTCCTTGGCCAGTGCCAAACGTGAGTCCCAGTTGTCGAACAGCATGCGATTGGTCAAATCGAGCGTCGTGCGGTGATGCACACCCAGCAAACGGGCTGCTTCGGCCGCCTCGGCTGCACGAACCTCAGGGCCGGGCGAGGCCGGCGTCGGCTCGCCGTCGGTCAAATCGACGATCCCCACCCGGTATCCCTGCTCCACGAGCCTGGCAACGGTGCCTCCGCAGCCAATTTCGACGTCGTCGGGGTGGGCCCCCACGGCGATCACATCGAGCGGTTCAATCGAAAGATCGGCGTCATTTGTCATGCATTTGGCTTTCCAAGGCCGGACCGCGAGGGGGGCCGTGTGTCAGGGGGGCGTACGAAGGTGTTCCGCGGTTGACAGAACGCAGCACCGACAACGAAAATCGCTGTTTCTGCGTAACGAAACCCTACCGAATTGCCGACGTTTTCACAAGTTACACGTGATTGGGTGATTAGGTGAGTCAGTGAGAGGACACCTGGGCTTTTGCCCGCTCACTGACTCACCTACCCACCCACACACCTATCCAAACCCCCGACAGCCAGGCCCATGCTAATCGACTCCCCCGAACAGCTGATTGAAGTTCCCGTAACCTGGATCAGCGAACCTGCTGCCCCTGCTGCGCCGTCGTACGAGGTAGCATCGGACCCGTTCGACGACTTTGACGACGACGACTTCGACGATGAGTTCGACGACGACTTTGAAGAAGAGTGGGACGATGAGACCATCGAAGATGAGTTTGCCGACGAGTTCGAGCCAGACGAAGAAGAGTTCGAAGAAGAAACCTACGACGACGAAGATAGCGACGACGACAAGGAAGATGGCGACAAATTCAACGACGACGAAGACTTCGACGACTGAGTGGGAGTGCGGAATATCCAGTCGCAACGCCGCTGGGCGAGTTCGCACGATCACGATTGGCTGTAAATGTTCGCGCAAGCGAAAAATCCATCCGCAATCCGCAATCCGAAATCTTAAATGTTCACCCCCGTCGAAGGTTCCGTTAGTTTTCCCAAGCTCGAAGAACAAGTCGGTGCGTTCTGGAAGTCGGCGGGCATCTACCATAAGTCGCTCGCCAAGCGCGAGGGGGCCGAGCCGTTTGTGTTCTTCGAAGGTCCTCCGACCGCCAACGGCATGCCCCACCCTGGGCACTGCCTCACCCGGGCGATCAAGGACCTGTTCCCCCGCTACAAAACCATGCGGGGTTATCGCTGCGAGCGCAAGGCGGGATGGGACACGCATGGCTTGCCGGTCGAGGTCGAGGTCTGCAAGCAACTCGGTATCCACTCGAAGGAAGAGATCGAAGCATACGGTGTCGAGCCTTTCATCCAGCTCTGCCAGAAGAGCGTCTGGCGGTACATGCAAGAGTGGGAACGCATGACCGAGCGGCTCGGCTTCTGGGTCGATCTGGAAAAGGCCTACGTCACTTACCACCAGAGCTACGTCGAAAGCGTGTGGTGGAGCCTCAAGAACCTGTTCGATCGTGGGCTGTTGTATCAAGGCCATAAGATCGTGTGGTGGTGGGCCCAAGGGGGCACCGCGCTCTCGAGCGGCGAAGTCGGCCAGGGCTACCGTGAGGTGGCTGACCCGAGTGTGTTTGTGAAGATGCCGATCGTTATCGACGAGAAGGCTAAGAAACTTGGGCTTTCGGATGGCGTGTCTTTGCTTGTCTGGACCACTACGCCCTGGACGTTGCCGAGCAACCACTTCGCGGCCGTGGGACGCGATACTGCTTATTGTGTTGTAGAGAATGATGAAACCTCTGAGAGACTGATTGTTGCTGTAGATCTAGTCGAACAATTGGCTGCTAAGTCAAAGTCAGATTTAAAGCAAGTTGGTGAGGCCTTTTCGGGAAGCAGTCTTGTTGGCTTGCGGTATGTCCCACCTTTTGACTGCTTTTACTCCCAAAGAGGTGAGAAGACAGTTGAGGTTTGTGAAACTCATGTTCGCAATTTGTTCTCTACTTTCTTTGGTGATCTCAAAAAACGTGACGAAGAAAAAGACACGAAAGTAAAACAGTATTTGGAAGATCATCCAACACGTCACATTGGATGGCATGTCGTTGATGCTGACTTTGTAACAACGGATAGCGGTACTGGAATTGTCCATATCGCCCCTGCTTTTGGTGAAGATGATTACGGTGTGCGCCAAAGGGAGAGCCAGTGGTTTACTGATCCAGATGCAGTTCCCCTCATCAACTGCGTCGGCCCCGACGGCAAGTTCACCGACGAAGCGCCTGAGTTTGTACGTGGTCGCTGGGTGAAGGACTGCGATAAGGACATCATTCGCGACCTTAAAGAACGCGGGCTGCTGTTTCATCAGGAGCAGTACTTGCACGATTATCCCTTCTGCTGGCGGGCCGAGGACGATCCGCTTATCCAGTACCCCCGCGAAAGCTGGTTCATCAAGACCACGCAGTTCAAAGACGCGATGCTCGAGAACAACCAGCAAATCAACTGGCTTCCCGAGCACATCAAGGATGGCCGGATGGGCAAGTTCCTTGAGTCGAACGTCGACTGGGCCTTGTCGCGCGAACGCTACTGGGGCACGCCATTGCCGATCTGGCAGTGCGAGCAGACTGGCCAGCAACAAGCCATCGGCGGCTACGACGAGCTGCTCGCCAAGCCGGGTGTGGCGGGCACCGAAGTGTGGGACAAGGCCAAGGCGGCCAACCCAGAGCTGCCCGACGACCTGCGGGTGCACAAACCCTATATCGACGAGGTGACGTACGACTCGCCGTTTGCCGACGGGGCACGGATGCGCCGGGTGACCGAGGTGATCGACTGCTGGTACGACTCGGGCGCGATGCCATTTGCCCAGTGGGGATACAAAGGAGAGCAGCCAGGGGCTGAGTCCCCCCTCCCCGGCCCTCCCCGCGAGGGGGAGGGAGCAAAGGACGCGGTCGCGGCTCGTTTCCATGAGCAGTTCCCTGCCGACTTCATCAGCGAGGCCCTCGACCAGACGCGCGGCTGGTTCTACTCGCAGCTGGCCATCAGCACAATGCTGTTTGGAAAGAATGACAACAACGACATTCCGCAATCCGAAATTCCCAATCCGCAATCGCCTCCTCATCCCTTCAAGAACTGCATCGTGCTCGGCCTGATGCTCAGCGAGTGGTACGAGGACAAGAAGGATTCGAAGAAGCTCTTCCTCAATGAGGAAGAAGCCAAGGCCGCTTGTGGCAATAAGGGTTACAAGCACGCGGTCGGCAAGATGAGCAAAAGCAAGCGGAACTACCGCGAGCCGAACGAAATCTTCGACCGCTACGGAGCCGACGCGCTGCGTTGGTACCTGTTTGCCAATCAGCCGCCATGGACCTCGATCCGCTACAGCGAGCAGTCGATCAAAGACAGCATCCCCGAGTTCCTGCTGCGGCTGTGGAACTGCTACAGCTTCATGGTGATCTACGCGAACATCGACGAGTGGGACCCCGGGCAAGAGGTCGGCGCCCCCCTCCCTGACCCTCCCCGCGAGGGGGAGGGAGCAATTGGACTGGAAGCCCATTTCGCGCAGGCCAAGAGCTATCGTCCGGTGTTCGACCGCGATCAGATCGATCGCTGGATCATCAGCGAATTGCATCGCACCATTGCCTTGGTCACTGAGCGGATGGACGCGTACGACAACTTTGGGGCGTGCGGAGCGATCAACGAGTTTGTCGACGCGCTGTCGAACTGGTACGTGCGTCGCAGCCGCGATCGTTTCTGGGCCAAGGACAAGCGAGCGGTCGACAAGCTCGACGCTTATTGGACGTTGTACGAGTGCCTGGTGTCGACCACCAAGATGATCGCCCCGTTCGTGCCGTTCCTGGCCGATGCGATGTGGCGCAACCTGACCGGCGTGTTTGACGGCGCGCTCGAGTCGGTGCACCTGTGCGACTACCCCGAGGCCCATCCCGCCTTGGTCGACGAGCAACTGTCGGAGCGAATGGCCCTGGTGCGGCTGATCTCGTCGCTCGGCCGCCGTGCGCGAGAAGTCGAAAACTTGAAGGTCCGCCAGCCGCTTTCGAAAGTGGAAGTGATTCTGGCCAAGAACACTCACCAGGCTTGGCTCGAAGAAAACGCGAGCGTGATTGCCGATGAGATCAACGTGAAAGCGGTGGAGTTCTCCGACGAGCCCGATAAGTACGTGGAGCACGAAGTGCTGCCGAACTACCGGTTGCTCGGCAAGAAGTTCGGCAAGCTGTTGCCAAAGGTAAAGGAAGCCCTGAACCTGGAGAGCGCGACCGAACTGCTCGAGAACTTCCGTGACAACGGACTGGTGAACATCACCGTGGAAGGAGAGCAACTGGAGTTGCTGCCCGAAGAGGTGCAGGTGCGCATCACGGCCAAAGAAGGCTACGCGGCCGCGAACGACAAAGGGGCCGTGGTAGTGCTGGCCACCGAACTCACGCCCGAGCTGATTGCCGAAGGTACCGCCCGCGATCTGGTGCGTGTGATCCAAGACACCCGCAAGGAAACCGGGTGCGAGTTTACCGACCGCATCGAAGTTGGCATCGAGTCGGACGATCCGACCGTGGTGGCCGCAGTCGAGCAGTTCGGCGACTACATCGCAGGCGAGACGTTGGCCGTTTCGGCAGCGCTGGGCCCGATCGCGGGGGTGGAGCCAGTAGAGCTGACCATCGGCAACGCGGTGGTCAAAGTGTATGTTCGCGTGAAGTAACGTGCCACCGATTCGCCCTTCGCATAAAACAATTAATTGGTGCATCACCTGCACCTTACATCTATGAAAATTGCTGTACTCATTTCTGGTTCCGGGCGGACGCTCAAAAACTTTATTGATCTGGCGGCCGAAGGGTCGTTGTCGGTGGAGACCGAGTTGGTGATTTCGAGCTGTCCCACCGCGGGCGGGCTCGACCATGCGAAGGCGGCTGGCATCGCTTCGGTAGTGCTGGAGCGCAAAGACTATCCATCGCACGACGCGTACGGCGAGGCCATCTTCTCGCTCTGTCGCGAAGCGGGGGTCGACATGGTGGTGATGGCCGGCTTCCTGAAGCTGGCCCCCGTGCCCGACGACTTTATGAATCGCGTGGTCAACATTCACCCGTCGCTGATTCCTGCGTTCTGCGGCCAAGGCATGTATGGCGACCGCGTGCACGAGGCCGTACTCAAGTACGGCTGCAAGGTAACCGGTGTGACCGTGCACTTTGTCGATAATGAGTACGACGCCGGGCCGATCATCTGGCAACTGCCGGTGCCGGTGATCGAGGGAGACGACCCCCATACGCTCGCCGCCCGCGTGTTCGAAGCCGAGAAGGAAGCCTACCCTCACGTGCTGAACCTGCTGGAAGCGGGCCGCGTGAAACTCAACGGTCGGATTGTATCGATTGGTAAACGATAGCAAGCTTGCACGACGATGCAGCAGGCGTTGGGTCGATGACGTTTGGCTCGTCTTTTTGTTTCTGTGCATGCGGTGAAAGCAGATTTCGCGGTCGCTCTGCGATCGCTTGCGGAGTGCGATTATTGGTTGCCGCCGAGCGGGAGTGACTGCAATTCTCGCTGGGGGATTTGGAACGAGATTCGCACAACCGGCCGCGATCCGCTGAATTCTCGCCGCTTTCGATTTTGCCTTCGCGCGGGTATCATGCTCAGTTCGCTTTGACTTACCCACGGACGACAGATTGCGATGGCTGACGGACTGAATCCCCCACAACGCGAAGCGGTAAACACTTTGAGCGGGCCGATGCTGGTGCTCGCCGGGGCGGGAACCGGTAAGACACGGGTGGTGACCTACCGCATCGCGAATCTCATCCGCAACCGCATCAAGCCCGAGCGGATTCTCGCGGTCACGTTCACCCGCAAAGCGGCCGGCGAAATGCAGGAGCGGGCCGCCTCGCTGTTGCCGAAAAGCCGTCGCAAAGCCGATAGCCCGCAGCCCGAGATTTCGACGTTCCACGCGCTGTGCGTGAAGATCCTGCGACGCCATGCTCCGCAATTGGGGTATCCCGAACTCTTCTCCATTTGCGACCGCGGCGAGCAAGAGAGTGTCGCCCGTAGTGCGCTTCGCGAGATTCGCGCGCCGGCCGATAGTTTGAAGCCCAGCGACTTGCTCGGGTACATCGGTCGCTGGAAGATGGGCTCGATCTCGCCCCGCCAGGCGATGGGGCTCGGCGAGACCGACCGCGAGCACTTGGCCGCGGCCGCGTATCGACGCTATCAGAAAACGCTCAAGGATCGCGGAGTGATGGACTTCGACGATCTGCTGCTGCTGACCGAGGAGCTGTTTACCAAGTTCCCCGAGGTGCGACATCAGGAAGCAAACCGGTTCGACCACGTGCTCATCGACGAGTACCAGGATACCAACCATAGCCAGTACGAGATCGTCCGCGGGCTGGCGTCCGGGCACCGCAACCTGTGCGTGGTGGGGGACGATGACCAATCGATTTACGGTTGGCGCGGTGCCGAGGTGTCGCACATTTTGCGATTCGCCAAAGACTGGCCCGAAGCCAAGGTGGTGCGACTCGAGGACAACTACCGCTCGAGTGGTTCGATCATCGACCTCGCGAACACGCTGATAGCGTTTAACTCGGAGCGTCACGACAAGGTGCTCCGCGCGGCCCGCCACGAAGGCCCTAAGCCCCGCATTTTGCAGTTCAAAGACGAGCAAGAGGAAGCCTTGCAGGTGGTACAGGACATCCGCCGGCTGATGGGCATGGGCCGCGGGGCGAAGGACTTTGCCATTTTGTTTCGCACCAATGAGCAACCGCGGGCGTTCGAAACCGAACTGCGGGCGGCCAAGCTGCCGTACGTGCTGATCGGCGGCATGAGCTTCTTCGACCGTCGCGAAGTTCGCGACATCCTGGCGTTCCTGAAGCTGGTGGCCGATCCGACCGACGACCCCGCTGTGCTTCGCGTGCTGAATACTCCACCGCGCGGGCTGGGCGACGCCGCGCGCAAGTCGCTCGTGTCCGAAGCAGCCGCCCGAGGCTTGCCAATTTGGGGGATGATCGAGAATCCGACGGGCGTCACCGGGTTGAGCAAAGCGGCCCTCGAAGGGGTGTTGAAGCTGCGCGGGATGGTTGAAAGCTGGCATGAGATGGCCGAACGCATGAGTGTTGCCGATTTGCTGACGCGGATTGTCGACGACACCAACTACCAGGCCGAGATCGCCCGCTTGTACGAGGATCCCAACGATCGTGATTCGCGGTGGGCGGTTGTTGAGGAAATCACCAACGCTGCGGCCAACTACGACACGAAGAAGAAGTCGCGGAAGAAAGACACTCGCAAGCGCATCCTCACGTTCCTCGACGACCTGCTAGTCGGCAATCAGGATGAGAGTCGCGACAAAGAGAAGCAGCTCTCGCAAAACGCGATCGCCTTGATGACACTGCATAGTGCAAAAGGCCTGGAGTTTCCTTTCGTGTATTTGGTTGGTATGGAAGAAGGGATTTTGCCGCACAAGCGATCGCTCGAAGGAGGCGAGACACAAATCGCCGAGGAGCGACGCCTGGCCTACGTCGGCGTGACCCGTGCCCAGGATGAGCTGACCATGACCATGGCCCTCACCCGGCGCAAGTGGGGCAAGCCCCGCGAGACCATTCCGAGCCGATTCTTGTTCGAAATGACCGGGCAGGCCGAGAACTTCGTGAAGCGCAAGCAGGCCGCCGAGTCGCCTAAGGGGCCGACCAAACGCAGCGGTCGCGGCGCCCGAGCTCGCCGGGGTTAGGCCTGTTTTTCCGATCGTTGCGGGCGTGCGGGCATCCCTGCACCATGCGGGCTCGGCACGATCGTGCGACGGCCAAAAAACTTGACAGTCTACCGACCGCGATCTAGGTTGGTTTACCCAAGATGTACTGATTTCTCGCGGGTAACAGTCACCCCTTATTGGCGGAATTCCATGGTTCGCACCTCTCGTAGTCAGATTCTCAAGTGGTCGCTTTTGGTGTTGGGTCCGCTGGTTTGCCTGGGGCTCGCATCGGCTCAGTACTACGGTGGAGCTTATCCTTACGCCAAGCCAACGGTGCCGAAGGCTCCGACCAGCTTGCCGAGGTCGGCTCAAACCTTCAACGGATTCAGCGGCAACCCCTACGCCCGCAGCACCGTGCCGCCGACCGGCATGCCGATCGGAACTACGCACAATTACTTTGGCTCCGGCGTCGGCAACCCCGTCGCGAGTCGCCCACAGCCGAAGCCGTTCTCGAGCGTCAAGGTTCCGGGCCCACTTGTGACGTCGCGTCAGGCGGCCCAGATCGAGGTCGCCAAAGGCCTGTGGGACGGTTACGGGATGTACGGTTACTAATGGTTGCGTGCTCGTAAGTCGGGTTTTCATTTCGGCCAATTCATTCATCACCAGGTCAGCAGGGTTGAGGTTATGTCATTCCTTTCTCGCGTTCAGCTTCGTAGCGGTCGATACTCTCTGCTTGGTTTCGCCTGCCTGGCGATGCTCCTGGCTGCTGGAACCGTGAGCCGCGCCCAGTCGATCGAACTCCCCACCCCGCGGGCGGCGACCAACGCGGCGCTGCACTACCAACGGGCGGTGCTGTACCTCGGTATGGTCGATCCCGAACAGCGGGCGTTGCTCGAGCAGCCGATCTGGCAGACCATCAATCCCAAGTCGACCGACGAAGATCTGGCCAAGCTCAGCGAGTTGCTGATTGCGTCGCGCCAGGCGATTCGTTCGGCATTGGTCGGTGCGGAGCAGCTCGAAGCCGACTTCGGTCTCGACATGCGTCAGTACGTGCTCTCGTCGCAGTTGCCACACGCCGAAGGCATGAAGCAAATCGGCCGCCTGGTTGCCCTGCAAGGCTTGCAGCAGCAATCCGCTGGCGAGTGGAAACTGGCCGCCGAAACTTATCTGGCTGGTCTGCGGATGGGACGACAAATGACTCACCAAACCACGCTGGCCGAAGCCATGGCCGGTGTCGAAATCCTCGAAAACATGTACTTTGCGATCAGCCAGTGGGCGGTCCGCTGCCCCGACACGGCGTTGGTTGACGACGTTTCGCACATTCTCGATGCCATGGCCAACGACATGGTGAATCCGGCTCGCACCATGGGCTTCGAGGCCGGCATCTCCAAGGCTCGACTCGCTGCCATGGAAAGTGCTTACCCCGACGGGCCATGGGCCGAGATGATTCTCGAAGCCCTCGGCGCCGAAGTGCCGGCCGCTGGTTCCGAGGAACTTCGCCAGGCCGCTATCGCTGCTGCAGTGAAACGGGGTGTGCCCGAAAGTACGTTTGCCACGGTCGACGCTTTCAAAAGTTACATGGATAATCTCCGTACCACTTATGCGGAGCTAGCTCGCGAGTCGGCCATTTGCCTGACGCTCGATCCGCCGCACTCCATCAAGTGCGGAGCCGAAGTGTACGCGAAGTACGCGGACAAACTGCCCGAGACCGAACGGCTCAGCGCTCTGAACCCGGCCCGCGTGGCCTCGCTGTTCGCTTTGCACCAGGCGGAGCTCGACATGCTGCGACAAGTGTTGGCTGCCAGCGCTCTGAAAACCGACGATGGTTTTCCTGCCAGTGCTGATGCGATCCAGGCACGCCTGGGCAACAAGCCGCTGACCAGCCCGTTCGACGGTTCGGAGTACGAGTACGAGCAGCTGGAAGACGGCCGCGGCATGTCGCTTAAAATCGGCAAAGCCACGGTCGGTGGCATCGAACTGCCGGAGTTCAAGTTCCGCTACGTCGAAGCCAAATAGCTGCGAGCGGGCCGGCTGAATCTCCAGCGACTCTCCACGCTCCGCTGCTAGCGATCGATGCTTGCGAATAGATTCCCAATTTACCCATCAATGGGAAAATTGAATCTCCACGCACTCTGCAAAACCAGTGGTTTTCGCACTCGAATAGATTCCCATTTCCCAAAACGCATCGAGTGGGAATCTATTATCGCAGTGGGGATCAATCGCAAGTCGTTGATAGATAACAAGTTGCATCAACACCTCGACGGAATGAGCCCAAAATAGATTCCCACCCATGGGAAACTATTTTGGAAGGCGAGTTTGGATTGCGGATTTCGGATTGCGGAATGTCATCTTGAGGGAGCTTCCAGCGACGCAGCCCCACCAACCACTATACCACCACGCGCAGCAGCGAACGCCCACGCCGGCAACCATTCGCCTGCGCGTCGCTATGAGTCTGCCATTCAAACAAGCATCACATCTCGCAAACCTCCTTTCACTAAAAAAGCCAACAGCCGATAGCTAAAAGCCGACAGCCTCAGTCACCTGTCCATTAGAACACTGTGGGTGGCCGATTCCTAGCGAAAAGTGGTGATATAAGAAAAATCGTTTAGCCCGTAGCCGAAGGCGATGGCTAGAGATGTGAACCTAGAGCCACTACAAGAATTCTCACGCAGAGAGATGCCGAGCCCGCGGAGATTTTGGCTAGCACCGACAGCTGGGCGCACCACGCATGGCCACTCCGAAAAACGCACCACGCCCAGTTGTCGGTGGGCGAAGCCCAAGAGGCCATGCGGTTAGCCCATCCGTGAGAATCGGTGTGCGTCCGTGGCTAGAACGAAGCCGTTTCACACGTCCCACATTAAACATCCCACACACTGCTGGTGATTGGGTAACGTGGCGGATCATCATCGAGCCGTTGCTACTGCCAACCGATCCGGAAAGGCTGTCGGCGGCAAGCCAGCAGTGGCACACAAAAAGCGGACGCCCCAGCTTTGCAACTCCGGCGCCACTTGGCCCACAAAATTGGCCGATCAGTCATATTTCGCGACAATGACGCTTGGATTACTCTTCCGAAATTGTTCGATGCTATCAACGGACACATGAGTCGCTCGGAGGTCGATAACCCGAATAGAGGGGAACGCAGAAAAGCATTCCATCACTTCATCAGTCACAAGACTGTCCTGGATGCTGATCTCTTCCAAATGCCTCAGACCTGCCAATTGCGAAATGTTGCGATAACCCAAGACTTTCGGACAGTGGCGGGAGCCGGAATAATGGTTCCCATAGGAGGTCCGAAATATGGACGAGCAAGCGAAGCGGCAGCGGCCGACGTATAGCGATGAGTTCAAGCGAGACGCGGTGCGACTGGTAGTTGAGGAAGGTTATTCGTTCAAGGCAGCCTGCGAGGCGGTGGGGGTATGCGATGCCACGCTGCGGGCCTGGCACGCCAAATTGGCTCCCCCGCCGGAGCCGTGCGGTGACGACGCCACGGTCGAGGAGATGCGAGCCGAGATCGCTCGGCTCCGCAAACAACTCAAGCGGACCGAACTGGAACGAGAAATCCTAAAAAAAGCCACGGCGTACTTTGCGAAGGAGTCGACATGAAGTACGCCTGGATTAGCGAGCACCGCGACTCCTTTCCGGTGGCCCTGATGTGCCAGCTCCTTCAGGTCAGTCGATCGGGCTACTACGACTCGGTCGACCGTCCGCGAAGTAAACGCTCCGAGCGGACGGCCAAGATTCACGAGTCCGTACGGCAGGTCTTCGAGGCAAGCGACACGATCTATGGTCCCCAGAAGATCGCTCACGAACTCCAGCAACACGAGGAGTTGGAGACGGCCTGTCGTAACACGGTGGCTTCTGCGATGAAAGAAATGGGCCTGAAAAGCCGAGTCCGTAAGCGGTTCACGCCGACGACGACCAAGGCGGATCCGTCCAAACAGCAAGCGCCGAACGTCTTGGATCGGGACTTCGATGCGGAGCGTCCGAACCAGAAATGGGTGACCGACATCACGTACTTGCCGACGCTGGCTGGTTGGGTGTACGTGGCGGTCGTCGTTGATCTGTTTAGCCGCAAGGTGGTAGGTTGGTCGATGAGTCATTCGCTGGCCACCCCGCTGGTGAGCGATGCGTTACGTCAAGCCATCGAGTCACGACAACCACGTACTGGCGAACTGCTGCATCACAGTGATCGCGGTTGTCAGTACACGAGTGAGAGCTATCAACGGACCTTGCAGACACTTGGCATCGAGTGTTCGATGAGCCGCCGGGGCAACTGCTACGACAACGCGGTTGCCGAGAGGTTCTTCTGGAGTCTGAAACATGAGTGGACGAAGCACTATGAGTACGCCGACCTTGAGTCAGCACGCCTGAGCGTATTCAAGTACATTGACATGTTCTACAATCGCCAGCGACTCCACCCGTCGCTGGGTTACACCCCCCCTGAAGCATTCGAAACCGATAACGCCCCGACCGTAGCGGCGTAACAGAATATGGCTCCCGCCGCTGTCCGAAAGTCTTGGGCTATCGCACTACGCATAGCATACTTGCCTACGAGGCCAATCGTGCAGCCTAAAACCATACATGCGAGAACGAAGTATCGCAGTGAAAACCTATACTTATTTGGTGAATGGTGGTGCAATTTTAACAGCCTAGAAGGTGGTTTAATCAAAACTCAATAAAGTGGAAGTGATTAGATTTTCCGTGGCCTGTAGTGAGTGATCCATAAACCCATAGATCGTACTCGGTACAAGCCCCCCCGAGAAGTTCGAAGTCGAATACGCCCCGGCAGTAGCGGCGTAACAGAATGTGGCCACCGCTGCTCTCTAAAAGTGTTGGGTTATCGCAGTATTCACAAGCTATCCCTCGCTTAGCCATAGCATTGTAGTCAATCGACTAAGTTGAATCGAACGTTGCGATAGCCCAAGACTTTCGGACAGTGGCGGGAGCCGGAATAGTGGTTCCTAGAGTGTGGGGCCGGGGGTGCTTGGCCCGCTCGAATAGATTTTCATGGGGAGCAAGAAATCCCACAAGTGATCTGCATTCGGCTCACTGCCGTTTGTTTGTGCTCGAAAGCAATCGAGTCACGCCAGGTCGAACAGCATCAGCTTCGCGTCTTGGCTGGCGGTGATCGTCAGTTCGGATTCGTCGGTGACCGACGCGCCGTCGCTGGTGCCGAGTGTTTCGCCATTCAGGGTGACTTGGCCTGCGAGCACTTGGAGCCAGGCGTAGCGGCCAGTTGGCAGCGTGTGATGACACGACTTGGCTGGTTGCAGGTCGACCAGGTAGATGTTTGCGTCCTGGTTCACCAGCAGGCTGTTGTCGCGACCGTCGGCCGAGGCGACCAACTGCAAGCGGTTTTGTCGGGCGTCGCTGGCAAAGCCTTTTTGCTCGTAAACCGGCGTGAGATTCTTCGCCCGTGGGTGCAACCAGATTTGGTAGAAGTGCACCGGCTGGTCGCCGCTGGGGTTGTACTCGCTGTGGGTGATGCCGCTGCCAGCGGTGATGCGTTGGAACTCGCCGGCGTGCAGCACTTGGGTGTTGCCCATCGAGTCTTTGTGCTCCAACGCACCGCCGAGGACGTAGGTAACGATTTCGATATCGTAGTGAGCGTGGGTGCCAAAGCCTTCGCCGGGAGCAACGCGGTCTTCGTTAATCACTCGCAGCGATCGGAAGCCTACGTGGTCGGGGTCGAAGTAATTGGCGAACGAAAACGTGTGGTAGGTCTCGAGCCAGCCATGATTGGCGTGGCCACGATCATGGGCTCTGCGAATGGTGAGCATGTTGGGCTCGTCGTCTGCTTCGTTGTCTATCGATGGAGAGTGGCTAGTTGGCGAGAACCATCAAGCAGAGCCTGTTAACTCTTGGCTGGCACGCACTTTTTCCATCAGGCGGGTAATCTGAGTAAGTTCCGATTTGGGAAGGTGTCCCAATAGTTTTTGATGCAGTTCCAGTAGTGGCTTGTCCATCTTCTTGAGTAACTGCAGTCCACGGGGGGTGATGGACACATGGATTATTCGCCGATCTTCGCTGCTTCGCTGGCGCGAAACGAGTTGCTGTTTTTCGAGTCGGTCGATTAATCCGGTAATGGCGGGAACCACCTGAATCATCCGGTCGGCGATTTCCAGCGACGGTAATGGCTGGCCTTCGCCTCGCAGGATGCGCAGCACGTTGTACTGCGACGAGGTCAAACCGTATTCACGGACAAACTTGCCAAAACGGTTCTGGAGCCGATCGCTGGTGCGGAGGATGTTTAAAGTTGCTTCCTGCGCAGGCGACTGAAATCCACTTTTCTTCTTAAGTTCGCTTTGCAATTTTGCCATGCGTTTGACCCCCAAAATCGATGGCTGAACAAAAAACTTTATGTGTGAACTATTCCTGCGTCAAGTGTGAGCAGCGGTTCACCCCCGGTCGGCTGGCTGTTGTTTACCATTATGATGAGAAACAACCATGGTCGTGACTTTGTGTCACCACCTGGGGATCAATAAGCCCCATCCTGTTTCAGCACCACCGCAAACGTGCGGAACAGAATCTTCATGTCCATCCACAGCGACCAATCGCGGATGTACTGATGATCGAAACGAATGCGACCCTCCATCTTGTCGAGCGTCTCGGTTTCGCCCCGGAAGCCCATCACCTGAGCCAGGCCGGTGATGCCCGGCTTTACTTTATGGCGGAGCATGTAGCCATCGATCAGCGGGCGGTACTGCTCGTTATGGGCCGAGGCATGAGGACGCGGGCCGACCAGCGACATGGTACCTTCGAGCACATTGAATAGCTGAGGCAACTCATCGAGCGACGTGCGGCGAAGCACCGCCCCGACGCGGGTCACGCGTTTGTCGTTCTTGGTCGCCTGCCGCACGGCGTCGCCATTATCGCAGCAGGTCATGCTGCGGAACTTCCAGACGCGAATCTCCTGACCGTTGATGCCGTAACGCTTCTGACGGAAGAACACCGGGCCTCGGCTGGTGAGCTTCACCGCGGCGGCGATCAGCATCATCGGAAGTGCCGCTACTGCCAGGATGGCCGAGCCGAGTACCAGGTCGCTCATCCGTTTGAGCAGCCCATCGACACCATACAGCGGGTTTTCGAACACGCTCACGGCCGGCAAGCCATTGATGTTCGTCCAGCGGGCGTGCAGCAGGTTGAAGACGAAGAAGTCGGGCACGATGTACACGCTGGCGGTTGTATCGCCCAGAGCGGCCAGCACCTGCTGAATCCGTTTTTCGGCTCGCATGGGGAAGGTAATGTAGACGATGTCGACCGAGCCACGTTTGGCGGCGGTTACCAGCTCGCTGAGAGATCCCGCGTGCGGGCCTAGCTCCTCTGGCAGCTCAGCGGTGCGGCTGCGGGGGCGATCGTCGAAGAAGCCGGCCACGCGAAGGCCCAGCCCGGGCGAGTATTGCAGGTTGCGGGCGAGCTGGATGCCGAGCTCGTTGATGCCGACGATGGCCACGGTTTTGGTGTTGAAGCCGCGGGAGCGGAGGAATTGCTGCAGCTTACGAAGCAGCACCCGCCCGGCCAGCATGGCCAGCGGGGTAGCCAGCACCCAGTAGAGCTTGGTGTGGTAGTGCAGGTGGGCGTTGAAGTTGGTGAGCATACCGAGGCCCAACAGCACCGGCACCGCGTAGGCCCAAGTGAGCAGAATGCAGCTCAACTCGCGTCGCAGGCTGGCTCCCCGCCAGCTACGGTATAAACCGCTCAGCTCGGAGACGGTTTGATGGACGAGAATGGCCGCAGCCGACAGGGCCAGCCACTCGTTGACCGTCATTCCAGGGGTAAAGTCGAGTGCCGAGAACATGCAGATCGCGATCAGGATTCCATCGATCAGGCGATGCAAGCTGTTCATCGGCGAGGCGTATTCGGCAATACCACGAGAAACTGGAGACATGGGCAATTGGCTTTAACAGGGGAAGTTCCAGAGCAAGACACCAGAGTAGAAAGCAATCGCCGTGCCGAGCCTTTTTTTGGCGAAATCTTTTGGTTTTGTTGACCCCCTTGTGGACATTTTGCAACACGTTGTTTCGAGAAGACGACATTGGAATTCTTCCTTGTTTTGTAGGGAACTTCCACTTTCGCAATCTCGTCCAAGTGGCGTATGTTGGCGGTTGCAGCAGACACCCCTCCTGATCTTCTCCATGAAGAGCCGAGGAGCGTGGACTCGTCGCTGGCCGGCCAGCTTGGACCCTCCGTTACTTTCCCTCTAGCTCTCCATATGCAGATGACTACGCTACGCTCCCGCAAAACCCTGTTTACCTCGCTTCTGGTGCTCACGGTGGCCACTACCGTGGTGCTGGCGGCCGAGGCCATCACCGGCGTGCCGACCCAACAACAGGCGAACAAAATGGTTCAGGACGGAAACTTCAAGGAAGCCCTCGCGGCGTTTCGCGAGCGACTTGCCTCGTCCGACGTGCCTGGCACTCAGCTCAATACCGAACTGCCCACTGCAGTGCAGTGCTTGCAGCGACTGAATCAAATGAGTGAGTTCGACGCGTTGATCGAGTCGACCCTCGACGCCCATCCCGACGACTGGCGAGTGCTAGCGTCGGCGGCGAACCAGTTCCGCAGCGTGGAGCACTACGGTTACCTGATCTCGGGCGAGTTCCAGCGCGGACACCATCGCGGCGGCGGTAAGGTGATGCACGCGACCCTTCGCGATCAGGTGCGGGCATTGCAACTGCAACTCAAAGCCTTGGAACTCGTCGGGGCCGACGAGCGGGCCACCAGCGAAGACAAAGCCCGCACCGCCCGGCAGTTGGCCGAGACCCTGCTGCAAGGCAACGGTGGCAACGCTGGCTGGCGACTGCAGATGCTGACCGACCTGGAGACGCTGCCCGACTACGAAGAAGGTTGGGGCTACTACGGCGGCAACCAGGGGGCACCCGTCAACGAAGACAACACCCCGGTGTTCCACAACCTGCCCGAAAGCTGGGACGCGGCCACCAGCGATGGCGAGCGTTGGCGGTGGGCCCTGTATCGCATGGTGAAGTTCGACGCGAACACGAAGTGGGACGAGCTAACGATCCGTGGCGACTTTCTCCGTAGCCAGTTCGGCGTGCAAACGCTCGGCGGTATGTTGCAACCGCTGATCGCCCGCGCCGAGGCCAGTGGCGAGCAAAGCGTCTACTCGCTGCACACGCTCGAAGACACCGAAACCCTCGCCCGACTCGCTACTGGCGTGCAGCGATTCACCCTGCCGGACGAACATAACTTCATCAAGCTCTATCAGCAGGCAATACTCATTGGGTCGCCGAAAGAACAAGATCCGAAGCCTCACGTTTACGAAGCGGCTATCCGACTCGCAGGTTTGTATGCTGATCGACGTCAGTATCCCAAAGCAGCGGTGAATTGGGAGTTGGCACTCGAAATGGCCCCGCAGGACCACAACCGTCAGTGGGTGCAGGAGCAGATCGACCAGATCAAGAAGCCTTGGGGACAGTTTGAACCAACGCAGTTGCAGGCTTCGGAAGCGGCCTCGAAGTTCGAGTTTCGCCATCGCAACGCCACGCAGGTGGAATTCACCGCCCATGCGATTAAGGTTCGCGAGTTGCTCGACGATGTGAAAGCCTACTTGAAGAGCAAGCCGCGGGAACTCGACTGGCAGAAGGTGCAGATCGATAACATCGGCAACCGGTTAGTGCACGAGAACCAGCAGAAGTACCTCGGCGAGCAAGTCGCCCAATGGAAGCTGGAACTCAAGGCCCGCGAGAACCACTTCGATAGTCGCGAGTCGGTAACTGCTCCGCTCAACAAAGCAGGAGCTTACCTGATTACCGCGAAGGTGGCCGACGGAAACATCTCGAAGATGGTGATGTGGGTGGCCGATACAGCGATTGTCAGTAAAAAGCTGGCAACCGAGACCCAGTACTTTGTTGCCGACGCGAACAATGGGCAACCGATCGAGAAAGCCAACATCGAGCTGTTTGGCTACCGATTGAACCGCCCGAAGCCGAACGAGACCCAGATTGATATCAAGCAATCGGCCGAGTTCACCGATGCCAACGGCCTGGCGATGGTGCCGATCGACAGCGATCCGCAAGCGAGTCGCTATCAATGGCTGGTGATTGCCACGACTCCCAGCGGTCGCATGGCGTATTTGGGCTTTGATCGGATTTGGGTGAACCAGAGGAATCAATCGCAGTACGATCGCGTGAACGCGTTCGCGGTAACCGATCGCCCGGTCTACCGCCCTGGTCAGACGGTGAAGTTCAAAATCTGGGTCGGCCGCTCGAACTACGAAGCCCCTATGCAAAGTGAGTTCGCTCACAAATCGTTCCAGTTGGAAATGCACAACCCCCGCGGCGAGCGCGTGGTTAACAAGCAAGTCACGGCCAACGCATTCGGTGGCATCGCTGGTGAGTTCGAACTGGAAACCGGCGCGACGCTCGGGCAATACCGTTTCCAACTCGTCAACTACGGCGGCGGCACCTTCCGAGTCGAAGAGTACAAGAAACCGGAGTTCGAAGTAACGGTCGACGCTCCCAGCGAACCCCTCGCGCTCGGCGATACGTTCGAGGCGACCATCGCGGCGAAGTATTACTTCGGCGAGCCTGTTCGCGAAGGGACCGTAAAGTACAAAGTCACCCGCACGTCGCGCGACACACAGTGGTTCCCCGTGGGGCGGTGGGACTGGCTGTATGGCCGCGGCTACTGGTGGTTTGGCTACGACTACGAGTGGTATCCCGGATGGAACGAATGGGGCTGCCGAATGCCGGCGCCCTGGTGGGGATGGAATCGTCCCCAGCCGCCGGAAGTGGTTGCTGAGGGCGAGGCCCCGCTCGACGAAGAGGGCAAGCTGAAGATCACCATCGATTCGGCGCTGGCGAAGGAGTTGCACCCCGATCAGGATCACGACTATCGCATCGAAGCCGAAGTGGTCGACCAGTCGCGTCGCACCATCACCGGCAGCGGTTCGGTGCTCGTCGCCCGCAAGCCGTTCGAGGTGTTTGCCTGGACCGATCGTGGCTACTACCACACCGGCGATACCGTGACCGCA
The DNA here is from genome assembly GCF_007748035.1 of Aeoliella mucimassa. Classification (NCBI taxonomy): domain Bacteria; kingdom Pseudomonadati; phylum Planctomycetota; class Planctomycetia; order Pirellulales; family Lacipirellulaceae; genus Aeoliella; species Aeoliella mucimassa. Next base: position 1,302,136 of record NZ_CP036278.1, read on the forward strand.
CGGTTCCAAGCCCGCCAGCCCGATGGCACGCCGGTCGAGGGCAAAGGCAAGCTTCGGCTGCTCTCCATCGCGTACGACGCCGAAGGCAAGCCGACCGAGACCGAGGTTCGCAGTTGGGAGGTCGATACTAATGGACAAGGCACTGCGGAGCTGCAGATTAAGGCTTCCGATGCTGGTCAGTATCGGCTGAGTTACGAGGTGACTACCGGCGAGAAGACCATGCAGGGTGGTTATCTGTTTACGATCGTCGGCGACGGCTTCGATGGCAGCGACTTCCGCTTTGCCGATCTGGAGTTGGTACCCGACAAGCGTCACTACGCCCCCGGTGAGAAGCTGCAGTTGCAGATCAACACGAATCGCATCAACAGCCTGGTGTTGCTTTACGTGCGTCCCGAAAACGGAGTGTACTCGGCCCCACAAGTTGTTCGCCTCAAAGGTAAGAGCAACACGGTGCCGATCGATATCGCCGTGGCCGACATGCCAAACTTCTTTGTCGAAGCGGTGACCATTTCCAATGGCAAGGTGCACACGGTTGTCAAGCAAGTCGTGGTTCCTCCTGCGGAGCGTGTGGTCAACGTCGAGGTGGCTCCCTCCTCCTCCGCTTACCAGCCAGGGCAAGAGGCTAAGGTTAAGATTCGCTTGACCGACGAAGAGGGCAATCCCGTGGTCGGCGACACCGTGCTCACGGTTTACGATCAGGCGCTCGACTACATCTCGGGCGGCTCGAACGTCGGCGACATTCGCAAGGTGTTCTGGGGATGGAAACGGAACCATCGTCCGCAGACCGAACACAACCTCGATCGTTACTCGTACAACCTGGTGCCACCCGGTCAAAAGGGGATGGCCTCGTTAGGGATGTATGGCAATTTGATCGACGATCAAAGTTTAGCATTGGTAGCCGATGAGGTAGCACCGTATTCGTTTGGCCTAAAAACTCGTAGCGCTGTTGCGGGGGTACCAATGAGTGCCGCCGCTCCGATGGCGCGAGGTGGCGAGGTGGCCGAAATGGACATGCTGATGGAGGCCCCTGCAGCCGCCGAACCAGCTTCAGGTTCTCTCGAAGTAGCGCAGCGGCAATCCTCCGCTGCGGCAATCGTCGAACCAACCGTCCGCAAGCAGTTTGCTGATACCGCTTACTGGGCTGCGTCGGTCGAGACCGACTCGGCCGGGCTAGCGGAAGTAACCTTTCCGATGCCCGAGAATCTCACGAACTGGAAGTTCGGCGTCTGGAGCCTGGCCCACGGGGCCCGCGTCGGCGACGGGGCCGCAACGGCCGTCACTCGCAAGAACCTGCTGGTGCGACTACAAACTCCCAGGTTCCTGGTGGAACGCGACGAAGTGATTCTGTCGGCCAACGTGCACAACTACCTGGCGACGGACAAGCAGGCGACCGTGCGTCTGGAGGTCGATGGCGACTACTTCGAGATGCCTCGCAACTTGGAGATGCTGATCGAGGTGCCCGCCGGCGGCGAACAACGCGTCGACTGGCGACTCAAAGCCAAGAAGGATGGGGTGGCCGTGATTCGGGCCATCGCCCTCACCGACGAGGAGTCGGACGCCATGCAGTTGGAAGTGCCGATCAAGGTGCATGGCATCGAAAAGCTCATTCCTCACAGCGGAGTACTGGCCAGCGACGAAGCGGTGCAGCAGTTCGAAATCGTGGTGCCGAGCGATCGCCGAGTGGCCGACACTCGCCTGGAGGTGCAGTTCTCGCCAACGTTGGCCGGCGCGATGGTCGACGCGTTGCCTTACCTGATCGACTATCCCTACGGTTGCACCGAGCAAACACTCAACCGCTTCCTGCCCGCCGTGCTCACGCAGAAAACGTTGCGGGAGATGGGGGTCGATCTCAAGGCGATTCGCGACAAGCAAACCAACCTGAATCCGCAAGAGCTGGGGGATGCCAGCGAGCGAGCGGCGGGCTGGAAACGCTACGAAGCCAATCCGGTGTTTGATCAGGCAGAGCTCGACAAAGTGGTGAAAGCCGGCGTGAACCGCCTGACCGAGATGCAACTCTCCGACGGTGGCTGGGGATGGTTCTCCGGGTACGGCGAGCACAGCTCGGCTCACACTTCCGCGACTGTCGTGCGGGGGCTGCTCGTCGCTCAAGAGAACGACGTCGCCCTGGTGCCTGGCGTGCTCGAACGCGGGCTGGCCTGGTTGGTGCAGTATCAACAGAACGAGCTCGAGAAGCTCGCCAACTGCGACGACGAAGGCAACCCTCGAGATAAGGATAAGCCTTACAAGCACCAGCCCGACAATCTCGATGCCCTGGTTTACTTCGTGCTAACCGACGCACAGCGTAAGAACGCGGCTCAGGTATCGGCCGAGCAGATGACCAAGATGCGTTCGGAGTTGTACGAACACCGCACGAAGCTGGCCGTTTACAGTCAGGCGATGTTCGGACTGGCTTTGCAGTACGAAGTCGACATGGAGCACGCAGGCGTCAGCAAACTGCGCGACATGGTGATTCGTAACCTCACGCAGTACGTGAAGCACGACGACGAAAATCAAACCGCCTGGCTCGACCTGCCTGGCGGGTACTGGTGGCACTGGTATGGCAGCGAGTACGAAGCCCAAGCTTACTACTTGAAGCTGCTGGTCGCTACGGATCCGAAGAGCGACGTGGCTCCTCGGTTGGTGAAGTACCTGCTGAATAATCGCAAGCACGCGACCTATTGGAATAGCACCCGCGATACTTCACTGGTGGTCGAAGCGATGGCCAACTACCTGAAGGCCACCGGCGAAGGGCAGGGCGAGATGACCGTTGAGGTTTGGCTCAATGGTCAGCGTCAAAAGACCGTGGAGATCACCCCCGCGGTGCTGTTCACGTTCGACAACAAGTTTGTAATCGAAGGCAACGACCTCGAAGCGGGTCGGCATACACTCGAGATTCGCAAAACTGGCGAAGGTCGTTTGTACTACAACGCCTACTTGTCGCTCTTCTCGCTCGAAGACGACATCCAGGCGGCCGGGCTCGAGCTGAAGGTCGACCGCAAGTACTACAAGCTGACTCCGGTCGACGCGAAAGCCAACGTGTCGGGCGGGCGAGGGCAAGTGGTCTCGCAGAAGGTCGAGAAGTACGAGCGGACCGAGATTCCGAATCTCGGCGAAGTCACTAGCGGCGATCTGGTCGAGATCGAGCTGACCGTCGAAAGCAAGAACGACTACGAGTACATCTTGCTCGAAGACCTGAAAGCGGCCGGTTTCGAACCGATGGAAGTCCGTAGCGGCTACAACGGCAACGAACTGGGAGCCTACATGGAGCTTCGCGATGATCGTATCAGCCTGTTCGTGCAACGCTTGATGCGTGGCACCCACAGCGTGAGCTATCGCATGCGGGCCGAAACGCCCGGCGTGTTCTCAGCCCTGCCGACCAAGGCCTCGGCCATGTACGCACCGGAGCTAAAGGCCAACTCGAACGAGATCAAGGTAAGGGTGAACGACAAGCCGTAGCCCCTTTGTCCCTTGCTTGTGGTAATCAAAGTAAGTGAATTCATCCATCGCCCTGCTGCAAGTGATTGCAGTAGGGCGATTTTAGTTTCGGTTCTCCGTGACTTGGTGTTGCTTTGCTCGTCAGTAGTGTCGGAGGATTCGACAGCAGTCGTTTCTGGATCCACCGATGGGTATGAAAGGCTGCGATGGGCCACGTTGCCGGTTGAGTTGGTAGTGGTGCATCTCGTAAAATTACGCTAGTGGCTTCGCCAATGTGTGATTGGCTTGGTGATCGCAGGAATACAGAAGGGGGGCGTCGTGGTGCGCCGAGAGAATCGGCCAGCGGCATTTACGCTGGTAGAATTGTTGGTGGTGATCGCAATCATCGGGGTGCTCGTCGCGCTGTTGCTTCCCGCGGTGCAGGCGGCCCGCGAGAGTGCTCGGCGGTCGCACTGCATGAATAGCCTGAAGCAGCAGGGCCTCGCTTTCCACAACTACGAGGGAGCCCATGGAGGCTTCCCTCCACGAAGGCATCGCCCCAGCCCACACCAAGGGTGGGGCCCCTACTTACTGGCGTACATGGAGCAGCAACCGCTTGGCGAGCAATACGACACCGAGCAGGACTTCTACGCTCCCGACAACCAGCCCTACATCCAAGTGCCGCTGCCTGTGTTTGTGTGCCCGACCGCGCCGCCGAGTCGCTACGTGGACATCATCGACCAAGATGGCACCGAAACCGGCGCCCGCGGCGCAGCAGGCGACTACTTTGTGCCGAACAGCGTCGACGCTTACTGGTGGCCCGAGGCCCAGCGGGCCGCCGCGGCCGACACCGCTCACTCGGCAGCGCTCCGCGACAATCAAATCCAGCCGCTGCGTAAGATCACCGACGGGCTGTCGCACACACTGCTCGTCGGCGAGTTCGCCGGCCGGCCCGATCATTGGATTCTCGGCGAGCAGCAACCGACTAACGACGGGCTGAAGTGGGCCAACTGGTGGGGGCCTTGGGCGTCGTACAATTCTACGATCTACAAAACCTTCTCGGCCGACGGCCGAACGCCCGGCGGGCCCTGCACGGTGAACTGCAATAACAACTGGGGGCTCTACGCCTTTCATCCCGGGGGGGCACACATCCTGCTGTGCGATGGCTCGGTGCAAATGGTCACCGATACGCTCGACCGCGATGTATTTGCCGGGCTGGTGACGAAAGCAGGCAGCGAGATCATCGCCGACAGCGATTTGCACTAGCACCAACCGAATCACTCAAAGATAGAACCACTCGCGCTTAGATCCAGGGAGTCGAACCATGCGGTATGTTTTCGTTTTGCTTGCCATCATTGCCTCGCTGCCCGACAAACCAGCGGCCATCGAGTTCCTGCAGCAAAAGCAAACCGAGTGCGGCGGGTTCATCTCGTTTCCAACGCCTGAAGGTGAAGAGCCCAAGCCAACGCTACGCACCACCCGCACCGGATTGCGAGGCCTCCGCCTGCTAGGGGGCAAGCCAGCCGATCGCGAGGGGGTGATCGAGTTTCTCAATGCGTGCTATCGCGAAGACGTCGGAGGATTTGCCGCGAATCCCGAAGCCGAGGCCGATCCCATTAGCACTTCGGTCGGGCTCATGATTCTAGGCGAACTGAAGCTACCGAACGACAAGTACGTGGAACGCGGCATGGCTTTCATGAACGAGCATACCGAAGGTTTCGAGCAGATTCGCATGGTCGCCTCGTCGCTCGACGAACTGGAGTACACGGTGCCGAACATCGACAAGTGGCTCGCGGTAATCGACAAGGCTCGCAACGACGATGGCTCGTTTGGCGAAGGGCCCGGTGTGGCTCGCTCTACCGCGCTGTACGGGGTGGCCGAGATGCGACTCGGACGCGAAGTGGACAAGGAGCGAATCCTCGAGATTCTCGACTCCGGTCGCCGCACCGATGGCGGTTGGGGCTCCGACGAGCCAGGCCCCTCGGACCTCGAATCATGCTACCGCGTGGTGCGGCTCTATCGTCGCTTGGATGCCCAGCCAAGAGATGCCGACAAGCTGCGGGCGTTCATTGCGAGCTGCAAGAACAACGACGGCGGCTACGGCCGCACGCCCGACGAAGTCTCGTCGCTACATGGCACCTATTACTCGGCGATTATCACTTACTGGCTCGATGGCGGAAAGTAACTCGCCTAGCGAGACGGCTCGGGATAGAGGGCGATCAGTTTGCCACCATGCCCGCAAGTCACCAACTCAGGGCCTTCGTGGCGGGCATCGAACTCGCCGACGAGCAGGTGATGCAAGGTTTGATCGCCGGAGTGGATGACGCGCGACTGCCAGTACCCTTCGCTGGTCTGCGTGAACTGCAGCACCCGTCCCGAGTAACCGCAACTGTAAATTTCGGGACCATCGACGGCCGGATCGAGATCGCTGAGCACGACTCCGCGGATTTTGGCGGTGTCGCGGCCAACCACTTCGGTTTGCCAGCCGTCGTTTTTGCGAGTGGCAAGCGTCACTTTGCCGCCATCGCCGCCGATGACGATGCCAGCCGGCCCCGACGTGATGCGGCTTTGCCCCCATGGGTCGGCCATGATCGTTTGATGGCACCAGCCAAGCTCCCCTTGCCAGAGCACCTGAGGACAGCCGTCGGAGCCGGTCGTGAGTAGCTCGAGGCCTGAGTGTTCGGCCAGCACTTCGGCAGGCAGCACCACTTTCATCCGATCGTTGGCCACGTAAACCACTTCGCCCGCGAACTCGGTCTCGCGATGCTTTAGCACCTGAACTCGGTGCGAAAAGCCGGTGACGATTACTTCGGTGCCGGGAGCTTTGTCGACGTCGCCGATGCCGACTCCGTGCAGCATGCGATCGTCGGTGTAGATTACACGGCTGTGCCAGTCGTCGCCTTGCTTCCAGGCCATGGTTGCCTGGCCTGGGCCTTCGAGCGACTCAGGACCGTGGACCATGCCGACGCCGACAAACTCGTTGCCAGGGTGGGTCGGATCGGCGTCGCCGATCGCGCCCATCAGTATCTCACCCGTGCTCTTGGCGATCCGCTGCGAAACCCAGCGATCGAACTGAAGGGCGAGCATCCATGCTTCGCCAGATTGTGTGGCGACTACCACCTCGTTGCCCGGCAGTGCGGGATCGAGGTCGCCGATGCTCACGCTGCCCATTTCGAAGTCGGCCGCGAGCAGCACCTCCGCCCGCCAGGTGGTCGTGGTCTCTTGGGCCAGGACGGAGGAGGCCAGAATCAGCGATAAAACGAGAGCAAAACCAAAGCGAGAGAGGGCGTTCATCGAAGCAGGCGAGCGGTTAGCGTTGGAGCCCTTCAGAAACAGGGCCGAAGCCGTTAGTCTAACCCTTGGCTGTTTGCCTGGTCAAACTCGCTGTGAGCCAACCGGACCTCGAGGTCCACGACACACATCCACCACACCTCGCCAACGTATTAGGTATTGGGAACCATGACGCAACCGTTTTTCGATCGCCTGACCGACCAAGTTCGTACCAAGAAAACGCCGTTGGTGGTGGGGCTCGATCCGCGGTGGAGTTCGCTGCCTGAGACTTTGAAGTCAGTGGGCGATTCGCTGGCCGAAAAGGCGGCCGCTTATCGCGACTTTAGCATCGGCATTCTCGATGTTGTTGCTCCCCTGGTGCCGGCCGTGAAGCCTCAGGTCGCTTTCTTTGAGCAGCTCGGCTGGCAAGGCATGCAGGCGCTGGCCGAAGTGATCGACCACGCCCGCAAGCTCGGCGTTCTGCTGGTGATGGATGGCAAACGCAACGACATTGGCTCCACCGCCGAAGGCTATGCCGATGGTTGGCTCGGCGAGTCGTCGGCCTGGCGCGGCGATGCTTTGACCGTGAGTCCCTACCTGGGCGACGACAGCCTCGAACCGTTTGTGCAGGTCGCCAGCGACCGCGCGGCAGGGTTGTTCGTGCTGGTGAAAACCTCCAACCCCGGCGGCAAGATGCTGCAAGACCTCACCGCCGACGGATCGACCATCTACCAGCACGTGGGGGGACTCGTCGAGCGTCTGGCGGCCGACTCGGCCGGTGCGTGTGGCTATGGAGTCACCGGGGCGGTGGTCGGTGCGACCTATCCCGAGCAACTGGGCGAGCTGCGTGCCCTGATGCCGCACACCTGGTTCTTGGTGCCTGGCTATGGAAGCCAAGGCGGCACCGCGGCCGACGTTGCTCCGGCGTTCGATGCCAATGGTCTGGGGGCCATCGTCAACAGCTCGCGAGCCATCATCTTCGCCCACGCCCGCGACGAGTTCGCCAACCTCGACTGGCAGCAAGCGGTCGAAGCGGCCACGCGAAAAGCAATCGACGACTTGTCTTCGGTCGCTACGATTCGCTAACGAAATCGTCAGCAGCGAACGTTAGGGCGGAGGATTCAATTCGTTTACCAAATTGCAGGCAGACTGCGCAAACGGGGAAGACCACCGATGGAAGTTCGCGAAATCGCCTACCAGTCGCCCGAGTACCAGGCCGAGTTAGAGCTGCGGAACCAGGTATTGCGGATTCCGCTCGGACTGTGCGTGTACGACGATCCGCTCGACGAAGAGCACGATCAATGGCACTACGGCCTGTTCAACGGCCAGCAGTTGGTCGGCTGCGTGATTGCCCTTCCCAAGAGCCCAACACACGTCAAGCTGCGCCAGATGGCGATCGATGCATCGCAGCAAAAGTCGGGTTGCGGGCGGTTGCTGCTGACAACGGTCGAGCAACAGCTCGTCGGGCGGGGGATCAGTAGTATCGAGCTCGCCGCCCGCGCGGTGGTCGCCGAGTTCTATGAAAAACTCGGCTACCACCGCTGTGGGGACGAATTCGTGGAAGTAGGCATTGCCCACATCACGATGCAAAAGCAACTGAGTTAAGGCGAACTAGTTGGCCTCGGGAACAAAGTGACCGAAGCCGGTGTTCACCTGGCGGACGCGCTGCGTACCGCGCCAAACCACCTCTGCGGCTTTCTCGTTCGGCTCGTCGACATCGTGCAGCACCAAGGTGCCTTGCAGGCTGTGCCAGTTCTTACCTTGCACCTCTTTGACGAGCCGCAGAGGAATCGAGAACTCGACGTCGTAACCGTCGTCGGTCACCTTCGCGGCCGCTTGCGTGCCGGGGTAAGTGCGACCATTCCGTAGACGTACCGCTTTGACCTTGGTCTCTTCGCCATCCACAGGAGCGGTCGCGGTGATCGACAGACCAGTGCGGGCATAGCGGGGATCACTGCTGCGCACATCCACCCCGCGAGGATCGATGAGCAGCTCGACCTCATCGCCGGGCTGCAGTCGATCGTCCACCACCTTGGCTGCCACGTATACGCGGTCGCCAACCTGGCGGGCGAAGAACTTGGCGGTTGCGTCGCCAGGGCCTTTCCAACCGGTCTGATTGCCGAGCACCAGTGGCTTATCAGCCATTTCGTTGGTCCGTTCGCTCGGCCATTCTTCGATCACGCCGTCGAGTTCTGGCATTTCGGCCAGCTCCGGCAGCGTGAATCGGCGATCGATCACGACCGGCACCACGAGTTCCGACGACAGAGGATCGTCGCCAGTGCTTTTGAGCGTGGCGGTCAGCACGGTACGGGCCAGGGCTTCGAACTCGATGGCCTTGGTGAACTCGACATGAATGTGCTGCTCGACCGACTCACCTGCAGCTGCTTCGATTTCCATTTCCCAAGGATCGACCGTTAGACCCTTAAGCGGCAGGCCTTCGATCTTGCCCTTCATCACGATCGGCTCGTCGAAATCGTTCCGCACCCGCAGCACGATCTCGCCGGTCGAGAAGGCATCGCTCTCGTTGCCTTCGATCAAGATGGGAGCCACCTCGACACCGGTGTTCGCCAGGAAACCATTGAACCGGGCGATGCTCTCTTCGGTCACCACGTCGGGACGCAGGATGCCATCGAGACGCAAGTTGGCCACGTGCGGGCCATCGGGTTCCATGGTGAGCCAAGTGACCTGATCGAACTCGCCGTACTCGTTACCACGCAATGCCGAGCCACCACCGGTGGTCGCCAGGGCGAAGTACTCTTGGTTGTTCCGCTTATATTGGACGTAATGGTGGATGTGTCCCGAGAACACGGTATGCGGGCGGTCGACCAGCATGCCTTCCACGCGCTTCCAGTTTGTTTTGTCTTGGTTGTCAGCAGCCAGTTGACGCTCGGCGTAGGTCCACAGAGGCTTGTGCAAAAACACTAAGGTCCAGCGGGCGTCGGCATGTTCGTTCAGGTCGTTCTGCAACCATTCTAGTTGCTCGTCGCCGATGCGATTCACGGGATCTTCGCTGCACAAGCAAACAAAGTGCACGTTCTTGTAATCGAACGAGTACCACGAGCGGCCAAAATGCTCGCGCCAGATCTTTTGCATGGTGGGGTTCGTTACGTCGTGGTTGCCAGCGACAAAGAAGAACCGCATATCCATCTGATCGATGAAGCCCAGGAATTCGGTCCATTGCTTCTCGACTTCGTCGCGATCTTCGGTATAGCCTTCAATCAGGTCGCCCACCGAAAGCACAAACTCGGGACGCATCATGTTGAGCTTCCGCACTGCGTCCATCCAGATGCCAGGGCGGTGACCGCCAGTGCGGTCGGTCATGATAGCAATCTGAAAACGTTGCGGGTCGTTCAGTACAGGCTTGTCCGACCAAGGGCGGGGGCCTTCGATTTCGGGCAGCACCACGCCAGTTGGCAGGGCAACTGCGCTGGTCGAGGTTTCGTTCGCTTCGGCTTCATGCTCGTGGTCATGACCTTCGTGAGCCATTACCACGGTCGTGCTGCCAAGTAGACAGCCAAGTGCCAGGAGGGATGAAAGCAGGAGGGATCGGGGCATGAGGAATCTCCAAAGTATGGTTAAGGAAGGAGCCCGATTGTAACCGATCGGGCTCCACCATATGGGAAGATTCTGTTAAGACCTCGCGCTCGGTTAACCCTCGGCGATGTGGGCCCCTTTGCCCGGGCGGGTGGTGAACAGCGTTGGTTCGATGTTCAGCGTGGTCTGGTAGGTTTGCTTCAGACGCTTGGCAACGTCTTCCACCGCTTCAGTCTCCACGAGCGTCACGGTGCAACCACCGAAGCCGGCGCCGGTGAGTCGCGAACCAATTACCCCGCCGTTGGTGCCAATTTGATGAGCGGTGTCGACCAGCAGGTTTAACTCGTCGCAGCTAACCTCGTAGTCGTCGCGCAGCGAGTCGTGGCTGGCGTACATCAACTCGCCGGCCAGCGCCCAGTTGTTGGTCTCCAACGCGGTGGCCATGTCTTCCACCCGGCGGTTTTCAGTGATCACGTGTCGCGCCCGGCGGTAAACCACTTCTTCGATCTGCGCAGCCATCTTGTCGAGCATCGGCATCGTTGCATCACGCAGAGCCTTCACGCCGAGTTGCTTGGCGGCTGTTTCACACTGACCGCGGCGAATCGGATAAGCGCTCGAAGCCAACTCGCGTTTCACGTTGGTGTTGATGATCAGCACCGTGATGTCAGGATTCGTAAATGGCACCTGCTTGGTAGCCAGCGACCGACAATCGAGTTGCATCAAGTGATCGGCCTCGCAAACGGCCGAGCTGAATTGGTCCATGATGCCGCAAGGCATGCCGACATGAATGTTCTCAGCACGTTGGCACAGCTTGGCCACTTCGGGACCGCCAAGCGACTTGCCAACCGCTGCTTCCACCATGGTGGCGGTAGCGACTTCGAGTGCCGCGCTGCTGGAGAGTCCACCACCCAGCGGAACGTTGGCGTGAATCGTCGCCTGGAGTGCTCCACAGGGAAAGCCTGCTTCGAGCATCTCGACCAGCACGCCGCGGACGTAGATGCCCCACTGCGGCAGATCATCCGGCACTGGCTGATCGACGTCGATCGTGATCTCGCCTTCCATCGCGTCGCTCGAAACTCGCAGCGTGTTGCCAGTGCCTTCGGCCGGGCCGGCAGCAATCACCACGTAGCGTTCGATGGCCATCGGCATCACAAAGCCGTCGTTGTAATCGGTGTGCTCACCAATCAGGTTCACTCGGCCAGGAGCGGAGACCACCCACGTGGGGGGCTGCTGGTAGCGGTCGCTGTATTGCTGTTTGACGGTGGCAATCATCTGTTCGAGGGGAACGGCCGGCAACATGATAAGTCTCGTCGGGAAAAAGGGAGCAACGGCTCTTTAATTGACGCCGAAAAAGGGGGTCCAAACCCTCGAATCTAACCCTTATTTGCTTCATTCACTAGCGGCCGAATCTGGAGCCGCAGGGCCAAATTGCGCCGAAGTGCGGTTTTGGGCGAATTCTGGATGTTTGGACGATTTGGACGTTTTTGTACTTGCAGCCCCTGCCTCCTAGGCATAGGATTTCGTGTGTGGACGATTTGAACGTTTTTAGGTGTGTGCGACGACACGGAGAGAAAAGAATGACGACTAAGGGCAGGACAAAATCGACCGCAAATAAGAGCCGAAACAACGAGCTGCGGCAACGCGCCGAATCGCTGGCCGATCTGAATATCAGCTTCATTGCCAGTGAACGTTTTGCCGACGCCGAAGCAACGCCGGAAGACGAACAACTGGCGGCCATTGAGCTCGGCCACGAAACCACTCACGCCAAAGGGGGCGAAGGGCTTCCGCCGCACCTGCGACGGATGTGCGCTACACCGCTACTCACGGCTGAAATGGAGCAGCAGGTCTTCTTTCGCATGAACTATTGTAAGTATCATGCAGCCGCTGTTCTGGGCACACTTCATCCCTCGCGACCAGCACGCGGTAAGGTGGAAGAAGCCGAAGAGTACCTGGAGCGGGCGGATCGCTTGCGAAACTATTTGATTCAAGCAAACACGCGACTGGTCATGTCGATCGCTCGCAAGTACGCCGATCCGCGGAATCCGTTCGACGATCTGTTGAGCCGCGGCATCGCCTCCCTGATTCGTGCGGTTGAGAAGTTTGATTGCGATCGTGGGTATCGCTTTAGTACTTATGCTACCTGCGCGGTGCGACGTGATCTGAACCGCTTGGTAATGAATAGCCGCCGCGACTCGCAACGCTTCGCTCCCACGCCGGGCGATGTGCTTGAGTCGGTCGTTGAGGAAGATTTTGAGCATCCTGGCAAAGCGGTCGATCGTTGGAAGTCGCTCAGCGAGTTGCTTTCGCAGATGATGGAAGTGCTTGACGATCGTGAAAAGCAAATTATTCGTGCTCGCTTTGGGTTTGACGAAGATAGCAAGATTTCATTTAGCCACCTTGGTAAGCGGATGGGTATTTCGAAAGAACGTGCCCGACAACTCGCCAATCGGGCGTTGGATAAACTTCGTGAACAAGACGACGCAAATGTGTTGGCTGGCTTTTGCTAATCGCCAAATGAAATAACAAATAACCTTTCAAGACCCGATTTTATATCGGGTCTTTTTTTATTGGTACTTTTCGATGTACTGTTTCACTTTCACTTTGCGAGCGGTGTTGTCGCTACTCATGTAGCGAATCTTGCCGAAGATCGGCCGCTCGGGACCCCACGCCCGATCGTACCGCCCAAGTACCCAGAAGATACCGCTATAACTGTTTGGGTTGCGCCCATCGAGGGCGTACTTATTGTTCAGCTCGATCATCACGGCCAACGCATCTTGCGGCGACTCGGTCCACTCCAGGATCTTCTTTCCCCAAAGCATGCGGAGATAGTTGTGAATGTACCCCTCGCGGACCAATTGATTCTGGGCAGCGTTCCATAGCTCGTCGTGAGTGTTCGCCTGCTCAAACTCTTCGAGTGTGTAAGTGAACTCCCGGTCGTCCGAGGCATGCTCGCCGAGCGTTTCCTTCGCCCAGTCGGGCAGCGACTCGTAGTGGGTATAGTCCTCCTGTCGCGAACACATATTGAATCCCAGTTCGCGCCAGGTGACGAGCTCGTCGAGAAACGACTCGTAAGTCTCTTCCATGCCCCACCAGCCCGAGCGGCTGCCATTGGCCTTCTTCGCAAGCTTGTTGGGAGTCCATTTCAACTGCTCCACCAACTCGGCGAACACTTGATGCACCGACAAATGCCCAAAGTGCAGGTACGGCGAGAACCCGCTGCTCACTTCTTTTTGCGGCTCGTTGCGTTCTTCGCCATAGCGATCGAGCTTGTGCTTCAGGAAGTCGCGTAGCCTTTTCTGAGCCGCTACCGCGCCGCCGGGTAAGCTTTCGACAACGCCTACTTGATGATCGATGGGAAACGCTTCAAGCTTCGACAGGTCGTCGGCAATCGCTTCGACCTCCGCAACCGGCCACTGCTTGGTGATTTTCGCAGGGAGCTTCTCAAGCGTAGGGATCTTGTAGTCGGCCAGCGGGTCGGGGCTCGGGAGTTCCGAGAGGTGGTCGGGCAGTGCCTTCTGTAGGAATCGCCGCAGGTCGTACGCCCGCAAGTAGACTTTGTCGGCCGCACGCATGGGGAGCAGACCGTTGGAATCGATCACCTCCATGGTGGTCGATACCTTGCGGGCGGCCACGCGAACCATACGAGGCAAGAAGAAGCAAGGGAAGTCGTCGGTCACTACCAGACAGGCCTGGTCGCTCAGGGCCTCGAGCAAACCCGAGCCATTGCCTGGCTGGCGCTCGAGGTAAGGGTAGTAACTCGCAGCACGCGACTTCTTGGCGAGCGACTGCTGGTTATCGGCCATACCTTGAATGACGAATGCATGCAGTCGGTCGCTGGCCCATTTGTAGTCGCACCGCAAGGCTTCGAGCACCACCAGCGGCTTGCCCAACTCTGCCGCCCAGGCGGCTGCTCGCTCGAGGGCAAAATTCCACTCGGTCCGGCGATAGGCGATCATCCAGTACAACACGAAGTCGCCATCGTGGTTGATCGGTTTGTCGTTGGCCGCGCGGATCCGCAACTTGGGAGTGGACGATTCGAAGTTCGTAGGTTCGGAGTCAGCTGGCATGATTAGCAGGGGTGAGGAAGGTTCGAAGCAAGGCACCATACTGTAGCGAAAAGTAGTCGAACGCACAAAACAAAGCCGACCTGTTGCAAAAGCAACAGGCCGGCCTTCGGATGCACTAGCTCTTAAGCAAGTGATTTACTTATCCGTTGCAAACCACCGACTTCACGTGACCACTAGCGGGAGTGGTCGACGAGGTTTCCTCGGTGGGGGGCAGCAGCACCTTATCGATCACGTGGATCACGCCGTTCGAGGCATCGATGTCGGTCTTCAACAGTTTGGCGTTGTTGACCATCGCTTCGTCGCCTTCGGTCTTGATCGAAATCGTCGACCCTTGCAGCGTTTTGGCCGTGCCAGCCTCTACCGCGTCGGTGCTGTAGACACGTCCCGCCACCACGTGGTAAGCGAGAACCTGAACCAGTTTCTCCTTGTTCTCTGGTTTCAGTAGCGTTTCGACGGTACCCTCAGGCAGGGCTTCGAACGCTTCGTCGGTCGGAGCGAATACGGTCAGTTCCTTGTCGCCAGCGAGCGTGTCGACCAGGCCGGCTGCCTTTGCGGCAGCGAGCAGTGTCGAGAAAGCTTCCGCTTTCTCGGCAACTTCAGGAAGCGTCTTACTCTCGGGAAGAATCACTTTGTCGATCACGTGGATCACACCGTTGTCACATCCGATGTCGGCCTTTACCACGGTTGCATTGTCGACCATTACTTTGTCATCTTTGACCGCGATGTCAGCACGTTGACCGTTGGCGGTGGTCACACCAGTTACTTTGGTAACCTGCTTACTATCCACACTGCCAGCGGCAACGTGATACAGGAGAATTGCTCGCAGCTGATCCTTGTTTTCTGGTTTCAGCAAGGTTTCCACGGTGCCCTCGGGAAGGGCTGCAAATGCTTCGTCGGTGGGAGCGAAAACCGTGAACGGTCCCTCGCCCTTTAGTGTATCAACCAAGTCGGCTGCTTTCACTGCTGCAACGAGGGTATTGAATTTACCCGATTGCACGGCGGTATCGACAATATCGGCTGCCGACGAAGTGGTTGCGGTACTCAACGTTAGCGCCAGGGCAGCTGCCAGCGGCGCTACAAACTTTCTACTCAACATGGGAATGACTCCTGTCTGGGGTCGGTGTTTCAAGATACGAGACACGTCCTTGCGACACATGCGAATGCATGCGTTGTGCTTATCTGGCCAGATAGCAAAGCGATGCGTCCGGCGTTGCTCATTGCCGAAGGCTGAAGGTTCTATACGCGCTGGCGTGGTGAGCGGCAACACAAATTTCGGCAGTTTGTTTTTTACTTTTCGACTCCTTGAAACAAGCATCAAATGCATGGTCAAAAGCGGGCGGAATCCTACAGTGTGTTAGAGAACAATCGAACCTACAGGTGGCAAACAAAAGAAAGGACGACTCCCCATGGCCGCTACCAACGACGAAGTGATTAGCCTGCTCACGAAGGCTTATAGCATGGAACTTGAAACGGTGATGAACTACTTGGCGAACAGCATTAATCTCGATGGGGTTCGTGCGGAAGAAATCAAGAAAGCGCTGGCCGCCGACATTACCGAAGAGCTTGGCCACGCGACGCTGCTGGGCAATCGTATCAAGCAACTTGGTGGAAGCGTGCCAGGTTCGAAGAGCGTGAAAGTCGATAGCCAGATACAACCGCCCGAAGATGCGACCGATGTTGTCGCAGTGATCAAGGCGGTGATCGACGCGGAGCAGTCGGCTTGCGATCACTACAAGAAGGTGATCAAGGCGACCGATGGCGAGGACTATGTGACTCAGGATCTTTGCATTCGTTTGCTTGCTGACGAAGAAGAACACCTCATTCTGTTTAAAGGATTCTTAAAAGAATACACCAAAGCGGCTGCGTAACGTCGAGTTGTCCACACACTCTCTCACGCACCGCTTCAAAAAGCCGGACTGCCTGCCAGTCCGGCTTTTGTTATGCGCTCATTCAATTGCCTGCTTGGCTCGGCGTTGTAAGGCAAAGCGAAGATGCCGCCGGCCGACCGCGATGAGTCCAAACACCATCATTGCTCCGCCGCCGAACAGGCACGAGTACAAGCCGCCTTGATGGAAGTCGTTCTCGCGAGTGAGCTCACCAAACAAAGGGGTGAGCAGCGCGATACCGAGATTTCCATTACGCATCGAGACCTCAATGCTGAGCGTGAACGACTCGTCTTTCTGGTAGCCCATCGCGAGCATCCCCTCGTTGGTGACTAGCATGCTGAGCACGATGAACACCACGATGAGCGCGGGAGCCTGCCAGCCGTAATGCAGGATCTCAATCTGCCCACCCCCGATGGCGCCGACCCACACGCCCCCCACCGCGATCATGCTCCCCCACACTGCCAGCTTGCTGAGGGGGCGCCGCCAGGAGTGTTTGAGCGAACCAATTACCATGCCTACGACCAGCGGCAGCACGAGTAGTAGTACGATGCTTAGTAAGATCTGATCCCACGGCATGTGGAAGCCTTCCGGCAGGTGCCCGATCGTAAAGGCGTCGAGCACGATCGGCGTTGCCAGCAAACAGATCGCTGTCGAAGCACACGTAGTGGTGATCGACAGCGCAACGTTGCCGCGGCCGAGGAACGTGAGGATGTTCGACAGGCTGCCGCTCGGTAGCGAAGCCAGCAGCACCAGCCCCACGGTCATCGGCGGGGGTAGCTGCGTGATCCAAGCCAGTGCGACCGCGACGCTCGGCATTAGCAAGTACTGCAGGAACAGTACCAGCGCGATGTCCCACGGGCGGCGAAACACACTGCGAAACTGCGCTACCGAGCTGGTTGCTCCCATGCCAAACATCGCCAGCACCAGCTGCGTGTTGTAAAACAGCCGCGCGTTCTCACGATAGAAATCGAGAAAGAGCTGCATGGGCGATGGGCATGGGAGTTAGGAAAGGGACGACGTGCAGTAGTCTCCGCGTTAGTTGAACCACACTGCGAACGAGAAGAAGTTGCCGTTGAACATCCGCTGCAACGTACTGGCGGTCCGTTGAGTCACGCAGTCTCCTTCCTCCAGGTAGGGCAGGGCGGCTGCGCCGTGCATCCACATCACCGCGTCGAACTCGCGAGGTTCGTTCAGCACTCGCTTCAGGTTGATGCCATGACCCTTGGCGACTCGCCAGTGCGGCAGTAGCTTCTCGCCTGCCAGCACGGACTCGGCTTCGTCGAGAAACATCTTCCAGCCCTCCACTTGCTCTCGATTCACGCGCAAAGGAGTGATACTGGTTTGCTCGGGGCCGGGGATCCACTCGCGATCGTCGTCGGTTTCCTTGGCGATCGCATCCCACACCTTGCGGCTCTCGGTAATGGTCTGTTGCAGGTGCTTAAGGGCGGCTTGCGTTCGCTCGGGCTCGACGACCTGGAACTTCATCAAGTGAATCGCGAGGATGGCGTCGGCGATCCGATCGACGTTAAAGCCGCCGTTGTTGCCAGTGCCAAGTTCGAACGGGGGAGCATCCGCACCGGCGAAGAACGTCGACGCGGTGACCGTGTAGAATTCCTCGGTATCGTAGGCCAACCAGACTTCACTCATCGCTTGTAGCAGGTGGGTGTAGCCAATCAGCCAGTGGACGTCGGCCTTATCGAACCCAATCTCGTACCGCTGCTGGTCGGCCTCGAGTTGCTGCCGGCGACCACCGCCGCCGACCGCGACAAACACCTTCCAAAAGGTCTCCTCTTCGCTGGCGATTCCGTCGCCATTGATGTCGAGCCGAATCAAACCGACCGGCAGCTTGAGTTTCACCTCGTCGGCCTCGATGCCTTCGAGGGTGGTTTGGGCCGTTTCCAGGTCGTTCACAAAGTCCTGCAGTACTTGTCGCGACTTCGCGTACGTGAGTTTCTCCGGGTGCTCATTCTTCGGCACCGGCAGTCGCACGAACGGCAAGTCGGGGCTATCGGTCTTCAGGCCGTAGCGGAACAAGTCCTGCGTGAGTCCTTCGACCGCGCTGAGCGTTTGCAGCACGCCCAAAGCATACTGTGCTTCTGGATTATCGGGTGTCGCTAGCTTCGCAAAGTGCTCTACTCCCTCGGCGATGCGACCCTCGACGAGGTAAGGTTCTACCTGCTCCGCGGTGGTGGCCGCCGAGATGATGGATGCGAACGAAACCGTGAACAATACAGCCAGAAATGAAGCGTAGCAGCGCATGGCGATTCTCCCATGGGGTGAGAAAGTAGTTCGCTACATCTAGTTACCCTGGCAATCCCTTGGTCGGTTTCAAGCAAATCGTTTACCTATTCATCCGTCACACAACCTTCGCTTGCGCTCTTCACGTTCTTGATGTACTTGTAAAGCGTGCCGCGGGTGGCTTTGTATTCGGGGGCCTTCCAGGCGGCTTTGCGCTTCGCCATCTCGTCGTCGGAGACATCGACCATGATCGTGTTCGCTTCGGCGTCGATCGTGATCGTGTCGCCGTTCTGCACCAGCGCGATCGGGCCGCCGACCTGGGCTTCGGGCGTTACGTGGCCGACGATGAATCCGTGCGAGCCGCCGCTAAACCGGCCGTCGGTCATCAGCGCGACGTCCTTGCCGAGTCCCGCACCCATGATCGCACTGGTCGGCGTCAGCATTTCGGGCATGCCGGGACCACCCTGCGGACCTTCGTAGCGAATGATCACCACGTCGCCTTTGTTGATCTTCTTCTCTTCCAACGCGTGCAGCATGTCTTCTTCGCTGTCGAAGCAGTTGGCCGTGCCGGAGAACAGCAGCCCTTCTTTGCCGGTGATCTTGGCCACCGCGCCGTCGGGGCAGAAGTTGCCCCGCATGATGCGGAGGTGACCGGTCGCCTTGAGCGGCTTGTCGAACGGGGCGATCACTTGCTGACCTTCCTTGAGGCCCGGCAGGTCGGCCAGGTTTTCGGCCACGGTTTTGCCGGTGACTGTCATGCAGCTTCCGTCGATCAGGTCGTGCTCCAGCAGCAGCTTCATCACGGCCGGGGTTCCGCCGACTTCGTGCAGCTCTTCCTGAACGAACCGGCCCGACGGTTTCAGGTCGGCCAGCAGCGGCACGCGATCGCTCGCGGCTTGGAAGTCGTCGATCGTCAGCTTCACGTCGACCGCCCGAGCCATCGCCAGCAGATGCAGCACCGCGTTGGTCGATCCACCGACAGCGATAATCAGGTTCATCGCGTTGTCGAACGCCGCGCGGGTCATGATGTCGCGAGGCTTGAGGTCCTTCTCGAGCAGCAGACGCATCGCCGCGCCGGCTTCGATGCACTCCTTCCGCTTGTCGGAAGACACCGCTGGGATGCTCGACGAGTAAGGCAGGCTCATGCCGAGGGCCTCGATCGCGCTGGCCATGGTGTTGGCCGTGTACATGCCGCCGCACGCGCCGGCGCCGGG